>NZ_AZXF01000010.1 GCF_000515115.1 Nocardiopsis sp. CNT312
ACCCTCACACTCCGCTGATACGAAGTGTCGGGGCCAAAACAAACATGGCTTAAAGAAAATCAAACACGCGCTGTTGAGTTCTCAAGAAACAGCCGCTCTTCCCGTACAAGCCCCGGTCCCGGTATCCCGCTCCCGGTCGCTCTTCCGTGGAAGGCGCCCGCGTTTCCACCGCGTCAGCGGCTTTACGCTTTGTTGTGTTTCCACTTTATCAGCCGTTCCGTGTCCCCGCCAAATCCGGCGGTTCGTGCGAAACACCCGAACGGGGTGAATCCCGATTCGCTCCATACTTTTCCGACTCGAAGTCGAATTCGTACGAAGCGACTCCCCGACCTTACCGGACCCGAGCAGATACTCAGACCGCTACAGCCGAGAAAAGGTATGTGATCGCGGCTCGGCTCCCGAGCCGACTCCGTGGGTTCACACCCACAAGGAGGGCTCGCCGGTACCGCGGCGACTTGGTTACTATAGGCGTTGGGCCCGGCGGCGTCAACTCGCCTGTTCGATGGGGGGTATCCCCCACCTCTTCAGACGATCCGCCTCGGCTACCTCCAGCAGCTCTACCGCGGACGACGCCCCCGGGCGAGTCGATCTCCTCACGGAAACCGGCTGTCTGTGGTCCGACCCCAGGGCCGGGTAACCCTCATCGTCCCCCGGTTCCCCGGTGCCCAAACACCGGGGAACCGGATTCTTCGCAGAGGCCGAACAGACCCTGAGCAGCCGTCCTCCTAGCCGCTCGGAAACCGGGTCACAGCATGTCGGCCAGATCCCGGGCGAGCGCGCGGAACGCGATCCCCCGGTGGCTGATCGCGTTCTTCTCCTCCGACGACATCTCCGCCGTGGTCTGGCTTCCCCCCTCGGGAACGAACACCGGGTCATAGCCGAACCCGTTCTCCCCGCGGCGCTCTCGCAGGATCCGTCCGCGCAGCACCCCCTCGGTCACCGCCTCGACGCCGTCGGGCAGCACCAGCGCCGCCGCGCACACGAACCGGGCGCCCCGGCGCTCCGGCGGGGTGTCCGTGAGCTGGTCCAGCAACAGGTCCAGGTTGGCGCGGTCCCGGTCCGACCCACCGAACCTGCCGGCCCACCGGGCCGACAGCACACCCGGCATCCCGTTGAGTTCGTCCACGCTGAGGCCGGAGTCGTCCGCCACCGCGGGCAGACCGGTGTGCGACGCGATCGCCCGCGCCTTGAGCAGGGCGTTGCCCGTGAACGTGGGTTCGGTCTCGGGAACCTCCGGCGCGTCCGGAAAGGCGTCGAGCGCCCTCACGCGTGCTTCGACGCCGGCACCAGAGAGGATCTCCCGCAGTTCCGGGACCTTCTTCGCGTTCCGGGTGGCCAGGACGATCTGCACCGTTCCACCTCCTGTGGGCAGGCCGCCGATGCGCCTGCCGACACCGCTCTGCGTGGTCACTCCGCCAGGGCCTTCTTCTGGAGTGCGGTCAGCTCCTCACATCCGCCGACCGCGAGATCGAGCAGCGAGTCGAGCAGTTTCCGGTCGAAGGGGGCGCCCTCCGCGGTGCCCTGCACCTCCACGAACTCGCCGCCCCCGGTGACCACGACGTTCATGTCCGTCTGCGCAACCGAGTCCTCCAGGTAGTTCAGGTCCAGGCGGGGCTGGCCCTGGACCACGCCCACGCTGACCGCGGCCAGGGAGCCGGTCAACGGGTTGTTCTTGAGCTTGCGGCGCTTGCGCAGCCACTTCATCGCGTCGGCCATCGCCACGTACGCCCCGGTGATCGCGGCGGTGCGGGTGCCACCGTCGGCCTGAAGGACGTCGCAGTCGAGCGTGATGGTGTGCTCACCCATCGCCTTGAAGTCCACGACCGCGCGCAGGGAGCGGCCGATGAGGCGGGAGATCTCGTGGGTGCGCCCGCCGATCTTGCCGCGTACGGACTCCCGGGCGCCCCGGGTGTCGGTGGAGCGGGGAAGCATCGCGTACTCCGCGGTGACCCATCCCTCACCTGTGCCCCGGCGCCACCGTGGGACGCCGTCCTCCACTGTGGCCGCGCACAGCACACGGGTCTCCCCGAACTCGATGAGCACGGAGCCCTCCGCGTGGCGGAGCCAGTTTCGGTTGATGGTCACGGGTCGGAGTTGGGTCGGAACGCGTCCGTCAGGTCGAGCCATGCAAAGAGCGTATATCCGCGAGGTGCCCGTCGGCGCGGGAGTCACCGGGTGTGCGTCCGCGGAGCCCGAGGCCGGATGGGCTCCTCTGAGCGGCTTTCACGCGTGTCGTCCGGTTCCCCGGTCACTCCCCGAGCGTGTGGACCTGGCCGCTGCGCGCGAGGCCGATGGGTCCGCTGTAGGCGGAGCGCGCTTCCGCCAGGGTCACCTCGTCGTCGTTCCACGGCACCAGGTGGGTGAGGATCAGGCTCCGCGCCCGGGCCCGGCTGGCGTGCTCCCCGGCCTCGCTGCCGGTGAGGTGCATGTCCTTGGGGTGCTCGCGGTGGTCCTGGAAGGCGGCTTCGCACAGGAACAGGTCGGTGTCCGCTGCCAGCGCCACAAGGGAGTCGCAGGGGCCCGTGTCCCCGGAGTAGACCAGGCTCCGCCCCCGGTGCTCCAGCCGGATACCGAACGCCGTCACCGGGTGGTTGACCCGGTCCACGCGGGCGGTGAACGGGCCGATCCCGAACTCACCGGGGGCGAGTTCGTGGAAGTCGAAGGCCCCCGTCATACCGGGGTCGGCGTCGAGCCCGTAGGCCTCGGCCATCCGCGAGGCGACGCCTTCCGGGCCGTAGACCGGGATGCGGTGTTTGGGCCCCTCCGGGTGGTACGTCCTGGCGACCCAGTAGGAGCAGAGGTCGAAGCAGTGGTCGGCGTGCAGATGGCTCAGGTAGACGGCGTCCACGGAGTAGATGTCGATGTGGCGCTGCAGCGTACCGAGCGACCCGTTGCCCATGTCGAGGAGCAGGCGGAAGCCCTCCGCCTCGACCAGGTAGCAGGAGGCCGAACTGTCCGGTCCGGGAAAGCTCCCGGAGGACCCGATAATCGTGAGTCGCACGTCGTCGCCTTTTCGATGGGCCGCGCGGCGTCCTTGGCACCCCGTCGTCTGTCGACACTGAGCGCGGATGGCGGCTGGTTCTGCGGATGTACCCGTTGTTACGGGTCTACCCCAACGACCAGCCCGGTGGCACAAAATGTGGTGCGCATCTCAAGCGGGGCCCGTCACGTGCGCCCCCTCGTCCTGTCTGCCCAACTCCACCCGGTTCGCTCACCGCACTCCGGACCACCCCACGAACACGACGGAGGCCGGTGCCCGCCGGCACCGGCCTCCGCGGAGGTCTCCCGAACACGTGGAGGTCAGGCCCAGAGCTGCCCCTCCAGGCGCTCCTCGGCCTCTTCGAGCGTCCCCTCGTAGGCCCCCGTGGACAGGTACTTCCACCCGGCGTCGGCGATGACGAACACGATGTCGGCGCGCTCGCCCGCCTTCTCGGCCTTCTTCGCCATCCCCATGGCCGCGTGCAGGGCACCACCCGTGGAGATACCCGCGAAGATGCCCTCCTGGTCCAGGAGCTGGCGGGTCCGCTTGAGAGCGGCGTCCGAGGGCACGGAGAAGCGGGTGGTGAGCACGCTCTCGTCGTAGAGCTCGGGGACGAACCCCTCGTCCAGGTTGCGCAGGCCGTAGACGAGCTCGCCGTAGCGCGGCTCGGCGGCGACGATCCGGACGTCCGGCCGGTGCTCACGCAGGTAGCGCCCCACACCCATGAGAGTCCCGGTGGTCCCGAGGCCAGCCACGAAGTGGGTGATCTCCGGGAGGTCGGCGAGGATCTCCGGGCCCGTCGTCTCATAGTGGGCACGGGCGTTGGCCGGGTTGCCGTACTGGTACAGCATCACCCAGTCGGGGTGCTCCTCGGCCATCTCCTTCGCGACGCGCACGGCCTCGTTGGAACCGCCGGCCGCGTCGGAGAAGTGGACCTCGGCGCCCCACATCGAGAGCAGTTGCTTGCGCTCGGCGGAGGTGTTCTCCGGCATCACGCACACCATGCGGTAGCCGCGCAGCTTCGCGACCATGGCCAGGGAGATCCCGGTGTTCCCCGACGTCGGCTCCAGAATCGTGCAGCCCGGGGAGAGCAGCCCGTCCTTCTCTGCCTGCTCGATCATGAAGAACGCCGCGCGGTCCTTGATCGAGCCGGTGGGGTTGCGGTCCTCTAGCTTCGCCCACAGACGGACCTCCGGGGAGGGCGAGAGCCGGGGGAGCCCGACCAGGGGCGTACCGCCGAGGGAGTCGAGCAGCGAGTCGTAGCGCATGTCCCCGAACCCGGCCCTAGCGGCTTCCGCCGGCTACCGCCGGCAGGATGGTCACGCTGTCGCCGTCGGAGAGCTTGGCCTCCAGTCCGCCGACGAAACGGACGTCCTCGTCGTTCAGGTACACGTTGATGAACCGGCGCAGCTTCCCGCCGTCCACCAGGCGCTCACCGAGGCCGGGGTAGCGGCTGTCCAAGTCGGTGAAGAGCCCTCCGAGGGTGTCACCGGACCCCTCGACGACCTTGGCGTCCCCGGTCAGGTTGCGGAGGATGGTGGGAATACGGACCTCGATGGCCATGAAGATGTCTCCGTTAGCGGTGATGGTTGTGCGTTCATTCCCAACGGGCGCCGCGCCGGTCCCATTCCGGGCGGCGGCCCGCCGGTGCGGACCGGGCGGTCCGCGAAAGGACGGGCTACTCTCCGGTCCCGGCCCCGGCGACCTCGACCGGTTCCTCGGTGACCCGGCCGTCGACGATCCGGTAGGAGCGGAACTCGACGGTCTCGGGGTCGCGTGTGGACACCAGGACGTAGTGGGCGCCGGGTTCGGACGCATAGGAGATGTCGGTACGCGAAGGGTAGGCCTCGGTGGCGGTGTGCGAGTGGTAGATGACGACGGGTTCCTCGTCGTTGTCGTCCATCTCACGCCAGACCTTCAACTGTTCGAGAGAGTCGAACCGGTAGAAGGTGGGCGATCTCTCGGCGTTGATCATCTCGACGAACCGCTCGGGACGGTCGGAGCCCTCGGGCCCGGCCACAACGCCGCACGCCTCATCCGGGTGGTCGCGGCGGGCGTGGGCGACGATCTTGTCGTAGATCGAGCGATCAATCCTCAGCATGGTCCCAGGGTACCCACATCCCGTTCCCTACCAACCAGGTGGGTATTAATACGGACCTCGCCAGACTCGCCGCCGGTGGGGCACCCCCGCTCCACCGTGCCACACCGGACTAGGCTTTCGGACATGAACCAGGACAGCAGCGGGCTGCTCACCGACCACTACGAGCTGACGATGCTCCAGGGGGCCCTGTCCAGCGGCACCGCCGGACGGCGGTCGGTCTTCGAGATGTTCGGGCGCCGTCTGCCCGAGGGCCGCCGGTACGGCGTCGTCTCCGGGACCGGACGCTTCCTGGACCTGCTGGAGCGGTTCCGGTTCTCCCCGTCCGAACTCGACTTCCTCTCCGACCACGGCGTGGTGGACGAGGCGACCCTGGAGTGGCTGTCC
Organism: Nocardiopsis sp. CNT312; assembly: GCF_000515115.1. Taxonomy (GTDB): domain Bacteria; phylum Actinomycetota; class Actinomycetes; order Streptosporangiales; family Streptosporangiaceae; genus Nocardiopsis. Next base: position 5,466 of record NZ_AZXF01000010.1, read on the forward strand.
ACCTACAGGTTCACCGGAGACATCTGGGGCTACGGCGAGGGCGAGGCGTACTTCCCCGGCTCGCCGATCATGGTCGTGGAGGCCTCCTTCGCCGAGGCCGTCATCCTGGAGACCCTCGCACTCTCGGTGTTCAACCACGACAGCGCGATCGCCTCCGCCGCTTCGCGCATGGTGGCCGCGGCGGGCGAGAGGCCCATCATCGAGATGGGGTCGCGCCGCACCCACGAGCGGTCGGCGACGGCCGCCGCGCGCGCCGCCTACCTGGCCGGGTTCGCCAGCACCTCCAACCTGGAGGCGGGGCGCTCGTTCGGGGTGCCGACCGGGGGCACAGCCGCCCACGCCTTCACCCTCCTGCACGACAACGAGCGGCACGCCTTCGAGACGCAACTGGCGGCGATGGGCCGGCAGACCACCCTTCTGGTCGACACCTTCGACGTCCACCGCGCCGTGGGCACCGCCGTGGAGCTGGCCGGGCCCGAACTGGGTGCGGTGCGCATCGACTCCGGCGACCTGGGCACGACCGCCGCCAAGGTGCGTGAGCAACTCGATGACCTGGGTGCGCGCGAGACGCGCATCGTGGTCACCGGGGACCTGGACGAGTACGCGATCCAGGCGCTGGCGGTGGCGCCCGTGAACGGCTACGGCGTGGGCACGGCCCTGGTCACCGGTTCGGGCGCGCCGACGGTGGCGCTGGTCTACAAGCTGGTGGCACGGGCGCGCGGCACCGCGCCGGACTCGCCTCTGGAGCCCGTCGCCAAGCGTTCGATCGGCAAGCCGAGCCGGGGCGGACGCAAGTGGGCCCTGCGGCGGCTGGACAGCCGGGGAACGGCGGTGAGCGAGGAGGTCTACCCGTACGAGCCGCCGGAGGCGAAGGGGACGCGGCCGCTGCTGCGTCCGCTGGTGGAGGGCGGCGAGGTGGTCGGGCGCGAGAGCGTGCACCAGGCGCGCCAGCGCCACCGGGAGACCGTGGCCGAACTGCCCGAGGAGGCGCTGCGGATGTCGCGCGGCGACGCCGCACTGCCCACCGTCTTCCATTGATTCGCGAAGAGACGAGGAGGCCGTCATGAAGGCACTGATCGTGGTGGACGTGCAGAACGACTTCTGCGAGGGGGGCAGCCTGGCTGTGCGGGGCGGAGCCGGGACCGCCGCCGCCGTCACGGAGTACCTGCGCGCGAACGCTGACGACTACAACCACGTGGTGGCCACACGCGACCACCACATCGACCCGGGGGACCACTTCTCCGACGACCCCGACTTCGTCAGGAGCTGGCCCCGGCACTGTGTGGCCGGGACCGAGGGCGCGCGGTTCCACCCCGCCTTCGACGCCGCGGCCGCCGACGAGGTGTTCAGCAAGGGACAGTACTCCGACGGGTACAGCGGGTTCGAGGGCACCGGCGACGACGGCTCCTCGCTGGCCGCATGGCTGCGCGCCCACGACGTGGACGAGGTGGACGTCGTGGGGATCGCCACCGACCACTGTGTGCGCGCCACGGCTCTGGACGCGGCGGGCGAGGGGCTGCGTACCCGTGTCCTGCTCGGGCTCACCGCCGGGGTGGCGCGCCCGACGGTGGACGCGGCGCTGGAGGAGTTGCGCGCGGCCGGGGTCGCGCTTGAGGGCGAGCCCCGGATCGGCTGAGGCACGGGACCCGCGTGACGGACGCCGACCGGGGCCCGGCCGGCGTCCGCGGGTGCGCTCAGGCGACGCCGATGGCGTCGCGCACCCTGTCGACGGTGGCCCGGGCACGCTCGCGGGCGCGTTCGGAGCCCTCCAGCAGGATCGCGTCGATGCGCTCGGGCTCGGCCATGAGCTCCTCGTAGCGCTCGCGCTTGGGGGCGATCTCGGCGTTGACCGCCTCGAATAGTTCGTTCTTGAGTTCGCCCCAGCCCATCCCGCCCTTCTCCAGGCGCGCGCGCACCTCGGCGACCCGGACGGCGTCGGCGAAGTGCCGCAGGAGCTGGAAGGGGACGGAGCTGTCGGGGTCCTTGGGATCCTCGACCGGGGTGGAGTCGGTCGGGATCCGGCGGATCGCCTTCTTCAGCTTGTTCTCCGGCAGGAACAGCGGGATGTGGTTGTCGTAGGACTTGCTCATCTTGCGGCCGTCCACGCCGGGGAGGATGCTCGCTTCCCCCGCGTCGATGACGCCCTCGGGGAGCGGGAAGGTGTAGCCCTCCCCGAAGCGGTGGTTGAAGTACCCGGCGATGTCGACGGTGTACTCCAGGTGCTGTGTCTGGTCGCGGCCGACCGGCACGTGCGTGCTCTCCATGACGAGGATGTCGGCAGCCATGAGGATGGGGTAGTTGAACAGCCCCATGTTGATCCCGGCGTCCAGGTCGGTGATCCCGGCCTCGACGTTGCGGTCGCGGGCGGCCTTGTAGGCGTGCGCCCGGTTCATGAGGCCTTTGGGGGTGAGGGTACTCAGGATGGTGGTGAGCTCGAAGGTCTCGGGTACCCGCGACTGCTGGTAGACGACGGTCCGCCGCGGGTCGAGCCCGCACGCGATCCAGGTGGCAGCTCCGGACCGGATGCTGTGCCGGAGCTCCCCGGCGTCCTTGACGGTGTTGAGTGCGTGGTAGTCGGCGATGAAGTAGTACGTGTCGTACTGTTCGGCCGCCGCGAGGGCGGGCTTGATCGCACCGACGTAGTTGCCCAGGTGGAAGTCGCCGGTGGGCTTGATCCCGGTCAGGTAGGTGTTCGCTGCCATGGCAACAGACTATCGGCGCGCGGAGGCCTTCCCCGCGCGGAAGGCCGTCCAGTGCTGGACCATCCGGTCGGCCTGGCCCTGGGTGAAGTGGGTCATGCAGCCGTCGTGCGAGTAGTTCATGAAGTTGGTGACGGGGTCGGCCCCACGCCGCTCGCGGCAGCTGTCGCGCCCGCGCGGGCAGCCCGCGGCGGCCTCCCGCTCGTAGGGGGTGTCGTCGACGTAGTCCCCCGGCCGGGCGCAGCCATTCTGGAAGGTGTGGAACAGGCCCAGCCAGTGCCCGATCTCGTGTGTGGCGGTGTGGCCCAGGTCGAAGCCCCGGAGGGACCCACCCGGCAGCGACCTGTAGGAGATCACCACCCCGTCCTGCTCGGGCCGGTCCTGCTGGTCCTGGGGGAAGGTCGAGTATCCGAGGAGGTCGCCCGCCAAGTCGGTCGTGTAGAGGTTGAGCGTCTCGGCACCGCCCCGGTGCAGGTCTGCGCGGATCTCGTCGCGGTGGGCGGTGAAGTCGCCGAACCAGGTGTCGTCCACCGTGCGGGTGATCTCGCGCAGACTGAAGCGGAACCCGGTGTCGACGCCCTGGTCGGCGAAACCGCCGCCGTAGGCCTGGTTGAGCACATGGATCTGCTGTCGGATCCGGTGGTCGCTCACCCGCCCGCGCCCGTCCGAGGCGGAGACGACGTGCACCACGACCGGGACCTCGCGCGAGTCCGCGACCGCGGACCTCTGTCCGTGCATCGACGACAGGGCGTCTTGGAGCCGGCGTTCGTACTCGGCGGCCTGGTGCGGGGTGAGTTCGGAGCCGACAGGAAGCCGGGAGGCCGCGGCGGGGTCGGCCACACGCGCCGCCGCGGCGGGGTCGCACTCCTCGTGCCGCTCGCCCGGGTCGGCGGTGCCACTCCCGTTCCCGGGGGCCATCGCCACCGTTCCCGCCAGAGCGACGCCGCACAGCACCAGTCCCGACCACAACGCGGCTGATCCGCCGCCAGAGCATCGTGCCATCACCTCACTTAATGTATATGGGTGATTACTCTGGGTCGATACACCGTGCGCGGACTTGCGAACTGTTTGCTAACTACGGCCCACGGCCCAGTCGCGGATCTTGGCGATCCTCTCCCGGATCTGCGACGAGGAGGCCTGCGCCACCGGCGGGCCGCCACAGGCCCGGCGCAGCTCGTTGTGGATGACGCCGTGCGGCTTGCCGGTCCGGTGGTGCCAGGCACCCACGAGCCCGCTGAGCTCCTTGCGCAGCCCCGCCAGGACCTCGTGCGCGGCCCCCTCCCGCTCGGGTTCGGGCTCTCCGGTCTTCCTCGCCCTGATCTCCCCGGCCTTGAGGTCGGCCTTGCGCTTGCGCAGCAACTGAGAGACCTGTTCGGGTTCGAGCAGCCCCGGAAGGCCGAGGAAGTCCTCCTCCTCGGAGGAACCGGGCACCCTGCCGTACTCGGCCCCGTCGTAGAGCGCACGGTCGAACTCCGCAGCGGACTCCATGGTCTCGAACGGCAGCTCCTCCCCCGCCTCGGGGGTGTCGCGCCTCTTGTTCGCCTCCTTGAGCAGGTCCTCCTCGGGGAAGTCGTCCTCCGCGGGTGTCCTGTCCAAGACGTGGTCGCGCTCGCGCTCCATCTCACCCGCGTACTCCAGCAGGGTGGGCACCGAGGGCAGGAACACCGACGCGACCTCGCCGCGCTGGCGCACACGCACGAAGCGGCCGACCGCCTGGGCGAAGAACAGGGCGGTGCTGGTGGAGGTCGCGTACACGCCCACCATCAGACGGGGCACGTCCACCCCTTCCGAGACCATGCGCACCGCCACCATCCACCGGTCGTCGCCGTCGGCGAACCGGGAGATCTTCTTGGAGGCCGCAGGGTCATCGGACAGGACCACGGTCGCGCCCTTGCCGGTGATCTGGCGCAGGATGCGCGCGTAGGCGCGGGCGTTCTCGTGGTCGCTGGCGATGACCAGGCCGCCCGCGTCCGGGTGGGTCTTGCGAACCTCGGTCAGGCGGCGGTCGGCGGCGTGGAGCACCTTCTTGATCCAGTCGCCCTTGGGGTCGAGCGCGGCGCGCCACGCCTGGGAGAGGGCGTCCTGGGTGAGCGGCTCGCCCAGGCGGGCGGCGAGCTCGTCGCCCGCACGGGTGCGCCAGCGCATCTCACCGGAGTAGGCCATGAAAATGACCGGGCGCACCACCCCGTCCTCCAGCGCGGGAGCGTACCCGTAGCTGTAGTCCCAGGAGCACCGCCGCACCCCGGCCACGTCCTGGACGTAGTCCACGAAGGGGATCGGGTTGACGTCGGAGCGGAAGGGGGTACCGGTCAGGCTCAGCCGCCGCGCCGCCGGATCGAAGGCCTCCCGGACCGCCTCGCCCCAGGACAGGGCGTCGCCCGCGTGGTGGACCTCGTCGAAGATGACGAGGGTCTTGCGCGCCTCCGTGCGGTTGCGGTGCAGCATGGGGTGCGCCGCGACCTGGGCGTAGGTGACCGCCACCCCGACGTACTGGCGGCCCGGGGCGCCCTGCCCGTTCTTGAAGTCGGGGTCGATCGCCAGACCGAAGCGGGCCGCAGCCTGGGCCCACTGCTTCTTCAGGTGTTCGGTGGGGCACACGATCGTGATCGCGCGCACCGCGTACCGCTGGAGGAGTTCGCTCGCCAGGGTGAGGGCGAACGTGGTCTTGCCCGCCCCTGGCGTCGCCACCGCGAGGAAGTCGCGCGGCTCCCGGCGGAAGTACTCCTCGAACGCCTCCAGTTGCCATGCGCGGAGCCCGCGCAGGCGTTCCTCCGTCGTGGCCTGCGTCACCGTCATTCGATCGATCCCCCATCGCTCACCCGCTAGAGGTTAGCGTCCCCGACGGACCGAACCGGGGGCGTGTCCGTGGCACCCGCCACGTCAGCCCTCGGCGGCCTCCCCCGCGCCGGAGCCCCCGACCGGGGTTCCGGCACCCTCGGCCTCCACAGCGCCGTCGTTGAACGGCATGTGCGGCGAGATCTCGGGGAAGGCGAAGAACCACAGGAGGGCGAGCACCCCGAACAGCAGGCCGATCGCCATGATCAGCTTGGACGGCCACGGGCCGGGAAGCACACGCCAGATGAGACCGTACATCGCCCTACTCCTCCTCGGCTTCCGGTGCCATGTGCGCGATCTCCTCCGGCATGCCGTCGGACTTGGGGGTGGTCTCGGCGAGTTCGGCCCAGACGATCAGACGGTGCGTGTTGTTCAGCTTGGGGGCACAGGTGGTGAGCGTGATGAGGCTGCGCTCGGGGGCCTCGTCGGTGGCGTCGTCGAAGGGGTCGGGCTCGATGACCCAGACGTCCCCGGGAAGGACCGTCTGCTCCTCGAACACCCTGTAGGTGTAGAAGTTCTCGGCGTCCTCCAGGACCATCACGTCGCCGTCTTCGAGCTGGTCGATGTCCCAGAACAGGCCGGGGGTGCGGTGCGCTGCGACGGCGTAGTTGCCAACCGCGCCGGGCTCGCTGCCGTAGTCGGTGTAGTGCCCCGGGCTGTTGAGGATGTCGCCGGGCGTCGTCCCGTTGACCACGACCCAGTCCAGATCGAGGGAGGGCAGGTACAGGCGGCTGTCCGCGCTTCCGGGCAGGGGCTCGGACTCCGGCCCCGGCTCCGTGTCCTCCTCAGCCGAGGCCTCGGCGGCCCAGACCTCCTCCAGCCCCTGCGCCAGTTCCTGCTGCTCGCGCTCGGTCTCCCACTGGCCGCCGTACACCTCGTAGGAGGCGTAGAACAGCATCAGCAGACCAACGGTCAGCAGGACTTCACCAATGGTGCGGACGATGCCGCGCACCACGTCACCGGTGGTGTGCCGGGACGCGGGCGGTTTGCGGCGCCTGCCCGCCGAGCCCCGGCGCCCCCGCCGGGGTCCGGAAGCGCCGTGCCTGTGCCGTTCGGTTGTGGAGACCAATGAGGACCTACTCCTGTGGATACTCGCGCGGCCAGCCGTGGACGTCCGCTCCGTGTGGGACCGCCCACAGAACGGTACCTGCACAGGGCGGACTTAGGCGGCCGCATGCCCCAAATCGCGCGCGACCACGATAACCGTCCGGAGGGCGGGACGGGGACGGGAAACGCCAACGCGCAGGGCCCCGGCGCGGAGCCCGCCGCCGGGGCCCTGCGCACAGGCGGGCACCCGCCTCATGTCAGGCGTTCTTCATGAGGTCCTCGTAGGCCTTCTTGCAGTCCGGGCACACCGGGAACTTCTTCGGGTCCCGGTTGGGCACCCACACCTTGCCGCACAGGGCGATCACCGGGTTGCCGGTCACGGCGCTCTCGGTGATCTTGTCCTTCTGCACGTAGTGGGCGAAGCGTTCACGGTCACCGTCATCGTGGGAGATGTCCGGCTTGGTCTCGCTGTCCGGCAGAACCTTGTTCAGGACGTCCATCGACATGGTTCCTCACACCTTTCAAAGTCTGTGTCCCACGGTATAGGGTGCCACCCGCCCAGTGGCGGCTCAGTTGAGTTCGGGGTCGTCGGGATAGGTCGACAGCAGCGCCAGGGTGCCGCCCTGGCGGCGCAGCACCCGGGACCACAGCCTCTCCGGGGCGGCCGTGAACACGTCGGCGGCGGTGGCGGACACGACGAACCAGGCTCCCTCCTCGATCTCACCGGCCAACTGCCCGGAACTCCACCCCGCGTAGCCGTCGAAGACGCGCAGCGCCGTCAGCGAGGCCTCCGCCGTGTCCGGCGCGCGTCCCAGGTCCACCATCCCCACCGACTCCAGGCCCGAACGGGGACCGAGCCCCTCCAGCGGGGACCAGCCCTCCGGCCTGCCGTCAGGGGCCGCTGCGCCCAGGGCGAGCCCGGAACCGGTGCCGACGGGCCCTCCGGAGAACACGACCGCGGGCTCGCTGGCGCGACCGCCCCACTCGGTGACGACCGCACCGACGGCCGTGTCCGAGGGGCGGTTGAGGATCACGCCCAGGGTTCCGTCGGCGGTGTCGTCCACGACGAACACCACCGACCTCCTGAAGGAGTCCTCCCTCAGCATCGGAGCGGCCACCAGCAGGCTCCCCGTCAGCGTCGTCCGGTCCATGCTCCACCTTCCGGGTTCGGGCGCGGGCGCGCCTCACACGCCCCGGCCGCGCTGGGCCACTTCGCGCACGGCGGTGGCCACGTGGGCGGACAGGTCGGAGTGGAACACGCTCGGGATGATGTAGTTCGGCCCGAGTTCGTCCTCGGTCACCACGTCCGCCAGGGCCTCGGCCGCCGCCACCATCATGTCGGAGGTGACCTCGTGGCTCTGCGCGTCGAGCAGGCCGCGGAAGACCCCGGGGAAGACCAGCACGTTGTTGATCTGGTTGGGGTAGTCGCTGCGCCCGGTGGCCACCACGTCGGCGTGCAGGTGCGCGATCTCGGGGTCGACCTCGGGGTCGGGGTTGGCCAGGGCGAAGAGGATCGAGCCCTCGTTCATCTCGGCGATGTCCTCACCGCCGAGCACGTTGGGTGCGGAGACCCCGATGAACACGTCCGCCCCGGCCACGGCACCCCTGAGGTCGCCGGAGTAGCCCTCGGGGTTGGTGTGCTCGGCGATCCAGGCCAGGTTGTCGCCCAGCTCCTCACGGCCGGCGTGGACGGCGCCGTGCACGTCGCAGACGATGACGTCCTTGGCACCGGCGTGCATGAGGAGTTTGAGGATGGCCGTACCGGCCGCACCCGCACCGGACATGGCGATGCGGACCGCGCCGAGCTCCTTGCCGACCACGCGCAGGGCGTTGCGCAGGGCGGCGAGCACGACGATGGCCGTGCCGTGCTGGTCGTCGTGGAAGACCGGGACGTCGAGCAGCTTCCGCAGGCGGGCCTCGACCTCGAAGCAGCGGGGGGCGGAGATGTCCTCCAGGTTGATGCCGCCGAACCCCGGAGCGATCACCTGCACGGTACGGACGATCTCGTCGACGTCCTGGGTGTCCAGGGCGATCGGCCAGGCGTCGATGTCGGCGAAGCGTTTGAACAGGGCGGCCTTGCCCTCCATGACCGGCATCGCGGCCTCGGGGCCGATGTTGCCCAGGCCGAGGACGGCGGATCCGTCGGTGACCACGGCGACGCTGTTGCGCTTGATGGTGAGGCGGCGGGCGTCGTCCTTGTTCTTGGCGATGGCCTGGGAGACACGGGCGACACCGGGGGTGTAGGCCATGGACAGCTCGTCGCGGTTGCGCAGCGGCACCTTGGAGGACATCTCGATCTTGCCGCCCAGGTGCATGAGGAAGGTGCGGTCGCTGACCTTGTGGACCGTGACGCCCTCCACAGACCCCAGGGCGTCGATGATGGTCTGGGCGTGGTCGGTGTCGCGCGCGGCGCAGGTGACGTCGATCCGGATGCGCTCGTGTCCGGCTGCCGCGACGTCCAGCGCGGTGACCAGTCCGCCCACGTGCTCGACGGCGTTGGTAAGGCTGCCGACGGCGCTGCCTCCCGCGTCCAGTTCGAGACGGACGGTGATGGAGTAGGAAACGCTGGGAAGGCTGGCCACGTGTTGCTCCTCGGCTTTTCTTGGTGTCTCGCGCCGATGGGGCGGCGCCTCCCGCAGCGGCTCGCGGCACACGTGTCCACGGACGCGGAGGGTGGGACGGAGTCCGCTTCACACGGTGGTGTTCGCGGGTGTGCCGCGGTCGGCTTCGCCTCGCGAGGGGCCTGGCGGGCACGGCACGGGGCCGCGCTCCGCGGGTTCGGCGCTCACGAACGGGTCGCCTCAGCCTACCCGAGCCGGAGTCGAACCCATAAGCACAAAGTGACATTTACCCAAAAAGCAAAAAACATCATAATTTTCTACGGCACCCACCTTGCCAAGGTGCGACAGGTCCGGGTCAGGCCTGTTCCAGGCGGCTGTGCCGCCGTCCAGCCGCGGCCGCCCGGTCCCCGGCGGCCCTGGCCACGAGTTCAACGCAGGCGAACATCGACAGCACGGTTCCATCCAGCACCATGTGGTACAGGCTCGGCGAGGCCGGATCGGCCCGGTAGAACCTGCGCACGTAGGCGGTGCGCGCGCGGTCGTTGTCGTCGAGCGCCCTCGGGGTGGGCGGCTCGTCGCGCCGCCCCTCGCCGTCCTCTCCGAAGCCGGAGTCCCACAGGAGGCGCGCGTGGCGCAGCCGGTCCCGCCGGTCCCCGTCGAGGCGGACGTGCAGGGCGGCGGGGTGGTCGGCGAGCACCACCGCGGCGGCGCGCCCCAGGACCACGCCCCCGGTGCGCGCGAACCCGCCGATGACGCGCTCGGTCTCCTCGACGAACTCGTGGTCGCAGAGGAGGCGGCCGTCGCGGCCAGCCGTGCCGCTCGGGGGTGCGTCCCAGCCGCCGAGAGTGGCCAGGGGCAGGCGTGCCACACCGGCGAGGAGGTGTTCCAGCCGACCGGGATCACGGTCGTCATGCCGGAGCGCCTCCTCCAGGGAGCAGCCGATTTGGGCGGCCACGGCGGCCGGAATGGCGCGGTCGAGGAAGGGGACGCCGAGCCGGTCGGCGACGGCCGGACCGACCACGGCGCCCCCGGCCCCGAAGGCCGCCGAGACGGTGACCACGGGTGCGCCGCCACGGGGCACGTCGTCGCTGTCCACGGGCACCTGCCGAATCGTCGGGTATATCCCATCGATCCCTTGTTCGTACCCGTGAATACACTATTCACCCAGGAATTGCCTGAAAAGAAAGATGCGAAGAATGTCCATTTCGCATCCTCCTCGCCGTGATCGGGTCAGAACAGCGCCGAGGTGAGCCTGCGACGCGCGGCCGCCACGCTCGGGTTCCCCGGCGGCAGCAGCTCGAACAGCGAGAGCAGGTGGCCGCGCGCGGCGTCGCGGTCCCCGTCGGCCGTCCGCTTCACCGTGGCGATGAGCCGGTCGAAGGCCTCCTCGAACCTGCCGACGGACATGTCGACGTCGGCCGCCGTGCACTGGGCTGCCACGTCCCCGGGCCGGTCGGCCGCCGCTCGGAGCGCCGCCTCCCCGTCCACGCCCTGGACCCGTCCGGCCAGGCGGACCCGCCCCAGGCTGAGCTTGGCCTCCACGTCCGAAGGGTCGGCCTCGACGGCCTTGGCGTAGGCCGCCTCGGCCGCGGACAGGTCGCCGCGCTCCAGCGCCGCCTGCGCCTCGGCCTCCACCGGGTCCGCGGCGGGGGCCCGCTCCTCCTCTTCGAGGGGCTCGCCCTCGACGGTGCCGGGGTGGCCCGGGGGCAGCATCCCCTGTTCGGCGAGGGCCGCGAACACCTGGCCCAGCCAGTCGCGCAACTGGTCCTCGGTGGCGGGCCCGGTCGGGCCGGGCATGACCTGGCCCTGGACGGCCACGATGATCATCGGTGCGGTGGGCACCCGCAGGGCCTGCACCAGCTGCGGGCTCGCCTCGCTGTCGAGCTTGGCCAGGAACCAGTGGCCGCCCGAACGCGCGGACAGGCGGTCCAGGGCGCTTTCGACCTGCTTGGACTGCTCCGACCACCCGGCGAGCACGGCGAGCACGACCGGGACTGACATCGACCGCTCCAGGACCTGCTCCTGGAAGGTGGCCTCGTCGACGTTGGCTGCGTACGGGTTGGATCGACCGGCCGACTCCTCGGCGCGCTGCTTGGCCTCACGCTCCAGGGCCGCCTTGCGCGCCCCGAGGTCAACGGCACTGTTCGGTGAAAAGTCCGAAGGCTGCATACCTCCATCCTGCCCCATGCTCGGGAGAACGGGTGACGCACTCCGCCAACCCGGTGGGCCCCGTCCGGGCGGGGCCCGTCCGGACGGCTCAGAAGCGCGGGTCCTCCGTATAGGTCCCGAACACCTCGCCCATCGCCGCACAGATCTCCCCCAGGGTGGCCTCAGCGCGGGCGGCGTCCATGATGAGCGGTACCAGGTTGCCCCGCTCCGAGCGGCTCGCCTCCGTCAGGCGGGCTAGGGCGCCCTCGACCGCCGACCCGTCACGGCGCTCGCGCCTCAGCGCCAGCACCCGCTTCTGCTCGTGCTCGACCTCGTGGCCGACCCGGAGGATGTCCAGGCTCCCGGAGACGGTGTCGGTGTTGGTGGTCACACCCACGATGTTCTTGTCACCCTTCTCCAGCGCCTGCTGGTACTGGAAGGCCGACTCGGCGATCTCGGAGCCGAAGTAGCCGTTACCGATCCCGGCGAGGATGCCCGAGGTCATCGGCCCGACGGCGTGTTCGGCCCCCTCACCCCCGCCCATGCGCAGGATGCGGGCGAAGATCCGCTCGGCCTCCTCCTCCAGTTGGTCGGTGAGCGCCTCCAGGTACCAGGAGCCGCCGAGCGGGTCGGCGACGTTGGCCACACCGGTCTCCTCCCGGAGGACCTGCTGGGTGCGCAGGGCGATCTCGGCGGACTGCTCGGTGGGCAGCGCGAGCGTCTCGTCCAGGGCGTTGGTGTGCAGGGAGTTGGTGCCGCCCAGGACGGCGGCGAGCGCCTCCACCGTGGTGCGCACCACGTTGTTGTGGGGCTGCTGCGCGGTGAGGGACACCCCCGCGGTCTGGGTGTGGAAGCGCAGCCACAGCGCCTTCTCCGTCTTGGCGCCGAAGGTGTCTCGCATCCAGCGGGCCCAGATGCGGCGGGCGGCGCGGAACTTGGCGATCTCCTCGAAGAAGTCGATGTGGGCGTCGAAGAAGAACGACAGCCCCGGGGCGAACGTGTCCACGTCCAGCCCGCGCGACAGCCCCAGCTCCACGTAGCCGAACCCGTCGGCCAGCGTGTAGGCGAGTTCCTGCGCGGCCGTCGCCCCGGCCTCGCGGATGTGGTAGCCGGACACCGACAGCGGTTTGAAGGCGGGCACGGACCCGGCGCAGTACTCCATGAGGTCGCCGATGAGGCGCAGGTGCGGCTCCGGGGGGTAGAGCCACTCCTTCTGAGCGATGTACTCCTTGAAGATGTCGGTCTGGAGCGTGCCGTTGAGGGTGCGGATGTCGGCACCCTGGCGCTCGGCGGCGACCAGGTACATGCAGAACATGGGCACGGCGGGCCCGCTGATCGTCATGGACGTGGTGGTCCCGTCCAGCGGGATGCCGTCGAAGAGCACCTCCATGTCGGCCACCGAGTCGACGGCCACGCCGCAGTGGCCGACCTCGCCCAGGGCCTGCGGCGCGTCGGAGTCGTAGCCCATGAGGGTGGGCATGTCGAAGGCGACGGAGAGCCCGCCCCCTCCCCCGGCGAGGATCATCTTGTAGCGCTCGTTGGTCTGGTGCGCGTTGCCGAACCCGGCGAACTGCCGGATGGTCCACGCACGGCCCCGGTACCCGGTGGGGTGGAGACCGCGCGTGTAGGGGTACTCGCCGGGCCAGCCGATCCGTTCGAACCCTGGGGCCCGCGCGCCCGGCGGCGGCCCGTAGACGGGTTCCAGAGTGCGGCCCGACAGCGAGGTGAAGTCCGCGTCGCGCTTGCGTGCGGCGTCGTAGCGGCGCTGCCAGCGCTCGCGGCCCGCCGCGATCCCCTCAGGGGAGCCGTTCGTGGTGTTGGCCATACTGAGATAGTAGGACGTCCTACTAAACATGTACAGGACCGGACCCCGCGGCGGTTCGGGGCCGGACGGGGGTCAGCGATGCTCAGCCGCCTCCGTGACGGGCTCGGGGAAGTCCCCGAAGTCCACCCTGAGCCTGGTGAACATCTCGTGCATGCGCCAGAGCTCGTCCCCGGAGTAGCAGCCCAGCCCGAAGTCCATCTCCAGGAGGGCCCGGGTGGCCTCCTCGGTCACCTCCCGGCCGGCGTCGGTGATCTCGGCCAGGACCCCGCGGCCGTCACTCGGGTTGGGGCGGCGCCGCACGAAGCCCTGGTTCTCCAGGCGGTCGATGGTGTTGGTGACGCTGGTCGGGTGCACCATCAGCCGCTCACCGATCTTGCCCAGCGGCAGGGCCCCGGTGGAGCTGAAGGTGAGCAGGACCAGTGCCTCGTAGCGGGCGAAGGTCAGACCGAACGGCTTGAGGGCGCCGTCCAGCTCCCCGAGCAGGATCTGCTGGGCGCGCATGACGGAGGTGACGGCCGCCATGGCGGGGGCCGCACCCCATCTGCGCGTCCAGTTGTCGTGTGCGCGCTCGATCGGGTCGAACGGAAGATTCAACGGGTTTCCCACGCCGTCACTCTAGCCAGGCCCTGGCCCTTAGCACGCAAACGGTGGCGGAACAAGAAGAACACGGGTCCGCCTTCGGCCACTCCGGGGATGCCGTACCGGCCTGGTCCCCCAACTCGGAAAAACCGGTCGCACAGGGACTTCCGGCCTCTCGTGGGGCACGGTCGGCAGCAGAAGGCCCGCGCACCCTCATTGACTCGCGAAGAAACTGTTAGTTAAGTTTCCTAAAAATTAGATCGCCCCCGTCACCAGGGGACCGCATGGCCCGCGCACCACCCTCCGCCCCGTTCCGGCTCCACTCGCACGACTCCGCAAAGACCCCCTTCCGCCGACCGGAGCGACCCGCTCCCCTGCGGTCGGCCGCCCGCATCGCAACGACCTTGGAGAACCCCCATCGTGAGAGCACGCCACACCAGATCCCGACTCGCCGCGCTGGCCGCGGCGCTGTTGGCCGCCCCGCTCGCCCTGAGCCCGGTCCCGGCCGCCGCCGCGCCCGGCGAGGTGACCGTCACCTACGTCGAGACGTCCCGCTGGAACACCGGTTACGGCGGACAGCTCACCATCGAGAACGAGACCGACACCGACCTCACCGGCTGGACCATCGAGTTCGACACCCCCGACGGTGTGGACATCACCAGCCTCTGGAACGCCGTCCACAGCTCGTCGGGGAACACCCACACCGTGACCCCGCCCTCCTGGAGCCCCACCGTGCCGGCGGGGGGCAGCTACCGGATCGGCTTCAACGGCGTCCACGACGGCTCCGACACCACCCCCGCCGACTGCACGATCGACGGCGCCCCCTGCTCCGGCGGCCCCGGCGAGGACGACACCGAACCGCCCACCGTCCCCTCCGGCCTGACCGCCACCGGCACCACGTCGAGCACCGTGTCCCTGAGCTGGTCGGAGGCCACCGACGACACCGCGGTCGCGGGGTATGAGATCCTCTCCGACGATGCCGTGGTGCGCTCGGTCGAGGGGACCGAGGCCACCGTGGGCGGCCTGACCGCCGAGACCGAGTACACCTTCACCGTCCGCGCGTTCGACACCGCCAACAACCGGGGTGACGAGAGCACGCCCGTCACCGCCACCACCGACGCCGACGACGGCCCCAGCGGCCCCGTGGACGAGCGCCGGGTCGCCTACTTCACCCAGTGGGGCATCTACTCCCGGGGCTACCTGGTCAACGACCTGGTCACCTCCGGCACCGCCGAACACCTCACCCACATCAACTACGCCTTCGGCAACATCAACGCCAACGGCGAGTGCTTCATGGCCAACCAGCTCGGCCAGGGCGACGCCTGGGCCGACTACGGCCGCTCGTTCAACGACGCCGAGAGCGTGGACGGCGTCGGCGACGTCTGGTCCCAGGACCTGCGCGGCAACTTCAACCAGTTGCGCGAGCTCAAGGAGATGTACCCCGGCCTCAAGGTCAACCTCTCCCTCGGCGGCTGGACCTGGTCCGAGCACTTCTCCGACGCGGCCCTGACCCAGGAGTCCCGCGAGCGCATGGTCAGCTCCTGCATCGACCAGTTCCTGCGCGGCAACCTTCCGGTCATCGACGGCGCCGGCGGCCCGGGGGCCGCCTACGGGGTCTTCGACGGCATCGACCTCGACTGGGAGTGGCCCGGCAGCGCCGGACACGAGCACAACACGATCCGCCCCGAGGACAAGGAGAACTTCACCGCCCTGGTTCAGGAGTTCCGCGACCAGCTCGACGCTTTGGAGGCCGAGACCGGCCGGGCCTACGAGCTGACCGCGTTCCTGCCCGCCGACCCCGATAAGGTCGAGCTCGGGTTCGAGATGGACCGGCTCATGACCGACTTCGACTTCATCACCGTGCAGGGCTACGACTACCACGGAGGCTGGGAGCCGGTGACGGGCCACCAGTCCAACACCGTCCTGGACTCCGCCGACCCGGGCCCGGACCTGTTCTCCTCGGAGATCGCCGTCCAGGCCTACCTCGACCGGGGCGTGGACCCCGCCGACATCGTGCTCGGCGTGCCCTTCTACAGCCGCGGCTGGACCGGGGTCGCCCCCGGACCGAACGGTGACGGCCTCTTCCAGAGCGCCACGGGACCCGCGCCCGGCACCTACGAGAACGGCATCGAGGACTGGAAGGTCATCCAGGGCCTCCAGGGCTTCGACCTGTACCGCGACGACGCGCTGGGAACCGCCTGGCTCTACGACGGGAACACGTTCTGGACCTACGACGACGAGGTCTCCCTGACCCAGAAGACCGACTGGGCCCAGAGCAACGACCTGGGCGGGATCATGATCTGGTCCGTCGACGGTGACGACGCCGACGGCACCCTGATCCACGCCATCGACGCGGCGCTGGACGACTAGCAGTTTCCGCTTTACCCCTCCGCCCACCACCACCCTCAAACGACGCCTGCGGCGCGGTTCCTTCCCGAGCGTGTTCGGGCGCCCTGAGCACCGGGGCGGGCGGGCACACGTGCCCGCCCGCCCCTCCTACGTTCCGGAAGGGTCGGCGCCCAGGTCCTTCAACAACAGGTCCGCGGCGGTGTAGGGGTCGCACCGGCCCTCGGAGACCTCCTGGGCCAGGGAGTCCAGACCGCCGTCCTCACCCACACCGCCCATACGGGCGCGCAGCAGGTCGAGAACGATCCCCTGCACCTCCTCACGGGCGCGGGCGCGGCGGCGCTCCTCCAGGGCGCCCGAGGACGCCAGGTGGGCGGCGTGCCCGTCCAGCCGCTCCCACAGCTCCCCGATCCCCTCGTCCTCGGAGGCCACCGTCATGACGATCGGCGGCTTCCACTCGTGCTCGTCGCGGTCGACCATCGCCACCATCTGGCGCAGGTCCCGCAGGGCCGACCTGGCCCCCTCGTGGTCGGCCTTGTTCACCGCGAAGACATCGGCGACCTCCAGCACACCCGCCTTGGCAGCCTGGACCGAGTCGCCCATACCCGGCGCGCACAGCACCACCGTGGTGTCCGCCAGACCGGCGATCTCCACCTCGGCCTGGCCCACCCCGACCGTCTCGACCAGGACCAGGTCGAACCCGGCGGCGTCCAGGACGCGCAGCGCGTGCGGAGCGGCCCAGGACAGGCCGCCCAGGTGCCCCCGGTTGGCCATGGAGCGGATGAAGACACCCGGGTCGGTGGCGTGCTCGGCCATGCGCACCCGGTCCCCCAGCAGGGCGCCCCCCGTGAACGGGGACGAGGGGTCCACCGCGAGCACCGCCACCGACAGCCCGCGCCCGCGGGCCGCGCGCACGACCGCGTTCGTGACGGTGGACTTGCCGACACCGGGTGCACCGGTGAACCCGACCACACGGGCCCGGCCGGTGCGGGGGGACAGCCCCGCCATGATGTCGCGCAGCGCGGGCGCGCCGCTCTCCACCAGGGTCAGCGCACGCGCCAGCGACCTGCGGTCACCGCCCAGAACCCCCTCGACCAGGGGAGCGGTCTCCATCACGCGGCGGGGACCGAGAACAGCAGGGCGTCGCCCTGGCCACCGCCCCCGCAAAGCGCTGCGGCTCCGAACCCGCCGCCCCGGCGCCGCAGCTCGTGCACCAGGTGCAGGGCGATACGCGCCCCGGAGGCACCGATCGGGTGGCCGAGCGCGATGGCACCGCCGTTCACGTTGACCCGCTCCTCGGAGATACCGAGGTCCTTCACCGACTGGATGCCCACGGCGGCGAACGCCTCGTTGATCTCCACCAGATCGAGGTCCCCGACGCTCCTGCCCGCCTTGCCCAGTGCGTGGACGATCGCGTTGGAGGGCTGGGAGTGGAGGGAGTTGTCGGGCCCGGCGACGTTGCCGTGCGCACCGATCTCGGCGAGGACGGGTGCCCCCAGCTCCTCCGCCTTGGCGCGACTCATCACGACGACGGCCGCGGCTCCGTCGGAGATCTGCGAGGAGGACCCTGCGGTGATGGTGCCCTCGGCGCCGAAGGCCGGGCGCAGCCGGGCCAGGCTCTCCACGGTGGTGTCGGGGCGGATGCCCTCGTCGGCGTCGAAGACGACCGGGTCGCCCTTGCGCCGGGGAATCTCCACCGGCACGATCTCGTCGGCGAAGCGGCCCTCCGCCGCGGCCGCGGCGGCGCGCTGGTGGGACCGGGCCGCGAAGGCGTCCTGCTCCTGGCGGCCGATGCCGAGCTTGGCGTTGAACCGCTCGGTCGAGGCGCCCATGGACTCGTTGTCGAAGGCGTCCGTGAGACCGTCGTGCGCGGTGGCGTCGACGACCTCGACGGAGCCGTACTTGTACCCCTTGCGGGCCCCGGGCAGCAGGTGCGGGGCGTTGGTCATCGACTCCATCCCGCCCGCGACCACGATGTCGAACTCCCCGGCCGTGATGAGCTGGTCGGCCAGGGCGATCGCGTCCAGGCCCGACAGGCACACCTTGTTGATGGTGACGGAGGGGACCCCCAGGGGGATGCCCGCCTTCACCGCGGCCTGGCGGGACGGGATCTGCCCGGCCCCCGCCTGGAGCACCTGCCCCATGACCACGTATCCGACCTGTGCACCGTCGATACCGGCGCGCTCCAGCGCCGCCCTGATCGCCAGTCCCCCGAGGTCGACGGCGGAGAATCCGGCGAGGGAGCCGAGGAGTCTGCCGGTGGGTGTCCTGGCCCCACCTGCGATGACGGAACCGGGCATCGTGTCTGGCCTCCATGCGACGGGTAACGCTGCTGATCTGTCACGATACCCCTACAGCGTTCACCGACGCCTCGAAGGGAAGCGCATGAGCGACGTACCCGGCCCTGCCGCAGGCCTCACCAGGCTGGACCACGTGGGGATCGCATGCCGCGACCTCGACGCCTCGATCGCGTTCTACCGCCGCACCTACGGGTTCGAGGTCGAGCACGAGGAGGTGAACGAGGAGCAGGGCGTCCGCGAGGCCATGCTGCGGGTCAACGGCACCGACGACGGAGGGGCCACGTACCTGCAGCTGCTCGAACCCACCCGCCCGGACTCCCCCGTAGCGAAGTTCCTCGACCGCAACGGCGAGGGCGTGCACCACATCGCGTTCGGCACCCCCGACGTGGCGGACAGCGCCGGAGCCGTCGGAGCAGCCGGTGTACGCGTTCTGGACGCCGAGCCCCGCCGGGGCACCCACGGTTCGCGCATCGTGTTCCTGCACCCGAAGGACTGCGGGAGCGTACTCACCGAACTGGTGGAGAGCGCCGACCAAGCCGACTAAACTGTCCAGACCACGGCCTGGCCGGAGACCGGACATCACAGGGGCGTTCCGGACACATCACGGATTGGACCCCAAGGCGGGGACAGGACCCACCAGCCCACCGGAAGTTACCCGAAACCCTCTTCCCACGGCTGGCCCGCTTGATAAAGTCGCTTAGCCGCCGGAGTGCATTCCGGCGAGGTCCGTGTCTTGCGGTCCGACGGCCGCGCGCACCCCGAACCGCCCGCCCGCCGGGGGCGTCGCACCTCTCTCCTTACGCCCCGGACACTCGCAAGCCAACCGTCTCGCACCCGTTCAGGATCCCGCCACATGTCGTCAAACAACATTGACACCCAGCTCAACAACATCTTCAACGAGGACAACACCCCGCCCGAGTTCGACGTGGTGCTGCGTGGATACGACCGCGCCCAGGTGGACGACTACGCCGCCGGCCTGCGCAACGAGCTGGAGCAGTCCGCGAAACAGGCCGAGAAGTACAAGGCCGAGCTGAACGCGAAGAACCGTCAGCTCCAGGAGCGCGAGCGTCCCTCCTACTCCGGCCTGGGCTCGCGGATCGAGGAGCTGCTCCGCCTCGCCGAGGAGCAGGCCAACGAGCTCGTCCAGAGCGCGCAGATCGACGCCAACGACATCCGCTCCGCCGCCAAGATCGAGGCCGCGGAGATGCGGGCCGCCGCGGAGTCGGAGGCCACCGAGGTGCGCGCCCTCGCCCAGCGCGAGGCCGACGAGCAGCGCCAGTCCGCCGAGTCCGAGGCGGAGGAGATCTCCACCACGGCCCGCCGCGAGGCCGACGAGCTGACCTCCACCACCGAGCGCGAGGTGCAGAAGAAGCGCTCCGCGGTCGACCACGAGATCGCGGAGAAGCGCGCCACCTTCGAGGGTGAGATCGCCAAGCTGCGCACCACCACCGAACGCGAGTGCGCCCAGGCACGCGCCGCGGCCAAGCGCGAGCGGGACGAGACGCTCCAGTCGGCCAAGAGCCAGGCCGAGGAGACGATCAAGAACGCCGAGCGCGCCGCCGCCGAGTCCGAGGCCCGCCGGACCGAGGCCGAGGACCAGTTCGAGCTCCAGCTCGCCGACCGCCGCGCCGAGGCCGAGCGTCAGGACGCCGAGCGCCTGGCCGCCGCGCAGGCCGCCACCCAGAAGATGGTCAGCGAGGCCGAGGAGCGGGCCAACAGCGCCGAGCAGCGGGCCACCAAGGCCAGCCAGCAGGCCGAGCAGACCCGCCGCGACGCCGAGAACCACGCCAAGCAGCTGGTCGGCAACGCCAAGAAGAACGCCGCCCAGATCGACGCGGAGGCCAAGTCCAAGGCCGAGCACCGGGTCTCCGACGCCAAGGCGGAGGCCAACCGCATCATGACCGCCGCCAAGAAGGAGGTCGACGAGCTCAACGCCCAGCGTGACAGCATCCAGTCGCACCTCCAGCAGCTGCGCCAGCTCCTCGGTGGCGGCGGTGCCCCGGCCCCGGCCGCTCCTCCGGCCCCCGCCCCCGCGGCGATCCAGCAGGAGGCGCCCGCCGCCAAGCAGCCGGCCGCGGCCGGCAAGGGTGCCGAGGACGACGAGAACTGGTGGGAGGAGTAGGGACCCGGCCGCGCCGCGGCCGACCCTCCCCGGTCACCTGACGAAGGGCCCGCACCGAGCGTTCGGTGCGGGCCCTCACCGGTTCCAGGCCTTTCGTCAGGCCAGGGGCATGACGTCCCGCTCGTGGGGGCCGTCCCACTCGGTGGGCAGCGGGTGGGCCGCGGGGTTGACGCGCTGGACGATCTCGTCGAGCACGCGCCGGACGTAGGGCTCACCCACCCACAGGTGCTTGGCTCCGTCGACCCCGACGACCTCCGCCTGGCTGAGCGGCGCGAACCGCTTTCGGGCCTCGTCGGGCCTGAGGTAGTCGTCGTGCTCGGGGACAAGCGCCACGACCGGCTTGCCGGACGCGTCCCACACCGCCATGTCCGACTCGTCGGCGCGGTGCAGTGGAGGCGACAGCAGGATCGCGCCCCGCACCTGGGGGTCGCACCCCCACTTGAGGGCCAGTTCGGTGCCGAAGGACCAGCCGAGGAGCCAGGGACTGGGCAGTGCCTCGAACTCGGTGAACTCGATGGCCGCCAGCACGTCGTGCCGCTCGGTCTCCCCCTCGCCGAACGCACCCTCGCTGGTGCCGTGGCGCGAGGACGTCCCGCGGGTGTTGAAGCGCAGCACGGCGACGTTCGCCAGGGCCGGCAGGCGGAACGACGCCTTGCGCAGCACGTGGCTGTCCATCATGCCCTCGGCGGTGGGCAGCGGGTGCAGGCACACCAGCGTGGCGACGGGCTCCCCGCCCTCGGGCAGGGCGAGTTCGCCGACCAGTTCCAGCCCGTCGGCGGTGTGCAGCGTGATGGGCCGGCGCACGGCGGGCAGCACCGTGGTGGCTCGGATCTGCATGGTTCCTCGAATCTCCGGTGGCGGGCCGCGGTCAGTAGGGGGATCTTGGAGACCGGCGGGCGCGCCGGTCCCAGCAGGAGGAGTGCCAGTGGCGCCGGTCCCCGCCGCCGCCGTAGGGACGCCAGGCGACGACGTGGGGCGTACCGAGAGGGATCTCCTGGGCGCACCCGGGGCACCGGTAGACCTTGGTGGCCGACGCCCCGGGGATGCGGCGCGTCACCCACTCGCCGTCGGGGCCGGTCTCCCGGCGCTGGCCCCCGGTGATACGCAGCATGAGGGCGTCCTCGTCGGGCGGGCCTCCGGAGGCGCGGCGACCACGGGAGGACTTGCGGCGGGAAGAGTTTCGGCGCGGGCTCACACGTTCCAGGGTAGGAGAGACTGTGTTTTCTTTGCTCCTCCGCTTCGCTCAGGAGCGTGCTCGGGCGCCGGAGAGGCCGGCGCCCTCGCTCCGCTCCCGGCCGTCACCCGTCGGCCAGACGACAGGGCGAACGGACTCCGCTCCCGGGCGGTCTCAGCGGTGGTCGTGCTCGACGTCGGGCAGCCGGTCCATGAGCAGCGGTGCGGGGGCCGCGATCGTGGTCAGGCCGTACTCGCCCATGGCGACCAGGGTCGTGACGACGGACTCGGCACCGCGCTCCTCCAGGAGTTCGGTCGGCCCCTTGGGGTAGCCGCAGCCGAACCGCATGGCGGTGTCGACGTCGGCGGCCGTGGCGTAGCCGTCGCCGATCATGCGCAGGGCGTCGTCGATCTGCGGTGCGATGAGCATCTCGCCCAGGTCCAGGAGCTCCTCCTCGCGGACCATCTCCGCGAAGCGGCCGGTGCGGGCGGGCTCGGCGGGATCGTCCCCGCCCTCGTAGAAGCCCCGGCCGGCCTTGCGTCCGAGGCGGCCCGCGGCCACCATCCGGCGCAGCAGCGGAGCCGCGGCGTACCGGGGGTCGCGGAACTCCTCCCACAGCACGTCCATGACGGCCAGGCACACGTCCAGGCCGACCATGTCGGCGAGGGTGAGCGGCCCCATGGGCAGGTCCGCGGCCTTGCGGACGGAGGCGTCGACCTCCTCGCGGGTGGCCACGCCCCGCTCGTAGAGGCGGACGGCGTCGTTGATGTAGGGCACCAGGAGCGCGTTGGCGACGAACCCGGCGCGGTCCCCGACCGTGACGGGGGTCTTGCCGATGCGCTTGGCGACCTCGGTGACGACGGCGGTCGTCTCCGCCCCGGTGGAGACGGTGGTGACGACCTCGACCAGCTTCATGACCGGCGCCGGGTTGAAGAAGTGCAGGCCGAGGACCTTGTCGGGGCGGCTGGTGAGCGCGGCGATCTCGGTGACCGACAGCGAGGAGGTGTTGGTGGCCAGGATGGTTCCCGGCGGGCAGATCCGGTCCAGGTCGCCGAAGACGTCGCGCTTGAGGTCCATGCGCTCGGGCACGGCCTCGACGACGAAGTCCGCGTCCGAGAGGTCCTCGCGGGAGGTGGTGAACGTGAGTCGGGCGTCGATCGCGGCGCGCTCGTCCCCGGTGATCCGTTCCTTGGCGACCGCCCGGGACAGGGAGGTGTCGACGTGGCCGCGGCCGCGTTCGAGGGCCGCCTGGTCGATCTCGACTCCGGTGACGTCGAACCCGGCGCGGGCGAACACTTCGGCGATGCCCGCTCCCATCGTGCCGAGCCCGACCACTCCGACCTTCGTGAATTCCTGCAACATGAGCCCCACCCTAGACCGAAGGCCCCACCCGGAGGGTGGTGCCGCCTCTTGGACGCCACCAAGGCTACTGGCCAGTAACACAGGGCGGACCCCGCACACGCCGTTCCGGGCCCGCGAATCCGGACCCGCCCGCTTCCGGGAAGCGGTAACGTGACCGCCGTGCGTCTCGTCATCGCCCGGTGCAGCGTCGACTACGTCGGCCGGCTCACCGCACACCTGCCCATGGCCCCCCGCCTGATCCTCGTCAAGGCGGACGGAAGCGTGTCCATCCACGCCGACGACCGGGCCTTCAAACCGCTGAACTGGATGAACCCGCCGTGCAAGCTCCGTGAGGAGACCGTGGCCGACGGACCCGACGTCTGGACGGTCACCCACGGCAAGTCGGGCGAGAAACTCGTGCTGACCGTCGAGGAGGTCATGCACGACAGTTCACACGAACTGGGCCGGGACCCCGGCCTCCAGAAGGACGGCGTCGAGGCGCACCTCCAGGAGCTGCTCGCCGAGCACATCACCACGCTCGGGGAGGGTTACACCCTGATCCGCCGCGAGTACCCGACCGCCATCGGGCCGGTCGACATCCTGTGCCGCGACGCGGAGGGGGCCACGGTCGCCGTGGAGCTGAAGCGGCGCGGCGAGATCGACGGCGTGGAGCAGCTGACCCGCTACCTGGAACTGCTCAACCGGGACCCCACCCTGGCCCCGGTGCACGGGGTCTTCGCGGCCCAGGAGATCAAGCCGCAGGCCCGGGTCCTGGCCGAGGACCGGGGGATCTCCTGCGTGGTGCTGGACTACGACGAGCTGCGCGGGATCGAGCCGGACATCCTCCGCCTGTTCTGACGCTCCCGGCGTCCCGGGCCCGCACCCTCTCAGGGTCGCCTCAGGGCCCGCCCCCGATGCGCGCGGGGCTCCGAAGCCGGGAGGATCGAACTATGGTTGGAAGCATGAGCGAGATCCCCCCTTCGGACCACAGCCGGATGCGCGCCTCGGACGCCGACCGCGACTCGGTCGCCCACAGACTGCGGGAGGCCCTCGCCGAGGGCAGGCTCGACCCGGACGAGCACAGCGAGCGCCTGGACGCCGTCTACCGGGCCAAGACCCTCGGCGAACTGGTCCCCCTCACCGAGGACCTGCCCGCGCCGAATGGGGAGACCGGGTCCGTCGCGGTCCCGACCGACTTCCACTCGCCCCGCCCCGTCTACGCCGGGGGACGGATCACCTCCGCCGGACCGACCAGCCGCCTGGCGATCGCCATCATGGGCGGGGCCGACCGTGCGGGAAGCTGGGTGGTCCCCAAGCAGTTCTTCACCGCCGCGCTCATGGGCGGGGTGGAGCTGGACCTGCGCGAGGCGCACTTCACCTCGCGCGAGACGAGCATCTGGGTGGGTGCCGTCATGGGCGGGGTCGAGATCCGGGTGCCCGACGACGTCCAGGTGCGCGTCCACGGCCTGCCGATCATGGGCGGGTTCAGCGGCGGCCTGCGCCAGCCCAGCACGATGCCCGCCGACGCCCCGATCGTGCACATCCGCGGTCTGGCCGTGATGGGCGGCGTGGAGGTCAAGTACCGGAGGCGCGCCTACCAGCGCGAGGAGGACGAGGACTGATCCTCTCCCTTCGCCTGCCCGGCGGTCCGCGGGTGTGAGGGCGCATCAGATCACAGCGACGGGTGTTCTGTCAGCTTTGTGGCCGATTGTGGCAATCTCACGTAGAGGTACTTGTCGAGCGCGCTCCGTCGGTGTCGGATGGCAACGGTCCCATCACCCACCGAGGTGTCCGTCCCCCGCAAGGGCGTGACGGCCCCCGCACCGGAGGAGCACCGTTGCATCCGACCCACCCCCGCGCCCGACGGCGCCGGAAGGACCTCCCCGCCGGACGGCGCACGGCGGCCGTACTCACCGCCGTCCTGACGGCCGCCGCCTCCCTTGCCCTGGCGGCACCGGCCCAAGCGGACCCGCGGGGCAACGCCCCCGAGCACGCACACGACCGCGCCGGATGGCCTGAGCGGCATGACAGGCACCACAGGTCGCTCCCGGACCGGGTGACCGGTCGGCGGATCGAGGGCCACATGGCCAACCTCGCCACCATCGCCCGCTACAACGGCGGCAACCGCGCCTCGGGCACCCCCGGCTACGACGTCGCCGCCCTGTACGTGGAGAACCAGTTGGAGCGGGCCGGGTACGAGCCCTACCGCGACACCTACGAGTACACGGCCTGGGAGGAGCTCTCCGACGCGGTCCTGAGCCGGAGCGGCTCCGGGCCGGTCGACTACGAGGTCGGTACCGATTACATCAGCATGGCCTACTCGGCAGCCGGCGACGTGACCGCCCCGGCCGTGGCTGTGGACGCCGACAGCGGTGACAGCGGCTGCACGTCCGAGGACTTCGCGGGCTTCCCCGAGGGAGCCATCGCGATCACCGTGCGCGGTGCCTGCCCCTTCGCGCTGAAGACCCAGAACGCGGCCGACGCCGGGGCCGCCGCCGTCCTGGTCGTCAACAGTGCCGACGAGGTGTTCTCGGGAACCGTGTCCACCCCCTCCGAGATCCCGGTGCTCGGCGTCTCCGGCGCCGCGGGCGCACCGCTGCTCGCCGCGGGCGAGGGGCTGGAGCTGCGGGTGATGGTGGACTCCCTCACCGAGACCCGCGAGTCCTTCAACGTCATCGCCGAGACCGAGGGCGGGAGCGGTGACAACGTCGTGGTGGCCGGCGGCCACCTCGACAGCGTCGAGGAGGGGGCGGGCGCCAACGACAACGGCAGCGGTGTCGCCTTCCTCCTGGAGAGCGCCATCCAGTTGGCCCGGCAGGGCGAGCCGAACAACAAGGTCCGCTTCGCCTTCTGGGGCACCGAGGAGAGCGGCCTGGTCGGCTCCACCGAGTACGTCGAGGGGCTGAGCGCCGAACAGGTCGACGACATCGCCCTGTACCTCAACTTCGACATGATCGGCTCCCACAACTACGCCCGGTTCGTCCTGGACGGCGGCATGGAGCTGCCCGGATCGGGGCAGGCACCCTCCGGATCCGGGGCGATCGCCCAGGTCTTCGCGGAGTACTTCGAGGACCGGGGACAGGTCAGCGAACCGGGTGTGCTGAGCGGCCGCAGCGACTACGCGCCCTTCGCCCAGGCGGGGATCCCGGTCGGCGGCCTGTTCAGCGGTGCCGACGGCGTCAAGACCGAGGAACAGGCGGAGTGGTACGGCGGGGTCGCGGGCGAGACCTTCGACCCGTACTACCACACCGCCGAGGACACCCTGGCCAACGTCAACCGCGACTCCCTGGACGAGCTGTCCGACGCAGGCGCCCACGGGATCGAGTTCTTCGCCGAGAGCACCCTCCCGGTGAACGGTGTGCTGCGCAGGGCCGCGGGACCGGAGTTCGCGCGGCTGGGCCAGGAGTGGCTCCGCTAGAAACGGAGCGAAACGCCCCCTTCGGACAGACGGGGCGGACGGCGTGAACCCCCCGGTTCCACGCCGTCCGCCCCGCGCGGCGCCTCCCCCTCGCTGCACCCGGGCGGCCCCCTCACCAACCGCCTCGGATGCGCGACCGACGCCGCACGGAAACCACGTTGAGTAGTTCCCCGTGTGCGACACGCTACCAGTGACCCAGGGCACATGAACCCCCTGAGATCAAACGGTTATCCTCGGTCACAACACGCTCGGCTGAGCCCGGACACGGCCCGTGGACACCGTCCCGCACGGAACGCGCTCTAGGCTGGTGCCATGAGCAAACGGGACACGGACGAACCGGTCGTACTGTCGAGGATCTACACCCGCACGGGGGACGACGGGACCACCGCTCTCGGCGACATGAGCCGGACCGGGAAGAACGACACACGGCTCGCGGCCTACGCCGACACCGAGGAGGCCAACGCCGCCATCGGCCTCATGCTGGCCACGGGCGAGGTCCCCGACGACGTACGCGCGCTCCTGCGGCGCGTACAGAACGAACTGTTCGACCTCGGCGCGGACCTGTCCACACCGGTCGTACCGGACCCGGAGTTCCCGCCCCTACGCATCCTGCCGGAGTACGTCACCCGGCTGGAGGAGGCCTGCGACACCTACAACGCCGACCTGCCCACCCTGCGCAGCTTCATCCTGCCCGGCGGCTCCCCCACGGTCGCGCTGGCACACACCGCACGCATCGTGGTGCGCAGGGCCGAGCGCAGCGTGTGGGCGGCGATCGGCGAACACGGCGACACTGTCAACCCGCTCACCGCGCGTTACCTCAACCGCCTCTCCGACCTGCTGTTCATCCTCGGCCGCCACGTCGCCGGGGACGGGGACGAGGTGCTGTGGAAGCCGGGCGGAGAGCGTTAGCGCCGGCTATTCGGAGAGTTCGTGCTCCAAGTGCTCCACCTTCGAGGTGAGGCCGTCGGTCATCCCTTCGCGGATGTCCGCCTTCAAGGTGAGACTGACCCGGTGGGCACCCTCACCCGCGGCCTGCACGGCGCGCTTGACCACGTCCATCACCTCGTCCCACTCGCCCTCGACACTGGTGAACATGGCGGTGGTCTCGTTGGGCAGGCCGCTCTCGCGCACCACCCTCACCGCGCGGGCGACCGCGGGCGCGACAGACTCACCGGTACCGAGCGGGGACACAGAGAAAGCGACGATCATGGGTCCCACCCTAGGGACCGGTGACCGCCGCTGTGAAGACCGACACTCAGGCCTCCCACCGTGTCCCGGGCGGCATCGACTCCATCCAGGACAGGAAGCCGGTGAGGGCGCTGTCCCCCATCGCGATCTCGTACACGGCACCCTCGGAGGGCCCGCCGCCGTCCACGTCGCTCCAGGCGAGGCGGACGACGCTCACGTCACCCGGCAGGTGGGCACGGTCGGACCCGTCGGGCGAACGCCTGCCGACAACGGCAAGGCCGCGGCGCGACAGCTTTGCCGTCGGCCGCGGCCTGAGCGAGAAGACCGGGAACCACGCGAGGCTCTGCGTGCCGTACCTGGCGAAACCGATCCGCCAGGCCCCCCGGGGACCCCGCTTGCCCGGGACCCGGAGGTAGCACTCCACCGCGCCGCCCCGCCGGATGAGCACCCAGCGGCGCAGCGCGATCCACGACAGCACCGCCCCGAGGACCAGGAGCAGGCCGAGGGCCACCCACGGGGCGGTCCCCGTCCACGGGGCCATCCCCGCCTGCGCGGAGTACAGCCGCTCCATATCCACCTCTCGGTCGGCCGCCGGATGCGTTAGGCGACGTCCTCGCCCACCGCGCGCAGACGGCTGCGTGCACGGCCCAGGGCGTCACTGTCGCCCTCCTCGGCCGCCTCCGACAGCGCTCTGCGCGCACGGTCCACGTCGACGTCCTCGGCCAGCTCGGCGGTCTCGGCGAGGATCGACACGCGTCCCTCACCACTGACCGAGACGAACCCGCTGTGCGCGGCCGCCTTCACCTCACCGGTCTCCCGGGCCCCCAGGACACGGACGACGGCGTCCTCCGCGAGCAGGGCCAGCACCGGGACGTGACCGGGCTGGATACCGATCTCACCCTCGACGGTCTTGGCGATGACCATGTCGCCCTCGCCGGCCCAAACCTCACGCTCGGGCGAGACGATCTCGACGAACAGCTTCTTCGACACTGCCACAAACTCCTCGGCTCGTGGGCGGAATCAGGCAGGTCGGCCCCGCCGGGGCGGGGCCGACCGTCCGTCTTACTCGCCCTGCAGCTTCTCGGCCTTCTCGACGGCCATCTGGATGTTGCCGACGTCGAGGAAGGCCTGCTCGGGCAGGTGGTCGTACTCACCGTCGCACAGCGCCTTGAAGGAGGCGATGGTCTCCTCCAACGGAACGAAGACACCCGGGTTGCTGGTGAACTTCTCCGCCACGAACATGTTCTGCGACAGGAAGCGCTCGATACGGCGGGCGCGGTTGACGGTGATCTTGTCCTCTTCGGACAGCTCGTCCATACCGAGAATGGCGATCTGGTCCTGGAGGTCCTTGTTGCGCTGGAGGATCTCCTTGACCCGCTGGGCCACCTGGTAGTGCTCCTCGCCCACGTACTGCGGGTCGAGGATGCGGGAGGTGGAGGTCAGCGGGTCCACCGCCGGGTAGATGCCCTTCTGCGAGATCGGGCGGGAGAGCTCGGTCGTCGCGTCCAGGTGGGCGAACGTGGTCGCCGGCGCCGGGTCGGTGTAGTCGTCCGCGGGGACGTAGATCGCCTGCATCGAGGTGATCGAGTGACCGCGGGTCGAGGTGA
This sequence comes from Nocardiopsis sp. CNT312, assembly GCF_000515115.1. Taxonomy (GTDB): domain Bacteria; phylum Actinomycetota; class Actinomycetes; order Streptosporangiales; family Streptosporangiaceae; genus Nocardiopsis. The sequence continues at coordinate 34,656 of NZ_AZXF01000010.1, forward strand.
TCCGCTCCTGGAGCTGGCCCATCTCGTCAGCCAGGTTGGGCTGGTAGCCCACGGCGGAGGGCATACGGCCCAGCAGCGTGGAGACCTCCGACCCCGCCTGGGTGAAACGGAAGATGTTGTCGATGAACAGGAGCACGTCCTGCTTCTGAACGTCACGGAAGTACTCCGCCATCGTCAGAGCGGACAGCGCCACGCGCAGACGGGTGCCCGGGGGCTCGTCCATCTGGCCGAAGACGAGCGCGGTGTCCTGGAGGACCTCCATCTCGTCCATCTCCAGGAAGAGGTCCGTCCCCTCACGGGTGCGCTCGCCGACACCGGCGAACACGGACACACCACCGAAGTTGCGGGCGATACGGGTGATCATCTCCTGGATCAGCACGGTCTTGCCGACACCGGCACCACCGAACAGACCGATCTTCCCCCCGCGCACGTACGGGGTGAGCAGGTCGATGACCTTGATGCCCGTGACCATCATCTCGGTCTTGGACTCGAGCTGGTCGAAGGCCGGGGCCTCGCGGTGGATCGGCCAGCGCTCGGTGACGCCCAGCTCCGAGGTCGGCACGTCCATGGACTCGCCGAGGGTGTTGAACACGTGGCCCTTGACGACGTCGCCGACGGGCACGCTGATTGCCTCACCGGTGTCGCGCACCTCAGCACCGCGGACGAGGCCGTCCTGCGGGGCCAGGGAGATGGCGCGGACCAGGTTGTCCCCCAGGTGCTGGGCGACCTCCATGGTGATGGTCTTGGTGGTGCCGCCGACGGTGACGTCGGTGTGCAGGGCGTTGTAGATGGCGGGCATCGAGCCGACGGGGAATTCCACGTCGACGACCGGGCCGGTGACCCGGGCGATACGGCCGGTGGCGGTGCCAGCCCCAGCCGTCTCTTCAACAGTCGCAGTCACTTTTGTTACTCACTTCCCGCGCTGGCAGCAGCGAGCGCGTCGGCACCGCCGACAATCTCACTGATCTCGTTGGTGATCTCGGCCTGACGCGCCTGGTTGGCCAGGCGGGTCAGGGTCTTGACGAGGTCCTCGGCGTTGTCGGTGGCGGCCTTCATGGCCGCGCGACGGGACGCCCACTGGGACGCGGCGGACTCCAGGAGAGCGAAGTAGATGCGGTTGGTCACGTACTGCGGCAGCAGCCGGTCCAACGCCTCCTCCGCCGAGGGTTCGAACTCGTACAGCGGCAGCGGCTCGTCGCCGTACTCGGCCGCGAGCTCCTCCGGTGGAACCGGCCACACCGACAGCGGGAGCGTCCGCGTGGCGGTCGCCCTCTGGGTCAGCATGGACACGAACTCGGTGGAGACCACGTGGATCTCGTCGACCCCGCCCTCGGAGGTGTCCTGGGCGAAGCGCTCCATGAGGACGTCGGCGATGGCCTGGGCGTCGGCGTAGGTGGGGCGCTCGGTGATGCCCTCCCACTGGTCCTCGATCGCGCGATCGCGGAACCGGTAGAAGGCCACGCCCTTGCGGCCCACGGCGTAGGTGACGATCTCCTCGCGCCCGTCCTCGCGCAGGCGGGCCGCGAGGGACTCCGTCTCCTTGAGGACGTTGGGCGAGAAGGCCCCCGCCAGGCCCTTGTCACTGGTGATCACCAGGATGGCCGCACGCTTGGGCTGGTCGGCGTCGACCAGCAGGGGGTGGCTGTCCACCCGTCCCGCCAGCGCCGCGACGGCCCTCGTGATCTCCCGCGCGTAGGGCCCAGCAGCCTCAGACGCCCGCTGCGCCTTGGTGATGCGCGTCGTGGCGATGAGCTCCATCGCCCGGGTGATCTTCGCCATCGACTTCGTCGAGCGGATCCTCCGGCGATAGACGCGAAGCTGTGCACCCATGGGCTACTTCCCGCCTTCGGCGACCTTGATGGTCTCCTGGCCGACCTTGTCCTTGTCGAGCGCCTCGGCCTCGGCCTCGGTGCCGAGCAGGGTGCCGGCGGAGGTCTGGAAGCCCGACTTGAACTTGTCCAGAGCCGCGGAGAGGGACTCCTCGGTCTCCTTCTCGAACTTGCCGGTCTCGCGGATCGTCTTCAGCAGGCCCTCGTGCTCGCGGTCGAGGTGCTCCAGGAAGTCGCCCTCGAAGCGGCGCACGTCCTCGGTGGGCACGTCGTCGACCCGGCCGGTCGTGCCCATCCAGATGGAGACGACCTGCTTCTCCATGGAGAAGGGCGAGTACTGCCCCTGCTTGAGCAGCTCCATGAGGCGGGCACCGCGCTCCAGCTGCTGCTTGGAGACGGCGTCCAGGTCGGAGCCGAACGCGGAGAACGCCTCCAGCTCGCGGTACTGGGCCAGGCCGAGCCGGAGCGTACCGGAGACCTTCTTCATCGCCTTGGTCTGCGCCGAGCCGCCGACACGGGAGACCGACACACCGACGTCGATGGCCGGACGCTGTCCCTGGTTGAACAGGTCGGACTCCAGGAACACCTGGCCGTCGGTGATGGAGATGACGTTGGTGGGGATGTAGGCCGAGACGTCGCCCGCCTTGGTCTCGATGATCGGCAGAGCGGTCATCGAACCGGCGCCCAGCTCGTCGGAGAGCTTGGCGCAGCGCTCCAGGAGGCGGGAGTGCAGGTAGAAGACGTCACCCGGGTAGGCCTCGCGGCCCGGCGGGCGGCGCAGCAGCAGGGAGACGGCACGGTAGGCCTCGGCCTGCTTGGTCAGGTCGTCGAAGACGACGAGCACGTGCTTGCCCTGGTACATCCAGTGCTGGCCCAGGGCCGAACCGGTGTAGGGGGCGAGGTACTTGAAGCCCGCCGAGTCGGAGGCGGGGGCGGCGACGATGGTGGTGTACTCCATCGCGCCGGCCTCTTCGAGGGCGCCACGCACGCTGGCGATGGTCGAACCCTTCTGGCCGACGGCGACGTAGATGCAGCGCACCTGCTTCTCGGGGTCGCCGGACTCCCAGTTCTCCTTCTGGTTGATGATCGCGTCGACGCAGACCGCGGTCTTGCCGGTCTGCCGGTCGCCGATGACCAGCTGGCGCTGGCCGCGGCCGACCGGGGTCATCGAGTCGATCGCCTTGATACCGGTCTGCAGCGGCTCGTGGACGGGCTTGCGCTCCATCACGGTCGCGGCCTGCAGCTCCAGCTCGCGGCGGTCGGTCGACTCGATCTCGCCCTTGCCGTCGATGGGGGCACCCAGGGGGTCCACCACACGGCCGAGGAAGTCGTCGCCCACCGGCACCGAGAGGAGCTGGCCGGTGCGGCGCACCTTCTGCCCCTCCTCGATGCCGGAGAAGTCGCCCAGCACCACGACACCGATCTCACCGATCTCGAGGTTCTGGGCCATGCCCAGCGTGCCGTCCTCGAACTTCAGCAGCTCGTTCGCCATCGCCGAGGGAAGGCCACCGACGCGGGCGATGCCGTCACCGGAGTAGGTGACGGTACCGACCTCTTCAGCGCGGGTGGCGTCAGGCTCGTACGACTGGACGAAGCGCTGCAGCGCGTCCCGGATCTCATCCGGCCGGATCGTCAGCTCCGCCATCTCTACGTATGTCCTTGCTCTCAAATGGCGCCGGGCCGGCGCCGTGCGTGCTTGCCTTGCGTTGTCGGCGTGTCTCAGCCGGCCAGGCGGCGCTTGACCTCAGCGATGCGCCCGGCGATCGTGTCGTCGATGACCTCGTCGCCCACCTGGACGGAGAGTCCGCCGATGAGTTCGGGGACCACCTCGATGTTCAGGTGGATGTCGCGGCCGTACTTGCGGCTGAGCGCCGCCCGCAGGCGGTCCTGTTGGGCCTCGCTCGGGAGGTGGGCGGCCCGGACCACGGCGACGAAGTGCTGGGCGCGCTCGGCGACCAATTGGCCGAAGTGGTCGAGCGCCTGTTCCAGGGTACGTCCCCGGGGACGGGTGACCGCCTCTCCGACCAGGACCGACGTGGCGGGGTCGACCTTGCCCGACAGCAGGTCGTCGAGCAGCGAGCGCAGCGTGGCGGCCGGCACGCCCTCACGGGTGAGCGCGGCGCGCAGCTGCGGCTGGGCGGCGACGATCCGCTGGAAGCGGAACAGCTCGTCCTCGACCCCGTCGAGGCGGCCGCCCGCGACGGAGGCCAGGGTCGCGTAGACCCCCATGCGCTCCAGGGCGTCCACCATGTCGCGGGCGGAGGACCAGTCCTGTTGGAGGACGTCGCCCACAACGATCAGCGCGGACGGCGACACCCTCTGCTCCAGGAGCTGACCGGCCAGCGCGGTCTTGCTCTCGGCGGGGGTGGACTGGTCCGCCAGCCAGCGGCGGAGCGAGTGCTCGCCGCTGAGCAGGGCGACGACCTCGAAGAGCTCGCCGCCCAGCGCGAGGGCGCCGCGGGCGTCCACCGACGCCAGGACGTTGGAGTCCAGGCGCCGGGTGACCTCTGCCAGGGAGGTGCGGCTGGTACCACGCATCAGCGCACCTCGGCCTGCGTCGAACCCTCGGACCGCTCCAGCTCCTCCAGGAACCGGTCGACCACGCGGGTCTGCGCGGCACCGTCGGTGAGGGTCTCACCGACGATGCGAGACGCGAGCTCGGTGGACAGGGCACCGATCTCCGCGCGGAGCTGAACGACGGCCTGCTGCCGGTCGGCCTCGATCTGGGCGTGCGCGGAGTCGATGATCCGGCGCGCCTCGACCTGGGCCTCCTCGCGAGCTTCGGCGATGATGGCCGCCTTCTGCTCCTTGGCCTTCTCCAGCTCCTGGGCGTACTCGCGGTGCGCCTCCTCGAGCTTCTCCTTGTACTGCTGGCGGATCTCCGCCGCCTCCGCCTCGGCCTTCTCGGCGCGAGCGATGCCGCCCTCGATCTTGTCGGCACGCTCGTCGAGCGCCTTCGTCAGCCTCGGCCACATCTTGTAGACGACGCCGAGGATGAGCAGGAAGGCGATGGAACCGAAAACGAACTCGTCCCAGTGGATGCTGAGGACGTTGTACTCTTCAGCTGCCAAAATCACGGTTGGCATCCCCTTCGCGTTGAGTTGCCGAGTCGCTTAAACCGCGAAGGCGAGGACGAAGCCCAGGATGGCGAGGGCCTCGATGACGGCGAAGCCGAAGATCATCTGGCCCTGGAGGACGCCGCGGGCCTCGGGCTGGCGGGCGATCGCCTGGACGCCCAGGCCGAAGACGAGACCGACGCCGATGCCGGGGCCGATGGCGGCGAGGCCGTAACCGATGGTGTTGAGGCTACCGGTGATGTCCATACTGATTTTCCCTTTACTACACGCCGGCGACCATGGCTGACGCCGGACTGACGTATGCGAACCGGACGGGGTACGGGGTGCGCTATGGAGCGGGCACGGGGGCCGCGCTCCTAGTGCGCGCCCTCCAGGGCCTCACCGATGTAGATGGAGGACAGGAGGACGAAGACGTAGGCCTGCACCGCCATGATGAACAGCTCGAAGAGCGTGAACACCAGGAAGCCGAGCAGGGCGATTCCGGAGTAGCCCACCGAGATGGCGCCGAAGAGCGGGCCCATCGGGGAGGTGGGGTTGAACATGTAGAATCCGGCGGCCGCGAACAGTGCGAGCAGCAGGTGCCCGGCGAACATGGTCGCGAACAGACGGATCATGTGCGTGGCCGGGCGGATGACGAAGTTCGACAGCGCCTCGATCGGTACGACGATCGGGAGGATCCACCCAGGGACGCCGCCGGGGACCAGGCGGGCCTTGAAGTGGCCGCCCACGCCGTGGCGGCGGATGCCGATGACGTTCCACAGGACGAAGACGAAGATCGCCAGCACCGCGGGGAAGGCCAGGTGGGAGGTGACCGGCAGTTGGAGGCCCGGGATGAGTCCCATGATGTTCATACAGAAGATGAACAGGAACAGGGCGACCATCAGGGGGAGGTACCTGTCCCCCTCCTTGCCGATGGCGTTCCGGGTGACCTGGCCGCGCAGGAACTCGACCAGCATCTCGGCCATGCTCTGGCCCCGGCTCGGGACGACCTTGGCCTTGCGCGTGGTGAAGAACCAGAAGCCCGCCGCGATGAGCAGGGCGACGGCCAGCAGCAGGATGTACTTGCTCAGGCCGTAGGTCCCGGCGAGTCCGAAATCGACCCACGGCTCGGGGAAGAACAGGCTCGGCCCCGGGGCCTCGAAACCGCACCCGAAGTCGTTGAAAATGTGGCAGCCTGGCTCGGACGCCGCGACGACGTTCACGTCAGCACTCACGGCGTTCCCTTTCGTCGTGACGCAACTCAATCCTCAGGGTTGTGATCGGTACGCTCCCGCGTTCAGCGCAGGCAGACGCACCTCGATGTTCGGTCAGGACCGGACGTGCTGGGCGTAGATGAGGTACACGGCGCCGGCGAAACCGACGATCAGACCCACGGGCAGGAACAGGGCGGAGAACCCCAGTGCCCGGTCGGCGACCCAGCCGATGCCGCCCCAGAAGGCCATGCCTCCCAGCAGATACGAGACGAGCGTGGTCCCGTTGGCGTTCGACACCCGCGTGTCGCCGCCGTCGCGGTTCTCTCTCATCTCGCTCCGGAAGATAGCAGTAGGTCGACAGGCTCCGCACGCCGCCCCGTATCCGTGGGCTCACCGGTGTCCACCGGTGGCCGCGGCAGCGGTCTCGTCGGCCTCGCCCTCGGGGACGATGGTCGGCTGCTTGCTCCGCTTGACGGCCACGGCCTGGGCCCCGAGCCACACGATGACGCAGGCGAGCGCCGTCCATCCGAAGACGTCCGTGTCCAGGGCCGTGGTGCCCTTGAACAGGAGGAGGATGGCCAGCAGAATGCCGAGCTTGGTCGTGTAGACCAGGAACGCCACGGGCAGCAGCAGCTCCGGGCGCCGACCGCCGGTCCAGGAGATGACGAACGCCGAGGCGGCGAACGCACCGATGACCAGTGTCAGCCCGAAGAGTGCGCCGAAGAGTCCCTGGGTTCCGGCCAGAGCGAAGCCGACGATCAACGCGACCACGCCGACGACGGCCGTCGGAAGCGCGGCGCCTCGGAGAATCCGGGCGTCGTGTTCCTGCATGACGAAGCTCCGTGGGGTTCGGTGGGATCCTGCTCGTGAAAGCTATCACAAGGTTTTCGGTGCTGGATGCCGGGGTTCCTTAACGGACCCTTAACGCGCCGCGAAGCGTCCCCCGGCGTCGGCTTCGCGGTGCTTTGTCGTCTCGGCCAGACCACCACATGTCCGACCGGCACCGGTCCGCGGCCGGCTTTTCGGAACGCGGGCACCGTCGCGTGACGCCTGGTTCACTCATCAGATACCGAATGGTGATGTCCGGGCCGCTTCGCGGCCTTTCCGAGCCCCCAGGGGAGCAGCCCACGGCGGCGCAGCCGGGGCAGGGCGATGAGACCCACCGCACACACCGCGACTAGCGCCGTGATGGACAACACCATCGCCGCCGACCCGAAGATCGACAGCGACACCGAGGCGAACGCCACGATCCCGGCCCACAGGTACATGAGCAGGACCGCGCGAACGTGGCTGTGCCCCATGTCCAGCAGCCGGTGGTGCAGGTGTCCGCGGTCGGGGGAGAAGGGCGAGCGACCCGCCAGGGTACGCCGCAGCACCGCCAGGACCAGGTCCGCCAAGGGCAGGGCGATCACCAGCAGCGGCAGCAGGATCGGCAGGAACACCACCAGGCCCGAGGAGTTGAACTCCTCACGCGCGGTGTTGGCGTCGAACTGTCCGGTCACCGTGATGGTGATCGAGGTGAGCAGCAGGCCCAGCAGCATCGACCCGGTGTCGCCCATGAACACCCGGGCCGGGTGGAAGTTGTGACAGAGGAAGCCCACGCACGTGCCCGCCAGGATGATCGCGATCATCGCCGGATAGGACTGGCGCACGAACCCCTCCTCCACCGCCACCACGTAGTAGTAGGCGAAGAAGGCCAGAGACGAGATGGCCACGATCCCCGCTGCCAGGCCGTCCAGCCCGTCGGCGAAGTTCACCGCGTTGATCGTGACGACGATGAGCAGGATGGAGATCATCGCCCCCAGCCACGGCCCCAGCGAGAGCTGGGTGCCCGGCAGCGGCAGCCACAGAAGCTGCACGCCGTTAGAGACGAGGATGCCCGCGGCGGCCACCTGGCCCGCGAGCTTGCTGAGGGCGTCCATCCCCCAGCGGTCGTCGATCACACCGATGAGCGTGATGAGCCCGCCCGCCAGGAGCAGCCCCTGCCAGGTGTCGGCGACGAACACGTTCTGCAGGTGGGGAAGCTGCGCGGAGATCAGCAGCGCCGCCGCGAACCCGCCGTAGATGGCCAGCCCGCCCAGGCGCGGGATGGGCTCGGTGTGCACGTCGCGGTCACGGACGGGGGGCGTGGCCCCGAACCGGATCGCCGCGCGCCGCACCAGCGGCACGAGCAGATAGGTCACCGCCGCGGCGATGACGAAGGTGAGCGCGTACTCCCGCACGGCCGGACCCCTCTACTTGTCGGAGCGGTCGCCGTCCCGGGTCGGCTCCGCCTTCTCGGAGGGCTCCGCCTCCCGCCGGTCCGCCTCCGGCGGCACCGACTCCTCCCGCTCCTGTGCGGGCTCCGGAGCCGCGTCACCGGCCTGCGACGCGGGACGGCCCCTGCGCATCTCGCCGATGACCGTGCCGCACACCCCGCGCAGTTGGTCCATCGAGACCGCACCCAGCCTCAGGACGCGCGGCACCGTGTAGGTCAGGTCCACGATGGTGGAGGGGACCGGGTCCTCGCACTCACCGCCGTCGAGGTAGACGGCCACGGCCTCCTCGCCGAGCTGCTCGACCGCCTCCTCCACACGCGTGGCGGCAGGGCGGTCGGTCCTGTTGGCACTGCTCACCGCCATCGGACCGACCTCCTTGAGCAGTTCCAGGGCGACCGGGTCCATCGGCATGCGCACCGCAACGGTGCCCTTGGTGTCGCCCAGGTCCCAGGAGAGGCTGGGGGTGGCGGTGCACACCAGGGTGAGCGGCCCCGGCCAGAACTCGTCCATGAGGTCCCGGCCGAAGTTGCCCAGGTCCTCGATGAGCGCCATGGCGGCCCGCACCGATCCGACCAGGACCGGAGGGGGCTTCTCCCGGCCCCGGCCCTTGGCCGCGAGCAGGCCCGCGACGGCGGTGGGGCTGAAGGCGTCGGTGCCGATCCCGTAGACGGTGTCCGTCGGGAGCACCACGAGATCGCCCCGGCGCACCGCCGACGCGGCGTCGGCGATCCCGTCTCTGCGAGCGGTCTCGTCCGCGCAGTCGTAGGTGCGGCTCACCAGCGTTCACCTCTCATCAAACGTTCGGCAGTGGGGGCGGTTCAGTCGTCCGGTTCGGCCCGGCGCATGACGACGAAGCGGTCGCGCCGGGCCATGTCCTTGCGGTTGAGGACGTCGCGCCACCCGAGGTCCTCGGGGAACAGCCACGGGATATCGATCCCCTGGCCGTCGTGGTGCTCGACCGCCATCGCGCCGCCCGGGCGCAGCAGGCGGCGGCCGACCGCCTCCAGGGAGCGGATCATGTCGAGGCCGTCGTCGCCGGACCACAGTGCCGGCGCCGGGTCGTAGTCGCGCACCTCGGGCGGGATCACCGCAGCCTCGCGGATGGGTACGTAGGGCGGGTTGCTGATCAGCAGGTCGACGCGGCCGTCGAGTTCGGGGAGCGCGGTGCGCATGTCGCCGGCGTGGGGGGTGACCCGGCCGGAGTGGCCGCTGGCCTCGATGTTGCGCCGAGCCCAGTCCAGGGCGACGGGGTCGAGTTCGACAGTGTGCACCCGGGAGCGCGGCACCTCCTGGGCGATGGAGATGGCGATCGCCCCCGATCCGGTGCCCAGGTCGACGACGAGTGGGTCGGCGACGTCCATCGCCCGCAGGGTCTGGATCGCCCAGTCGACCATGATCTCGGTCTCCGGGCGGGGGATGAACACCCCCGGGCCGACCTGGAGTTCCAGGTAGCGGAAGTAGGCGCGGCCGGTGATGTGCTGGAGCGGTTCGCGTGCCTCGCGCCGGGCGACGCACTCCCAGTAGCGGGCGTCGAAATCGCCGTCGTGCACGGTGTGCAGCTCCCCCCGACGGACGCCGTGCACGGACGCGGCGAGCTCCTCCGCGTCCGCGCGGGGCGACGCCACACCCGCCTCAGCGAGCCTCAGCGTCGCGCGGGCCACCTCGTCGAGTAGGAAGTTCATCGTTTGTCGGGCGTCCTTTACGACGACTGCGCGGCTTCGAGCCTCTCCTCGGTGTCGGCGTCCACCAGGGCCTTGACGACCCCGTCCAGTTCGCCGTCCAGGACCTGGTCCAGGTTGTAGGCCTTGTAGCCGACCCTGTGGTCGGAGATGCGGTTCTCCGGGAAGTTGTAGGTGCGCACGCGCTCGGAGCGGTCCACAGTGCGAACCTGGCTCTTGCGCTCGGCCGCGGCCTCGGCGTCGGCGCTGGCCTGGGCCTCGGCGTAGATGCGGGCCCGCAGGATGCGCATGGCCTGCTCCTTGTTCTGGAGCTGGCTCTTCTCGTTCTGGCAGGAGGCCACGATACCGGTCGGCAGGTGGGTGATGCGGACCGCGGAGTCGGTGGTGTTGACGCTCTGGCCGCCGGGCCCGGAGGAGCGGTAGACGTCGACACGCAGGTCCTTCTCCTGGATGTCGACCTCGATCTCCTCGGCCTCGGGGACCACCAGGACGCCTGCGGCGGAGGTGTGGATCCGGCCCTGGGACTCGGTGACGGGCACCCGCTGGACCCGGTGCACACCGCCCTCGAACTTGAGCAGCGGCCACACGCCCGCACCGGGCTCGGGGGTGCCCTTGTTCTTGAAGGCGATGGTGATGTCCTTGTACCCGCCCAGGTCCGAGTGCGTGGAGCTGATGACCTCGGTCCTCCACCCCTGCCGCTCGGCGTAGCGCAGGTACATCCGGACCAGGTCGCCGGCGAACAAGGCCGACTCCTCGCCGCCCTCGCCTGCCTTGACCTCCATGATGAGGTTCTTGTCGTCGGCGGCGTCGCGGGGGACGAGCAGGACGCGCAGCCGCTCGGTGAGGGCCTCGGCGTCCCGTGTCAGGCGGTCGGCCTCCTCGGCGAAGGCGGGGTCCTCGGCGGCCAGCTCGCGGGCGGCGCCGATGTCGTTCTCGACCCCCTTGAGGGAGCGGTAGGCCTCGATGATCGGGGTGAGCTGTGAGTAGCGCTTGCCGAGCGTCCGCGCCCTGTTCTGGTCAGCGTGCACCTCGGGGTCGGCGAGCTGCTGTTCCAGCTCGTAGTACTCCCCCAGAAGGTCGTCCAGCTTCACGTGTGCCACGTCCCCGTCTCGATCGGTTGCCTCGCTCCTGCGGTCCTGGTCCGCGATGCGCCCCTGTGGTGTCGACCCGCGCGTGCCGGCACCACAGGGCGACGGACGGCGCTACTTGCGCTTGCCGAAGCGCTTCTCGAAACGGGCGACCCGGCCACCGGTGTCGAGGATCTTCTGCTTGCCGGTGTAGAACGGGTGGCACGCGGAGCACACGTCGGCGCGCAGCTTGCCCGAGGTGATGGTGCTCCGCGTCACGAACTGGGCACCGCAGGTGCAGGTCACCTCGGTCGGCACGTACTCGGGGTGGATTTCGGCCTTCATGTGTGTCTCCTCGTGAAGGCGGCCGCCGGACGCAGACCCGCCCGCGGATGCGGAAGGGGGGCCGTGCGCGAACCGGTGCCGCGTGGATCCAGGTGGTGGGCGGCGGGCTCCGTCGTCTGACGGGCAGGCCGCTCCCCTACCAGTTTGCCAGACTCACAACGCTGCCGGGACCAGTGCTGTTCCGGCCCCTCACCCGGAGAGCACGCGTCCCCCGCCCGGGCGGGGGACGCGTTCACACGGCAGGCTCCCGGTGTCAGGTGGTCTTCTGCACCTGGAGCAGGAACTCGGCGTTGCTCTTGGACTCCTTCATCTTGTCCAGGAGCAGTTCGATGGCCTGCTGGGTGTCGAGGGCGTGCAGCACCCGGCGGAGCTTCCAGACGATGTTCAGCTCCTCGGCCGACATCAGGATCTCCTCCTTGCGGGTGCTGGAGGCGTCCACGTCGACCGCTGGGAAGATCCGCTTGTCCGCCAGGCCCCGGCTGAGCTTGAGCTCCATGTTGCCGGTGCCCTTGAACTCCTCGAAGATCACCTCGTCGGCGCGTGAACCGGTCTCCACGAGCGCGGTCGCCAGGATGGTGAGCGATCCGCCGCCCTCGATGTTGCGCGCGGCGCCGAAGAAGCGCTTGGGCGGGTACAGCGCGGTGGAGTCCACGCCACCGGACATGATGCGCCCGCTGGCCGGGGCGGCCAGGTTGTAGGCGCGGCCCAGGCGGGTGATCGAGTCCAGGAGGACGACGACGTCCATACCCATCTCCACCAGGCGCTTGGCCCGTTCGATCGCCAGGTCGGCGACGACCGTGTGGTCCTCGGCAGGGCGGTCGAAGGTGGAGTGGATGACCTCGCCCTTGACCGTGCGCTGCATGTCGGTGACTTCCTCGGGCCGCTCGTCGACCAGGATCACCATCAGGTAGCACTCGGGGTTGTTCTCGGTGATGGCGTTGGCGATCGCCTGCATCACCATCGTCTTGCCCGCCTTGGGCGGTGAGACGATGAGCCCGCGCTGGCCCTTGCCGATGGGGGCGACGAGGTCGATGATGCGCGTGGTGAGCACGTTCGACTCGGTCTCCAGGCGCAGCCGCTCCTGGGGGTAGAGCGGAACCAGCTTGGAGAACTCCTGGCGGCCCTTGGCCTGGTCAGGGGACATCCCGTTGACCGAGTCCAGGCGCACCAGGGCGTTGAACTTCTCCCTGCGCTCGCCGTCCTTGGGCTGGCGGACCGCGCCGACGATGTGGTCGCCCTTGCGCAGCCCGTGCTTGCGCACCTGGGCGAGGGAGACGTACACGTCGCTCGACCCGGGCAGGTAGCCGGTGGTGCGCACGAAGGCGTAGTTGTCCAGGATGTCGAGGATGCCCGCGACCGGCAGCAGGACGTCGTCGTCGCCGATCACCGGCTCCTGCTCCTGGCCGCCGCCGCGACCCCGGCGGTCCCGGCGGTCCCGGCGGCGGCCTCTGCGGCGGCCGCCGCCGAAGTCGTCGTCACCGCCACCGCCACCGCCGCGGCCCTGGCTCTGGCCGCCACCGCCCTGCTGGGCGCTGCCGCCCGTGTTCTGGTCGTCGCCGCCGCGGCTGCGGTTGCGACGGTTGCGCTGGCGCTCTCGACCCTGCCCGGACCTGTGATCACGGTCCTCAGAGTTATCGGAGCCGTTCTTCTGGGAGGTACTCGATGTCTTGGTCACGCTGCTCGCGGAGGTAGAAGGGTCGGTGCCGTCCACCGATCGGGGCTGGTCACCGGAGTCGTCACCGCGCTTGCGGGACGAACGGCGGTTCTGGGCCGGCTGCTTGTCGCCCCGGCCACCCTGGGATTCGGCCACGGCCTGGTTCGACGGTCGCTCACCCGCGCCCGTCCGTGCGGAGTCACCGGCGTCCGAGCCCGCGGGGGTTGTGGTCTGGTCCGGACCGCCGGTGGACCCGACCTTACCTGTTGTCGGCTCCGCTTCGGCTTTCTTCGCCGTTTTGGCCCGCACCGGCCCCTCGACGGGGCCGCCCTGCTTCGCTTCGATCGCGGCGATCACGTCGCTCTTGCGCATGCGCCCCGTGCCGGTGATGCCCATGCTCGACGCGAGCTTTTGCAGCTCGGGCAGCCTCTGGGCGGCGAGCCCGGTCCCGCGCGCGGCCGCTCGGGACCGCGACGACGGCGGTGCCTCCGAAGGCGGCGAGCCGTCGGCCTCCGTTCCGGAGGCGCCGGTGGTGGTTGCGCTGTCGACCGCCGCGTCCGTGTGGAGATCGGTGGTGTCGCTCACTAAGGGTCCTTCCCAAGGAGCGGGCTTCGGCCGTCAGCGGGTGCTGTGACGGCCGGCCCGGTGTTGCGAACCGGCAGGGCCGGGTAGGGCGTGCCCCACGTGGATGTTGGAAACCGACGGCTCGACGGCCCCCCACCCGATCGCGGCGTGCTGAGTACAGCCAGACGTCAGGACGGATGGCTTGGTGGTGATGCCCGTCAACCGCGGTACCCGCTCATCCGGGGAGGGGTTGGCTTCGGTGACGTGGGCACAGTCGCGGGAGATCCGCGGAATCGACACATCGACCACCGCTTCCGGACGGTCGTGGGACCGACGGCCGGAACGAACGTTCACGGAGGCCGCTGTGGCGGATGAACACTCGCCCCGCGGGCGGGGCGCCTGGTGCTTCACCTAGCCTAACATCACCGGAGGCCACGGCTATTCCTCAACACAGGTGCTACGAATGGGGAGATGGGGTCCGCACCCCCGCCGGCTCGATCTGCAAGGGGCGTACGTCCCAATCATTACCCGCACTACGGCGGATCAAATCAATGTGCCGCAGGATTTCCGGTGAATCGGTATCCGCGTGCCCCTCCTTCACCGTGCAGAACACGAGCACCGTGGGTCCGGCGCCAGAGACGACGGCGGGCAGGCCCGCGTCGCGCAACCGGCCGACCAGGTCCAGGGTCCGGGGCATCGCGGCCTCCCGGTAGGGCTGGTGCAGCCGGTCCTCCGTCGCCGGGTACAGGGCCTCCGGGCGTCCGCACACCGCCGCCGTCAGGAGGGCGGCGCGTCCGGCACCGAAGGCCGCGTCGGCATGGGGGACCGTGTCCGGGATCAGCCCCCGCGCGCGTTCGGTGGACAGGCGCCAGCCGGGAACGCACAGCACCGGCAGGATCCTCGGATCCGGGGCGAGGGAGAGGGCCCCCCACCCTTCGGAGTCCCGGTAGGCGACGGTGTAGCCGCCGTACACGCAGGGTGCCACGTTGTCCGGGTGGCCCTCGACGTCCGCGGCGATCCGGTAGATCCAGTCCCGGTCCGGACCGCCGTCGGGCCCGGTCCGCCCCAGCAGGGCGGCGGCCGCCGCCACACCGCCGACGATCGCCGAGGAGGACGATCCGAGGCCACGGGCGTGCGGCACGCCGTTCTCACACGACAAGTCGAGGCCGGGCGGCCGCTCCCCGGCGCGTTCGAACGCCTCGCGCAGGGCGCGCACGACGAGGTGGCGCCCGTCGAGGGGCACCTCCCCAGCGCCCTGCCCGCCGACCTCAACACGGACCCGGCCGTCGTCGCGCACGGCGACGTCGAACCGGTTGTACAGCCCTACCGCGAGCCCGAGGGCGTCATAGCCCGGGCCGAGGTTGGCGCTGGTCGCGGGTGCCCGGACGGACACCCGCGAGGGGCGCTGTGGGGTCATGGCGCTCTTCCTAGTCCAACGGGGGTCAGGCCAGGTCCAGGGCCTGGGCCGCGGCGCGGGCGTCGACCGGGACCGTGGTGGCCGCGGCGGCCCCGGCCAGGGCCCAGTCCGGGTCCTTGAGTCCGTTGCCGGTGACGGTGCAGACCACACGGCTGCCGCGCTCCACGAGTCCGGCCTCGGCGGCCTGGAGGAGACCGGCGACGCTGGCGGCGGAGGCGAGTTCGACGAACACGCCCTCCTCCGCGGCCAGGAGCCGGTAGGCGGCCATGATCTGGCGGTCGGTCACCTTGTCGATGAGGCCGCCGGAGTCGTCCCTGGCCTGCTCGGCGAACTTCCAGGAGGCCGGGTTCCCGATGCGGATGGCCGTGGCGATCGTGCTCGGCCCGGTGACGGGGGCACCGTCGACGATCGGCGCCGCGCCGCTGGCCTGGAAGCCGAACATGCGCGGGGAACGGGTGGAGATCCCGTCTTTGGCGTACTCGGTGTAGCCCATCCAGTAGGCGGTGATGTTGCCCGCGTTGCCCACCGGGACGCAGTGGATGTCGGGGGCGTCGCCGAGGGCGTCCACGATCTCGAAGGCCGCGGTCTTCTGCCCCTGGAGGCGGTACGGGTTGACCGAGTTCACCAGGGCGACCGGGTAGTCGACGCTGAGCTTGCGGGCGAGTTCGAGGCAGTCGTCGAAGTTGCCGTCCACCTGGAGCAGGCGGGCGCCGTGCACCAGTGCCTGGGCGAGCTTGCCCATGGCGATCTTGCCCTGGGGCACCAGCACCGCGCAGGCCATGCCCGCGCGGATGGCGTAGGCGGCGGCGCTGGCGCTGGTGTTGCCGGTGGAGGCGCAGATGACGGCCTTGGCACCGTCCTCGGCCGCCTTGGTGATGGCCATGGTCATCCCCCGGTCCTTGAAGGAGCCCGTGGGGTTGAGCCCCTCGACCTTGAGGAAGACCTCGCAGCCCGTCAGCTCGGACACGCGCGTGGCCGGGAGCAGGGGGGTCCCCCCCTCCTGGAGGGTGACGACCGGGGTGTTCTCGTTGACGGGGAGGCGGTCGCGGTACTCCTCGACGACCCCTCGCCACGCCCGTGCCATGCTCACGAGTGTGTCCTTTTCGGGTGAATGCGATTTCGCTTGACGCGCGGATGGGCGGGCGGTCGACCGCCCCACCTGGTGCGAGTCTAGGGCCCCGGCCGGGGTCGGCCGTATCACGGGCCCGCGGTCGGGGTGCGGCGACCGTCCGGGGCGGGTCAGTCGGCGAAGGTCTCCACGCGCATGACGCTGGCGACCTCGCGGACCAGCTCGTGCTCGCGCAGCCGTTCGACCGTGCTGCTCAGCGCGGCGTCCGGCGCCGGATGGCTGACCAGCACGAGCTGGGCGTCCTCGCCGCTGCCCTCCTGGCGCACGTTCTTGATGGACACCCCGTGGTCGGCGAAGACCTCGGCCACCTTCGAGAGCACGCCGGGCCGGTCGGCCACGTCCAGAGCGACATGGTAGCTGGTGATGGTGTGACCCATGTCATGCACCGGCAGACCGGTGTCGTGCGCCCCCTCGGCCACGAAGGTGCCCGCGAGGCGGTTGCGCGCCACGGCGACCACGTCGCCCAGGACCGCGCTGGCGGTGGGGGTGCCCCCGGCGCCAGCTCCGTAGAACATCAGCCGCCCGGCCGACTCGGCCTCCACGAAGACCGCGTTGTAGGCCTCCTTGACCCCGGCCAGCGGGTGTTCGACCGGCAGCATCACCGGGTGGACGCGCACCCCCACCGAGGCCCCGTCCTGCGAACGCTGGCAGATCGCCAGGAGCTTGACCACACAGCCCATGTCGCGCGCGCTGGCGATGTCGGCCGCCGACACCGAGGTGATCCCCTCGCGGTGCACGTCGGCCGCGGTGACGCGCTGCGTGTGGAACGCCAGCCGGGCCAGGATCGCCGCCTTCGCGGCGGCGTCGAAGCCCTCCACATCGGCGGTGGGGTCGGCCTCCGCGTACCCCAGCGCCTGGGCCTCCTCCAGGGACTCGGTGAACCCCGAGCCCAGGGAGTCCATACGGTCCAAGACGTAGTTGGTCGTGCCGTTGACGATGCCCAGCACCCGGTTGACGCGGTCGCCCGCCAGCGAGTCGCGCAGCGGACGCAGCAGCGGGATCGTCCCCGCCACGGAGGCCTCGTAGTACAGGTCCACCCCGGCCTCGCGGGCCGCGGCGTGCAGCGTCTGGCCGTCCTCCGCCAGCAGCGCCTTGTTCGCGGTCACCACGGACTTGCCGGCCTTGATCGCGGCGAGGATGAGCGAGCGGGCCGGTTCGATCCCGCCGATCACCTCCACCACGACGTCGATGTCGGGCCGGGTCACCAGGGACATGGCGTCGGTGGTCAGCAGCGCCGGATCGACACCGCGGTCCCGTTCCATGCGCCGCACGGCGATCCCGCCGATCTCGATCGGCGTGCCCAGCCGCGCGGCCAGCTCATCAGACTGCTCCTCGATCAGGCGGACGGCCTCCGCACCCACCACGCCGCATCCGAGCAGCGCCACCTTCATCGCCATTGGGGCCCGACTCCAGTTCTCTCGTCTCCTACCACCACACGGTGCGCCTGTGCCCAGCGCCGGTTCAGCCTACGTCCAGACGCAGGAGGTCCTCCTCCGTCTCCCTGCGGACGATGGTCCTCGCCCGCCCCTCCCGGACCGCCACCATGGCGGGGCGGGGCAGGTGGTTGTAGTTGCTCGCCATGGAGTAGCAGTAGGCGCCGGTGGCGGCGACCGCCACCAGGTCGCCCGGCCTCAGGTCGGCCGGCAGGTAGAGGTCGTGCACGATGATGTCACCGCTCTCGCAGTGCTTGCCGACCAGGCGGGAGAGCATCGGCTCGGCACCGCTCTCCCGGGAGACCATCTGGCTGGTGTACTCGGACCCATAGAGCGCGGTGCGGATGTTGTCGCTCATGCCGCCGTCGACGCTCACATAGGTGCGGATGCCCTCGACGTCCTTGACCGTACCCACCTCGTAGAGGGTGATCCCGGCCGGACCGGCGATGGCGCGCCCGGGTTCGACGGCGATGCGGGGCATGGGCAGACCGCCCTCCTCGCACTCGCGGCGCACGATGGCGGTGAGGCTCTCGGCGATGCTCTTGGTGTCCAGCGGGTCGTCCCCGGAGGTGTAGGCGATGCCCAGGCCGCCACCGAGGTCGAGTTCGTCGAGGGTGACCCCCAGCTCCTGGTGGATCCCACTGAGGAAGCGGGCCACCCGGCGGGCGGCGACCTCGAAGCCGGAGGTGTCGAAGATCTGCGAGCCGATGTGCGAGTGCAGGCCGACCAGCTCCAGATGGGGCGCGTCGAGCACCGCGCGGACGGCTCCGCCGGCGGCACCCGTGCTCAGCGCGAAGCCGAACTTCTGGTCATCGTGCGCGGTGGCGACGAACTCGTGGGTATGGGCCTCCACCCCGGTGGTGACCCGGATGAGCACCCTGGGACGGCGGTCGAGCCCGGCCGCTACGGCCTCCAGCCGCTCGATCTCGTCGAAGGAGTCGATGATGATCCGCCCGACACCGGCCTCGACCGCGCGGTGCAGCTCCCGCTCGGACTTGTTGTTGCCGTGCATGCCGATGCGCTCCACCGGGACGCCCGCCGCCAGGGCGACCGCGAGCTCGCCGCCGGAGCACACGTCGAGCTTGAGCCCTTCCTCGACCACCCAGCGGGCGACGGCCTTGTTCAGCAGTGCCTTGCCCGCGTAGTAGACGTCGGCGTCGGCAAAGGCCTGGCTGAAGTCACGGGCGCGCCTGCGGAAGTCCTCCTCGTCCATGACGAAGAGCGGCGTCCCGTGGGCGGCGGCGAGTTCGCGCACACCGATACCGCCGACGCTGACCTCACCGCCGTCGCGGCGCGCGGTGGCGGGCCACACCCGCGGGTCGAGGGCGTTGAGGTCCTCGGGGGGCATCGGCGGGTTGTCCTCGGGCAGGATCTCCGCGTGGCGGGATCCGGCGGGGTGGGCGTAGCGGCTCATGGCGGACTTTCGACTGGGATACGGCTTGTACTGGGGCTGGCCTGCCCGTCACCGCTGTGGCGCGGGGGTCGGCACCGCCCGTGCGCGGGCGGCCCGGATGTCTACAGCCTCGTGGGTGCCGACACGCCGAGCAGGAAGAGCCCGGTGCGGAGGGTCCCGGCGACGGCGGCTGGCAGCGCCGGGTCCGGGGCGTCCTCCGCCGGGTCGGTTCCGGCTGCGGGACAGGACCACCACTCATCGTAGGCACGGGCCAGTGCTTCCAGGTATCTGACCAGGATATGGGGTTCCTCTCGGCGCGCGGCGGCGTCCACCGCGCTGGTCCCGTCGAACAGCAGCCCCCGCACCGCGGCGGCGTGCCCGGCGCAGGCGCTGCGGGCGGGCGCCCCCTCCGCCCTCCAGCGGACCCGGCTCACCGCGTGCGCGTGGACCCTGCGCAGCAGGAAGGCGGGGTTGTCGTCGGTCAGCCGCACCCACGCGCCGGGGTGCTCAGCGGAGGGCAGCACGGGCAGGCCGTTGCCGGTGGTCTCGGTCTCCCTGGGGCGTTCGGGGACCGAGCGGCAGAACGCGATCCGGGCGGCGGCCTCCCCGATCGTCCCGAGCACGCGCGTGGCGGGGGTGGGCGGCTCCACGGCCGCGCCGTCGAGGTAGGGGTCGCGCCAGAGGACCTCGGCGTCCCCGGGACCGGGCGGCGGGGCCGGTCCGTCCACGGCCGCGGTGAGCCGCAGCCGGGCGTCCGCCCTGGCCAGGCGGCGCGCCTGGGCCACCGGTCCGGCCTCGTGCAGGGGGGAGAGCGGCCACCGGCCCGCCCCGTCCCAGGGGCGTCCGGTGAGGAAGCGGGGACCGTCGGCGGCGGCGGCGAGCAGCGCGGCGCGCTGCTCGGCGGTGAACACGGCGCTGACGAACCCGCGCGCGTCAGCGACGGCCGCCACCGAGTCGACCCGGCCTTCCTCACGCATCGCGCCCAGGCGGGCCGCGATCCGCTCCGCCGCCCTCATGCCGGGTTCCGGCCCGCGGCCGCGTTCCCCCGCCAGGTGGGCCAGCCTCGGCGGCAGCGCGCTCGCCGCGTCGGCTCCGTCGGCGGCACCGGTGCCGCGCGGCCACACCAGGGGGATGTCGCCGGGTTCCAGGGAGAGCGCCTCGGCGGCGGCCCGGCGCACCAGGGATTCGAGCAGCCAGGGGGTCACGGCGCTTCCCCGCCTCCGCCGACGAGGTCGCGGATGAGGTCGACCAGGGCGTCGGGGTCGAAGGGCTTGGTGACGTAGGCGTCGACGCCGAGATGCTCGCCCCGCAGCCGGTCGTCCTCCTGTGCCCGGGCCGTCACCAGGACGATGCGGCAGTCGCGCCGGGCCCGGTCCGCGCGCAGGCGCTCGACCGCGGTCCAGCCGTCGACGCGCGGCATCATGACGTCGAGGGTGACGATGTGGGGGTCGATGTACCCGACCCGGTCGAGGCAGTCCTGCCCATCGACCGCGGTGAAGACCTCGAACCCCTCCAATTCGAGGTTGAGGCGGATGAGTTCCCGGATCACCTCGTCGTCCTCGACGACGAGAACCCGTACGGGTAGGGCGTTCACGGACGCGACACTATCCCCGTGGGGCGACGGTGCACCAGCGGGAGACGGCGATCCGCGGCCCGGAGCGCCGTTTTCCCGTTGGACGAAGCGCGCGGGGCCCCTGCTAGAGTTGTTCTCGCGAACGGGCCCCCTTAGCTCAGGGGATAGAGCAACGGCCTCCGGAGCCGTGTGCGCAGGTTCGAATCCTGCAGGGGGCACTCCACACGGACCAGCACCACAGCAGTGCTGACCAAGCGATATGGCGCCCTTCGGGGCGCCTTTCGTGTGTCGGGTCGCATGACCTTCCCTCGTGTCTCCCGAGCTTGCGCGGTCAGGCTGTGGTCAGGGCGCAGAAGACACAAAGGGTGGAAACCACATGGAACTGGTGCACTCCGGCAAGGTCCGGGACGTCTATGCCGACGGCGACGACCTCATCCTGGTCGCCTCGGACCGGGTCAGCGTCTACGACGTCGTCCTACCCACCCCCGTCCCGGACAAGGGCAAGGTCCTCACCCAGCTCTCCTTGTGGTGGTTCGACCAGCTCAGCGACATCATCCCCCACCACGTCGTCTCCGCCACCGACGTCCCCGCCGAGTGGGCCGGACGCGCCGTGCGCTGCCGCAGGCTCACCATGCTCCCGGTGGAGTGGATCGCCCGCGGCTATCTCGCCGGCCTGGGCCTGAAGGAGTACCAGAAGCAGGGCACCGTCTCCGGCGTCCCCCTGCCCCCGGGCCTGGTGGAGGCCTCCAAACTCCCCGAGCCGATCTTCACACCCACCACCAAGGCCACCGAGGGACACGACGAGTTCATCACCTTCGACGACGTCGTCGAGGAGATCGGCCGTGAGACCGCCGACCGGCTGCGCGAGACCACCCTGGAGATCTACACGCGGGGTGCCCAGATCGCTGCCGAACGCGGCATCGTCATCGCCGACACCAAGCTGGAGTTCGGCCGAGCCGCCGACGGCACGCTCATGCTCGCCGACGAGGTGCTGACATCGGACTCCTCCCGGTTCTGGCCCGCCGCCGACTGGGAGCCCGGACGGCCCCAGCACGCCTTCGACAAGCAGTTCGTCCGCGACTGGTCCAGCAGCGTCCCCGGCTGGGACCGCACACCCCCCGGCCCGGAGATCCCCGACGAGGTCGTCCAGATCACCCGCGCCCGCTACATCGAGGCCTACGAGCGCATCACCGGCCAGACCTTCCGACCCTGACCCGGGCCCGCTCCCCGCGGGGAGCGGGCGGCTTCACAGAACGTCGCGCCCGGGTTCGTGCTCCACATCCCAGTACTGGATGAATCCCTCACCGCAGTCGAATTCATAGAAGTCCATGTTGGCGGCGGAGAGGTTGTTCTCAATCGCCTGGATCGCGCCCGGCGCGGCGCGGAAGGACTTTCCGGGCTGTTCGCACAGGTCCACCACCAGCAGCGGATGCCGGGGGTCGCGCATGGTCAGCTCATCCGCGACCATCAGGAACGAGTGGGACTCACAGGGTGTCAGGGCCATGAGCTGTTCAAAGGTCAGACCGCTGTGGCTGGTGTCGTCCACTGTGTCAACGTAGGCCTGGGGCGCGTCCGGGTCGTCCTCGGGCGGTTCAGCACCCTCGTCGAAGACGGGAAATCGCACAGCCTCGATGACCGTGTTCCATACCTCGTCGTCACCGTGATGAGTACGTACGACCAGCGGGTTCTCGCTCACGGGGAGCCGAGACGGACGTCCTGTGCAGGGGCGATAGCGGGGAGGGGCGGACAGCAGGTCCAATTCGGCGCCGAACACCTGGTCGGGCTCCCGGGGCGGTGCGGCCCTGTCGGCACCCAGCACTACCGTCCCGGAGGAGAGCACCAGGTAGAGCATCGCCGCCTGTCGGGTTCCGATCCGCATCACACTCTCGCAGGGGAGGAAAGGTTCCTCTCGTGACTCGTTGCCCTCGGGAAAGGGCATGAAGGCGAGGAGGGGGCGGTGCACGGGATCGTCCATCGTGCGGCCGTCGGCCAGCAGCACCAGTTCCGGGCGCCAGGGGCCGGCCTGTTCCCATGCCGAGGCGATCTCGGCGATGGTGGCGTCCCGCCAGGCGGGATCGTCGACCAGGAACAAGATCCTGTCCTCCCGCGTGTGGGCGATCCCGTCGTCCCCACCCTGGGGGGACGGATACACACCGGGCAGGTCGATCAGGTGCGCAAGGGTGTTCCGCCACGCGTCCTGATCGTCGAAGGCCGTGCGCACCACCAGGAGGCCCGGGAGTGCCTCCTCGCTCGTGCCAGGGAAGGGAGGGGGCAGCGGGGGACGTCGCATGGGAGGCACCTCGTACGTGGAGGGGCGGGACTGTCCACATGGATATCAGGAGCCCGCGACAAAGCCATCGATTCCGGTCATGGCCCACCCCCGCGTGCGCGGGGAGCAGCGCTTCTTCGGGTCGGTGTTGGCTTGAAGGAAGGGTCCATCCCCGCGTGCGCGGGGAGCAGTTCGCGGCGTCCTGGATGCAGCCGCGCAGCGCGGGTCCATCCCCGCGTGCGCGGGGAGCAGAGAGACACCGCATGACGAAGCGTCGCGGCCAAGGGTCCATCCCCGCGTGCGCGGGGAGCAGCGCCGGGCGTGGCCGATCTTGAAGCTGCGCAGAGGTCCATCCCCGCGTGCGCGGGGAGCAGAGCGCCTACAGGAACGGGGTGAGAGCGACAATGGGTCCATCCCCGCGTGCGCGGGGAGCAAGTCGAGAACGCGTCTGCCAATACTGCATAACAGGGTCCATCCCCGCGTGCGCGGGGAGCAATGAGCAGAACCTTAATCGGCTCAGTGGCATTAGGGTCCATCCCCGCGTGCGCGGGGAGCAACCTTTCTGAGCTGCAATTCTATCCGCGTGCACCCCTCGAATATGCAAGTTGCCGAGAAACAGACATCTCACACATTTACATCCTCCATGCGTCATAAGACCCAAACGTTTTACGGCTATGCCCGCAACGGCCAGACCTCGACCACGCCCTGGGCGACCGCGCACGGGGTCTTCGACACGAGCTCGGCGGCCTCCTCGACGGTCGCGGCCTCGATGACCGTGAACCCGGCCACCGGAAGCGCCGAGGACATGAAGGGGCCGTGCCCCACCGTGATACCAGCGCCGCCGTGGTTGCTCACCTGCACAGGCGCTTCGGCGACGCCCATGAGGGCCCCGGCCTCACACAGGCGGGCGTCGTGCGCGTGTGCCTCGTCCCGGACCACCGCGTCAGTGCGGTCGTAGCCGTCCCGGTCCCCGTATCCGATGGCGATGAACTTCGCCATGACAGAACCTCCCTCTCGCTCGCGAGAAGCACCCACGGACACACCCCCGAGCGCGCACCACAGCACTTCCCTACCCTGATTTCGCTACTGTGTTCGATTAAGACAGTAGCGGAGCGGAGACGGCCTGTCAGGAGAACCGGCGAACTTCAGCCGACTTTCCCGATCAGCCGCCCAAAGGGAAGACGAGCGGCATGCACCTCACGCGTGCGGGCTCAGGCGATCCCCAGCAGCCGCCGGACACCGGGCCAGACCTCGTCCAGCAGACCCGGGTCGTCGCGCACCCGGGCCAACAGCACAGCACCCTCGATCTGGGCGACCACCGAGCGGGCGAGGGCGTGCACTGCGCGCCCCTCCCCGACCACACCCGCTCCCACGCCTCGGCGATGGGGCGGGAGGACCGGCTCAACCTGTGGTCGGGGCAGGCCGCCGCGCTGGCCTCCGGGGCGGGTGCCGGGCCGTACCTGGCAGCGCTCGTGGCGGAGGCGGAGAAGGCGCTCGGCACTCCGCTGTAAGCGCCCGGGGCCGGGGTCCGATCCTCACGGCCCCCTCGGATCCGTGCGTTTTCGGGAAGGAGGACCTCCCATGCGTCTCTGACGTTTCCCTCTGCTCTCCGCAGCCCGGTCGACGAAGGCCGTTCGAAGAGCGCGAGCGCTTCCACCGGGAAGGACGGCGGACTCCAGGAGGACAGCCGGACCGTTACACCTTGACTCCGCCACGTGACCGGGCGCTCTGGAAGATCACTGGTGCTTCCCGGAAACCAGGAGAAGCCGCACCGTTTTCAACGGATTTGTCGGCTGGCTCTGGTGCGGTGTCCCCGGGTGCCCTAGCGTTCGTTTCATGAAATTCCTGGTACGTGAACGCATCTTCGACATCGGTGACGACTACTGGGTCCTCGACGAGAACGACGAGAAGGTCTACCTCGTCGACGGCAAGGCCCTGCGGCTGCGCACGACCTTCGAGCTCAAGGACACCGAGGGCGAGGTCCTGGCGACCATCCGCGAGAAGATGTTCAAGATCCGCGACACGGTGCACATCAAGCGCGAGAACGGCCCCTCCGCCACCGTGCGCGAGCGCCTGTTCGACCCCCTGCGCGAGAAACTCGTGGTGGAGGTCGACGACGCCCCCGACTGGGAGATCACCGGCGACTTCCTCGGCAAGGAGTACGTGATCAGCGACGAGAACGGCACGGTCGCCCACATCTCGCGCAAGCTGCTCACGGTCGTCCGCGACACCTACGCGGTGGACGTCAACACCCACCGCGACGACGTCGGCGGCGACCCCGCCCTGGTGATCTCCGTGGCGGTGGCCGTCGACGCCCTGACCAAGGACGACAAGGAGGACGACGGGGAGGAGTGACCTCCCCCGGTCCTCAGGCGGCTGGCCACGAACTCCCGGTCATGTCGTAGGCCAGGTGGAACCAGACCTTGCGGATGCTGGGGTGCCCGTTGTCGCCCCAGGTGGTGGCGAAGCTGTCGACCAGGGCGAGCCCCCTGCCGCTCTCGGCGGTCAGCCGGTCGCCGGTCGGTACCTCGGCCGAGAGAAGGCCTCCCCCGCCGGGAAGCGAACGGGTGGGACGCCCGTTGTCCCTGCACACGAGCGTCAGCCCGTTCGCGGCCCGGGTCACCTTGAGGACGAAGGTCTGCCCCTCCTCTCCCGAACGGCTGTGCCGCAGGGCGTTGGTCGCCAGTTCCGTGCCCAGCAGGGTGAACAGGTAGCGGTAGTCACCCTCGCGCGAGGCCGCGCACGTGTCCAGGAAGGCGCGGACCAGGGGCATGTTCCTGGCCTGTCCGGGGAACTCCCAGTGCCGCTTGGTGTAGGGGACCGGGGGGCGGTGGTTGAAGTAGTGCCGGTACTCGTCCGGTACACCCGCCAGGACGGACTGGGTGTCCTCGGCGAGAGCGGGCACGGGAACGAGCGTGGGCATGGAGGGCTCCTTAGGGACGGTTCTGCGGGCGAGGGGGAACCGTGGCAGGGGGCTGCCAAGAGTCCGGGACCGTGTGGGGGGACGGGTCGGGACCGGCTACGACCTTACGCGATCGAAGCCCTGCGTAACAGGGGATGCGGCTATGGCGAGCGACCCGTTTCCCACCGCGCTGCCGCTCGGGTGCTCCCCCGCACGGGCGTCCGGGACAATGGGGACGTGACACGAGGCAAACTCCGCGTCTACCTGGGCCCGGCCCCGGGCGCGGGCACCACGCACAGCGCGCTGGCCGACGCCAGGCGCAGGGTGGCCGACGGGGGCGACGTGGTCGTCGCGGCCGTGCACACCCGCCACCGGGAGGGGACACTCGCCCTGCTCGAGGGGCTCGAAACGGTTCCCCCGCTCCCCTCCGGAGCGGTGGACACCGCCGCCGTCCTGACCCGGTCCCCGCAGGTGGCCGTCGTGGACCACCTCGCCTACAGCAACGGGGGCCGGTCTGCCAACGAGGCCCGCTGGCAGGACGTGGAGGAGCTGCTGGACGCGGGGATCGACGTCGTCTCCACCGTGGGCGTCCACCACTTGGAATCGCTCAACGACGTCGTGAAACAGATCACCGGCGTGCGCCCCGAGGAGACCGTCCCCGACCAGGTGGTACGGCGCGCGGCCGAGGTCGAACTCGTCGACGTCACGCCTCAGGAGCTGCGGCGGCGCATGGCGCACGGCGACATCCACCCCGCCGAGCGCGTGGACGCGGCCCTGTCGTCCTACTACCGGGAGGGCAACCTGGCGGCGCTGCGCGAACTGGCGCTGCTGTGGACCGCCGACAACGTGGAGGAGGGGCTGTCCCGCTACCGCGGCGAGCACGAGATCCGCAGCACCTGGGAAGCGCGTGAGCGTGTCGTGGTGGCGCTCACCGGGGGGCCGGAGGGGGAGACCCTGATCCGCCGGGCGGCGCGGGTGGCGGCGCGTTCGCGCGGGGGCCGGCCCCAGCCCAGCCACCTGCTGGCGGTGCACGTGGTGGGTCCGGACGCCATCGGACGGCCGCTCACGGAGGACCTGGTGCGCCAGCGCAAACTGCTCGCTGAGCTGGGCGGCACCTACCACCAGGTGATCGGCTCCGACGTGCCCAAGGGGCTGTTGGACTTCGCCCGGGGGGTGCACGCCACCCAGATCGTGCTGGGGTCGTCGCGCCGTCGGCCGTGGCAGTACGTGTTCGGCCCGGGGGTGGGCGCGATCGTCGCCCGGGAGTCGGGCGACGTCGACGTGCACATCGTCACCCACGAGCAGGTGGGGAGCGGGATGCGGCTGCTCCCCCGCCCCGGGCGCGGAGTGGGCGAGCACCGCAGGGTGACCGGCTGGGGGCTGGCCGGCGTGGCGCCCGCGGTGATGGCGATGGTGCTGCTGCTGCCGCCGTTCCAGGGTGTGGGGCTGTCCTCGGACGCCATGTTCCTGATGCTGGCCACGGTCGCGGCGGCGGCCGTCGGCGGCCTGTGGCCCGCACTGGCCTCGGCGTGCTGGAGCGCGCTACTGCTCATCCTCGTGCTGTCCCCGTACCACGGGCGGCCTCCGGTGTCGCTGGACAACGCGGTGGCCCTGACCGCTTTCCTGTCGGTAGGGGTGCTGGTGGCGGTGGTGGCGGAGATAGCCGCCCGGCGCTCGGTACAGGCGGCGCGGGGCCGGGCGGAGGCCGACATGATCGCTCTGCTGGCGGGGAGCGTCCTGGCGGGGAACGAGCCGCTCCAGGCGCTGCTGCGGAGGATCCGCAAGACCTTCGGGCAGCGTTCGGCGACCCTGTTGGAGCGGGTGGAGGGCGACCGGTGGCGGGCGGTGCACAGTGTGGGTGCCCCCGCGTGCGAGGCTCCCGACGACGCGGACGCGCTGGTGACGATCTCCGACTCCCTGGCGCTGGCGCTGCGCGGCCACGTGCTGCCCGCCGCCGACCGGGGGGTGCTGTGGGCGTTCGCCGCCCACCTGGGCATCGCCCTGGAGCACCAGCGGCTGGAGTGGGACGCGGCCGAGGCCCAGCGCAAGGTGGCGGGCAACCGTATCCGCACCGCGCTGCTGGCCGCGGTCTCGCACGATCTGCGCACACCGCTCACCTCGATCAAGGCGAGCACGGAGAGTCTGCGCGCCACCGACATCGCGCTCGCTCCGGAGGACCGGGACGCCCTGTTGGAGACCGTGGAGGAGTCCGCGGACCGGCTCAACCGTCTGATCGACAACCTCCTGGACATGAGCCGGGTGCAGACGGACAGTGTGCGTCCCAAGATCCGGCCGGTCGGTCTCGAGGAGGTCGTGGCGGCCACGCTGATCGGCCTGCCGGGCGGCGCGGTCACGGTGGACGTCCCCGACGGTCTGCCCCGGGTCAGCGCCGACGCGGGCCTGCTGGAGCGGGCGGTGGCCAACGTGGTGTCGAACGCGGTGCGCCACAACCCCGATCCGGACGTGCCGGTCCTCGTCGCCGCGAGCGCGCACGGCGACCGTGTGCAGTTGCGGGTGGTGGACCGGGGGCCGGGCGTCTCCGACGAGGGGAAGCAGCGGATGTTCGAGGCGTTCCAGCGGTTGGGGGACGCTCCGCAGGGCACCGGGGTGGGTCTGGGGCTGGCGGTCGCGCGTGGTTTCGTGGAGGCGGTACACGGCACGCTCACCCCGGAGGACACTCCGGGCGGGGGACTGACGATGGTGTTCGACCTCAGGGCCGAGGATCCGGGCACTGCGGACGAGACACGGGAGAGGGGCACCGATGCGGGTCCTGGTCGTTGACGACGACATGCAGATCATCCGTGCCATGCGGATCAACCTGCGGGCGCGCGGCCACGACGTGGACACGGCACCCGACGGGGCGGCGGCCCTGCGGCTGGCGGCCGAGCACCATCCGGACGTGGTGCTGCTGGACCTGGGGCTGCCGGACATGGAGGGCATGGAGGTCATCCAGCGGCTGCGCGGGTGGTCGCAGGTGCCGATCATCGTGCTGTCGGCGCGCCACTCGGCGGGTGAGAAGGTGCGCTGTCTGGACTCGGGTGCGGACGACTACGTCACGAAGCCGTTCGGGATGGACGAGCTGCTGGCGCGGATGCGCGCCGCCGAGCGCAGGTCGGTGCGCTCGGAGGAGGCACCGGTGGTGCGTACGCCCTGTTTCACCGTCGACCTGGGGGCCAAGCGCGTGCTCAGGGAGGGAGAGGAGGTGCGGTTGACCCCGACGGAGTGGCACATCCTGGAGATCCTGGCGCGCTGCTCGGGGCATCTGGTGAGCCAGCGCCGCCTGCTCCAGGAGGTGTGGGGGCCGGCGTACCAGAGCGAGACCAACTACCTGCGGGTGTACATGGCGCAACTGCGCCGGAAGCTGGAGCCGGACCCGGCGTGCCCGCGGTACCTCATCACCGAGGCGGGCCGGGGGTACCGGTTCGAGACACCGGAGGGGTCGGCCTGACCCTTACCGGGTCACCTGGCCTGGGCGCGGCCGTTGATGAGGGTGTCCTCCATCAGTTCCATGAGGGTGGCGAACTGGTCGGTGTGGCCCTGGGCCCGGTTGACCATGGCCACGGCCATGCAGGGGGCGAAGGCCCGGACCCACTCCATCATCCGTTGGCCGTCCACACCCATGGTGCGGGAGAGCACGTCCACCCTGCGCTCCACCTCGGTGACGCTCGCGGCCTTCCACACGGCCCAGTCCACGGCGTCCACCGCCCCGTCCCCATAGCAGGCGCGCGGATCGACGGCGACCAGTCCCCGCGGCCCCCCGTCCAGGACGTTGCCCGGGTGCAGGTCGCCGTGCAGGGGGGCGAGGTCGATCTCGCCGACGGCGAGGGCGCGGGCCCTGTTGTAGCCCTGGTGCATGGCCGTGGGGGAGACGATGTCCACGGCGGGCCCCTCGTTGCGTTCGCGGGACCAGAGGTCGAAGACGAACTGGACGCGGGCCATGAGCGGGCGCAGCTCCATGAGCCGTCGGCGCGGTACGTCGACGCCGTGGAGTTGGGAGATGAGGGTGCCGATGGTGGCCATCGGTGGGACGATCCCGGTCTCGGCGAGGGTGGTGTCGCGTTCGATCCGCTCCATGAGGATGGCGCCGTGCCCGGAGTCCACTGCCCACACCCGCGGTACCCGGCCCGTGGGTCTCCACATGCGGAGCATGGCGGCCTCGGAGACGGCCAGGCCGCTGTCAGGGGTCAGTTTGAGGACGCCCTTCCTGCCGTCGGCGAGGGTGGTGTAGAGGACCACGGACGTGCGTCCGTGCGTGGCGGGCCCGTCGACGGTCAGCCGCCACTCCGCCGCGAGCTTGTCCACCACGGCGGGGAGTTCGGACAGCCAGTCGGCCACGTGGCCTCCGAAGCGGCGTTTGAGCCGCCGCAACTGCCGATCATCGACGAACTGCGCCGTGATGTCGTTCATACGTCCACCTTCGGTTCGCTGACGTCGGCACCGTCGCGGTCCGGACACCGTGGCGGGGCGCACGCGCGCGTCCCGGCGGTCCGCCGTGGCCGGGGACTGCGGCGGGGGCCCTCCGTTGCGACGCGAGGGGCGCTTGGCCTGGGCGGAACCATGTCCGGCCCGTCCCGCGCCGCTTCCCTGCGGTACAAAGCCGTACGGTCGTGTGGGTGCGGGTTTTCCCACCCCCTGGGCACATACCCATCCGGGCAACTCCGGTAACGGTTGCGCCACAGTCGGGCCTGCCGGGCAACCGTCGCCGCCTCAGGCGAGGCGGCCCTTGGCCGCCCTGTGCTGGGCGAGCAGGGTGTCCACGACGAGCTCGGACGGCCAGAGCGGTGCGGTGAGGGCGGTGACGTCGAGTCCGCGGAGGAGGTCGAAGTCGGGCCCGTCCACCAGGCGCCAGGCGGCCACGGCCACGCGCTCGCGGCCGTCGCGGCGCAGCCGGTCGACCGCGTCGAAGACCGACGGCGCCCATGTGCGCAGGTAGCCGACCTGAACCGGGGCTCCGAGGCGTCGGCTGAGCATGCGGGCGACGTCTGTGACGACCTGGCGCTCGTCCGAACCGGTGGTGCCGTCAGCGGCGAGGACCACGCCGTCGTCGGTGCTCCACCCGGACTCGGTGAGGCGGCCGGCCAGGTCGGCGACGATGGAGGGGACCGCGCCCAGCGGGGTGGTCCGGCAGGCGTCGCCCATGCTGGAGAGGTCGAGCCGGGAGAGCAGGTTGGCGCTGGCCACGTCCCCTCCCGCGACGTAGGCGGGGACGACCACCTTGGGCCCCTGCACGGAGGCGATGGCGGAGGCCACCTCGTCCGGGCTTCCGAAGGCCGGGGCCACGGGGGCCTCACCGCGTTCGGCCACGGCCTCGGCCAAGCCGCACAGGGCGTCCCTCCGGTGGGCGTCGCGGGAATCGTCGGCTACGAGGACCATTGTGGGGACCATGTACGGCTCCTTGGGATCGCTGTGGAGATCTGCCGTTGCCCCGAGCGTAAAGCGACCCCGTTTCGGGGGCATGCACGCGTGTTACGCCGAGGAAAACATCGGACAATGGCTGTGATGGTTATCTCCGGATGCCGCCTTGGTGAACCATAACGATCCGGAGTTCCTTGTGGGCGCGACCATCATATCCGCCCCGATCTGCGACAATACTCCAAAAAATGGTGAAAGTGATCTCCGATGGGGCTGGAGAACTTCACGTGAATGCACAGAAGAGGATTCGGGAACACCACCGAACTCGATCCTGGAAGGTCTGCACAAAGGAATTCTCATGCATATGCATCAGACATATGCACATGCTTCTTCCGGCGCTCGCCGAGCCGGGTTCCCGGCTCGGTGCCGCAGCCGGAGCCGACCCTCTCATGCCACAAGCGGATGACACCTGTCAAGGGTGCGCTCTCCCCTTCCGGACTAGCCGCACACCACCTGGCATGGAGAGACCAGGGTGCGGGTACGGCGTGATCACTTGCTATCGCGCCCCCGCTCTGTCCAGACTTGATTGTCGGACGCGCACCGCGTCCCGGCCCCCGCCCCTCGGCGGAGCCGCCCCGAGCCGACGAACCTCTCAGACTGGAGTGAGCATGGCCGTCCACCCACGGGTGCAGACGCTGGCCCAAGTCTTCCTCGCGCACGCGGACCGGACCGCCCCCGGGCTGGTCGAAGGCCTCTATCTGACGGGTTCCGTCGCACTCGGCGACTTCCGGCCCCACACCAGCGACGTCGACTTCGTCATCATCACCTCCCGTACTCCGGAACCGCATCTGCTGCGCCGCGTCCACGCGCTCACCCGGGCCGACGTGCCGCAGCCGCAGTTCAACGGAATCCACCTCACCTGGGACGACCTCACCCGGGACCCGGCCTCCTGCGGCCCGGTCCCCTCGGTGGTCGGCGGGCGGTTCCAGGCCCGGGCCCGCAACGACGTCAACCCCATCACCTGGCACGTCCTGGCCGAGCACGGCGTGTCCGTGCGCGGGCCCCACCCGCTCGAACTGGACGTGTGGGACGAGCCCGGCAGTCTGCGCGCGTGGTCCCTCGGGTCGCTGGACGAGCACTGGAGCCGATGGCGTGAGAAGGCCGGGCGCCTGGTCACCCCGCGGGGTCTGGCCGTGCTCGGTTCCCTGGCCCCCTCCTGGAGTGTCCTGAGCGTCAGCCGACTGCACTTCACCCTCAAGACGGGGGAGATCACCTCCAAGTCGGGTGCGGGCGCCTACGCCCTGCACGCCTTCCCCGAACGCTGGCAGAGCATCCTCAACGAGTGCCTGCGCGTACGCCGCGGCGGCCAGGCCCCGTCCCTGTACGAGAACGCCCTGGCCCGCCGCCGTGCGGCCCTGGACTACATCGAGATGGTGCTGGACGACGCCCTGCGCCCCGGTCTGGCCGTCTGAGCACCCGCACGGGCGCACGCCACCGTGGGGAGGCCGGCACGGATCCGGGTCCTCGGTGAACCGCGCATGTCCTAATCTGTGGGGCATGGCCATGCACCCCATCGTCCGTTTCGGCGACCCCGTCCTCGTCACCCCGACTACCCCCGTCACCCGTTTCGGCCAGCGCACCGAGGCCCTGGTGCGTGACCTCTTGGACACGGTGGACGCGCCGGGCCGCGCCGGGGTGGCCGCCACCCAGATCGGGGTGGGGATGCGGGTGTTCAGCTACAACGTCGACGGACGCATCGGGTACGTCATCAACCCGCGGATCGCGGAGCGGTCCGCGCAGACGCAGGAGGGCGACGAGGGCTGCCTGTCGGTCCCTGAACTGTGGTATCCCACACGCCGCGCCCAGCACGCCGTCGTCACCGGGGTGGACCTGCGCAACGAGCCGGTCACGGTGGAGGGGACGGGGCTCATGGCGCGCTGCCTGCAACACGAGACGGACCACCTCGACGGCATGCTCTACATCGAGCGGCTCGACCCCGACACGCGCAAGCGGGCGATGCGCGACATCCGCCGCTCCTCCTGGTTTCTGCCGGACGCGGTGCCCTCCCCCGCCCCCGCACCGTCCCTTCCGAGCGCCTTCGGTGGTGCGGGTTGAGGCGGATCACCATTCGCCGCCTATCCGGTGCCCGACTCCAGGTATCTTTCAGGACACATCCCCGCACACTCCCCCGACGTCTCTTGAGTCGACACACCGCAACCGAGATCTCGTAGAGTCCGTCCTGCACTCCCCCGCCACGGCGCCTCCCACCCGCCACGGCAGGAAGCGCGCGGGCGGACCAGGTACGGAGTCAGCACGATGCCATCCTCTTCCGGCCCCACCGCCCTGCGCCGCGGGCGCAGGGCCCTCACGATCACCGCCCTCGCCTCGGCCCTCGTGGTCGCCGCGGCGGCCTCGGCCTACGCCGACCCCGAGGACGTCGACATTGACGAGCTCACCGAGCGCGCGGAGGAGCTGGAGGAGTCCTACAACGGCGAACTCCTCCAGTTCAACGAGATCCGCGACCGCGTCGAGGAGGCCGAGGAGGACCTGGCCGAGATCGAGGAGGAGCTGGAGGCCTCACGGGGCGGCGTCTCCGTCATCGCGCACTCGCGGTACAGGAACACCGGGATGGACCCCGCGCTCCAGATCGTGTTCTCCAGCGACCCCGAGTCGATGTTCGCCGACGCGGCGGCCGTCGACTACATCGGTGAGAGCCAGGCCGGGCAGATCAGCGGCCTCGTCCAGACGCACGAGGAGCGGGAACAGATCCTGGAGGACCTGAGCGACGAGCTGTCCGAGGCCGAAGAGCTCATCGACCACCTGGAGGAGCAGAAGGAGGAGGTCGAGGAGCAGATCGCCGAGTACGAGGCCGAGCAGGTCCCCGAGACCCGGGGCAACGGTACGGTCCCGGCGAGTGCCCAGGGCGGCGGCTGGAGTTCCACCACGCCCCGTATGGCGGCGATCCGCGACGAGATCATCCGGGTCCACGGCGCCCCCTACCCGGTGGGCTGCTGGCGCAACACCGCGGACGACCACGGCGACGGACGCGCCTGCGACTTCATGATGAGCTCCGGCGGCGCCTGGCCCTCGGACGCCAACAACGCGCTGGGCGACCAGATCGCCCAGTACGCCATCGACAACGCCTCCCGGCTCGGTGTGGACTACGTCATCTGGAAGCAGCGGATCTGGCAGCAGACCAACCCGTCGTGGGTGTTCATGAACGACCGCGGCAGCACCACCGCCAACCACTACGACCACGTCCATATCAGCTCGTACTGACCGCCCTCAACGGACGCCTACGGCACAGCCCCCGTGCGGCTCCGGGCCAGCGGCAGGGCGGCCGCCAGAGCGGCGGCGGCCAGAGCGAAGGCCGGGCCGTAGCCGAGCGACTGGATGAGCATCCCGATCACCATCGCCCCGGCGCCGGTACCCCCGTCGTAGCCCATGTTCCACACCGCACTGGCCCGGCCGACCCCGGCCGGGCCGGCGCGGTCCAGCATGACGGTGAGCGTCTCGTTCTGCACCGCGCCGAACCCGAGCCCGAGCAGGGCGGTCCCGGCCAGGACGAGGAGGACCGCCGCAGCCCCGTCCCCGCCGGACCGCAGAGCGACGGCGACGAGGCACACGCCCACCGCCGCCGCCACGGTGCCCGGCACCAGCAGCACGGTCCGCCCGAGGCGGTCGTACAGGTTCCCGGCCGTGCCCCGGCCGATGACGACGCCCAGCGCGTACCCGGCGAGGGCTCCGGCCACAGTCCACGCGGCCCCCTCGAAGGGGATCGCCAGGAAGGTGCTGACGGCGGCGCCCGCCGAGGCGGTCAGCAGCATGAGGACCAGCGGCGCGGCCAGGAGTGCCAGGGGAACCGGGGGCACGGGGGCGGCGGTCGGCATCCGCGCGCAGCCGGTGAGCGCCGCCCGGTTGCGGCCGCCGTCGGCGTACCAGATACCCATGGAGAACACGGCCCCCGCCACCGAGCACAAACCGGTGATCCAGAAGGCGGTGTCGAACCCGAAGGCGAGGGCCAGCCCCACACCGCCAGGCAGGATGAGGACCTGGGGCAGGCCGAGCGCCAGCCCGTAGTAACTCGTGGCCCGCCCCACCTGTGCCGGGGGCACCAGCCGCGCGGCAAGAGCGGTTCCGGCGACCGTGACCATCCCGAACCCGACGCCGCGCACGGCCGAGACGGCGATCAGCGGCACCAGGTCGTCGGTGAGCGCGAACAGAGGGGTGGGGACCCCCATGACCAGGCAGCCGACAGGCAGGATCCACCGGTATCCGCACCGCTCCAGGAGCCGGGGCATGAAGATCTGGGTGGCCACGGTGGTGAGCATGAACGCGGTCGTGGTGCTCCCGGCACCGAACTCGCCCGCCCCTCCCCGCGTCGCCCACAGGGGGACGAGGGGGAGTACGGCGGCGAATCCGCAGAACCCGACGGCGGTGGCCGCGAGCAGCAGGGCGAACCCCCGGCCTCGGAGCCCGGGACGGCCGGTCGCTTCGTGTGCACGCGTCGAGGATGATGGGCGGTTTCTTGCCATCATTCCTTTTTAGTCGATTTCCGCGGACGGACGGGCCGCGCGCTATCCCTGGTGTGCGGTGACCCGTGTCAGGAGCCAGTCCCGGAGCCTGACCGTCAGTTCGGGGGTAACGCCGCGTTCCGCGTGCTTCATCCCCGGAACGACCCACAGCTCCCGGGGCTCCCTGGCTGCGTCGTGGATCGCCACGGCGTGGGACACGGGGAAGTAGGCGTCGGCGTCGCCGTGGACGACCAGCAGCGGGACCGGGGCGATGTCCCCGGCCACAGCGCGGGGTTCTGCGGGGAGGTCGGCCCACTCCTGGTCGGTGACCCGCACCTTGCGGGCGTACCGGAGGAAGGCGCGCCCCAGGGTTGCGTGGACACCAAAGTGCAGCAGGCGCATCCGCCGCGTCCCCCGGTAGTACCAGCGGCTCGGTCCGCTGACGGACACCACGGCGCTGACGCCTCCGCAGGCGGCGGCGTGGCGGACGGCGACCGCCGCACCCATGGAGAAGCCGACGGTGGCCACGGAGGTGTAGCCCCGCTCCCTGAGGTGGGCGACGGCCGCCTCGAGGTCGTGGATCTCGGCGTTGCCGACCGTGCTGCACCCGCCGGAGTCGAAGTGGCCCCGGAAGTCGAAGGTCAGCACGTCCCCGACGGGCATCAGTCCTTCAGCGATGGCGCGTGTGTCGGAACTGTTGTGGGTACCGGTGAATCCGTTGGCGAGGACGACGGCTGTGGCGCGGGGGGCGTCGGAGCGGCGCAGGGCGGCATCGAGGGGGACTCCGTCGGAGGTGACCAGCCGGTGCCGCTGGAGGTGGATCGGGGACTTCGGGCGGTCGATCGCGTCAGTCACCAGACCATCGTGCCCCATCGGGCCGGACCTGGGGAGTCCGCCCCGTGTGTCCTCCCTCCCACCGGCCGCTCCCTCCGTGCCCGTGGGTGCGGGGCGGCGGAACCCGGCCCCGGCGGCCGCGGCGGCCCCGGCGGCCCCGTCCCGCTCCGGCGGGGAGGCGTCCCGGGGCCCCGGCGTACGCGGCGGGCGCGCCGTGCTCCGTGTTCGCCTCCGTGCGGGCGGACACGGGCGGGAACACCAGCGACCGCAGGTTGAGAGCCGTGTGCACGGCGATCGGCACCCACAGGCTCCCCGTGCCCAGGTACAGGACCGTGAACAGGGTGCCGGAGGCTCCGGCCCCGACCAGCCCCCACCACCCCTGGTACAGGTGAGCGACGGAGAACAGGAGCACGGACAGCACGGCCGCGGCCCACAGCGGGGCGCCCATGCCCGCCACCAGGACGATGAACAGTCCTCGGTAGAGCAGTTCCCCGAACACACCCCCGGTGACGGCGGCGCCCGCGGCGGCCGCGCGCTCGGGGGGCGTGTCGGGGACGAGCGTCCACTGGGGCACACTGCCCGGTTCCGGAAGGGGGGCGGCCCCGGCCGCCGGAGGGCGCCTGCGATGGCCGCGCCGGCCGCCGCGTTCCTGGACGGGACGGCTCCCCCAGGGGACCCACCGCGACGCCCACCCGGGCACGCCGTGGACCAGGACCCGGAGTGCGGCCAGCGCCAGCAGCCCGCCGACGGCGCCCCCGACGACCGGAGACCACGCCTGCGGGGCCCGCAGTCCCAGGTCAGCGGCGGTGAGGCCGTCTGACAGGGACAGGACCACCACCACCGCGACCCCCCAGAGGGCGTGGACCGCCATGGTGGAACAGTGCAGGAGGACCAGGGCGCGCGCGTCGCCGTCGCGGCGGCGGCGCAGCCAGGAGAGTGCTCGGCGGCCGAGGAAGGGCTCGCCGACCGCCGCGAAGAGCAGGAGCGCGACCGTCAGGAGAGTCCCGACGAGGCTGAACTGGGGGAGGGTGTCGGACCAAGGCACGGTGTCAGCTTAAAGCGCGCTTCACCTCACAAATGCCTTGATCTCCTGGATCGTGACACAACTTGCCACTTATTGCACACAACACATACCAGGACATAAGGGTGCCTTCTTGTGGTAGGGGGCATGACACGCGAACGTAGGGAGTTGTGACGCATCGTGCCAGGGGCGGTGACCACCGCCCAGACACGACCGGCGACCCCGGAAGGGTGGCGAGGGATGGCGGATCGAACCGCAGTGGTAGCCGGGGCCGCCAGGCCCGAGGACATCCGCAACGTGGTGCTGGTCGGGCCGTCCGGCTCCGGGAAGACCAGCCTCGTCGAGGCCCTGCTGCTCGCCGCAGGTCGACTGGACCGCGCCGGGCGCGTGGAGGAGGGCACGACGGCCAGCGACGGCGACGAGGTCGAGATCCGCCAGAAGCGCTCCGTGAACCTGACCCTCAACCCGGTGGCGGTGGACGGCGTCAAGGTCAACCTGCTGGACACACCGGGCTACGCCGACTTCATCGGAGCGGTGCGCGCGGGCCTGCGCGGCGCCGACGCCGCCCTCTTCGTCGTCTCCGCCCTGGAGGGGGTGGACGGGCGGACCCGTGTGCTGTGGGAGGAGTGCGCCGCCGTGGGCATGCCCCGCGCCGTGGCCGTCACCGGCATCGACCACCCGCGCGCCGACTACGACCGGGTGGTCGCCCAGTGCCAGGAGGCCTTCGGCGGAGGCGTGCACCCCGCCTACGTCCCCGCGGTGGAGGGCGAGGGCGATGCGCGCCGCGTCGTCGGTGTCTGGGGACTCGTGTCCGAGCGCTACTACGACTACTCCTCCGGTCCCGGCTCCGAACCCCGGCAGGCACCGGAATGGCTGCGCGAGGCGGCCGGGCCGCTGCGGCGCGTCCTCGTGGAGGAGGTCATCACCGAGAGCGAGGACGAGGACCTCATGGACCGCTACACCGAGGGCGGCCCGCTCGACACCGACCGCCTGGTCGCCGACCTCAAGCGGACGGTGGCGGCGGGCGGGTTCCACCCGGTTCTGGCGGTCAGCGGTACGACCGGGGTGGGGGTGCGCGAACTGCTGCACGAACTGCCGCTGGCGTGCCCGGGCCCGGAGCGCCGCGCCCTGCCGGAGGTGATCGGTCCCGACGGACGCCCGGTGGAGGGCCTGTCCTGCGACCCCGACGGCCCCCTGGCGGCCGAGGTGCTCAGCACCTCCAGCGACCCGTACGTGGGCCGCACGAGCCTGGTCCGCGTGTTCTCCGGGACGCTGCACGCCGACTCCGGGGTACACCTGCACGGGCACGGTGTGCCCACAGGCCGCACCGGGGACGAACGCCTCGACCGCACTGGCGACGACGAGCGGCTGGGGCCGCTCTCGATCCCGGCCCCCGGGAGCGCGCTGCCCGTGTCCGAGGTGATCGCCGGCGACCTGTGCCTGGTGGGCCGGGTGCCCGGCGCGCGGACCGGGGACACGCTGTCCGACCTCGGCCGCCCCCTGCGTGTCGCGCCCTGGGCGTTCCCGCATCCGATCCACCCGGTATCCGTCCGGGCGGCCTCCGACACCGACGAGGACAAACTGTCGCACGCCGTCGCACGGCTGGTCGCCGAGGACCCGTCGGTGCGCGTCGAGGTCAATCCGGAGACGCACCAGATGGTCCTGTGGACCCTGGGCGAGGCACACCTGGACGCCGCTCTGGACCACCTGGAGCACCGGTACGGGGTGAGCGTGGAGACCGGCGGGGTGCGGATCCCGCTGCGCGAGACCTTCGCGGGCCCCGCCGAGGGCCTGGGCCGCAACGTCAAGCAGAGCGGCGGCCACGGCGAGTACGGCGTCTGCCGGATCAGGGTGGAGCCGCTGGGGCCCGGGGCGGGGCTGGAGTTCGTCGACGAGATCGTGGGCGGCGTGGTGCCCCGGCAGTTCATCCCGTCCGTAGAGAAGGGCGTGCGCGCCCAGATGGCGGAGGGCGTGGAGGCCGGGTACCCGCTCGTGGACCTGCGCGTCGTCCTCTACGACGGCAAGGCGCACTCGGTGGACTCATCGGACATGGCCTTCCAGAAGGCGGGGCGGCTGGCGCTCAAGGACGCCGCCGGCTCCGGTCGGCTCGCGAAGCTGGAGCCGGTGGACGCGGTGTCCGTGGAGGTGGACGAGGCCTATCTCGGAGCCGTGATGGGCGACCTGGCCGCCCGCCGGGGCCGGGTGGTGGGCACGGAACCCGCCCCGGGCGGCCGGACGGTGGTCCGCGCCGAGGTGCCCGAACTGGAGATCACCCGCTACGCGGTGGAGCTGCGCTCCCTGGCGCACGGCACGGGGGTGCTCACCCGCTCCTACCTGCGCCACGAGCCGCTGCCCCCTCGGCTGGCGGCCCGCCTCCCCCGCCAGAGGACCGCCTGACGGCAGCCCCACCAGGGAATGACCGCCCCGCAGGCGCCGATCAAAGCACTCGGCCCGGCCTGCTCCGGTCGGCCAGGGCAGCGAAGCGGAACGTGTTCACCGGGTGGCTGGAGAGCAGGTTCACCAGCAGGACGAAGAACCCGGTGTCGGTGTCCGCGCGCGCGGCGACGGCGTGGAAGTCCACGTCCCGGTAGAGGTACTTGCCCACCGCGAGCGCCCGCATCCCGTACATGCCCTCGGGGCAGTAGGCGTAGGCGTGGTTGTCCGCGGTGTACTCCTGGGCACGCCCCAGCGTGGAGCCCACCCCGGGGATCACCTGGGCCACGGACACGCAGAAGTGCCGCCAGAAGGAAGTGTGGCCCGCAGCGATGTGCCCGACCTCGTGGCCGATCACGAAACGCAGCGCGTCGGGGTCGGCGAGCCTGCCGCCCACCTCGAACAGGTCGCTGTTGACCGCCACGTACCTGCGCAGGCCGTGCCCGGAGGCGAAGGCGTTGAGGACGCCGTTGCCCAGCACGACGTAGGCCTCGGGCACCCGGCGCATGTTGAAGGCGGCGGCCGCCTCGGCGACCATCCGGTGGGCCTCGGGGAACTGGTCCTCGGTGATGCGCACCCCGTTGACGCGCTGGCGTGCGTAGAGCTGGCCCCGCACGAAGTACACGAGCGCGGGGATGCTGAGCAGCAGGAGGGGCTCCTCCGGGTCGCCCGAGACGGCCCTGCTGACCGCGCCCACGACCGCGAGGAGCGTCACCGCCCCGCACGCCACCAGGATGCGGTTCTCCCTGGGGTGGCGGAGCCGCCTGCGCACACGGGGATCACCCCATTGCCAGGCGGATCCCATGCGCGGTCAGCGACCGTGCCCCGGGCCGGGCCGGTCCTCGTCCGAGCCGCTCTCCGGGGGCGGCCCGGAGAA
Organism: Nocardiopsis sp. CNT312; assembly: GCF_000515115.1. Classification (GTDB taxonomy): domain Bacteria; phylum Actinomycetota; class Actinomycetes; order Streptosporangiales; family Streptosporangiaceae; genus Nocardiopsis. The sequence continues at coordinate 75,469 of NZ_AZXF01000010.1, forward strand.
GGCCGGTCCGGACGGGGGCTCCTGCGGAGGCGGCGGCCCCAGCGGCAGGTCGTCGTCGAGGTAGGGGGACAGGTCCGCGGAGAGTGTGGCCTCCTCGCCGTCCGCCTTCCTCTCCGAGGGCCACTCCTCGTCCCAGGCACCGCCGGGACGGTCCTCCGGGGCGGGGTCCGACCACGAGGACAGGAACGCGCTGTCGTAGGCGTCGCTCTCGTAGGATCCGCCGTCCGGCCGTGAGGGGGCCGAGTCGGGGAAGCGCCCCGGGGACTCCGCCGGGGGAGGTCCGGGGACTGCTCCGCCCGTCGGTGCCAGACCCTCGGCAGCGCTCGGGGAGAGGGGGTCGGGCGTGTCCGAGGCGAGCAGTTCGTGGGAGCGCGCGTCCGTCCCTCCGAAGGAGGCCGGCTTGTCACTGCCCAGGTAGGACAGCGCTGCCACGGTGATCGCCGCGAGCCCCGCGCGCAGGGTGGGCTCGCGCGCGGGGGCGAAGAACGGCGAGTGCGGGCTGGGCACGTTCGCCATCTTCTCGTAGGGGGTGGAGCCGGGGGCCGCCTCCCACACGTCGTGCGGGGTGGCGCCGACGAACCACAGTACGTAGGGGATCGGCTGGGGGTCGTCCGGCAGGCCGAACAGGCCGATGTCCTCGCTGCCCGGCGAGGGGTCGGGCAGGTGGATGACGTAGTCCTCGCCGAAGTAGGCGAGGTGGGCGGCGGAGACCGCCTCGGTGCTCTCGGGGTCGTTGCGGGTGATGCCCACGCCCCGGAAGGCCTCGACCACGGGCTCGCGGGTGGCGCCGGAGGCAGCGGCCTCGGCGCGCACCATCCGGCCGAGGGCCTCCTCCAACTGGGCGATGACGCCCTCGTTGATCGCTCTGGTGTTGATCTCCAGGTAGGCCTCGTCCGGGATGACGTTGGCCCTGGCCCCGGCGCGGATCCTGCCGACCGTGAGCACCGCCATCTCGCCCGGGCTGATCTCGCGGGCGACCACGCCCTGGAGGCGGGTCACGATGTGGGCCGCGATGAGCACGGGGTCGATCGCGGTGTGCGGCATGGCCGCGTGGCCGCCCTCGCCGAACACGCGCACCCGGTAGGAGCGGGTGGCGCCCATGACGACACCGGAGCGGTGCGAGATCAGTCCGGCGGGCTGCGGCCCCAGGTTCTGGGCGAGGATGACGTCAGGGCGGCCGAAGCGCTCGAACAAGCCGTCGTCGAGCATCCGCTTGGCGCCGTCGGTGGTCTCCTCGCCCGGCTGGGCGACGACCATGACGGTGCCGGACCACTCCTCGCGGGTCTCAGAGAGCAGGTCGGCCGCGCCCACCAGGCAGGCCGTGTGCGCGTCGTGCCCGCAGGCGTGCATGACGGGGACCTCGGCACCGTCGTCGCCGACCTCGCGTGCCGTGCTGGCGTAGGGCAGCCCGGTCCGCTCGGCCAGGGGGAGGGCGTCCATGTCGGCGCGCAGCATCACGGTCGGCCCGGGCCCGTTGCGCAGGAGTCCGACCACCCCGGTGCCGCCGACACCCGTGTGGACCTCGTAGCCGGTACGGTTCAGCCACTCGGCGACGCCGCTGGCGGTGCGGTGCTCGGCGTGGGACAGCTCGGGGTTCTTGTGCAGGTCGACGTAGAACCCCTCCACGAGCGGGAACAGCTCGTCGAGGAGTCGCATCACCACACTTCCGTGCTGAGCGGCACGGTTGGGATCCACCGCGTGCGGCACGGTTTCCACCGCCTTCTTCGTTCCGGACCTGGTCGGCGCTGCCCCGCGGGCACCTGCCAGGGATCACCCTATCTGCGCAGCCGTGACCGGCTCACACCAACGTGTCGGCCGGCGGCACCGCCCCGGGTCGGCCGTACACGGCGATCGGGCACGAAATCCCGCGCGATACGGCGTCACCCGTTGGCATATCGCCGTACGTCTCAGTAAGGTAACGCCCATTGGAAGGGGTCGTGAACATCCGGGTCTCCCCCTCGCGCTCCACGCGATCCGCAACGCCCGGATGCCTCCCGCCCGTGGGTTCCCGCGCCCGAGGTCCCGCGCCGCACCAACCCGCGACGCATCCGCCCACGGCGCACCGCAGGCCGACCCCGATTCCGTCACGGCCCCACCCGTCCGCCACCGCTTCCGCGTGCGGCGGCAGAGCCGTGGACCCGTCCCACACATCACGCATTCGGAGTCCGTACGTGGCCTCATCCACGACCAGTCCGCAACACGGCCGCCCGGGGGAAGAGCGGTGCGCGTCCTCCTCTCATGCCTCCGCTCCGACGCCCGCGCCCGACCGGGACGCGCGACTGGACAACGCCAAGTTCCTTCTCATCGCCCTGGTGGTCCTCGGCCACGGGATCGAACCCCTGACCGGCTCCTACGAACCGACCCGGGCTCTGTACTTCTGGATCTACCTCTTCCACATGCCCGCGTTCATCGTGATCAGCGGGTACCTCTCACGGTCCTTCGACGGCTCGTCCAAACGCGTGGAGAGGCTGTTCCTGTCCCTGGCGGTCCCCTACCTCGTCTTCTGGACGATCCACCAGGTGATCTCCGGCGCGGCACGCGGCGGCCTCCCCGACTCCCTGTCGGTCCTCAAACCGACCTGGACGCTGTGGTTCCTGGTCGCCCTCTTCCTGTGGCGGCTCAGCGTTCCCGTCTGGAAGCGGCTGCGGTGGCCCGTGGCCGTCTCCGTGGCCGTCTCGTTGTTCGCCGCCACGGCCGACCTCGGCTCGACCCTGTCGCTGGGCCGCGTGCTCAGCCTCCTGCCGTTCTTCGTCCTGGGCCTGTGCCTGCGCCGGGAGCACTTCGCGCTCCTGGACCGCACCTGGGTGCGCGTCTGCTCGGCCGCGGTACTGGTGGGGACCGCCGTCCTCGCCGTGCCGATGTCCGGCGACCTGAGCCGGGAGTGGCTGTTCTGGCGGAACAGCCTCACCGACCGCGACATCGACCCTCTGGCGCCCAGCATCGGCATCAGGCTCGCGTTCATGGCCCTGGCCCTGGCGATGACGGTGGCCGTCCTCGCCCTCACCCCCAAGCGCCGTACCTGGATGACGGCCCTGGGTGCCTACACGCTGTACGTGTACCTGGGACACGCCGTCTTCTACAGGGTCCTCAAGACCACGCCCTGGTACGACCTCACGGGGGGCGCCGTGGGAGCGGCGGTCAACATCGCGCTCGCGGCGGCCGTCACCCTGCTGCTGTGCGCCCCGTGGATGCGACGGTGCATGCGGTGGGCGGTCGAACCGCAGCCGACATGGTTCCTGCCCGAGGACTCCCCGCTGCGCCGTGGCAAGGCCGGATCCGGCGCGGGCACCGGCTGAGGCCCTCCCGGGGCCCGCGGGCCCCGGGAACGGGTGGACGGTCACCGGGCTGTGCTCAGCGGCCGTCCCCGGACCGCAGAAGCGCCTGGACCCGGCGGGACTCCCCCCACAGCCGCCCGACCAGGACCGCCTCGAAGAAGCCCAGGGCCGCGCACGAGAGGACCGCGATCGGAAGGATCAGGCTGTCCAGGGGGGTGGCCAGGGAGACCAGCGCGGACGCGGGGGCGACGATGCACAGGAACATCTCGAACTCGATACCGCTGAACAGGTGAGGGCGCACCCGGTGCCGCAGGAGGGACGCACGAACCCTCGCGTACAGGCCCCGTGGAGCGGGAGCGGGATCCCCCGGGGCCTCCTCGGCCCCCTCCCCCTCCGGATCGTCTTCGGTGCCGGCACGGACCGGCTCGGGCTCCCCGGCCATCTCCGCCAGGGCACGCTTCAGGGCCCGACGGGTCTTGGCGACCTGTGAGGCGTTGAGATAGCGCAGCAAGTCGAAGAAGACCACGACCGGCGCGGCGATCAGGTAGGCGGTGCTGCCCGTGGCCGCCCACTGGCCGACCAGCAGCGCCATCACACAGCCGAAGAAGCGGATGCGGTCGAAGACGAAGTCGACCCAGGCACCGAAGATCGAACCGGTGCCCTTGAGGCGGGCGATCTTGCCGTCCATGCAGTCCAGGACGAAGCTCAGGTGGAACAGCAGGGCACCGGCCAGGAGCCAGGCCCAACCCGCCGCGCCGGCCCACACCGGGGCCGCGAAGCAGACCGCTGAGAACAATCCGAGGAGACCGGCGCCCAGGGTGAGCTGGTTCGGGGTGAGCGAGGTCCGGTTCGCGGCCCAGACGACCAGGCGTCCGGCCAGGGGATCGACGAGGAAGACCGTCCACCAGGCGTCCCTGGTTTTATAGGTCTCTTTGACGTGGTCGAGTGTGAATCTGGACATGCGGTTTACTTCTACTTCCCAACGGGCCCGTCCCGGCCCGGCCGAAGTGCCGGGGGGCGTACCGTCCGAGCGGGGGTATGGCAGCGGTGAACCGGCCCATCATCCCAGACGGCTTTGGTGCCACCGGCCCTTCCGCTGCATAATCGACTGGTAAGAGGGGGATCAACAGGGTGCCGTACGCGCGAGCGGCGGAGTGGGCCACCCCCTTCGGTCTCGACCGAGGTAGACACTTGCGTTTTCTCAACGACCAGGCTCCCCAGCAGGACCTCACCTACAGCGATGTGTTCATGGTCCCGGGCCGCAGCGACGTCGGCTCCCGGCTGAGTGTGGACCTGTCGTCCCCGGACGGCACAGGAACCACCATCCCGCTGGTCGTGGCGAACATGACCGCGGTGGCCGGGCGGCGGATGGCCGAGACGGTCGCCAGGCGCGGCGGCATCACGGTCATCCCGCAGGACATCCCACTCGAAGTGGTCGCCGACGTCGTCTCCTGGACCAAGGAGCGGCACCTGGTCTACGACACGGCCATCACCCTGAACCCGTCGAGCACGGTCGGTGAGGCGCTCAACCTGCTGCCCAAGCGGGCGCACAACGCGGTCGTCGTGGTCGACGGGGCCCGCCGGCCCCTCGGCGTGGTCACCGAGGCCGACTGCTCCGGCGTCGACCGCTTCTCCCAACTGCGCGAGGTCATGACCACCGAGGTGCTGACCATCGCCTCGGGCACCGAGCCCCGGGAGGCGTTCGGGGTCCTGCACGACGCCCGGCACCGGCTCGCGCCGGTGGTCGACGAAGAGGGCGCGCTGGTGGGCGTCCTGACCCGGACCGGCGCGCTGCGCTCCACGCTGTACACGCCCGCGGTGGACGCCGGCGGCCGACTGCGGGTGGCCGCCGCCGTGGGTATCAACGGCGACGTGGCGGGCAAGGCCGCCGAACTGGTGTCGGCAGGGGCCGACGCGCTGGTGGTCGACACCGCGCACGGCCACCAGGAGAAGATGCTCTCGGCGATCGCCAAGGTGCGCGCGCTGGAGCCCGGCGTCCCGGTCGTCGCCGGGAACGTCGTCACCGCCCGGGGCACCCGGGACCTCATCGAGGCGGGCGCCGACATCGTCAAGGTCGGTGTGGGACCCGGTGCGATGTGCACCACCCGCATGATGACCGCAGTGGGCCGCCCGCAGTTCTCCGCCGTCCTGGAGTGCGCCGACGCCGCCCGCGAACTCGGCGGGCACGTGTGGGCGGACGGCGGAGTGCGCCACCCGCGCGACGTCGCCCTCGCTTTGGCGGCGGGCGCCTCCAACGTCATGGTGGGCTCCTGGTTCGCGGGCACCTACGAGTCGCCCGGCGACGTCATGCGCGACGCCGAGGGCGCGCAGTACAAGGAGAGCTTCGGCATGGCGTCGGCGCGCGCGGTCAGACTCCGCACCGCCGACGACTCCCCGTTCGACCGGGCCCGCAAGGCCCTGTTCGAGGAGGGCATCTCCACCGGCCGGATGTACCTCGACCCCGAGCGTCCGGGCGTCGAGGACCTCATCGACCAGATCGTCGCCGGTGTGCGCAGCTCCATGACCTACGCGGGCGCCGCCTCGCTCACCGAGTTCCGCGAGCGCGCCGTCGTGGGTGTGCAGAGCGCCGCCGGCTATCAGGAGGGGCGTCCGGTTCCGACCAACTGGTAGAGGGGGGTGCGGCGGACAGCGCCTTGCGGTGTTCGCCGCACAACCGGTCGGCGTGGCGGACCGGCTCGGGGATCCGGTACTTCGGTGACAGGCGCAGCACCAGGTCGGCCGCCCCGGGCAGGTCCACCCTGTGCCCGGCCGAGACGTAGACGGGCTTGACGCCAGCCCGGGTGCGCAGAACGCGCCCGACGACCTCCGCGCCCTGCTCGGCGAGGGCCGCCGAGTCGGGCACCGTCTCCGAGCGTCCGGCGACCATGGGCGTCCACGCCCCCCGCTCCAGTCCCGGGACGCTGTGTTTGCCGTACAGGACCGACTTGGCCGATCCCACGACCGGCAGGTCGAGCAGCACCCCCAGGTGGGAGGCGACACCGAACCGCCGGGGGTGGGCCAGTCCGAAGCCGTCGCACAGGTACACGTCGGGGATGGCCGTGAGCTGTGCCAGGGCCCTCAGCACCGGGGGGAGCTCGCGGAAGGAGAACAGCCCCGGGACGTAGGGGAACTCCGGTGCGGCGGAGATGACGGCCGAGTCGACCACCTCCCGTGTCCGTGCGTCCAGGACGACGGCGGCGGCCGAGAGCAGTGAGTCGTCCTTGGCGTAGCTGACGTCCAGTCCGGCGACCAGGCGCACCGCGTCCGCGTCCAGCGGCTCCTCACGCACCCGGTCCGCCATGCGCCGTTGCAGCGCGACGGCCTCGCTCGGATCACGGGGCCACAGCTCCGCGTCGTCCAGAACCTGTTCGACCCGTGCGGCGATCTCCGGCATATCCGCCTCCGTCCTCGCGTTCCGTGTTCCTCTCACATCCAACCGTGCACGCCTCACCGGCCAGAACGCGGAAACCGCGCCCGAACCCGGCCAGAGTGGTTGCACAAGTCCCGTGATCGTGCATTGTTGTGTGCGTGCCACGGGCGTGTCCCGGCCGACACAAGCGCAGAGAGGGCTCCGCGATGGCCGACCTGTACCCCCTGCTCCCCGTCGTCGCGGGACTGATCACACTCTGGACGGTGACCCGCAACACCCGCCTGGACCTGCGCCTGGCGCGGCACGGCGTGCGGGCCAAGGGACGGGTGATCGGTTACCACGAGACCTCGTCCGCCTCCCGGATGATCGTGCAGTTCCGCACCGAGGAGGGCGAGGTGGTGCACGCCGAGCACGAGAACACCGGTTGGACGGCCTCACGGGCCGGAGAGATCGTCACCGTCTCCTACGATCCGAACCTTCCGGAGATCGCCCGGATCGTCTCAGCGCCGTGGCTGAGCCACTGGGTCCGCGGACTGTTCGGTTCGCTCGGCCTTCTCCTTATGGCCATTGGACTGCTGCTCGGTTACCTGGCGTGGTGGTGACCCTGTCCTCTGCGTACATATTCCCTGACCAGTGTTCTATGGAGTTCCAAACGCCCTTATCCCCTGATAACGTCCCATAGCACTGATGTCCTGGTTTGACCCACAAGTCAAGCCTTTAACACAAGCCACCCTTCGTCACAGAAATCCGCGGAGACAAAGAGACGCAGCACCGGTGTAACGGCTGATCAGCGCCGCAGCCCTCCCCTGCCTCGAACCCACCCCCCTCGACAGGCGGTCCCCCACACCGCCCTTCGACGTGAAAAGGCACCCTGTGGTCGCTCCTCAGCAGGCTCCACACCGCCTTCGGCGACAGAGCGCAACCAAAGACCAGGTCTGTGCGGTGCTCCCCCACCACGGACCACCGCCGCACCGGCCTGGGGAAACGCTCCGCCTCGAGGCCCCCAGATTCGACGCGGACCGACAGGAGAACCGTGCAAGCAGTACAGAAGCGACGCGAGCGGACGATCGCCGCCCGCATCCGTTCCCTGGTCATGATCCCCACCTCCGCCCTGATAGCGATCTGGCTGGTCATCACGTTCTCCATGGCGTGGGACGGCATCTACCAGCTCCTGCGGGCCCAGGCGGTCGACAACATGATCGTCCCGGCCGCCGAGGGCATGGTGAACGTGATGCACGAACGCTCCGCCACCATCGCCTACATCGAGGACCCCCAAAACCCCGAACTGAAGGAGCGGCTCACGGAGTCGCGCGAGGAGTCCGACGCCACCCTGGGGGTGACCATCGAGGACCTCGTAGGCATCACCGACGTCTCACCGGGCCTGTCCGCGCAGAGGATCGAGACCCTGTACGAACAGTACGAGGAGATCGACGGCATCCGCTCCTCGGTCGACTCCGGTACGGCCACCCACGACGAGGCGCTGGAGTACTACGACGCCCTGATGACCACCGGCACGGACGTCTTCGACACGCAGGCCCGCCTGGTCAGCGAGGCCGCCTCCGTCAACCCGGGGTTCACCGCCACCTACATGTTCCGCGCCATCGACCTGTTCGCGCGCACCGACACCCTGCTCTCCTACGCCTTCGCTACCGGGGAGCTCAGCCGCGAGGACCAGCGGGAGTTCACGCAACTGGTCGGCTCCTACGAGCACCTCATGGAGTCCAACGCCCAGTATCTGGAGGGCGAGGGGCAGCAGGAGCGCTATGAGGCCCTCGTCAACGGCCCCGAGTACACACAACTGCTCCAGATGCAGCGGACGGTCATCGACCGGGTGCCCCCCACCGCGATCGAGACGAACCCGACCACCTTCGAGCAGGAGGTCGTCGAAGACCTGTCCATGCCGATCGAACACGAGGCCTGGGCCGCCCCCTACGAGCACACGCTCACGGAGCTGATCGGGATCGGCACCGACGAGGCCCTGCACTCGGCCCAGCTCACCGGTGACGAGGCCTGGTCGAAGGTCTTCGCCGCGATCGGCACGAGCCTCGGTGTCGCGGCCGTGGTCGGTGCGGCGTTCCTCCTGGCCCGACGGGGCTCCGAGGGGCTGACCACACGTCTGCTGCGCCTGCGCGACGACTCCCGGGACCTGGCCGAGAACCGGCTGCCCGACCTCATGCGCCGCGTGCACCAGGGCGAACGCGTGGACACGCGGTCGTCCCTGCCGGAACTGACCACCGACGACGACGAGATCGGTGACGTCGCCAAGGCGTTCAACACCGCGCAGCGCGCCGCCGTGGAGGAGGCGGTACAGCAGACCGAGCTGCGCCACGGCGTCAACCGCGTGTTCCTCAACATCGCGCACCGCAGCCAGACGCTGGTCCACCGCCAACTGCGCCTGCTGGACGCGATGGAGCGCGAGCAGGAGGACCCGGAGCAGTTGGCCCAGCTGTTCAAGCTCGACCACCTGGCCACCCGCTCCCGGCGCAACGCGGAGAACCTCCTCATCCTGGGCGGCGAGGCTCCCGGCCGCACCTGGCACCGGCCGATGCCGCTGATCGACGTGCTGCGCGGCGCGATCTCGGAGTCCGGTGACTACACGCGTGTCAAGCGCGAGCGCATCGCCCGGGTCAACCTGCACGGGCCCGCCGTCGCCGACGTGATCCACCTGGTCGCCGAGCTGATCGACAACGCGGCGATGTTCTCCCCGCCCCACACCCAGGTGCGGATCAGCAGCGAGGAGGTCCCCCACGGCGCGACGATCGAGATCGAGGACCGCGGTCTGGGAATGACCGGCGGTGAACTCGCCGACGCGAACGCGCTGCTGACGGACCCGCCCGAGTTCGACGTCATGCGACTGAACGAGAAGATGCGCCTGGGCCTGTTCGTGGTCTCGCACCTGGCGCACCGCCACGACATCAAGGTGCACCTGCGTTCCTCCCCCTATGGGGGCGTGCAGGCGATCGTGCTGCTGCCCCAGGGCCTGATCACGGAGACCGGGACGCCTTCCGGTGAGACCGGGGACCTCCGGAGGGACACCTGGCAGGTGCGCGAGCTCACCGAACACGGTGTCCCCGGCCTCGCCTCGGGCCCCGGCAACGGTGCGAAGCCGGCCCTGGCACCGGTCGCCACCCCCGTCTCCGAAGAGTCGGAGGACGAGGCGCCGACGCCCACCGAGGCGACGATCACCGCCGCGCCGGAGCCGGTGGAGGGCCCCGCCCCGCACGACGACCGCCCCGCACTGCCGAGCCGCAGACCCGGTGGGGCCGCGGCAACGGACCACGTCCCCTCCGCTGAGACCCCGGACGAACGGCCTTCGCTACCCAAACGGCGTCCGCAGGAGAACCTGGCCCCGCAGTTGGCCGCGGCCCCCTCCGGAGCGGGGCGAACCGAACCCGCCGGGAGTGCCGGTGCCGCCGACCCCTCGAACGGCTCCCCCGACGGCGCGGAGCGGCTGGCACGCCTGCGCCGGAACATGTCCGCGTTCCAGAAGGGAACGGACCGCGGACGGCGCGACGGCAGACAGCAGATCCACGACACCGACAAGGACGCCTAACGTGACGAGCACTCCTGACAGCGCAGAACTCGACAACGGCAGTGGCGCGGACAAGAAGAACATCGACTGGCTCCTGGACGAGCTGCTCGACCGGGCGGTCGGATCGCGCAGCGCGATCGTGCTGTCGGCCGACGGTCTGCTGATCGGCCGCTCGCAGGACCTGGCGGAGGAGGACGGAGAACACCTGGCGGCGGTGGCCTCCGCCTTCCAGAGCCTGGCCCGGGGCACCAGCCAGCGCTTCGGCGGCGGCCAGGTCCTCCAGAGCATCGTGGAGATGGAGCAGGCCTACCTGTTCGTCACGGGTGCGGGCCGGGGCGCCCGGCTGGCCGTCATCGCTGAGGAGAGCGCGGACGTCGGCCTCATCGCCTACGAGATGAACGTGCTGGTCGAACAAGTCGGCCGGTACATGGAAGCCGCGCCCAGGCAGGCGGACGCGTCCGGTGAAGCCGCACGGTAGGGGACGTTCATGCAAGAACACAGCGAGTACGGCCCCGATGGGGCCTCCGAGGAGCCCCTGGTCCGCCCGTACGTGATCGCGCAGGGCCGCGGCCGCTCGGACACCGTCCAGTTGGACATGATCAGCGTCGTCATCGCGGCGAAGCGTGTCGAGGTGGACGAGATGGCCCTCGAACCGGAACAGCTCCGCATCCTTGATCTGTGCCGCCGCCCCCAGTCGGTGGCCGAGGTGTCCGCGCACCTGGACATCCCGGTCGGTGTCGTCAAGGCCCTGCTCAGCGACCTCCTCAACCGCGGCCTGGCCCTGGCACGCGCCCCCTACACGTCCAAGAGCCCGGTGAACCGGGACGTCCTCCAGGCGGTACTCGATGGCATCCAGAAACTCTGACCCCACCCAGGAACCGGTCCCGTCCGCGCTGAAGATCCTCATCGCGGGCGGTTTCGGAGCGGGCAAGACCACGATGGTCGGTTCGGTCAGCGAGATCAACCCGCTCAGCACCGAGGAGTTGATGACCGAGGCCAGCAGGGGAGTCGACGACCTGTCGGGAGTGGAGGCCAAGTCCACCACGACCGTGGCGCTGGACTTCGGCCGCATCACCATCAACCCGCAACTCGTGCTGTACCTGTTCGGCACCCCCGGACAGGATCGCTTCTGGTTCATGTGGGAGGAGCTGTCGGAGGGCGCCCTGGGGGCGATCGTCATCGCCGACACCCGCCGCCTGGAAACCTGTTTCGCGGCGGTGGACTTCTTCGAGCGGCGGGGACTCCCTTTCGTGGTGGCGGTGAACCACTTCGAGGGCTCCCACCGCTACGAACAGGAGGAGGTGCGCTCGGCGCTGAGCCTGGACCCGTCGGTCCCGGTCGTCATCGGCGACGCACGCGAACGGGAGTCCTCCAAGGCGGTCCTGCTCTGCCTGATCAACCACGTGGTGAGCAACGTGGCGGCCTGACACCGGCGCACGGTCTCGGGGCCGGCCCGGCGTCCCTGTTCGCACAAGGACCATCCAGGTAAAGTTCTGGTGGGAAGGTGGCGCACCGACAGGGCCGACCGCGCCCGGCCCCGAGTCTGCCCGCACGGTCCCGGAGTGGCTGGAGTAGGTCGTGAAACGGTTCGAGTGGTATGAGCGGATCCACGCACTGGACGCCGAGCACGACTGCGAGCGGATCGTCCGCATTCTGAGCGGCCACGAGTTCCCCTGGGACATCGAACAGGCGCTGGGGCTGGCCCTGTACCGCACCTACGCGGTGCCCAGCATCGGTGAGCTCCTGGCCCGGACCAAGGAGTTCACCGCCCGCACCCAGTACCGCTACGACGACACCGCGCTGATCCTGAGCGACATCCTGGAGCACGGGTTCGGCCCGGGCCGGGGCCGTGACGCACTGCGCCGCATGAACCAGATGCACCGCTCCTACGGGATCGGCAACGACGACTACCGCTACGTCCTCAGCACCTTCGTCGTCATGCCCGTCCGCTGGCTCAACGACCTCGGCTACGGGTGGCGGCGCCTGTCGGACCACGAGATCGCCGCGCAGACGAACTACTACCGCAAGCTCGGCCGGCACATGGGCATCAAGGACGTCCCCGAGACCTACGCCGGGTTCCGCGAGCTCTTCGACTCCTACGAGCGCGAGCACTTCGCCTACACCGACGGCGGCCGGGCGGTCTCCGACGCCACCCTCGACCTCATGACCACCTTCTACCCCGCCTGGCAGCGCCCACTGATCCGGCCGTTCACCAGGGCGCTGCTGGACGACCACCTGATCGAGGCCTTCGGCTATCCCGCGCCCTCCCGCGCCTGGCGAACGCTCTCCCGCACCGCCCTGCGGCTGCGCGCCAAGGCGGTGCGCCGGATGCGGCCCCGCGAGGAGCCGCGTATGCCCGCGCAGAGCCCCAACATCCGCAGCTACCCGCACGGCCACGACCCGTCCCGGATCGGGACCTTCCCCCGGGGCTGCCCGGTCCCCCACGGCATGGCGACCGTGGAGATCCCCGGTACGGACACGCGCGTGCCCGCCCCCGGCCAGGAACGCGCCCCCGGGAGGTAGGGGGCCGGACGCGCGAGTGCCCGGCCAGGGGCCCCGGCCGGGCACTGGAACCGCGAACGCGTTACTTGCGCTTGTTGATCTCCTCGGTGAGCTGCGGGGCGACCGTGTGCAGGTCGCCCACCACGCCGTAGTCGGCGAGCTCGAAGATCGGCGCCTCGGGGTCCTTGTTGACCGCGACGATGTTCTTCGAGGTCTGCATGCCCGCGCGGTGCTGGATGGCACCGGAGATGCCCAGTGCCACGTACAGGTTCGGGCTGACCGTCTTACCGGTCTGGCCGACCTGGAACTGGTTCGGGTACCAGCCGGCGTCCACGGCGGCGCGGGAGGCGCCGACGGCGGCACCGAGCGCGTCGGCGAGCTGCTCGACGACCGTGAAGTCCTCCGAGCCCACACCGCGGCCACCGGAGACCACGACGGCGGCCTCGGTGAGCTCGGGACGGTCGCCCTTCTCCTGTGCGACGCGCTCGACGACCTTGGCGCCCTTGGCGGCGTCGGAGACCTCCACGGAGACCGTCTCCTCGGCGGCCGCGCCGGTGGCGGGCTCGGCCGGGATGGAGTTCGGGCGGACCGCGACGACCGGCACCCCGGTCCTCACGCGGGCGTGGGCGATGGTGGCGCCGCCGAAGATGCTGTGCTCGGCGACCGCCTCGGCCGTGACGTCGACGACGTCGGTGAGCACACCGGAGCCCAGCTTGACGGCGGCCCGGCCGGCGACCTCCTTGTTCTCGGGCGTGGCCGAGACCAGGATCGCGGCGGCGGACTTCTCCTGGGCCAGTTTCGCCAGCAGCTCGGCCTTGGGGGCCACGACGTAGTCGTTCAGCTCCGACGAGGCGACGTAGACCTTCTCCGCGCCGAACTCGGCCAGCCCGGCCTTGCCCGACTCGGCACCGTCGCCGACCCACACCGCGGCGGGCTCGCCGATGCGGCGGGCCACGGTCAGCAGCTCGGCGGTGACCTTCTTGACCTGTCCGTCGACGTGGTCGACGAGGACGAGGACCTCAGCCATAATCCTTGAACCTTCCCTGAGTCTCTCGCCTGGCCTACACGAACTTCTTCTCGGAGAGGAAGTCGGCGATCTTCGCACCGCCGTCGCCCTCGTCCGTGACGATCGTGCCCGCGGCGCGCGGCGGCGCTGCGGCGAAGTCGACGGTCTCGGTGGTGGCGTTGGCCAGCCCCACCTTGCCGGTGTCGATGCCGGCGTCGGCGGCCGACTTCTTGTCGACCGGCTTCTTCTTCGCCTGCATGATCAGCTTGAAGGACGGGTAGCGCGGCTCGTTGATCTTCTCGACCACGGAGACGACGGCGGGCATCTGGGCCTCGACGACGTCGTAGCCGTAGTCGGTCTGGCGCTGGATCCTGACGGCGCCGCCGTCGACGTCGACCTTGCCCGCGAAGGTGAGCTGCGGCAGGCCGAGGTACTCGGCGAGCGCGGCACCCACGACGCCGGTGCGCGCGTCGGTGGACTCGGAGCCGAGGACGACCAGGTCGTACTCGATGGTGCCCAGGGCCTGCGCGAGCGCGTAGGCGGTCTGGAGAGCGTCCGAGCCGTGAAGGGCGTCATCGTTGACGAAGACGGCCTTGTCGGCGCCCATGGACAGGGCCTTGCGGATCGAGTCCGTGGCCTGGTCCGGGCCCATGGTCAGGACGGTGACCTCGCCGCCGTGCTTCTCCTTGAGCTGAAGCGCCTCTTCGATGGCGTACTCGTCGAGCTCGTTGATGACGCCGTCGGACGCTGCACGGTCCAGCGTGTTGTCAGCGTCGCTGAGCTTCCGTTCGGTCGCCGTGTCCGGGACCTGCTTGACCAAAACGACAATATTCATGGCCGGTGGCCGACCTCCCTGCACTCCATGATCCGCCGTCTGGCGGAGCGGACGCTGGCGCGCCCCGTACTGCCAACAATGTCGAACGCCGTTCGGTCATCCGACGGCGGGGCCCGGTGTTCTCCTCCACCCGTCCCGCTGTGTACCGACACCCAGATGTTACTGGCTAGTAGCTTCAGGACCAACCCGCGCACCCCGGTTCGAGTAAGGAATACCTCACAAACCCGGAAGCGCAGCGCCCGGGGCCCTGTAACAGCGGCCCGCCGCCCGTGCATCGGCACGGGCACGCGGCTCCGGCGTCCCGGTCACCACCCTATGGCCAGCGCCCCCGGCGATCGGCCGCGGACACGGGCGCGCCCTCCGCCCCGCTCGGGGAGGAGGGCGCGCAGGGCTCATCCGCGGCCGCGGATCACCCGGAGAACCAGTCCGAGGGCCCCCCGAAGGGCTCCCAGTCCGGAGCGGCGCTCAGGCCGATGGACAGGATGAACATCATCAGCAGGACGACGGCGACGTTCAGGCCGACGAACAGGTAGATACTGCGGAACCGGGCACGGCGCACCGCCCACACCGCCTGGTGGCGGGCCTCCCGCCCGCTCGGCATGATGTAGCCGAGGAGCACCGCCACGAAGATCGCGAAGCCACCCGTGTAGTTCGCACCCTCACTGCCGGTCTCCACTATCTGTGAATACACCAGTCCGGCCAGGATGCCGCCGATCAGGTAGACCAGGCCGAACAGGACCGTGCGCACCAGCATCCGCCCGAAGGCCCAGGGGAAGCTCAGCGCCACCACCATGCCGTCGGAGCCGCGCGGGCCGCGCGTCTGGAGCCGCCGCTCGTGCTCGGCCTTGACCACGTCCAGCGCGCCCAGACCGGCGATCACCAGGACGCCGAGCGCGTAGCCGAACCACGGGAACCACAGCGCCGTACCGGCCAGGGCCACCATGAGCGGCAGGAGCGTCAGCGGGTGCATCCGGTAGCCGGGGTGGTCGTCGTAGTACTCCCCGTCGTCGTAGGAGTCCGTCTCCCCACCGCTGAAGTAGTCCCCCAGCCGGTCGCTGCGGCCGCGGCGGAAGCGGCCCATGAAGCCGCCCCCGCCGTCGTCGTAGTCGTCCTCGTCGAACTCCTGGGTGTGGCCGCGGGACCGCTGGTCCTGCCCCACCGGTGGGAGGATGTCGGAAAAGTCACCCTTGGCGAGCGGGGTGTTGAAGAACTGCGTCTGGGGCGCGTCGTTGGGCGGCACCTCGTAGGTGGACACCTCCTCGGCGTCCCGCCCCTGCGGGGGCATCATCATGGTGCCCGACGGATCCTGCGCCCTCTGCGGCTCGGGGTCCACCGGGTCCAGGTACCGCGTGCCCTGGAGACCGCCGGACTCGCGGGCGGCCGCCGGGGGGGCCTCCTCCTCGCCGCCGCGATCGCCCGCCGCGCCGTGGTCGTGCCCCCCGTCCGCGGGCTGCCACAGGTGGGCCTCCTCGACCTCGGCCACGCCGCCCAGGACGGCACCGCTGCCGAACCCGGGCGACGAGGCGTTCCCGTCCCAGGGCAGGTCGAGGTTGAGCCGGCTCGTCTCGGCGACCAGCTGGTCCGCGTTGGGACGGCGGGCCATGTCCCGCGTGACGGCCGCCTTGACCAGCGGCATCAGCGCCTCGTGCATGCCCTCGAGGTCGATCTCGCCGTTGAGGATGCGGTAGAAGATCACCTCGAAGGTGCCCGCACCGTAGGGCGGCCGCCCGGTGGAGGCGAATGCGACCGTACCGCCCCAGGCGTGGATGTCGGTGGCCGAACCCAGGTCGGTGCCCTCGATGACCTCGGGCGAGAGGTAGCTGGGGGTACCGACGAAGGTGCCGGTCTGGGTCAGCTTGGCTCCGTCCACCGCGTGCGCGATACCGAAGTCGATGACGATCGGCTCACCGTTGGAGATGATGACGTTGCCGGGTTTGAGGTCCCGGTGGATGACGTCGATCGCGTGGATGTCCTTGATCGCCCGGGCCAGCCCGGTGACGAACCGGGTCAGCGCACGGCCCCGGAGCGGCCCGTGGTCGGTCACCGTCGCGTCCAGCGTGGGCCCCGGGATGTACTCGGTGACCACCCACGGCAGCTCCGCCTGGGTGTCGGCGTCGATGACCTCGGCGACGTTGGGGCTCTGCACGCGGCGCATCGTCTCGACCTCGCGGTGCAGGCGCGCACGCGCGATATGGTCCCCCGCCACCTCGGGTTTGAGGACCTTCACCGCGACGAACTGCTCGGTCCGGGGATCCTCCGCCTGGTAGACCACACCCATGCCGCCCTGCCCGATACGGCGGCGGATCACGTAGTGGCCGATGCGCTCCGGCAGCTCCTCACCCGTGGGGAAACCTGCCGACATTGCCATCGAGAACTCATCCCCTCACAAGACCACATACCACCGCGTCCAGCTTATCGGCCGGGGGATGGGTCACCTTCGGCTTGTACGGCCCGGCTCGGGCCCGTTGCGGTCTGCTTTCCTTCCGCCGATGCGGCAGGGGTCCTGCGTCTGCTGTACGGGCCAGGGAAGAGACCACCACGAGTATGACGGAAAAACCGCCCGGCCGGTTCCGCGAAGCCCACGTACGGTGTCCGAACACGGACACGTCATGATTCAGTCCCCTAACAGAGCTTTGCGCACCCAGAACAGGTCCGGTCCGCTCCCCTCCCCGCGAGGTGTCACGAGAAGAGGAGCACCAGGGTGCCCAGCCGCACCGAAACCGTATAGGCGACCGCCAGCACACAGCACGCCCCCGCGATCAGGAGGGTGTCCGCGCCTGCCCAGCGACTCGTCCTCGCCCAGGTCCGGGGGCCGGTGCCGAAACCACGGGCGTCCATGGCCGTGGCCATGAGCGTCCCCGCACGGATAGCACGCACCAGCAGGGCGAACAGCCGCCCGAAGAACAGGTCCACTCCGCGGATCGGGTCGTATCCCGCCGCCAGTCCGCGTGCCCTCCGGGCAAGCGTGACCGTGCGCCACTGGGCGACGAGCAGCGGGATGAGCCGCAGCGCCGCGAGCACCGCCATCGCGGGGCGCTCGGGCACCCGAAGCCGCTGGACCAGCCCGTCCGACATCTCGGTGGGGTCACTGCCCGCTGCGGCCAGAAGCCCGGGCAGGGCGATCGCCAGCAGCCGGACCGCCGCGCCCACCGCCCCCTCCGCGCCGTGCTCGCCGTAGAGGTAGTTGACCAGTCCGCTGGACAGGCCCATGAGGACGAACGGGCCACCCAGCACCAGCAGAGTCCGGCGGTCGATCCCGCTGAAGGGCACTGACGCCAGCACGACCGCCAGCACCACCCCGCCGGTGACCGCGTCCACCGCCGGGACCAGGCCCAGCCCCAGGACCAGGGCGGCCAGGAGCTTGGCGGCCGGGTTGCGCGCGGCCAGCCAGTGGCGGGCACCGCCGCGGGGCACCTCCAGTGTCAGCATGTCGCCCACGCTCACCCACCGTCCCTCTCCGGCCGTGGCCCCGCCCGCTCCGTGCCGTCCCCGCACGCCTCGGTCCGCCCGCCGGCCACCCGTACCCGCACGTCCGCCAGGGAGCGCAGGAGCGGCTCGTCGTGGGTCGCCATGACCACGGCCCGCCCCTCGGCGCGCAGCGCCCCCAGCAGCTCCACCAGCTCCCGCCACGTGCGCGTGTCCTGTCCGAAGGTCGGCTCGTCCAGCACCAGGACATCCGGGGCGTGCAGGGGGCCGGAACTGAGCGCCGTGGCCACGGACAGCCGACGCTTCTCGCCCCCCGAGAGCGTGTAAGGGTGCATGTCGGCCAGAGCGGTCAGGCGCAGCCGCTCCAGGAGTTCACCGACCCACCCCTCGGCCTCGGCCCGCGCGGCCCCCGCCCGCAACGGCGCGAAGAGCAGTTCGTCGCGGACCGTCCCCGTCACGAACTGGTCCTCGGCGTGCTGGAAGACCGTGCCCACGTGCCGTGCCAGACGCCGGGCGGGCCAGCGGCACAGCGGACGCCGGTCGGCCCCGGCCAGCGGGCCGCGCGGCAGCACCACGCCCCGGTGGGGCCGGGTCAGCCCCGCGAGCATCATCAGCAGAGTGGACTTGCCCGCGCCGTTGGGCCCGGTGAGGGCGGTGGCGGTACCGGCCGCCACCGCCAGGTCCACGTCCGAGAGCACCGTGCGCGGCGGCGCGGCGCGCACCCCCGGCTCCCTCGGAGTACGCGCGGCGACCCCGGCCGCCTCGGCGAGCACCGGCCCGCCGGGGGCGACGGGTACCGCGGGCGCGGGGTCGGCGCCGGGGATCCACACCCCCTGGGCGGCGAGGGCCGCACCGTGCTCGGTGAAGACCGGTCCGGGAGGCCCGTCGGCGGCCACACCGCCGCCCGGTTCCAGGACCACGACACGGTCCACCAGGTCCACGACGTCGGCCACCCGGTGCTCGACCAGCACCAGTGTCGCCTCGGTCTCCATCAGCAGGGTCGAGAGCACACCCCGGACGTGTGCGGCGCCCTCCGGGTCGAGGTTGGCCGTGGGCTCGTCCAGCAACAGCAGGCGGGGGCGCATGGCCAGTGCCCCGGCGAGCGCCAGACGCTGCTTCTCCCCGCCGGACAGGGCGCCGGTGGGATGGCTCCGACCGTAGGGGAAGCCGACGGCGGCCAGGGCGGCGTCGACGCGCGGCCAGATCAGCTCGGGGGCCACGCCCAGGTTCTCCGGGCCGAAGGCCACGTCGTCGCCCGCGCGCGCCATCACGAGCTGGGTCTCGGGGTCCTGGCCGACGAGGCCGACCGCGCCCCGGCGCCGGTCGGCCGGGGCACCGTCCACCAAGAGGGTGCCCTCCTGGTCCCCGGCGATGGCGCCGTCGGGACCGGTGAGCCCGGCCAGTGCGTGCAGAAGCGTCGACTTGCCCGCTCCAGAGGCCCCTAACAGCAGGATCCGCTCACCGGGTTCGACGGTCAGGTCCACCCCGCGCAGGGCGTGGGCGGTGCGTCCTGAGTGCCTCCAGCCCCAGCCGGAGAGCTCGACGCGCGCCCCGCGGGGACCGGTGGTGCTGCCCACCGGGCTCAGCCCCGGGCCGAGGAGAAGGGGGTCAGCACGCCTGCCTTGGCCAGAGCGGTGGTCAGCAGGCGGGCACCCACCCCGGCGATGACCACCGAACTGGCGACGGCGATGAGGGCATAGGCGATCTGGTGGCCCAGCGGCCAGGCGACGTTGTAGAAGACGTTGTCGCGGATGGCGGGGGAGAGCCCGGCGATCGCGGCGGCGAAGACAGCCACGCCCATGCCCCAGTAGCGGTAGCCCAGGAGGAGGAAGACCAGTTCGGGCAGGATCCCCTGGAGGGCGCCGTGGAGGAGAACGATGATCTCCCAGTGGTCGCCCAGCGCGGCCGACACCGAGGCGGCGACGACCGAGGTGAGCAGGGCGGCCCCGGGCTTGCGGATGATCAGTCCGCCCAGCACACCGGAGATCAGCCACATGCCGTAGAGGACGGCCTGCCCGGGAGGGAAGGCCGCGAACAGCGGCGTGGTGGCGGTCCACAGAATATTCCACAGCCAGAACACGGCGCCGACGGCGATCCCGATCACGGCGACGGCCACAAGGTCGGCCCCATGCCAGCCCCATGCCCTGTCGACGGTGTCTCTTCGTTCCTGGAAGGAGGGGGTGTCGTTGCTCATTCGTGTCCCTTCGTCGGGTGACAAGGGCTCACGCGGCCAAAAGCGCCCCCGGAGGGCGTGGCGCCGTGCACCGGGAACCGGTGCACGGAACGCACGCCACCGGTGGCGGTTCCCACGACGTCCTTCGCCGACATGACCCAGATCAGGTGTGGACGGGTCCGCGGTCTCAGAGCCGCACTCTCAGCGCTCATGCGCTCCCCTGTCGATCGGCACCCATTATGCGCTAGAGATCGCCATATATGACAACAAGAGGTACTACCTCACCTCGTTGCTCGTGCCGGATGACCGGCCGGTGCGGGCGGGAGCACGGGCCTGCCCCGTCGGAGGATCCGGTCACCGGGTTCGACGGTCGGGTCGCCGACTCAGCCCCGGGCCGAGGGGAAGGGGGCCAGCGCGCCTGCCTTGGCCAGGGCGGTGGTCAGCAGGCGGGCACCCACCCCGGCGATGACCGCCGAACTGGCGATGACGATGAGGGCATAGGCGAGCTGGTAGCCCAGCGGCCAGGTGACGTTGTAGAAGACGTTGTCGCGGATGGCGGGGGAGAGCCCGGCGACCGCGGCGGCGAGGACAGCCGCGCCCATGCCCCAGCGGCGGTAGCCCAGGAGGAGGAAGACCAGTTCGGGCAGGATCCCCTGGAGTGTGCCGTCGAGGATCACCATGATCCCCCACTGAGTGCCCAGCACGGCCGACACCGAGGCGGCGGCGACCGAGGTGAGCAGGGCGGCCCCGGGCTTGCGGATGATCAGCCCGCCCAGCACACCGGAGATCATCCACATGCCGTAGATGACGGCCTGCCCGGGAGGGAAGGCCACGAACAGCGGCGTGGTGACGGTCCACAGAATATTCCACAGCCAGAACACGGCGCCGACGGCGACGCCGATGACGGCGGCCACCACGACGTCGACGGTGCGCCACTCGCGTGCCCTGCCGACGGTTTCCTTCCAGGATCCCGTCGTACGGGTGTCGTTGCTCATCGGTGTCCCTTCGTCGGTGTGACGAGGGCTCATGCGGCCAAGAGCGCCCCCGGACGGCGCGGCGCCGCGCGCGCCGGAAACCGGTGCGCGGGACACACGCCACCAGTGACGGTTCCTACGACTTCCTTCGCTGGCATGACCCAGATCAGGTGTGTAAGGGTCTGCGGCCTCAGTGCCGCACTCTCAGCGCTCATGCGCTCCCCTGTCGGTCGGCACCCATTATGTGCCATAGGACGGCGTATCTGACAAGGGGCCCTATTCTTCGGCCTGAATCCCGTCCCCGCCGTCGTCGTCACCGTCGTCCTCCTCCGGCTCCGCGTCGGGGTTCCCGAAGACCTTGGGCGAGCTCGCGAACCCGTTCGCGGGCAGCGACGCGGTCGCCCGGCTCATGGTGTCGCTCCAGATCGGACCGGGCAGGGTCCCGCCATAGACGATGCCGTAGTAGCGCCCGCCGATGGTCACCCCCTCCAGAGGGTGGCTCTCACCACCGCGGATGTCGCCGACGGCCACGGCTCCGGCCAGGCCCGGCGTGTAACCGGCGAACCACGCGTAGGCGGCGCTGTCGGTCGTCCCCGTCTTGCCCGCGGCGGCGCGCCCGATCCCCAGCCCTGCGGCGGTCCCACCATTGAGGGGCTCCTGGAGCAGGTGGTTGACACCGTCGGCCACCTGCTGGTCGATGACCTGCTCGCAGTCGGACTCCACCGGAATCTCCCGGTAGGACTTGCTCTCGGGTCGGCCGGCGGTGATAGAGCGCACCGGCAGGGGCTCGCAGTGCACGCCCCGGGCCGCGAAAGTGGCGTAGGCGGCGGCCATGGTCAGCGGCGAGACCTCCTGGTCCCCCAGGGTGAAGGAGCTCCACACCCCCAGCGGTGCCCCGTCGGCGCGGTGCACACCCAGCCGCTCGGCCATCCGCGCGGTCTCACACAGGCCCACCTTGCGCTGGAGCTGCGCGAAGTAGGTGTTCACCGAGCCTCGGGTCCCGCTGAGCATGTTGTGCGAGCCCGCGCTGCTCTCCCCGGCGTTGCGCACCTCCCAGGGCGCCATCCGCCCTCCGTCGCAGTTGGTCAGGCCCTTCACTTCCAACTCCTTGGGCGAGGAGAAGCTCGTCCCGTACCCCAGCCCGGCGTCGAGCGCGGCGGCGAGGGTGAACGCCTTGAACGTCGATCCCGCCTGGTAGCCGTTGCCGCCCCCGTCGATCCGGTCCACCGCGAGGTTGATGGAGGTGGTACCGGGGTCCGACTCGTCGAACCCGTACCGCAGGTTCTGGGCCATCGCCCGCACCTCCCCGGTACCGGGCTCGACCAGGGCCTGAACCGCGAACTTCGCCGACCCCTCACTCGGCACGCGGTCGTCGACGGCCGCCTTGGCCGCGGCCTGCATGCCGCTGTCCAGCGTCGTGCGCACGGTCAGGCCACCGTGCCGCATCAGTTGCAGGCGCTCCTCCTCCGTCTCGCCCAGGACGTCCGTGCGCGAGAGCCAGCGGATGACGTAGTCGCAGAAGAACGGGTGGTCGCTGGAGTAGCAGCTCCCCCCGCGCGGGGTCGGTTCCAGCCTCAGGTCCTCGCCTGCGTAGCGCGCCGCCTCCGCCTCGCTCAGCTCCCCCACGGCGACCATCCGGTCCAGAACGAGGTCGCGCCGGGCCCGGGCCGCTTCCGGGTTGCTCAGCGGGTCGTAGTAGGAGGGCGCACGCACGAGCCCGGCCAGCAGCGCGGCCTGGCCCGGGTCCAGTTCGGCGGCGGGCACGGAGAAGTACCGCTGGGCGGCCACCTCGATCCCGTGCGCGCCCGCGCCGAAGTAGGCGAGGTTGAGGTAGCCCTCCAGGATCTCGTCCTTGGTCATCCGCTCCTCGACGCCGAGGGCGTAGCGCAGTTCGACCACCTTGCGGGACAGGGTGCGCTCCTGGGCCAGGGCCACCTCCTCGTCGGTGACGGCGGACTCGATGAGCGCGTTCTTCACGAACTGCTGTGTGATGGTGGATCCCCCCTGGGTGTCGCCCTGGAGGGTGCGCACCGCGGCCCGCACGAAACCCTGGAGGTCGAAGCCGTTGTGCTCGTAGAAGCGGGCGTCCTCGATCGCCATCAGGGCCGCGGGCGCCCAGGTGCCCATACGGTCCAGGGCGACCACCTCGCGCTCGCGTTCGGCAACCTCCGCGATCCGCTCCCCGTCGACGTCCGTGAGCAGGACCCGCTGTGACAGGTGGGGCATCTCCAGTTCGTCGGGCATCGCCATGAAGGCCCGTGCAGTGTCGCGCCCCATGAGGCCCAAGACGCCGACCCACGGAAGGACGAGGGCGGCCACTAGCAGCCCGGCCAGTGCCGCGGTCCCCGCGAGCCGGGCGAGGTCGTGCCTTCGCCGGAGCGCTCCCGTCCCCTTGCCGCCAGCACCAGTCACAGGCCCCCCTCACCGCCGCGTTCAAAGACAGCTCTCGGAGCCCACACTCGCAGGGCCGGTGCGGACGGACCCCGACAGCAAGGGACGTGTCATCGAAAAACTTCCCCAACCCACGGCAAAACACATAGATCACCCATAAGCCGCATAACAAAGACAGGCCCGACGGACGCCGTGGAGCACGTCCACACATCTCGACACCGAGAGGAATCGGCCACGACGGGAACCGCGTTCGGCACAGCACTCCAAAACGGATGCAAACAACTCCTTTCGCACACCCCGAACGCAGGCCGGTGTCCGCAATAGGAGACTGAAAACCAGATCCGCATTCGACCATCCCTACCCACACCCACGGCGCGCCCAACATGCTGGGGGATAATTCCGACTTTCTCTACAGAAGCCCCGAAAACCTCCTCAGAGAGGGTCGCAGTCAGCTCTTCTTATGCACCTTATGAGAAGTTTGCCCAGGTCAAAGCGGCTTAATATCAAACAAATACCACCAAGGCCAGTGTGATAAGGATCACATAAATGATCCGGCCTCGACACTCAGCCAAAACCCACAAGAGGGCAGACGATAGACAGCGGAGTACCCTGAAGCCGCAATCCGGACAGCTTTTTTCCGACACTTCGTTACGCGCGTCTTTCCTTGGATGACGTTCGCGTAATTTCTTCAGAGACCCCCTCCACACGAAGTCCATAACGCCCGAACCATGACAATGACGGTGTAGCCAGTGATCGGTCGCCTGCCCATACTCGACATCTCTCCAGACAACGACCTGGGACCGGTGAAAGCCGTTCCCGGCGAACGCTTCACCGTGAGCGCCACGGTCATCCGGGAGGGCCACGGCTCCCTCGCGGCAGGCGTCGTCCTGCACTCCCCGGAAGGCCGGCGCGAAGCACTCGTCCCCATGCGCGAACACGTGCCCGGAACCGACCGCCACGAGGCCGAGGTCTCCCTGCCCCGCGAGGGCCGGTGGGCGTTCTCGGTCGAGGCCTGGACCGACCCCTTCGCCACCTGGCACCGCACGGCCCGGATCAAACTGCCACTCGGGCAGGACAGCGGCCCCGTGCTGGAGGAGGGCGCCCGTCTCCTCACCCGCGCCGCCCGCCGGGTTCCACGCAACCCGGCCCTGTCCAGAGCCGCCAAGGTCCTGCGCGACGCCGCGCTCCCTCCCGTGGAGCGTCTGGAGGCCGCCCTGACCGCCGAGGTTCTCTCCGCGATGGCGGACCACCCCCTCCGCGAACTCGTCACCCGCTCCAAACGCACCCCGGTCACGGTCCACCGCGAACGCGCCCTCGTGGGCTCCTGGTACGAGTTCTTCCCCCGCTCCGAGGGGGCCGAGGTGGGCACCGCGCCCGGCCGGGAGCGGTCGGGGACCTTCGCCAGCGCGGCCAAACGGCTGCCCGCCATCGCTGACATGGGCTTCGACGTGGTGTACCTGCCGCCCATCCACCCCGTGGGGACCACACACCGCAAGGGCGCCGACAACTCCCTGGCCGCGGGACCGGGCGAGCCCGGCTCCGTCTGGGCCATCGGGTCGGCCGACGGGGGCCACGACGCCGTCCACCCCGACCTGGGCACCCTCGCCGACTTCGACGCCTTCGTCGCCGAGGCCGCCGAGCACGGCCTGGAGATCGCGCTGGACCTGGCGTTGCAGTGCTCGCCCGACCACCCGTGGGTCACCGAGCACCCCGAGTGGTTCGTCCACCGCGCGGACGGGTCCATCGCCCACGCCGAGAACCCGCCCAAGCAGTACCAGGACATCTACCCGCTGCACTTCGACGCCGACCCCGAGGGCCTGTACGCCGAGATCCTGCGCGTGGTGCGCCACTGGATCGGCCACGGCGTGCGCATCTTCCGGGTCGACAACCCGCACACCAAACCGGTGGCCTTCTGGGAGCGCCTGCTCTCCGACGTGGCCGACGAGCACCCGGACGTGCTGTTCCTGGCCGAGGCCTTCACCCGCCCCGCCATGATGCGCACCCTGGCCAAGGTCGGCTTCCACCAGTCCTACACCTACTTCACCTGGCGCAACGGCAAGGAGGAGATCCAGGACTACCTCACCGAACTCTCCACCGAGACCGCGCACTACCTGCGGCCCAACCTCTTCGCCAACACGCCGGACATCCTGCACGCCTACCTCCAGCACGGCGGGCGCCCCGCGTTCGCGGTCCGGGCCGTCCTCGCCTCACTGCTCTCCCCCACCTGGGGGATCTACTCGGGGTTCGAACTGTGCGAGAACGAGCCCGCGGCCCCCAGGAGCGAGGAGTACCTGCACTCCGAGAAGTACCAGTACCGGCCCCGGGACTGGGCCGCGGCGGAGGCGTCGGGCGAGACCCTCAGCGGTCTCCTCGCCACGCTCAACCGGCTGCGCCGGGAGCACCCCGCCCTGCGGGAGCTGCGCAACCTGCGATTCCACCATGTCGACCGTCCGGAACTGCTCTGCTTCTCCAAGCACCGGCCCGGTGACCGCCCCGGCAACCCCGACGACCTCGTCATCGCCGTCGTCAACCTCGACCCGCACCGCGCCCACGAGGCGACGGTGCACCTGGACCTGCCGTCCATCGGCCGCACCTGGGAGGAGGAGTTCACGGTGACCGACGCGCTGTCCGGCCAGACACACACCTGGCGAGCGGACAACTACGTCCGACTCGACCCGGCGGCCGCGCCCGCCCACGTCTTCACCACCACCGGCAGATAGCGCGCTCCGGACGCCAGCGGGGCCGGCGCGCGCACGCGTCGGCCCCCGTCCGAAACGCCCGTTGATCCGACGTCGAACCCTTCTTGGTGGGGAGCAGCAGATGAGCAAAGAGGAGCCCGGACCGCGCGGCCACGCCGAGCACGGTCCGCTCGCCCCGGCCACCGGGGCCGCCACCGGACCGCTCATGTCCTCCGGTGGCACCAGTGACCCCCACTGGTACAAGCACGCCGTCTTCTACGAGGTACTCGCCCGCGGCTTCTTCGACTCCAACGGCGACGGCACCGGCGACCTCGCGGGCCTGGTGCGCAAACTGGACTATCTCCAGTGGCTGGGCATCGACTGCATCTGGCTGCTGCCGATGTACGAGTCCCCTCTGCGCGACGGCGGATACGACATCTCCGACTACTTCAAGATCCTCCCGGAGTTCGGCACCACCGCCGACTTCGTGGCGCTGCTGGACGAGGCGCACCGGCGCGGCATCCGCGTCATCACCGACCTCGTCATGAACCACACCAGCGTCCAGCACCCGTGGTTCCAGGCCTCCCGCACCGATCCGGACGGCCCCTTCGGCGACTTCTACGTGTGGTCGGACACCGACGACCGCTACGAGGACGCCCGCATCATCTTCGTCGACACCGAGACGTCCAACTGGGCCTACGACGAGGTCCGGGGCCAGTACTACTGGCACAGGTTCTTCTCCCACCAGCCCGACCTCAACTTCGAGAACCCCGCCGTCCAGGAGGCGATCCTGGAGGTCCTGCGCTACTGGCTCGACCTGGGCATCGACGGCTTCCGCCTGGACGCGGTGCCCTACTTGTACGAGCGCGAGGGCACCAACTGCGAGAACCTCAAGGAGACCCACGAGTTCCTCAAGCGGGTCCGTGCCGAGGTGGACCGCCTCTACCCCGACCGTGTCCTGCTGAGCGAGGCCAACCAGTGGCCCTCCGACGTCGTCCACTACTTCGGCGACTTCGAGTCCGGCGGCGACGAGTGCCACATGAACTTCCACTTCCCGCTCATGCCGCGGATGTTCATGGCGGTACGCCAGGAGCAGCGGTTCCCGATCTCGGAGATCCTCGCCCAGACGCCGACGATCCCCCGCGACTGCCAGTGGGCGATCTTCCTGCGCAACCACGACGAGCTGACCCTGGAGATGGTCACCGACGAGGAGCGCGACTACATGTACTCCGAGTACGCCAAGGACCCCCGCATGCGCGCGAACGTGGGGATCCGTCGGAGGCTCGCCCCCCTGCTGGACAACGACCGCGACCAGATCGAGCTGTTCACCGCCCTGCTGCTCTCCCTGCCCGGGTCGCCCGTGCTCTACTACGGCGACGAGATCGGTATGGGCGACAACATCTGGCTGGGCGACCGCGACGCGGTGCGCACACCCATGCAGTGGAGCGCGGACCGCAACGCCGGGTTCTCCCGGGGCGACCCCGGGCGCCTGTACCTGCCGCTGATCATGGACCCGGTCTACGGCTACCAGGCGATCAACGTGGAGTCCCAGCGCGACAACCCCGGTTCGCTGCTGCACTGGACCCGGCGGATGATCCACGTCCGCAAACAGCACCCCGTGTTCGGCAGCGGGGAGTTCACCGAACTCAACGCGACCAACCCCAGCGTGCTGGCGTTCATCCGCGCCCAGGGCGACGACCGCATGCTGTGCGTCAACAACCTCTCCCGGCACCCGCAGCCGGTGGAGCTGGACCTGACGCGCTACGCGGGGATCAGCCCAGTGGAGTGCGTCGGCGGCGCGCGCTTCCCCGAGATCGGTGAGCTGCCCTACCTGCTCACCCTGCCCGGGCACGGCTTCTACTGGTTCCAACTGCCCGCACCGGTAGCCGGAGGGGCCGACCGGACCGAGGGGGCCCCGAGCTACGGCCTGCCTGCGGCCGGGGTCCGCGTCCACACGGCCGACGCCGCCGCGAGGGGGCACGTGTCCGCGCCCGCCCTCCGCGACACCGACCGGTACAGCACAGCCACCACGACGCCCGGCACCCCGGCGGACCGCGCCGCCGCGTTCGGCGACGCCGCGTCCGCTCCCCGGACCGCCGTTCCCGGGTTGCCCGACCCGGTCGCGGAACGCTCGGACCGGGGTGGCGGCGGGAAGGGAAACAGGCCGGACTGACATGTCGACACTCGAAGAACTGCTCGCCTCCTGGCTGCCCCGACAGCGCTGGTTCTCCGGCAAGGGCGTCCCCATCCGGCGCCTGCGCGTGGAGAGCCGCCACACACTGGTACCCGCACGGCCGGACGGCCCCGGCCTCGACGTCCTGGTCGTCCAGACCGAACAGCGCGGGGCCGGCTCCCGCTACCAGGTCCTGCTCGGCTCCCGGCCGCCGCGGTCCCTGACACCGGATCTGGCGCACGAGGTCATCGGCGTGTGCCGCCTGAAGGGGAGCCGTCCGCGCGCGGTCTACGACGCCTCGCGCGACACGGAACTGACCGCACTGCTCCTCCAGAGGTTCGCCCACCCCCCGACGACGGGGGACGACGCGCAGGTGCGCTTCCGGACCCTGCCCGGCTGCCCGATCAGGGTCGGCGCCCACGGGCGCGTCCTCACCAGTGAACAGTCCAACACCTCCCTGGTCTTCGGCCAGGACTACATCCTGAAGACCTTCCGCAGGCTCTGGCCCGGACACAACCCGGACCTGGAGCTGACCACGGCGCTGAGCGGCTCGCCCCGGGTGGCGCGTACGTGCGGGTGGATCGAGGCGGACCTGCCCGGGTCCCGGGCCCCGGCCACGCTGGCCATGCTCCAGGCCTACATCCCGCAGGCCACGGACGGCTGGCTCCTGGCCACGAGCCGCATCGGCGCACTGGCCGACAGCGGCGGTCCCGACGGCGAGAACTCCTTCGCCGACGAGGCGGAACTGCTGGGCCGCACCACGGCCGAGGTACACCGGGCCCTGGCCCGAGAACTGCCCACCGACGTCCTCTCGCCCGTGGACGCGGCGGGACTCGCCGAGGGCATGATCGAGCGTCTGGCCATCGCCAGTACGGAGGTGCCCGAACTCGCCCGGCACGCACCGCGGGTCATGTCGGCCTACGCCGACTTCGCCCGGACGGACGAACCGCTGCCTGTGCAGCGCATCCACGGCGACTACCACCTGGGCCAAGCGATCCGCGCGTCCTCGGGATGGGTGCTGCTCGACTTCGAGGGCGAGCCCACCGTGCCGGTGAGTGAGCGCCAGAAACTCGCCAGTCCGCTGCGCGACGTGGCCGGCATGCTCCGGTCCTTCGACTACGCCGCCGGCCACCTGCTGGTCCGCCGGCCCGACGACGCGGGGCTGGAGTGGTCGGCCCGATCCTGGGCCCGGCGCAGCCGCGCCGCGTTCTGCGCAGGGTACGCGGACGCGGGCGGCACCGAACCGGACAAGCACCTGACGGCGCTGCGGGCCTTCGAGTTCGACAAGGCCGTCTACGAAGTGCTCTACGAGGCACGGAACCGGCCGGACTGGCTGCGTGTCCCGCTCGACTCGATCCGCTGGGCCACCTCCGGCGCCGCCGCGGCCACCGCACCGCCCGTACCCGGCTGACCACCCGCCACCGGCCCCGACACCCCGACCATCCGACGATGACGGAGACTCCTTGACCACGCCCAGCAGAAAACCGCGTACGCGCTCAACCACCACGACGACCGCCAAGGCCGCCCCCCGCCAGCGGGCCCCGAAGCCGAAGGCCAAGCGGGTCGGCCCTGCAGCAGCCGATCCGGCCCTGCTCGCCGCGCTGGACCGGGTGGTGGACGGGCACCACCACGACCCGCACGGCCTCCTCGGCGCCCACCCCGACGGCACCGGGCGCACCGCGGTCCGCGTCCTGCGCCCCGGGGCGCGGGAGGTGGGCCTGCTCCTGCCCGACGGCACCCGGGTCGCCCTCGACCACCTGCACCGCGGGGTGTTCGGGGGAACGCTCCCCGAGGGGTGCGGGCCCGCGACCGACTACCGGGTCGCCACGCGCTACCAGGACGGTCCGGAGACGGTCTCCGCCGACCCCTACCGTTTCGCACCCACCCTCGGCGAACTGGACCTGCACCTGATCTCCGAGGGGCGGCACGAGGAGCTGTGGCGCGCCCTGGGCTCCCACGTCCGCACGATCGACACCCCGATGGGCGAGGTCGAGGGAACCGGGTTCGCGGTGTGGGCGCCGGACGCGCGCGGCGTGCGCCTGATCGGCGGCCTCAACCACTGGAACGGGGGCGGACACCCCATGCGGAGCCTGGGCTCCAGCGGTGTCTGGGAACTGTTCGTCCCCGGGGTGGGCGACGGCGAGCTCTACAAGTTCCAGGTGCTGGGCGGCGACGGTCACTGGCGGGACAAGGCCGACCCGATGGCGCGCCGGACCGAGGTGCCCCCCGCGACGGCGTCGGTGGTGACGACCTCCTCCCACACCTGGGGCGACCAGGAGTGGATGGCCGAGCGCAAGGGCGTGGAGGCGCACCGCGCGCCGATGAGCGTGTACGAGGTGCACCTGGGGTCGTGGCGTCCGGGGCTGGGCTACACGGAACTGGCCGAGCAACTGGTCGAGTACGTCACCGACATGGGCTTCACCCACGTGGAGTTCCTGCCGGTGGCGGGGTATCCGTTCGACGGCTCGTGGGGCTACCAGGTGACGTCGTACTACGCGCCCACGCCGCGCTTCGGTTCGCCGGACGAGCTGCGCCACCTGGTGGACGCGCTGCACCAGGCGGGTGTCGGGGTGTTCTTGGACTGGGTCCCGGCGCACTTTCCCAAGGACGAGTGGGCGCTGGCCCGGTTCGACGGCTCGGCGCTGTACGAGCACCCCGACCCGCGCCGGGGCGAGCACCCCGACTGGGGCACCCTGATCTTCAACTACGGGCGCACCGAGGTCCGCAACTTCCTGGTGGCCAACGCCCTGTACTGGCTGGAGGAGTTCCACGTCGACGGCCTGCGGGTGGACGCGGTCGCCTCGATGATCTACCTGGACTACTCGCGCGACTCCGGCCAGTGGGAGCCGAACATGTTCGGTGGACGGGAGAACCTGGAGGCGATCGACTTCCTCAAGGAGCTCAACGCCACGGCCTACCGGCGCAACCCCGGCATCACGATGATCGCCGAGGAGTCCACCGCCTACACCGGCGTGACCACGCCCGTGGACCGGGGCGGCCTGGGCTTCGGGATGAAGTGGAACATGGGGTGGATGCACGACACCCTGGAGTACGTGAAGAAGGAGCCGGTCCACCGCCAGTACCACCACAACGACCTAACGTTCGCGATGGTGTACGCCTACAGCGAGAACTACGTTCTCCCGCTGTCGCACGACGAGGTCGTGCACGGTAAGCAGTCACTGCTGAACAAGGTGCCGGGCGACGAGTGGCAGCGCACGGCCACCGTGCGGGCGCTGCTGGCGTTCATGTGGTCGCACCCGGGCAAGCAGCTGCTGTTCATGGGCGGGGAGATCGCCCAGGGCGAGGAGTGGCGGCACGAGTCCGGGGTGCCGTGGTGGCTGCTCCAGTTCGACCACCACGCCGGGGCTCAGCGGCTGGTCCGCACGCTCAACGACCTCTACCGGCCGCGCCCGGCCCTGTGGTCGCTGGACACCGACCCGGCGGGCTTCCAGTGGCTGGACGCAGGCGACCACCAGGGGAACACGGTGACCTACCTGCGCCGCGGTGAGGACGGCTCCGCGCTGGTGTGCGGGGTGAACTTCTCCCCGGTGCCGCGCCCGGGTCTGCGGGTGGGGCTGCCCTCGGGCGGCCGGTGGAACCGGGTGCTGGACTCCGACGAACCCCGGTTCGGCGGCTCGGGTTACGAGGGGCCGGCCCACGTGCGGGCACAGGAGCGCGGGTGCAACGGCCAGCCGTTCTCCGCCGAGATCACCCTGCCGCCACTGGGTGCGGTCTGGTTCGAACCCGAGGGCTAGCCGAAAGCGGGGGCCGGTGCGCACCGGCCCCCGCGGCGCGGTCAGGGGCGGTGCCAGGCCTTCAGGCGCCGCACCGCCTCGTCAAGGACCTCGTCCCTCTTGCAGAAGGCGAAGCGCAGCAGGTGCACGCCCTCCTCCTCGTGGTCGTAGAAGACCTGGGCGGGGACGGCCGCGACCCCTGCCTCGCGGGGAAGGGCGAGCGCCAGCCGGACACCGTCGTCGTGGCCGAGGGGGCCGATGTCGGCCATGAGGAAGTAGGTCCCCTCACACGTGTGCACGCCGAACCCGGCCTCGGCCAGCCCGGCGGCCAGCCGGTCCCGCTTGTCCTGGAGCGAGGCGCGCTGGGCCTCGATCCACGCCCGCTCGGTGTCGAGAGCGTCGGCGACCGCCAGTTGCAACGCCCCGTTGGCGGAGAAGGTGAGGAACTGGTTGACCGTGCGCACCGCGCGTACCAGTGGTTCGGGGCCCGTGACCCATCCGAGCTTCCACCCGGTGACGGCGAAGATCTTGCCGACGGAGGACACCGACAGGGTCCGCTCCCCCATCCCGGGCAGCGAGGCCAACGGCAGGTGCGGCCGGCCGTCGAAGGTCAGGAACTCGTAGACCTCGTCGGTGAGGGCGATCAGATCGTGCTCGCGGCACAGGGCGGCGACCATCTCCAGCTCGTCGGCGGTGAACACCGTGCCCGTCGGGTTGTGCGGGGTGTTGACGACGATCATCCGAGTGCGGGGCCCCACGGCCGCACGCAGTTCGTCGGGGTCGAAGGTGAACGCGCCCCGCTGGGGGTCGGGCCTCAGCGGCACAGGTCGGCGCACACCCCCGGCCAGGGAGATCATCGCCGCGTAGGAGTCGTACATCGGCTCGAAGACGACCACCTCGTCGCCCCGCTCGACCAGGGCGAGCAGTGCCGCGGCGATGCCCGCGGTGGCCCCGACCGTCACGTACACCTCGGTGTCCGGGTCCAGGTCGATGCCGTACTCACGCGAGCGGTAGCGGCTCACCGCCGCACACAGTTCCGGGCGCCCCGGGCCCGGAGGGTACTGGTTCACCCCCTCCAGGATGTGCCCGGTGGCCGCCTCCAGCAGCGACCGGGGCCCATCGGTGTCGGGGAACCCCTGGCCGAGGTTGACGGATTCGGTCTCGACGGCCAGACGGGTCATCTCCGCGAAGACCGTCTCACCGTAGGAGCGCATGCGTTCGATCAGCGGTTCATCCACGCAAGCGAGCGTATCGGTCCCCCGGCGTACCGGACCGGGGTGGGGACCCGCGGGTCCCCACCCCGGTCAGAGCAGCAGGCTGAGCACCACCCACGCCACGGGGCTGGCGATGAGCAGGGAGTCGAGCCGGTCCATCAGACCGCCGTGGCCCGGCATGAAACTGCCCATGTCCTTCACCCCGAGATCGCGCTTGAACAGCGATTCGATCAGGTCGCCGACCGTGGCGGCGAAGACGACCGCCAGTCCCAGCACCGCGCCGACCCACCACGGACCGTCCAGCATCAAGACGACGCACAGGGCACCGGCGACGGCGCAGGCGACGACGGACCCGCCGAAGCCCTCCCAGGTCTTGTTCGGGCTGATCACAGGGGCCATCCTGTGTCGGCCGAGCAGGATCCCGGCGAAGTAGCCGCCGATGTCGCTAGAGATCGTCACCACGATGAACGCGATGAGGCGGAACTGGCCGTCCTCGGGATGGGCGATGAGCAACTGCCAGATACCGAACAGGAACGGCAGGTAGACCAGGATGAACAGGTTGGCGGACACATCGGCCACGAAACCGTCCTGGCCGCCGCGCAGCCGCCACACCAGGCAGGCGACGGCGGTCAGCGCGGTCGCGCCCACCAGCCACTCGGCGCCGCCGAAGTGGGCTGCCGGCTGCATGAGCGCACCGCCCACCGCCAGCGGCACCAGGGCCGGTTTCACACCCTTGCCGACGAACGCCCGGTTGACCTCCCGCAGCCCGATCAGCACCCCGGCCACGGTGATGATCGTGAAGAGCTGCGGCCAGGGGAAGATCGTGAGCAGCACGAGCGCGCCCAGGACACACCCGCTGATGATGGCCACCGGGAGGTTGCGGCCGGTCTTGACCGGATCGCCCCCCGGCTTGTGCAGCACGAAGCGCTGTCCCTCGGCCCTGTCGGAGTCGGGGCGCGACTCCGCGTCGGGTCTGTGCTCGTGCGAGGGGTCGCGCCCCTCGGAGCCCGTGGAAGGAGATGTCACCTAGACCTCGAGCAGTTCGGTTTCCTTGTGCTTGAGCACCTCGTCGATGGACGCGACGTACTTGTGGGAGAGGTCGTCGAGCTCGCTCTGGGCGCGGTGCGCCTC
Source organism: Nocardiopsis sp. CNT312 (assembly GCF_000515115.1). Taxonomy (GTDB): domain Bacteria; phylum Actinomycetota; class Actinomycetes; order Streptosporangiales; family Streptosporangiaceae; genus Nocardiopsis. The sequence goes on from NZ_AZXF01000010.1 coordinate 109,883, forward strand.
GTCCTCACCGATCTCACCCGCCTTCACGCCCTTCTCGAAGGTGTCCTTGGCACGGCGGCGGACGTTGCGGATGGAGACCTTGCCGTCCTCGGCCTTGGTCCGCACGACCTTGACGTACTCCTTGCGGCGCTCCTCGGACAGGTCCGGGAACACCACGCGGATGACCTGGCCGTCGTCGGAGGGGTTCACGCCCAGGTCGCTGTTGCGGATGGCGTTGATGATCTCGGTCCGCGCGTTGACGTCGAACGGCGAGATGACCACCATCCGCGGTTCGGGGACCGAGAAGGAGGCGAGCTGGTTGATCGGCGTCCGGGCACCGTAGTAGTCCACGGTGATCTTGTTGAAGGTCGCGGGGGTCGGGCGTCCGGTACGGATCGTCGCGAACTCCTCCTTGGTGACCGCCACGGCCTTCTCCATCTTCTCCTCGGCTTCGAGGAGGGTCTCTTCGATCATGTCAGCGCTCCCGGATTCGACTCTGGTGTTCGTGGCTTGCCGACCGTGCCGCCTCAGGCGGAGGCCGGTCCGACGATGGTGCCGATCTTCTCACCGCGGACCGCGCGCAGGATGTTGCCCTGGCTCATCAGGTCGAAGACGACGATGGGCAGCCCGTTGTCCATGCACAGGCTGACCGCGGTGGCGTCCATGACCTTGAGTCCGCGGGTGAGGACCTCGTTGTAGTTGAGCTTGTCGAACTTGACCGCGTCCGGGTTGCGCCGGGGGTCGGAGTCGTAGACCCCGTCGACCTGGGTGCCCTTGAGGACCGCCTGCGCCCCGATCTCCAGCGCTCTCTGGGCGGCCGTGGTGTCGGTGGAGAAGAAGGGGGCGCCCAGGCCGGCACCGAAGATGACCACGCGGCCCTTCTCCAGGTGGCGGACGGCCCGTCGCGGGATGTAGGCCTCGGCGACCTGGCTCATGTGGATCGCGGTCTGCACGCGGGTCTCCACCCCCAGACGCTCCAGGAAGTCCTGGAGGGCGAGGCAGTTGATGACGGTGCCGAGCATGCCCATGTAGTCGGCACGGCCGCGCTCGATCCCGCCCTCGGTGAGCTGGGCACCGCGGAACATATTGCCGCCGCCGACGACCACGGAGACCTCGATGCCCTCGGAGACGGCCTCGGCGATGGACTCCGCGACGTACTGGACGATCTCGGGGTCGATGCCCAGACCACCTCCGCCGGCGAAGGCCTCACCGGAGAGTTTGAGCATCACGCGTTTCCAACCGGAATCGTGCATTGCGGGTTCGGTGCTCATGGTTTCGTTCTCCGACACGGCCCCTTGGCCTCCCTTGGTGTCCCCGAGTGGCCCCAGGGTCCCCCGATTGTTCCTGCCGGGTGGGGAGCGGGCGCTCACACCCCGCTCGAACCCGCCCATATCCACCGAAGGTGCCGGGGGATCACGCTCCCCGGCACCTCCATCATGTCAAAGTCCTAGGCCTGGCCCACCTTGAAGCGGACGAAGCGTTTGACGCTCACCCCGGCCTCGTCGAGGACCTTCTGCACGGTCTTCTTGTTGTCCTTGACGAACGGCTGACCGACCAGCGTCACGTCCTTGAAGAAGCCGTTGAGGCGGCCCTCCACGATCTTGGGAATCGCCTGCTCGGGCTTGCCCTCCTCGCGGGTGGTCTGCTCCGCGATGGCGCGCTCCTTCTCCACCACGTCGGCGGGGACGTCGTCCTTGCCGACGTACTGCGGGGCCAGTGCGGCGATCTGCTGGGCGACGTCCTTGCCCACCTCGGCGTCGGCCTTGTCCAGCTCGACCAGGACGCCCATGCTCGGGGGCAGGTCGGGGTCGGACTTGTGGAGGTAGCTGGCGACGTAGGCGCCCTCGAACTTGGCGAGGCGGCGGAGCTGGAGCTTCTCGCCGATGACCGCGCCCTTCTCCTCGATGAAGGTCTGCAGGGTCTTGCCCGGCTCGATCTCGGCGGCAGCGACAGCGGCGAGGTCGTCGCTCTCCTGGTTCTCGGCGAAGTCCGCGACCTGGCCGGCCAGCTCGATGAACTGGTCGTTCTTGGCGACGAAGTCGGTCTCGCAGTTGAGCTCGATGAGCGTGGCCTTGCCGTCGCCGGCCTGCTTGAGGACGACCATGCCCTGGGCAGCGGTGCGCTCGCCGCGCTCGGCCTGCTTCTTGGCGCCCTTGATACGCAGGGCCTCGACGGCCTTCTCGAAGTCGCCGTCGGCCTCGGTGAGGGCCTTCTTGCAGGCCATCATGCCGGAGCCGGTCATGTCGCGCAGCTTCTTGACGTCCGCGGCGGTGAAGTTCGCCATGACTGTTCTCGCCAGTTCCCTTGAGTGGAGTGTCGTGGAATCGCGGGGCTGCCCGCGTGAGCCGCCCCACCGGCAGGCGATGGGGCGGCGGGATGTGACGGCCCTGGGCCCTACTCGGCGGGCTTCTCGGCCGGAGCCTCAGCCGGAGCCTCGGCGGGGGCCTCAGCGGGGGCCTCAGCGGCGGCTTCGGCCGGAGCCTCGGCAGCGGCCTCGGCCGGAGCCTCAGCGGGCTTGTCCTCAGCCGGAGCCTCAGCGGCGGCCTCGCCCTTGCCTTCGAGCAGCTCGCGCTCCCACTCGGCGAGGGGCTCCTCAGCGGGCTTGTCCCCACCGGCCGCCTCGGCTCCGGAGGCACCGGAGCGGACCAGCAGACCGTCGGCCACGGCGTCGGCGACGACGCGGGTGAGCAGGCTGACACTGCGGATCGCGTCGTCGTTGCCCGGGATGGGGTAGTCGACCTCGTCGGGGTCGCAGTTGGTGTCCAGGATCGCGACGACCGGGATGTTCAGCTTCCGGGCCTCGCTGATCGCGATGTGCTCCTTCTTGGTGTCCACGATCCACACCGCGCTGGGCACGCGGGACATGTCGCGGATACCGCCGAGGGTGCGCTCGAGCTTCTCCTTCTCACGGCGGAGGTTGAGGAGCTCCTTCTTGGTGAGCGTGGAGCCGGCCACGTCGTCGAAGTCGATCTCCTCCAGCTCCTTGAGGCGCTGGAGCCGCTTGTGGACGGTGGAGAAGTTGGTGAGCATGCCGCCCAGCCAGCGCTGGTTGACGAAGGGCATGCCGACCCGGCGGGCCTGCTCGTCGATGGCCTCCTGCGCCTGCTTCTTGGTGCCGACGAACAGGATGGTGCCGCCGTGGGCGACGGTCTGCTTGACGAACTCGTAGGCCCGGTCGATGTAGGCCAGCGACTTCTGGAGGTCGATGATGTAGATGCCGTTGCGCTCGGTGAAGATGAAGCGCTTCATCTTGGGGTTCCAGCGACGGGTCTGGTGCCCGAAGTGGACGCCGCTCTCCAGGAGCTGGCGGATGGTCACGACTGTGGCCATGACTCGGTCCTCCTTGAGGGGGCGGAGGGCTTCCTCCGCCATCGGTTGTGCCTGACGCCCCGGCCGTACCGCCGCCCCGCCGAAACGGTGCGGACCGTGGGTGCGGCCCCTCCCGGAGGAGGCGCGTGGACGTGCGAATTGTGGTCGGCCCAGCGGGCCACGGATGATTCTATCGCCCGTCGGGGATACACGGGACCTGCACTCTGTCAAGAGGAAGGGTTGTCCACAGGCTGGCGCGGCCTCTGGCGCGCCGCCTCCCGAGGTCCGACCCTTGACCCATGAGCCCACCCTCTCTCCGGTACCTGCCCCGTCTGCTCGCCGTCCTCTCGATTCCGCTGCTCTCCCTCGCCCCCGACCGAACCGCCGCGGAGGGCGTCTGGGAGTGGCCGGTGGAACCGCCCACCCCTGTGCTGCGCCCCTTCGACCCCCCCGAGGAGCGGTGGCTGCCCGGCCACCGGGGCGTCGACCTGGCCGCCGAACCCGGTGCGCCGGTGCACGCGCCCGGCCCCGGACACGTGCACTACGTCGGCGAGGTCGCGGGAACCCCGCTGGTGAGCATCGCGCACGGCCCCCTGCGCACCACCTACCTGCCGGTGGAGTCCCCCCTCGTACGGGGCGACCCGGTGCGTGCGGGCGAGGTGATCGGCACCGTCGCAGCGGAGCCGGCGCACTGCCCCGGCCGCCCCTGCCTGCACTGGGGCCTGCTGCGCGGCAAGACCTACCTGGACCCCCTGGGCCTCCTCGGCCTCGGAGAGGTCCGCCTCCTCCCCCTCACCCGGCGGGGAGAGGAGTTCCCACACGGGGGGGGTGACCCCCCTCCGACGGCGGGACCGGCCCCCGGGCCCCTCCCCCTCGAACCGGCGGGGGACCACCAGGGTGATCAGGCGCGGGGGTGGGCGCGGCGGTAGGTGTCGCGCAGCCGCTCCACCGACACGTGGGTGTACACCTGGGTGCTGCGCGGGCTTGCGTGGCCCAGGAACTCCTGGACGCTGCGCAGGTCCGCTCCCCCGTTGAGCAGGTGTGTGGCGGCGCTGTGCCGCAGGCTGTGCGGGCCCCCGTCCGTTCCGGCGGCGTGCAGGTGGGCGTGGACGTCCTCGCGGGCCTGGCGCACACCCAGCCGCCGGCCCCGGGTACCCAGGAACACCGCCGATCCGCTGGAGGGCACGGCCCACTCGGGACGCCCCCCGGTGAGCCAGGCGTCCAGCGCCTCCAGCGCGGGCACCCCGACGGGTACCGTGCGCTCCTTGGCGCCCTTGCCCAGGACGCGCACCGTGGCACGCTCCCGGTCCACGTCGTCGAGATCGAGGGCGCACAGCTCGGCCACCCGCACACCGGTGGCGTAGAGGACCTCCACCACGGCGTGGCGGCGCAGTTCCAGCGGGGAACCCGCGTGGGGCCGGGACAGCGCCTCAGCGGCCTGGTGCTCCTCCAGCACCGTGGGCAGCGACCGCCGCTGTCGTGGGGAGGCCAGGCGCGGGCCGGGGTCCGACGCAAGGACGCCCTCCCGGTACAGGTAGCGGGTGAGTGCCCGGACGGCGGCCACCCGGCGCGCGACCGTGGACCGGCTCGCGCCCGCGTCGCGGGCACGGGACAGCCACGCGCGCACCAGGGGCACGTCCAGTTCCTCGATCGGGCGGCCGTGCTCCTCCAGGTGGGCCAGGAGGGAGCGCAGGTCGGCCAGGTAACCGCGCACGGTGTGCGGCGACCGCCCCAGTTCGCCCGTCAGGTGGGCGGCGAAGTCCTCCAGCACCGCGCTCACCTCCGGGGCAGGCAGGCGACGGCGTCGATCTCCACCAGGAACCGCGGGTTGAGCAGTCCGTTCACCTCCACGAGGGTGCCCGCCGGACGCAGGTCGCCCGGCAGACAGGAGACGAGGGCGGGACGGAACTCGTCGAGGTCGGTGATGTGGCGCAGGTAGTAGGTGAGCTTGACCAGGTGGGTGAGGTCGGCGCCGTGCCGGGCCAGCACCGCTTCCATGTTGCGGAAGATCTGCCGGGTCTGGCCGGTGACGGTCCCGGCGACGCTCCCGTCGGGCGCCTGGGGCAGTTGACCGGAGACGAAGAGGAGGGGGCCGTCGGCCAGCAGAGCGTCACTGTAGGTGGCAGCCATGGCGTGAACCTACCCAGACGGACGAGACGGAACCGGTCCCGGGCGTGCCGAGGCGCTCCTCACCCGCCCGAGCCACCTGTCGGCCCCGGGCGCGCCCTGCCTCGCAGACCGACCGGGCGGCGGCACCCCACCCTCATCGCGGAACCCGCCAGCCGGCCGTGCAGCGCTCCACACGGCCGGCCGCGGCCAGCAGGCCCAGGGAGCGCATGGCCTGCTCCAGGGTGGTACCGCCGCGGGTGGCGATCGTCGCGGCACCGGCTCCGGACCGGGGCACGGCCTCCAGCACACGCGCCGTCTCCGGGTCGAGGTCGGCCGCCACCCGCAGCGGCCCCGGCCCGTGGTCCGGCAACGGCTCACCGAGCGGCGCCACGTGGGCCATCACGTCCTCGGCGCAGGTGACGCACGCCGCCTGCCGGTCCCGGAGGAGCACGTGGCAGCCCACCGAGACCGCGGAGGTGACCGGGCCCGGTACCGCCATCAGGGCCCGGTGCATCTCCAGGGCGTGCGAGGCGGTGTTGAGTGCCCCGCTGCGCCAACCGGCCTCCACGACCACCGTGCCCGGGGTGAGCGCGGCGATGAGCCGGTTGCGCACCAGGAAGTCCGGGGCGCGAGGTGTGGTGCCCACCGGGTGCTCGCTCACCAGCACCCCGTTCCTGGCAATGTCGGTGAACAGCGCGGCGTGCCCACGCGGGTAATCCACGTCCAGTCCGCAGGCCAGCACGGCCACGGTGCCCCCGACCGCCAGCGCGGCCCGGTGGGCTGCACCGTCGATCCCGTAGGCACCGCCGGAGACGGTCACCACCGAGCGTTCCGCCAGGTCGTAGGAGAGTTCGGAGGCGACGTGCCGGCCGTAGGCCGTGGCCGCCCGCGCACCCACCACGGCCACCGAGCGCAGGCAGAGGTTGCGCAGGTCGCCGCGGCCGCGCACCCACAGGCCGTGCGGACGGCTCCCCCCGTCCAGATCCAGGGCCAGGAGCCGCCCCGGCCACTCCGGGTCACCGGGGGCGACGAAGCGCGTCCCCGCCTCCGCCGACGCTTCGAGCAACGCGTCGGCGTCCACCCGCGCGGCCCGGACTCCCCACTGCCGCCAGCGCCGCGCCAGGCGCCCCTCCTCCGCTGGTGAGGGCTCCGGCCCCCCGGTGCCCGGCGGCGGAGCGCCGTCGGACAGCCGCCGCCACACCCGCTGCGCGCCGTGCTCGGCGAGCAGCGCCGCCACCCACGGATCCCCCGGCGGCACCGCCGCCGTGAGACAGGCCCGTGCCCGCGCCTCGGCCTCCTCCTCCACACTCCGTTCCGACACCGCCGGCCCTCCCTTCGTCCGCGCGGTGTACGGGCACCGCGCCTCCCCCGTCCCGCCCGACTCGCACCGTGGCCGCACCGCCTCGTGCTCTCCCGGAGCGCCCCCGCACCAACGCGGATGCTGGCCGACGCCAAGCCGTCTGCGGCCACCTGCCGAGGCGCCGAGTCCCCCGCAGCGATCCCGCTGTGCCGTCCCGTGCCGCGGCCGCACCCGACCGGCCTCGAACCGTGCTCACCACGCCCGCCCCGACCACAGGGCGAAGGCGTAGGCGGTCTCCTCCTCACCCGGCCGGTCGCGGTCCCACAGGTCGGCCAGTGTCCAGGCGACCCGCAGGGCCCGGTCCACACCGCGGGCGCTGATCTGCCCCCGGTCCATCGCCGTCCCGAGGACCCGCAGCGCCTCGGGTTCCACAGGGAACTCGCGCCGTAGGCGCGCCCCCGGAATCTGGGCATTGGTCCGCCACGGTGTGTCCACCAACCGGTCGGCGGCCCGCGCCCGGGCCTTCTCCACCCGGGCGGCGACGGTCGCCGAGGACTCCGCGAAGGCCCGGTCTGCCAGGAGTTCGGCGCGCGCCACCGGCTGGAGTTCCACCTTGAGGTCCACGCGGTCCAGCAGCGGCCCGGAGAGCCGGGCGAGGTAGCGGCGACGGTCGCCGGGCGGGCAGACGCACAGGCTGTCGGGTTTGGCGCAGGGGCAGGGGTTGGCGGCCATCACCAACTGGAAGCGTGCCGGGAAGACCACCGTGGCCGCGGAGCGGGCCAGGGCGATCTCGCCCCGTTCCAGGGGTTCGCGCAACGAGTCCAGGACCCCCCTCCCGAACTGGGGCGCCTCGTCCACGAAGAGGACCCCGTTGTGGGCCTTGGACGCCCATCCGGGCACGGGGTATCCGGGGCCGCCTCCGATGATCGAGGCCCGGCTGGAGGAGTGGTGCGGGGCGGCGAACGGGGGCGTGCTGATCAGCGGCTCCCCCGGCCGCAATGTTCCCGCCACGGAGTGGATCGCGGTGGACTCCAGCGACTCGGCCTGGGTCAGCCGGGGCAGGACCGTGGGGAGCCGTTCGGCGAGCAGGCTCTTCCCGGTCCCGGGGGAGCCCAGCATGAAGAGGTTGTGTCCCCCGGCTGCGGCGATCTCCACCGCCCTGCGTGCGACCGGCTGGCCGAGGACGTCCGCCAGGTCCACGCCCGGATCCCTCCGGTCGCCCCTGTCCGGCCGCCGCGGGGCGGACCACTGCTCGGGCTCCTCGGGCAAGTCGCCGCCGCGCAGCCAGTGGCACACGTCGGCCAGGTGGCCGGTGGCGAGTACCTCCACGCCGGGGATCAGGCGGGCCTCCGCTGCGTTGCCGTGGGCGACCACGAAGCGGTCGTAGCCGAGTTCGGCGGCGGCGATCACGGCGGGAAGGGTGCCCTGGACCGGTCGGGTCCGCCCGTCCAGCCCCAGCTCCCCGATGAGGACCGTGCGGGCCAGGCGGGCCACCGGCACCTCACCGGAGGCGGCGAGGACGGCCCCGGCGATAGCGAGGTCGAAGAGGCTGCCGGACTTGGGCAGGGCGGCCGGGGAGAGGCTGACGGTGACCTGGCCGCCGGGCCAGCGCTCACCGCTGTTGGCCACTGCGGCGCGGATACGGTCCCGGGCCTCCCGCAGGGCGGCGTCGGGCAGCCCCACCAGGGTCACGCCCGGGTTGCCGCCGCCCAGGTGCACCTCCACCTCGACGACGTGTCCCTGGACCCCCACGAGGGCGACGCAGTGGGTGCGCGCGTGCGACATCAGCCCACCCCCCGCTCGTGGGAGACGAACACGCGGGCACCGGCCAGCAGCACGCCGACGCCGTCGACGCGCAGCGGGCGAGCGGGGACGCGGTGGCGGTCCGCCCACGCTACGCCGAGCCGGCGCAGGCGGCGCCGCTTGGCGGGGGTGAGGGCCTCCAGCGGATGTCCGTAGCGCAGGGAGGTGCGCGTCTTGACCTCCGCCACGACCAGGGCGGGCCCGTCCCTGGCCACGATGTCGATCTCGCCGTCAGGGATCCGCCAGTTGCGGTCGAGCACCCGCATGCCGGCACGTTCGAGGAAGACCGCGGCCAGCTCCTCGCCGACACCGCCCAAGCGGCGGCGGTACTGTGCCCCCGTGTCCATCGGCGACCACCTCCCGCTACTACGGTCGGTGATCGGCGGTCAACGCGCCAGGGGTCCCCTCAGCCTGTGGACAACCTCAGTCACCGGCTCCCCCCGTGCGGGCCTCAGGACGCGCCCCCCTCCGGCGGCGGCACCTCCAGGTCGGACTTGGCGATCTCCTCGACGTTGACGTCCTTGAACGTCACCACGCGCACGTTGCGCACGAACCTGGCGGGCCGGTACATGTCCCAGACCCAGGCGTCCTCCATCACGACCTCGAAGTACATCTCCCCGTTCTCGGTGGAGCGCGGTTGCAGGTCGACGTGGTTGGTGAGGTAGAAACGGCGCTCGGTCTCCACCACGTAGCCGAAAAGGCCGACGACGTCCCGGTACTCGCGATAGAGCTGGAGCTCCATCTCGGCCTCGTACTTCTCCAGGTCCTCAGAACTCATGACGTGCTCGCTTTCGTCGCACTCTCCTCGGACCCCCTTCCGGCCGACGCCGCCGACTCCCGGGTGGGAGGGCGGCCCCGTGAACCGGGGGGACACGAAGGCGGCCCGGGTTCCATCATGCGGCACGAAGAGGCCGTAGTGGACCCCCTGAACGGATATTCTCCTCGGCTCCGCTGCCCCGGCACCGCCTCCCGGCACGCTCCGCGACCGGGGCGGGACTCACTGCCGCGCGCTGTCGAGGTCCTCGAAGGTCTCGGGCACCGACAGCCATCCGGCCTGGTCGAGCGGCCAGATGATGACGAAGGCCCGCCCCGCCACGTACTCCAGCGGCACCGCTCCGCCACCCGGGTCGTTCTGGTGGTCGCGCGAGTCCCCGGAGACGCCGCGGTTGTCACCCATGACCCACAGGTGCCCCTCGGGCACGGTGATCGGGCCGAACGGGTCGTGGGTCTCCAGCGCCCCCGGGTGGAGGTAGGCCTCCTCGTCCAGCGGTACTCCGTTGACCGTCACCCTGTTCTGCTCGTCGCAGCACTCCACCACGTCGCCCGGCAGGCCGATCACGCGCTTGATGTAGTCCTTGCCCGTGGGCGCGACCCCCATCTGCTGCTGCACCCACGTGAACGCCGCTGAGAACGGGTTGGTCGGCTCGGGCACGAAGGTGGCGGCGTCGTCCCAGGAGTCCTCACCGTTGAAGACGACGATCTCTCCGCGCTCGACGTCGCGGACCTCGTAGACGAGCCTGTTGACGAGGACCTTGTCCCCTATCAGGAGGGTGTTCTCCATGGAGCTGGAGGGGATGTAGAAGGCCTGCATCACCCAGGTCCTGATCACGAACGTCAGCACCAGGGCGATGGCGATGAGGATGGGCAGTTCCTTCCAGAACGACCCCTCCTTCTTGGCGCTCTCGGACTTGCTCATCTCACTGCCCGCCCCCTCTTCCGGGCCCGGACCGCCTCCCCCGGACACAGCAGCGGCTCCCGAGTACCCGTGCACTCGGGAGCCGGTTTCGGATCTGCTGTCCTCGGGACCGGACCGGGGGGACTGCCCGTCCCGGTCCTCGTCCGCCGCGCGGTCCCTGCCGTCGTCGTTGCTCATCGCCGAAAGCCTATACCGCGCGGCCTTCCGGAGCGGTGAGGTCCCGGCAACGAGCCGGAGGCGGGTTACTTGCCGACGGGCTCACGGCGCTCGCGGATGCGGGCGGCCTTGCCGCGCAGCTCGCGCAGGTAGTACAGCTTGGCCCGGCGGACACGGCCGCGGGAGACGACCTCGTACTTCTCGATGGCCGGCGTGTGGATGGGGAAGGTGCGCTCCACGCCCACGCCGTAGCTCACCTTGCGGACCGTGAAGGTCTCGCGGTTGGCCGCGCCCTGGCGACGGATGACGACACCCTTGAAGACCTGGGTACGGGTGCGGTTGCCCTCGGTCACGCGCACGTGGACGTTGAGCGTGTCACCGGGACGGAAGTCCGGGACGTCGGTGCGGAGCTGAGCCTTTTCGAGCTCCTGAATGGCGGTGTGCATCTGTCATCCTCATCGGTAGCGCTCCACGTCCTGCCCCGCCCGGCGGTGCCGGGAAGGGGAACGCGGGCGGGGCCCTGGACCCTGGATCTGGAGTCCGACTGTCGAACCGCCCGGGTGACCGTCACAGAGGCCGACGTCGGTCCGGCGGCATGCGGATGCGGCCGGTCACCAGGGGGGAACTCACCTAGTCTGCCACATCCCCGCGGCCGACCCGAACGCCCTCTGCTTCGAGAACCTCCCGGTCACGCCGGTCGAACGCCTCCTCGGGCGTGTCCCGCACCAGGTCGGGCCGGTTGCGCGCGGTCTTGCGCAGGGCCTGGTCGCGACGCCAGCGGTCGACGGCCCCGTGGTCACCGGAGAGCAGGACCGGTGGGACCGCACGGCCGCGCCACTGGGCGGGCTTGGTGTAGACGGGGCCCTCGACGAGGTGCTCCATCCCGCCGGAGGCGAACGAGTCCTGGACCGCCGACTCCCGGTTGCCGAGCACGCCGGGAAGCAGCCGGGTGATCGCCTCGACCATCACCAGGGTGGCGGACTCCCCGCCGTTGAGCACGTAGTCGCCGATGCTCAGCTCCTCCACCGGCATGCGCAGTGCGGCCTCCTCCGCCACCCGCGCGTCGATCCCCTCGTAGCGTCCGCACCCGAAGACCAGGTGTCCCTCGCCTGCCAGGCGTTCGGCGTCGGCCTGACGGAAGGGGCGTCCGCTCGGGGTCGGCAGGACCAGCCGCGGCGGACGGCCCTCCCCCTGCAAGGGGCCACCCGTCACCGCGTCGATCGCCTCACCCCACGGCTCCGGTTTCATCACCATGCCCGGTCCGCCGCCGCAGGGGGTGTCGTCGACGGTGTTGTGCCGGTCGTGGGTCCATGAGCGCAGATCGTACACGCGCACGTCGAGCAGTCCGGCCGCGCGCGCCTTGCCGATCAGCGACAGTTCCAGGGGGGCGAAGTAGTCGGGGAAGATACTGATGATGTCGATGCGCATGCGCGCCCTCTCACTCTGCGAGGTCGAGCAGGCCGGGCGGCGGATCGATGACGATCCGGCCCCGGGCCACGTCGACCTCGGGGACCAGGGCGGCCACGAACGGCACGAGCGTCTCACGCCCGTCCCCGGTGGTGACGGAGAGGACGTCCTGCGCCAGGTGGAGGACGTCCGACACCCGGCCGACGGGCTCGTCGGCGGTGGTCACCACGTCCAAGCCAATGAGTTCGTGGTCGTGGAACTCGTCGGGGTCGTCAGTCGGCGCAAGGTCGGCGGAGTCCACCAGCAGGGTGGTACCGCGCAGCGCCTCCGCGGAGTCGCGGCCGACGTGTCCCTCGAAGCGCGCGAGGGACTTCCCGCTGTGGCGGCGGAACGCGGCGACGGTCAGCGGCCCCCGGTCGGCCGGGTCGGTGGCGAGTACGGAGCCGACGGCGAACCGCTCCTGGGGGTCGTCGGTGCGCACATCGACGACCACATCGCCGCGCACCCCGTGAGCACGGCCGATCCGACCCACTACGAGCAGCATGGGGCTGTGCCCCTCCCTCTGGTGTCCGGCCCGGCTCAGGACCGGGACGACGGAGCCCGAGGCTCGTGGGAAGCGGCCCCGGGCACGGCGGCGGGGCGCCGCCCTTGCGGGCGGCGCCCCGAGAGGCGTGTCAGCGCACCTCGTGAAGATCCAGCAGGTCCACACGGACGTAGCGGCCCCCGGCAAGGGAACCGATGACGGTCCGCAACGCCTTGGCGGTGCGGCCGTTGCGGCCGATCACCTTGCCCAGGTCGTCGGGGTGGACCCGCACCTCCAAGACCTTGCCCTTGCGGAGCCTCCTGGCCCTCACCTGGACGTCGTCGGAGTTGGCAACGATCCCCTTGACGAGGTGCTCAAGCGCCTCTTCCAGCACGTCAGGCCTCGCCCTCGGACTTCTCTGCCTCGGCGGCGGCCTCGGCGGGCTTGTCAGCCTTCTCCGCCTTGTCCGCCTTCTTCTCGGACTTCCTGCCCTTGCCCTTGCCCTCGGCGCCCGGGAGCACGAGCTCCTTGAGGGCGGCCTGGAAGGCGGCCTCCTTGGCCTCGGGGTCCTTGGGCTCGGCCACCTTCAGCGGCGCCGGAGCGGGCAGACCCTTGAACTTCTGCCAGTCACCGGTCTTGCGCAGGAGAACCTTGACCGCGTCGGAGGGCTGGGCACCCACGGACAGCCAGTACTGCGCCCGCTCGGAGTCGACCTGGATCAGGCTCGGCTCCTCCTTGGGGTGGTACTTGCCGATCTCCTCAATCGCCTTGCCGTCACGCTTGTTGCGAGCGTCGGCGACGATGATGCGGTACTGGGGCGTACGGATCTTGCCCATACGCTTGAGCTTCAGTTTGACAGCCACTGGAGTGGTCTTCTCCCGGTCAACGGTGCGATCTGCCCGGCGGCGGGCCGCGTGGGGTTGCGGCGCGCGTTGGGGCTGACGTGGGCGACCGACGAGTTAGAGGGCTGGCCGGTCACCGTTAGTCGACTCCCCATTGTGCCAGACACCAACGGGTTCCTCTGCCAGGAACCCGACCGCGCACGGTCACACATCCGACGGTTGGTTGGACTACTTCTTCCCGCCCTTGCCCTGACCGAGTGTGAAATCCGACAGGTCCGGCATGTTGGGCCCGCCGAAAGCGGGCGGGAGCTTGGGCTGGCCGGACCCGCCCGCACCGCCGCCCAACCCCGGAGGCAACTGCGGCTGGCCGCCGCCCTCCTCCTGGCGGCGCCGGCGCTGTTCGGCACGCTCGGCCTCCTGCTGGCGGGCCTTCATCGGGTTGCCGCTGCGCTGCTTGCCCTTCTTCGCCTTCTTGGCCTGGGCCTTGGCCTTCTTGCGGTTGCCACCGCCCCCCATGCCCGGCATGCCCGGCATGCCGGGCATGCCGGGCATGCCGCCGCCCTCCTTCATCTTGCGCATCATCTTCTGCGCCTCGAAGAACCGGGTGACGAGGCCGTTGACATCGCTGACCTGCGTCCCCGAACCGTTGGCGATGCGCAGTCGGCGCGAGCCGTTGATCATCTTGGGCTGGGCGCGCTCAGCGGGGGTCATCGACCGGATGATCGCCTGGATGCGGTCCAGGGACTTGTCGTCGATGCTGTCGATCTGCTCGCGCATCTGCCCCATGCCGGGCATCATGCCGAGCAGGTTCCCGATCGGCCCGAGCCTGCGGACCATCGACATCTGTTCGAGGAAGTCGTCGAGCGTGAAGTCCTCGCCCGAGGCCATGGTCGAGGCCATCTTCTCGACCTCGGCCTCGTCGAACGTGCGCTGCGCCTGTTCGATCAGGGTGAGGACGTCACCCATGTCCAGGATGCGCGAGGCCATCCGGTCCGGGTGGAAGAGGTCGAAGTCGTCCAGCTTCTCGCCGGTGGAGGCGAACATGATCGGACGGCCGGTGAGATGGCGGATGGACAGCGCCGCGCCGCCGCGCGCGTCACCGTCGAGCTTGGTGAGCGCGACGGCGTCGTAGCCGACCCCGTCGAGGAAGGCCTGGGCGGTGTTGACCGCGTCCTGGCCGATCATGGCGTCGACGACGAAGAGGATCTCGTCGGGCTCGACCGCGTCACGGATGTCCGCGGCCTGCCGCATCATCTCGGTGTCCACACCGAGGCGGCCCGCGGTGTCGATGACGACCACGTTGTGGTTGTTGCGGCGGGCGTACTCGACGGAGTCCCGGGCCACCCGCACGGGATCGCCCACGCCGTTGCCCGGTTCGGGGGCGAAGACCGGCGCGCCCGCGCGCTCGCCGACCACCTGGAGCTGGGTGACCGCGTTGGGGCGCTGGAGGTCGGCGGCGACCAGCAGCGGGGTGTTGCGCTCCCCGGCCAGCCACTTGGCGAGCTTGCCCGCCAGGGTCGTCTTGCCGGCACCCTGAAGGCCGGCAAGCATGATCACGGTGGGCGGGTTCTTGGCGTACCGGACCTGACGGGTCTCGCCGCCGAGGATCTCGACCAGTTCCTCGTTGACGATCCTGATGACCTGCTGTGCCGGGTTGAGGGCCTTGGAGACCTCCTCACCGCGGGCACGCTCCTTGACCCGTGCGAGGAACGCGCGGACCACCGGCAGTGCGACGTCCGCCTCCAGCAGCGCGAGACGGATCTCGCGCGCGGTCGCGTTGATGTCCTCCTCGGACAGGCGCCCCTTGCCGCGCAGAGAGGAGAAGACCGATGTCAGCCGGTCGGAAAGCGTCTCGAACACGAGTGTGGCCAGTCCTTCGTCTCGGAATTGGTCTCCCAGATTACCTGCCCGCCCCGGCCCCGCCACCACACGGCGGCGGGCACCCGGGAGGGTGGATCAGTCCTCCGTGGCCTGCCCGGACGGCTCCGCCCCGGTCCCGTCCGTGGCCTCGCCCTCCCCGGCACCGCCCGACAGGGTGGCCTCGCGCTGCTCCTCGATCGCGGCCAGGAGCTCCTCCTGGCGCTCACCGGTCAGGCCCCGTGTGGACAGCCGGGACTCGGCGTTCACGTCGTAGACCTCGTCACCGGTCTCACCAGTGAAACCGTAGTCCACGGAGCACGCCAGTTCCAGGGAGCCCCCGGCCTCCAGGGTTGCGGTCTGGCTGCACTCCTTGTCCCCGAGCTCGTCGTTGCTGAAGTCCACGTCCATGACGACAGTCACGGACCCGCTGCCGGTGCCGCCCTGGTCGTGCACGACCCCGGACCAGGTGCAGTCGGGGCCCTCACCGCAGTTCAGGCTCGGCTGGCCGTCCCAGGTCACGTCGATGCGCGCGTCCCGGGACATCTCCAGCCCCTCCCCGGCGACGGTGCTCAGGCCGTCGTAGAGCTCCTCGACGGCGGCGTCGTCGGCCTCCGCCAAGTCCAGCCGGACCTGCGGTCCGCTCTCGGCCCCCTCGGGGACGAGTTCCTCGATGGCGACGCGCTCGACCTGGCCGGTCTCGGCGTTGATCCACAGCCGGTTGCGCTCGCCCGCCAGGTCCACCCTGTGGGTCAGGACTCCGTCCAGCTTCTCCGTGACCGCCTCCGGCGAGGCGACTTCCATCCCACCGAGGATCTGTGCGAGCGCGGGCGGTGCCAGCGTCGCGGCGGGGTCGATCCATGCCTGTTCCCCGGTGACGCGCACCCACTGCTCCGGGAATTCGTCGGAGTCGGGGCCGAAGACGCCGCGGTCGAGCCAGAAGCCCTCCGGAGCGCGCAGGAAGAGCATGCCGTCGGCTCCGACCAGTTCGCCGTCGAGGTCGTTGGCGCTGACCGTGCCCTGAGCGGCCCCGCCGTCGGCGACGGTGAGGGACACCTCCTGCGGGACCTCTCCAACGGAGGCGGCCACCTGGCCCGTGGTGGTGAGCGCGGGGTAGGCGGCCAGTGCGGTGAGGGCCTCCTCCAGGACCGGGGCGGCGGCCACCGTCTCGGCCTGCTCCCCCTCCCCCTCCCCCTCGTCCGTCCCCGGGGTGCATCCGGCCAGGCCGAGAACGAGGGCTGCACCCGCTGCCGCGCACGCGGCACGGCCGCGTCCGAGGGCCTTGCTGTGACTCACCGGGGCCATGCTGCCTCCTGACCCCGACGCACGGGGCACTGTACGAATACACGTGATTGCTCGGAGCTCGGGGGCCGGAAAGGGCCTCGGGGGCCGTCTCGGTCACACCCGTACCGCGACAGAAAGGTTATCCAACCGCGACGGGTGCCGGTGCCACACCGGTTCGGGACAGCGAACGGGGCCGACGGGGAGTAGTTCCCCGCCGGCCCCTTGGAGCACCTCACCGCGTCAGCGGCGCAAGACCCACTGCCTCAGCGTCGAGGGCTAGGCCTTGGCCTGCGATGAGGCCGTCTCCTCGCCCGGAGGCGTCGACGAGGAGACCGCTTCTTCCTCCAGCTCATCGAGCTCCTCGAAGGCGTAGGCCGACTCGGCGTGCAGCTCGTGGTCCAGGCCGTTGGTCTCCACCTCCTCGGCGATACGGAAGCCGACGACGAGGTCGATGATCTTGGCGATGATCCAGGTGACGACGAAGGAGTAGACGATCGTGGCGACCACGGCGATGAGCTGGACGAGCAGCAGGTTGATGCTGCCGCCGTAGGCGAGGCCGTCGGTGCCGTTGGCCGCGGAGGCGGCCACGAGGCCGATCATCAGCGAACCGATGATGCCGCCGGCCATGTGGATGCCGACCACGTCGAGGGCGTCGTCGTACTTGAACTTGAACTTCCAGCTGATGGCGTAGGCGCAGACGGCACCGGAGGCGAGGCCGACCGCGATGGCGCCGATGGGGGTGACATCGGCGGCCGCCGGGGTGATGGCGACCAGACCGGCGATGGCACCGGAGGCGAAGCCCAGGGCGCTGACCTTGCCGTAGCGCACCTTCTCCACCAGGATCCAGGCGAGGATCGCGGCGGCCGTGGCGACCTGGGTGTTGACCAGGGCCAGGGCGGCGACGGCGTCAGCGGCGTAGGCGGAGCCGGCGTTGAAGCCGAACCAGCCAAACCACAGGAGAGCGGCGCCCAGGAGGACGAACGGCAGGTTGTGGGGGCGCATGGACTCCACACCGAAGCCCTTGCGACGGCCCAGGACGAAGGTCAGGGCCAGGGCCGCAGCACCGGCGTTGATGTGGACAGCGGTACCGCCGGCGAAGTCGATGAGGCCCGCGCCGACGACTTCCTCGAGCAGGCCGAACCAGCCACCGCCCCAGACCCAGTGGGCGACGGGGAAGTAGACCAGCAGCGCCCAGAAAGGAACGAAGAGCAGCCAGGCTCCGAACTTCGCGCGGTCGGCGATGGCGCCGCTGATCAGGGCGACGGTGATGACGGCGAACATCATCTGGAAGCCGGCGTCGACGAGCAGCGGGTAGCCGCCCTCCGCGTCGACCTCGCCGACGATGCTGCTGAGGCCGACCATGTCGAAGCCGCCGATGAAGTAGTTGAGCGCGCCCGGCCCCTCGGCGTAGGTGAGCGAGTGCCCGATGAGAACCCACAGGACGCTGACGATCGCGATGCTCGCGAAGCTCATCAGCATCATGTTGAGAACGCTCTTGGCCCGGGACATGCCGCCGTAGAAGAAGGCCAGGCCCGGGGTCATGAGCATCACCAGCGCGGCGCTGACGAGCAGCCACGTGGTAGTGCCAGTGTCAATCATTTGGTCGCCTCCGATGGGACGGAAGGGGGATGAAAACGTGCGGGCGGCGGTCTAGCGAGCGCGTCATCGGGCCCGTCGCAGCACCACGGAGGCCACTTTCCGACCTGGGTGTTTCTCTCTCTGAGCCGACATGTTTCGTCCACGTAAAAGGACAGACAGAAGTATTAAGGCAGCGTGAAACGATGGCCCAGGTCACATCAACCGTGATGGACGGAACCAGAACACCCATACATCCCAGACTCAGAGTGACAAAACTACTACCGAGGATGAGATCTCACCTCGATAACGAAGCCTCCGTCAGCTCCCGCATCGTCGTGTTCCCGTCATGTTTCCGTTGCATGAAACAGATCACATCGGGGAACAGTGAACTCCCCGGACACACACGGGGACGGGCATGAGCATGGATGCCCGTCCCCGTGTGTCCGCGCACACCGGCTGGTCAGCCGGCAGCCAGGACGGCGTCCACGAAGACCTCCGGGTCGAAGGGGGCGAGGTCGTCGGGGCCCTCTCCCAGACCGACCAGCTTGACGGGCACACCCAGCTCCCGCTGCACCTGGACGATGATGCCGCCCTTGGCGGTGCCGTCCATCTTGGTGAGCGCGATGCCGGTCACGTTGACCACCTCGGCGAACACGCGCGCCTGGCGCAGCCCGTTCTGCCCGGTGGTCGCGTCCAGCACCAGCAGGACCTCGTCCACCCGGCACTTCTTCTCGACGACGCGCTTGACCTTGCCCAGCTCGTCCATCAGGCCGGTCTTGGTGTGCAGCCGCCCGGCGGTGTCGATGATGACGGTGTCCGCCCCGTCCTCGATCCCCGTGGCCACGGCGTCGAAGGCCACGCTCGCCGGGTCCGCGCCCTCCTCCTTGCGCACGACCGGCGCGCCCACCCGGGATCCCCAGGTCTGGAGCTGCTCGCTGGCGGCTGCGCGGAAGGTGTCCGCGGCGCCCAGCACGACGCTGTGGCCGTCACCGACCAGGACGCGGGCGAGCTTGCCCGTCGTAGTGGTCTTGCCGGTGCCGTTGACGCCAACCACCATGATGACGGCGGGCCGGTCGCCGTGCGGGCCGGTGCGCACCGTGCGGTCGGTGTCCGCCCCGATCTGGTCGATGAGCTCCTCGCGCAGCAGCCCGCGCACTTCATCGACCCCGCGCGTGCCGAGCACCTTCACCTTGGTGCGCAGGTGGTCCACGATCTGTGTGGCGGAGGTGACGCCGATGTCCGCCGTGATGAGGGTGTCCTCGATCTCCTCCCAGGTGTCCTCGTCGAGGGTGTCGGATGCCAGGAGGTTGAGCAGCCCCTGTCCCAGGGTGCTCTGCGAGCGGGCGAGCCGGGCGCGCAGCCGCACCATCCGGCCCGCGGAGGGGGGCGGGGTCTCCAGTTCCGGCACCACGGGCGCCTCTTCGGCAGGAGGGGCCTCCTCTGCCGGGGGCGCGTGGGCGGGAGGCGGGACGACCGTTCCCCCACCTGCCTCCGCTTCCTCAGGGGCCGCGGTGGGGCGGTCCTCCGTCTTCGTGGCCCCGGTGTCCTCCTCGTCCCGCGCGCCCGGACGCCGGACCGTCGTGACCAGGAAGAACCCGCCGACCACCAGCAACGCGACGACGAGGGCAAGGGTTGCGATCAAGGTGATGTCCATAGCCCCATCAGTATCCCAGAGCACCCGGTGCGATCGCCGTGACCCACGGCGGATCAGGTGTGCCGGTGGCGCGTCGCGCGCAGGACCACGACGAAGAAGGGGGCGCCCAGGAACGCCGTGACCACGCCGATCGGGAGTTCGGCCGGTGCCACCACGGTCCGTGCCACGATGTCGACCACGATGAGGAAGGCCGCCCCGAACAGGACTCCGCCCGGCAGGATCGCCCGGTAGTCGGCACCCACCAGGCGGCGCACGACGTGCGGGACGACGATCCCGACGAACCCGATCAGCCCGCTCACCGCCACCGCCGCAGCGGTGGCCAGGGACGCCGCGGCGATGACGACGAGCCGCACGGCGCCGGGGCGCAGCCCCAGGCTCACCGCCTTGTCATCGCCCAGGGCGAGCAGGTCCAGTAGGTATCCGCAGGTGAGCAGTACGGCCAGTGAGACCGCCGCGTAGGGCGCGACCAGCCGAACGTCGTCCCATCCGCCGCGGCCCAGGCCGCCCAGCAGCCAGGAGAAGATGCGCTGGAGCTGGTCCACCCCGATCTGCTGGACGAGGGTCTGGGCGGCGGACAGGAAGGAGGACACCGCCACGCCCGCGAGGAGCAGTCCGGCCGTGCCGCCCCCGCCCGCGACGGAGCCGAGGGCGTAGGCGGCGGCCACGCCGAGCAGCGCCCCGGCGAAGGCCGCCACGGGGAGCAAGGCGCGCGGCGATGCGGCGAGGTCCTGACCGAAGACCATGACCAGCGTCGCGCCGAGCCCCGCGCCCGAGGCGGCACCGAGCAGGTAGGGGTCGGCCAGCGGGTTGCGGAAGACGCCCTGGTAGGCGGCGCCCGCCGTGGCCAGTAGGGCACCGACCAGGGCGGCCGCGACCACCCGGGGCAGGCGCAGCTCCACCAGCAGGGCCGCCTGCCGCTCCGTCAGCGGGCTCTCCACGCCGTCCGCCACGAGACTGAGCAGGTGGCGGACGATACCGGCGGCGGAGAGGTCCGCCGCGCCCGCGGAGACCCCCAGGAGGACCGCCGCCGCCAGCACGGCGCATCCTGCCGGGAGCCACACGGACGCCCTCCGCCTCCCTCTCACCTTCAGCCGCCCGCGCTCGCCAGGACCGCGTCGCCGACCTCCTCGGCGAAGTCGACCACGCGCGGGCCCCAGCGGGAGGCGACGTCGGGGTCGAGCAGGACCACACCGCCGCTCCCGACTGCGGCGACGGTGTCGAAGGCGGGCCGTTCGGCCACCTCGGACACGGTGGCCTCGTCCCCGTAGGAGAGGAAGATCAGGTCCGGGTTCTCCTGGACGACGAACTCGGGGGACAGCTGCGGGTAGCCGCCCGTGGTGCCGTCGTCGGCCTCGTCGGCGATGTTGACCAGGCCGAAGGCACGGTAGACCTGTCCGACGAAGGTGTCGGAGGTGGCGGAGTAGAGGGTGTCGTCGAGCTCCTGGTAGAAGGTGAGCCCATGGTCGCCGACCTCCGAGCACACGGTCTCGACCGCCTCGGTGAAGGCGGTCTCGACGCGGTCGGCCTCGGTGTCGGCCTCCTCCGGCAGACCGGTAGCGTCGCCCAGCAGGCGGATCTGGGCGTAGACGTCCTCCAGGTCCGCAGCGGCGCCGATCGTGAGGACGGGGATGCCCACGGCCTCCAGTTGCGGGGCGGTGTCCGCCGCACTGTCGGCCAGGACGACGAGGTCGGGGTCGTACCCGGCGATCGCCTCGACATTGGGGGTGAACCCGCTGAGGTCGGTGGTGGGCACCTCGGCCGGGTGGTCGGAGTACTCGTCGGCCGCCTCGACCAGGTCACCCGCACCGATGGCGAAGAGCATCTCGGTGTGGCTGGGCGAGAGGGAGACGATCCGTTCCGGCGCCCGGTCGAGGGTGACCTCGCCGAGCGCGTCGGTGAGCGTGACGGGGAAGGTTCCGTCGCCGACACCGGGGCGGTCGGTGGCGGGGGCTGGTGCGCCGCAGGCGGCAGCGCTCTCCGCGGTATCCACGGCGGGCTCGGTTCCGGGCCCGGTCTCGGAACCGCCGCAGGCGGTGAGGGCGAGCGCGGCGCCGAGCAGGACGAGGGAAGGTTTGCGCGCGATCCGCACATGTGCTCCTTGGCGAGGCAGGGGGAAGGGGAGCACGGCCCGGGCAGGGACGGCCGGTCCTTCCCACGAGGACGGGTACGTCGGCACCGGCGAGGCGACCTGGCTCGTCCCCGCGGGGCGGGGCGTCACAGTTGCGGGACAGCGCCGGGTTGGGGCGGCGTGGCCGCCGGACCGGACTTCGCTCGTTCGGCACCGTCAGCTCACCGAGGGTGAACCGACCTTTCCACCTTACTCGGCCGCAAAACGCCGCTTCGTCCTCTATGGCTCCTCAGCGCGCGGTCGGCCCCCGGCTCAGCCCCTGCGTTCGATCTTCTGGCTGATCACCTGGGAGATGCCGTCACCCTTCATCGTGACGCCGTAGAGGGCATCGGCCGCCTCCATGGTGCGCTTCTGGTGGGTGATGACGATCAGTTGGGACGAGGCGCGCAACTCCTCGAAGATCACCAGGAGCCGTTGCAGGTTGGTGTCGTCCAGCGCCGCCTCGACCTCGTCCATCACATAGAACGGCGACGGCCGCGCCTTGAAGATCGCCGCCAGGAAGGCCACCGCGGTCAGTGACCGCTCCCCGCCCGACAGCAGGGACAGCCGCTTGACCTTCTTGCCCGGGGGACGGGCCTCCACCTCGATCCCGGTGGTCAGCATGTCCTCCGGTGCGGTGAGCAGCAACCGCCCCTCCCCGCCGGGGAACAGTCGGCCGAAGATCGCCGCGAACTCACGCTCCACGTCCAGGTAGGCGTCCGAGAACACCTCCTGTACCCGGGCGTCCACCTCCTGCACGATGTCCATCAGGTCCCGGCGGGTCTTCTTCAGGTCCTCCAACTGCGCGTTGAGGAAGGAGTGCCGCTCCTCCAGCGCGGCGAACTCCTCCAGCGCCAACGGGTTGATCTTGCCCAACTGGTTGAGCCGCCGCTCGGCAGCCTTGGCCCGTTTGACCTGCACGTCACGGACGTAGGGGAGCGGCACGGCGTCCTCCCCCGCGTCCGCGGCCGGCGGCACCGGCACCCTGGGCCCGTACTCGGCCACCAGTGTGGGCACGTCCACACCCATCTCGTCGACGGCCCTGGCCTCGAACTGCTCCAGACGCATGCGCCGTTCAGCACGGGCCACCTCGCCGCTGTGCGCCGAACTGGTGAGCTTCTCCAACTCCACCGACAGTTCACGCACCCGGGCGCGCACGGTCTTCAGCTCGGCGTCGCGGGCCTCCTTGGCCGACTCGGCGTCGGCCCGCTCGGACTCGGCGGCGGCCAGCGACACGGCGATCCGGCCCAGGGCCAGGCGCGCGCTCTCGGCGACCGCCTCGGAGACGGTGGCCTGCGCGGCGCGGGCCCGGCGACGCTCGGCGGCCTGCGCCGCGGCCCGGCGCTCCTGCTCGGCTTGGGCCCGCAGGGTGTCGGCCCGGCCCGCCAGGGAGCGGGCTCGCTCCTCCGCGGTGCGCACCGCCAGCCGGCGCTCCACCTCGGTGGCGCGGGCGCGCGAGGTCTGGGCGGCCAGGGAGTCTCGGGTGTCGGCGTCGGGAGCGTCCTCCTCGATGGAGGCGGCCATCTCCTCGGCCTCGGCGAGCTCCTCCTCCAGACGGACCAGCTTGGCGGTGTCCTCCTCCAACGCGGTGGCCGCCTTGGCGGCGGAGGAGGCACAGCGCCGCGCCTCCGCCTCGGCCGACCTGGCCTGACCCGAGAGCGTGCCCATCCGCTGCGCGGTCTCGTTGCGCCTGCGCTCCCCCTGGCGGCGGCGGGCGGCGAGCTCGTCCGCCGCCCCGACGAGTTCGGCGCGCTCGTGCTGTTTGGCCTCCAGCGCCACGACGGCCCGTTTGGCCGCCTCGGTGGCCTCCTCCAGCCGCTGCCCCGCCTCGTCCACGGCCGCCTGGACCTCCAGCAGGCTGGGCGCGGCCGCCGATCCTCCGTAGACGAACGCGGCACCGAACACGTCGCCTTCCGGTGTGACCGCACGCACACCGGGCAGCGCGGCGACCAGGCGTCGGGCTCCGTCGGCGTCCGCGGCCAGGGCGGTCCGGTCGAGCAGGGCGGTGACCGCCCCCTCCAGGTGGTCGGGTGCGGTCACCGCGTCGACCGCGTAGCGCACCCCTGCGGGCAGTTCGGGCCACTCGCTCCGGGCGTGTGCGGGCACGGCTCCGGCGATCACGACGCCCGCCCTGCCCGCGTCCCGTGCGCGCAACAGCGCGACAGCGGCCAGTGCGGTCTCCGGGGTGTCCACGGCCACGGCACCCGCAGCCAGTCCGAAGGCGGCGGCGACGGCGGTCTCGCGGCCGGGTTCGACCTGGACCAGTGCGGACACTGCGCCCAGCAGGCCGGACGGCCCCTCCTCCAGGAGGGCAGCGGCTCCGTCCTTGTGCGCCAGGCCCAGTTCGAGCGCCTCCTTGCGGGCGACCAGCGCGGTGCGCTCCGCCTCCGCCCCGCGCTCCGCGTCGCGCAGAGCGCCGAGTTCGGCGTCGACCGCGGCCAGGGCCTGGGCGGCGCGCTCCTGCTCCGTGTCGAGTTCGGCGTCGCCCTCGTCCAGCCCCGCGGACTCCTGCGACGCCGTCTCGTACTCGGCGCGGGCCTCGGCCGCGTGTTCGGCGGCCTGCCTGGCGGCCTCCTCCAGGCGGACGGCCTCCTCCCGTCCCTCCCCCAAACGGGCGCTCAGGTTCTCCACCCGCACCCCCAGACGCACGATCCCCTCGCGGCGTTCGGCGGCGGCCCGCGCGGCGGCCTCCAGGCGGCGCTCCTCACGGTGCAGGGCGTCCTCTGCGGCGGCCCGTTCCCCGACGGTGGTCTCCAGAGCCTCCCGGGCCTCCTCCAGGCGGGCGAGCAGCTCCTCCTCCTGGGCGGCGGCCTCGTCGGCCTCCGCCTCCAGCTCGTCGGGGTCGCGGCGGTTCACGGGTTCTTCGGCGGCCGAGGTGAGCAGGTTGCGGCGGCGCTCGTCGGCCAGGCCCCGGACTGCGTCGAGGCGCTCGGTGAGGCGTGACAGGGCATGGTAGGTCTCGGAAGCCCGGGTCAGGACGGGGGCGGCCTCGGCTGCCTGGGACTCCAGGGAGTTCTCCCGCTCCTGGGCCTGGGCGAGGGCCTCCTCCGCGGCCCGGCGGCGCTGGCGCACCTCCTTCTCGTCCGCTTCCTCCTGGGCCAGCCGCTCGGTGAGGCCCACGATGTCGTCGGCCAGCAGGCGCAGGCGGGCGTCGCGCAGGTCGGCCTGGATGACGGCGGCCCTTCTGGCGAGTTCGGCCTGGCGGCCCAGGGGCTTGAGCTGGCGGCGCAACTCCACCGTGAGGTCCGTGACGCGGTCCAGGTTGCCCTGCATCGCGTTGAGCTTGCGGATCGCCTTCTCTTTGCGTTTGCGGTGTTTGAGGATGCCGGCCGCCTCCTCGATGAGGGCGCGGCGCTCCTCGGGGCCGGCGTGCAGGACGGTATCAAGCTGTCCCTGGCCGACGATGACGTGCATCTCCCGGCCGATGCCGGAGTCGCTCAGCAGTTCCTGGAGGTCGAGGAGTCGGCAGGTGTCGCCGTTGATCGCGTACTCGGATCCGCCGTTGCGGAACATCGTCCGTTTGAGGGTGACCTCGGTGTAGTCGATCGGCAGGGCGCCGTCGGAGTTGTCGATGGTCAGGCTGACCTCGGCGCGGCCCAGGGCCTGGCGGGTGGAGGTGCCCGCGAAGATGACGTCCTCCATCTTGCCGCCGCGCAGGGACTTGGCGCCCTGCTCGCCCATCACCCAGGAGAGGGCGTCCACGACGTTGGACTTGCCGGACCCGTTCGGACCCACCACACAGGTGATCCCGGGTTCGAAGCGCAGCGCGGTGGCCGAGGCGAACGACTTGAAACCACGCAGCGTCAGGCTCTTCAGGTACACCCACACCTCCCACACCGGCCGCCGTACCCAGCCGAACACACAGGCGGACGGGCCGTCTGCTGTTCATGTATACGCTGCCGGGCGTTCGGCTGGCCACCCAAGGGTGCCACGAAGCCGGAGGTGAGCGGCGCGATTCGCGCCGAGAGGGCCGGCCCACGGTTCCGGCGGGTGAGGGGGATGGCCGGCGGACACCGAAGGATTGCGACGCGGCCCGCCGGGTACAACAGTCGTTAAATAAGCCGCAAAGGAAAAAGAAAAGAGTGCGGAGAAGGGCCACCTCGCGGCGCGGAGGCCTTCTCGGGTCCGGTGGGACGCCGGGGCGCGGATCCGCGGCGATGGGTGAGAACCCCTCAGGGACGCCTGTGGTGGTGCGTACGGCGTCCCGTCAGTGGTTCACACGCGGCGCCCTGCGTCCGAACGGAGCTCGGTGGGCTCGACAGCGCTGGTCAGGCGAGCGCGGGCTCGCGGTCGGTCGCGTTGGCGGCGACGTCGGTTACGGCCATGCTGAGCTGGTCGTTGCGGGCCTGGAGACGGCTGATCTCGTCCTCGAGGTCGCGCACTCGGTTCTGAAGTCGTCGCATCTCCTGGACCATACGAGGGTCGGAGCCGCCGACGTGGCCAAACAGAGCCTTCGCCATGATGTGGGTCCTCCACACTGAGTGACCAGTGGTAACGTGCGCGCGCAAGACCCCGCAGCACTCGGCTGGTGCCCGGTTCCACGGGTGGAAATCATGCGCGATGTGCCTTCAAGAGTCTCACTCCGCGCACCGCTGGTCAAGATTGGATTACGACAGTCGCCGGCCACCGTGCTCCGGACCGAAGAGACCCGGGCACGTGAGGCCGCACGATCCGAACATGATCCGCCCCCTGTGCTGCGCGCCCTTGCAGGACACGCGCGGAGCGGACAGATCCGCCGCCGACGGCCCCGTGGACCCCTGATCGGACGGCAGGCCCGAATCGCGTTACGTCACAAGCATACTCACCGCTCGACGAATCCGGTGAACGTCCCCCCAGGAGAAGCCCAACGTTCCACCACGGAGTCCACCCTTCCCGGTGCCAGACCGCCCTTCAGGTGCTCCAGGAGCCGTTCGCAGTCTCCCCTCGACCCTTCGGCGACCACCTCGACCCGGCCGTCGGCGAGGTTGGTCGCCGCGCCCGTGAGCCCCAGTTCCAACGCTCGGGACCGCGTCCACCAGCGAAAACCCACGCCCTGAACCCGGCCGCGCACCCACGCGGTGAGCCGGACGGCTTCGGTGCCGCTCTCCACGACCAACCTCTTCCCTTACCTCAAAGAGACACATTCCTCACCAACACCTGGAAAACCGCCGATCGAAGCACCGGCCCCTCACGGAACGCGCGGCGGCTGGCATCGGGGACAACTGAACGATGAGCGGTTCATGAACGACTCCCGGACGATGAGCGCACCGCAGCGCCCGCAGGGCCGGTCGCGGCGGCCGTAGGCGTTCAGTCCGCGCTCGAAGTAGCCGCTGCGTCCGTTGACGTCGACGTAGAGGCCGTCGAAGGTGGTCCCGCCGACCTCCAGTGCCTCGTTCATCACCTCGCGCACGTGCCCCAGCAGTTCCATGGCCCGGTCCCGGGAAAGCTCCCGCGTGGGGGCGGACCAGTGCAGCCGCGACCGCCACAGCGCCTCATCGGCGTAGATGTTGCCCACACCGCTGACGAGCGACTGGTCCAGCAGTGCCCGCTTGACCTCGGTCCGCCGCGCGCGCAGGGCGTGGACGAACTCCTCGGCCGCGAAGGCGCCGTCCAGGGGGTCGAGGGCGATGTGGTCCACGGAGGACGGCACGTCCGCGCGCTCACCGGGCACGTCCACCCGCACGTGTCCGAAGGTGCGCTGGTCGACGAAGCGCACCTCGTTACCGCAGGACAGGGGGAAGCGCACCCTCAGGTGCCGCTCGTCGGGTTTTCCCGCGGGCTGGACCAGCATCTGCCCGCTCATCCCCAGGTGCGCCAGCAGCATCTCACCGCTATCCAGCACCAGCCACAGGTACTTGCCGCGTCGGCACGCGGCCGTGGCCACCCTGCCGCGGAGGCGGGCGGTGAAGTCGACGGCCCCCGGCACGTGGCGGCGCACCGACCTGGGGTGCAGGACCTCGGCCTCACCGATGGTCCTGCCCAGCATGTGCTCGGCCAGGCCCCGGCGCACGACCTCGACCTCGGGGAGTTCGGGCACGTCAGCTCCGTTTCCGTCCCTGCTCGCCAGCGGCCTCCGCAGCGGCGTCAGTCTTCGCTCGGATGGCCTTCCACGCGGCCTCGGCCGCCTGCTGCTCGGCCTCCTTCTTGCTGCGCCCCTCGCCCAGCCCGTAGCTCTCCCCGGCGACCCTAACCGTCGCCCGGAAGGTCTTCTGGTGGTCGGGGCCGCTCTCGTCGACGTGGTACTCGGGCACACCCAGCAGTTCGGCCGCGGTCAGCTCCTGGAGGGAGGTCTTCCAGTCGAGTCCCGCACCCAGGCCGGAGGCGGTGGCGATGAGCGGGTCGAAGAGCCGGTGGACGAACTCGGAGGCGACGTCGAGGCCGCGGTCCAGGTAGACGGCGCCGATGATGGCCTCAAGCGTGTCCGCGAGGATCGAGGACTTGTCGCGCCCTCCGGTGCCCTCCTCGCCCCGGCCGAGCCGGATGAAGGAGCCGATGCCCAGGCCGCGGGCCACGTCGGCCAGGGCCCGCATGTTGACGACGGCGGCGCGGAGCTTGGCCAACTGGCCCTCCGGCAAATCCGGATGCTTGCGGAAGAGGGTGTCGGTCACCACCAGGCCGAGCACCGAGTCGCCGAGGAACTCCAGGCGCTCGTTGGTGGGCAGCCCGCCCTTCTCGTAGGCGTAGGAGCGGTGGGTCAGCGCCCGGAGTGCGATGGCGGGGTCGACCTCGACCCCGACGGCCTTGTGGAACGATGCGGTCTCGGCCGCGGAGAGTTGACTTGCCACTCGGGCCTCTTCCCTGTTCGGACGTGCCTCTCGGGCACGTGGTTCGGGTCCCCCTGACCGGTACGGGTGCTCGAAAACGAGGTGCTCGTCGCGGGAGCCGCGCTCCCCCGGCAACCACCACGAACTCGGGAACCCGTGCGGGCGCGGGTCACTGGTCGGGACGGTGTGGGCCACTCACTCTACAAAGCGGGCCGCGACAACACGTCGGGGCGGACCCGCTCGACGGGTCCGCCCCAAGGCGGTTCAAGAATCGGGCACCGTGCCCGAAGCCCGGCATGAGCCTTACGCCGGGTTGGTGACCTGACGGTTGTTGTAGGTGCCACAGGTCGGGCACGCGATGTGGGGCTGCTTCGGGTCACGGCAGCGCGGGCAGTTGACCAGCACCGGGCGCGACGCCTTCCACTGGGAACGGCGGGTCCGGGTGTTGCTCCGCGACATCTTCCGCTTCGGGACGGCCACTTCAATCCTCCTGGGTCACCCCCGCGGTCGCGGGAGGTCACTTATCTGGTCACCGCTCGCCGACACCCCGCAGGTGCCGACGTATCGCACCATTCCTGGGCGAAAGTCCCGTACCCACCCGACGAGGTGGGCCATGGGTGCACGCTTCGGTGCGCGGGCCACCCGGCTGGGTCTGGCCTCACACCCGCTCCACGTGCGGTCTTCCGTCTCCGGGGCGCTCCCGGCGACGCCGGGCCCGAACCCGGACCACCAAGCGTGTTTCACCTGCCGCCGCAGGGGTCAGACACCCGACCGGCCACGGGATCACCGCTCTCCGGGGTCCTCCGCGAGAGTGCGCAGGGCCTCCCAGCGCGGGTCGATCCGCTCGCCGTGCCCGTGCTCGGGACCGGCGTCGGCGATCTTGGCCCCGCAGTCCGCGCACAGACCGGGACAGTCCGGTTCGCACAGCGGCGAGAGCGGGAGCGTGAGCACGACCGCGTCCCTGACCACGGGACCGAGGTCGAGCAGGTCGCCCTCTAGATAGTAATCCTCATCCTCGTCGGACGCGTCCCCGCCGGATTCGGCGGCCTCCGCACTCTCGTCCGAGTACCTGTACAGCTCCTGGAACTCGGCCTCGAAGTCCTCGGAGAGGGGGTCGAGGCAGCGGGAGCACTCCGCGGTGACCCGGCCGCCCGCGGTACCGGTGACCAGGACGCCCTCCATCACCGCCTCCAGCCGGAGGTCGAGTGCGATCTCACTGCCCTCGGGCACGCTGGCCATCGCCGTGGAGTAGGCCTCCGGCGCGGCCACGAGGCGATCGACGGTTCGCATCGACCCCGGCTGGCGTCCCAGCGGACGGGTGTCGACCACGAAGGGGTCACGAGGTTCTAGGGTCATCGCGCTTTCACGAGAGTTGTGGGAGCAGCCGGCGCGGCGTGTGCGACGGCGGCGCCTGGCGGCCTCGCCGCGGACGCCGGGACCGGCGACGCTCAGGGTCGAACCACGATTCTACCTACCATGGAGCCGACCACCCAAATCAGCCGCCCGGGAGACGGGACCGCGCTCTCCTACGCGTCCCTGCGCTCGTCGAACTTCTCCCGGAGGCGATCTTCCACGTAGGGGGTGACCAGGCTGGAGACGTCCCCGCCGTGTTGGGCGATCTCGCGCACCAGGCTGGAGGAGAGGAACGAGTACCGCGGGTTCGCGGTCATGAAGACGGTCTCCACCCCCGAGAGCCGGTAGTTCATCTGCGCGATCTGCAACTCGTAGTCGAAGTCGCTGACCGAGCGCAGGCTGCGCACGATGGTCTCGATGCCGTTCACCCGGCAGAAGTCCACGAGGAGGCCGTCGAACTCTCTGACGCGGACGTTGTCGAACTCGGCGGTGGTCTGCCGGAGCATGTCCAGTTTCTCCGGGACGGTGAAGAGCCCGCGTTTGTTGACGTTGTTCAGAACCGCGGCGACGACCTCGTCGTACTGTTTGGCGGCTCTGCCGATGATGTCGATGTGACCGAAGGTGACCGGGTCGAAGGAGCCCGGGCAGACGACACGGCGCACGGTGGATCGCCCCTCTCAGGAGTCGTTCGGGTACCGCGATCGTAGGGGGTGCCTTTCACCTCAATCCCGGCAACTCCCATAAAAGGACCTGATAACCCGACGAACAGCCGATATACCCCATCAAGGCCGTCACTGAACGTTACCCGGCGGCGGGACGCGCGTACCAGAGCACGGCCTCCCCGTACCCCCGCTTGCGGTCGAACTCCAGCCCCTCGGGCCAGGGCGGCGCTGCCCCGCGTTTGGAGCGTTCGACCACGACCACGGCATCACGCGCCAGCCAGCCGCGCTCGACCAGATCGGCCAGGACCGCGGCCACGGTGTCGTCGGTGACGGCGTAGGGCGGGTCGGCGAACACCAGGTCGTAGGGCTCCTCCGGGTTGCCCCCCGCGAGCACGCGCTCGACCCGGTCGGCCGCCAGGCGCGCTCCGGGCAGCCCCAACAACGCGATGTTGCCCCGCACGACCCGAGCGGCCCTGGTATCGGCCTCCACGAGCAGGGCGTGTGCCGCCCCCCGCGACAGCGCCTCCAGCCCGACCGCTCCGGACCCCGCGTACAGGTCCAGGACGCGAGTGCCTTCGAGGTCGCCCAGATCGGACCGGACCGAGGCGAAGAGGGCCTCGCGGGCCCGGTCGCTGGTGGGGCGGGTGGTACGGCCGTCGGGGGCCTCGATACGCCGCCCGCCAACCGCCCCGGAGATGATGCGCGTCATGCCCCCACCGTAGCCCGAGCGACGTTCCGAGCCCCACCCGCCTGGCTCCAGGCCACGGCCGGAAGCAGAGCGAGGGTGCCGCCGGCGTCCGCGTGAGGAGTCTCCCCCGCGGCGAGGAACGAGCCGGGAGGGACCGCGCTGCAGGCGTCGGTTGAGGGTGCTGGCGGGCTGGCGGGCTGGCGGGCTGGCGGGCTGGCGGGCTGGCGACGAAGACGCCGGCCTCGGGGCCCCGAGCACCGTCCGAGCCTGCGGGGGTCACGCCTTGTCCAGGTACTCGGCCCGCTCCTCGGGCAGCAGCTCGTCGAGCGCCTGCGCCAGTGGCGGGTGGCCGGTGAGTTCGGGGTCACCGGCGACGTGGGCGGCCGCTTCCTCCCTGGCCCGGCCGATCAGTTCCTCGTCCTTGAGCAGAGTGAGCATCCGCAGGCTGGACCGTGCCCCGGACTGCGCCGCGCCCAGGACGTCTCCCTCCCTGCGCAGTTCCAGGTCCTTGCGGGAGAGCGCGAACCCGTCGCTCGTCTCGGCCACAGCGGCCAGCCGCTCCCTGGCCGCGGCCCCCTCCTCGGTATCGGTGACCAGGAGGCACACCCCGGGCAGGCTGCCGCGGCCCACGCGGCCCCGCAACTGGTGCAGTTGGGAGACGCCGAAGCGGTCGGCGTCCATGATGGCCATCACCGTGGCGTTCGGCACGTCGACGCCCACCTCGATGACCGTGGTGGAGACCACCACATCGGTCTCGCCTTCGGAGAAGCGCCGCATCACCGCGTCCTTGTCATCGGGGGGCATCCGTCCGTGCAGGACCTCCACGGTCAGGTCCGAGAGCGGCCCCTCGGCCAGGCGCCGTGCCACCTCCAGCACGGCCAGCGGCGGCCGGTTCCCGGTGCCGTCCCCGTCCGGCCCCTCGCCGACCTCCTCGTCCGCCGTCCCGGCGTCGTCGCCGATCCTCGGGCAGACGACGAAGGCCTGACGGCCCTGGGCTGCCTCCTCGCGGATGCGCTCCCAGACCCGGGCCAGGTGGCGGGGCTTCTCCCGTGCTGGGACGACATGGGTTCCCACCCCGGCGCGCCCCGCGGGCAACTGGGTGAGCGAGACGACGTCGAGGTCCCCGTACACGGTCATGGCGACGGTCCGCGGGATGGGGGTGGCGGTCATGACCAGCACGTGCGGCCGACCGTCGGCGGCCTTCTCCCGCAGCGCGTCGCGCTGCTCCACCCCGAACCGGTGCTGCTCGTCGACCACGACCAGGCCCAGGTCGGCGAAGGAGACGTGCTCCTCCAGCAGTGCGTGGGTGCCCACGACGATCCCGGCAGCTCCGGAAGCGGCGTCGAGCAGGGCCTCCCTCCGCGCCGCGGCACCCATCGACCCCGTGAGCAGCGCCAGGCGTGTGGCCCGCTCCGCGCCGTCGATCTGCCCGGCCCGTGCCAGCGGACCGAGCATGGCGCCGATGGAGCGGTGGTGCTGCTGCGCGAGGACCTCGGTGGGGGCCAGCAGGACAGCCTGGCCCCCGGAGTCGACGACCCTGAGCATGGCGCGCAGGGCGACGAGTGTCTTGCCCGCGCCCACGTCGCCCTGGAGCAGGCAGTGCATCGGGTGTGCGGCGTCCAGGCGTGCGGCAAGGCTCGCGCCGACCTCCCGCTGCCCGTCGGTGAGGGTGAAGGGCAGTTCCGCGTCGAAGGCGTCGAGGATCCCGCCGACCGCGCCCGGGCGGGGCTTGGCGGGCAGGCCCTCGGCGAGGTGCCGCCGCCGGGCCAGGGCGATCTGCAGGACGAACGCCTCGTCCCACTTCAGCCGTTTCCGGGCAGCGCCGATGTCGGGCCAGCCGGCGGGCTGGTGGACCTTGCGCAGGGCCTCCCCGACCCCGAGCAGCCCGTGCCGGTCGCGCACCCGGGGTGGGAGCGGGTCGGGCAGGTCCGCGGTGCGGGCGAGGGCCATCTCCACCCCGACCGCGATCCTCGCCGAGTCCAGCCCCTTGACCGCGGGGTAGACCGGGATGAGCTCTTCGGCATAGGCGCGGGCCCGTTCGCCCTCCTGTCCGTCCTCGTCGAGGAGCTGGTACTCGGGGTGGTCGAGTTGGCGGCGCCCCCGGTAGGTAGAGACCCGTCCGGAGAACATGGCCAGCCGTCCGGGCACGAGTGAGGTCTGGTGGTAGGCGCCCCGGTTGAAGAAGGTGAGGTGCAGCCTCCCCGTGCCGTCGGTGACGGTGGCTTCCAGCATGTCCATGCGCCGACGGCCCTGGCGCGCGGGGATGGTGCGCCGCTTGGCGTCCAGGACCCGGGCCTGCACGGTGACGTCCTCGCCCTCGGCCAGGGTCGCGAGGTCGGTCAGGTCCCCTCTGCGGTCGTAGCGGCGCGGGTAGTACCGCAGCAGGTCGCCGAGGGTGTGCAGCCCGAGTTTGTCCTTGAAGGCCCGTGCGGAGCCACCGAGGGCCCCGCGCAGCGGTTCGTCCCAGGTACTCACGTGTACAAAACCCCGTCCCGGCCGGTGCCGACTACTCGTTCCTCACGTTAGCCCGCCCCGACGACGGTCTCGGGGAGGGAGGACCCGGCGATCGCGCTATACTCGTCTGAGTTCATCGCGTTTTCGCCGTGCCCGCACGGCGGAACCGATGCTCCGGTGGGGTGCGGGTCTCCCGTGTCTGTCCCGCCAGGGTGGGTACACGCGCTGGTCTCGCGGGCGGCGATCCGCGCCCGACCTCGTTCTTCGTGTACTCTTCCACGGTTGGCGTCATCGTCAGCCCGTCCACCCGGCCCCTCTCGGCCGGACGACCCTTTTCGCGTGCGGCGACGTGCGCGATCCCGAGCGCTTGAATGGAGTTACCGTGGCTTCCGTCTGCGACGTCTGCGGCAAGGGACCAGGGTTCGGTAACAGTGTTTCCCACTCGCACCGTCGCACCCGCCGCCGCTGGAACCCCAACATCCAGACCGTTCGCACCCGCGTGGGCGGCACGCCCAAGCGTGTGAACGCCTGCACCTCGTGCATCAAGGCCGGCAAGGTGACCCGCTAGGGTTCCCGCTTCCGCAGCTCTTCGAGGGCCCCCGACCCCGGTCGGGGGCCCTCGTGCTCTCAGAACGATGTGTCACGGGGTGCAGACATGGCCGTTGAGGGAGCAGCGAACCGGGTCCTGCGCCGTTCCTCGGACGTCGATCTCCATCGTCGTCGAGGCACCGGAGGCGAGGTCGGTGCCGCCCGCGGGGCGGCGGGCGAGGATGCCGTCCTCGAAGTGCTCCCACTCCGCGCCGCGGACCTCGGTGACCCGCGCGGACGCGAAGGCCAGCGCGAGCTCCCAGCCCTCCAGCCGCACCAGGGAGCTATTGGTGACGGTGATCCGGGCCGTGAAGCCCTCGGCGTCTGCGGCGGTGATCTCGTAGCCGACCATGATGGGCTCGATCCCGGCCTGGACCTCGTCCTCACCGCCCTCCGACGGGGACACCGCGCCCCCGTGGTCCGACGCACCCTCCGTGGGCCGGACCCCCTCCAGTGACCCGGGAGCCTCGGTCGCGTCGGGGTCGGACCCGAACTGGAGGTAGATCTGGGTGGTGCTGTAGCCGAACAGGAGCAGGCCGAGGATGACCCCGGAGACGACAAGGACGTTGGTGATCCGCGGCGGCTCGACGCGTTTGGGGACCGTGCTCTCCATGAAGCCGACGATCCGTCGCAGCACGCCGGCGTCGGGCTGCACGCTCCGGTGCATGCCTCGGCGGGAGACGTGGTGGGAACCGTGACGCCCCATAGACCGCCTCTCGACGCTGCTCCGCTTCTCTGTCTTGCCGGGAGCGGGCTCCTGCTGCGGCAGGCTCCCCCCTCGGGTCCTACCTCGTACGGGATCTTCCGGGGCGCCTCACGCTTCGGGGCGCGGGCGGAGCGCCCGGAGAGCGGCGCGAGCCGCGATGCCAAAGCCTAGCGCGATCACCAAACAGGGCCAATCCGGAATGGTTCACCGCTGCCGGAAATGGTCCCATCCGCGCAATCGCGGAACACGCCCGCCCACGGTCACGGGGTCGGTACCGGGCTCCGTCGTCTCCTCGACGGTGCCCAGGCGGGTCCACCCCGCGGGGAGCCCGTCCCCCGGAGGGAAGGTGGCGGCGAGCGCGTGGTCCTCCCCTCCCCCCACCATGAGTTCCCTGGCGGCCGCCTCGGCTTCGGTCCGGTCCGCTCCCAGCGCGAGGACCGCCTCCAACAGGGCAGGGGCGGGACGGAGCGCGGAGGGGACCAGGTCGATCCGGACCCCGCTGGCACGGCAGACGTGCCCGAGGTCCTGGACGAGTCCGTCGCTCACGTCGAGCATGGCGGTGGCCCCGGACCGTGCCGCGATCGGCCCCTGGGCGTAGGGGGGGCGAGGCCTGCGGTAGGCGGCCAGGCACTCCTCCGGGCCGTCGGCCCCCTGTTGCAGGAGGGCCAGACCGGCCGCGGAGAGGCCGAGGCGGCCGTAACAGGCCACGGCGTCCCCCGGGCGGGCGCCGTCCCGGCGTACGGGGGCCCGCCCTTCGAGGTCGCCCAGAGCGGTGATCCCGATCGTCAGGGTCTCCGAGGAGACCGTGTCCCCTCCCACGACCGCGCCGCCCGCGAGCGAGCACTCGTCGGCGGCCCCGGAGGCGAACTCCTCGGCCCAGGAGACGGGCAGGTCGGGCGGGGCGGCGAACCCGACGAGCAGCCCGGTCGGGCGGGCACCCATGGCCACGACGTCGGCGAAGTTCTGCGCGACGGCACGGTGGCCGACGTCGCGCGCCGACGACCACTCCCGCGTGAAGTGGCGCCCCTCCACCAGCATGTCGGTCGTGGCAACCGTCCGGCCGTCGGGTGAGGCCACGACCGCCGCGTCGTCGCCGGGGCCGAGAATGACGTCGTCGGTCGTGGGGAGTCCGCCCGTCACGCGCGCGATCAGAGCGAACTCGCCAAGACCCCCAATGGTGCTCAACACAGGGACCAGGGTACGGTGACGCTCCGAAGCAATGGTCTAGACCCACGTTCGTCACAGGCCGCGGCCCGCGGCCCCGGTGGCCGACCTCCACGCCCGGCGGAACACAAAGGAGTGCTCATGGTGCAGGCCTACATCCTGATCCAGACCGAGGTGGGGAAAGCGGCGGAGGTGGCCGGACACGTGCGCGGCCTCGAAGGGGTCGATGAGGCACACGACGTGACCGGCCCCTACGACGTCGTCGTCCAGGCGCGCGCCGACGACATCGATGCTCTCGGAACCCTGGTCGTGGCCCGGATTCAGCGCTTGGAGGGCATCGCCCGTACTCTTACGTGTCCCATAGTCAATATCTGACGGGCCGAGTGGATCGGGGTTGCTGACAGTGATGAGACGGGGTTTCGGGGCGGCGTGTGCCGTCGCCTTACTCACCGCCGGGTGCGGAGCCGCGAACGTGCAGATAGAACCGCCCCGGAGCGACGGTACGACCATGGAGGTCTGTACCGAGTTCGTGTCCGCGCTCCCGGACACCCTGTTGGGCACCGAGCGGGCGACCGTACGCCCGGACACCGGGGTGACGGCCGCCTGGGGCGACCCGCCCATCGGTGTGCGCTGCGGTATCCCCCGCCCCTCGACGCTCTCCCCCGACTCCGCACTCCAGGAGGTCGACGGTGTGCTCTGGCTCCCGCAGCCGGAGGACGAACCGACCCTGTTCATCGCGGTGGGCCGGACCGCCTACGTAGAACTGATGGTGCCGCCCGCCTACGGCCCCCCGGCCGCGGCACTGACCACCCTGAGCGCTCTGGTCGAGGAACACGTCCCGGCCCAACCGGAGGGCAGGCTCTGACGCGGTACCGCGTTCGGGGAGACTTCGAGCGACACGGGGCCGCCGACGTCGGCGGCCCCGTGTCCGTGTTCCGAGAACTCGGAGGCGGTCGGCTACTCCTCCTCGGACGCCTCCTCGGAAGGCTCCTCGCTCGCTTCGGCGTCGGCCGACCCCTCCGGCTCCTCGTCCGCGCCGGAGCCGTCGTCCATGGTCTGACCGCCGAGGGAGCCGCCGGTTTCGAGCGCGGCGTCGACCTCCGCGGCGGTCTGTGACACCCCGCCGGAGCACGCGGCACCGGGCTCGGGCACGTCCCTGCCGCGCTCGTAGACGGTGACGAACTTGCGCAGGTCGTCGTCGTCCGCGGTCTCGACGGCCACCTGGCGGCCCCAGCTGGAGGCGACGATGGGGGCCTCCATACCACCCTCGTAGGGGCTGACCACCAGGTAGTCGCCCGGGTTGTACATACCGGTAAGCAGGTCGACCTGCTCCTGGTCCAGTTCGGGGTCGTAGTTGATCCAGACCGCGCCGTGCTCCAGGGAGTGGACCGCGAACTCGGGGGTGACGGGCGCGGGGTAGACCCCGCAGTTCTGCCACCGGTTCCAGTGGTTGCCGCCCACCGGGGGAAGCTGCTCGTAGTCGACGCGCTCGCCATCGGCGACGTGCTGGTAGGAACCGACCTCGTACTCCTCCAGACCCGCGATGTTGCGGTCGCGGATCGCCATGACGATCAGGAAGGCCAGCAGCCCCACGACCAGTACGACCGCACCGACGGTGAGGGAGGTGTTGCGCACCTTGCGCCGCTTCTCAAGCCTGCGGCGTTCCTCTCGCAACTCTGCTGCTTTGCGGCGACGCTCCTCCGCCGTCTTCTTCTTGGCCACGGGGTCTCCTGGTACAGATGTGGTCGAATGGGGGCGTATCTATCCTCTACTTTGACAGTATCGTTGCCCGATCCGACCAGGATGGTCCTATGGGACACACAAGCGAGATCGCCTCCGACCCGGACCTGGAGCGCTCCCCGGAGGCCCCGGAGGAGAACGCGCCCGGCCGCGGAGGCTCCGAGGGGGACGGGGGGCGTCCCGTGTCCCGCGGCTCCGGGCGCTTCCTCCCGCTGTGGATCGCCGCGGTCCTGGTCGTCCTCGCGCTCTGCGGGGGCTACCTCCTGGGCCGCCCCTCCTACCCGCTGGACACCAGTGCCGACGCCGGGTTCCTGAGGGACATGAGCTCCCACCACGCCCAGGCCGTGGACATGTCGCTGATCATCCTCGACAAGACCGACGACCCGGACCTGCGCACCATCGCCACGGACATCGCGCGGACCCAGCAGGCCCAGATCGGGATCATGCAGGGGTGGCTGACCGCCTGGGGGCTCAATTCGCGGGGTACCCAGCCGCCCATGACGTGGATGGTCGCCGGCGGGCACGACCACGGTGCCGGGCCGGGCGAGGTCCCGGAGTGGATGCCGGGCCTGGCCACCCCCGAGGAGATGGCGGCGCTGGAGGCCGCCGAGGGGGTGGAGGCCGAGGTCCTGTTCCTAGAGCTGATGATCGCCCACCACGAGGGCGGGATCGAGATGGCTGTGGCCGAGGCGGACCTTGGCGGCCAGGACCTGGTCGTGGAGTTGGCCGGCGGCATGGCCGACGCCCAGGAGAAGGAGATCGTCCTGATGGAGGGCATGCTGGCCGACCGCGGCGTGGACACGAACGGCACCCCGGCGGACTGAGCCGCCCGCCGCCGACCCGCGCGCCGCCCCCGGGAGTCCTCCCGGGGGCGCTCGCTTTGTCCCGGGGTCGGGTATCGTGACGACACGGCGTAGGACTACAGTTTGTAGTACTACGGCGAGTCGGAACCTGAGAGGCGGGTATGGAAGCCCTGGATCTCGCGAGGTGGCAGTTCG
This sequence comes from Nocardiopsis sp. CNT312, assembly GCF_000515115.1. Taxonomy (GTDB): domain Bacteria; phylum Actinomycetota; class Actinomycetes; order Streptosporangiales; family Streptosporangiaceae; genus Nocardiopsis. The sequence goes on from NZ_AZXF01000010.1 coordinate 148,583, forward strand.
GGATCACCACGATCTACCACTTCCTGTTCGTCCCCCTGACCATCGGCCTGTCCCTGATCGTCGCCGTGCTCCAGACGCTCTGGCACCGGACCGGCAGACACGAGTACCTGCAGGCCACCCAGTTCTTCGGCAAGCTGTTCCTCATCAACTTCGCCATGGGCGTGGTCACCGGGATCGTGCAGGAGTTCCAGTTCGGCATGAACTGGAGTGAGTACTCCCGCTTCGTCGGAGACGTCTTCGGCGCCCCGCTCGCGATGGAGGCCCTGCTCGCCTTCTTCCTGGAGTCCACCTTCATCGGCCTGTGGATCTTCGGCTGGCACCGCCTCCCGCGCAGCGTCCACCTGCTGTGCATCTGGGCCGTGGCCGTCGGCACCAACCTGTCCGCCTACTTCATCCTGGCCGCCAACGCCTGGATGCGCCGACCGGTCGGCTACACGGTCAACGAGGAGACCGGCCGCGCCGAGCTCACCGACATCTGGGCCGTGCTCAGCAACGACCAGGCCTGGTCCACCTACCTGCACACCGTCTCGGCCGCGTTCATCACCGCGGGCCTGTTCGTCGTGTGCGTGAGCTGCTACAAGCTCTGGCGCGACACCGCGCACGGCGACACCGGCACCGCGGGCACCGCACCGCCCGCGGGCGAGCGCGCCCTGTTCCTCGGCACCCTCAGGATCGGTCTGGTGTTCACGCTCCTGGCCGGGCTCGTGGTGACCGTCACCGGCGACCACCAGGCCAAACTCGCCGCGGAGTACGAACCGATGAAGCTCGCCGCCGCCGAGGCGCTGTGGCACACCGAGGAGGGCGCGGACTTCTCCGCCTTCGCAGTCGGTGACACCGGCGCCCGGTACAACCCCGTCGACGTCACGGTTCCCAACGTGCTCAGCTTCCTGGCCACCGGGCACTTCGACGGCGAGGTGCACGGGATGAACGACCTCCAGGAGGCCTACGAGGAGTACTACGGCCCCGGGAACTACATCCCCAACGTGTTCGTCGTGTACTGGGCCTTCCGGCTGATGATCGGCCTGGGGCTGGCCGGCGTCGCGGTCGCCGCCCTCGGCCTGCTCCTCACCCGGGTCGGCACGCGACCGCCGCGGCAGCGCTGGTTCTACTTCCTGGGGATGGCCGCCCTGCCCGCCGCGCTGGCCGCCAACATCCTCGGCTGGGTTCTCACCGAGATGGGCCGCCAGCCCTGGACGGTCCACGGCGAGCTGCTCACCGCGGCCAGCGTCTCCCCCGGGGTGAGCCTGGCCACCGTGGCGACGAGCCTGGCGGCCTTCACCGCCCTCTACGGGATCCTCTTCGCCGTCGAGGTGGGGCTCCTGGTCAAGTACGTCAAGGCGGGCCCCTCCCACCTCGTCCCCGCGCTGGAGGACGGCGAGGACGAGGCCCGCATCCCCCACTTCAGTTACTAGGAGCCCGGGACCATGGAACTGGCCGTCATCTGGTTCATCGCCATCGCCGTCCTCTGGACCGGCTACTTCGTCCTGGAGGGGTTCGACTTCGGGGTGGGGATCCTGCTGCCGTTCATGGGCAGGCGCGACTCCGTCGACCGCCGGGTCGCCCTCAACGCGATCGGCCCGGTCTGGGACGCCAACGAGGTGTGGATGATCACGGCGGGCGGCGCGATGTTCGCCGCCTTCCCCGCCTGGTACGCCTCCCTGTTCAGCGGGTTCTACCTCCCGCTGCTGGTCATCCTCGTCGCCCTCATCCTGCGGGCCGTGGCCTTCGAGTACCGGGGCAAGCGCGACGACCCCGTGTGGCGCGCGCGGTGGGACCGGGCGATCGTCTTCGGCAGCGCCGCCCCCGCGTTCCTGTGGGGCCTGGTGTTCGCCGACGTCGTCCGGGGCGTGGCCATGGACTCCGACCACATCGTCACCGCCGGGCTCCTCGGACTGCTGCACCCCTACGCCCTGCTGGGCGGGGTGACCACACTGTCCCTGTTCACCCTGCACGGCGCCGTCTTCCTCACACTCAAGACCGACGGTCCGGTGCGGCTCCGGGCCCGGCGCGCGGCCGTGGGCGCGGCGTGGGCGGCGGTCCCGTCGGGGACGGCCTTCCTGGCCTGGACGCAGATCGCCCACGGCGCGGCGTGGACCCTCCCTGTGGTGGCCGCGGCCGCCGCCGCACTGTTCGGGGCGGTCGCCGCGGCCCGGCTGCGGCGCGAGGGGCTCTCGTTCACCCTCACCGCCGTGACCGTGGTCGCCGCCTCCGCCACGCTGTTCGGATCGCTGTTCCCGAACGTCCTGCCCTCCACCACCGACCCGGCCTTCAGCCTGACCGTGTGGAACGCCTCGTCCGCCGACTACACCCTCACCGTGATGTCGTGGGTCGCGGTCGTGTTCCTCCCCCTGATCCTGCTCTACCAGGGGTGGAGCTACTGGGTGTTCCGCAGGCGCGTCACCGGTGAACAGATCACCGGCACCAGCGCGGACGGTCCGAAGGAGGCCTCGGCCTCCTGATCGCCCCGGCCCGTCCGAAGGCCCTTCCGGTCCCGGCTGTGGACAGCCGGACCGCAAGGGCCGATCCGCGGCATCATCGAAGGGACGGGCATCCGTGAACCGTCCCGGACCCGCTGAGGAGACTCCGAGTGAAACCCCTGGACCCGCGCCTGGTCCGCGCCGCCGGAGCGGTCCGCCTCCATCTGGCCGTCTCCGTGGTCAGCGGCGTGCTCATCACAGGGCTGATCCTGCTCCAGGCCTGGCTGCTCGCCCGCGTCATCACGGGCGCCTGGGCCGGGGAGGGCCTGGCCGCCCTGGGACCAGCGATCACCGCGGTCGCCGGGGTGGCGGTGGCCCGGGCCGTGCTGTCCTACGCGGCGGAGGCCTCCGCCCTGCACAGCGCCGCGCGGACGAAGTCGCAGCTGCGCCGCCGCCTGGTTGCCCACGTGACCGGTTCCGGGAGGGTGTGGACCGCCGAGCCCGGCGACGGGCACGGCTCCCCCAGAGCCGGGGAACTGGTCACCCTGGCCACCCGGGGGCTGGACGCGCTGGACGACTACTTCGCCCGCTACCTGCCCCGGCTCGTGCTCGCCGCGATCGTGCCGCTGGCGGTCCTGGCGGTGGTCTTGCGGGCCGACTGGATCTCGGGCGCGGTCATCGCCCTCACGCTGCCGCTGATCCCGGTCTTCATGGCGCTGATCGGGATGTACACCCAGGAGCGCACCGAGCGGCAGTGGCGGCTGCTCAGCCGTCTGGGCGGCCACTTCCTCGACGTCGTGGAGGGCCTGCCCACCCTCGCGGTGTTCCAACGCGCCAAGGCGCAGGCCGCGCTCATCCGCCGGGTGGGCGACGCGCATCGCAGCGCCACCATGGGCACCCTGCGCATCGCGTTCCTGTCGGCGCTGGCCCTGGAGGTGCTCGCCACCCTGGCAGTGGCGCTGGTGGCGGTCGAGGTGGGGCTTCGGCTGCTGGGCGGGCACATGGACTACCAGACCGCCCTGCTGGTGCTGATCCTGGCCCCGGAGGCCTACCTCCCGCTGCGCGAGGTCGGCGCCCGATTCCACGCCAGCATGGAGGGCGTGGCCGCCGCCGACCAGGTGTTCGCCGAACTCGACCGCAAGCACGGTTCCCCCGTCTCGGGCGGGACCCGCACCGGCGCACCCCCCGAACCCGTCGGGCGGCCCCACCCCGCAGCCGCGGGAGACCTCCGCCTGGAGGGTGTGGGGGTACGCTACCCCGGCCGCGACGCCCCCGCCCTGTCCGGGCTGGACCTGAGCATCGCCGCGGGGGAACGCCTCCTGCTCACCGGACCCAGCGGCGCGGGAAAGACGACCCTGCTCTCCCTGCTGCTGCGCCTGCACGCCCCCACCGAGGGCCGTGTCCTCCTGCGCCCGCCGGGCGGCGCGTGGACCCCCCTGGAGGAGGTTCCCGCACAGGACTGGCGGCTCGGCGTCGCCTGGGTCCCCCAGCACCCCTACCTGTTCGACCTGTCGGTGGCCGACAACATCAGGCTCGGGGCGCCGGAGGCCCCCCTGGAGCGGGTCCGCGAGGCAGCGCGGCGGGCCGAGGCGGACGCGTTCATCACCGGGCTTCCGCAGGGGTACGACACCCGGCTCGGCGAACGGGGCGCACGGCTCTCGTCCGGGCAGCGGCAGCGGATCGCCCTAGCCCGGGCCATGCTCCGCGACGCCCCGCTCGTCCTGCTGGACGAACCCACCGCCCATCTGGACCCGGAGAACGCCGCGGCGGTGCGCACCGCCGTCGTCCGCCTCCTGGAGGGCCGCACCGGTGTCATCGTCACCCACGACGCCGCGTGGGCCCGCCAGGCCCTCTCCGGCGACCTCAGGGTCGTGGCCCTGCCCGCACCAGCCCGGGAAGGACGGCTTTCGCGATGAGCACCGAACGGCGCGGCCCGCTCCTGCGGATGCTCGCCCTGGCCCGGCCGCGCGGCGCGCGGTTCGCACTGGGCGTTCTGCTGGGCACCGCCGCCACCGGGGCCGGGGTCGCACTGCTGGCCGTGGCCGCGTGGATGCTGGCCACGGCCGCCGACCACCCCCCGATCACCGCGCTGGGCGTGGCGGTGGTGGCCACCCGGGCTCTGGGGGTCGGCCGGGGCGTGGCCCGGTACCTGGAGCGCCTGGTCACCCACGACGCCGCCTTCCGCGCCCTGGCCGAGGTGCGGGTGCGGGTCTACGAGCGGCTGGCCGCCACCGAGCCGTTCGGCCGCTTCCGGTCGGGCGACCTGGTCTCCCGCCTGGTCAACGATACCGAGGCCACCCTGGACCTGCTGGTGCGCGGGCTGGCCCCGCCACTGGTGGCGGTGGTGACCGGGGCGGGAACCGTCCTGTTCCTGACCGCGGTGTACGCGCCCGGCGGCGTCCTGCTGGCCGCGGGTCTCCTCCTGGCCGGTCTGGCGGTGCCGCTCACGGCGGCCGCCCTCGGCAAGAGGCCGGGGCTGCGACAGGCCCGGGCCCGGGGCGAACTGTCGTCGGCGCTCGTGGACACCCTGCACGGCGCTCCGGACCTGGTGGCCTACGGGGCGATGGAGCGCCAGGTGGCCCGAGTGGCCGACGCCGACGCCGAACTGACCCGGATGGCCCGGCGCGACGCCGCGGTCCTGGGGTTCGGGGCCGGAGCGAGCGCCCTGGTCACCGGGCTGACGGTGGGGGGCGCGCTGCTGCTGGGCGTGGCCGCGGTCGACGGGGGCGGCCTGGACGCGGTGTCGCTGGCCGTGCTGGTGCTGACCACGCTGGCGGCGTTCGAGATCGTCGCCCCGCTGCCGGAGGTCGCCGCCCGGCTGGGGGCGATCCGCGCCTGCGGGGAGCGGCTGTTCGGTGTACTGGACGCACCGCCCTCGACCGCCGAGCCCTCCCGCACCGGCTTGTCTCCGCGTCCCGGGGCCGCCGCCGTTCGGATACGGGGCCTGCGGGTGCGCTACGGCCCCGGCGAGCCCTGGGCACTGGACGGGGTGGACCTGGAGGTCCCCGAGGGGGCGACCGTCGCGGTCCTCGGGCCGAGCGGTGCGGGTAAGAGCACGCTGGCTTCGGTGCTGCTGCGTTTTCGCGACCCCGACGACGGGCGGGTCGAGGTCGGCGGCGCGGACGTGACCGCCTACCCGGCCGACGAGCTGCGCGCCGTGGTGTCGGGGGTGCCGCAGGACCCGCACGTGTTCGCGTCGACGGTGCGGGAGAACCTCGCCCTGGCCCGTCCGCGTCCCGTGGACGCGCCGCCCCCCTCCGTGGACGGGGAGGGCCGGGACGAGCCGTCCGGGGACGGGAACGCCGACCTGTGGGAGGCGCTGCGCCGGGTGCGGCTCGCCGACGAGGTGGCCGCCATGCCGGAGGGACTGGACACCCGGGTGGGCACCCACGGGCGCGGGCTGAGCGGCGGCATGGTGCAGCGTCTGGCGCTGGCACGCGCGGTGCTGGCCGCACCGGGGGTGCTGGTGCTGGACGAGCCCACGGCGCACCTGGACCCGGACACGCGGGACGCGGTGATGGGCGATCTGCTGGACGCCGCCGAGGGGTACTCCACCCTGCTCATCACCCACGACCTCACGGGGCTGGAGCGGGTGGACCGGATCTACGTGGTGCGTGAGGGACGGGTGATCCAGGAGGGCACCCACGAGGAGTTGTCGCAGCGGGAGGGCTGGTACCGGAGCGTGCTCCCGGGGTGAGCGCACGCCGGTGCGGATCCCACCCCGCAGAGGCTTCCCGCCGCCCTGTACGGAGGCCGTGCCGTCAAGCGGAAGCGAGAGCACACGCCCAGCCTAGGCGTTTTCCGGAAAGGCGCCGGAGAACGAACCCACCCGCCTGCGGAACGTATCCGGACGAGTACCCGCGAACCGCCCGGCTGACACCGGGGCACCGATCCTCTAGGGTTCCCCCGTGGGTAACTGGGTTCGGGAATTCCTCGGCGGCGCGGGCCTCCTGCCGCGCGGCCTGTTCATCCTCGCGCGCCGTCCGCGCATGCTGCTGCTGGGGGCGCTCCCCCCGCTGATCACGTCCGTGCTGTTCCTGTGGGCCTTCGCGGCCCTGCTGTTCCACCTGCCCGGCCTGGCCGCCTGGGCGACGCCCTTCGCCGCCGACTGGGATGAGAACCTGCGGGGGCTGCTGCGCCTGGCCGTCGCCCTGGGGATCGGCGCGGGCGCGGTGGCGGCCATGGTCGTCACGTTCACCACGGTGACGCTGACCCTGGGGTCGCCGATCTACGACAAGCTCAGCGAGATGGTCGAGCAGGAGCTCGGGGACGCCCCGGAGGGCTCAGACGAGCCGCTGCTGGCCTCGATCGTGCGGGCGCTGCGCCAGGCGCTGGCGATCGTCCTGGCGTCCCTGGCGGTGACCCTGGCCGTGTTCGTGATCGGGTTCGTCCCGGTCGTCGGCCAGGTGGCCGCCCCGGTCCTGGCGGCCACCCTGGGCGGCTGGCTGCTGACCATCGAGCTGCTGGGGAGCGCCTTCGACCGCCGGAACATGCTGTTCATCCGGGACCGGCGCCACCACATGCGCACGCGGCGGATGCGGGTGCTGGGGTTCGCCGTCCCCACGTACTTCCTGCTGGCGGTCCCGTTCGTGGCGATCGCGGTGTTCCCGGCCGCCGTCGCGGGCAGCACGATCCTCGCCCGGGACCTGCTCGGGGCCCCGTCCCAGCGTCCCGTACACGGTCCCAGGGCACCGCTGCCCCCGCAGGCACCGCACGGATCCCCGCCGCGGAGCGGCCCCGGGGTTCCGGGACCGCACCACGGTCCGGGGTGGCGCTAACGCAGGCCCGGTGACCGGCGCAGGGCGGTGGCGAGCATCCGCTCCACCAGTGCCGCGTAGTCGACACCGGTGGCCTCCCACATTTGCGGGAAGGCCGAGGAGGGGGTGAACCCGGGCATCGTGTTCAGCTCGTTGACGAGGATCTCGCCGTCGGCGGTGTAGAAGAAGTCGACCCGGGCCAGGCCCTCGCAGCCCATCGCCTCGAACACGTCGGCGGCCATCGCCCGCAGGCGGGCCGTGGCCTCCTCGGGGATCCCCGCCGGGATGGTGAGGCTGCTCGTGGACAGGTACTTGGCCTCGAAGTCGTAGAAGTCGAACCCGTCGGCGACGTGCACCTCGGCCGGCAGGGAGACGTCGGGAACCCCGCCGTCCTCGGACTCCAGCACCCCGCACTCGATCTCGCGCCCGACCACCTGCGCCTCGACGAGGACCTTGGGGTCGTGCTCGCGGGCGGCCTCGACCGCGGCGGACACGGAGTCGAGGTCGGAGGTGTCGGGCACCTTGCTGATGCCGACGCTGCTGCCGGCGCGGGCCGGCTTGACGAACACGGTGTCGCCGAGGGCCCGGATGTCGTCGAGCGCCTTCTTGCGCTCGCGCTCGGTCCGCCACTGCCGGTCGGTCACGGCCACGTAGTCGCTGGTGGGGATGGCGTTGCCGGAGAGCATCGCCTTCATGAACACCTTGTCCATGGCGGCGGCGCTGGAGAAGACCCCGGCGCCCGCGTAGCGCACGCCCATCATCTCGAACAGCCCCTGGATGGTGCCGTCCTCGCCGAAGGGCCCGTGCAGGAGCGGCAGCACCGCGTCCACCCGGGGCAGGCGCTCCGCCCGGCCGTCGGGGGCGAGGCACAGCAACTGCCCAGCACCGTCGAAGGACAGCGCCAGGTCCGCGCCGTCCTCGGGTACGGACGGCAGTGCGCTGGTCCCCGGGTCGATCCTGAGCCGTCCGGGGTCGGACGAGGCCAGGACCCAGTGGCCGCTCTTGGTCACCCCGACGGGCACGATCTCGTAGCGGTCGTGGTCGACGGCGGAGAGGACGCTGCCCGCCGTGACACAGGAGATCTCGTGCTCGGAGCTGCGACCGCCGAAGACGACCGCGACCCGAGTCTTGCGCTGCTCGGACGACATGCTGCCTGACCTTATCTCGCCTGTAGGAACCGGAACAGGGAAAATACCCGTTTCATGTAAGTTTCCGCCACCGCGCACCGTGGGAAGGGCCCTCCCCACGGTCACCGGTCCCTAGACCCCGTAGCGCTCGGGTTTGGCGCTGCGTGCCATGAAGGCCACGAGCGCCTCGGCCGGGGACAGGTCGTGGTGCATCATCTTGACGACGGCCTCGGTGATCGGCATGTCGACGCCGTTGCGCCAGCCGAGTTCGAGGATCGACTCGGAGGACTTGACCCCTTCAGCCGTCTGCCGGGTCTCGGCGATGACCTGTTCGAGGGTCTTGCCCGCGCCCAGTTTCTCACCGAAGGTCCTGTTCCGCGACAGAGGCGAGGAGCATGTCGCCACGAGGTCACCCATACCGGCCAGGCCGGACAGAGTGTGCTCGTCGGCGCCCAAAGTCACGGCCAGACGTGTGGTCTCGGCCAGTCCCCGGGTGATCAGGGACGCCTTGGTGTTGTCCCCGAGCCCCATGCCCTCGGCCACGCCCACGGCCAGGCCGATGACGTTCTTCATCGCGCCGCCGATCTCCACACCCACCAGGTCGGTACTGGTGTAGGGACGGAAGTAGGGTGCCTTGAACAGCCCCTGGAGACGGACCGCCGTCGCCTCGTGCGGGCAGGCCACCACGGCGGTGGCGGGCTGGCGTTCAGCGATCTCCCGGGCCAGGTTGGGTCCCGAGACGGCGGCGACGCGCTCCCCGGGCAGCTGCAGAACCTCGGCGATGATCTGGCTGACGCGCAACTGCGTACCCAGCTCCACGCCCTTCATCAGGCTCACGATCACGGCGTCCCCGCGCAGGTGCGGATGCCAGCGCACGAGGTTCTCCCGCAGTGTCTGGGACGGTACCGCGAGCACCACCACGTCCGCCCCGGCGAGCGCCTCGGCCTCGTCCGCGGTGGCTCGAAGCCGGGGATTCAGCGCGATACCGGGAAAGTAGTCCGGGTTCTCCGAGGTCTCGTTGATCGCGGCCACGACCGCCGCCCTGCGGCCCCAGAGGAGGACCTCGGCCCGTGGAGCGTCCCGGTTCTCCCGGCGCGCCTCAGCGGCCGCGTCCGCGACGATGTTGGCGAACACGGTTCCCCAGGAGCCGGCCCCGAGAACGGCGATCTTCACCTTGTCGGTCCCCTTCAGCACCGTCATGCCTGCGCGCCGCTCCTGCCGTTGTCGTCCTCGTCGGTGTGCTCGGCCCGGCGATCGGCCTCGGCCGCCTCGATACGGGCCCGCTTCATGTCGTAGGGGATCGCGGGCGGGCTCTCCCCGCGGATGTCCGCCTGCAGCGCGGTGATGTCCGCCATGATGGCCTCGGTCGCCTCCGCCAGAAGCGAGGCGGTCAGCGGCCTGCCCGCGAACCGGGACAGGTCCACGGCGGGCCCCGCCAGGAACTCCACCCGCTTGGGCGGGAAGAGGTTCACCCCCTTCTTCCTGTAGGGCAGGATCCTGTGCTCGCCCCAGTGGGCCACCGGCACGACCGGTACGCCGGTCGTCAGGGCCAGGCGGGCCACACCGGTTTTGGCGGTCATCGGCCACAGGTCCGGGTCACGGGTGCAGGTGCCCTCCGGGTAGAAGACCACCGAGGACCCGTCACGGGTGAGCGCCAGTTCGGCCTCCTTGAGCGCCTTCACGGCGTCGGCGCCGCCCCGCCTGACAGGGATCTGGCCGGTGCTCCTGGCCACGGCGGACACCACGGGAACCTTGAGGATGGAGTCCTTCATCGTGAAGGTCGGCCATCGGCGCGCGCCGATGTAGAGGTAGTGCGCGACCGTCAGGGGGTCGATCGTGGACAGGTGGTTGGCCGCGATGATCACGCCGCCCTCGGCCGGGATGTGCTCGGTTCCCCGCCAGACGGGTCGGGTGATCAGCCGCAGGACCGGGCGGACGATGGACGCCGCGACCGCCTTCACCCACTGAGATTCTCGTTGCTTGGCCACGGGACTCCTCACTTCATCGCTCCCGGCCCGATACGGACCCGGAGCACAGCCGGTTCAGTGTAGGCCGGGTCCGGCACCGCCCCACCCCGCCGAGAGCGCCTAATCTCGTGATCACCGCCGTTGCCGCAACCGACGTCCCGGGGGAACCGTGACCGGCTTTCGAGAGCGAGGCGGGACCGCGGGTGCCGGAGTGCCCTGGTCCCTGATCGTTCCAGTCAAGCACCTCGACCGCGCCAAGTCGCGGCTGGCCCACTCGCTCGGGCCCCACCGGGGTGACCTGGCGCTGGCCATCGCCTGCGACACGGTGGCCGCCGCCTTGGCCTGTCCGGGTGTGGGCGCGGTGTTCGCCGTGACCGACGACGACCGTGCCGGCACCCGGCTGGCCGCGCTGGGCGCCGTCGTGGTCGGCGACGAGCCCGGCACCGGCCTGAACCCGGCGCTGCGCCACGGCGCGGCCACGGCGCGGCGGCACCGGCCCGGGTCGGGGGTGTGCGCCCTGTCGGCGGACCTGCCCGCGCTGCGGCCCGAGGAGCTGGGCCGGGTGCTGTCCGCGGCGGCGGCGCTGGACCGCTCGTTCCTGCCCGACGCACCGGGTGTGGGGACGACCCTGCTCGCTTCGGCCCCCGGCCGGCGGTTCACCCCCGCCTTCGAGGGGGCCTCGCGCGCCCGCCACCTGTCCTCGGGCGCCCGGGAGCTGGTGGTGCCGGGCACGGCCTCGGTCCGCCGCGACGTGGACACGCCCGAGGACCTGGCCGCGGCGGCCCGTCTGGGGCTGGGTGAACGCACCCGCGCCCTGCTGGAGCGGATCGGCCCGGGGCGCGGAACGCACACCGCCCGGGTCCCTGTGGGGGACCCGGGCGGTGTCGAGCGGTCGCCGCGGCGCGGCGGGCCGCCTACTTCTCCCCGTTGACCAGGGTCTTGAAATCGGCGCCGGCGCGGAACTTCGGAACGAAGCTCTCCGGGACGTCGATGGCCTCGCCTGTAGCGGGGTTGCGGGCGGTACGGGCCGCGCGCTTGGACTTCTCGAACACTCCGAAGCCCGTGATGGCGACCTTGTCGCCCGACGCCACGGTGTGCTGAATGGTGTCGAGCACAGCGTTGACCGCCTCGGTGGCGGTCTTCTTGTCCCCGAGCCGGTCGGAGATCGCGTCGATCAGGTCACGCTTGTTCATAAAGGTTCCTCCGGTTCCCCCTTGCCCGCACGAAATTAGGGGAAGCGAAGGGCCTTGCACAAATACAAACGCCTGCGATCCAGGCGTGTCGGTCCCTCCCCGAACTGCGGAGAAGCTACGGAAGGCGATCGGAACACACCGCCGCACACGCCCCCAGGTGCCCCGTTTGCCCCTCTGCGGGGGACTCGAATGCCTACGTATAACCGGATTCCGGACACGAGGCGACCTCCACGGGAAGACCAGGAAAGCCTCATTGGCCGGTCACTCCAAGTAAAGGTAAAATCTTTGTGATCATGGGGCCTGCGGGCCCGCCGAGGCCGCCGTCCCCGCCCCGGAAGGCGATCCCGCACGCGGGGCCGCCCGGCACAGCGCGGCCCGGACCGGAGGGTTCCGGTCCGGGCCGCGCGGCTCGTCGGAGGGCCTCAGAGGGTCACCGGCAGCCAGCGCCTGCGCGAGGTCTCGAACTCGCTGATCTCGTCCGTGTGACGCAGTGTCAGGGCGATGTCGTCCAGCCCCTCCATGAGGCGCCAACGGGTGTAGTCGTCCAACTCGAAGGGCTCACGCACGCCCGGGCCGCGCACCTCGCGGGCGACCAGGTCCACGGTCACCTCGGTGCCGGGGTCGGCCTCGACGGCCTCCCACAGCCTGTCGATGACCTCCTGGGGCAGCAGGACGGTCAGCAGGCCGCCCTTGAGCGAGTTGCCGCGGAAGATGTCGGCGAAGCGCGACGACAGGACCACCTTGAACCCGTAGTCCTTGAGGGCCCACACGGCGTGCTCACGGGAGGATCCGGTACCGAAGTCCGGCCCCGCCACCAGCACGGTGGCGCCCTCGAACTCGGGGCGGTTGAGGACGAAGTCCGGGTCGCTCTGGCGCCACTCCGCGAACAGGCCGTCCTCGAACCCGGTGCGGCTCACCCGCTTGAGGTAGACGGCCGGGATGATCTGGTCGGTGTCGACGTTGCTGGCGCGCAGCGGCACGGCCCGACCGGTGTGGACGTCGAATTTCTCCATGGGGGTTCTCTCCTCGGTACTGGTCGGGGCCTACAGGGCTTCCAGGTCGGCGGGCGAGGACAGCGTGCCGCGCACCGCCGTGGCGGCGGCGACCTGGGGCGACACCAGGTGGGTGCGGCCACCCCGGCCCTGGCGGCCCTCGAAGTTGCGGTTGGAGGTGGAGGCGCTGCGCTCACCCGGCTTGAGCTGGTCCGGGTTCATGCCCAGGCACATCGAGCACCCGGCCTCGCGCCACTCGGCCCCGGCCGCCTCGAAGACCACCCCGAGCCCCTCCTCGTTGGCCTGCTCCTTGACCCGCATGGAGCCCGGCACCACCAGCATTCGGACCCCGTCGGCGACCCTGCGGCCGCGGATGATCTCGGCCGCGGTGCGCAGGTCCTCGATACGGCCGTTGGTGCACGAGCCCAGGAAGACGGTGTCGACGCTCACCTCCCGCATCGGTGTACCGGGCACCAGGTCCATGTACTTCAGGGCCTTCTCGGCGGCCGCGCGGGCGGAGGGGTCCTCGAAGGAGGCGGGGTCGGGCACCGGGGCGTCCAGCGGCACGCCCTGGCCGGGGTTGGTGCCCCAGGTGACGAACGGGCTGAGCTCGTCGGCGTTGAGGACGACCTCGGCGTCGAACCGGGCGTCCTCGTCAGTGCGCAGGCTCTTCCAATGCTCGACGGCGGCGTCGAAGTCCTCGCCCTGCGGGGCGTGGTCGCGCCCGCGGATGTACTCGAAGGTCGTCTCGTCGGGTGCGATCATGCCGGCGCGGGCGCCCGCCTCGATGGACATGTTGCACACGGTCATCCGGGCTTCCATCGACAGGGACCGGATCGCCTCGCCCCGGTACTCGATGACGTAGCCCTGGCCGCCGCCGGTACCGATCTTGGCGATCACCGCGAGGATGATGTCCTTGGCGGAGACGCCCGGCCGGAGCGTGCCCTCCACGGTGACCGACATCGTCCTGAAGGGCGCGAGGGGCAGGGTCTGGGTGGCCAGGACGTGCTCGACCTGGCTGGTGCCGATACCGAAGGCCAGCGCGCCGAAGGCGCCGTGGGTGCTCGTGTGGCTGTCACCGCACACGATGGTCATGCCGGGCTGGGTGAGACCGAGCTGCGGGCCGACCACGTGGACGACGCCCTGGTCGATGTCGCCCATCGGGTGCAGGCGGACGCCGAAGTCCGAGCAGTTCTTGCGCAGGGTCTCGACCTGCTTGCGGGAAACCGGGTCGGCGATCGGGGCCAGGAGGTTCTGGGTGGGGACGTTGTGGTCCTCGGTGGCGATGGTCAGGTCCGGGCGGCGCACGCTCCGCCCGGCCAGGCGCAGTCCCTCGAACGCCTGGGGGCTGGTCACCTCGTGGACGAGGTGGAGGTCGATGTACAGCAGGTCCGGCTCGCCGTCGGCACGCCGGACGACGTGCTCCTCCCAGACCTTCTCGGCCATCGTGCGTGCCATGGGCAATCGCCTCTCTCGTGCTCGGTCTCGGGCCCGGCCTTGAGGGCCCCGCGCGGATGTGCGACCTGACTTGCATTCCATATATCGAGACGGCAATATCAAGTCATGGACAACTCTAGCCCATCCAGCGGCGTTGGTGTGCTCGACAAGACGATGTCGGTCCTCGACGCACTGGAATCGGGGCCCGCGTCACTGGCCCAACTGGTGCAGATCACCGGACTGGCACGGCCCACCGCGCACCGTCTGGCCGTCGCCCTCGAACGGCACCGCATGGTCACCCGCGACAGCCAGGGCCGGTTCGTCCTGGGCCCCCGCCTGGGCGAGCTCTCCATCGCCACCGGCGAGGACCGGCTGCTGGCTGTGGCCGCCCCCGTTCTCGTCCAGCTGCGCGACCTGACCGGCGAGAGCGCCCAGCTCTACCGACGCCAGGGCGACCTGCGCGTCTGTGTGGCCGCCTCCGAACGCACCAGCGGCCTGCGCGACACCGTCCCCGTCGGCAGCGAACTGCCCATGAACGCCGGCTCGGCCGCCCAGATCCTGCTCGCCTGGGAGGATCCCGACCGCATCCGTCGCTCCCTGGTGGGCGCACGCTTCACGGCCGCCAGCCTCGCCCAGGTTCGGCGACGCCGGTGGGCCCAGAGCGTCGCCGAACGGGAGCAGGGCGTCGCGTCGGTGTCGGCACCCGTCTCCGGACCGGGCGGGCGAGTGATCGCGGCGGTCTCGGTGTCCGGCCCGATAGAGCGCCTGACGCGCGCCCCCGGACGCATGCACTCCCAGGCGATACTGTCGGCCGCGGAGAAGATCAGCGAGTCGCTGCACACCTACGAGAACCGGTAGGTCCGTCAGGGCTCGGACGGACCTACCCGGAACCCTGGAAACGCTGAAGGCCCCGCTCCACGGAGCGGGGCCTTCAGCGCCATGTCGTACCCCCGAGCGGATTCGAACCGCCGTTACCGCCTTGAGAGGGCGGCGTCCTAGGCCACTAGACGACGGGGGCCTGCAAGTTCGACCATCGCGATGATGAGTATCACAGCTACTCGAACCGGACATCGTCGGCATACGCCGACCAAGAAGAGAACCACACCGTGGAGACCTCTCCCTGCTGGTACCCCCGAGCGGATTCGAACCGCCGTTACCGCCTTGAGAGGGCGGCGTCCTAGGCCACTAGACGACGGGGGCGCACATGGGTCATCGACCCGCACGGCCCGCGGAACTCCGCAGGGCCGAGAGCTGGGCTACCAGGACTCGAACCTAGACTAACTGAACCAGAATCAGTCGTGCTGCCGATTACACCATAGCCCATAGTCTTCGGAAGGGCCCGGCGGTTCCCACCGCCCCGCCCCTCTCGGCGACGTCGTTAACTCTAGCGGACATTCGGAGTGCTCGCGAACGGAAAACGGGGCGGCCGGCCCGTCGAACCGGCCGCCCCGCTCCCTCAGCCCTGCGCGGTCTCCTTCTCCTGGGCCCGGAGCCGCTCCAGCGCGGCACCGACACGGCCGAGGACGCGCTCGCGCCCCAGCAGCTCCAGCGACTCGAACAGCGGCAGGCCGACGGTGCGCCCGGTCACGGCCACCCGCACGGGTGCCTGTGCCTTGCCGAGTTTGAGGCCCAGTGAGGCGCCGGCCTCCTCCGTGGCCGCTTTGAGGGGCTCGGCGGCCCACTCCAGCCCGGGGTCGGCGAAGCGGGCCTGGGCGGCCTCCAGCATCTCCCTGCCCACCTCCGGCTTCATGGCCTTGTTCCAGCTCTTGTCGTCCTCGACCGGCGTATCGAGGAAGAGGAAGTCCACGTTGGGCACGATCTCGCCGAGGACTGCCACGCGGCTCTGCGCCAGGGGGGCGACCGCACGGAACACGTCCTCGTTGAAAGCGGCGTCGTCCCACGGTGCGGCCTCCCCGCTCAGCCACGGCCGACAGCGCTCCACGAACTCGTCGGCCCCCAGCGCGCGGATGTACTCGCCGTTGAAGGCGCGCAGCTTCTTCTCGTCGAAGAAGGCGCTGGAGCTGTTGACGTCGGCCACCCGGAACAGCGGCTGCATCTGCGACCACGGCATGATCTCCCGGTCCTCACCCGGGGCCCAGCCCAGCAGCATGAGGTAATTGACCATCGCCTCGGCCAGGTAGCCCTCCTCCTGGTAGGACTCCAGGGCGACCTTGTCGCGGCGTTTGGACAGCTTCTTGCGCTGCTCGTTGACGATGACGGGCAAGTGCGCCCACACCGGCGGGGCCAGGTCCAGGGCCTCCCACAGCAACTGCTGCTTGGGCGTGTTGGACAGGTGCTCCTCGCCGCGGATGACGTGGGTGATGCCCATCTCGACGTCGTCGACCACGTTGGCCAGGACGAACAGGGGCGAGCCGTCGGCGCGCGCGATCACGAAGTCCTCGATGGCGGCGTGCTCGAACTCCACACGGCCGCGGATCCGGTCGTCGACGACCGTGGGACCGCCCTCGGGGACGCAAAAGCGCAGGGCACGGCCCGGACCCGCCTCCAGACCGCGGTCACGGCAGAACCCGTCGTAGCCGAGGTTGGGGTTGTCGCGGCGCTCCTGCACCTGTTCACGGGTGCAGTCGCAGTAGTAGGCCCGGCCGCTCTCGTACAGGCCCCGGGCGGTCTCACGGTGCCGGTCGGCCTGCTCCGACTGGAAGTGCGGCCCCTCGAAGTGCGGGTCGTCGGCACCGATCCCGAGCCAGGCCAGTGCGCGGATGATGCCCTCGGTCCACTCCGGACGGTTGCGAGCGGCGTCGGTGTCCTCGATGCGCAGCACCATGCGGCCCTCGGCCTGCTGCTGTGCCAGCGCCCAGTTGAACAGCGCGGAGCGCGCGCCGCCGACGTGGAACATGCCCGTGGGGGACGGGGCGAATCGGGTGCGAATAGGAGTCTCAGTCACGGGACCCAGCGTAGCGGCGACGGTCAGTCCGGCGAGGTCAGCGGACGGGGGTGGGCGGGGCCCATGCCGAACTCCTCGGAGAGGGTGTCGGCGAAGGCCGCCGCGATCTTCGCCTCGCCGCGCGCGCTGGGGTGCGTACCGTCGCGGGTGTCGACCGACGGATCCCAGCCCTCCCGGTCCGCGATGCTCAGACTGACCACCGGGGAGCGGTCCGTGCACAGGTCCGCGGTGACCCCGCGCACGAGCGCGTTGTAGTCGCGCAGGCGCAGCGCGAACGCCGGGTCGGCACCGGCGAGCGCGATCGGCGGGGACTCGGCGGCGGCGATTCGCAGATCGGGGTTGCCCCGGCGGGCCGCCGCCGCGTAGGAGCGCAGGCGGCGCTCCATCTCCGCCGCGCGCACCGGCCGCAGCAGGTCGTTGACGCCGATGAGCACACACAGGAGGTCCGCCCCGTGGCTGCGGACCTCCTCCTCGATGGATTCGGCGGCCTCGGCCAGGGTGCGCCCCCACACGGCGTTGTGCTCCCGGTCGAAACGGGGGTCCCGGTACCGTGCGGTGCCCGCCAGCCCACCGTCCCCAGCGGACGGTCCGGCGGTCTCGGCCCCCGCGATCGGGAACGGGAAGATCACGTCCTCGGCGGCGGGCGCGGTGTAGGGGCCGACGAAGTCCAGTCCCTGCACATGCGGGGCGAGGTGGTTCCACAGGTGGTACCGCCAGGTCCGGTCGCCGTCGGCTCCCTGCGTCATGGAGTCGCCGGCGATCATGACGCGTCGGAGTCCGCTCACGGGGCCTCCCCTTCCTCCCGTGTGAGGTGCGCGGGCTCGGCGGTCAGTCCTGGGCGACCACGCGGTTCCTGATCGTACCCAGGCTGTCCACGGTCACCGCGACCTCCTGGCCGGGCTCCATCGGCCCCACGCCCGCTGGAGTCCCCGTGAGGACGACGTCGCCCGGGAGGAGCGTCATGAAGGAGGTGACGTACTCGATGACCGCCGGGATGTCGTGGATGAGGCTCGACGTGCTGCCCCGCTGGCGGGTGTGCCCGTCCAGCTCGGTGGTGAGGGTCAGGTTCTGGGCCTCCTCGATACCCATCCCGGTGGTGATCCAGGGCCCCAGGGGGCAGAAGGTGTCGAACCCCTTGGCCCGGGTCCACTGCTTGTCCTTGCGCTGAAAGTCGCGGGCGGTGACGTCGTTGGCGACGGTGTAACCGAAGATCACGTCCTTGGCGCGCTCGCGCGGCACCTGTCGACAGGGCCGGGAGATGACCAGGGCGAGCTCGCCCTCGTAGTGCACCTCCTGGGACAGGGACGGGTGGATGACGGGGTCGTAGGGGCCGCACACCGACGTGGAGGGCTTGAGGAAGACCACGGGCTCCTCCGTGGCCTCCCCGGTGACGTCCGCCATCTCCGCGACGTGGTCGGCGTAGTTCTTGCCGATGCACACCACCTTGGTCGGCAGTACCGGGGAGAGCAGCCGGACGTCGGCCAGCTTCGCCCGCTCACCGGTCACCGTGATGTCGCCGATCAGGGGGTGGCCGTTGAGGCGTGAGACGTACTCCTCCCCGCTCTCGCCGTCGGACTCCACCAGTCCGAACCCGACGTCGTCCCCTGACGCGAAACGTGCGATGCGCACCCGGTGCCTCCCTCGTCGAACCACTTGCGCATCGAAGGCTATCGGCGCCGCGCCGCGAAGGCACACACGCGGACACAGGGCCCCGGCCGGGAGCACCCTGCGCTGGGGAGGCGCACAGCATGGCTTGGTTCGGGGTTGGAACGGGCTCTGGCATGCTGGATCCAGCATCTGATACCGGAGAGGTAACACCCCGTGCCCACATCCTCCTCGCCCCGGAAGGCCGCCCGTGACCGGCACCGCCGCGGTTCGCTGGGGCTCGCGCTCGGCCTGAGCCTGGCTATCGGCGCGATCATCGCGCTGATGGTCGGGATGCCGGAATCGCAGCACACCCGGCTGTTCCCCCAGGAGACGGGCGTCTCCGGTCCCGCCGCCCAGGAGGTTCCAGCCGCACCGGGCACCGGTGCACCGACCGAAGACGGGGACTCGGCGGGCACCGAACCGCGGGGCGGCGACGATCCCGCCGCACCGGACGCCCCAGCCGACGGGAGCGATCCGGCCGACGAGGGGACGCCGGCCACCGGTGGCTCCCCGACGGGGGAGCCTGGGGCGACCGCGGACGAGGAGGACAACGTCCTGCTCCGCTCCGTGGAGGAGGAGGTCGACACCGCCGGGGGCGAGTTCCGCACCATGGAGGGTGAGGGCGAGGTCATGGGCGAGGGCCCGCTGCTGACCTACGCCGTCGAGGTCGAGAAGGGACTGCCCGAGGATCCCGAGGACTTCACCGCGGCCGTCGAGGAGATCCTCGGCGACCCGCGCGGCTGGACCGGTGACGGCGAGCGGTCGGTGCAGCGCGTGGACTCCGATGACGCCGACATCCGCGTGCTCCTGTCCGCACCCGACACGGTGGACCGCCTGTGCGCGCCGCTGGACACCAACGGGTTCGTCTCGTGCGCCAACGGCAACCGCGCCATCATCAACCAGAACCGCTGGGCCACGGGCGTGGACCACTTCGACGGCGACCTGGAGACCTACCGCGTCTACCTCATCAACCACGAGGTGGGCCACACCCTGGGGCACGGGCACGTCTTCTGCCCGGGCCCGGGCGAGCCCGCCCCGGTGATGCAGCAGCAGACCCTGTTCCTCCAGGGGTGCGAGCCCAACGGCTGGGTCCACCCCGACCCCGAAGAGGCGGACTAGAGCGGGCCGCCACCGCCTCCCGAAACGCGAAGGGCCGCCTCCCGGGGCGGCCCTCGGTGTCGTCCGGGGTCAGCCCTGCGGGTAGCCCTGCTGGCGCAGGCCGTAGGTGACCGCCTGTTCGAGTGCCACCCACGAGGCGTCGACGACGTTGGCGCCGACCCCGACCGTGGTCCACTCCCGTACACCGTCGCTGAAGGTGATGAGGGTGCGTGTGATGGCGTTGGTACCGGAGGTGCCCTCCAGAATGCGCACCTTGTAGTCGGTCAGCTCCAGCCCCGCCAGTGCCGTGTACACGCCCTCCAGGGCGCTGCGCAGCGCCCGGTCGAGCGCGTTGACCGGACCGTTGCCCTCGGCCGTGGCCAGGACGCGCTCGCCCTTGACCTGGAGCTTGACGGTGGCCTCGGTGAGGCTCTCGTACCGGTCGTCCAGCGGTCCGGCGCCGTCCCGGGGCCGCCGCTCCGTGATCACCCGCCAGGACTCGGTGCCGAAGTAGCGGACCGGGGAGCCCAACTCCTCCCACAGCAGCAGTTCCAGGGAGGCGTCGGCCGCCTCGAAGCTGTACCCGGAAAGCTCCAGGCCCTTGACCCGGTCCACCACACGACCGGACAGCTCACGGTCCGCGAACAGGTCCAGGCCCAGCTCCTTGGCCTTGAGCTCGATCGAGGCGCGCCCGGCCATGTCGGACACGAGCATGCGCATACGGTTGCCGACCAGCTCGGGGTCGGTGTGCTGGTACAGGTCCGGGTCCACCTTGATGGCGGAGGCGTGCAGCCCGGCCTTGTGCGCGAACGCCGACACCCCGACGTAGGGCTGGTGGGTGTCGGGCGCCAGGTTGACAATCTCGGCGATCGCTGTGGCGACCCGGGTCATCTCGGGCAGGCAGCCCTGCGGCAGCACCTCGCGGCCGTGCTTGAGGGTGAGTGCCCCGACCACGGAGAACAGGTTGGCGTTTCCCACGCGCTCGCCGTAGCCGTTGGCGGTGCACTGCACGTGGGTGGCACCGGCGTCGACGGCAGCGAGGGTGTTGGCCACGGCGCACCCGGTGTCGTCCTGGGCGTGGATGCCCAGGCGGGCACCGGTGGCGTCGATGACCTCGCCGACGACACGGGTGATGTCGGCGGGGAGCATGCCGCCGTTGGTGTCGCACAGGACGACGACGTCCGCGCCCGCCTCCGAGGCCGTGCGAACCACGTCGAGCGCGTGCGCAGGGTCGTGGTGGTAGCCGTCGAAGAAGTGCTCGCAGTCGACGAACACCCGCTGCCCGTGCTCACGCAGATGGGAGACGGTGTCGGCGACCATGGCGAGGTTCTCGTCGGGGGTCGTGCGCAGCGCGCGCTCGACGTGGCGTGAATCGCTCTTGGCGACCAAGACCACGACCGGCGCGCCGCTCTCGCGCAGGGCGGCCACCTGCGGGTCGGCGGCGGCCCGCACACCGGCTCGGCGGGTCGCCCCGAACGCGGTGAGCAGCGCGTGCTTGAGGTCCAGCTCGCGTGCGGCCCGCTGGAAGAACTCGGTGTCCTTGGGGTTGGCCCCCGGCCACCCGCCCTCGATGAACCCCACCCCGAAGTCGTCGAGCAACTGGGCGATGGCCAGCTTGTCGGAGACCCGTAGGTTGATCCCCTCGCGCTGGGCTCCGTCACGCAGCGTGGTGTCGAAGACGTGGAAACTGTCGTCCCTCATCGGTGGAACTCCCCTGGATGCTGTGGTGTGGCAGTCGGCCCCAGCAACGAAAAAGACCCCTCGTGGACACGAGAGGTCAGCGCGCTGGCAGGGTCCGCGGGGCTGCCGGGATACGGACGGGCAGCCGTTCAGCCAGCGCGCCTCACGATAATGAGCACCTGAGACGGCATGGGGACAGTGTGCCACACGAGGTTCGGGTTACCGCACGCCGGTGCCAGAATATCCCACGATCCGAGACAGGCATATCTCACTGCGGACACCGGCGGCCCTGACCACGGGCGCGGGGCGCCCGAGAGCGTCGGACCCCCCGCGCCGCGGTCCGCGGCGTCTCAGAAGCGGGTGATCCACCCGTGCTTGTCGGCGCGGTGGCCGGTCTGCAGGCCCACCAGTTCCTCGCGCAGGCGCATCGTGACGGGGCCCGGTGCGCCGTCCCCGATCCGGAACTCGCCGTCGTGGCTCTTGACCCGGCCGACCGGGGTGATCACGGCGGCGGTGCCACAGGCGAACACCTCGGTCATCTCGCCGGACTCGACGGCCTCGCGCCACTCCTCGACGGACAGCGGCCCCTCCTCGGCCTCAAGGCCCAGTTCGGGGGCCAGGCTCAGCAGCGATTCGCGCGTGATACCCGGCAGCAGCGTGCCGGTCAGGGCGGGGGTGCGCAGCCGCGCGTCCTCCCCCGAGCCGAACACGAACCACAGGTTCATGCCGCCCATCTCCTCGACCCAGCGATGCTCGCGGGCGTCGAGCCAGACCACCTGGTCACAGCCCTGCTCGACCGCCTGGGCCTGGGCCAGGAAGCTCGCGGCGTAGTTGCCGGCGAACTTCGCGGCCCCGGTGCCACCCGGAGCGGCACGCGTGTAGTCCTTGGACAGCCACACGGTCACCGGCTTGACGCCACCGGAGAAGTAGGAGCCGACCGGCGAGGCGATGAGCAGGTAGAGGTAGCTGCGGGAGGGGCTGTTCACCCCCAGGCCGACGTCCGTGGCGATCATGAACGGACGCAGGTACAGGCTGAAGTCGGGCTTGTCGGGCACCCAGGCTCCGTCGTGTTCCAGCAGGAGTCCGATCGACGCGAGGAAGAGCTCCTCGGGCAGGTCGGGCATCGCCATCCGTGCGGCGCTCCTGTTGAACCGCGCCGCGTTGGCCTCGGGCCGGAAGGTGGCGAGTGAGCCGTCGGGGTGGCGGTAGGCCTTCAGCCCCTCGAAGATCTCCTGCGCGTAGTGCAGGGACGCGGTGGCCGGGTCCAGGCTCAGGGGCCCGTAGGGTTCGAGCCTGGCGTCGTGCCAGCCCTTGCCCTCGGTGTAGCGGATCGTCACCATGTGGTCGGTGAACACCTGGCCGAACCCGGGATTCTCCAGCAGTGCCTCACGTTCGGACGGGGTCCTCCGCCGGTCGGAGAGCTGGATGTCGAACGTCAACCCGCTTGTGGTGGTGTTGGTGTCCATGTCGTCGTGGGTCCTCTCGGGTGCATCGGGTCGACGACGGCGTCGACCCGCTCTCTAGTCTGGCGGAAAGAGCGCACCCGTTGCCACGGTGGTGGCCCGACGGCGGGCGCGCGTCGGTGGTTCCGGGCGCGCCCGCCGGTGTGTCGGATCATGGGCCGCCGGCCGCGCCCGGGGGTGGGCAGGGCCGACCTCCTCGTGTCAGCCCTGCTCGGTTACTCGGGCGGCGAGGTCGTCGCCGATGCGGGTGGTGGAGCGCACCGCGGTGCTCTGGTCCCGGGTCTTGAGGTCCGCGGCGACCGCGGACTCGATCCGGCGGGCCGCCTCGGTCTCGCCGAGGTGGTCGAGCATGGTGGCGACCGACAGGACCGTGGCGGTCGGGTCGGCCTTGCTCTGGCCCGCGATGTCGGGTGCGGAGCCGTGCACGGGCTCGAACATGCTCGGGAAGGTGCCGTCGGGGTTGACGTTGCCGCTGGCGGCCAGGCCGATGCCGCCGGTGATGGCTGCGCCGATGTCGGTGATGATGTCGCCGAAGAGGTTGTCGGTGACCACGACGTCGAAGCGGGCGGGCTGGTTGACGAAGAACATCGCCGCCGCGTCGACGTGGCAGTAGTCGACGGAGACCTGCGGGTAGGCCGCTCCGACCTCCCTGACGGTGCGCTGCCAGAGCTCACCGGCGAAGGTGAGGACGTTGTCCTTGTGGACCAGGGTGAGCCGCTTGCGCGGACGGGCGGCGGCCTTCTCGAAGGCGTAGCGGACCACGCGCTCGACCCCGAAGCGGGTGTTGACGCTGTCCTGGGTGGCGATCTCGTGCGGGGTGCCCTTGCGGAGCACACCGCCGGCGCCGGCGTAGGGCCCCTCGGTGCCCTCGCGCACGACCAGCATGTCGATGTCCTCGGGGGACACACCTGCCAGGGGGCTGTCCACGCCCGGGAACAGACGGACGGGACGCAGGTTCACGTAGTGGTCGAAGTCGAAGCGCAGACGCAGCAGCAGGCCGCGCTCCAGGACACCGCTGGGGACGCTGGGGTCGCCGACGGCGCCCAGGAGGATCGCCTCGTGTCCGCGCAGTTCCTCCTGGACCGGCTGCGGCAGGGTCTCGCCGGTGCGGTGCCACAGCTTCGCGCCCAGTTCGTACTCGGTGGTCTCGAAGGCGAGGTCGTACTGGGAGGCCGCGGCCTCCAGGACCTTGAGCCCCTCCCCGACCACCTCGGGGCCGATCCCGTCGCCGGGGATGACGGCCAGTTTCACCGTGCGCGCTGCCATACGGACTCACTTCAACTCGGATGCGACCTCGCACGTCTCACATGGCGAGATCTGAATGAACAGTGGATGAGACAAGACTAGGGCATACGCGATGGCGGCCGGCCTGGTCCCCCGACCCGGCCACACGGGTGGTCCGGGCCGACACCGTTCAGAACCGCATCGGGTCGCTGTTGTCTCGGCGGTCCAGTGCAGCCTGGAGCGCACGGCGGACCTCGTCCTCGGAGTCGGGCGTGGACGGGTACTCGACCATGTCGTACATGTGATCCTCCGGTTGCGGCCGGTGACGCCGGGAGGCCCGGTCCGTCACGAACGTCGGTGCGAATACGCGGCGCGGGAACGGCGGCGCGGGCCCGGGCGCTCGGGGGCGCCGGGCGGTGCGAGCGGCGGTGGCCGCGGAAGGAAGGAGCGGGGCGCCCCGGCGGGATCGCCTGCCGGGTGGCCGCCCGCGCGGCAGGGCGGTCGACCCCGGTCCGCACGACTCCTAGGACGACAGAATATCGGAAGTCCAACTATACGGCCAGGATTTCTCAGTATCTGAGAAACACGGGTGTCCTCACCGCTCAGCGGCGGTACGCGCAAAGCCCCGGGAGACGACGAAGGGGGCGCGGGCACTCCGCAGTGCCCGCGCCCCCTGAGCCTGCCGTGAGGGGCTCAGACCTCCAGGTCCGTCTGGCGGGTGATGTCGGCGTCGATCTCCGAGGAGATCGAGGCCAGCGTGCCGTCGGGCACCGCGGAGTCGACCGTGAGCGCGATCAGCGCCTTGCCGCCCTCGGTGTCCCGGCTGACCTGCATGCCCGCGATGTTGACCCCGGCCTCGCCCAGCAGCGCGCCGACCTTGCCCACGATGCCCGGCCGGTCCTCGTAGGAGAGGAAGACCATGTGCTCGCTGAGGCCGATCTCCATGGTGTAGCCGTTGATCTCCACCAGCTTCTCCAACTGGCGGGGGCCGGTCAGCGTACCCGACGCCGACACGCGCGTGCCGTCGGCCAGGACGCCGCGCACGGTGATGAGGTTGCGCCAGTCGCCGCTCTCCTCGCTGGTGGTGAGGTTGACCTCGACACCGCGCTCCTTGGCGAGCAGCGGCGCGTTCACGAAGGTCACGGTCTCCTCGACCACATCGGCGAACACGCCCTTGAGCGCGGCCAGCTCCAGCACCTTGACGTCGTGGGCGGCGATCTCGCCGCGCACCTCGACGTCGATACGGCTGGCGATCGCCCCGGCCAGGGAGGTGAACACCCGGCCCAGCTTCTCCGTGAGCGGCAGACCCGGCTTGATCTCCTCGGCCACACCGGTGCCCTGGACGTTCACCGCGTCGGGCACGAACTCGCCGGACAACGCCAGCTTGACCGAGCGCGCCACCTGCGTGCCCGCCTTCTCCTGCGCCTCGGCGGTGCTGGCGCCCAGGTGCGGTGCCACCACCACGTTCTCGAACTCGAACAGGGGGCTGTCCGTGCAGGGCTCCTTGGCGAACACGTCGATGCCCGCACCGGCCACCCGGCCGTCCTTGAGGGCCCGGTACAGAGCGTCCTCGTCGAGGATGCCGCCGCGCGCGGCGTTGATGATCCGCACGCTGGGCTTCACCTTGCCGAGCGCCTCGTCGCCGATCAGCCCCAGGGTGTCCTTGTTCTTGGGCAGGTGGATGGTGATGAAGTCGCTGCGCTCCAGCAGCTCGTCCAGCGTGGCCAGCTCCACGCCCATCTGCGCGGCCCGCGCGGGCTGCACGAACGGGTCGTAGGCGATGACCTTCGTGCCGAACGCCAGCAGGCGCTGGGAGACCAGCGCCCCGATCCGGCCCAGGCCGACCACTCCGACGACCTTCTCGTACAGCTCCACACCCGTGTACTTGGAGCGCTTCCACTCACCGTTGATCAGCGCGTTGTGGGCGGGGGCGGTGTTGCGCGCGCTGGCCAGCAGCAGGTTGATCGCCTGCTCGGCGGCACTGACGATGTTGGACGTGGGAGCGTTGACCACCAGGACGCCGGCCTTGGTCGCCGCGTCCACGTCCACGTTGTCCAGTCCGACACCGGCACGGGCCACAACCTGGAGGCGGTTCGCGGCGGCGATGGCCTCGGCGTCGATCCTGGTGGCGCTGCGCACGATCACGGCGTCGACGTCAGCGATGGCCGACAGCAGCTGGGACCGGTCGGCCCCGTCGGCACGGCGCACCTCGAAGTCCTCTTCGAGCAGAGCGATTCCGGCGGGCGAGAGTTCTTCCGCGACGAGTACGGCGGGTTTGGACACGAGGGTTCCTTTTCGGGTGGTGCGCAACCCGGTCGAACGGGCGGACGAGTGGTCCCGGACCGGGTGTGATGGCCGATCAAAAGTCTACCGCCGAGGTAGGGAAGCCCGCTGGCGAGTCGTGGACGAAAACCCCGCCCCGGCCGTGGTCGCGCGTGTCGGGGGACGGCTGCGCACCGCCCCCCGACACGCCCGGGGTCAGGCCTTCAGCCAGCTCATGAGCGGGCGCAGCTCGGCGCCCACCTTCTCGATCTTCTCGTTCTGCTCGGCCTCGCGGCGCTTGGTGAAGGTCGGCTGGCCCGCGTCGAACTCGTTCATGAGCTCCTTCGCGTAGCTGCCGTCCTGGATCTCACCCAGGATCTTGCGCATCTCCTCACGGGTCTGCTCGGTGATCAGGCGCGGGCCGCGGGTGTAGCCGCCGTACTCGGCGTTGTCCGACACCGACCAGTTCATCTTGGAGATGCCGCCCTCGTACATGAGGTCGACGATGAGCTTGAGCTCGTGCAGGCACTCGAAGTAGGCGATCTCCGGCTGGTAGCCCGCCTCCACCAGGGTGGCGAACCCGGCCTTGACCAGCTCCTCGGTGCCGCCGCACAGCACGGCCTGCTCACCGAACAGGTCGGTCTCGGTCTCCTCCTTGAACGTGGTCTTGATGACCCCGGCCCTGGTGCCGCCGATGCCCTTGGCCCACGACAGCGCCAGGTCCCAGGCCTGCCCGCTGGCGTCCTTCTCGACCGCGACCAGGCAGGGCACGCCGCGCCCGGCCTCGTACTGGCGGCGCACCAGGTGGCCCGGCCCCTTGGGGGCGACCATGGCCACGTCCACGCCCTCGGGCGGGGTGACGAGGCCGTAGCGGATGCTGAAGCCGTGCCCGAAGAACAGGGCGTTGCCCGGCTCCAGGTGGGGCGCGATCTCCGAGGCGTACAGGTCGCGGTGGATGTGGTCGGGGACCAGGATCATCACCACGTCGGCCTCGCGGGCGGCCTCGGCCGGGGCCGTGACCCGCAGCCCCTCCTCCTCGGCCTTCGCGCGGCTCTTCGACCCCTCAGCGAGACCGATCCGCACGTCGACGCCCGAGTCCCGCAGCGACAGCGCGTGCGCGTGTCCCTGGCTGCCGTAACCGATCACGGCGACCTTCTTGCCCTGGATGAGCGCGAGGTCCGCGGCGTCGTCGTAGTACATCTGTGCTGCCACTTGGCGTTACTCCTTGCTTCTTGCGTTCGTGGCCGCGGGACGGTGCCGAGGTCCCGTCCCCACGGCCGGCTCAGGCGCTGCGGTCGACGGCACGCAGGGAGCGGTCGGTGATCGAGCGGGGCCCCCGGCCCATGGCCACGACCCCCGACTTGACGAGCTCCCTGATGCCGAACGGCTCCAGGTTCTTGACGAGGGCATCGAGTTTGCCGGGGTCTCCGGTGGCCTCGATGACGACGATGTCCGGGCTGACGTCCACGACGGAGGCGCGGAAGAGCTCGGCGGTCTGGAGCACGTGGGTGCGGCTGTTGGCGTCGGCCCTGACCTTGACGAGCAGGAGCTCGCGCTGGACCGACGCGGGGGTGTCCATCTCCACGATCTTGACGACGTTGACCAGCTTGTTCAACTGTTTGGTCACCTGCTCCAAGGGATGGAGGTCGCAGTTGACCACGATCGTCATCCGGGACAGGCCCGGGTACTCAGTGGTGCTGACACTGAGCGAGTCGATGTTGAAGCCACGGCGGGAGAACAGGGCCGAGGCGCGCGCGAGGATCCCCGGAGTGTTCTCCACCAGAACGGAAAGCGTGTGACGGCTCATGGCGGGTAGGGCCTCTCCTAGTCCTCGTGCTCCCAGTCCGGCGCCATGTCGCGCGCGTACTGGATGTTGTCGTTGCTGATACCGGGGCCGACCATCGGCCAGACCATGGCGTCATGGCTCACGGAGAAGTCCACGACGACCGGGACGTCGTTGATCGCCATGGCCTTCTCGATGGTGGCGTCGATGTCCTCCGGACGCTCACAGCGCAGACCGACACAACCGTACGCCTCCGCGAGGCGGACGAAGTCCGGGACCCGGACCTTCTCGTCCTTGGGCGCGGTCTGCAGGTCGGTGTTGGAGTAGCGCCGGTCGTAGTAGAGGGTCTGCCACTGGCGGACCATGCCCAGGTTGCCGTTGTTGACCACGGCAACCTTGATGGGGATGCCCTCGACCGCACAGGTGGCGAGCTCCTGGTTGGTCATCTGGAAGCAGCCGTCGCCGTCGATCGACCAGACCACGCGGTCGGGGTCGCCGACCTTGGCACCGAGCGCCGCCGGGACGGAGAAGCCCATGGTGCCCAGGCCTCCGGAGTTGACGAAGGCGCCGGGGCGCTCGTAGTCGATGAACTGGGCCGCCCACATCTGGTGCTGGCCGACTCCTGCGACGTAGGTGGCCTCGGGGCCGGCGATCCTGCCCAGGCGCTGGATGACGCCCTGCGGGGAGAGGTGGCCGTCGTCGGGCTCGTCGAAGCCCTTGGGGTAGGTGGTACGCAGGCGGTTGAGCTGCTTCCACCAGGCCCCGTAGTCGCCCTCGCGGCCCTTCTCCTGGTCGGCGCGGACGGCGACGACGAGGTCGGCGAGCACCTCGCGGCAGTCACCGACGATCGGAACGTCCGCGTGGCGGTTCTTGGAGATCTCCGCGGGGTCGATGTCGGCGTGGACGATCTTGGCGTCCGGGGCGAAGCTGTCCAGGCGGCCGGTGACGCGGTCGTCGAAGCGCGCGCCCAGGGCGACGATGAGGTCGGCCTTCTGGAGCGCGCCGACCGCGGAGACGTCGCCGTGCATGCCCGGCATGCCGACGAACAGGGGGTGGCCGTCGGGGAAGACGCCCCGCGCCATGAGCGTGGTGACGACGGGGACGCCGGTGAGCTCGGCCAGGACCCGCAGTTCGGCGGAGGCCCCGGCGCGCAGGACACCGCCGCCGACGTAGAAGACGGGGCGTTTGGCCTCGGCGATCATCCGGGCGGCCTCGCGGACCTGCTTACCGTGCGGCTTGGTCACCGGGCGGTAGCCGGGCAGGTCGATGCGCTCGGGCCAGCGGAAGTCCGCCATGCTCTGGAGGGCGTCCTTGGAGATGTCGACGAGCACGGGGCCGGGGCGGCCGGTACTGGCGATGTGGAACGCCTCGGCGATGGTCTTGGGGATCTCCCGGGCGTCCCTGACCAGGAAGTTGTGCTTGGTGATCGGCATCGTGATGCCGCAGATGTCGGCTTCCTGGAAGGCGTCGGTGCCGATCATCGGGGAAGCCACCTGGCCGGTGATGGCGACCATGGGGACCGAGTCCATGTGGGCGTCAGCGAGGGGGGTCACGAGGTTGGTGGCACCGGGTCCGCTGGTGGCCATGCACACGCCGGGGCGGCCGGTGGCGTAGGCGTATCCTTCCGCCGCGTGCCCCGCTCCCTGCTCGTGGCGCATCAGGATGTGGCGCACCTTGGCCGAGTCGTAGAGAGGGTCGTAGGCAGGAAGGATGGCACCGCCGGGAATCCCGAAGACTGTGTCAACGCCGACGTGCTCCAGCGACCTGATCAGCGATTGTGCGCCGGTCATCTGCTCGGTCATCTCAAGATCCTTCAGCGAGGTCCCAGAGCCGCTGCGCGCGCTCTGGTCTGGTGGGTCTGACTCAAGGCCTGGTGTGGCAATAAAAAAACCCCCACCGCCAGTGCGGTTGAGGGGTGGCGCGCAGCAAAACCAGGTCAGCTGGCTGCGCGCCGACCAAGTACGAGAATCAGGGAGTTGCTCTGCACGATGACAACACTGGCGGACGGGGTGGGCGTACGTCAACAAGATCGCAACATTGTCCCACCATGTGGGATGACCGTGTCAGCATCCGGCCCGCAGCGGGGCCCACTGCGGCGTTGATCGGGACGGACACGACAGAGACCCCCGATCCGTGTAACACAGAACACGTTGGCGGGCCCCCGGGCCCGGGGGAGAACGTGGTTGATCTTGCCACCAGTGCAGGCGTCGGCCACCCCTCGGCTTTCGTGGTTTTTGGAGTTCTGTTCGGTTTCACATGCTTTGACATGAATCTGGACAGGCCCCCGCCCCAGGCATGACACAGGGAGCATCGACCAGTCCCGTCTCAAGGCCCGCTGATGCTCCCACACGCCACCGCACCCCCTACCCTGCAACGCCTACTCACCCACTTCTGGCCCTGCTTCACCCGCCCGACCTTCACCACCTTCGCCGCTCTGATCACCGGACTCATCACCCGCACCGGGCCACGCACCGTGTGCGGCATGCTCACCGGATCCGGCCTGGCCCGCACCCGGCCCCACGACCGCGCCCACACCTTCTTCTCCCGCCACCGGTGGAACCCCCACCACCCCGGCCAGATCATGGCCCGCCTCATCGTCGACCTGTGCACCACCCCCGGCCAGGACCTGACCCTGGCCGGCACCCTGATCAAACGCTCCGTGCGCCACGTCCGCCACCACGACGGAGCACGCCCTGCCCGCGAACATGACCTGGACTTTCAGGCTCATGTCCACCGCGGTGCCGTCCGAGGCGCCGCCGACCCCACCGGCTGGGTCGGCGACCCGGCCCGGCCGACCCGCCTGCAGCGGTCAGAAACCGGGCACCCCCGCGCAGACCGCCGGGTCCGCGGACTTCGTCCCCACCGGCGACACCGATGGTCAGGAGATGGCCGCCGTCGACACTCCAAGAACCACGAAAGCCGAGGGGGAGCTGAGCCCTGTGCCGGTAGCAAGGTCAACCACCCATGGAGCCGGTGAGTGCTGGCCAGGAAGGCACGCCACTCGCCGGCGCCGAGGAAGAGCGCGCCCAGCTCGCGGTGCCGGGTGCCGGCCCCAGCCCGTCCACGGCGATGCCGTAGCGGCCCGTGCGGGTCACGAACGGCGTGGAGTCAGTGGACCTTCTCCTTCGCCGCCTGAGCCCCGTACAGGCACGGACGGAGTGCCCTCACTCCAGAATTCCCGGCCTTTCACTACTCTGCCGCCTCCTCCGAGTGCTGACGCAGCCAGTCGGGAATGTGCTCATCGTCCCGGGGGAACATCCGGAGGCCGTGAGCGAAGGTGGCCCGGCCCGGGGCAAAGGCGAAGTCGGGCTGACCGTCGTAGTCGCAGCCGGCCTTGGCCCTACCCGGGCGAACGATGGTGCAGGCAAGGGTGCGCCAGGCCCCCTTTCCCTCTTGGCACATGCCCGCACGAAGCTGTCCAGCCCTTCCGAAAGTGCCATCAGGAGCGCCATGCGTTTCGGTCGTTCCATCCGAGCGCGTCTCGATAAGTCGAGAAGATGCGTAAGCGGCAAGGAGTCAAGCCGTGCAGGTGACGTTCTCCCAGCCATCGCCGACCGCCGCGGCAGTTCCCTGCCGATTCCTGCAAGGATCTCTTTCCACCCTTAGGGGCTAAGACGGGTTTTCTCCCCTGGCTGCACCATACGCCTCCCTTTCGCCCAACGGTTGATGTTCGGAATATTCGGATAAGAAATCGGGTCCCGTTTCACTCCGTTGGAGGACCATTTCACTATGGCCTCTCCAGGAGGCTGACATAGGAGACCGACCGCTTCACCCTGATCATTCTCGACCTCAACAGGCCGGCACCGGGAACGTGGCCGGGCCGATCCTGCCCTGGCCATCGGTGAGCAGGCCTCTCTGCTCCTGGACGGCCAGCCGCGGACCGAGCGGCATCACGGAGGGGGCACCGGGCAGCACCGGAGTTCCAGGAGCCGCGGCCGACGTCCTCCTCTGCGGCTTGCGGGGGCCGGGTGCGGGCCGCCGTTCTCTTCCCCGGGGGCGGAGAGCACGACGTCGAACTTCACGCTCCACCGTCTCATCGGCAGGTCGATCGCCGGGCACGCGGACCCACCCCGTCGAGGGGTGGAACCGTACGTGTGAGTCCTGCTCGATTCTGTCAGGTTTTCAGGTGGTTTCTCATGGGTCGATAGTCCCGAACAGGGCGGCCCACACCGCCCACCACGGTCCGTCACCCCAGGTCAGAAGGGGCGCACGGTGCCCATTGGGCACCCGGGCCGGAACCGGCCACGTTCTACAGGGTGACGTCGGCTTCTCCGCCGACGAGCGCCTCCACCCCGGCGGCGGGCATGGGCCGCGCCACCAAGAACCCCTGGCCGTAGTCGCAGCCCATCGCGCGCAACTGCTCCAGTTGCTCCGGCCGCTCGATGCCCTCGGCGACCACCTGCACGCCCAGCTCGCGGCCGAGCCGGACGATGGTGCGGGTGATGAGCGTGACCGTGTCGTCGCGGCCCAGGTCGGCGGTGAAGGACGGGTCCACCTTGATCTCGTCCACGCTCAGCTCTCGCAGGTGGGCCAGGGAGGCATAACCCATCCCGTAGTCGTCGATGGCCAGCCGCACGCCCAGGGAGCGCAGCTCGCGCAGGCGCCGCACCGCCTCCTCGCCGTCGTCGAGCAGGAGTTCCTCGTCGACCTCCAGGGTGAGCACCTCGGAGGACAGGCCCGTCTCCAGGAGCACGGTCTCCACCGTCTCCACGAAACGCGGCGACAGCACCTGTGTCGCCGACAGGTTCACCGACAGGCCGATGTCCCAGTCCGACACCCGCCACACGGCGACCTTCTCGCACGCCTCCCGGAGGATCCACTCCCCCAGCGGCACGATCAGTCCCGACTCCTCGGCCGCGCCGAGGAAGGCGTCCGGCCCGGCCTCCTCGCCGTCGCGGTCCCACCGCACCAGCGCCTCGACCGCGGTGACACGGGAGGTGCCCAGGTCCACGATCGGCTGGTACTCCAGGAAGAACTCGCCCTCCTCCAAGGCACGGCGCAGCCGGATCTGCAGCTCCACACGGGAGACGACCATGTCGTGCATGTGGGCGGCGAACACCTCCACGTGGCCCGAACCGCGCTCCTTGGCCCGGGTCATGGCCACGTCGGCGTTGCGCAGGAGTTCCCCGCTGTCGCCACCGGGCTCGGCGAAGGCCACCCCGATGCTCGCGGTCAGGACGATCTCCCGGTCCGCCACGTGGAAGGGCTGCGAGGCGATCGACCTCCCCAGGCGCTCGGCCAGGTCAACCGCCTTCTGAGCGTGCGGCATCCCCTCGACCAGCACCGCGAACTCGTCCCCGCCCCAGCGCGCGAGCAGGGCCGAGGAGTCCAGTTCGCCGCGGAGCCGGAGCGCCGCCTGTCCGAGCAGGTGGTCGCCGCGCACGTGTCCGGCCGTGTCGTTGACCGCCGTGAAGCCGTCCAGGTCGAGGAAGACCACAGCGACGTCGTCGGTGGGCTCGTCACTGATCGCCCGGTGGGCGAGCACGTCGCTGGTGCGCTCCTCCAGGTAGGACCGGTTGGGCAGACCCGTGACACCGTCGTGGAAGGTGAGGTGCTTGACCTCGTCCTCTAGGGCCACCTGCGCGCTGATGTCGCGGGTGGTGACCAGCAGGCGCGGCGGGTCTCCCGGCTGTTCGTACAAGGAGACGGTCGACTCGGTGTGCCGCCAGGTGCCGTCCGCCGCCCGCACACGCAGCCGCAGGTGGACGCCCTGGCCGCCGCGTTCGGTGAACAGGTCGTCGACGGCCCGGGTGTGCGCCACGTCCTCGGGGTGGATGAGTGCGGTGACCGGTGCGGCCAGCACGTCCTCCATCCGGTAGCCGAACGCCCCCGCGGTCCCCTGGCTGACGTGGTGCACGGTGCCGTCGCGGTCCAGGATGAGGATGACGTCACCGCTGTTGCGCGCGAGTTCGTGGAAGTGCCCCTCGCGATTGTGCACCATGCGCGAGAGCGTGGCGTTCTCCTCCAGCATCCCCAGCACGCGTACCAGCAGCACGACGACGGCGGTCCCCGCGGCCAGCGGCAGAACAGGGGCCGTACCGGGCGTGCCGAGCGCGGCGCCGGTCAGGACGACGGTGGCCGTGAACAGGGCGCCGATCGCGAAGAGTTCGGGGGCGAACCGGTACAGGCCCTGACCGGTGATCCGCGCCGCCGTCCACCGGCGCTGCGCCAGCCACGGCAGGGCACCCAGCAGGGCCGTCCCCGCGAAGGTGACCACGTATCCGATGCCTCCGGCGACGGGTTGTCCGGTGAGCCTGCCGACCGCGTCGAACAGGTCGGCACCGGTGATGAGGGCCAGCGCCCCGATCGCGGGCAGGACCGCGCGCCGCACACCGGGCGACGCCATGAAGGCCAGGGGGATCACCAGGCACAGCACGGCGATGTCGGCGACCGGGTAGACCAGGGCGAAGCCCAGGGAGCCCGCGCCCTCCCCCAGCTCCTCGTAGAGGGGTGAGAAGACCAGCTGCCACACCAGGGAGAACACGGCGGCGGCGCAGACATAACTATCGGTGATGTGGCGCGTGGCGGTCCTGATGCCCCCCGGCCACGGGGCAAGCCGGGTGAAGCCGACCACGAACAGCGGTAGTGCCGCCAGCGTGAACAGGTCACCGAGTGTGAGGGAGACGACCGAACCCGGTCCCAGGAAACCGGTGACCCCGTAGGCCAGGGCACCCGCGCACCAGGCGAAGGCGGCCCAGGCCAGGTTGCGCAGTGCCGAGCGGACGTCGGGTCCGCCCTCGGCCGGTGCGTCACCGTCGTCGGGGCCGGTGCGGCGGTAGGCGGCCCACAGCAGGGAGCCGCCCGCGGTGCCCGCGGCCAGCGCGATGGGCCACTCGCCCAGAAGCACCGTGAGTGTGGACCCGCCCACGGGGATGAGGACGGTGGCGGCGTAGACCAGGAACAGGGCTCCCATCACCGCCACCCACACCCGGCGTGCCCTGCCGTCCATCACCAACCTCCCAGGGCGCGGTCCGGCGCTTCGTCGCCGTCGCGCTCTCTCCTCGAACATGGGGGCACCGGCTCGATCACGGGTGCGACCGCGGCGCGCTGCCCGCCCGCGGCCACTCTACGCAACCAAGGTCACACACCGATTGAGGACCGGCTGAGAGTTGACGTCGAGACGGTGGCCCCCGGTGAGAGGCGGTTCCCGGCACCGGGATCAGCCCGCGCCCAGCCGCTCCAGGATGAGTTCGCGGGCGCGGCCCGCGTCGGCCTGGCCGCGGGTGGCCTTCATCACGGCGCCGACCAGCGCACCGGCCGCCGCGACCTTGCCGCCGCGCACCTTTTCCGCGATGTCGGCGTTGTTGGCGATCGCCTCGTCCACGGCGGCGCCGAGCGCGCCGTCGTCGCTGACCACCTTCAGGCCGCGGGCCTCCACGACGGCATCGGGTTCGCCCTCACCGGCCAGAACCCCCTCGACGACCTGCCGGGCCAGCTTGTTGGTGAGCGTGCCCTCGGCGACGAGCGCGATGATCCGGGCCACCTGGACCGGGGTGATGTGCAGGGCGGCCAGGTCGGTCTCCTGCTCGGTGGCGCGGCGGGACAGCTCGTTCAGCCACAGCTTGCGGGCCTCCGCCGAGGGAGCGCCCGCCTGGACGGTCGCCTCGACCAGGTCGATGGCATCGGCGTTCACGAGGTCGCGCATCTCGGTGTCGGTGAGCTCCCACTCGGCGCGGATCCGGGCGCGCTTGGCCGCGGGCAGCTCAGGCAGGGTCGTCCGCAGCCGCTCGATCCACTCCTGCGACGGGGCGACGGGGACCAGGTCGGGGTCGGGGAAGTACCGGTAGTCCTGGGCCTCCTCCTTGCTGCGGCCGGAGGTACTGCGGCCGAGGTCCTCCCTGAAGTGGCGGGTCTCCTGCACGACCCGCCGCCCGGCGTCCAGGACGGCGGCCTGGCGCTCGATCTCGGAGCGCACGGCGCGCTCGACCGAGCGCAGGGAGTTGACGTTCTTGGTCTCACTGCGGGTGCCCCACGTGTCGGCACCGCGCTCGTTGACGGAGACGTTCACGTCGCAGCGCATGGAGCCCTCCTCCATGCGCACGTCGGAGATCCCCAGCGATCGGGCCAGGTCGCGCAGTTCGGCGGCGTAGGCGCGGGCGACCAGGGGGGCGAGGCCGCCGGTGCCGGTGATCGGCCTGGTGACGATCTCCAGCAGAGGAATGCCGGCGCGGTTGTAGTCGACGATGGAGTGGTCGGCGCCGTGGATGCGGCCGGTGGCACCACCCACGTGGGAGGTCTTGCCCGTGTCCTCCTCCATGTGGACGCGCTCGATGTCCACCCGGAACACCCGCGGGCCGTCGGGGGTGTCGACGGTGACGTCGAGGTGGCCGTCCACACAGATCGGCTCGTCGTACTGCGAGATCTGGTAGTTCTTCGGCATGTCCGGGTAGAAGTAGTTCTTCCGGGCGAACCGGCCCCAGGGGGCGATGGAGCAGCCCAGGGCCAGCCCCAGCCGGATGGCGCTCTCGACCGCCGTGCGGTTGACGACCGGCAGCGAACCGGGCAGCGCCAGACAGACCGGGCACACCTGCGTGTTGGGCTCGGCGCCGAACGCGGTGGGGCAGGAGCAGAACATCTTGGAGGCGGTTCCCAGCTCGATGTGGGTCTCCAGACCGAGCACGGGCTCGTACCGGTCCAGGGCCCGATCGAAGGGCACCGGGTCGAGGGTGCCGCTGTCGGTGCTGGGAGTTACCGCGTGGGACATCGCCGCAAACCCGTTTCAGTAGAGGACGTGCATTCGTGCCCCAGCCTACCGAGGGCCGGGGGCTGTGCCGTCCCGCGCTGCCCGGATGTCACGGCGCGCACACGATTGGGTCGCTATCACAGGGGTTCGGCGCTCCGCACGGGTCCCCGGCGGTTACGCTGAGGGGTCCGAGACCTCAGGTCCGGCGCACCGCCGCGCCGACCGCCGCCCGACCTTCTGGGAGCGAGCATGTGGAGCATCCCGCACCGGTGCGCCGCCGTGCTGGCGTCGGCCGCCCTGGTGGTGGGCGGACTCGGCGGAGCCCCCGCGGCGTGGGCCGACGACTTCTCCCGGGTGGACCGGGAGCCCGTGGAGGGTGTCGACGTGGTCCTCACCGACGGGAGCGAGGAGGGCACCGCACTCTTCAGCCTCCGTGTGGCCGACAGCCAGTCCGTGGCGGCCTACCGGGCGACCCCCGAGGAGGAAGTGCTTCCGCGCGCAGCATACGTGGAATCACCGTGGAGCGACACCCCCCAATGGAACGAATCCCGTGACGCGGACTCCGCCGGACCGGCGGGCCGGGCCGCCTGGATCGTTGCCCACTCCTACCCGAACGCCGATCCCGCGGAGCTGTCGCTGGCCGCGGAGGTCCTGCTCCTGAGCGAGGGTCAGGCCATCGCCGCCACCCAGACCGCACTGTGGCACGTGCTACACGGGAGCGAACTGGACGAGCGGAGCAACGACGCCGCGGTGGTCGCCCTCTACGAGTACCTGGTGTCCGAGAGCGCCGAGGCGGATCCCGGTTCCACCGTGCGCTCCCTGGAGATCACGCCCGCCCAGATCGACGCCATCGCCCCCGAAGAGCCGCTCGGACCCGTGACCGTGACCGCCTCGGGCACCTCCCCGGTACGCGTCTCGTTGCAGGGCGCCCCTGCCTCCTGGCTCGTGGACGCCGGGGGCGAGCAGGTCAACCAGGTGACGGACGGCGACTCGGTCTACCTGGACGTCGACCCGTCGGTCCCGGCCGGGGTGGTCACCCTCCAGGCGCAGGGCAGCGACGTCCCCCTGCCGGAGGGGCGCCTGTTCACCGGGCGGGACGGGGTACGCACCGAGCCGCTGGTCACCGCGGAGCCGGGGACGACCGCACGCTCCACCACGGCGACCTTCACCTGGAACCCGGAGGAGCCGCTGTCCGCGGCCGGCCCCGAGGCGGCGGCGGCCGCCGCCGAGCCCGAGGAGCCCGAGGAGGCCGAGCCGCGTGCTCCGAGCACCGGCCCCGGCGAGGAGTCCGGGCAGGAGTCCGGGGAGCGGGCCCCGGAAGGCGGGAACGGCGACGGGGGTCTGGCGCTGACTGGAACCTGGGTGTCGGGACTGCTGACCATCGCCGGGGCCCTAGTGGTCTCCGGTCTGCTCATCCTCACTCTGGGTCGCAAACACCGCCGCTGATCAGGTCGTTTCCTTAATAGGGACAGGTCCTGACCCGGTTCCCGGACAGCCGATTTTGACCACATTTTCCGGAGTACCGGTTGGAAGTGCGCCCGGGGATCGCTAGTATCAGCCGCACAGCGGACATTCCAGGCGGTCCTCTCTCGCCACCACCGCGGCACGATCCACCGATGGCGCCCGATCCTCGGCGTACGCGCACCGCGTTCCCCTCATCGGTTCCGCACCCCACGTGGCGACCCGCACAACCTCCGTGGAAGGTTCCCCTCACGCCCCGCTCCGCGTGAGCCGCTCGCAGCATCTCAACGTCCATTCGAGGGTGCCCTCACACAGACACCCTCCGCACACCATGGGACACGGCTTTGACCAACCACATCTCCTCCCCCCGACGCGCCGTACGCGGCGGCCTCGCGGCCACCGCCGCCGCCCTCCTGGCCCTCGGCCTCGCCGCGGCGCCCGCCGCCGCCGACCCCGAGGAGGGGGACAGCGCGGTCCGCGCGCAGTACACCGGCGCTGCCGAGACCGGCTCCTCCGTCAAGATGGACGGCGACAAGGTCGGGACCGTGCTCTTCGAACTCACCCTCGAAGGCGGCGAGACCCTCACCACGTACTGCATCGACCTCGAGACGGGTATCGACTCCCACGCGTGGTACCTGGAGGACGACTGGAGCACCTACCCGGGCCAGGGCCACTTCTCCGACCCGCCGCTGGTCCACTGGGTGCTCCAGAACAGCTACCCCAAGGTGAGCGCCGCTGACCTGTCCGAGGACGCCGGCCTGGCCTCTCCCGCCTCCGACAAGGACGCCCTCGCCGCCACCCAGGCCGCCATCTGGCACTTCAGCAACGGCGCCGACCTGACCGACGCCGACGCCGACGTCGAGGCGATCTACGACTACCTCGTCGAGAACGCCGAGGTGCTGGCCCAGGACGAGGAGCCCGAGGCCACCCTGAGCATCACGCCCGCCGAGGCCTCCGGCGAGGCCGGTGAGACCGTCGGCGAGTTCCTCGTGGAGACCAGCGTCGAGGGCGCCCTCGCCGTCGAGGTGCCCGCGGGCAACCCCGAGGGCGTCGTCCTGGTCGACGCTGAGACCGGCGACCCCGTGACCGAGGTGGAGAACGGCGACACCGTCGGCTTCGAGGTTCCCGAGGGCACCGAAGCGGGCTCGGCCTCCTTCGGCCTGTCCGTGACCGGTATCGTCCAGACCGGCCGCCTGTTCCGCGGTGAGGACGAGAACGACCCCACCCAGACCCTCATCACCGCCACGAGCGAGGAGGTCTCGGTGGAGGCCTCCGCCACCGCCTCCTGGACCGTGCCCACCGACGAGCCCAGCGACGAGCCCTCTGACGAGCCCAGCAACACGCCCAGCCCGTCCGACGAGCCCTCTGACGAGCCCAGCGACGAGCCGTCGGAGGAGCCCTCCGACGAGCCCGACGACCAGAACGAGCCGGAGCTGCCGCTCACCGGTAGCGCTCTGACCGGTCTGATCGTCGCCGGTGTCGCCGTGGTCGGTGCCGGTGCCGGTGCGATCTACCTGAGCCGCAAGCGCAAGAGCGCCGAGTAGGCCGCCCGTAGGTCGAACGGCCCGCACACCGCGGAGCGGTAGGGAACACGGCGAGGGCCCGTCCACCGGACGGGCCCTCGTTTCGTGCGCGGTGGGCGGGAGAGGCCGGTTCAGCCCACGGCGTAGGGGCTGCGGGCGAGCAGCGCGCCCTCGCGCTCGGCCAGGGCCCGCTCCACCGCCGCCGCCACCCGGTAGGTGCGGTCGTCTGCCAGCGGCGGGGCCATGACCTGGAAGCCCACCGGCAGGCCGTCCTCGGGTGCCAGGCCGCACGGCACCGACAGCGAGGCGTTGCCCGCCAGGTTGGACGGGATGGTACACAGGTCCGCCAGGTACATCGCCATCGGGTCCCCGGAGCGCTCACCGATGGGGAAGGCAGTGGTCGGCGTGGTCGGGGAGACCAGCACGTCCACGTTCTCGAAGGCAGCGTCGAAGTCGCGCTTGATGAGCGTGCGCACCTGCTGGGCACTGCCGTAGTAGGCGTCGTAGTACCCGCTGGACAGGGCGTAGGTACCGAGCATGATGCGGCGCTTGACCTCGGGGCCGAAGCCCTTGGCGCGGGTCAGCGACATGACCTCTTCGGCACTGCGCGTGCCGTCGTCGCCCTCGCGCAGGCCGTAGCGCATGGCGTCGAAGCGCGCCAGGTTGGAGGAGCACTCGCTGGGCGCGATGAGGTAGTAGGCCGACAGCGCGGCGTCGAAGCTCGGGCAGGACAGTTCCACGACCTTGGCGCCCAGGGACTCCAGGAGTTCGACGGTCTCCTGGAAGCGCTGTCGCACACCCTCCTGATAGCCCTCCCCACCCAGCTCCTTCACCACGCCCACGCGCAGGCCCTCGACGCCGCCCGCGCGGGCGGCGTCCACGACCTGGGGCACCGCGGCGTCGATGGAGGTGGAGTCGCGGGGGTCATGGCCGGAGAACGCCTCGTGGAGCAGGGCGGCGTCGAGCACGTTGCGCGCGAACGGGCCGGGTGTGTCCAGCGAGGAGGCGAACGCGATGAGCCCGAAGCGCGACGAGCCGCCGTAGGTGGGCTTGGCGCCGACCAGGCCGCACACGGCGGCCGGCTGGCGGATGGAGCCGCCGGTGTCGGTGCCGGTGGCCAGGGGCGCCTCGAACGCGGCCACGGCCGCGGAGGAGCCGCCGGAGGAGCCGCCGGGGATGCGGTCGGTGTCCCACGGGTTGCGGGTCACCTGGTAGGCGGAGTTCTCCGTGGAGGAGCCCATCGCGAACTCGTCCATGTTGGTCTTGCCCAGGATGACGAGCCCGGCCTCGCGCAGGCGCGCGGTGACAGTGGCGTCGTAGGGGGGGTGCCAGCCCTCCAGGATCCTGGAGGCGGCGGTGGTGGGCATGTCCTTGGTGGTGAACACGTCCTTGTGGGCGATCGGGACCCCGGCGAGCGGGCCGAGCTCCTCACCGGCGGCCCGGCGGGCGTCCACGGCTCGTGCCTGCTCCAGGGCGGACTCCCGGGCCACGTGCAGGAACGCGCCGATATCCCCGTCCACGGCCTCGATGCGGTCGAGGTAAGCGGTGGCGGCCTCCTCCGCGGACACCTCGCCGGAGCGGACGGCCGCGCCGAGGCCTGCGGCGGTCAGGCTGACGATGTCGCTCATCGCTACTCCTCCTCCCCGAGGATCCGCGGGACCCGGAAGCGCTGGTCCTCCACCGCGGGGGCCCCGGACAGGGCCTGCTCCGGGGTGAGGCAGGGCCGGGCCTCGTCGGGACGGTAGACGTTGGTCAGCGGCAGGGCGTGCGAGCTGGGCGGGATGTCGCCCTGGGCGACCTCCTGCACCTTGGCCACGGCGGTGAGGATGTCACCGAGCTGGACGGCGAGCGTGTCGAGCTCGCTCTCGTCGAGCGCCAGCCGCGACAGCCGGGCGAGGTGTGCGACCTCATCGCGGGTGATGGCGGTCATCGTGTGTGAACCGTTTCTTCGGCGGACTGGATTTACCGCACCAATCCTAGGGCTCCGCGGCCGCTCCCGGCGCCGGTGGCGGCGCGGGGCGGGCCTCACGGGCTGGTGAGGGTGCCGTGTTCGCGGGCGGCGATCCACCCGGCGACATCGCGCGGGGAGAGAGGAGGGGAGAAGAAGTGGCCCTGGGCCGCGTGGCACCCGGTGTCGCGTGCGGCCGCGGTGAGCTCGCCGGACTGGACGCCCTCGGCGGTGGCCCGCATCCCCATGGCCCTGACCAGGGTGATGGCGGCGGAGACGACGGTGCGGCCGCCGTTGTCGTCAGCGAGGCGGGCGGTGAACGACTCGTGGATCTTGACCTCGTCCAGCGGGAGACCGGCGAGCGCCGCGAGGGTGAAGTGGCCGGTCCCGAAGTCGTCCAGGGCCAGACCGACCCCGAGGTCGCGGAGGCGTTCGACAGCGGCGGCCGCGGCGTTGGCGTCGGCGATGAGGGCCTGTTCGCCGATCTCCAGGACGAGGTCGCGGGAGGAGACGCCGTGTTCTCGCAAGGCGGTGGCCACGGTGGAGGGCAGTTCGGGGTCGAGGAGTTCACGCATGCACAGGTTGACGGCGACCGGCAGGTCGATCTTCTGCTCGCGCCACTCGGCGACGCGGGCGAGGGTGGTGTGCAGGACCTGCCCGGTGAAGGCGCGGAAGAGGTTGGACTGCTCCACGACCGGGATGAACTCGTCGGGTGTGAGCAGGCCGCGAGTGGGGTGGCGCCAGCGGGCCAGGGCCTCCAGACCAACGGGGCGGCCGTCGGCGAGGGAGACCTTGGGCTGGTAGTACATCTCCAGCGCGCCCTCGGCCAGGCCGCGGCGGAGTTCGCTGTACAGGCTCAGGCGGGCGGTGGAGTTGCGGTCCTTGCCGGGGTCGTAGGACTCCACGCCGGTCCGGCCGCCCTTGGCCACGTACATGGCGACGTCGGCGCGCTGCATGAGCAGGGCGAAGTCGGGGGCGTCGTCGGGGAAGAGCGCGATGCCCATGCTGGCCTCCAGGTCGAAGTCCATGCCCTCCAGGCGCACGGGTTCGGCGAGGGCGCAGCGCAGGCGTTCGGCCACCTCCCGGGCGGCTTCGGTGTCGCGGACCTTGGGCAGCAGGACGGCGAACTCGTCGCCGCCGAGCCGAGAGACGAGGTCACCAGGGCGCACGCTGTGGGAGAGGCGCCGGGCGACGGTCTGGAGGAGGCGGTCGCCGGTGGGGTGGCCGAGGGTGTCGTTGACCTCCTTGAACCGGTCCAGGTCGAGCAGGATCAGACCGACCCTGCCGTCCCGCTGACGGGCGTGGGCGATCTCCTCGCGGGCGCGGACGGTGAGGAGCTTGCGGTTGGCCAGGCCGGTGAGTTCGTCGTGGTTGGCCTGGTGGTCGCGTTTGACTGAGAGCAGTGCGCTGGTGTGGAGCGCGGCCAGTGGGACGGCGAACAGCGGTACGTACAGCACCGAGTGGGTCATGGCGGTGACGACCAGCGGAGCGAGGCTGAGCAGGACGGCGTTGACGTAGGCCTGCTGGCCGATCCCCTTGAACAGGACCTGGGCGAGGGGGACGCGTTCGTGCATGGCCACGGCGCAGATGATCAGTACGCGGTTGACGACGAAGTAGGCGGTCCCGGCCAGGGCCATGGCGAGGAGCTCGCCTGCCGCGGAGGGCCAGGGGGCCTGGAGCAGGTACGGCAGGGACAGCCGCAGGACGGCGTCGGTGACACCGAGGGAGAGGGTGTACTGGGCGGCGTTGAACGCGGTGCGGTGCGGTGCGTGGCCGCAGACGGTGCCGCCAACCGCGGTGGCGGCGGCCTGCAGGACAGCGGCGACCGGAAGCCCGAAGAACACCACGACCGCGAAGGAGAAGGGCAGCGAGGTGGGCGTGCCGCTGCTGCGCGGCTGCCCGGGCGAGTAGACGGGCCTGAGCTCCCCCAGGACGATCATGCACAGCAGGACCCAGATGAGCGGCTCGGCGGCCAGACCGCGGAGTTCGGCCAGGCCGATCTCCAGGCTGGCGGACACGAGCAGGACGGTCCCGGCGAGCATGGTGCTCGCCGTGTACCACCATAGGGGTGTCCCCGCCCGGGGACCGATGTCCCGTGAGCTGCTGGGATCCTTCATTCAGGTCCTCTTGAGGGGGCCGCGGAGCGGTCCGGCCCGGGCGGCTGGCGCTCCTGTGTGTCACTGTCCCCGGCCCGGTCGCCCCTCCACGACCGAATCGGGGGTTGGGATGCGTCCGCATCCTCGGTGGTGTCCAGCTTACGCCGTGACATCACCAAACGTCGCATACTCGGGACTATCCGTGAAATACGGTGTGTAACAGGGGCAGGCATCACGGGTACGGCCGACAAAGGCCGGCGTACCCGCGAGGCCCGGGAGGCGTCAGTCGGCGCTCTTTTCGGCGGGCGGGTTGAGGCGCTCCCGCAGCGCGGCCTCGGGCCCCGCCTCCAGCAGGACGCCGAAGCCCCGTTCGTCGAGGATCGGCACACCGAGGGTGACCGCCTTGTCGTACTTGGAGCCGGG
Source organism: Nocardiopsis sp. CNT312 (assembly GCF_000515115.1). GTDB lineage: Bacteria > Actinomycetota > Actinomycetes > Streptosporangiales > Streptosporangiaceae > Nocardiopsis. Next base: position 192,669 of record NZ_AZXF01000010.1, read on the forward strand.
CGCCTGCCCCGCCACCACGAACCCGGTCTTCTTGGAGACCGACGAGGCGGCCTTGCCCCCGCGTTCGACGATGGCCTCCTTGGCGCTGTCTCGGGTGAAGCCCTCCAGACCGCCGGTGACCACCACGGTGACACCCGCGAGCGCGTCCAACCGGTGCTCGGGCTCCTCGTCCTCCATCCGCACCCCGGCCGCACGCCACTTGCGGACGATCTCGCGGTGCCAGTCCACCTCGAACCACTCGCGGATGGACCGGGCGATGGTCGGGCCGATGCCGTCCACGGAGGCCAGTTCCTCCTCATCGGCCTCCCGGATAGCGTCCAGCGAGCGGAAGTGGCGTGCCAGGTCCTCGGCCGCGCTGGGGCCCACGTGCCGGATGGACAGCGCGACCAGCACCCGCGACAGCGGGCGGCTCTTGACCTCCTCCAGCTGTTCGAGGAGCTTGTCGACCGTCTTCTTCGGCCCGCCCTCCTTGTTGGCGAAGAAGGACACCACCTTGGGCTCGCCCGTGGCGGGGTCGGTTTTGGGCTCGGTGGTGCCCGGATCGAGCACGTGGGTGCGGATGGGCAGCAGTTGGTCGACGGTGAGGTCGAACAGGTCGCCCTCGTCCCTGAGGGGCGCCTGGGCGGGCTCCAGCGGCTGGGTGAGCGCGGTGGCGGCCACGTACCCGAGCGCCTCGATGTCCAGCGCCTTGCGTCCGGCGATGAAGGCGACCCGCTCGCGCAACTGGCCGGGACAGGAGCGGGCGTTGGGACAGCGCAGGTCGACGTCGCCCTCCTTCTGCTGGCCGAGCCGGGAGCCGCACTCGGGGCAGTGCTCGGGCATGGTGAACGCGCGCTCGGTGCCGTCCCTCTTGTCCAGGACCGGGCCGAGGATCTCGGGGATGACGTCACCCGCCTTGCGCAGCACCACGGTGTCGCCGATGAGCACGCCCTTGCGGGCGACCTCCTGGGCGTTGTGGAGCGTGGCGAACTCGACCTCGGACCCGGCGACGGTCACCGGCTCCATCACGCCGTAGGGGGTGACCCGGCCGGTGCGGCCCACGCCCACCTTGATGTCGACGAGCCTGGTCGTGACCTCCTCGGGCGGGTACTTGTAGGCGATTGCCCACCGGGGCGCGCGGCTGGTGGAGCCCAGTCGGCGCTGCAGCCCGAAGTCGTCGACCTTGACGACGATGCCGTCGATCTCGTAGGCGGGCACGTGGCGGTCGCGCTCGTATCGGGCGACGTAGGCGCGGACCTTCTCCACCGAGTCCACGACCTCGTAGCGGTCGCTGAGCGGCAGCCCCCACGCACCGAGGAGCTCGTAGGTCCGGGACTGGCTGGTGAGAGCGGGGCCGCCGTCCGCCGGTTCGTAGGCCCCCACGCCGTGCACGATCATCGACAGCGGCCGGGCGGCGGCCACCCGCGGGTCCTTCTGCCGCAGCGAACCGGCGGCGGCGTTGCGCGGGTTGGCGAACACGTGCTCGCCCGCGTCGGCCATGCGCTTGTTGAGCTCGGCGAACCCCTGGACGGGGATGAACACCTCGCCGCGTACCTCCAGCAGCACGGGAGCGGGGTGCCCGGACTCGTCGAGGCGCTCGGGCACGGCCTCGATGGTGCGCACGTTGAGGGTGATGTCCTCTCCCACGCGCCCGTCGCCGCGGGTGGCGGCGCGCACGAGGCGGCCCCGCTCGTAGACCAGGTCCACGGCCAGGCCGTCGATCTTGAGCTCGCACAGGTAGGCGTCCACCGGCACCTCGGCGCTCGCACGGCCGGCCCAGGCGCCGAGTTCGTCGAAGTCGAAGGCGTTGTCCAGGCTCTCCATCCGGACCAGGTGCTCGACCTCGGCGAACTCGCCGCTGATGGGGGTGCCGACCTTCTGCGTGGGCGAGTCCTGGGTGACGAGGAGGGGGAAGTCCTCCTCGATACCGCGCAGTTCCCGCATGAGGGCGTCGTACTCGGCGTCGGAGACGACGGGCCTGCCGAGGTAGTAGCGGTAGCTGTGGCCGTCGAGTTCCAGGCACAGCTCCTGGTAGCGGTCACGAACCCCGTCGGGGATGTGGGTGGTGCTCTCGTGGGCGCTCAAGGGCCGCCTTCCTCCTGCTCTCGTGCTCACCTGCTGCGGTCGCGGACGGCGGCACGCCCGCGGGGATCGTCCCGCAGGACGCGGGCTCCGGCCCGCACTGTCTCCAGAGCGGCCCGGGCGTAACCGGGCGAAGCGCCCGCCAGCCCGCACGCGGGCGTGGTGACCACCGCGCGGGAGAGCAGGTCAGGGGTGATGCCCAGCCGATTCCACAACTCGCGTACGGGATCGACGGTAGCGGCGGGGTCGGACACTCCGGGACCTCCGGGGGCCGTCCCCGCGGGCGGCGGGTCGATCCCCGGAACCACCCCGAGGAGCAGCCCGGTGCCCGCCTCCACGGCGGTGCCGAGCGCCTCGTCGTGGTCACGGGTGAGCAGGCGCGCGTCCAGGCCGAGGGCACGCGCGCCGCTGCGCCGCATCAGGTCGACGGGGGCTCCCGGGGCGCAGCAGTGGACGGCGGGGACCGTGTCCGCCTCCTCCAGTGCGGAGAGGAGCAGGCGCAGCACGGCTTCCGCGTCCACGCGGTCGACGGCGGGCAGGCGGCCGTAGCCGCTGGCCGTGGGCAGGGAGCCGAGCAGGACGGCGGGCAGGGAGGGTTCGTCGATCTGCACGAGGAGCCGTGCGCCCGGAACGCGCTTGCGGACGTCGGCGACGTGCGCGAGGACGCCCTCCAGGTGGGACTCGGCCAGATCGCGGCGGGCTCCGGGATCGGAGACCAGGCGCTGCCCGCCGCGCAGTTCGACCGAGGCGGCCATGGTCCAGGGGCCGGCTGCCTGGATCTTGAGGGTCCCCTCGAAACCGTGGGCGTGCTCGGTCAGGGCGTCCAGGTCGTAGGACATGAGGCTGTGCGCCCGTGCCAGGTCCCGGCCGGGGCTGTCGGCCACCCGCCACCCGCTGGGCTGGACCTCGACGGGCAGGTCCACCAGGAGTCCGGCGGTGCGGCCGACCATGTCGGCACCGACACCGCGACCGGGAAGTTCCGGCAGGTGGGGCAGGTCGGGGAGTTCGCCGAGGACGGTGCGCACGGCCTCGTGGGGGTCCTCCCCCGGCCAGGACCCGACCCCGGTGGAGGAGGCGTCGGGCCAGGGATGGGAATGCTGTTCGCTCACGACGCCCAAGGTTAGGGCACCTGCGGTCCGCTCACACGGGACGCGCGGGTTCCGCCTCCTCGGAGGGCTCGGTGCCCGCGTCCTGGCCCCGGGCGGCCCGGAGGCGGGCGCGCACCACCAGCGCACCGACCCCGGCGACGGCGGCCGCGGCCACCCCGGCCGCGGTCCAGGGGGAACGCAGGAACAGCGTCCACCAGGCACCGACCATCCCGGACAGGACCACGCCCCACACGCCGGCCCAGATGAGGGAGCCGACGAACATGGCGGGGAGGTAGACACCGAAGCGCATGCGCATCGCCCCGGCGGCGAGGTTGACCGCCGTCTGCACGCCCACGGTGAGGAAGCTCAGCGTGACGACGGGGGCACCGTAGCGGTCGATGCGGGCCTTGGCGGTGTCGAGTCTGGTACCGAGGCGGCGCCCCATCGGGCTCAGGGACACCCCCGCGCCCAGGCCGCGGCCGACCCAGTAGGTGGCCTGCACACGGCAGAGGATGACCGCGAGCAGCACGAGATAGACGATCCAGAAGGGCCGCCCCTCCAGGAAAACGAACTCAGGCATGGACCAGGTCCCCTCTTCTCGCCTTCAACCATGGTGTGCCTTACCTAAATCTGGCAAGAGCGAAGGTGAAGAAGACACCGCTTCGTCCCTATCCGGCCACCACTGGGCCTTCCACCCTGGCACGCTCCGAGATCGTCGCCGACCCCAGCACGGTGTCGCCGTCGTAGACCACCACGGCCTGCCCCGGGGCCACACCCGACGCGGGCTCGGCCAGTTCCACGTGCAACTCCGGGCCGCCCTCCGCATCCCGCTGCACGACGGTCGCCGGGTACACCTCGCCGTGGGCGCGCAACTGGACGTGGCAGCGGATCGGCTCGACCGGCGGCGCGGCGCCGCTCCACACCGGCCGCACCCCCGTGATCCGGTCCACCCGCAGCGACGCGCGCGGCCCCACGGTCACGGTGTTGTCCACCGGCTCGATCGAGAGCACGTAGCGCGGGTGCGGGGAACCGCCCAGCCCCAGCCCCTTGCGCTGGCCCACGGTGAACGTGTGCGCGCCCTCGTGCCGCCCCACCTCGTTGCCGTCCTCGTCCCGGATCGAACCCGGCCGGGCGCCGATCCTGCCCTGGAGGAACCCTGCGGTGTCGCCGTCAGCGATGAAGCAGATGTCGTGGCTGTCGGGCTTGTCCGCCACCGACAGCCCCCGCCGCTCGGCCTCCTCGCGCACCTCGTCCTTGGTGCAGTCGCCGAGGGGGAACACCGCGTGCGCCAACTGCTCGGCCGTCAGCACGCCGAGCACGTAGGACTGGTCCTTGCGCCCGTCGACGCTGCGCACCAGGCGCCCGTCGACCTTGCGGACGTGGTGCCCGGTGGCCACGGCGTCGAAGCCCAGGGCCACCGCCCGGTCCAGGACCGCCTCGAACTTGATCTTCTCGTTGCAGCGCAGGCACGGGTTGGGCGTGTGTCCCGCCTCGTACTCGGCGACGAAGTCCTGCACGACCTCGCGGTCGAACTCCTCCGACATGTCCCACACGTAGAAGGGGATGCCGATGACGTCGGCGGCGCGCCGGGCGTCGTGGGAGTCCTCCACCGTGCAACAGCCCCGCGCGCCCGTCCGGTAGGACCGCGGGTTCTTGGAGAGCGCCAGGTGGACACCGGTGACGTCGTGGCCGGCCTCGGCCACCCGGGCCGCGGCCACCGCGGAGTCGACCCCGCCGGACATGGCTGCCAGTACACGCAAAGTCATAGTGCGCTCCAGCGTATGCGCCGTGCGGGGGTCCGCGCCACGGGGATACCGGGCGAGGGTGGTCACGCGCTTCTGCGAAAATCAGGGTATGGCTCTGTTCCGTCGTCGCCGCTCCACCGCCGACACCACCACCGCAGTGACCGCCTTCTGGGACGCCTGGCCCGAGCTCCGCGACGCGCTCGCGAGCGCGGTGGAGGCCGGCCGGCCCGCGCCCCCCGATATCGGCGACCGGGTCACCGTCCTGGTCGAGGCGGTCCACGGCGACCTGGACTGGGAGATCGGGCGCGCACCCGAGCACAGGCCCGGCACGGTCGAGGACATCGACCTGTCCCCGGACGTGGACCCGGGCAAGCTCCTCGAACAACTGGCGGCGCTCGACGACCCCTCCCAGCTCACCGGCGGCCCCGCCTACGCGTTCACCCTCCGCCCGGGCACCTCCGACGAAGCACGGGTCATGTCGGAGCGCTGGTCGCGGTCGGCCCCCGACGACGAGCAGTGGGTCTTCCGGCCCGCCCTGCCCGCCGACCACGGGAGGCTGTCCTCCGTCCTGACCCTGGACGACCACGAACTCGACCTGTCGCACACCTCCGTCTCCCTGCGGGTGGACCAGGCCTCCGGCAAGATCGAGGCCGGCGTGTACCACCCCGACAACATGTTCCTGCCCGACGAGGTCCGCCACAAGCTGGCTGAACACGTCACCATGCTGGCCCTGGGCGAGGACGACACCGTGCGGTGGATCGGGAAGGTGGAAGCGCTGGAGGAACGCCCGCTGGACCCGCTCCCGCCCACGTCGATGCCGGCGGTGGCCCGGCAGATGGCGGACATGCTCGGCGGTGTCGACGGCTGGGTGACGCTGGAGGGCGCGCACCCGCTGTTCGGTTCGGTGCGCATCCGGCTCCGGCACCCGCTGACACGCCGCGACTTCCCTGCGTTCTCGCTGTACGTGCAGGTGGTGGTGCCGTTCGCGACGATGGACGCGGACAAGCGCCCGGTCGACGCCTCCGAGGCCGCGCTGGCCGACCTGGAGTCGCGTCTGGAGGAGACACTCGGGGACGACGGCGCGCTCTTCGCGCAGAAGACCGAGCGCGGTGAGCGCCACTACCACTACTACCTCGACCCGGAGTCCGGGGTGCTGCCCTCCTTCGAGGAGCAGTTGCTGGGGTGGCCGGAGGGCAAGGTCAAGCTGCGCAGCCAGCTCGACCCCGAGTGGACCTGGTTCGAGGCGTTCAAGCGGCCCTACCGCCGCACCCTCGGCTCCTGACCGCGGGGCGGGTGCCCCGGCCGATCCGGCCGGGGCCCGCGCCCCGGGGACGAGCGGTCGGACGGCCTCCGGCCGGTGCGCGGGGACCGGCCACTACCCTGGTGCGTCACGGCTCCCGAGGGCAGGAGCGACCTTTGCACCCATGCCGCACTCCTTGCCGTCCGGGCACGGAGCACGATCCCTGTCCCTGGCCGGCGCTGCTCCACTCGCCCTACGCGCGTACCGCCGCCGGCCCCGAGACCCACCTGTGGGAGACCCTGGTCGGCAGAGCCCCCGTCCTCGTCCTGGCCCGCACCTTTACCTCCGCCGTACGTGCCGTCGAGGGCCTGGCCGTCTTCCGGGGCGACGACCGCGTCAAGATCGTCTTCGCCCTCAGCGACAGCACCGCCTTCAACGCCGGGACACGGGATCTGCTCGAATCCCTCCAAGCGGCCCTCGTCCCCTGGAAGCTGCGCCACTGCGTCCGTCCGCGCCTGGTCCTCACCGCGTCCGAGAACGTGGACCTCACCGGTTTCACCTGCCCGGTCGCGGTCCTTCCGCACGGCATCGGATTCCAGAAACTCGTCCCCGACCACCGGACCGGCGGGCGCCGCCTGTCGGGGCTCGTCAGGGAGGAGTCCCAGAGCGCCGGCAACATCCACCTGGTGCTCTCCCACCCGGCACAGCTCGCGCAACTGCGAGAGGCGCGGGTCCCGCAGGCCCTGCTGGACCGCGCCCGCGTCGTCGGCGACCCGGCGCGCGACCGCCTCGTGGACGCCCGGCGCCTGCGTCACGGCTACCGCGCCCGGCTCGGGCTGCACCCCGGCCAGCGCCTGCTCCTGCTCACCTCCACCTGGGGGCCCGAAGGTGTCATCGGCTCCCGCCCCGACCTGCCCGGGGCCCTGCTCGGCTCCCTTCCCCACGACCTCTACCGGGTAGCGGCCGTCCTGCACCCCAACATCTGGTTCGCGCACAGCCCCTGGTCGGTACGGCACATGCTCGCCGACGCACTGGACGCCGGACTGCTGCTGATCCCTCCGCACGCGGGCTGGGGCGCTGCCATGGTCGCCGCCGACTGCGTGGTCGGCGACCACGGCAGCGTCACCCTCTACGGTGCCTCCCTCGGCCTGCCCGTCCTCCTCGCGGCGTTCGGGGAGGAGTCGGTACCCGGCACAGCCGCGGGCGCGCTGGCCCGCAGCGCCGTCCGGCTCACCACGGAGGACCTGCGCGGCCAGGTGGAGTCGGCCATCGAAAACCACACCCCGGAGCGGCACCGCGCCGCCGCGGACCTCGCCTTCGGCCGCCCCGGGCAGGGCGGCCGCGCGCTCGCCGAACTCCTCTACGGGTTCCTGGACCTCCTCCCCCCGGACGAGGACGGCACCGCGCGGACGCTCCCGTACCCCGTCCAGGACGGTTCCGGCACCCCGCCCCGCGCCTTCGAGGTCCACGGCCGGCTGGAGGGGCAGGGGGAGATCGCACTCGAACGCTTTCCCGCGGCCTCCCGACACACACCCGCGCCGCGCCCCGGATCCGTCCGCCACCTGTCGGTCCTCGAAACCGAGGAGCGGCACTCCCTAGCGCGCTCGGCTTCGGTGGTCTGCCGGGACACCGATGCCCACGACACCCCCGAGGCGTGGGCCGAGGAGGCCCTCGAGCTGCTACCGGGCGCCCTGATCGCCGCCTCGCCGACCGGCGACGGCACGCTCGTGGCGATCCGCGGCCGCCGTCCCCTGCTCGTTCGCACCAGCCTGCCCCTGGACCCGGTCCTGGCCTCCGGCGCGGTGTACACCCTCCTGCGCACGGTGGACCGCGCCGAGGGCACCTGGAAGCTACACGTGGGCAGCCCGCCGAGGGAGTGCTCGGTGGAGGCGCTGCCCGTCACCCCTCCTCGGACTCGTCCTCCAGAGTCCGTGTGAGCGCCCTGGCGCGCGGGCTGCCCGCGTCCAGGTAGAGGTCCCGGGCCCGCTCCAGGTGCTCGCGCCGCCCGCGGGGGTCCCCCAGCCGGCCGAGGACGTCGGCGACTTCAGCGTGCGCCTCGGCCGCGTAGTACCCGAGCCCCTGCGAGGTGAGCTCCTCCAGCGCCTCCGACAGGACGCCCGCGGCGTCCCGGTCGCGGCCGGCGTCCGCGCAGGCGCGCCCCAGCATCACCCGGGCGCGCGCCGCCATCCGGCGGTCGGGCCCCTGGGGGAGGGCGAGCAGCGCCCCCAGAGCGGCCTCGATGTCGGCGACGGCCTGCTCCGTGCGGCCCGCCGTGGCCAGGGCCCCGCCCCGGAAGAGCAGGGCGAGCGCCGCGCCGCGCTCGGACTCGGGGGCGTCACTGGCTTTGTTGTGGCCCAGGGAGCGGTCGAAGGCGGCGATCGCCCCCTCCGGGTCCTCCTGCTCCAGGTAGCGCCCGTAGAACTCCCAGACCGAGCCGCGCAGCAACTCGTCATCGACCGGCTCCACCAGTTCGAGAGCCCGCGTGATCCGGGCCCGTGCCCGCTCCCGGCCCTTCCCGTCACGGGCCAGGTCCCGCAGCGGCCGGGACACCAGGGAGGACAGGCGGGCCTCCGCGGCGGCCTCGCCCGCCATCCGCGCGGCGTCGGCACCCGTCTCGCCGGTCACCGCCCAGTCATGCACGAAACGCTGGTCGAGGTAGAGGGCCGAGGCGAGTTCGGCCAACCGCCACGTGTGCCCCCACAGACCGGCGTCGTGACTGCCCAGCACGACCGCCATGAGCGTGGCGCGCTGTCGCAGCAGCCACACCCTGGCCCGTTCGGCACTCCCGGCGAAGGGGTCCTCGGTTCCGTCGAGCAGGGCATCCAGGTCGACCACACGCAGCCGCGGCCCGCGCACCAGGAGTTCGGCGTGTCCGAGCGCAGTCATGTAGGCGTCGAGCATCCGGCGCAGCCAGCCACCGCGCTCCTCCCCCTCCTCGTCCTCGACGCGCTCGCGGGCGTGGGCGCGGATCAGCTCGTGCCGGAACCGCAGGGCGCCGTGTCCGTCATGCGTGATCAGGTTGGCGGCGACGAGTTCGTCGACCAGCCCCTCCTCACCGACGGCCCCGACCACCGAGCGGTCCAGATCCGGCCCCGGCCACACGCCCAGTGCCCGGTACAGTCCGGCGGCCCCGGAGGAGAGCTGGCCGTAGGCGTCCTGGAAGACCAGGGAGAGGTTGCCGCGTCCGTCACCGATGGCGCGCAGCCCGGTCCTGGCGTCCCGCACCCGGGCGGCGAGGGACCCGGCACCGCCCGGGCCCATGCGTGCGAGCTGGGCGGCGACGAGCACCAGCGCGAGCGGCAGCCCGCCGCACACCTCCAGCAGCCGCGCCACGGCCGCAGGGTCCTCCGCGGACAGGTCGCGGTCGGCCAGCTTTCCCAGCAGTGTGCGCGCGGCCCCATCCTGGAGGGGTTCGAGGTCGCGGATCCGGGCCTGGGCGTCGATCGTCAGCTCCCCGAGATCGGGGCCGTCCCCGGAGACGAGGACGAGGCTCCCCGGTCCGCTCGGGATCAGCGCACGGACCTGGGCCGGCTCCCAGGCGCCCTCGACCACGACGAGCAGGCGCAGGCCGCGGGTGCGTGTGCGGTACTCCCCGGGCCAGTCCCCGGGGTCGGCGGGCAGCGCCTCCTTGGCGACCCCCAGGGAACGGAGGAACTGGGCGAGCGCGGCGGCGCTGTCCTCCTGGACTCCGCGCCCGTACTCGAAGGTGAGCTGTCCCCCAGTGAAGTGGGACTCGGTGGCGTAGGCGATCTTGCGCAGCAGGGAGCTCTTGCCGATACCCAGCGGGCCCTCCCACACGACGACCCGGGGCGGGGCGTCGGGGTCCAGGAGGCCGCGGACCCATCCGACGGCGGCCTCGTGGTTGACGAAGTCCGCCGGCGGCGACGGCACCTCCAGCGGCCGGGGAGGTCCGGCCGCAACGTGTTGGTGCAGCTCATCGATCCGCCCGGCCTGGATGACCGGACCGCGGACGCCCCCGTCGAGGGTGTTGTGGGTTCCGCCAAACCTGGGGGTCCTGCCGCTCATACGTCTCCTGGGGATGGGGGGCGGAAGATCCGGATCGACCGCTCCCACGGTACGGGAAGGCGGCCGTCGGTGTCCGGACAGGCGGCCTATGCGGCGCACGCATGAGGGGGCGGGGCGGGCGGTCAGGGGCTCGGGGCCGGACGGGACCCGGCGGGCGGGGAAGGGCGGGCGTCGACGCCGCCCTCGGCAAGGACCAGGTGCCGTCGACCCGGCACGGTCTGAACGGTCTCCATGATGTGGATGAGCAGGAGCGACATCGCCGCCCGCAGGTGCGGCAGCGCGCGGCCCAGGGCCTCCTCCGCGTCGGGCTCCAAGACGCGCAGGTGACGGCCGATCCGCTCGGGGCCGCCGTGGAGGACGAGAGGCGGGTCGAACCGCTCCGACTGCTCCTCGCCGAAGGCCCAGCCGGTGTGGATCAGGATCGAGGTGCGGTCCGGCCCCGGTGTGGCGCGGACCCCCTCGGCGGCCAGTGAGGCGATCAACTCGTCGTACAACTCCTCGTCGGTGAGGTCGTCCATGACTCCCCCCGTGGCCGAAGAAGCCTGCTTGAAGGCCGGTTTCCCCTGGTCTGCCCGGTAGAGCGCCCCGCCAACCCGGGGCCGTCGGCACGGATCAGTTCGGCGGATCGATGGTGAAGTGCCGGCCGGGTTTGGTCTCGACGGCCGCCATGATGTGCACGAGGAAGAGGGACATGGCCGCACCCAGCGGCGACAGCGCCTGTCCCAGTGCGTCCTGGGCCTCCGGCGCGATCGCACGCAGATGACGGCCAAGCATCTGCGGACTCACCGCGAGTTCGAGCGGCGGGTCGAAGCGTTCCGGCGCCTCGTCACCCAGGGCCCAGTCGTTGTGGATCAGGATCGAGGCACGGTCCAGCCCCGGTGTGGCGCGGACCCCCTCGGCCGCCAGTGAGGCGATCAACTCGTCGTACAACTCCTCATCGGTGAGGTCGTCCATGACTCCCCCTGCGCCCGGTGGGGCATGTGAGTTACCCGTGCTCACTGGTGTTCCCTCTGGTCAGGGCACCTGAACACACGCGCACGGGCCGCGGGCGATGCACGTTTCGTCTTTCTCACCCCCTCGCGGAAGGGGGCCGCAGACGAATCGGCGTGGCGTTTCCCGAAGTGCCACCCGCGAGGCGCATAGGGGCAGTACTGTTGGTCATCAGATCCCGACGGGAGCGCTCCACGCCGGAACAGGCGGAGGACCCGTGCGGGATCGGGACCGGCGCGGTGGCCTCGCCGCCGTCCCGGCCCACACGAACCACTCCCGGAAAACCGGTGCGCCGCCGTGAGCGCCGCGCACCGGGGGAACGCCCTCGAGCGGTGAAGCAGGGGTGCCGCTCGATGGATTCCCAGGAACCGGGGGCCGGACGGCATGGGGGTACGTCCGGCCCCCGGAATCACTCCTGGCGATCGAATGGACACATGGAGTCGTGCCGGGGGCCCGAGGGCCCTGCCCCCTCGGTCAGCGCCCCGGCTCGGCGGCCCCCTCCGACACGACCGGCCCGACGGTCGGCGGGCGGTCCCCCTCGCGCTCCCGCAGCAGGTGCTCCAGGCGCTCCACCTGCCGCCCCAGTTCGGCCATCCGCTCCATCACCTCCCGGTGCTGGACCTCCTCCAGCCGCTGGTCCTCGTCCCAGCGGTTGCGGTCGACCTCCTCCTTCATCGACGCGACGATCACACCGATCACCAGGTTCAGGACGATGAAGGCGGTCACCACGATGTAGAGGACGAAGAAGATCCAGCCGCCCGAGTGGTGGGCGGTCACGGCGTCGGCCACGTCCGGCCAGTTCTCGGTGGTCATGACCTGGAAGAGCGTGTACAGCGACGTCCCGAGGTCTCCGAAGTATTGCGGCACGCTCGCGCCGAACAGCAGTTGGCCGAGGATCGCCGCCGTGTAGACGATGACCAGGAGGAGGGCGATGACCGTCCCCATTCCCGGGAAGGAGCGGAACAGCGCGGAGACGATCATCCGCATCTCGGGGACGGCGGTAATGATCCGCAGGATCCGCAGCACGCGCAGGACCCGGAAGACGGAGAACGGGCCGGCCACCGGGATGACGGAGACCAGGACCACGGCGAAGTCGAACCAGTTCCACGGGTCACGGAAGAAACCCCGGCGCCACGCGTAGATCTTGAGCGCCATCTCGACGACGAAGAAGACGACGAGAACGTGCTCCACCGCAAGGAGATAGGGAAGAGCAGAACCGCCATAAGTGGCCCATCCTAAAATAACCGCGTTGGCCAGGATGACCAGAAGTATCGCGGTGGAGAACCGTCGGCTCTCGACCAGCCGGGCGACCCGATCACGCCGCAACGTCCCGTCCCCTTTCAAGCCGCCCTCGATTCGGTCGGGCGGCGACCCACTTATACCGGAATGTCGGCCAACGCGGTCACGTGCCCTATCCCACACCGGCTCAGCCGAGCAGAATGACTTTCCGGAAACCGGACCGTCGAAACCCCGTGTGAGGATGGAGCACCGGGGAGGCGGCCGACGCGGTGCGCGGAGCGACCGGCTCCGCTGGTACCTTCGCTGTCGGCCGAGGCGAGGACCCCGAACGGCCGGAGCACGCCCGCGATCGAGGAAGAGGCATGGCGGAGCTGAAGTACTTCACCGGGTCGATGAACTCGGGCAAGAGCACCATGGCCCTCCAGGAGCACCACTCTCGGGGCGGCGAGGGCGTGCTGTACACGAAACAGGACCGGGCCGGAGAGGGCATCATCTCCTCACGACTGGGCCTGGAGTCACCCGCCGTCGAGGTCGGCGACGGCCTGGACCTGTACGACGACATCGCCGAGCGCAAGGCCCGGTACGTGATCGTGGACGAGGCGCAGTTCCTCTCAGCCAAGCAGGTGGGGCAGTTGGCCGGCGTCGTCGACGGGATGCGGATCGACGTGTACTGCTACGGCATCCTGACGGACTTCCAGGGACGACTGTTCCCAGGCTCCCAGCGGCTGGTGGAACTGGCGGACCGGATCGAGGTCCTACCGGTGTACGCGCGCTGCTGGTGCGGCGACCGCGCCACCCACAACGCCAGGGTGGTCGACGGGGTGATGGTCTACCAGGGCGAGCAGGTGCACATCGGCGGGAACGAGTCCTACACCACCCTGTGCCGACACCACTTCATGGCCGGCGTGGCCTGAGCCAGACCAGGTTCACTCAGGAACGAGCACTTGAAGACTCGTCTCAAAATAAGAAGCCACATGCCTTGCCTCACCAGAAAATCGCTCCTTAGTTATTTCACCATTGGATGCAGGAGAAAAGAAAGACATCACATAAACCGTACTCCTAGTTTTACCTACCAAGAAATAAGCATACCCCCCAGAAGGACTCTTCTCATAAAAGAAGTGCGACCTCTCACTTAAACTTCCTTCACCAGAGTCAATCACTTCACCCCTACTTGAAGAAAGTTCTTCAACGAGCTCGTCGAACCTCTCTCTGGCAAGATGATCGGGATCTAATTCCCCCGGGGAATCGATCACAGATTCATAAGAGTATGAGAATTCCCAGGGCTCGAACTGGCCAGGCGCAGATCCAGTTGGCATGATTTCCCAGACGCACCGATCCCGAACAGTGCGGTCCTCCCAATTTCCATCCAAGGCCGGATCTTCATAGTTTCCACTATAGTAATCACTATCCACTGGAGGATACGCATGCTGAACATCCTGGACGCAAAGATTCATCTCACCCGGGTCCAGATCTGGAATTGGATCACCTGTCAAAACAGCTTGCGGATGATTCGACGAACCATCGATTCCGCTAGATAGGCTAGAAAGCACCATGTTTGCTACTCCCAGCAGCACACCAAAGGTGCCGAAGGCCGCAAGTGTTCCGCAGCCGAAGACCGCACCTGCGGCCTTCCATCCGTGCAGCCCCTGCTTCTTCTGAGGCGGTTCCTTCACATCAGCCACGGCTATCCAGCGCCTCCAACTGGGCGATCACATCCGGGTGCTGCAAGGGACGTGTGAACCCCACGATGTCCGAACGATTGGGGTCATCGTACTCACGGACCGCGATCGGACCACAGTTGGTGCACCAGGCCTCGACCATCAGCCCGTTGCCGACCACCATTCCCACATGGCCGGGGCTCGCTTGTCCTCGCGGCCTCGTGTCGAAGAACACCAGGTCACCCGGCTGTTCCTCACCCATCGGAATCTCAGGGCCGAACTTCCACTGGGTCTGAGACACCCGGGGAATGGCCGCACCGATGCTCTCGTAGGCCTTGTACATCAGTCCTGAGCAGTCGAAGCCACTCGGGCCTGTTCCGCCCCAGACATAGGGCTTCCCACGCTGGGCCAATGCCCAGTCAACCACCGCCTGGGTCAGATCGTCCGGCGCACGCCCGATGAGCATTCCGTCCTCGTTCAACTGGCACAGCACCGCGGTACGCACCGAGCCCGAGGTGTCGAAATCACCGTCGGCGTACTGACCAGCCCATTCCAGTACGTCGTCCACATACCACCAAGCGTGGTTGTACCCGTAGATCGCCTGGCGCACGTCGTCCCGCAGTCCGTGCGCGATGAGGTAGTCCGCCGCCGCCGGGATCGCGTCCCCGGGATCGTAGACGTTGACGATGCCGTCACCATTGCCGTCGAGCCCGTATCCATCGTCGGGGCGGTCCCCCACCGGCTGGATGGGTTCGCCGCCCCAACTGTTTCCCGCAGCGGAACCGTCGAGAGCACCGAACTGCATCGGTCCGGCGGCACCCCAGTCATTGTGCCCTTCGGTAATCCCCGGGCCGTCCCATCGACCGTGGTGGGACTCCACCTGTCCGACCCCGGCGAGGATGTTCCAGGGGATGTCACGGTCCTTCCCGACCTCCTGGTACAGCTCCAGATAGTTCTCCGGGATGGAGTCCATCGCGTAGCCGCTGGCGTCGGGCTGCTGGGCGTCGGCGTTGGGTCCGCAGACGAGTCCACTGGAGAGCAGGCTGCCGAGTTGTTGCGTCGAGTTCGAGACCAGGGGGACGACGACCATCGTCACCAGGATCGTCAGAGCGGCCAGGCCAGCGGCGATCATGGCGACCCAGAATCCGGACGCGCCTCTGTCCGAGAACCTCAACGAGAAAACGGGGGTGGGGGCGGGGTGTGGGTTCAAGCTCTATTCCTCCCCGAACTGTCCTACGTCCGCGGGCTGGAAGTCGAAGACGCGCCATGTGCCACCGCCGCGGACCACGGTGATGGCGAACTCACCGAGTTCCTCGTCGAATTCGGCGTTCCCGGTCTCGGTGATGGACTGCGCCGTCACCACGAAGGTGACGGAGTCCTCGCCGAAGCTTCGGATGGTGTCGATCTCGGCGCGCCCCTCGGCGACGGCCTCCGCCTCCGACATCTCCTGCCAGAATGCCCCGACCCGACTCGGGTCGGAGAGCACATCCGCGTACTCGTCGGTGGCCAGGCCCTCCAGCGCGGCGAAGTAGGACTCGGGCGACCGGGTGTAGTCGATGGTCCCGTAGGACTCTGAGAAGGCCTGGGCGGTCGCACCCGCCGCACGGAGTTCGTCCTCCGTGAACGGAAACCATGTGAGGACGTCCGTGTCCTGGACGTCGCTGGTCTCGATCGGGCTCGGCGCGACCGTGGACAGGACGTCCGGTCCGGACCGGGGGGCAGGGTCCTCTGTCGTTCCCGTTCCGGTCTCAGCGGGGGCGGCCACGGATTCCTCCGTCTCCTCACCACCCCCGAAACCGCCGAGGCTGAGGTAGATCCCGAATCCCACCAGGATCACGATCAGGCTGGCGAAGATGAGCCTCTGGGCACGTTCGGGCAGTGAGTTCGGCATCGCTCGGGGCTTTCGTCAATCAGTCGTCGTTCAGCCAGAACGGGACGTCGCGTCGGCGGTCCCTGTTCCTGGAGGAACTGCTCTCGCCCCAGAACGGGGTGATAGGTGCGTCGTTCCCGCGTCGACCGGGCCCGGAGAGCCAACTGCCCTCACCGTCTCCACGGCGGCTCGTGCTGTCGGCCGGTGCCGGCCGCTGGGGGGCGGTGCGGTCCCGGCGATCCCTCGGTGCGCCCCACCGCGAACCCCGGTCACCCACGCTCCCCCTGGGCGGGGTGGCTTCACGCCCGCCGAAGATACCGCGACCTGTACTGGAATCCGGGCGCTCGGTACTGGCGGCCCGGCCACCCCCGAAGAGGGAGCCGCCACCGCCACCGCCGTGGTCGTCTCGCCGAACGGTGGCCCCGCCACTGCCTGAAGCGGTGCCGAACACGGAGGCCCAGCCGCTGTCCCCGGTTCCGGTGTAACCACCGCTCGGCCGGGGCGGGATGGAGCCCCCGCCACCGCCCAGACTCGGTGCTTCGTCGACGCTCCTGCTCTTCTCCGCAGGGCGTGTTCCACCAGTGGTGGACGACGAAGGGGTTCTGGTGACGTTGAGCGGAGGCGGTGCGCCGTCGCCACGGACCCGGCCGTACCCGACCTGTCCACGGGCACGTGCAGGGCCACCCTCACCGACGTTCTCCTCACCGGTGACGCTCTCGATGGCGGTGCCGTTCGCACCGCCCCCTCCAGCGGGAACCCCCGAAGCGACCGAGGCGATCTGCGAAGACCTGCGCAGCCCCCACGCCTGTGCCCTGAGGTTGGCGATCGGGGGCAGCACCGCCGCGCTTCTTCCGAGGGTCTGGCTCTGAGCGGCGTCGCTGACGATTCGCGAGGTGAAGGTGTTGGCGTTGACCGAGGAGAACAGGTAGGCGAAAGGCTTGCGGTAGATGAACAGGGCCAGGGTGAACAGGGCCAGCAGAATCATCTGGAGACCCCAGCCGAGGGTGCTCGACATGACCAGCCCGTAGCACATGACCAACAGGGCGATCAGCAGCACGACGAAAATCTGTTTGAGCAGGAATCCGACCATCAGTTCCACCCACCGGAGCAAGACCATACGCCCGTATCCGGGGTGGATTCCGATGAGCAGGAAAATCGGCGATAGAAGAAAGAGAAGAATAAATGCAATCTTCAGAACTATAAGGGCCACAGATCCAGCAAGAATCAGACCACCTGCAAAGATTGCCGCAAAAAGAGCCAAGGTTGCTACACCCAGGCGACTCCCTTGATCCTGCCCAGAAAACAACGGATAGACGCTAGGGTAAGAAGATTCCATCCGAACTGCTATTTCTTCGTAAGAATCTTGCTTCGCAGCTATCAGTTCATTCGCATCAACTTCACCATCTGCGATCTGCTGCTGTTCGATACGACTGATTCCCTGTGCCGCAATGATTTCCTCAGCATGACGGCGAGCAGCATTCTGACCCGTGGAATCGTTCCCAAACTGCCCTGCTACCCAGGGCTGGCACACCAGGCTGGACCACAGCATGTCCGCGTTGCGCCGCACCTGGAAGTCCGACTCCGACTCCCAGTCGGCCCTTTCCGGTGCCTGGGCCCCCGCTGGACAGGCACCCGACCCTCCGCCGTAGGGCACCTGGCCGACCGTGCTCGTCACCAACTGGGTGCCGGAGTTCACCAGTCCGCTCGCCAACCCCATGACCTGGGCGGGGTTGACCAGGATCCACATGCCCAACGCGGTGGCGGCGACCATCCACACGGCGGACTCGATCGTGAGCGTCACCCGCTTGCGGATGAGCCCGTACCAGCCGAGCCACACCGCGCCGAGGATGACCACGGTGGGGATGAGCGGACGCCAGATGCCTTCCCGCAAGGTGACCACGACGTTGGTGACGAGCTCGTTGAAGCTCGCGAGCAAGCCGTCGGAGGTGGCCGCCTGGTAGACGGTGATCGTCGACTGGTTGATGGTCTTGGACAGGTCCCACACCGTGTTGGCGAGGGTGGCCTGGGCTCCGTTGGAGATACCGTCGACGCACGACTCGGTGATCATGTGCCACTGGGTTCCGGCCGTGCCGTACTGCCCGTACATGCTGGCGTCGGGCGGGAGGCCGTCGGGCGAGCCCTCGATCGCCGACTGCGACCTGGGGGGTACCAGCAGACCGTCCGAGCCGCTCCCCGCCGACTCCGGCAGCGGTGCGGGCTCCCCCGGGCACAGGGTGTTGGCGTGCGCGGTGGTCGGGAGCAGGACCATGAACCCGACGAGCAGGAGCAGCATCATCAGGGGCCGTCGCCATCCCGGCCGTCGGACATGCTGATGCGTCATCGGATGGGCTCCTACGTCGTGGTCGGCGCCGTGGGTCGTGCTGCGTGGCGGACGGTCGGAGGGGGCCGTCCGCGCACACCCTCTCCCGGCGTACGCGAACCCAGGCCCCCGCATGTCTTTACCCCATCCTCTATGGTGCTCCACCAAAGACCCGCCAGATGGGTGCAACGCCCGGAGATTTCCGATTCCTGCCTCTCTCATGCCACAACGCAGGCATGCAAAGCGGCCGTAGTCCTACGTTTCCGCAGCTAGTGGACATCAACGGCCCTTCCGGAACTCCCATAATCCAGCAGTCCACAATTAAGCACCCCGAGCCTGAGTATGAGGGGCGTCACATGAACTTTACCCCAGAAAAATGGACATTAAGCCATCAAACGGTCTTAACGCCCAGCTGAGGTTCGGCTTCCGAGGCACCCGCAGCCCCTATTGCCGTTGGGCCGAAACCTCCACGCTCCACCGCAGCCGGGGAGACGGCACCACACGCCCCCTCCACAGCGCGCCCGACGGGGCGTACCGCACCGACACGCCTCCTGAGGGGGCTGGACACCGGGTGGATATCGGGACTTAAGACCACAAAAGTGCATCAAGGTGTATTGCACCGAAACCAGCCTCCGCTCCCGCGCGTCTGTCCGCATGGCACGTCAGCACAAGACCAAGGAGGCCGCGATGCGGCAGGTCAGCAGGAAACCGGTCATCGTCGGAGCGGCTCTGGGCGCGCTGCCCCTGCTCCTCACCGGCTGCTCTTTCAACTTCAGCATCGGCGGCCCCGGGGCCGTCGACGCCGAGCAGGTGGCCCAGGAGTCGAGCCGCATCCTGGCCGAGCAGGTCGGTGAGGCCCCGGACGCCTTCACCTGTCCCGAGGACCTGCCCGCCGAGGTGGGTGCCGAGATCCGCTGCGAACTCACCGACGGCAGTGCGACCTACGGGGTGACCCTCACGACGACCTCCGTCGACGGCGGCAACGTCAACTGGGACGTCCAGGTGGATGAGGCCCCGACCGGTGACGCGGCCCCCGCGGACGAGGGCGCGGCCGAGGACACCACCGGCAACGACACCGTGATCGAGGACACCCCCGCCGTGGTGAACGGCTCCGTCCCCGCCGCGACGGTCGCCGAGCAGTCGGCCGCGCAGCTGGAGGCGATCGGCCAGACCGTCGATGACCTCTCCTGTTCCGAGCCCCTCCCCGCGCAGGTGGGCGCCGAGATCCGCTGCACCCTCGTACGGGGCGGCATGAACTACGGCGTGACCGTCACGGCGACCTCCGTCGACGGCGACTACGTCGGATGGGACATCCTGGTCGACGACGCACCGCTGTAGCGGGCGTGCCGTCCGGCGGAGCACCGCGAGAGCGGGGCCGGCGAAGGCGTCGGCCCCGTGTACCCGCCGCACCGGCCCGGTTCCGGTCACGCCGGTGGCGCGGCCGGGGAAGGTCGGTGGCGCGGTCTAGAGTACGCAGAGCCGGGACAACGGCATCTGATATCCCAGGTCAGGCGGAATCACTCTTTTCCCGATAGATTGTGGCCTGCACTTCCCCCACTCCGACCATCCCACCGCCAGAAGGGAACAGGCCGCACATGACTTCCCCCGGTCGCTCCTCCGTCGGCCGTTACGAACTGCGAGAACGACTCGGCGCGGGTGGAATGGGAACGGTCTGGCGCGCCTGGGACCCCTCCCTCCAGCGCGAGGTGGCCGTCAAGGAGGTCCGCCTCCCCGAGGGGATAGATCACGAAGCCCGCACCGAGGCCTACGAGCGCACCATGCGCGAGGCACAGGCGACCGCGCGCATCCACAGTCCGGCGGTCGTGGCCGTCCACGACGTGCTGGAGGAGGACGGCAGCCCCTGGATCGTCATGGAGCTGCTGAGCGGTGTCTCCCTCCAGCAGCGCCTGGAGACCCTCGGCCCGATGCCGGCGGACCGTGTGGAGGAGACCGCGCTCTCGGTACTGCGCGGACTGAAGGCGGCACACGCGGCCGGGGTCGCGCACCGGGACATCAAGCCCGCCAACATCATGCTCACCGATGACGAGCGGACGGTGGTGACCGATTTCGGGATCGCCAACGTCGACGGGAGCACCGCCCTCACCCAGACCGGCGTGTTCATCGGCTCCCCCGAGTACATGGCACCGGAGCGCTTCGAGGGCGAGCGCGCCCTGCCCTCGTCCGATCTGTGGAGCCTGGGCGTCACGCTGTACGCCCTGCTGGAGGGGCGCTCCCCCTTCAAACGGGACAGCATCACGGGGATCATCAGCGCGGTGCTCACCGCCCCGCTGCCGCCCCGCCCCACCGGACCGGACCTGCCCGAACCCGGTGACAGGGCCGGGGCGCCCCTGCGCGCGCTCATCGCGGCGCTGCTGGACCGCGACCCCTCCGCGCGGCCGACACCGGACGAGGCGCTGGACCTGTTGCGGCGTGAGAGGGCGGCCCTGGCTACGGGCGGAGGCCCCGCGGAGGGGGCGAGCGGACCCCAGGCTCCGCAGAGCGGATCGCAGCAGCCGCAGAGCGGCCCGCAGCGGCCCCCGACACCCGGGACCCGGCCGGTGCCGCCCACGACGCACCCGCCGCACTCCCCCGTACCGCACCCGGTGTACCCGGGCGGTGGCGGGCAGCCGCAGCACCCCTCCGGACCGCAGGGGCCGCCGCGCACCGTCCCCACCGGCAGGGTCGGACCGGGCGCCCCCGTGGGCGGCGGTACGGGGTACGTCACCGCGGGACCGCGGTACGGCTACCCGGGTTCGACCACCGGCGGCGGGCCGCTCCCCAGCGGGTCCGGCGCAGGCAAGCCCGGCACGCTGATCGCCGCCTCGGGCATGCTGGGGGTCAACGCGCTCTACCTGATGGTGATCACGGCCCTCCAGGCCTTCTCCGTGGCGAGCGGCTCCGGTTCCGCTGACTGGGGCCCGGTCCTGCTCGTCGGAGCCTGGGGCCTCTTCTCGGCGTTCTCCGCGCTGGGCCTGATGACGGGCTCCCGGTCCCTGTTCGTAACGGTGGTGGCCGTCCAGGTCCTGATGTCGGTGCTGGTGCTGTTCAGCGTGTTCTCGGTGCTCGTCTACTCGACCGAACTGGTGCCCTGGTACCTGTTGCTCCTGATCTTCAACCTGGTGATCGGCGGACTGCTGCTGCTCCCGTCCCGCTCGCGCGCCTTCTTCGGGGTGGGGGCGGCCTGAGGCCCTACCACCAAGCGGTGCGGGTGGCCTCGTCCTCGCACCCGGCGGTCCCGGAGACGACACAGGCACGGAACGCGTGGCCGGCCTGCGCGGCGAGTCCCCACGTCCATCCGGTGCCGCCGCTCGCCAGGTAGTGGGCGGCCCGGTCGTCCGGGACCCGGTCCCCGTCGAGGTCGACCTCCAGGACGATCTCGTGCCGGCTCGTTCCGTTCAGTACGCGCGCCCAGACGTACCGGGTGCCCTCGCCGTCGACGCCCTGGCGGACCTGGACGGTTCCGACCGGGGTCTCCCGCTCCAGGGCGGTCCGCGGGCCGCTGATGGCGTTGACCCGATCCCGGTCGATCCAGGCCCCGTCCGCCGACGCCGGAGCCGCTGTACCCACGACACTCGTGACGGCTAGGGCCGCCACCGCTACCGAGGCCATCCGCTCGACGATACCCATCCCGCTCCTCACGTTCGCGTGGCCGCCGACCACACAATGATCACGACAAGTAATTGAAATGCTACCCAAGAGGGTGCATCCTCCCGGGAGGCGCGAGGCGCACTCGCCACAGAGGGCGAAGACGAACTCCTACCGCAAAAGCCATCCATCATGGCGAATCCGACAAAAAATAACAAAGCCCACATTTCACCCAGAAAGATGGGGCCGCAGTGGCTACAAAGAGATAAAAGTCATGTACAGGAAAGTCCGTGAGAGTGGTTGACTAAAGCCGCACCGTGACCATCGCCCTTCCTCACCGGGAGCAATCCTGTGCCCCCCATATCTGGTACTCCCCCCACACTGCCCCTGGAATCCTCAGATCCCAGAATGATCCCACCTTTCGAAATCCACGGCCGGCTGGGATCGGGCAGGACCGGCATCGTCTATGCCGCGAAGGCTCCCGACGGCCGCTGGAGCGCCGTCCGGGTCATCCACCCCGAGCACGCCGACGACCCGGGGTTCCGCCAACGCTTCTCCCGGTTAGTCCAGGCCACGGGACACATCCGGGCACGGTCCCTGTCCCCGGTCCTGTCCGGCGGCCCCAACGCCGCACGCCCCTGGATCGCCACGGCCTACCACGCCGGCCCGTCCCTGGCCGAACAGGTGCAGACCCGCGGCCCTCTGCCCGAGGCCCGGGTCCGCGTCCTCGCCGCGGGCATGGCCGAGGCCCTCGCCGCGATCCACGCTGCGGGGGGTGCACACCACGACCTGAAGCCGTCGAACGTCATCCTCTCCCCGGACGGGCCGAAGGTGGTCGACTACGGCATCGCTCAGGCGTTGGACGGCCCCTCCTCCCCGCCCGAGACCGCCACCCCCTGGACCGCTCCCGAACTCCTCCGGGGCCGCGGCGGCCCGGAGTCCGACGTCTTCGCCTGGGGTGCGCTCGTCGTCTACGCCGCGACCGGGACACCGCCGTTCGGCACGGGACCGGCCGAGCACGTGTCCTACCGCCTGCTCCACGAGGAACCCGACCTGCGCGGCCTGCCCGACCACCTGTGGAATATGGTGGGACGGGCCCTGGCCAAGGACCCCTGGGAGCGCTCCCGCGCCTCCGACCTGGTGCGCGCTCTGACGGCCACCGGTCCTGGCACCGCCCCCGCCACTCCCGAGGAGAGGGCCGACGCGGTCGCAGCACTCGCCGAACGCGACTGGGCCCCCTTCCCCGACACCGTCCGGGTCGGCCCCTCCACACCCGCCGAAGCACCCCCCCGCACACGTGCCGAGGCCCCCGGGACCGAACCCGACCCCTTCCCCGAGAGGCGCGGCCACCGCGGGCGCCGCCGCGGGCGCACCGGCTGGGTCCTGGGTGCCGCCGCAGGCGCGCTCCTGCTGGTCTCGGCGGTCGGCGGCCTGGTGCTGCTGACCGGGGGAGGGGAGAATGGCGCAACCGCGGTGACCACGGACGACGCGCTCACCTTCGGGCTGCTGTATCCGCAGAACGGTGCGCTGGCCGCACCGCACCTGCCCGTCGCCGCGCAGTACGCGATCGACGAAATCAACACCGCGGGCGGTGTGCTAGGCGCACCCGTACCCGACGTCCACACCGCCGATGAGGGCGACGCGAGCGAGGGGCAGCAGGTCCAGGCCGAGGCCGCGGCCGTCGAGGGCGCTCAGCGGCTGCTGGCGGACGGGGCGCACGTCGTCCTCGGCCCGACCCACTCCGCGCTGGCCACCCACACAGCCGTCACCGGCAAGCGGACGGTCCAGTGCGCGCAGGAGAACCTCGACTCCACCGCCGACATCGACGACGGCGGCTACTACTTCAGCAGCAGGCCCGGGGTCGCGTTCCTGGCCCAGGCCTTGGGGCGGACGATCGCCGATAACGGGCACGGCAGCGTCGCCATCCTCATGGACGAGAGCCGCAGCCTGTACGCGGACGCGCTCGCCGCGTCGCTGGACGGGCACGGGGTCTCCTACACCTACCTGCTCCACGACGGGATCACCACCGGCGCGGCCACGATCGCCGGTGACGCGGCCGCGGTCGAGGCAGACGCCTTCGCGGTGCTCTCCTCGGTCATGGGCCCCGAACTCGTCCAGGCGCTGGCGAGGACGGGCGGGGAGACTGTGCCGCCGATCTACCTCGACCACTCCCACCTGTACGACCCCGCAGCGCTGCCCGACGGGGTCACGGGCGTGGCCCGAAACGACGACGGCGGCCAGGGGTTCCGTCAGGAGCTGGCCGCCCTCGGGGCGGACGCGGGGGACCTCCGGCACGCGCCCTACGTGTTCGACTGCGTCACCGTCGCCGCGCTGGCCGCGCAGGCGGCCGGCAGCACCGACCCCGCCGTTTTCGTGGAGCACATGGCGCGGGTGACTCGGGACGGGACCGCGTGCGAGGACTTCGCCTCCTGCCGGGACATGCTCGCCGAGGGCGAGGAGATCTCCTACCGGGGTGCGAGCGGCCGGTTCGCCTGGGACGGGTCGGGGAGCCGCACGTTCGGCGTGTTCGAGGTGTCCGTGGCAACCTCGGGAACCTACGAGACGCGGGTCCTCGAACTGGAGGCCTCCGGGTGAGGTGCGGCCCTGGCGGTCACCCCCAGGGGGTGACCGCCAGGGCGCCCAGGTCCGCCAGGGCGACACGGCCCTCCTCCGCGAGGATCCGTACCATCTCCTCCGCTTCGGAGGCGGTGACGTGGCGGCCGCGTGAGAGCGACTCCTCCGGGGAGGGGCTCTCCATCCACAGCCGGGGTCCGGCCTCCCACACCATCTGGACGACGGCGCCCCCGGGGGCGTCGAACACCGCGAAACTCCCCTCGGCGGGCGTCAGACGGTGGACAAGGTCGCACGCGGCCGCCGTCTCCATGGGTTCGGGGTACTCCACGAACCCGATCCCGGTGCCGCAAGTGTCGCTGTACTTGACGTCGAGCACCCCGGTCCTCGGGGAGGACGCGTCCTCGGCCGGCCAGCAACCGCCGACCGCCCACCGGCTGAGCGGCTCCTCCAGGCGCTCACGGGCCAGCAGCCGCCGCGGCCGGGAGACGCACAGGAGGCCGGCGTCGCGCTCGACGGTGATCACGTGGCCCCGGTCACTGGTCAGCGTGGCCGCGTACCCTCCAGGCAGCCAGGGCAGGACCATGCGGGCGAGTTCGCGGACGGTGACCCGGCCCCGGTAGTGGTCCATCCACTCGGGGACACCGAACGGTCCCGGATCGGTGTAGGCCACCTCCACCTCCGGCTCACCGTCGACGGGGACGCCCGGGCGGGCCGCACCGCGGTCCCGGCGGCGCCGCCGCCAGTCGAGGACCACCTCCAGTTTGCGGTCGGGGTCGCCGTCCCAGGTGACGGTGAGCCCGTGGGCCCGCAGCGTCTGGGCTATCTCGTCGCCGACTGCGGCGTGGCGGATCTCGTGCAGGGCGCCGAACCCGATCCAGAGCGGCCCCCCGCCCATCGCTGCCTCGGCGTCCCGCTCGTGAAAGAAGGCGTAGCCGCGCACGTTCGGCCCCTCGGCGACGGCGCTGTGGGCCTCGGCCTCGGCCTGGACGGCGTCCCGGGCGCACCGGTCGCAGCAGGAGCAGTCCTCGCGGGCGAGGATGCCGGACTCGTCGAGGGCACGGAAGGCCCGGGTGAGGCGTTCGCTGTCGGTACGGGCGGGCCAGAGCCGCTGCCGGTGCAGGTGGTCGTGCAGGGCACGGTCGACGAGGGCGTCGAGTGCGGCGGGATCGGCCAGGGCCACCGCTTCCCACGTCCTGCGGCGGATCTCGACAAACCCGCCCCGGCCCGAGGCGACCATGACGGCCGTGTGCCTGCGTGCACGGGCGAGAGGACTGTCGTCGATCTGCCGTACTCCACTCATACGGTCAATATGCCAGAGGCCTTCGACCCTCGTTCCCGAAGGGACGCACGGGTGCGGCCCTCAGGCGTCCCCTCCCGCCGCGGGTTCGGGGGCCGAAGGCCCGGGACCGGAGTGCG
Organism: Nocardiopsis sp. CNT312; assembly: GCF_000515115.1. GTDB lineage: Bacteria > Actinomycetota > Actinomycetes > Streptosporangiales > Streptosporangiaceae > Nocardiopsis. Next base: position 218,481 of record NZ_AZXF01000010.1, read on the forward strand.
GGAGCGGGTGGCCCGCCAGGGCCCGGACCCGTGCGTCGCGGATGCGGCGTGCGAGCACGGCGGCTGCCGACAGGTCGCCGACCTCGGACGAGGGGCCCTCCAGGAAGGCGGCCGAGGCCACGTGGTCGGTGTACTCGTCCATGGAGTCCAGCGCCTCCTGGCACTGCTCCCACTCCCGGTGGGCCTCCAGTGCCCGTTCCACGGCCGTGCCGTAGGCGGTGATCTGCTCTACCCGGACCCGCACGGCGCCGTCGACGGTGTCCAGGGCCTCCCGCTGGGCCTTGAGAGCCTCCCGGACCCGGGGTGAGGCCGCCCGCTGCCAGCGGCGCAGGTGGGCCCGGCGCAGTTCCCTCTGCCGGGCCAGGAGGGAGGCGATGCGCCACTCCTGGTCGCGCAGCACCGCCAGGGCCCGTACCGCGTCCAGGGAGGCATCGCCGATCTCGTCGCGGGCCCGCTCCACCAGGACGATCACGCGCTGGACGGCGGCCAGGCGCGGGTGGTCGGCGTCGCTGACGTCCTCCGCCGTCAGCACCAGTTCCCCGTAGTCCCGGGGCTTCCGGCGCACACGCCCCGTGGCCGCGTCGGCACAGAGGAGGGCGGTGAAGCAGCCGAACAGCAGCCACGGCAGTCCCGCGGGGACGTCGGCCAGGGCGGTGCTCAGGAACCACACGCCCACGGCCAGGGGGGCTCCCACCCCGGTGAGCAGACCGAGGGTCCGCATGGCGGGGTGGGTGCCGCGACCGCAGCACAGGATGAGGGCGTAGGCCGTCAGGATCACGGCGGCGACGACCAGTCCTGCGGCCGCGCCCGCGACGGCGCCCGCGACGGCAACGGTGAACCCGGCGGCGAGGACGTGGACGGCGCCCTCCCGGAAGCGGGCCGGCCGCGTCAGGGGACCGGGGTCGGCCCACGGTGGGGAGGGGGGCGCGGCGGCCTCCCGCGCGATCAGGGCGCGCATGTCTTCGGGAAGGGCGGGATCGACGACGGGAAGGGGCTGGACGACGTCCTCACTCATGGGCGGCCCTTGTGAGAGGTGGGTCGATCGGGGTGTACCGGGGGAACCCGGTCGGAATAGGTCATCCCCATCCCGGGCGGGGCCCGAACCTGGTACCGGTGTCCCCTTCGCCCCGGCCGCCCGTGGCGGGACAGTGTCAGTCCCCGTAGACCGAGGCGGCCATCACCGGGCCCTCCTCCCCCTCGGGCCGGCGCCGTGTGGGGTTGGTGTCCAGCCAGCGCAGCAGGTCCTGCGAGACCAGGTCGACGCCGATGCGCGCCGCCCTCCCGTCGAGGTCGCGGAACAGGCACTCGCCGTTGCCGAGGTTGCGCAGCACCGCGAGGTGGTCCTCGGTCGGTTCCACGCCGAGCAGCGACATGACGCTCCCCACCTCGTGCCGCTCGCTGGAGCGGAAGGCGAACACCGAGGACAGGCAGTTGGTGACCTGTTCGTTGAGCAGGTCACCGGCGTTCTGCGAGACGAGGATGAGGGCGGTGTTGCGGGACCGGCCCATGCGTGACACCTCGGGGACGAGTTTGGCGCCCTCCGGGGTGGAGGTGACCGCCCACGCCTCGTCGAGGAAGATCGCCTTGGGCAGGCTGCGGTCGAGTCCGTTCATCAGGCGGCGCGCGAACTGGGACACCAGGTACAGCAGGGCGACGGACAGCCGCTGCTCATAGGAGTAGTCGTCGCGTCCGACGCCGGAGTCGGGCAGGGTCAGCCCGCCCAGGGTGAAAACGGTGGTCCAGCCCTCGGTGTCCACCCGCGCGTCGCCCTGGGGGTCGAAGCACAGGCTGGCCAGGCGCATCTCCGACATCGACTGCAGGACCGCACCCAGGTTGCGGGAGGCCGCCCCGGACGAGGAGACGAGGTGGTCGACGACCTTGGCCAGGGAGGGCCGGGGCTGGTTGGCGACCGCCGCGACCGCCTGGATCATGGCGGACTCGCGCTCCTCACTCATCCTCGGCAGGAGGAGGCGGAGGGTCTCGGTGGCCATGGTCTTCTTGGCGGGCAGGTCGTCGCCGAAGGCGAACGGGTCGAGCAGGCCCGGCTGGGCCGACCCCAGGGACATCATACGGGCCTTGCGTCCCCGCCGCTGGAGGAGTTCGACGAGGGACTCGGCGTCGCCCTTGGGGTCGATGGCGGCGACGGTGACGCCGCGCAGGGCGAGCTGGTAGATGAGCAGCAGGGCGAGGGTGGTCTTGCCGCCGCCGGGCTCTCCGGTGATCGCGATGGCCGTGGGGCGGTTGCGCGCCGCGGCAACCATGGGGTCGAAGTGGACGATGGCGCGGGCGCGGCCGATGGTCTCGCCGATGTAGGGGCCCACCCAGCCACCGGAGGAGCGGCCGCCCCGGTCACCGACGTCGACGGTGGCCGTGGGCATGCCGCCCGCGATGGTGCGCAGCGGCTGGCGCTGGGCGTAGGCGCCCAGGCGGATGCGGTCGCCGGGCAGGGACTCGCTGAACAGGGAGAACTGGTCGCCGGTGGAGTTGATGACGTCGATACCGATGTCGCGGTAGTGCTCGATGACCGCTTCGACGTGCTGGCCGAGCAGGCGCTCGCTCGGCGCGGAGACCATGAGCCGGTGCCAGCCGTAGACGAACGGGAGGCGCTCCTTGGTGATGCCGTGTTCGAGCATGCGGGCGGCATCGATCTGCTCGGCGAGGGCGATGGGCGCTTCCACCCCGGCCTCGCGGATGTGTGCGTCCATGTCGCGGGCGTGCGCGAGCTTGCGTCCGACGTCCTTGCTGGCCTTGGCGGGCGGGATGAGTTTCATCCGCAGGGACATCTCGACGGGGAAGGGCAGCGCGTCGGCGTGGTGCATCCAGGGTTCGCCGTCCGGGAAGGGCATGAGGTCCGGGAATCGGGCGAAGGACAGGAAGGCGACGTGGGTGGAGCCCGCGGGCTGTTCGAGGCGCAGGGCGGACCGGCCGTTGTGGACGACCCCGTCGACGAGCGCCTCGATCTCGCCCCGGCCCCAGGTGCGGCGGCCCGCGGCGGAGGGTCTGATCTCCTCGGCCGTGCCGCTGACGGCGTGGCGGACAAGCCAGGCGATCTCGTCGGCCGTGGCGTGGCGGGCGTGCAGGGAACTGGCGGCGAGCGCGCGGCCGAGGCGTTCGGACTGCTCGGTCCAGCGGGAGATCTCCTTGTCGTCGAAGGCGTCGTCGTTGATGCCCAGGGCCTGTTCCGTGCGCTGGTAGGTGCCGAAGAGGTGGGAGAAGAGGCCGAGGCCCGCCCCACCGGTGCGCTGGCCGAGGCGGACGCCGAGGTAGACCTCCTTGGTCCAGAAGTCCTTGGCCCACACGTGGCGGTACGTCTCGTCGAGGTAGTCGTACCAGCCGGGGCCGGAGTCGGAGGTGGCGTCCAGGGCGGTGGCCCACGTGGCGGCCGGATAGGTGCGGTGGGCGATGCGGAGGTGGATCTCGGCGTCGTTCATCCGGATAGCGGCGAGCGCGATGGTGATGTTCGTGGCGAGGGCCTGGCGCTCCTCCGGTGTGGTGAACTCGTAGGACACCGTGGGCAGACGGAAGTAGGCCCAGGCCTCGGTGTCGCTGAAGAGCACGCGGTCGTCGAAGTAACGGACCGCGAGGCGGGTCGCGCCTCGGGTTCCCCAGGTGCCGGCCATCTCGGTAACCCTCCTGATCGCTCTCGGCGGGGTGCCCTTCCCGGGACCTCCCAGGGCCTCCCCCACCGCCTGTGCCACCTTCCCATAGTGGTGCATGGCGCTGCGGCAGAGAAGCGGACGGGGTTCCGGCGTGGCCGAATCCGCAGTACCGAAGTGCCGGGGGAACCCACGCTTTCCGGGCGGAGGCGGACGCGGTGCGGCTCGGTGAGGGCACAGCGGTGTCGGTGCAGAGGGGGCGGCGATAGGCGTGGACCGGGCGACCGGGGGGCTGCGGCGCGCAGGAATCAGACCCGGGGAAGGCGACCACCACCGGAAAACCACGTCCTGTAGCAGATTTCTGTGATGTAGCACACAACAAAAGTGCACCTTGAGGCCCGATCAGACCGCCCGAACACCACCACAACGGGACGACCTGGGAAGACTCTCTTCACGTCGACCAGAGACCGCGGTCCGCACGAGACCCCAGGTAAGGCACACCTTCACACGCCGGACACCGGACAAAAGAAGAGGAGGAAGAAATCCGATATTCAATTTCCGCCCATATAGTATTACTGTCATACCCGCATGACTAATAGGCAAACATCACGCACGGAATTCCCGCCATAAAGCATCCGGGATATTTGTTAAGTTCACGTGTCGCAAGGACAACCGTCTACCCCAGTGAGAGGATGAGACCCGCAAGGGGATCGGCCATGACTCTGCAGATGGATGCTCCGACCACGGCCACGGACGAGTACCCGACCCGGAAGACCGGCGAACCCGCCCTCCTGTACCGCAGGGACCCCGTCGTCTGGGGCTCCGGCGACGACGGCCCCTTCTCCTCCGAGGAGATCGGGGCCTACGACGAGCGTGGCTACACGCAGATCGAGAACCTCGTCACCGCCGACGAGGTCCGCTCCTACCAGACCGAACTGGAGCGTCTCGGCTCCGATCCGCAACTGCGCGAGGACGAGCGGGTGATCGTCGAGCCGGCCTCCGACGAGGTCCGATCGGTCTTCGAGGTGCACAGGATCAGCAGGGTCTTCTCCGGCCTCGTCCACGACCCGCGCCTGGTCGACCGGGCGCGCCAGATCCTGGGATCGGACGTCTACGTGCACCAGAGCCGGGTCAACTACAAACCCGGTTTCGGCGGGGGGTCGTTCTACTGGCACTCAGACTTCGAGACGTGGCACGCCGAGGACGGTATGCCCCGGATGCGCGCCGTCAGCTTCTCCATCGCGCTGACGGACAACTTCCCCCACAACGGCGCCCTGATGATCATGCCCGGGTCGCACCGGACGTTCGTGTCGTGCGTCGGCGAGACCCCGGACGACCACTACCGCTCCTCGCTGAGGAGCCAGCACGTGGGCACCCCGGACCAGGGTTCGCTGACCGTGCTGGCCGAGCGGCACGGCATCGACGTACTGACCGGCGGTGCCGGGGGTGCGACCGTCTTCGACTCCAACTGCATGCACGGCTCCGGGGGCAACATCACGCCCTACCCGAGGTCGAACGTGTTCATCGTCTTCAACAGCGTCGAGAACGCCTGCGCGCGGCCGTTCGCCGCGAGCGGCCCGCGCCCGGAGTTCCTGTCCGCTCGGGACTTCACCCCGGCGGGCCGCTGACCCGGCCGCTTCGCCCCGTTGAGCGGACGCTCAGCGGGGCGAAGCCGCGTGCGGCGCACAGCACACGGCCCCGGGACGCACCGGGGCCGTCCCCCGGCGCAGGGGCCGGATCCTCGGCCGTGCCCCGGCCCGTGCACACCGGCGACGCCTAGGCCTTCGGGCGGGCCAGGGCACTGACCAGCACCCCGCCCAGGGCCGTGTGGGCGCGCCGGGTGGCCGAGCGCAGAGCGTTCACGTCGACCCTGCTGTAGGAAGAGCCGAGGTGGTCGTCCCACGGGATGCGGACGATCGCACGGCACCGGCCCCGGGCCACCCGCTCGGCCGCGTCGACGGCCTCCAGGCTCCTCTTGCTCACCCCGTTGACCACCAGCACGGCGTTGGAGCGCAGGGCGCCGTAGCCGTTGCCGTCCAGCCACTCGAAGGTCATGGAGACGGCGCGCTCCGCGTCGGCGCTGGCCGGGGCCACGAGGACTAGGCCGTCCGCGACGGGCAGCGCCCGCGCCACACCCGTGGCCGCGGGGTCGAGGAAGGTCACCCCGTAGAACCGGCCGAGCAGGTCGGTGAGCTGGCCGTAGTCGCGCTCGTCCAGGGTCTGGACATAGGGGTCGTCGAGGGTCTGGACCACCTCCAGGCCGCTGCCCGTCCGGGCCGTGTAGGCGTCCATCCGCTCGCGGTCCCCGATGCCCTCCGCATTGGCGAGCAGGGCCGTGAGCGTCTCTGAGGTCTGCGCGCCCACACGTCGGGAGAGCCCGTTGGGGCCGGGGTTGACATCGACCGCCACGACCGGATCGTCGCGGTGGGCGGCCAGGGTGTGCCCCGCCAACAGCGCGGTGATGCTCTGGCCCGCCCCGCCGGTGCAGCCGAGCACCACGACACTCCGCGGCCCGGGCAGGGGGGCGCGCAGCCGGGCGGCGTCGCTGTCCGAGACGTCGGAACGGGTCGGCGCGCTGCTTCCGGCGACCACCTTGGCCAGACGGCGCCAGCCTCGTGTGCCACCGGAACCGTCGGAGGCGCCCTCCGTGCGCCCGGGGGCGGAGGGCGCGGGTCGGCTGGAGGGGGCCCCGCGCGGAGCGTCTCCGAGCCGGTCCTGCTCGCCGGTGCCGTGGTCGAGTTCGAGGCCGTTTCCGGAGTCCCGGCCGGGGTCGGCTGAGGCGGAGGGCCGGTTCCCGGTACCGCGCACGGGCTCCTCGCCCGGGACCGGCTCACCGAAGAGGTCTCCGAGGCGGCGCGCGTTCCGTGCGACCCGGTGGAAGGACTCGCTGTCGTAGGGCTCCGGCGCGGCGTCGCGCCCCGCCTCCCTGGAGGCCGCTTCGGCGGCGCGCTGCTGGGCGAGCATGTTCGCCATGCTGGGGTGGGCACGGGGGTCGCGAACGGCGCCCTCCGCCTCCCGGTCGGCCCCACGACGGCGGGCGAGGGCCTCGGCCTCGGCCTGTTCCAGGTCCTGTTCGGTGCGCCGCGCAACCGCGGAGGCGTCGGAACGGGCGTCCCGGTCCTGGTCGGGGTGGACCGGGTGCGCGGGCTCCTCCCGGACCTCGACGAAGCTGGACAGCTCGCCGGTGCCGTGGTCGAGCTGTGTGGGGGGTTTGGCGCTCTCAGCGGCGTCCCCGGCCGCTCCGGCCGTGTCGGGACCTGCGGTCTCGGCGCCCCGGGGAGCGCCGTCTCCGGCCGCGTCGGAACCGGGGCCGACGGTGCTTCCCTCGTAGAGTTCGCTGGCGTGGATGACCGGGTTGCCACGGTCGCCCACCCTGGGCTGGTCGGGGTGGCGCCTCTTGCCGTCCTCGAACCATGCCGGGTCCTCCGCTCCGCGTTCCTCGGCCGGTACGGCGTCGGCGAAGGCGGGGCGGGGCGGAGCGGGGGTGTCGGCCCTGCTGAGGTGCCGGTCGAGCACGGACAGACGCTCGCTCCGCTCCTCCTCCCGGTCCGCGGCGGGCCCGGTACCGCCGCCGTCCAGGACCGCGAGAGCGTCCTGCTCACCGGTGCCGTGGTCCAGTTCCGGAACGGTTTCGGAGGCTGGGGGCACCTCAGCGGCCTCGGCGGTCTCCGTGGGTTCGGCGACCTCGGGCGCGGTGGGCGTCCCGGCTGCGTCGGCGGCGGGGGCGTCCTCTCCGGGACGGACGGTGTCTCGGGGGGCCTCGGCGGGACCAGCCGCCTCAGCGGAGGCCCCCGCCCCGGGGGACGCGGCCCCGGGTAGCAGCCAGGGCGCGGCCGCGGGCTCCTCCTCGGCGGGGCGGCCGGTGGCCGCGGCGAACCGCGCCGCGTAGTCGGACAGGTCACCGTAGGGGCCGTCGTCCGTTCCGGGCCCAGACGGATCGGTCCGCCGTTCGGGAGCGTCCAGTTCCCAGGGCGCGGCGTGCGGGCGCGGACGACGGGCCGGAGGCTCCGCTGGGCTATCGGCGGGCAAAGCGGCTCCCCGGCCCTCTGCCGGCTCTCGGGGCGGGGGTTCGTGCCCGGTGCGGCGCTCGTCCAGTTCCCTGGCCACCCTGATGCCCTGGACACGGCCGCGCAGACGGCGGGCGGGGGTCGGGTCCGCGGGGTCGGGTTCCGGGTCGAGTGCGGACACCACCTCCTCGGCACGGCGGCGCTCGTCCGCGCGCACGTCCTCGGAGGCGACGGCGTCGGCGAGTTCGGCTGAGCTCAGCGCCGCGGTGTCGCCGACCCGGTAGGCCTCTCTTGCGCTGAGTCCTACGGGGGTCTCCCCTGAGGAGGCGCGCAGGCGGGCGAGCCACTCCTCACTGGGACGCTCGTCCTCGCCCTCTCCCGCACCACCGTCGGCGGGCCGGCCGCCGGACGCGGGCGGCGGGGACCAGAAGGGGGGTGCCCCCTCGGGGCCGTGTGCGCGGCGGCCGGAGCGCTCGTCCGGGCCGGTCTCCTCCGTCTCCTCCCGGGAGGCACGGGGAAGGGCGAAGCCGAAGTAGTTCAGGACTCGGCGGCCCACACCGCGCCGGTCCGCGGCGGGCCCGGTGTCGCGGGCCGCGACGGGTGCGGCCGCCGTCCCGGCGTACACGGGCTCCTCAGCGGCGGGGGCCAGAGCGGGGACCAGAGCGGGGACCGGTTCGGGGACGGGAACCGGCTCGGGAGCGGTCCCGCTCTCCGGGACGGTCGGCTCGGGCTGCTCCGCCAGGGGCGGCACGGCCTCCGCCGGGAGGCGTCCGAGCGCCTCCCCGGCGGGGAGTCCGTCGAGCGACACGGCGGGCCGGACCGGCTCGGTTCCGCGCCGGTCGGCCCCGGGCAGCGGCCCGGCGTCCGGATGGCGGTGCCACACCCGTACCGCCACCCGGACCTGGCCGGGTTCGTACTCGGGTGCCAAGCGTGTGTACACCCGGGCCTCGGTGAGGAAGCGGGCCTGGGAGATGAGCAGTTCGGTAAGGCGCTTGCCCTCGATCACCGGCCGGGTCGCCAGGACGGTGATCACACCGGGCGGCACCACCCACAGCACGAGGTGCCAGCCGTTGCCGAAGGTGAACGGGGCGTTGAGGACGCTGAGCAGCACCACCCAGAGCGCGAAGACCCCCAGCGCGACCCCGAAGGTCCCCACGGGGAGCGGCATGGGCAGCCGGAAATCGTAGAGCTTGTACAGCCGCTTCTCGATACGCCAGATGTTGGTGTACGTGGGCAGATCCACGTTCCCGGCCCCCTCGCCTATTCCGTCGTCACACCCATGGCTCGGGCGAGCGCCACCGCGATGACCTCGATGATGCCGGGTACGTAGAAGACGATCCCGATGAAGATCGCCAGGATGATGAACTGCGCGAACCGCGTGATCTCCCGGGTGAAGAGGAAGAACACGGCCACGATGGAGACGATGACGAGGAACAGGGGGCCGAAGAAGCCGCGTAGGAAGTCGGCGAGGCCGCCGGTGTCGGGGGCCTGTGCCGGCGGGCTCTCCGACGCGAGGTGGAGGAGGCCGGGACCGGCCGCCTGGGTGAGGGCGTCGGCGGTGGAGGACAACAGGGGGAGCATGTCAGGCGTCGCCCTCCGGTGTGGTCGCTGCTGTGCGCATGGTTCTCCTCGTCTCCTTGCCTAGGGCCCCGTCAGCCGCCGAACGAGTGCGGGGCACCCTGAATGTCCCGCACGTGCCACTCGTCACCAGAGTCGACGACGGTGACCAGGTAGTCCTGTACCAGTTCGCCCGCTTCTCCACCGTCGGATCCCGGGACCGTCCAGTGGACGGTGACCGGTACCTGTCGTACGTCATCATCCCCGGTCGAGGACCGCACCGGCACCGTGATGTCGGACAGTTCGGCGAATTCCAGGCTGCTTTCCGGGAGCGGGGCGATCGAGGCGCCCTGCTCGACGAAGCGCTCCAGGAACTCCGGCTGGCCCGCGTAGGCCTCGAAGAAGCCGGGCAGTACCTCCTGGAGCTGCTGCGCGGCGAGGGGGTCGGCCTCGAAGGCCGTCGCCTGGGGCAGGGTCGCGGTGGTGGGCGCGGCCAGCAGCGCCGGGCGCCCGGAGACCACCAGTGCGTCGCCGTCGGCGTACACGGGCACGTCGAGACGCATGGGATCGCCGTTGACGTCGGCACGGACCACGACGACGGCGTTGTGCTCGTCGAGGACGTCGACCGCGATCACGGTGAGGTTCTCACCAGTGAGGCTGTCGGCCGCGGTGTTGAGGCCGGAGGCTTCGCCCTCGGGTACGTAGGCGGCGAGTTCGCCGAGGCGCCGCTCGGGGTCGGAGGTGTCCAGGTAGACCTCGGCGAAGCGGAGCGCGAACGCCGCGGAGGAGGTCTCGGGGTAGGCGTCGGGCGGTGGCGGTGCCGACTCCCCCGCACCGCCGGACAGGGCGAGGCCGCCGCGCAGGGGGAACCAGATGCCGTTGAAGACGACGACGATGATGAACGCCCACAGCACGGCCCGTCCCACGCCGACCCACCAGCGTCCGCCCGCCCCCGCCCGGGGCCGTCGGGCCGGAGGGGCGTCGAACCCGGTACCGCTGTCGCCGTACCGCGACGGCTTCGCCATCCCCGCCTCCTGCGCTGTCGTCGCCGCCCGGTGTGGACGGCCCTTCGCCATGCCCTTGTCTACCCCATCCCTATAGTGAGCCATTGTGGGGGTTGGGCACCGACATCGTCTCTTCGCGTTTCCGCAACTGTGGACAAGTCGTGCTTCCCAAAATACGCAAAGCACGCGCAAAGGGTAGATATCTCGGGCAACTGGAACGACCATCCTTCAGGTCAGGCAATTTCGGACATCCAAGATGCCTGTTACTGACTCGATAAAAATGAGCCGTCTCCCCCGTCCGGCGGGAAACCGTTGACCGGATGTGACCCGTCTCCCTGCGCGGACACCCGCGCGCCGATCCGGCCACTGGCCGGATTCGGCCCGGCCCTACCCTCCGTGGTCGACGGCGGGGCACAATGCGCTCATGCGATGGCTGTGGACGGCGGTTCTGGGATCGGTGGCGCTCGTACTCGCGGGGGCCTGGGCACTGCCCCGGCTCCTGCCCGACCTGGACCTGGGACTGAACGACCTCTCCGACCTGTCCGGCATCGGCTCCCTGGCCGTGGGCCTGGCCGCGCTGGCGGTCGCGGTGTGGACGGCGATCAGCCAGCGCAGAGGGGGCGGCGGGCGGAGCGGTTCCGCCGGTGCCGGATCGACGAGGAACACGGTCTCAGGAGACGTGTCGGGCACCGTGGTACAGGCCGAGACCATCCACGGCGGGATCGACCTCGGCGGCTCCGGCAACGCGGACCGCGACTGAACCGCGCGGCGGCCCGATCCGAACCTTTCGGGAACCACGCCAGTGGTGGTACCGGACCGCGATGATGACCTCGCCGCCTGTGACCACGGAGACGATCCGTTGCTCATCGTCCGCCGCGACCAGGCGTCGGGAAGGTGGTACTTCAACGGCTCCGGCTGACCGGTCCCGGAGAAGGGACGGCGGCGGACGCCATCGGTCAGCCTGTTGATGCGGGTGAGCGTCTTCCGGTCGATCCGAGGCCAGGATGCGCAGTCCCCCAGCCTCGGTCCTCGAACACCGGTCGCTTCATTGGAGGTCCCCGGAGCCAGGACCGGCTCGCGCTCGGCGGCCCGCAGCGCGCTGCCGTACGACTCGAGCAGGCGGAGAGCGTTCTCCGGCGGGCACGGAAGGTAGGTGCCCTCCCGAAGCCCGGCACCGTCCTCAGCCGAGACGAGTACCGCGTTGCCGTGCCTCGAGACGATCTCGACAGCGCCGCGGTCCTCGTTGACCTGCTTGCCCAAGGGGACAGGGATCTGCGCGCTTCACCCGCCGGTGATGGACATGCCTACCTCCAGAGGGGAACCGCCACAGCAGTGGTACTGAATGAAGTGCCACTCACTTCAGCCTGCTGAGAGCCCGCTCCCAGGACCTGTGCCGCCCAGGGGAGCGGGCGGCGAGGCCGGGCCGTTGGTCCCCGGCCCGGAGGCGACGCGGGTTTGGCCACCCGCGACCGAGGGTGGCCTGACCGGCGGGTGCGTCCACACCCTCCCGGCCCGGTCCCGAGCGTCCTCCCGGGGTGAGGAACCGCAGGCCCGCACCCCGGCACGGGGTCGGCAAAACCGTCAAACGTGCCGAGACGCTGACCGAGCACAAGAACCGCACAGGTTCGGTCTCAAGCTCAGACGTTGAAGCGGAACTCCACGACGTCGCCGTCAGCCATCACGTAGTCCTTGCCCTCCATACGGACCTTGCCCGCGGCACGGGCGGCCTGCATGTCGCCGGCGGCCACGAGGTCGTCGTAGGAGACCACCTCCGCCTTGATGAAGCCGCGCTGGAAGTCGGTGTGGATGACCCCGGCTGCCTCGGGGGCGGTCGCGCCCTTCCTGATCGTCCAGGCCCGCGCCTCCTTGGGCCCGGCGGTCAGGTAGGTCTGCAGCCCCAGGGTGGCGAAGCCGACCCGGGCCAACTGGGCCAGGCCCGCCTCTTGCTGTCCCATGGACTCCAGGAGCTCCTGGGCCTCCTCCTCGTCCAACTCGGCCAGTTCCGCCTCGATCTTGGCGTCGAGGAAGATCGCCTCGGCCGGAGCGACCAGCTCCTGGAGCTTGGCGCGCAGGGCCTCGTTGTCCAGGTCCCCGCTGTCGAGGTTGAACACGTAGATGAACGGCTTGACGGTGAGCAGGCTCAGCTCGCGCAGCCGGTCGGTGTCCACGCTCTCGGCCGCGTAGAGGGACCGCCCGGAGTCGAGGATGTCCTGGGCCTGGCCGGCCGCCCGCAGCAGCTCCTGGGCGTCCTTGTCCTTGGCGTTGCGCTTGGCGTCCTTCTCCAGACGCGGGAGGGCCTTCTCCAGGGTCTGGAGGTCGGCCAGGATCAGCTCGGTGTTGATCGTCTCGATATCGCGCGAGGGCTCCACGTCGCCGTCCACGTGCGTGACGTCGGCGTCCTCGAAGGCGCGGATCACCTGGCAGATGGCGTCGCTCTCGCGGATGTTGGCGAGGAACTTGTTGCCCAGGCCCTCACCGGTGGAGGCACCTCGCACGATCCCCGCGATGTCGACGAAGTCCACCGTCGCGGGCAGGACCTTCGCCGAACCGAACATCTCGGCCAGCGCGCCGAGGCGGGCGTCGGGCACCCCCACGACCCCGACGTTGGGCTCGATGGTCGCGAACGGGTAGTTCGCCGCCAGAGCGTCGTTCTTGGTCAGCGCGTTGAAGAGGGTGGACTTGCCGACGTTGGGCAGGCCGACGATCCCGATAGACAGACTCACAACGTCAGAGTCTATGCGTCCCGGCGGCCGGTCCGTCCGGGGGCGGCGACAGACCCCGACATACCCGATCCATCCGGCTTTCCGCACCGGAGCGCGTGGCTCGCCCCCGATCCCCGCCGAGCCTGGCAGCATAGGGCGCCATGGACGGCCTCCCCTACGTCATCGTGCTCCTCGTCGGCGCGGCCCTGGGCCTCGCGGTCGGCTGGCTCCTCGCCCGCGCCCGGACCGCCGAGGAGCGCGCCCGCGCCGACGCCGCGCACGAGCGCGCCGCCTACGTCGAGGAACGGTTGGCCGACCGCTTCCGCGCCCTGTCCGCGCAGGCGCTGGACGAGACCAACCAGCGCTTCCTCGACCTGGCCGAGGGCCGTCTGCGGGCGGTCGGCGCCCAGGCCGGCGGCGACCTGGACGAGCGGCGGCGCGCGGTGGAGCGCATGGTGGAGCCGCTGACCGCCACACTCGACCGGGTGGAGGCCCGGCTGCGCGAGGCGGACGCGGGACGGGCCGCCGCCCACGCCGAACTGTCACGGCAGGTGGAGATGGTGCGGGAGGGCTCCGAGCGCCTGCGCGACCAGACGCGTTCCCTGGTGGCCGCCCTGCGCCGACCGGAGGCGCGCGGGCGCTGGGGCGAACTCCAACTGCGCCGGGTCGCGGAACTGGCAGGGATGGGCCACCACTGCGACTTCGACGAACAGGTGAGCACGGCGGGCGGGGCACGGCGCCCGGACATGGTGGTGCGGCTGGCCGGGGGGAAGAGCATCGTGGTCGACTCCAAGGTGCCCCTCGCCGCCTACCTGGACGCGGTGGAGTCCGCGGACGAGTCGGTGGCCGCCGAGCGGCTGCGCGCCCACGCACGGCACCTGCGCACCCACGTCGACCAGCTCGCCGCGAAGACGTACTGGGAGTCGTTCGCACCGGCACCGGAGTTCGTGGTGCTGTTCGTGCCCGGTGAGGCCTTTCTCGCCCCCGCTCTGGAGCACGACCCCGGCCTGTTGGAGCACGCGATGGCGCGGAAGGTGCACATCGCCACCCCCACGACACTCATCTCCCTGCTGCGCACCGCACAGTACGCGTGGCAGCAGGAGGCCCTGAGCGAGAACGCCCGTGAGGTGTTCGAGCTGGGCAAGCAGTTGCACAGGCGCCTGTCCACGCTCGGCGGCCACGTGGAGGGGCTGGGCCGGGCCCTGGGCAGGACGGTGCACGCCTACAACCAGACCGTCGGCTCCCTGGAGAACCGCGTGTTGGTGACGGCCCGCCGGTTCCGGGACCTCGGGATCGTGGAGGCGGACCTGGAGCGCCCCACGGGGGTGGGGGAGGGGCCACGGGCCACCTCCGCCCCGGAACTGCTGGAACAGGAACGACCGGAACCCGAGTTCGACGAGATACGGACAGAGGCCAAAGGTCAGCAAGGACATCCCAAAATCAACGCCGAGGAGAGTGCTCACTGAGAGTGACCGGCACGCGATGCGCAACCGGTACGCCCCATACCGGTGCACTGACGAGAGGGAACGTGATCACCTCGGAAGTCGTCGGCCGCCGAAACGACGACACGGCCCAAGAGGGAGTCACAAGATCCTCACGGCGAATGACACACTGAACACCGTGAGTAACACACGGGGAGGGCGAACCACGATGCCCCCGAGGAAAGCGGCGAAGCCCGGACACGCACCGCGCCTCGCGCGCCCCTGGGACCAGGGGCGCGGTGCCTCTCGCGGGAGGAGACCCGACCGGGTCGGCCCGCCACCCGACCCCGCCCCGGCCCGGGGAGCGCCCCGCCTGACCGGGCGCGGCGCCGTCCTCCTGATCTGCGTGCTCAGCTTCGCCGGAACGATGGTGGCGCACGCGGTGTCCGTGCCCGCCGTCCCGGGCCTGGCCTTCACCGTGGCCTGCACGACTACCGCGTCCCTGGTCCGCCCGAGCGACCTGCTGTCGCTCTCGGTCAGCCCACCCATCGCCTACTTCGTCGCCGTGACCGCCGCCGAGGTCCTCATGGCGCTGGGCCACGAGGGCTTCTCCCGCGTCCTCCTGCTCGGGCTCGCCTCCCGCCTGGCCGAGATCGCCCCCTGGCTGTTCCTCGGCACGGCCCTGGTCCTGATCATCGGTGTCTTTCGGGGACTGCCCGGGAACATCCGCGAGCTGAACGACCGGTTCAACGGGCGCTAGAAGGGCGTGTCGCCCTCCTCGGGCCCCTCGCCCCGGCGCTCGTCCATGGCCGCGGCCAGCGTGGCGCGCGCGCCCTCCAGCCACTGCTCGCACACACGCGCCAGCTCCTCGCCGCGCTCCCACAGTGCGAGGGAGTCCTTCAGGCTGAGCCCTCCGGACTCCAGTCGGCGGACCACGCTGTTGAGCTCTTCCCTGCTCTCCTCGTAACTCAGCTCGGGCTCGTCCGCGGCCCGCTCCTCGGCCTTCTTCTGCGCCATGTCACTCCTCGCTCTCGTCGGTGCGGACCCCGTCCACGATGGCGGTCACGCTTCCCTCGGCCAGGCGTACGCTCACTGTCTCCCCCGGAGCCGTCTCCTGTGCCGACCGCACCACCGAACCGTCGTCGCGGCGCACGATCGCGTAGCCGCGCGCCAGAGTGGTGGCCGGTGACAGGGCGTGCAGACGGGCACGCGTGTGCGCCAAGCCGTCGCCCGCCCGGTCCAGCGAGACCGTCAGGCTCCGTCGGGCGCGGTCACGCAGTTCCAGGACCTGTTCGGTGAGCCGGTCGACCTCCCTGACCGGGCTGGCCAGCGCCGGCCGTGAGCGGATGCCCTCCAGCCAGGCGGCCTCCCGTTGCAGGCTGCCCGTGATCACGCGACGCGCACGGTCGCGCAGCTCACGGATGATCTGCGCCTGCTCCCCCACGTCGGGGACGGTCCGCTTGGCGGCGTCGGTGGGGGTGGAGGCGCGCACGTCGGCGACATGGTCGAGCAGCGGCGCGTCCTGTTCGTGGCCGATCGCGCTGACCACGGGCGTGCCCGCCGCCGCCACCGCGCGGACCAGCGCCTCGTCGGAGAAGGGCAGCAGGTCCTCCAGGGAGCCGCCGCCGCGGGCGATGACGATGACGTCGACGTCCGGATGGGCGTCCAGTTCCTTGAGGGCCTCGGTCACCTCGCGGACCGCTCGGTCGCCCTGCACCGCGACCGGCCGGACCTCGAACCGGACCGCGGGCCAGCGGCGGCGGCCGTTCTCCAGCACGTCGCGCTCGGCCGCGGAGTCGCGCCCACAGACGAGGCCAACCGTGTTGGGCAGGAAAGGCAGCGGCCGCTTGCGCGCGGCGTCGAACAGGCCCTCGGCGGTCAGGGTGCGGCGCAACTGCTCCAGCCGGGCCAGGAGCTCGCCGAGCCCGACGTGGCGGATCTCCAGCGCACGCAGGGAGAAGGTGCCGCGCACCTCGTAGAAGTCGGGTTTGGCGTGCACGACCACACGCGCGCCGGCCTCGGGCGGCGGGCTCTGCGCGTCCAGCACCGACCTCTGGCAGACCACGCGCACGGACACGTTGGCGACCGGATCGCGCAGCGTGATGTAGGCCATCCTGCCGCGCCGGCTGAGCTCGGCGATCTGGCCCTCGACCCAGATGCGGCCCAGGCGTTCGATCCAGCCGCCGACGGCGCCCAGAACGGCGCGGACCGGTTGAGGCGCCTCGGCGGAACTCTCCATCCCCATACCGGTCGACCCTACGGGAGGGCGGTGACGATTCGGGGGACGACCGGTCGGAACGGGGTCAGCTCTGGGCGTTTCCTCCCTGGGAGACGTCGTTGCCGGTGCCCAGGTTGTTCGTGGCGGGCTCGCCGCCGGAGTAGTAGACGGTGTTGTCGGCGCCCATCACGGTGATGGTCTCGACGGTGCCGATGTGGACGGTCATGTTGCTGCCGAGGACGGTGACCGCCGCGCAGTCGCCGTTGAGGACGACCTCTCCAGCGTTGGCTGTGATGTTGACGGAGCGGCCCTGGCAGTCCTCCGTGACGGTGCCGTCGGCGGTCGCGATGTTGAGGGTGTTCTCCCCCTCTCCGGTGACGGACGTGTTGCCGTCCTGGTCCGTGGACACCGAACCGTCGCCGTTGCCGACGCTGACACCGTCGGGGTCGAGGGTGACCTCCCCACCGCCAGGAAGGTCCGCGGTGCATCCGGTCGTCCAGAGCCCCGCCGCCAGGAGAGCCGCCGCGCCCAGGGATCGCTTGATCATGGAGAACCTTTCGGTCGGAGAGGGCACACGAACGCGCCCCGTCTGCCCGGGTAGACGTCCTCCGTCACCGGAGAGTTCCCCAATAGTGACCGAAACGAATCCTGCTCCGTTCCGAAAACAGGGGGCCGCCGTCGGAACGGCGGCCCCCTCGACACGGCTCCCCTACTCGGCGGTCTCGAGCTTGGCGATCCGGTTGTCATACATTTTGATGAAGTCGGACCGGCCCTGGTGGGCGACCTCGTAGGCCCGCAGGTCGCGGACCTGGTCGATGGTGAGCTTGCGCAGCCGCGCCCGGACCGACGGAAGGGTGAGCTCGTCGTAGGTGGGGACGGCCAGCTCGTCGGCGCTCGGGGCGTTGCCCTTGCGGACCTTCTCCAGCACATCGTCACTGGAGACCGCCGTGTCGGCCTCGGCAACCGCGATCTCCTCCGCGATCTCCTCCGCGTCGGCGGGCTCCGCCTTCTCCGCCGCCGGAGCCTCGGGCTGGGGCTTCCCGGTGGTGGTCTCCGTGGTTTCGGCGGGCTTCTCGGCCTCCGCCTCGGCTGGCTTCTCCTCGGCCGGGGCCGCCGTGGAGGTCTCGGCGGCCTCCGAGGCGTTCGCGGTCTCGGAAGCCTCCGGGGTCTCCACGGTCGCGTTGGCCGTGGCGGCCTCCGCCTTCTCGACGGCGGGCTCCGCGACCGTGTCGGAACCCGTGGCGGGCACGGACTCCTTACGGCCGAAGATCCCCTTGACCATGGTCATGAACTTCGTGACTGTCGGATTCGACATAGGACGGGGGCTCCTGATGCTCTCGGCTCGGTGGGCCGGCGGCGCGCGTCCATCAAACCAGGCAAGGCCGAGCTGAGGGCGAACCGCCTATGGACAGATGCGACGATGAACCAGGATAGAGGAGGGAGAACGGCATGAGCAGGGGATAAGTGAACGATTTCGCCACTTCGACTCCGAACCGGATACGTCCTGTTCCCGAAGCGTCACCTCACGCCAGACGCGCCCCGGATCCGCCCCCTCCGATGCGTTTCACCACATCCGCCCTGCGAGTGCCCCAAGGCACCTAGGATGTGGGGCATGACTGCTGCGACGACCGCGACGAACCAACGCCGTGTCCTGCTCGCCAACCCCCGGGGGTACTGCGCCGGTGTCGACCGCGCGGTCATCACCGTGGAGAAGGCCTTGGAGCAGTACGGCGCCCCGATCTACGTACGCAAACAGATCGTGCACAACACCCACGTGGTCCGCACGCTGGAGGAGCGCGGCGCGATCTTCGTCGAGGAGACCGAGGAAGTGCCCGAGGGGGCCATCGTCGTCTTCTCCGCCCACGGCGTCTCCCCGGCCGTCCACGAACAAGCCGAACGCCGCAGCCTCAAGACCATCGACGCCACCTGCCCCCTGGTCACCAAGGTGCACAAGGAGGCCAAGCGCTTCGCCGCCGAGGACCGGGACATCATCCTCATCGGCCACATCGGCCACGAGGAGGTCGAGGGCACCAGCGGCGAGGCTCCCGAGCACATCCAGATCGTGGAGAGCCCGGAGGAGGTGCACAAGGTCGAGGTCCGCAATCCCGACAACGTCTCCTGGCTGTCACAGACCACCCTGTCGGTGGACGAGACCACTCAGACCGTGGACGCGCTGCGCGAGCGGTTCCCCAACCTGCTCGACCCGCCCAGTGACGACATCTGCTACGCCACGTCCAACCGCCAGGACGCGGTCAAGGCCATGGCTCCCGAGTGCGAGCTGGTCATCGTGGTCGGCTCCGACAACTCCTCGAACTCCGTCCGCCTGGTGGAGGTCGCGCTGGACGCCGGCGCGAACGCGGCGCACCTGATCGACAACGCCTCGCTCATGGACGACTCCTGGCTGGAGGGCGTGACCACCGTGGGGGTGACGAGCGGTGCGTCCGTGCCGGACATCCTGGTGCGCGAGCTGCTCGACAAGCTGGCCGGACACGGGTACGGCTCCGTGACCCCGGTGACCACCGCCGACGAGTCGCTCACCTTCTCGCTCCCCAAGGAGCTGCGCCGCGACCTGCGCGCCGAGTAGTCGGCACGGCATCTGACACACGCGTGCGGTCCCGCCGGTCCGGCGGGACCGCGTCGTGTCAGGCCCGTTCCGCCCCCGCTCCGTCTCCGGTCTCCAGACCTGCGGCGAGGTGGGCGAGTTCGTCGGTGTCGGCACTGCCCGCGACGACCAGTGTCACACCTTCCCCGTACATGACCAGAGCGCCCCAGTCATCGGACTCGTAGTGGTCCCACTCGTGTCCGCTGACGGCGACCGTGCCAACCTCCGGGGCGCCTCGGACCTGCTCCCGGACGAACACGGCGGGGTCCCCGTCGCTCTGGACCAGCCGGGCGTGGCTGTCGGCCGCAGTGGCGAAGCCGACGCTCCACTCGACCGGCCCGGTCGTGTCCAGGTTCGAACTCGTGGGGGTCCACCCCTCCTCCACCAGGTTCTCCGACGGCACCGCCACCGGGTAGTCCGCGGCCTCGCGCAGGGAGGTGAGGTCGAACCGGTAGTCGACCTCCGGGATGTTCTCCCCGGACCGGGCGGACACCACGAAGGCCATCAGCAGGAGGATGCCGACGAGGATGCCGAGTGAGGCGGCGTAGTTGGAGAAGGTCGCGTGGGACCGGCTGCTTTGACTCATGGCACTTCCCAGCTTGCCGCAGGTCCGCGACCGCTCCGCCCCGGGGTGGCCGTAGCGAGTCACGGAGAGCCGCGGTGCCGACCGCCGCCGTGGCACTGTCGGCGGCGGGCCTCTGGGCGGTGGCGGCTACGGCGTGCGGATTCGGTTGAGGATGGCGGGCGACAGACGGAAAACAGCGCCACCAGGCATCCGTTGAGGGTGGTGGCGGGCGACAGACGGAAAACAGCGCCACCAGGCGTCCGTTGAGGGTGGTGGCGGGCGACAGACGGAAAACAGCGCCACC
>NZ_AZXF01000046.1 GCF_000515115.1 Nocardiopsis sp. CNT312
AACCTCAACCGGCACACCAGCGCGGACATGCGGCGCCGCGTCGCAGAGCGGGAGTGGCTGGCCGTCGAGCAGTTGCCTGGTTACGCCCCCGACCTGAACCCGGTCGAGGGGGTGTGGTCGGCGATGCGCAGCGGTCTGGCCAACCTGGTCCCCGGCGGTATCGACCAGCTCGCCGCCCTGATCCGTGCCCGGCTCAGACCCATGCAGTACCGCCCCGAGTTGCTCGAGGGGTGTCTTGCCGGGACCGGGTTGTCCTTGGAGCCGTAACACCACGAATTAAAGCTCAGTGAGAGGCGGGGGGATCGCTGGTGACGCGGTCGAGGGTCGATGGGACCGCGCGGACTTCAGCAGGCCCACTGATAATCGTCAGACATTCTGACAATGACGTAATGAACCGCTCTAGGCTCGGTTTTGTCAAGGGCTGCAGCGAATCTTGGCACCGGGCCGAGCCGACCGACCCCTTGTCCGCGACCCGCGAACCGAGAATTGGAGGGTCTTATGATCCACACCCGTGGGCTCACCCGGAGCTTCCGCGCCAGGGGTGAGACCGTCGAGGCCGTGCGCGGCCTGGACTTGGACGTCGAGACCGGCTCGGTGGTCGCCTTCCTCGGACCGAACGGCGCCGGCAAGACCACCAGCCTGCGAATGCTGACCACGCTGCTGCCGCCGACCTCGGGCACCGCGACCGTCGCCGGATGCGACGTACTGGCCGACCCCGCAGGGGTGCGCCGCCGCATCGGGTACCTCGGCCAGGGCAACAGCGCGAGCTCAGCCCTGCGGGTCCTTGACGAGCTGGTGACCCAGGGCCGCGCCTACGGCCTGAACCGCAGCGAGGCCCGCGCCCGTGCCGACCAGCTGCTGGCCGCGCTCGAGCTGGAGAGCCTCACCAAGCGGACCGTGGGCACCCTGTCGGGCGGCCAGCGCCGCCGCCTCGACATCGCCATCGCGCTGATCCACGAGCCGGAGCTGCTGTTCCTGGACGAACCGACCACCGGGCTGGACCCGCAGAGCCGCGCCAACATCTGGGATCACATCCTGCGCCTGCACAAGGAGATCGCCACCACGGTCTTCTTCACCACCCACTACCTGGAGGAGGCCGACCTGTGGGCCGAACGGGTGATGATCGTCGATCACGGACGGGTGATCGCCGACGATCCTCCTGAGAAACTCAAGGCCGACCTGGCTGGTGACCGCATCACGGTCGGAACCGCCGACGCGACCGACGCCGCGCGTGCCGCCGAGGTCGCCCGCGGGCTGCCGACCGTCCATGAGGTCACCGTCGAGGGCACCGCAGTGAGTGTGCGCACCACTGGCGGCGACGCCCATCTGCCCCGCTTGCTCAGGAGGCTGGAGGACGAGGGCGTGCAGGTGTCCGTCGCCGACCTCACCCGGCCCACCCTCGACGACGTGTTCCTCACGCTCACCGGCCGTAGTCTGCGCGAGAGCGCCGACGCCGACTCTGCCCCGTCCGCCATGTTCCAGGGAGCCTGACCGTGAAGTTGATCAATGACACCGGGGTCGCGTTCACCAGGGAGATGGCTCCGGAGCTGCGCCAGCCGGCCGGCCTCATCTTCAACATGATGCTGCCCTTCCTGTTCCTCGCCCTCTTCGCTCCCCTGTTGTCGAGCATGGGAGACGTCGGGCAGGGGTCGGAGTCGCACTGGCAGTGGTTCGCCCCCGGCATCCTGGTGCTGCTCGGGCTGTCGGGCACCGCGGGCGCCGGAGCCGCCCTGCTCAACGAGATGGTCTCGGGCGCCTTCGAGCGTATGCTGGTCACCCCGATGAGCCGGGGCGCGATGCTGGTGGGGCGGACACTCAAGGAGGTCGTGATCCTGCTGGCGCAGGCCCTGCTCATCATCGCGATCCTGCTGCCCACCGGCTTCCACCTCTACCCCCTCGGTGCACTGGCCGGGCTGGTGCTGCTGACGGTGTTCGGCGTCGGGATCGGGGCACTGTCGTTCACGCTGGCGATCCATTCCAAGAAACAGCAGACGCTGTTCTACGGGATCCAGCAGGTGGCCTTCTTCCCGCTGCTGCTCCTGTCGGGCGTGCTGCTGCCCATCACCGAGGACTCGGCACCGACCTGGCTCTACGTGCTCAGCCGCATCAACCCGGTGACCTATGTCGTCGAGGCGGAACGCCACCTGTTCGCCGGGCGCTTCGCCGAGGTCTCGGTGCTGTACGGAACGATCGCGGCCGTCGCCATCGCGGTGCTGGGCGTCGCGGTAGGGATCCGCGGCATGCGCAACGCCACGGTGTGATCCACGGCCTCGGCCCCATCAGCGGGACACGGGAACGAACGACGAGGAAGGACGAGGAAGGACCATGACGACGCGGACCGTGGACTTCTGGATCGATCCGGCCTGCCCCTACACCTGGCTCACCTCACGGTGGGTCCTGGAAGCGGCGAAGGTCCGGCCCTTGGAGGTGCGCTGGCACATCATGAGCCTGGCAGTGCTCAACGAGGGCCGCGACGACGATCCGGAAGGCGACCCCGAGGGCCACCTCTGGATACCCGTGCGCATCTGCGCGGCGGTGCTGCGTGAGCACGGACAGAAGGCACTCGGCGAGTTCTACGCCGCGCTCTGGGCGGAACGTGGCGACGGCGACGGGAAGAAGTGGATCAATGATCCCGCTACAGCGCTGGTCGATGCGGGGCTGTCTGCGGAGCTGGCCCGTGCGGGGGTGTCGGACGCCCACGACGATGCGGTGCGCGCCTCGCACGCCGAGGGCGTCGCCCTGCTCGGCGAGCGCACCGGCACCCCGATCGTCGCCGTCTCGGCGCCGGGGGATGCCGCTGGGGCACCGATCGCGTTCAACGGCCCCGTCATCTCCCGGGTCCCCCGGGGCGAGGAGGCGGGGCACCTCTGGGACGGGGCACTGCTGATGGCAAGCGTCCCGGGCTTCCACGAGCTCAGGGGCGCGCCCGCCGACCCGGAACTTGACACACTCCGCTAGGCCCGCTCTCTCAAGACTCCCTCGACAGCGGGTGGTCGGACGGTCAGGTGCCCGTCAGCCATGCCTCATCGTCTGTGGCGTGGGCCAGCACCCGTTGCAGGAGGAGTTGGAGCGTCTCGGTCTCATTCGGGGACAGGTCCCCCAGTAACTCCCTCTCCACCAGCTCCAGCGGACGCTCGATACGGGTGAGCAGGTAGTGCGCGGTATCAGTGATCTCCAGGCGGCGAGACCTTCCGGTGGCACCGGGCCGCCTGCGCAGGTAACCCGCTTCGACCAGCTCGTTGATCAGGTGATGCGCCGACTGACGGGCGATACCCAGTTGACGGGCCAGCTCGGACATGGTCAGTTCCGGCTCGGCCTGCAGCTGGATGAGCAGCCCGTGCTGCCGGATGGTCAGGTCGTAGGGCCGCAGCCGCTCGTCGGCCTTGCGCGTCGCGACCGTGCTGGCGCAAGCGAGCAGGTAGGGGAGAGGGGTCGTCAGCACTGGCTCACCTCGTCAGGGTGGGAACCGCGGTCCAGGCGGGCGGGCCCGGCCGGAGACCCGTCCGGCTCCCCGGTCAGGGACATACTCAACCGTTCCCGAGCGTAACTCAGCGTCAGTGCCGGAAAACGGTAATAGGTCTCACCGTCGATGCCGGGCACCATCTCCAGCAGGTGACTGTCGGTAAATCGCTCCAGGGCGCGCTGTGTACCGGCTGGCTCCCAACCAAGCAGCTGGCCAGCGGCCTTCATGGAGAAGCGCTCCCCCGGTAGCAGGCTCAGCAGGCGGAAGGCGCTCTCTTCCAGGCGGCTCAGCGACTGGAAACTGGAATCGAAGGCGGCCCGCACATCCAGGCCGCCGATCCGCAACACCCGCAGCGGCGACCACGCGAGCTGCTCCGCCAGCTCTTCCGCGGGCAGTCCCGGCGGCGTGGCCAGGCGGGAACCAATGCAACGCAGCGCCAGAGGAAGACCGCCAACCAGCTCAACCAGCCGCTCGGCGACCTACGGGGTAAGATCCGCCCGGTCTGACCCGACCATTCGGGCCAGCAGTTCCACACCCTCGTTGAACGGAAGCATGTCCAGGCCGACCTGCAGAGCCCCGGCCGGTCCGTGCAGCCAGTGACCACGACTGCGCAGCGCGGGTCGCCGGGCAGCAGCGGACGTACCTCGGCCAGGGATCGCAGGTCGTCGAGCACCACCAACAACCGCCGCCCCGAGCTGACCGAGCGGAACAGCACACTGCGTTCCTCGAGGTCTTCGGGGATCCGGGCCTCCGGGATACCGAGCACCCCGTCGAGTTCGGCGGCACCTGGATCCACCCCAACCAACAGAACATCTGAGCCGAGGTCCAAGGGCTCGAACTCCCTCCCGGTGACCGATGAGAACCCCAGCCACACCATCTTCCCTGCGGAGGGCGGAGGGCACGCGGAGTTCTCCCTGGAAGAGGGCTTCGGCCATCAGGCGGAACTCCTCCTCCGCTACTTCGAGGGAACCGAGACCGTCTTTCCCGACGCCCACGACCCCTTCGCGGCCCCGAGAGGGATCGCCGCGCTCGACCAGCTCGCCATCCAGGACAGGCTCGACTCGCTCGGCCTGTCCACGTTGGATGAGGCGTGGCTCTACTCCTACACGGCTGGGCAAGGGGGAACCACCAACCGTGGCGCCTTCAGTCAGATCGCCCAATGGTGGGCTCTGAGCGACTTCGACATCAACACCTTCTACGGCGTCAACAGCATCCGGCCCCAGAACGGGCTGACCGACGTTCTCCAGCACATGGTCGACACCTCGGGAGCCGACCTGCGCCTGAACTCACCAGTGAGGTCCGTCTACCACAGTCGGGGCCGGGTCACCGCGGTCACGCGGCACAGAAGGGTCCACTGCGCGTCCGCGGCCGTCATCGCCGTCCCGGTCAACGTCTGGAGTGACATCAACTTCTGGCCGTTCCTGCGCTCGGAGTTCCTCCAAGCGGGTGAGGACGGCTACTCCGTACCCGTCGCTAAGAAGTTCTGGGTCCACCTGGCCGGGAACATCGACCGGCCGATCGTCAACACCGAGCCGGGGCACCTCTTCTCCGGCCTGGTTCCGATGGACACCACCGACCGGGGCATTCTCATGACCGGTTTCAGCTGCAACCCGGACCTGGACACGAACGACCACACCCAGATCTCCACCGCCGTCACCGACCTCCTCCCCGGCTCCCAGGTCCTGGAGGTCAGGGGCCACGACTGGGGCGGCGACCGCTACGCTCTGGGCGGTTGGACCTACAAGCAGCCCGGCCAGCTCACCGAGGAGACACGGGTCCTGCGACAGCGCCAAGGCGCCCTGGCCTTCGCGACCAGCGACATCTCCACCGGCTGGTCTGGATACGTCGACGGGGCGATGGAATCGGGTGCCCACGCGGCGCGGAAGATCCTTGACTGGCTCTGACATCGGGAGGGCCCGAGAGCATCCGAGGGCCGCCCGGACACGGTGACCGTGTCCGGGCGGTACTCGGATGCTCCTAGGCCGTCCTCGGTCAGTTCTGGCGCAGGGCCTCAAAAAGGCTGGCCAGGCTGTGGTTCCCGTGCCCCTGGGAGACCCTCTTGTCGATCAGCTTCTGCACGGCGACCGGCATGCCGTCGTCGACACCGAGCTCCCGGCAGGTGTCCACCAGGTGCTTGATGGCGGCCTTGTTCACGTCGAGGCTGGACACGTCGGTGACGTAGGAACCGGCGTCGACCTCCCCAGCGGACTCCGGGATGGAGGGCATGACGACCTGCTCCATCCAGATCTTGGCGAACGGCAGGAAGGCCTCGGCGGGCGCGCCCGTGGTGCTGACCAGGGCCTGCGCCTGGAGGTAGCCCGTGAGCGAGCTCCACAGCAGGTTCAGCAGAGCCAGGTCGTAGATCATGGCGACCCCGGCGTCCTCGCCAAGGTGCACGGCCTCCCCTCCCAGGACCTTGAGCAGGGCTTCCTGCTCGGCGAAGAGGTCGGAGGGGCCTCCGTAGAAGATCAGTGTCTCGGGAAGACCGATCATCTGGGGCACGCCCATGATCGCGCCGTCGAGGTAGCGGATACCGGCCTGCACGGCCCACGCGGACATCCCGCGTGCCTCCTCGGGGGTGCCCGAGGTCAGGTTCACGACTACCCGGCCGCGGATCTCGGACGCGACCGGCTCCAGGAGGTCCTTCACGACGCCGTATGTGGAGACGCAGACCACGATGACTTCACTGCTCTTCACCGCGTCGGAGACGTCCTGGGCGAAGTTCGCACCCTCGGCCACCAGGGGTTCGGCTTTGGCGGCGGAGCGGTTCCAGACGGTGGTGGTGTTTCCGTTACGGAGGAGGGCCCCAGTGAGGGCCGCCCCCATCATCCCCAGGCCGAGGACTGCGACTGTGGGCTTGGTGTTCGTCATTACCTGTCTTTTCCTTCTTGTTTCTGACGGGGTTCGCCGTTCCCCACCCCAGGTCTGAGGACGACGGGAAGCGACCGGTGGCCATTGGAGATGAAAGACTCCAGCGGACGTATCCCCTCGGCGGGGACGCCCAGTTCCATGTCGGGGAACTCCTCGAAGAGCCGGGAGAGCCCGATGCGGGATTCGAGCCTGGCCAGGGGAGCCCCCAGGCAGTGGTGGACTCCGTGACCGAAGGAGACGTGTTCGGCGCGCGTGGCGCGGAAGGGGTCGAACCGGTCCGCGTCCTCACCGTGCACCCGCCTGTCGCGGCCGGCCCCGGCGAAGGAGAAGGTCATGGTCTCGCCCTTGGCGATGCGCACGTCCCCCAGGTCGATGTCCTCGACTGCGTAGCGCAGCGGGAGGTTGCCGAACGGGGCCTCCACGCGCAGGGTCTCCTCGATGACGTGGTCCCAGGTCAGCTCCCCCCGCCTCACGAGGGGAAGGAACCGCGGGTGCGTGAGCATGTGGAAGATCGCGTGGTCGATGAGGTTGACGGTCGTCTCATGCCCCGCGGTGAACATGAGCAGGACCGTGTCCAGCAGTTCCTGCTCGCTGAGGCCTCCCTCGGTGTCGTGGGTGTCCAGGAGAGCGCTCGTGAGATCCTCGCCCGGGGAGCGCCTCTTGTCGGCGACCAACTTACGCAGCAGCTCGGAGAGCTCGATCTCGTTCTTCTTGGCCGTCTCCGACGACACCGTGGTGTCGAGGATGGCGTCGCAACGCAACAGGTCGTTCCTGAGGTCGCCGGTGATACCCAGCAGCTCGGAGATGACACGCATCGGAAGGGGGTAGGCGAACCCGGCGCGGAGGTCGACCGCCTCACCCGGGACCGTGTCCGCGAGATCGGCGATGAGGTCCTCAGTGAGCGCTCTGATGCGCGGCTCCAGCACCGCGGTCCTCCTGGCGGTGAAGGCCTTGGCAACGAGCTTGCGCAGCCTCCTGTGCTCGTCCCCGTAGGCCGTGATCATGTTCCGGTCGGCCATCCCACAGGGCGAGCGGCCGGGTCCGGGCCAGTTCACTCTCTCCGTTCCCCCACGCGGGCCAGTGACTTCTTTCCATCCTGGTAGAGGAGATTAGCTATCGCTGCCATAACCTCAAACTCCTCGTAACTATTCACGTGGTGGCGGGTAGCCAGACATTCCCGGCGAACAGCTCGGTGAGCTTGGCCAGCACCGTCTGACCCTGCTTCCTGGCCGTGGAGATGAACGACCGGATCCGGCAGAAGTACTCGGCCCCGCCAGAGTGCGCCACCCGCCCGAGACCTTGACCTGCACCTTGACCATCCGCACGTCACGCTCGGCCGTGTTGGAGGTGAAGGGCACGGCGAAGTCGGCCGCGAACCTCAGATAGTCGCCGCGGCGCTGGTCCAACCGCTTGACGAGCCGGTGGTCGGGCCCGGCCTTGGCGAAGGCCACCCCCCGCCCATAGGCGGCCCCGATCCCGGTCGACTCTTCCTCCTCCAGGCAGGCTCTGCCCTCGGATCTGGACCGTTCGACCAGGGCACGGGCACCGAGCAGCACATCAGCCATGTTCTGGGCCCAGGCAGCGTGCTCGGGCTCGAAGTCGATCACGGCTTGGAGTTCGCGCAGAAGGTGGGCACAGCACCACTGGTACGCGGTCCCTTAGACGTCGTAGGAGGCCAGTGCGTCGGTGACCAGCGTCCCGGCGAAAGAGGGCAGGATACCGAAGCCGTCCATCGCCTCCCGTCCGCGTTTGGGGTGCACCCCGTAGAAGGTGAGCGCATCGGTGCCCGCGACGTGCACCCAGTGGTTGGCGCCCGCCACGCGGGCCCCGGTCTCGTCGGCGTGCATGACCGGCGATGCGGCGATCGCGGCCTTGAGGACGGTCTCGAAGGGCTCCAGGCGCTGGTGCGCCCTGGCAGACAGAGCGGCCAGCCATCCGGTAGAGACGTGTGCTGCGCACACGTCGGCGAAGATCTCGGCCGCGCGCTCGACGGGCAGGTGGTGGCCGCTCATCAGGTGGGCGGCCGCCGCGCTGATCCTGGGACCGTAGGCGGTAGGAGCGCTGACTCCGGGCAGGGGGTGGGGACGGTGGTGGTGCCCCGGGCGCACCGCATCCGGTGGTAGCGGTGCTCGGTCACCTCCCACCCGGCTGGTTCGGGCAGGTCGAAGACCTGGCAGCGGCGCACCCCCGCGGGTCGGGCGGCGTCCAGGTCCCGCTGGCAGCCCCGACAGGTCGGGGGGTAGTGGTCCACGGTGTGGCCGGGTGCGGCGGCCTGGGCGGTGCCGCCGCTGCCGGGCTGCTTGCCCGGTTTGCGGCCCGAGGGTTTGCGCAGTGACCGCTGGACGGAGGGCTTCGTGGCGCTGTGGTCGGAGGAGGGCGGCTTGGACGAGTTCGTGGAGTCCTGGCCAAGACGGCGCTTGAGCTGGTCGTTCTTCTTCAGCGCATTGTTCTCCTCGCGCAGGGCTTTGCACTCGGCCTCAAGCTTGTCCACGCGCGCGAGCAGAGTGTCGGAGGAGGCCATGGGGGTGATCATTCCGCTTCGGTCGCGGTCTCGCAGGGGTTTCCCGAAGACCAGGGCGTACTGCCCGTTATGCCCGAATCCCAGGGGTCACGTGAACAGTTGCACTCAATGAGTGCAAGCCAATCAAGGAGAAGGGTTGACATCGAATGAGTCTACTGATGTAAGTCAAATTCGACCGAACTTCACTCATCCGCTACGCAACGGGAAAGGATACAAATATCAACAAATTAGAAGATTCGCAATGGAGACCGTCAGCCAACAGGGCCGCTGCATCTCCGTGTCCGACCTGTTTGATCAGGGTATTCCCCGCGGCAGCCTCAGCACTTTTCTTCAGGAGCTACATCGAGCCTTTTTCATCCTGAAGGTGCAGGTCACAGCCCCGTACCGGTCTCCCCGCACCTCTTCTGAACATCAAGGTCGGGTCGCCCGGAGGAGTCTCACCTCCGGGCTCCCACAGATCCCGGCGTGACAGTCTCCCGTCACCGGGCTCTTCTCAACCTCACCGTCAGAACTCCGGGACCCATCGCCAGTGCGCGAAGAAGCGCGGGTACTGGCGAGTCGTGCGCTCCCACGCGGCGAGCGCCCTCTTGAAGGTCCTCAACCGTTTGTACTTCTTCCTCATCCAGCGCACCAGGTAGGCGTTGATGCGTCTGAGCAGCGGATAGAGTTCGGACCGGTAGAACCGGCCGTAGTAGTTCATCCACCCCGACACGATCGGGTTGATCCATCGTGCGAGATCCTGCTCGGAGAAGGCGGNGTGGCGGTGCAGCCGCCAGGACCGCACCATGTCGCCCATCTTTCGCACTGCGGTCTTGGAGACCGCTGGGCCGAAGCCCGTGAACACGGTCCCATGCCTGCTGCGGACTCCTCGCGCCCGGAACGTGAACCCCAGGAAGTCGAACGCCGTGTGCTCGAAGGAGCCTCCGCGCTTTCCGTCCTTGCAGTAGACGATCCGGGT
>NZ_AZXF01000047.1 GCF_000515115.1 Nocardiopsis sp. CNT312
CGCAAAGCCCACGGGGACGCGGAGGGCACCCGGGCCCTGATCCAGGTGTTGCTGCTGAGCCGTCACATGGCCCACGAGCACGTGGTCTCCGGGATCGCCGCAGCGCTACGAGTGGGAGCGCTGACCTGCGACGCGGTGGCGCTGGAGGCCCGCAAAGCAGCCGAGTCCGAAGAACCCGCCACCCCTGCGGCACNGGTACCCGAGCCTTCCCCGGTCGTGTCCTTGACCGAGAGGCGGCTGGCCCAGCTCCCGCCCGACAACCGCCCGCTGCCTTCGGTGGCCGCCTACGACAACCTGCTTCGCCGCCGCACGAGCGACACGTCCCGCCACGTAGACGACTAGGAAAGGCACCGCCCTTATGACCACCAGCCGCCCCCGAGGGCTGACCGAGCAGGCCGCTGAGAGCGCGACCGACTCGGCCTGCCGGATGCTCAAGCTGCCCACGATCAGGACCAAGTTCACCGACATGGCCGAGACCGCGGCCCGCGAGCAGATGACCTACACCGGTTTCCTCGCTGAGCTGTTGATGGCCGAGTGCGATGACCGGGCCCGCCGCCGCTCCGAGCGGCGGATCAAGGCCGCGGGTTTTCCCCGGCAGAAGTCCCTGCGCGAGTTCGACTTCGAGGCCAACCCCAGCATCGACCCGGCAGTCGTTCACACGCTGGGCTCATGCGAGTGGGTGAAGAAAGGACAGCCCCTCTGTCTCATCGGTGACTCGGGCACGGGCAAGTCCCACCTGCTCATCGCGTTGGGTACCGAGGCCGCGATGAACGGGTTCCGGGTCAAGTACACCCTGGCCACCAAGCTGGTCAACGAGCTGGTCGAGGCCTCCGACGACAAGCAGCTCGGCAAGACCATCGCCCGCTACGGGCGGGTGGACCTGCTCTGCATCGACGAGCTCGGCTACATGGAGCTGGACCGGCGCGGAGCCGAGCTGCTGTTCCAGGTCCTGACCGAGCGTGAGGAGAAGAACAGCATGGCCATCGCCTCCAACGAGTCCTTCGGCGGATGGACCAAGACCTTCACCGACCCGCGGCTGTGCGCGGCGATCGTGGACCGGCTCACCTTCGGAGGAGCGATCATCGAGACCGGCACCGATTCCTACCGGCTGGCTCAGACCCGCGCTGCCGCGGGCTGACCCACCGGACCATCTGTTCGCGAGCCGCCCGAAAGGTCTCGGGCGGCTTTGACGTGTTGGGTGCTGTTAGAACTCATCGACATTCCGGTCCCTGTGAACGCCCGACCGCTGCTGGAACTCATCGATAAGTGCTCTCCAAACTCACCGACGTAGCCATTGGGGCATCCGCCCTTGCGGTAGGGCCTGCCCGTCTGCGGGTCCCGGCACCAGCAGCGCCTGAAGACATGGCCTCGCATGACCGCCTCCTCGTTCAGAGTCCCGTGTAGGGCGAGAGGACCGTCCTCTCCCCTGAGAAGAAACAAGGACGACGGCTCCCTGTCGCGTGACAGGTGGACCCCTGAAATCGCGCACCACACCCGGCTCAAGGACGCGGAGGGCACGCACACAGCACGCACCGCCTCCCACTGCCCATCAGCCGCCAGTAGGCGTCCCGCCAGAACCGGCACCGGCGATGACGCGCGGCCCACGCTGCAACGAGCTGACGAACCTGCTCTGGCGGGACCTCGATCTCAGCGAGCCGGGCATCATCACCATCCGCGGCACGAAGACACCGCGCAGCTACCGGACCTTCCACCTGGGCCAAGAGAACGTCGCCGCCCTACGCCGCTGGTACCGGGTACAGGAACAGGAACGCTGGGAAACCGGACCGCAGTGGAGGCACAGCGGCCACGCCTTCACCAGACCCCCAGGGCAGACCGGTGACACGCAACGCCCTGTGGCACCGCTTCACACGGCTCACGGCCAAAGCGGACCTGCCGTCCATTCGGCTCCACGACCTACGGCACTGCGCCGCAAGCCTCGGCCTGACCGCGGGCACCGACCTCAAGGTCATCTCCGAGACACTCGGCCACCGCCACCACTCGTTCACCGCCGACACCTACACGAACTTGATGCCCGAGAGCGACCGGGAGGCCGCTGACGCGGTCTTCGACATCATCCCCCGCAGGGTGGCCTGACCTCTCGGGCGGGAGTGTCGCTGCCTTACGAAGCGCCCTGGCAGCCGAATGTCCCCTCCCTGGACAGGGAGGGGACACCGTGTACTGTGTGGCGTGCTCAGGGCGGGCCGGGGTTGAAGACGGCGTGTGTGCCCACCCGGCGCCAGATGACATGCGGCTTGCCCGGGTACCGTTCCTGGCCGTACTCCCACGTGGCGCGCCCATCGGGTGCCCAGGTCATTTCGTAGACCCCTGGGGCTCCCTGGACGCCCTTGACGCGCAGGCCCGGTCGGAACTGCCCCTTCTCCACGTCGGGTGCGAACTCGGTGGTGACCACCCGCCGGAAGCGCTCCGCCTGTCGGCGGGCGAGCTTCTTGTAGTCGGCCCGGAAGCGGGGGGTGGTGGCGAACGTGGCCAGTGCTCTCAGCTCTCCTCGTCGTGTTCCAGAGCGTCGAACATCGACTCCGCGTCCTCGAACTCCTCGGTCTCGCCCGCGGCGATCTGCTCGCTGGCCTCCCGCTCCCCGTGCTGCCATTCGGGGTCCCAGAACCACGCCTGGTCGGCGGGGACCGAGGTCATGCCCCTCAGTATGACCTGGCCGCTCTCCGTGATGTCGAACTCGACCTCGTCGCCCTCCCGGATGTGCAGGGCTTCGGCGACCTCTCGAGGCAGGGTGACCTGGTTCTTACGGCGCATCACCGCACGCCGGCGTCTCGCCCTCGTCTCGTTCATGGTCAGCGGCCTTCCACCTGGTGGGGCGTGCTCCGGCTTCCCTCCGGGGCACGTTTCCAGGATGACTCTAAGGGTCGGAAAGTTCAACTTTCCTACCTGCGGCCTATCGATCAATCTCGCGCAGGACTCGCTGTCCTGCGCAAGACCGGCCGCGGAACGCTCCACGGATCCGTTTCGCGTGGTGAGCCAGTATCCGCCGCAGGTGAAACGATCGAGTTCAAGAAACCTCACTGGTGATCAGATCACCGCTGCGGCTGGCCGGGTCCCGGCGAGCGTCCACGGCCATGCGGGTAGCGCGTTGCCACAGCTCATCGGGGTATCTCCTCGGTGCTGGCACGTCTCTCATCCTTCCCAGGTTTGAGAGCCTCCATCACACCCGGCACGAAACACGGACTCCCC
This sequence comes from Nocardiopsis sp. CNT312, assembly GCF_000515115.1. Classification (GTDB taxonomy): domain Bacteria; phylum Actinomycetota; class Actinomycetes; order Streptosporangiales; family Streptosporangiaceae; genus Nocardiopsis. The sequence continues at coordinate 3,205 of NZ_AZXF01000047.1, forward strand.
CACTCACCGTGCCGCCACTCGGGGTCCCAGAAGCATGCCTGGCCGGCTCCGCGCATGCGTCACAAAGCCCGGACCGTGATGACCAGCGGGGTCCGGATTCCGTGCTGTGCGCCGGCCTCGACCAGAAAAGCGACCAGCCACCCCAGGGCGTCCAAAGACCACTCGGCGACCGTTCCGTCGATACTCACCCGGTGGTGGCCGGGACCGTTCCACAGGTGGTCAGCGATACCGGGAACCAGCCCTTCGGCCGCGTCCGCGCCACCCCGCGCCAACCCTCTCCCGCACGAGAAGACCTGCTGCTTCCATGAACGCATCCACGCGAGCATCCCGGGAGCGGCCTGGACGACGCCGGGGACCTGCCCACTGTCCAGGGTGACGCGAACCCGTCGGCCGGAGCCGGTGTCGGCGAACCATCCGGCGTCCTGGAGCAGCGGAGCCAAGGCCGAGACGGCCGTGTCATCCGGGACGGAACGATCGGGCATGGGCACGAGGATCTGCAACGCTTTCAGGTCCAGGACACCGATCCGCGCCGCTACCTGACCCGCACAGGACAGGAACGGCTGGACCGGCGGCGGCCGGTCGGCCGCCGCGGTCGGCTCCACCTGGAACCACAGTCTGCGCGTCATCGCGTGCGCGGAGCCCGTACCGGCGTCCTGTCCGGCGTCGTTCATGCCCCACAGGCCGCCAGGGGTACCGGGCTCGGCCTCGGTGAGCCAGGCCATAGCGGAGGACCGGGCGAGGAACAGACCGTAGGCGTCGGAGCGGGCGGTGCCCGGTGTGTACCGGGGGTGCACCGCCAGTCCTCCGTGCAGTGCCGCCAGCATCGTGTCCCCACCCATGCCCGGGCCTCCCCAGGGTTCCTCAGTGCTCACAGTAGATGTTCTTAGTGGTGGTGATGAGCTTGCTGGGGTCATCGATCACCCCGACCAAGTCCACGTCGACGACGCTACGCCACGAGGTCAGTTCGCCGTCGGTGCACGAGGCCCGCCCGGTGGCACGGTTCCCAGCTCCGCCCCCGCTGTACACCGTGTCCTGGCCGACGATGCCCTCCGTGCGCCAAGAGCCGTCGCTGTAGTACTGCTGCAGTTCCACCGTGACGACCGCTTGAATAGCGCTGCAGTTGCCGTTGACCCACCAGCCGTGGGTGGTGTCAATTCGTTGAAGCAACGCCCTCGCCCTGGCCCTCCAACAGTTGCTTGTGGAACACCTCTTGCGGTGTGTAGAACCCCAAGCACGCCCGAGGACGGGTGTTGAGCTCCTCAGCGATCGCGGTCAGGTACGGCTGATGCTGCGGGATGTCGGTGCCCTTGGGCAGATACTCCCGGATCAGGCGGTTCGTGTTCTCGTTCGTGGGCCGCTGCCACGGCGAGTGCGGATCAGCGAAGAACACCGGCAGGTCAGTGGCCACCGTCACCGCGGCGTGGCGCCCCGTCTCCGT
>NZ_AZXF01000048.1 GCF_000515115.1 Nocardiopsis sp. CNT312
CATCCACCAGCGCCACCCGGCCCGACCACCGCCCCGCACCCCCCGGCGACCCACCCAGCACACCACCGGACACCACCACCGCCGTATCGTTGACCGCTCCGGTCACCCCCGCGTCACCGCAGTGGACGGAGACCCGTGCGACGGGCTCCCCGGGATCGCGGACCAGGCGCATGAGCGTGTCGCGGAACTCCCCGAGCAGGGCGAGCGCGCCCTCGCGGTCGCACAGGTCGGTGCGGTGGCCGAGCACGAACCGGGGCTCGCCTCCGGGTAGGGCGACCAGGGTCAGCGGGTAGTGGGTGGCGTCCCGGACGTCCACGCCGCTGATGCCCACCCCGGCGAAGGAGCGCTGGAACAGCGCGGGGTCGATGGGGTAGTTCTCCACCACCAGGAGCGAGTCGAAGGCGGCCTCGGTTCCCGAGGCGCGCTGGATGCGCCCCAGCCCCAGGTGCTGGTGCTCGATGAGGCGGCCCTGCTCCTCCTGGATCCGCAGGGCCAGGTCGGCGCCGCTCTCCGCGGGCCGCAGCCGGGCGTGGACCGGCACCGTGTTGATGAACAGGCCGATCATGGACTCCACGCCGGGCAGGCCGGTGGAGCGGCCGGAGACGGTGGCACCGAACACCACGTCGTCCTGGCCCGTCCGGCGCGAGGCGACCAGGGCCCAGGCCGCCTGGATGAGCGCGTTGACCGTGGCACCGGTGCGGGCGGGGGCCGCGGTCAGCTCCCGTGCCTCCTGCTCGGTGAGGTCCAGCCCGACCCGGCCGGTGGCGGGATCCCCGTCCCGGCCGGCGCCCTCCCCCAGCAGCGCGGTGGCGGCCGGGGCTCCGTCGAGCGCCTCGGCCCAGGCGCGACGGGCTGCGTCGGTGTCCTGGGACGCCAGCCAGGCCAGGTGGTCCCGGAAGGCGGGGGCGGGAGGGAGGTCGCCGCCGTCGGCGGCGTAGGCCGCCAGGAGTTCGCCGATCAGGAGGGGAGTGGACCAGCCGTCGAGGATGATGTGGTGGTTGGTGAGCAGGAGGGTGTGCTCGTCCTCGCCGCGCCGGACGAGGACGCAGCGCAGCGGCGGGGCGTCGGTGAGATCGAAGGGGGTGGCGTCCTCCTCCCGCCCGATCCGCTCGACCTCCTCGCCTACCCGCTCCGGCGCGGTCTTGGACAGGTCCACGGTCCGGAAGGGGACGGTGACGTCGGCGGCCACGAACTGCACGGGGCGGCTCATGTCCTCGTACCAGAAGCCGACCCTCAGGTTGGGGTACCGGCGCAGCACCGTGCCGAGGGCCGCGCGCAGGCGCTCGTGGTCCAGCGGTCCGGAGAGGTCGACTCCGGTCCGGACCGTGTAGACGTCGCGGCGGTCGCTGTGGGCGTGGAAGAGCAGTCCCTCCTGCAACGGGGTGAGCGGGAGGACGTCCTCCAGGGTGGGCTCGCTCGAAGGCATGCTTTCCTCTTCGTCGGTCGGGGAAGCCGGGTGCGGGTTCCGGGGGTGCTGCGGAGGGGTCATCGGCGCCGTCGGAGCAGGGCCTCCAACTGGTCGACCTGGCCCTGCTCCAGGGAGACCATCGAGAAGTCGGAGGGGGTGTGGCCGCCGGAGCCGCCGGCGTCGGCGTGGTCGGCCAGGGCGTGCAGGGCGCGCGACCACTGGTCGAGCAGGGCCCTCGCCCGCTCCTGGGGCCACAGGCCCCGGGCATAGGTGAGGCGGGTGCGCAGCACGGTGCCCCGGGGGCCGGTCTCGGCGACGACGTTGAACGCCAGGCCGTGGGTCAGGGGGGTGCGCGGATCGAACTCCAGGGGCACGTCCCAGGTCTCCTCGGTGAGTTCCCAGTCCCGTCCCATGGCTGCGGGCAGGCGTCCCAGGTAGTTGAAGAGCAGTCCGGGTCGGGGCAGGGCGGCCAGTTCCCGCGCGGTTTCCGGGTGGAGGTAGCGCAGGACCCCGAAGCCGGCACCGCCGTCGGGGACGGTCCGCAGGACCTCCTTGACCCGCTTGACCGCCCGGCCAGCGGCAGGGCCGCCCCGCAGGGCCTCGTCGGTACCGGTGCCGGCCAGGTCGAGGCGGACCGGGTAGAGGCTGGTGAACCAGCCGACGGTGCGGGACAGGTCGGCGCCGGGGAAGAGGTCCTCGCGGCCGTGGCCCTCGACGTCGACCAGCAGGTCGGCGCCGTCCTGCCCGCGCCAGGCGGCGACGGCCAGGGCGAGCCCGGTGAGCAGGACGTCCTCGGGGCCGGCGTTGAAGGCCTCCGGCAGGCGGGTGAGCAGTGCCTCGGTGGTGTCGGCCTCCAGCATTCGGGTCTCGGTGCGCGCCGTGTCCAGCACGTCCCGGGCCGGGTCCGGGGCGGGCAGGTGCGCCGTGTCCCCGACCGCGCGGAGGGTGTCGCGCCAGTGGGGCATCTGCTCCGCCCAGCGGGGTGCGCCGGAGGACTCGGCGAGCGCCCTCGCCCAGGCCCGCAGCGGGGTGCCCGGCGCGGACAGCTCGGGTGCGGTGTCCGTGAGCCGCGCCTCGACGGCGGCTTCGAGGTCGGGGAGCAGGACCCGCCAGGAGACGCCGTCGACGGCGAGGTGGTGGATGAGGAGCAGGAGTCGGCCCTGTTCGGTGTCGCCGCGGTCGAACCAGACGGCGCGCAGGAGGACGCCCGCGGCCGGGTCGAGTTCGGCGGCGGCCGTCTCGGCGGCCTCGGCGACCAGGTCTCGGGGGAGGCGTCCGCCGCCCGGGGGCAGGGGGACGCGCCGCAGGCAGTCCTGGGGCTTGGCCTCGGCTGTGGGCGGGACCTCCAGTTCCGTCCGGTCGGTGATGCGGTGCAGGCGCATGCGCAGGGCTTCGTGTCGGTCCAGGAGGTCGCCGATGGCGGCGGTGAGGACGTCGGCCGTCAGGGTGGCCGGGGTGGCCACGACCTGGCGCTGGGTGACGGAGTCGGTCCCCTCGCCGCGGTCGAGCATCCAGTGGGCGATGGGCAGGAGGGGCAGGGTGCCCTCGGCAGCGGTGTCGGCGGCGAAGGCGGGCGTGTCTTCGGGGTCGGCCAGGGTGCTCAGCCGGGCCAGCCCGGCCGGGGTGCGCGCGTTGAAGACGTCGGCGACCTTGAGCAGGTGGCCCTTGCGGTGCAGGCGGTTGACGACCTGGATGGAGGAGATGCTGTCTCCGCCCAGGCGGAAGAAATCGTCGCCCGTGCCCACGCCGGACAGCCCCAGGACCTCCTCGAACACCGCGCACACCGCGCGCTCGA
>NZ_AZXF01000049.1 GCF_000515115.1 Nocardiopsis sp. CNT312
CTCGTGGGCGTTGTCGATGAGGTGTTGCTGGTCTTGGGTGAGGGGGCGGGGGGTGTTGGGGTTNGTCTCGGCGGTGTGGGCCCAGGCGTGGAGGGTGTCGGCGGTGTTCTGGGCCTGGTCGGCCTCGTGGTGGAGGGTGCGGGCGCGGTCGCGGAGGTCGTCGGGCGTTGGGCTTGTGGCGGGGGTGCTGTCGGTGGTGTGGGGGAGGAGGACCGTCCCTATGGTGAGGTCGTGCTCTGGCGATGATCCGCGGGGGCTGTCGGAAGCGGTGTCCGCTGGGGCGGCCAGGTCCGGTCCGATCTGGTCCCAGGTGCTGCGGAAGCCGGGGAGCAGGTTGAGGGAGCCCACCTCGTGGAGGGGGACCCAGCGCAGTTCGTTGCTCTCGTGGTCCCTGGGGGCCAGGTCGGGCAGGCCGGCCACCTCGGCGGTGTAGGTGTCGTAGCGCCAGACGCCGAGGTCCTGCTCGTAGTCGCCGGTACGGGTGGCGATGCCGGGGTCGCCGGCGACCTCTTCCCCGAACTCGCGTAGCGCGGCGTCGAAGGGGGTCTCGTCGCGGTTGCGGGCACCGCCGGGGATGGCCCAGGTCCCGCCGCCGTCGGTCCAGTCGGCCCGGCGCTGGAGCAGGACGTGGGTGGTCCCCTGGGGGTCCTTGGAGTGGAGCAGGAGCCCGGCCGCGCCGTAGCGGCCCCACCGTCGGCCGCCCTCGGGCAGGGTGACCCACCCGTCGCCGGACTCGCCCGGTTCGGAACCGTGGTCAGAGCCGGACGAGCCGGTGCCCTCGGCGGGGCCGGGTGGGAGGAGCCGCCCGTGCAGGAGGGTCTTCCCGCCCTGGCGCTCGATCCGGTCGACCACGTAGGTACTGCCGCGCGGCAGTAGGAGTTCCGACTCGTCCTCGTAGAAGCCCTGCCCGCGCAGCCAGAGCGCCCTGGTGCCCTCCGGCAGCGTAAGGTGGAGGTGGAACGGCGTGTCCCACTCGGGAAGGTCGGCCTCCGCCCCCAGCGAGGTGGACATGAAGCCGGGTTCGGTCTGCTCCTTGCCGAGGATGCTGTGCGGATTGTTCGGGTCGAACCCGTTCATGAAGCTGATACTGGCCAGTGCCCGGGGAACCACCAGGGGCTCGGGGAGGACGGCTCCGGCTACGGCCCGGTCAGCGTACCTGATCGACTCGTGGATCTCCTCCAGATCGGGGAGCTTCCCGTAGGCTTCGACCAGCTTCCCGACCTTGCCCGAGTTCTGCTTCCACTCGTCGAGGCGTGCCGACCGGTCCTCGGCGCCCAGGATGTCGTCAACGATCTCCCGCTGCTCGGTGCTGAGGTCGTCGCGCCCGTCGAAGACCTCGATGTCCGCCAGGGTCAGGCGGCGCGGCTCGTCCCCCAGAAGGTCGTACAGGGCCCATCCGGGGCCCTCGTCCATGTGCCACTCCTCCAGCAGAATCTGCTGGTCGTCCTCGTCGGGAGTGCGCAGGATGTCGTTGTAGATCCAGCTGTGCATGGTGTAGACGAAGACGGCCGCCTTCTGCTCATCGGGCAGAGTCCTGAAGGGGCGGGGGTACCTCCGCGGGTCGTCCAGGACCTGTTCGCCGTACCGGTTCCCCTCCTCGTTGGTGGCGAAGCGCCGGGCACCGTCCGCGCCGACGGTTCCGGCAAGGGGGGCGTCCGAGACGGTGTCGGCTGTCGGCCCGGGGCTGTCCGGGGCGGTGGACACCGCGGCCAGCCCGTCGTCCGCCGGGGTCTGCGCGAGCGTGGGCGGTACGGACAGGTCGACCGGTGCGACCGTTCCGGGGGGCTCGACCGGGGGCGGGACGGGGACGTCCGTCAGCATCCAGTCCAGGTCGGGCATGCCGTCCGCGTCCAGTGCCGGACCGGGCATCGAATCCGGTAGCGGCGGGCTGGCCTCCTCCCGGGGAGGCGTACTCCGCATCCAGTCCAGGTCGGGCATGCCGTCCGCGTTCAGCACCGTCTCCGGGTCGTGCATCCAGCCCGGGACGCCGTCTCCGTCCGGCGCGGAAGGCGGCACCTCCGAGGCCCGGTTTGTGGAGCGGTCCTCGTTGGAGGCGTGGGAGTCCTCGGGTGCGGGTGCGGGTGCGGGTGCGGGTGTGGGTGTGGGGGCCCAGTCCATGGCGCTGCTGTCGGAGCCGTCGGGGGTCTCGGTGCCCTGGTAGCCGGAGCTGGCGTCCAGGAGGGGGCGGGGCTGCCACCCGGGGGGCGGCCGCCAGCCGTGGGGGACGAGTTCGGCCTCGATGAACCAGACCGGTGCGAGGGGGCCGCCCTCGGTCCGCTGCGCCGGGTGCTGGTAGGCGGCGTGGATGACGAAGCTGCTGTTGCGCGCCAGCAGGAGTTCGCGTTCGCTGGGGGCGTGGGACAGGGGCGCGGCGTTGAGGGCGGGGAACCCTTCGGGGACCCGGAACATCATGTAGGCGGGGCGGTCGTAGGGGGTGCGTGTGCCCAGGGAGGTGGAGATGAAGCTGGGCTCGGTGTGGACGGTGCCCACTAGGCCGGTGAGGGTGTCGGGGTCGTTGGGGTCGATGCCCAGGTTGTCGGTGAAGCCGCTGTCGACGCCTTTGTGGACGAGGACCGGTTCGCTGAGGCGTGAGCCGTCCACGGCCCGGTCCAGGCGGTGGACGAGTGAGAGGAACTCGTCGCGTTTGTAGAGGCCGACGTTGCCGTGGCGCAGGCCCTGGTGGATCAGGGTGTAGCTGGCTCCGGTGTAGTCGGAGACGGCTTCGGCGAGGGCGGGGTCGGAGACCTGGGGCAGTTGGCCGTTCGCCCATGGTGTGGCCTGGCTGTCGCTCAGGCGCTGGGCGGGGCCCATGCCGGTGCCGCCGGGTTCGCGGGGCGTGCCGTGCCACAGGGGGGCGGGGCCGAGTTCGTTGCGGACGTCGTGGTTGCCGGTGAGGACCTCGCCGTCGCTGTCGTCGCTGTCGTCGCTGTCGGATGGGTCGGTGTCGGTGAGGACGGGGAAGGTGTGGAGGTTGGTGGTGCCGGGTTCTGGGGGTAGGAGGTGGCGGGTGTTGTGGTAGTGCTGTTCGGCTTGGGCTCGGGCGGTGGCGGCTTCGTCGCTGTGGGGGGCTTGCCGGGTCGCTTCGGCGGCGGTTTCGAGTGCGTGTGCGCTTTCGCGTAGGTGGTGTGCGCGTTGTTGGGCGGAGCGGGCGGCCTCGTGGGCGTTGTCGATGAG
>NZ_AZXF01000050.1 GCF_000515115.1 Nocardiopsis sp. CNT312
TCCAGGGCACCGCGCAGGCGCAGCACCACCGGGATGTTGTAGGTGGCGCTCGGCCCCTCCACACGGTCCAGGAACCAGAGTCTGCGTTGAGCGTAGGAGAGGGGGATCCGTTCGGGGCGGTCCTGGACGGTGAGCGCGGGCCGGGCCGGGACGGCGTTCCCGGAGCCGATGCGTTCGGCGACACCGGCGACGGTCGGGGCATGGAACAGCTCCCGGACGGTCAGCTCGACCCCGAGCGCGCCCCGGATGCGGCTGAGCAGGCGGGTGGCGAGCAGGGAGTGCCCGCCCAGGTCGAAGAAGGAGTCGTCGATCGTCACCGACTCCAAACCCAGCACCTCCGCGAACAGAGCGCACAGCTCTTCCTCCCGTTCATCGCGAGGAGCCCGGCCCTGGGACAGTTCGCCGAAGTCGGGCTCGGGCAGCGCACGGCGGTCCAGCTTGCCGTTGCCGGTGAGGGGGAGGGCCTCCAGCACCACCACCGCGGCGGGCACCATGTACTGGGGCAGGGAGCGTGCGAGCGACGAGCGCAGGTCCACGGGGGCGAGACCGGCCCCGGCTTCGGGCACCGCGTAGCCCACCAGGCGCTTGTCACCGGGCCGGTCCTCGCGGACCACCACCGCGCACTGGGACACCCCGGGCACCGCCGCCAGGTGCGCCTCGATCTCTCCGGGTTCGATGCGGAAACCGCGGATCTTGACCTGGCCGTCGGCCCGGCCGACCACCACCAGCTCACCTCCGGTGGTCCACCGGCCCAGGTCGCCGGTCCGGTACATCCGCTCCCCCGGGCCGCCGAAGGGGTCGGCCACGAAGCGCTCGGCGGTGGCACCGGGCTGGCCCAGGTAGCCGTTGGCCAGGCCGATCCCCGCCGCGTACACCTCGCCCACCACGCCGACGGGCACCGGGCGCAGCCGTTCGTCCAAGACATAGGTGCGCTTGTTGGCCAGGGGGCGGCCGACCGGCACCCCGCCCCCGGGCACGTCGGTGACCGTGGCGGCGTTGGTGAAGATCACCGCCTCGACGGGGCCGTAGCCGTGCACCAGCCGCACGTGCGGGAACCGCTCCCGGAACCGCCGCAGGTGCTCGGGGGAGGGCGCCTCACCGCCGGTCATCACCTGCCGCACCCCCGAGAACACCCCCGGGTACTCGTCCAGCATGAGGTTGAACAGCCCCGCCGACAACCACAGGACCGTGACCCCGTGTTCCGCGGCCAGGGACTCGATGAGTTCGGGCTCGGGGGTCTGCCCCGGCTGGAGGACGCAGTGGGCACCGTTGAGCAGCGCGCCCCAGAACTCCAGCACGAACACGTCCCAGGAGAGCAGTGCGCACTGGAGCCACACCTGGTCCGGCCCCAGGTCCACGAAGTCCTGGCCCAGGAACGTGCCCACCACCGCGCGGTGCGGTGTGAGCACGCCCTTGGGGCGGCCGGTGGACCCCGACGTGAACATCACGCACACTCCGTCTTCGGGGCCGAGTTCCACACCGGGGGCGTGGCCGGGGCGGCGGGCGATCGCGTCGGCCTCGGCGTCGAGACGGATCGGCGCGGTCCCGGTGGTGAGGCGGTCGGCCCACTCGGCCCGGGTGACCAGGCGACGTGCGCCCGCCCCCTCGGCCAGGCTCCGCAGGCGGTCGTCGGGGAAGTCGGGGTCGAGCAGGAGGTAGGGGGTTCCGGCCTTGGCCGCCGCCAGGACCGTGACCGCAAGGTCGATCCCGCGTTCGATGAGAACGGCGAGCACGTCGCCGCGTTCGGCTCCGCTGGCGACCAGGTGGTGGGCGAGCCGGTTGGCGCGCGTGTCCAGTTCGGCGTAGGTGAGGTCCTCGTTGCCGAACACGACCGCCACCGCGCCGGGGGTGCGCCGCACGTGGTCCTCGAACGCCGCGGGGACGGTGTCGAACGGGATCTGGCGGTCGGTGGCGTTCCATGCTTCCAGGGTCCGCCGCTCCTCCGGCGAGAGGAGGCCGATGGTGCCGATACGCGTACCGGGGTCGGCGGCGACCGCGTCCAGGACCCGGGACAGGCGTGCCGCCAGGGCAACGGCGGTCTCGTGGTCGAACAGGTCGGTGGCGTACTCCAGGCCTCCCGTGACACCGGCCGGGGAGCCGTCCGGCGAGTGGTCCTCGCTCACGATGAACGTGAGGTCGAACTTGGCCCTACCGGTGCGGAAGGGCTCCTCCGACACCTCGACGCCCGGAAGCCCGATGTCGCCGCGGGCGTTGTTCTGGAGCACCAGCATGACCTGGAAGAGCGGGTGGTGCGCGGTGGAGCGGGCGGGGTTGACCACCTCCACGAGGCGGTCGAAGGGCAGGTCCTGGTGGGCGAAGGCGGCCAGGTCGGCCTCCTTCACCCGGGCCAGCAGCTCGTCGAACGCCGGGTCGCCGGAGGTGTCGGTGCGCAGGACCAGGGTGTTGACGAAGAACCCCACCAGGTCCTCCAGCCCTTCGTCGTCCCGGCCCGCCACGGGAGTGCCGAGCGGAATGTCGGAACCAGCACCCGTCCGGGTCAGCAGTGCCGCCAGCGCCGCCTGTACGACCATGAACAGGGTCGCCTCGTGCTCTGCCGCGATCCGCAGGAGCGCACGGTGGGTCCGCGCGGAGAGGGCGATGGGCGCGACACCGCCCCGGTAGGAGGCGACGGCGGGCCGGGGCCGGTCGGCGGGCAGGTCCAGCGCCTCGGGGACGCCCTCCAGGGCCTTGCGCCAGTACGCGATCTGCTCGGCGGCCAGGCTCTCGGGGTCGTCGTCCTCACCGAGGACGTCCTCCTGCCAGAGCGCGTAGTCGGCGTACTGGATCTCCAGCGGCTCCCAGTCCGGAACCGCGCCCCGGGACCGGTCCCGGTAGGCCCGCCCCAGATCCC
>NZ_AZXF01000051.1 GCF_000515115.1 Nocardiopsis sp. CNT312
CAGGCTGGACCAGATGGGGGCGTTGGGCCCCTCAGCGGCCAGGTCGTGCATGGTGGCGCAACCGATCGCGAACCCGGTGCGGGGCTCGACGAGGTAGGGGACGTTGGCCACGAAGGCGGCCAGGTCCGACCTGCGGGCCTGCTGGAGTTCGGGACGGGCCGCATCCAGCACCACCAGGACCCGGGGGAAGCGCGGGTAGCGCCTGGTCCAGGCCGGGGCGAGGCTTCCCGTGACCGGGGCGGCCCGGCGGCGCCCCCGCGTCTCGGGCAGCGGGGTGTGGTCGAAGTAGCGGGCGTAGGAGACGAGTTTGGCCGCCAGGCGGTGCACGGGCATGGTGGCCCGGTCCAGTTCGAGGAAGCCCTGGATCTGGGTGCGGCTGCCGGAGGGGTTGACGCGGGTGTAGTGCACCAGCGCGTCGCTGACCACGTGGGTCTTGTCGAAGGCCCCCTCGCCCTTTTGGTAGCGGTGCGCCACCTCCGGAATCCAGCTCAGGGCGCCGAAGGAGTCCCCGCGGCGGCGGGCGTCCTCGAAGAACAGGATCCCGGCCTCGGTCACGCCCAGGGTGTGGAGCTGCAGGGGGCCCGCGGCGCGCTCGCGGTTCATCCGGTGCCGTCGCACGTGCAGCACCCCGTCCTGTTCGACGGCGTCGGCTCCGTGCTCGGTGAGGAACCAGCGGTACGGTCGGCGCGGCCCTCCGGTGGTGACGCGGTCCACGAGCCGGTGCCTGCGCAGGCGGTCCAAGACCTTCCAGATGTACTGGCGGTTGGGCGAGTCGGGGGTCAGCAGGCGCCGCATCTGCCCGGTCGTGGCCAAGCGGTGCTGGTAGAGGGCGTTCAAGGCCGCGTGCGAGGCTGTTCCTGCTGCCTCGTCGGGGTCGCTCATGGGTGCTTGTCCCCCTCAGGGCCGGTGACGGCGTCTGCGGCGGGAGCCAGTGCGGTCCTCTGGTTGTTGTCCGCGGTTCCCGCTCTGCTGGCGGTCCGGTTGCCGCTGACGGGGGTATCGGAGGTGACTGCGCTGTCGTCGGCATCAGAACCGCTGTCGCCTCTCGTGCCGTTAGGGATGGTGGCGAGGGTGACGCCGAAGTGGTCGTGGATGCGCTCGTCCAGCGTCTCCAGGTCGGACAGGACGTCGCCGATCCTGCGTCGCCGCAGGTTGGTGTCGATGGCCTTCTGCTGCAGGGACAGACGGCCGGGCTCGTAGTGGTCCTGGAAGAGCTCCTCCAGCAGCACACCGCGGACCTTGAACGGCGCGGTGGTCTCACCGCCGACCGTGGTCGAGAGGATGTGGTGGTAGCGGGGCAGGTTGACCAAGGCCTCGGGCTGCACCTCCCCCGCCCACTGGCGTGTGACCACGCGGACGGCGTCGACGTCTCCGGCGGTCGAGCTCAGCAGGGACTGGTTCTGCAGAAGCGCGTCGCGCGTGGCGCGGGTCAGGCGCTGGGCCATCTGGGTCATGGCGTGCAGGCGCACCTCGAACTTGCCGAGCTGCTCCAAGATCGCGGCGAGGTGGCCGCGGGAGGCGCCGTCGATGGCTGTGAGCTCGTCGATCATGACGTCGTAGCGGCGGCGGGAGGCGGCCGGGATGTCGCCGCGGGAGCGGCCCGCCCTGAACAGGTCGTAGACCAGCAGGCAGTTGACGACTCGGCCGATGTCACCGCCGGGCGGGCAGACCCAGACGACCTTGCCCTGGTCCATCGCCGCTCGGACGTCGTAGGTAGAGATCGAGGAGCCGAAGAACGCCGTCAGGGTGGGTGAGGCGGCCAGCCGCTCGATCACGTTGGTGACCGTCGGCGTGGCGTCCGGCGGGTACTTGGGGTAGGTGCCCTTCCAGAACCGCTTCAGGCTCTCGGGCAGGAACTTCAGGAGTGGTTCGCGCCACGCCTCGTCGGTGAGCAGCCTGGGGACCTGGAACAGCGTCGGCTGATGGTCCGCTGGAAGCCTGAGCGCGAGGTGGCACAGGCTCTCGCAGGCACGGGTGAGGATGGTGCGGGCCCGCGAGGCGGCGTCGTTCCACATCAGGGCACTGGCGATGGCGGTGACCACGGCGTCCACGCGGTCCTCGATGTGTTCGCGTCCCGTCCCGGGCGCGCTCATGTCCAGCGGGTTGTAGCCGGCGATCCGGTGGTCCTCACCGCGGACGGTCAGGTCGATCTCCCACAGCCGCGACAGGACCTTCGGGGAGGTCAGCATCGGCGCGGCTCTCCGCCAGCCGTCGGCGTGGGGGTCCATGTACCACACACCGTGCCCTCCCAGCGCGAGAGCCAGGCTCTGGACCAGCGCCGTCTCGGTCTTGCCGTAGCGGGAGCGACCGATGCGCAGGGAGAAGTACAGATCGTCCAGGGGCGTGCCGACGAGCTTCTCCGTGCCGTCGCCCGCGGTGGCGTACCCCAGGGGCAGCACACCCTCCTGGCCGGTGTAGGCGGGCAGCGAGGGCGGGGGCGGGGCGATCAGCCCGTGCGAGCGGGCGACGTTGCGGCCGTGGCAGTGGCGGGTGGGCGGTTTGAGGAACCCGGCGAGTTCGCGCCCGGTCAGCAGGTTCTCCTTGCGGGGGCGGAACAGGCCGGTGTCGATGCGGCGGTCGAAGGAGCGCCGCCAGGGCCAGGCGTCGGAGCCCAGGTGGGCGACGCCGAGGTTGATTCCGGCGGTGCGCCAGTGGTTCTCCCCGGTGAACACCTCGCAAGCGGCGAGGATCTGGTGCAGGTG
>NZ_AZXF01000052.1 GCF_000515115.1 Nocardiopsis sp. CNT312
ACGTCGGCCGCCCCCTGTGGGAGGCGTGAACGGATCGGAGAGAAGAGCGACGGGGCCGTGCGGAGGATGTCCGCGCGGCCCCGTTTCGTTCCTCACGCGGGTCGCCCCTGGCTGGAAACACGTGGCTCCAATCGAAGCGAGACCCGATACTGAGCGCTTTTCATCCTGCTTCGCGGAGCTGAAGCACCAGCACGGCTCGGGTGATCTCTCCGGCCCGGTGCGGGCAGCACCGCAGTCGGCGTAGGACGTCCCAGTTCTTGAGCTGGGCGATAGCCCGCTCACCCGGGCTGCGAAGCTTGGCGTGCTCGGAGTTGGCGTCCTTCTTCCACTGCGGCTTGCCCCGCCCCTTGAACGGGCAGAACACCACCTCCGACAGGCCCGCGTACCCCTTGTCGCCCAGGCCGAGCAGGCCCGAGGCCTTGACGCGCTCGGCGGTCCTCCACACCCGTGCGGCTCTGGTGTCGTGTACCGATCCCAGCAGCGACCATGAGGTCCACAGGGGTTCACCGTCCGGGGCCGCGACAACCTGGATGTTCATGCCGTGTTGTTTGTGCTTGCCGGAGTAGTAAGGCCGGTCGGCTCCCACACGGTCGCAGGCGATCAGGGTGCCGTCGATGATCACCTAGGCCCACCCTTTCCGACGTGCGCGGCGTAGGCCCTGTTCGAGGGCGGGTGCCTGCTCAGCGAGCAGGGCCGTGGTCTCGCGCACGTACCGCCAGGCGGTCGTGGTGCCGACCTCGAACCCCGCGGCGATCTGGGCGAAGGGTTCGCCCTTGTAGAGGTGGACCAACACGAGTAGGGCCTGCTGTGCGGGATCCAGGCGCCGCCATCGGGAGCGGGTGTTCTCGCGGTGGGTGCGGATGGTGCGGGCGGCCAGGTTCAGGGTGCGGCGTGACAACGGCAGGGCGGCACGGTACAACAGCATGTGAAGCCTCTGGTGGGCAGGTTTTCTTGGTCGAAAACCCATCTACCAGGGGCTTCTTGCTGTCAGGGGTGCTTCAGTGCGAGTGGTACAGGCCCGTGACCTGCATCTTCTGGATGGAAAAGGCTCACTCCAGCTACGCGAGGCAGAATGAAAAATTCTCAATTATTTATCCCTGATAAAATCCCCTCGACAACCGGAAGGCCGTAGCAGAGAAGCTGCCAGAGAAAACAATAACACGAACATCATAAGCACCAGAGACTAGAGGAATTTCAGAAAATTCATTAATTTCATCAGCCGGATAGACCGAATCAAAAAGAAAAGATCTCCCCTTGCAGTTCCATGTAATATTTTGCACTTCCACTCCCCCGAGGCAGCCATTTTGAACCCAATCGATCAATTGCCCCTCAGACTCTGCTCCACCCCATCGGATAAACGTCATTTCCTTCGAAAGGTAGGCCGTGTCATCTGGAACATCGCCCAAAACTAAAGCATCGCCACCATCGACATCAATCAGACCAGCATAAGAATCGACCACACATGACTTTTCATAATCATCCCCTTCATCCCCCTTCCAGGAACCCATGAGCACTTCAGGAACAACTACCATTGGGCCACCCAAACTAGAAATCCACTGAACCAAAGAAGACACCAATTTCTTCACGAAGCCAAAGGATCGGAAAATTGATTCCGAGATCAGAGGCGCAGCGAAATGAACTATAACTGGACTCGCTGCCTGTGCGCAGGCACAAATCAGAAAGAGAAACCCCTTTAAGAAATTCAATGGAAATCACCAGAAGCGGATAAGCCCTCAGGCCATAGTTCCCAAAGGATTCGAGATTCCTCATTTTGTCGCACCCTTGCTGCGATTCGCATTTCTCCGCAAACGCAGGTATCACCATCCCATTGTGATACTTATCTTCATAATCCTGTACATGTTAGGCGGAGTTCATCCCCTGGCCTAAATCCGCCAATCGGCTGCCAAAGCATCGCGACACAACATAGCCTAACTCGCCCCCACCTCACCGGTCGTCTGCCCGACCCGTGCTGGCCCAACCCGATCTTGTACGCCCTGACAGTCATCGCTGCCGAACCGAGCAATGCTCATCTTTGATGGAAAAGCGCTCAGATCCCATGCATATTCCATAAACAGGTAGTTTAGCTTGCTAACCGAACTGGAGATGGGTAGCACTTCCAAGAAAATCCGTTGGATCTCAAAAATTTCCCCGAGCCACTAGAATAGTTAAGGATTCCACTTCCACACGGAGAATCAGAAGTCAGAATATGGATTAATATTATCATTATTCATCTTTCTGGCATTTGAACCCTGAGCAGAACTACAGGCCCTGCACTGGGGCAAAAGGATCTGAGGAGTGTCATTATCGATGAAGGTCGACACCGGCTGATGGTCCTTAACCCATGCCCCACTCGGATAGCCTGACGTCTGAGCACCGCACGAATGGCATCCATATTTATCACCAATCGCATTTATTGACCGAATTTCCTGACTATTCCAGTCTCGACCTTTACTGCGGGCCGGAATGCTTTCCACAGCATACGGCCCCGGGAGCATGAGATCACATGAATTACCATATCCCCCCTTCTGTCCACCAATATTGTGACTGAGAAGATCCTGGTCTCCGACAGTCACGTGGAACGTGTGGACGCCCTGGACGGTCAGGTTATGGACCGTCGCGAGCTGTGTCCAGGCCCCGACCGCGGACACCCGCACCCACGTACCGG
>NZ_AZXF01000053.1 GCF_000515115.1 Nocardiopsis sp. CNT312
GGGGAAGGCGTGGGGGTTGCGGTGGGGGTGGCCCAGGACCTGCTCGCCGTAGGCGTAGCCGTCGTCGTTGGTGGTGAAGGTGCGGTAGCCGTCCGGGTTGACCTGGCCCGGGGCGGTGTTTGGGATGGGGGGCAGGAAGGGGTGTGACGCGGGGGCGGTGTGTGCTTGTGGTGCGGGGGGCTGTTCGGTGTGCGGTGTGGGCTGTGCTGTGAAGGGGGCCGGTGCGGTGCGCAGGACCTCGGCGGTGAGGAAGGTGTGGCCGCCGAAGTCTGAGACGTCGGTGATTTGGTAGCTGGTACCGCGAGGGAGGATCAGTTCCCGCTGGGTGGGGTCTCCGCTGTGTGTTCCCAGCCAGTGGCTGGGGGTGCCGGCCGGGACCGTGAGCAGGAGGGTGAAGCCCGCCTTCTTCCAACCGGGGGTCAGTCCCAGGGAGGTGGACAGGTAGCCCGGTTCGGTCTGGACCGTTCCCACCAGTGCCTGCGGGTTCGCGGGGTCGTATCCGCCCAGGAAGGTGAGGTTGTCCAGGCTGCGGCGGACGGAGACGGTCTCGGGCAGGGTGCGGGGGCCGAAGGCCTGGTCCAGGACGGAGACGAAGCGGCGGATGTCGTTGGCGTCGGGGAAGTGCCCGAACACGTCGGTCAGCCGTCCGCGCAATCCGGATCTGGCGATCCAGGTCCTGCGTTCCTGTTCGGGGTCGGGGGCGTTCAGGATGGAGTCGACGACGGTCTGATGCCAGGCGGGCAGGGGGCGGGGGGCGTGTGCGAGGTCGTCCAGGGTGGGGAAGCGCCCGTCGCGTCCCAGATCGAACAGGAGCAGGCCCGGGCCCACGTTTGCGCGCTGTTCTTGCAGGTATGCCGTGATGCGTTCGTCCTGGGCGAGTCGCAGTGACTGGTTGAACACCACGCCGATGCGCATGTAGGTGTCGAGGGCGTCCCGTTGCTCGCGGGGCAGTCGTGTGTAGGCGTGGGGGTTGCGGTGGGGGTTGTCGAGGACCTGGGCGCCGTAGCCGGCGGCTTCGACGTCGTCGGCGAAGCGGCGGGCCCCGTCCGGTGCGCGAACGCCCGGGGCGGTCTCCAAACCCTCGGGGGTGGTGGACGTTCCGATGGCGGGGGGGAGGACCTCGGCGTCGAACCTCTCCCAGTATGTGTCGTCCGCGAAGGCCCTGTTGATGACGTAGCGGGTGCCGCGGGGCAGCAGTAGTTTCCGGTATCCGGTGATTTCGCTCTCCCCAAACCAGAGCCCCCGGCTCCCGTCCGGCAGGGCGAGGACGAGCTCTGAGGGGAGAAGGGGAATTTCGGCTTCCCTTCTCACCTGGACGGCCAGGACATTGGGGGAAGTCTGGATGGAGTCCTTGAGCAGGTACCGGGAGTAGAATCCAAAAAATATCTTCTCCTTCCCGGGAAGGGGGAGGGGACGACGCACCGTGAGAGGCTCGGGCAGAGGACGGTCCAGTGCCTGGTCGACCAGGTCGAGATTCCGTTCCAGTTCGTCGATGGAGGGGATCCCCCCGAACGCCTCGATCATGCGGCCGATGTCCGACTCCCTGATCTTCTCTATTGTTTTTTCGAGTCGGTGATCGCTCATCGACCTGACCCAGGACAAGGCTTTGAAATGCCCGTATGAAAGTGTCCCCGGGGTGTTCTGGATCTTCTTTACTGATTCCAGTGTCATGGGCTGGAATCCCGTCATCTCGTAGAGCAGCCATTCCGGTTCATGTGTTTCGTAGACTTCCCATGCCCAGACGTTCCCGGGTTCTCTGCTGTCCCCTTCTCTGATCTGTGGGAGATATTGATAGAAATTATCTATTTTGATGTACTTCTGGACGGCTTCGCGCTGTTCCTTTGGGAGGTTGGCGAAGGCGTGGGGGTTCCTCTCCGGGTTGTTGAGGAACTGTTCGGCATATCTGATCGCCTGGCCTTCGGTGGCGAATTTCCGGAACCCGTCCGGGCCGAGTGACCCCGGAACCGCGTCGGGATCCTCCTCGGTTTCCGATACATCAGTGTCGGAATACGTCCCCTTGTCCGTCACCGAGTCTGTTTCCGTTTCCGCAGGAGCGTCGTGTGTGTGCGCCAGGTGCCAGCTGATCTTTTCGTAGTACTCCTCGGCGTCCGTGAGCGCGATGTCCGCTTCGATGCCGTCGGGGTCTTGCCGGAGGGCCTGGGCGGCTTCCTCCAAAGCTTCGACGGCTTCGTTCAGGTCCTCCGTTTGTCTTTCCAATATCTCTACGGCGAACCGACTGTTCCTGATCTGCTGCCGGGCCTGTTCGGACTCAGGGCCGTCGGCCGCGATGCGCTCCTCCAGGCGTTGGACGCGCTCGCGTTGGGTCCGGGTCTCGTGGTCGGTTCTCTCGGCCTCCGCTCGTACGGCGCGTGCCTGTTCCTCCAGTTCGTCGGCTTTTTTGGCGTGGTCGGTCCCTTCGCTGCCGGAGGAGTCCCCGCTTGCTTCGGAAGAGGCGTCTGTCTGGAGGGGTGGTGGGGTGGGTGCGGTGGTGGGGGTCTCTTGGTGGGCGGTGATCTGTTCGTGCAGGTGGGGCCAGGCGTTTCTGAGGGCGGGGTGCAGGGGCAGGGTGGTGGCCTCGTCGGCGGGGACCCAGCGCAGTTC
>NZ_AZXF01000054.1 GCF_000515115.1 Nocardiopsis sp. CNT312
TTCCTCGGAGTAGGTCTTGCGGGCCATGCCCTGATTCTCGCTTCCTCCCGACACCTGTCGGGTTCAGCGTGTCCAAGATCCAGGGTCAAGGCCCCCACATCCAACCACGCGGTCCGATCACCCGCGGGCCACAACGCCCTCTCCTCCGCCTGAAGCGCATCGAGGCAGCGCTCCCAATCGTCCAAATCCTCAGCTGACACCATCAGAGCGACCCTGTGATTGCGTCGATCAGAAACAGGAACGCTTGTTCACGTGTTCGCGCAACAGTGCCAGTGCCATCGGCCCGCAGATGTCGATGACATTTAGCAATGGTTCCAACGCGCAAGCACATGAGTGAGGGCGTGACCACGGCCCCACCTGCCCACGGCCTGAAGGAACGTCAGCGGCCCGCGACCTTGGAAACCTGCTCCACGGTCGCCGGACCGGAGCGCCACAGCCCTGCCGCCGCAGCAGCGCACACCCCTGTGAACACGCCGGTGCCGACCAGCACCAGGACCGGGTCCAGCCCCCCGGCCCACCCGGCCAGCGGGTAGGTGAGCAGGAAGCAGGCGTGGGAGAGCGAGAACTGGGCGGCGAAGACCCCCGCCAACCCTCCCTCGGGAGCGGCCTCGCGCAGCAGTCGCCCCGTGGGCGCGGACACCAGCGCGCACCCCGCCCCCAGCACCGCCCAGCCCGCGCCGAGCACCACCGGGCCCGGCGCCAGCACCCAGCCCGCGGCGGCGGCCGCGGCCCCTGCGGTCAGGACTCCGGGGCCGGTGAGCATCAGCGCACGGGTGCCGAACCGCTCCACCAGCCATCCCAGCGCCAGCGCCACGACCATGGACCCCGCCCCGAAGCAGGCCAGCGCCAGCGCCACACCGGTGTCGGTGCCGCCCAGGTGGGAGCGCACCAGGACGACGGTGTCGACCAGCACCAGCGCGGTGACGGCGGCAACGGCCATGTTCAGCGCCATCAGTGCCATCAGACGCCGGTCGGTGGCGAAGGCCTTCCAGCTCGCGGCGGCCCGGCGCGGGCTGCGCGAGGCCGCGGTCGGCGCGGGCAGGGCGGTGGTGGCCACCAGCAGCGCGGAGACGGCGAATCCGGCGGCGGTCAGGGCGAACAGCCCGTCGAAGGGCACCAGGAGCAGCACGGCCACGGCCAGCAGCGGTGAGGCCATCGCCTCCAGGTCATAGGCCAGGCGCGACAGGGCCAGCGCCGAGGTGTAGCCGGAATCGTTCACCAGTTCGGGGATGATCGCCTGGAAGGTGGGGGTGAAGGCCGCCGAGGCGCACTGGAGCACGGCGATGAGCACGTACACCTGCCACGCCTGGTCCACGAATGGCAGGCACGCCACCGCCAGGGCGCGCGCAGCGTCGGCGCCCACCAGCAGCGCCTTGCGCGGGGCGCGGGCCAGGGCGGCGGTGAGCAGCGGAGCGGCGCCCACGTAGGCGAGCATCTTGATGGTCAGCGCGGTCGCCACCACCTGCCCGGCCCGGTGCGGGGCCAGGTCGTAGGCCAGCAGTGCCAGGGCGACCGTTGCCAGCCCCGTGCCCGCCAGCGCTGTGACCTGGGCGTAGAACAACCTGCGGTAGGAGGGGAAGTCCGCCAGCACCCGCCACACCATGACCACCACCGATGAGAAGAAGGGAACACCAACACATACACAAAACATGTGCGCAAGTACGCACATGATGGCATGGAAGGTGGGGTTCCTCCAGTCCGGGGGTCCGTTCGCGTCCTAGAATGCGCACATGAGCACCAGTGACGAACAGGCCGTCCCCAGTCTCGTGCACCCGGCCCCGCCCGGGACCGAGCGGCTGGCCGTGGCCGCGGACGTGTTCGCGCTGCTGTCCGATCCCACCCGGCTGCACCTGCTGTGGACCCTGGCCGAGGGCGAGGCGGACGTGGGTCAGCTGACCCGGGCGTGCGGTGCCTCGCGCACCGCGGTCTCCCAGCACCTGGCCAAGCTGCGCCTGGCCGGACTGGTGCAGTCGCGCCGGCAGTCCCGGCACGCCATTTACCGACTGGGCGACGGCCACCTGCGGCGCCTGGTCCTGGAGGCGCTCAACCACGCTGACCACGTGGTCACCGGCGAGCCCTTCCACGACTGACCCGCGCCGGCCCGGGCACACCAGCGGGCACCGCGCAGCGCATCCTTTTGAGCTGCGGCGTTGCAGTAAGAGTCCGAGTTCGCGCCTGGCCCCTCCGAAGCCCAGGCAGAGCGCGAACGGGAGACGGTCGACATGGACATCCACATCACGCGGTGCGGACCAACGAGGGATCATCTCGCGCAGGGACAAGAACGCGTCCCGCCGGGTGAACCGACGGGACGCGGACACAAGCCACCGGCCCGATTCTTCCGGGCACGCCCTGCGTCCTCGAACTGTTCGATCGGTTGGGCCTTGACCCTGGATCTTGGACACGCTGAACCCGACAGGTGTCGGGAGGAAGCGAGAATCAGGGCATGGCCCGCAAGACCTACTCCGAGGA
>NZ_AZXF01000055.1 GCF_000515115.1 Nocardiopsis sp. CNT312
CACCAGCCCCGACTTCGCCGACGCCAACCCGACGGTCGTGGAGGACTTCCTGCGCGCCATGTCGCGGGCCTTCGACTACTGCGTCGAGAACGGCCGCGAGTGCGTCGAGTACGCCGCCGAGCTCGCCGGCGCCGAGTACGACGTCGACCACAACCTCAACGTGTGGGAGGCGGAGAGCCAGTTGGCCATCGCCTCCACGTCCGAGAACACCCCGGTCGGCTACATCGACCTGGCCCTGACCGAGGCCGAGGGCAGGACCCTCGTGGAGTACGAGCAGTTGGAGGAGCTGCCCGACCTGGAGCAGCTCTTCGAGCCCAAGTACCTGGTGTCGGTGCACACGCTGGGCACCGTGACCTGGCCCGGCGGTGCCGAGATCGAGGACATGGCCGAGGAGCAGGCCCAACAGTAATGATCGAACACGGAAGCGACTGAGGAACGACATGTCAGAACCAGGTGTGCCGGAGCCGACCGAGTACGGCCTCTTCCTGCCGATCGGCAACGGAGGCTGGATCCTCTCCGAGACCGCCCCCCACCCCGAGGCGGACTACGAGGAGAACAAGAGGGCCGCCGTCACCGCGGAGAGGCACGGCTTCGACTTCGTCATGTCCATGGGCAAGTGGCGCGGCTACG
Source organism: Nocardiopsis sp. CNT312 (assembly GCF_000515115.1). Lineage (GTDB taxonomy): Bacteria > Actinomycetota > Actinomycetes > Streptosporangiales > Streptosporangiaceae > Nocardiopsis. Next base: position 631 of record NZ_AZXF01000055.1, read on the forward strand.
ACGGGTCCACGGACCACTGGGGCCGCACGCTGGAGTCCATGACCATGATGTCGGGGCTCGCCGAGGCCACGGAGCGGGTCAAGGTGTGGTCGACGGTCCACACCAACCTGTTCCATCCGGCTCTGACCGCGAAGATGTTCACCACCCTCCAGCAGATCAGCGGCGGCAGGGCCGGGATGAACATCGTCGTCGGCTCCTACGTGGACGAGTTCGCGCAGATGGGCCTGTGGCGGGAGGACATCGACCACGCCGCCCGCTACCGGTACACGGACGAGTGGACGCACGTGCTCAAGCGCCTGTGGACCGAGGACTCGGTGACCCACGACGGCGAGTTCTTCCACCTGGACGACTGCCGGTCGCGACCGCACCCCGAACCGATGCCGACGCTGATCAGCGCGGGCCGTTCCGACACCGGCCTGAACTTCCAGTCCAGGCACTGTGACGGCTCCTTCCTGACGGCGCAGACCCTGGACGGCCTGCGCGACGCCAGCCGCGACGTCCGCGGCCGGGCCCGGAAGGAGGGGCGCAGCATCAAGACCTACTCGATGCTGACCGTGGTCATGGACGAGACCGACGCCGCCGCCGAGGCTCGGCGCCAGGAGTTCGGCCGCGGTATCGACACCGACGCCGCCGTCAACATGAAGCGATCCTGGGGCCTGCCCCTCGACAAGGCACTCTCCCTGACCGCGGAGAACCCCGCGGACGAGGTCTTCCAGGCCCCGTTCGTCACCGGTTCTCCCGACACGGTGACCAAGCGTGTCCGGGAACTCGTGGCCGCCGCCGAACTGGACGGCCTCATGCTGATCTTCCCGGACTACGAAGCCGACCTGGAGGCGTTCGGCGAACAGATCATGCCGCGTCTGCGCACGGAAGCGTGAACCGGCCGACCTGCGACACGGCTTCCTCCCGTGCGTGTGGAGGTCCGGTCCGCCGCGTGAGCGTGCGGTGGACCGGACCCTCCCCGGGTGACGATGCGGGAGGGACTTTTGTGGATTAAGGTCTCATTTTATGCGGTGATCCCCGCAGATTAGATACAAGTGAACTTCAAGCACTTTGATAGAACTCAACGTGCTCGTGTCGAAATGTCACCGTTTGCACCTCAACCGGCCAGCAACGGTGGTTTCTTCCCCCGAAAAAGGAGCAGCCGGAAACATGTCCACCCCCTCTCAACTCTCCCCCCGCCACCGGACGCGCCTCGCCTCCGCAGCCGCCCTGTCAGCCCTGCTACTGGCCACGGCGTGCGCTTCGGGCGACGACGGCTCCGAAACGGACGCCGAAGGCGCGAACACGGCGGCGGTCATCGACGACGAGCGCTGCCAGGCCAACGAGGCCGCGGGGACCATCACCTACCTCACCGGTTTCCAGTACCAGTCCTCGGTGAGCATCCTGGAGCCCATCGCCGCACAGGCCCTGGGCTACTTCGACGCCCTGTGCCTGGACGTGGAGATCCAGCCCGGCGACGGCAACACCATCGGCAACGCCCAGACCGTCGCCGCCGGCACCTCCCAGTTCACCTCCCTGGGCAACGAGGCCGAGATCCTCCAGGC
>NZ_AZXF01000011.1 GCF_000515115.1 Nocardiopsis sp. CNT312
GATGCTGTCTCCGCCCAGGCGGAAGAAATCGTCGCCCGTGCCCACGCCGGACAGCCCCAGGACCTCCTCGAACACCGCGCACACCGCGCGCTCGACCCCGGTCACGGGGACGCTCCCCCGCCCGGCCTCCGCACCGAACTCCACGGCGGGGAGCGCGGAGCGGTCGAGCTTGCCGTTCGGCGACAACGGCCACGCCTCCACGTCGACGAGCACCGCCGGGACCATGTACCCCGGCAGGGTGCGCCCGGCCTCCCCGCGCACCCGCTCGTGCGAGCGGTCCGCACCCGCCTCCCAGCGCACGTACCCGGCCAGGACCGGTTCGCCCGCGCTGCCGTCGGCGACCACGGCGACCGCGTCGGCCACACCCCCGGCACCGGCCAGAGCCGCCTCCACCTCGCCCAGTTCGATACGCAGCCCCCGCAGCTTCACCTGGAAGTCGGCACGCCCCACGAACTCCAGCACACCCCCGCGCAAACGCACCACGTCACCGGTGCGGTACATGCGCGAACCGGACGGACCGAAAGGGTCGGCGACGAAGCAGCCAGCGGTCAGCACGGGCCGGTGCTCATACCCCCGCGCCAACTGGCCCCCGGCCAGGTACAGCTCACCGGACACGCCCTCGGGCACCGGCCGCAGGAACGCGTCGAGCACGTACACCCGGGTGTTCCACACCGGCACCCCGATCGGCACCGAGCCGCCGCCCTCGTCCCGGGCCGCGTCGAACCACGTCACGTCCACCGCGGCCTCGGTGGGCCCGTACAGGTTGAACAGCCCCGTGCCGGGCAGGATCCGCGCGAACCGCTCGGCCGTGTCCGAGCCCAGCGCCTCACCGGAGGAGAAGACCCACCGCAGACCGGTGCACCGGGCCGCCGAGGGCTCCTCCGTGAACACGCGCAGCATCGAGGGCACGAAGTGGCACACCGTCACACCGTGCTCGGCGACGGTCCGCGCCACATAGGCCGGATCGCGGTGCCCTGCCGCAGAGGCCACCACCAGCGAAGCGCCCACCCGCAGCGGCCAGAACAACTCCCACACCGACACGTCGAACGCCGACGGCGTCTTCAACAGCACCCGGTCCTCGGAACCGAGGGGGAACCGCCCCTGCATCCACTCCAGCCGGTTGACGATCGCGCCGTGCGAGACACCCACACCCTTGGGACGGCCCGTCGAACCCGACGTGTAGATGACATAGGCCAGATCCGCGCCGTGCAGCGGCCGCACCCGCTCGGCATCCGACACCTCACCACCAGGCAGCCCCGACAGCTCCTCCACGACCAAAGGATCGTCCAATACCAGGACCTCGCCGGTGTCCCCGGGCAGGTCCGCCGCCGAAGCTCCGTCGGTGACCACCAATCGCGCCCGGGAGTCGGACAGGACGAAGCCCAGACGCTCGGCCGGGTACTCCACATCCAGCGGCAGATACGCCGCACCCGCCACCACCACCGCGTGCAGCGCCACCACCAGGTCCGGCGAACGCGGCAGCGCCACCGCCACCACGTCCCCCGGACCCACACCACGCCCCACCAGCAGCCGCGCCAGACGGTTCACCCGCCCACGGAACCCCGCGTAGTCCCAGCACTCACCCGAACCGGCATCCACCAGCGCCACCCGGCCCGACCACCGCCCCGCACCCCCCGGCGACCCACCCAGCACACCACCGGACACCACCACCGCCGTATCGTTGACCTCCTCGGCCAGGGCGCGCTCGCCGGGGGTGCGGGCGTCGATCTCCGTGAGCGGGCGGTTCGGCTCGGCCAGTGCGGCGTCCAGGAGCAGGGCGAAGCGCTCGGCGCACAGCCTGGCCGTGCGCTCGTCGAACAGGTCGGTGTCGTAGCGCAGGTCCCCGAGGAGCCCCTCCTGCCCGGCCAGCTCGACGACGGTGAACTCCAGGTCCACCTTGGCGGTGTCGACCGCCACCCGCTCGGGGCCGGTCTCGGTGCCCAGCAGGCTGCGGTTGCCGCCCGGTTCGCGCTGGTAGCTGAGCATGACCTGGAACAGGGGGTGCCGTCCGGCCTCGCGGGGCGGGTCCACCGTCTCCACGACCTGGTCGAAGGGCAGTTCGGCGCGGGCGTAGGCCGCCGAGTCGGCGGTGCGCGCCCGCTCCAGCAGTTCGGCGAAGGTCGGTGCGCCGGACACGTCCAGGCGCAGCGCCACCATGTTGAGGAACAGGCCCACGGCGTCCTGGGCGGCGCTGTCGGCCCGGTCGGCGATGGGGGTGCCGATGACGGTGTCCCCACCCGCGCCCAGGAGTCGCAGCAGGTGGGCCAGGGCGGCGTGGAGCACCATGAACTCGGTGGCGCCGTGCTCGCGGGCCAGGTCGGCCAGGCGCCGGGCGGTGTGCGGCGCGATCGTGAAGGGGGCGACCGCGCCCCGTCCCCGGCCGGTGCCGGTGCGGCCGCCGTCGCGGGGCAGTTCTGTCTCCTCGGGGGCGCCCGCCAGGGCTTGGCGCCACTGGCGGGCCAGGTCGGCGGCGCGGCTGTCGGGATCGGCCGGGTCTCCGAGCCGCTCGCGCTGGAGCAGGACGTGGTCGATGTAGTCGGCGCCGCTCTCGGGCCAGCGGGGCGCGCCGCCTCGGAGGCGGGCGGCGTAGGCGGTGTCCAGGTCCCGCAGGAGCGGTTCCTCGGACCCCTCGTCGGTGGCGATGTGGTGGATCACCAGGAGGAGGACGTGCTCGCGCTCGCCGAGCCGCAGGAGTGTGCCCCGCAGGGGGACGTCGCGGGAGACGTCGAAGACGTGGTGGACGCGCCGCGTCATCTCCTCGGCGAGCCGGTCCTCGTCGGTGTCGGCCCGCTCCAGCAGGTCGGGCAGCGCCTCGGCCGGGAGGACCCGCTGGAAGACGTCGTCGCCGTCCTCGGTGTAGACGGTGCGCAGCGCCTCGTGGCGCGCGGCGGTGTCGCGCAGGGCCAGGGCGAGCGCGTCGGCGTCGAGGTCCCCGCGCAGGCGCAGGGCGACGGGGACGTTGTACACCGGGCTGGGGCCGTTGAGGCGTTCGAGGAACCAGAGCCGGCGCTGGGCGGCCGAGAGCGGCGGCCGGTCGGGGCGCTCCAGGCCCCGCGGGGCCGGTGCGGCGGCCTGCGCCGACCGCACCCGGTCGGCCAGGGCGGCGACGGTGCGGGCTTCGAAGACCTCGCGCAGGCCCAGGTCGCAGGTGAAGCGGTCCCGGATGCGGTGGGCGGCACGGGCTGCGGTCAGCGAGTGCCCGCCCAGGGAGAAGAAGTCGTCGTCGACGCCCACCGAGGGGAGGGCGAGCACGTCGGCGACGAGGTCGCACAGGACCGCCTCGACGGCGTCTCGGGGGGCGACGGCGGCCGCGGCGCCGAGTTCGGGTGCGGGCAGGGCCTTGCGGTCGATCTTGCGGTTCTCGGTGAGGGGGAAGGCGTCCAGTGCCACGAGCACGGCGGGCACCATGTAGTGCGGCAGGGCCTCGGCCAGCGCGGTGCGCGCGGCGCCGGCGTCGAAGGCGGCACCGGAGGCGGGGACGACGTAGCCGACCAGGGCCGCCTCGCCCGCGGCGTCGGCGCGGGCCACGACCACGCACTGGCCGACGTCCTCCTGGCTGCCCAGGACGGCCTCGATCTCGCCGAGTTCGATGCGAAAGCCCCTGATCTTGACCTGGTTGTCGGTGCGGCCCAGGTAGTCGAGGGCGCCGTCGGGGCGGCGGCGCACCAGGTCGCCGGTGCGGTACATCCTGCTGCCGGGCGGCCCGTAGGGGTCGGCGACGAACCGCTCGGAGGTCAGTCCGGGCCTGCCCGCGTACCCGCGGGCGAGCCCCTCCCCGGCGATGTACAGGTCGCCGGGCCTGCCCTGCGGGACGGGGCGCAGGGAGCCGTCGAGGACGTGCAGCACGGTGTTGGCGATCGGGTGGCCGATGGTGACGTCCCGGCCGGGCAGGACGGGGGCCGTGGTGGACCAGATGGTGGTCTCGGTGGGGCCGTAGAGGTTGGTCACGTCGGCGGCCCGGCTGGTGAGGGCGGCGGCGAGCCGCTCGGGCAGGGCCTCGCCGCCGACGAGGACGCGCAGCCCCCGCACGGCCTCGGGGGCTTCCTCCATGAGGGAGCTCCACAGTGTGGGGGTCGCCTGCATGACGGTGGCACCGGTCCCGCGCAGGAGCGCGGCGAGGGCACGCGGGTCGCGGGTGGTGTCGCGTTCGACGAGGACGAGGGCGGCCCCCGCCATCAGCGGCAGGTGGACCTCGAGAAGGGAGATGTCGAAGCCGATGGTCGTGACGGCGGCCCACCGGTCGCCGGGGGCGAGGGGGAAGCGCCCGGCCATGTCGGCGAGGAAGTTGCGCAGGGCCCTCTCGGGTACGAGCACGCCCTTGGGGCGGCCGGTGGAGCCGGAGGTGTAGAGGATGTAGCCGAGTGCGCCGTCCACGGTTCGGGGTACGGGGCCCTCGGCGGCGGGGAGCGCGCCGAGTGCGTCGACGAGCAGGCGGGGCGCGTCCCCGGTCAGGCGTCCGTTCAGGCCACGGTCGGTGACCAGGAGTGCGGCGCCGGAGTCGTCGAGCATGGAGGCGATGCGGTCGGCGGGGAAGTCGGGGTCCAGGGGCAGGAAGGCGGCTCCGGTGCGCGGCACGGCGAGCAGGGCGGCGACCAGGTCGGCGGTGCGCGGCAGGGCCACGGCCACCACCTGTTCCGGTCCGATGCCGCGGGCGCGCAGGTGCGCGGCCAGGCGGGTGACCCGCTCCTCCAGTTCGGCGTAGGTGAGGCTCTCCCGGGCGGTGCGCACCGCGACGGCGTCCGGGTTCCGGCGCGCGGACTCGCGCACCTGTTCGGTGACCGGGAGCGGCGGGACGGGCCGTTCGGCGGCGCGGGCCTCGGCTCCGAGCCGGTCCCGTTCGCTGGCGGGGACGGTGTCCAGGTGGGCGATGTGGGCGTCGCCGGTGCGGGGGAAGGCGTGCAGGAAGTGCTCGAACCCGGCGGCGAGGGTGCGCAGGCCCTCGGCGGTGTGCCCGTCGGCGTTGGCGTTGTACTCGAAGCTCAGGCCGCCGGTGCCCCGGTCGGTGTAGACCGAGAGGGAGAGGTCGTCGACCGGGCCCTCGGACAGGGTGCGGGTGCTTCCGGGCACCCCGGCGAAGTCCAGCGCGTAGTCGAAGGCCTTGATGTTGACCACGGGGCCGTGCAGGGGGGTGTCCCGTCCCACCAGGCCCAGGTCCCTGCGGATGTCCTCGGCGCGGTAGCGCTGGTGGGCGCGCATCTCGCGCAGGGTGTCGGCGACCCGGCGCACGAGTTCGGCGGGGGTGTCGGCGGGGGCCACGCGCAGGCGCAGGGGCAGGATGTTGACGATCATCGAGGGCACGTTGAGGGCGACCGACCCGAGGCGGCCCATGGCGGGCATGCCGAGGAGGACGTCGCTCTCGCCGGTGCAGCGGTGGACGTAGGCGGCAAACGCGGCGATGACCGCCTCGGACCAGTTGGCGCCTACGCTCTGCGCCAGGTCCTTGAGCGCGTCGAACCCCTGCTCGGCCAGTGCCCCGTGTTCGCGGCGGCTGCCGCGCGGCGAGACGCCGGACACCGTGCCGAGCAGGGGCGGCTCCGGGGCGCCGGACAGGGTCCGCGTCCAGTACTCGCGGTCCCTGTCCCGGCGTGCGGAGGCGTGGTAGTCCTGTTCCTCCGCCACGACGTCGGCCAGGGTCCTGGTCCCGGGCGCGGGGGTGTCCTGCCCCGCGCGGTGGGTGTACACCCGGGCGGCGCGGCGGGTGATGGCGTTGATGGCGTAGGCGTCGGCGATGATGTGGTGGTAGCGCTGGAACCACAGCCAGCGCCGGTCGGCCACCCGCAGCAGGGCGAACCCGAACAGCGGGGCGTCGGTGCCCCACAGCGGGGCGGACATGCGCTCGGCCATCCAGTCCAGGGCGGTGCCGAGCGGGTCGTCGACACCCCTGGTGTCGACGGTCTCCAGTTCCCAGTCGACCGTGGCGCGCACCTGTTGGACGGGCGGTTCGGAGCCGCGGCCGGGCACGATGCGCACCCGAAGCGTCTCGGTCTCGGCGACGACGCGCTCCAGCGAGAGCGCCAGCAGTTCCGGGTCGATGTCCCCGGGAAGGTCCACGTACTGGCCGACGTTGAAGACGGGGCTTTCCGGAACGACCTCCTGGGCGTACCAGACTCCGGTCTGGGCACCGGTGAGGGCTGCTGTGTCGGTCATGGTGTGCGCTTCGTCCCCATCACTCATCGCTGGCTGGTCTGGTTCGTCGTCGGTGGGTTCAGGCGTTGCCGGGCGTCTCGATCGCGTCGAGGATCTGCGCGACGCGGGTGGCGATGTTGGACAGCAGGGAGGAGGAGACGCCGTGGGTGTGCTCGGTGCCGCCCTGGAGGTAGAGGCCGCAGGTGAGGGATGCGTGGGTGACGACGCGGTAGTCGCGTTCGACCACGGGGAGCCCGTCGGGGGTGGTCACCACCTGTTCGGCGAGGTCGCCCAGGAGGGGCAGGGGCGCGGCCGGGTGGTAGCCGGTGGCGAAGACGGCGTAGTCCGCGGTGACGGGGGTCTGTTTGCCGGTCACCAGGTCCTCCACCGCCACGGAGACGCCGTGGGCGCCGTCGGCGAGGTCGGCGACGCGAGAGGTGTTGTGCAGGTACAGGCGCTGGTCGCCGTGGACCTTCTCCGCGTAGTGGCGGCGGTACAGCTCCTCGATCAGGGCCGGGTCGACCACCGAGTAGTTGGTGTTGCGGTGGTAGCCCATGAGCTGCTTTTTGACGTCTTCGGGTGCGGTGTGGAAGGCGTCCACGGCCTCCGGGTCGAAGATGCGGTTGGCGAAGGGGCTGTCGTCGGAGGGGCTGTAGCCGTAGCGGGACAGGATCGCGTGGACCTCGGCGCGGGGGAAGCGGCGGTGCAGGTGGTCGGCGACCTCGGCGGCGCTCTGCCCGGCCCCCACGACCGCGAACGAGCGGGGGTCGGCGTCGGCGGGCAGTTCGGCGAGCCGGGTGAGCAGGTACTCGTTGTGCCAGATGCGGTCGGACTGCCCGATCCCCTCGGGCATGCGGGGGCGCAGTCCGGGGCCGAAGACGACGTTGCGGGTCCGCAGCACCACGTCCCGGCCGGCCCGGTCGCGGGCGAGGACGTCCAGCTCGGTGACGCGCCCACCCGAGCGGACGGGCCGGACCTCGGTCACCTCGTGTCCGTAGCGGACCTGGTCGTCGACACGGTCGGCGCACCATGACAGGTAGTCGTGGAACTCCTGGCGCAGGGGGAACAGCGTCTTGTGGTTGATGAAGTCGTGCAGCCGCCCCACGTGGTGCAGGAACGACAGGAAGCTGAAGTCGCTGGCGGGGTTGCGGGTGGTGACCAGGTCCTTGAGGAAGGACACCTGCATGGTGGCGTCGTCGATGAGCATGCCCCGGTGCCAGCCGAAGGACTCCTGGCGTTCGAGGAAGACGCCGTCCAGGGCCCGGCCCTCGTGGCCGCGCTCGGCCAGGGCGATGGCCATGCCCAGGTTGGAGGGGCCGAACCCCACCCCGACGATGTCGTGGACGGTGCGCGGAGAGTGGTCTTTGGGGGCCACAGTGGTCCCTTCGTTGGTGCGGTCGTTCACGGGTCAGTCTCCGGCGGGGGCGTGGGCGTCCAGCGCGTCGAGGACCTCGCTCGCGGGCAGGACGCGGGCGCAGCGCCCGGCCGCGTAGGACAGGGCGTCCCGGTGGTGGTCGGCGCTGAAGTCGGCCAGGGCGTCGGCGACCAGGAACGGCTGGATGTCGCGCATGAAGGCGTCGGCCGCGGTGATCTGGCAGCCGATGTGGGCGTAGACGCCGGTGACCACGATCTGGTCGCGGCCCTGCTCGGCCATGCGTTCGGCCAGGTCGGTCTGGGCGAAGGCGCTGTAGCGCCACTTGGTGAGCAGCACGTCTCCGTCGTCCGGAGCGAGTTCGGGGATGATGGCGGTGTGCTCGGTGGCGGCCCGCATCCCGGGACCCCAGAAGTCGTTCTCCAGGCCCCTCTCCCGGGGGTTCATGCCGCCGGGTTTGGCGGTGAAGACCACCGGGGCACCCGCGGCGCGGCAGGCCGCGCGCAGGGCGGCGATGTTGGCCACCGCCCCGGCGACGGGCTGTGTGCCCTCGCGGTAGGGGCGCAGGAAGTAGCGCTGCATGTCGTGGACGAGCAGGACGGCCCGCGCGGGGTCCACGGTCCAGTGGGCGCGGTTGTCGGGGAGCTCGTCGGCGGCGGGTAGCGGATAGGGGGCGATCGTCGGCAGTGCCATCGGGCGGTCCTTACGTTCCGGGCTGGGCCGAGGTGCGGCGCAGGTCGCGTTTGGAGACCTTGCCCACGGCGGTGGAGGGGAAGGCGTCCACGAACTCGACGCGGTCGGGGATCTTGTAGGCGGCCAGCCCGCGCTCGCGCAGGAAGGACAGCAGGGCGCCGCGGGTGGGCCGCTCGCCGCGGACGACGACGTAGGCGCAGGTGCGCTCGCCCAGGTAGGGGTCGGGGACGGCGACCACGGAGGCGTCGTGCACGGCCGGGTGGGCGAGGATGTGGTTCTCCACCTCCTCGGCGCCGATCTTCTCCCCGCCCCGGTTGATCTGGTCCTTGGCGCGTCCGGTGACGACGAGGTTGCCCGAGGGGTGGCGGCGCACGATGTCGCCGGTGCGGTAGAAGCCGTCGGCGGTGAAGGAGCGCGCGTTGTGCTCGGGTGCCCGGTAGTAGCCGCGGATCGTGTAGGGGCCGCGTGTGAGCAGGTGGCCCGGCTCTCCGTCGGGGACGGGGCGGTCGTCGTCGTCGACGACGAGGATCTCGTCGTGGGCGCTGATCGGGCGGCCCTGGGTCTCGGTGGTGACGTCGTCGGGGTCGTCGTGGCGGGTGTAGTTGACCAGCCCCTCGGCCATGCCGAAGACCTGTTGCAGGGTGCAGCCCAGGACGGGGGCGACCCTGCGGGCCGCTTCGGGCAGGAAGGCGGCGCCTCCGACCTGGAGCGTGCGCAGCGACGACAGGTCCCGGCCGGAGTGCGAGCCGCGTTCGACGGCGTCCAGCCAGAGCATGGCCACGGGGGGGACCACCGCGGTGAGGGTGACGCGCTCGCGCTCGACGAGGGCGAGCGCGGTGGCGGGGCTGGGGTCGGGGGCCAGGACCACGGTCCCCCCCGCGTGCAGTACCCCCAGGAAGCCGGGCGAGCTCATGGGGAAGTTGTGGGTGAGGGGCAGCGCGGCCAGATAGACGGTGTCGGGGCCCAGTCCGCACAGGTCCGCGCTGGCCCGTACCGAGTACAGGTAGTCGTCGTGGGTCCTGGGGATGAGCTTGGGCAGGCCGGTGGTGCCGCCCGAGATCTGGAAGAACGCGACGGTGTCCGGGGCGGGGCCGGCCCACAGGGCCGGGTCCGGTTCGGCGCGCAGGGACTCCAGGGGGGTGAGGCCGTCGCCGTCACCGGCCTCGCCCGCGATGACCACGTGCTCCAGGCTCTCGGTCTCCTCACGCACCTGGACGGCCAGGGCGCGGCAGTCGAACGCGCCCTGGGTGTCGGAGGTGACCAGGGCGACCGCCTGGGCGGAGTCGACCAGGTGCAGCAGTTCGCTGCGGCGGTGGGCGGGCAGTGCGTAGACCGGCAGCGCTCCCAGCCGGAACAGCGCGAACACCGTCTCCAGCAGCGCTGCCGTGTTGGGCAGGTGCACCACCACCCGGTCGCCCTCGGCGACGCCCAGCCGGGACAGCCCTGTGGCGAGCGAGTCGGCGCGCCGGGCCAGTTCGGCGTAGGTCCAGCGGGTGGGGCCGTCCACGACGGCGGTGCGGTCGGCGAAGCGGGCGGCCCGGTCGCTCAGGAAGGCGGGGAAGGTCTCGCCGGTCCAGTAGCCGGCCGCGCGGTAGGCGTCGGCGAACTCCTCGGGCCAGGGCGTCCAGTCGGCGGGGTCGACGGGGCGGGACGTGCGGGGGCGGTCGTCGGGTCCCATGGGTCAGGCGGCTCCGTCCACGCCCAGGGCGATCAGGAAGGTGCGCAGTTTGGCCGAGGTCTCGGCGAGTTCGGCCTCGGGGTCGGACTCGGGCATGATCCCTCCGCCGGCGTACAGGTCGAGGGTGCGTCCGGCGACGTCGGCGCAGCGGATGGTGACCACCCATGCGCCGTCGCCGCGGGTGTCGGTGTAGCCGAAGGCTCCGGTGTAGAAGTCGCGCCGGAAGGGTTCGAGTGCGCCGATGGTGTCGAAGGCCAGGTCTCTGGGGGTGCCGCAGACCGCCGGGGTGGGGTGCAGCGCGGTGGCCAGGACGTGGGAGGGAACGTCGGGGTCGGCGAGCTCTCCGGTCACGCGGGTGGACAGGTGCCACATGGTGGCGGTCTTGACCAGTTCGGGTTCCTCGGGGACGGAGAGGGTGCGGCAGTGGGGGGACAGGGCGTCGGCGACCGCCTCCACCACCACGGCGTGTTCGCGGCGGTCCTTGGCTGAGGTGAGCAGGGCGACCGCGCGGCTCTGGTCGGTGGTGGGGTCGGCGCTGCGCGGCGCGGACCCGGCCAGGGGGTTGGACAGCAGGTGCGCGCCGCGCTTGGCGACGAGGAGTTCGGGGCTGGCCCCGATGAGGGTGCGCGTTCCGGAGCCGCGCTCGGGCAGGTCCGCGGCGAAGACGAAGGCGGAGGGGTCGCGCCACAGGAGGTTGGCGAGCACGGTGGGCACGTCGATGTCCCGGTCGGCCGCCACCCGCAGGCTGCGGGCGAGGACGACCTTGCGCAGCCGCTCGTCCTCGGTCATGCGCTTGACCGCGCGTTCGACGGCGGCCACGTGCGCCTCGGGCTCGGGGAGCGGGGTGAGGGTCCAGGCCGCACCGAGGGAGCGCCAGCGCTGCCGCGGCGGCGTCTGGGCGGCGGGGGGCGATCGGCGCACGGCCTGGGGGACGACCAGGTGGGCGGGGCTGGCCGGGTCGAAGGGGAGGGCTCCCAGGGCGAGTGCCCCCTCCCCCGCTTGGCCCAGGGCCGCGGGCAGGTCGTCGGCCCGTTCCAGGGCGGTGAGGGTTCCGGATCCGTGCAGGGCCCCGGCGGCGGTGGAGAAGAACGCGTCCCCGGGCCGGTAGGCCGAGAGGAGTTCGTCCGCCGAGGCCGCTGGGGCCTGCAGGCTCTGTTCGGGCATGGCGCGGGCCTTTCTGTGTCAGGCACGGGGGCGGGGCCGGGGAGGACGTCAGCGGAGGGCGGCTCCTCCGTCCACGTACAGCTCGTGCATGGTGATGTGGCGGGCGGCGTCGGAGACGAGGAAGCGCACGGCGGCGGCGACGTCCTCCACCCTGCCGAGGCGGCCGAGGGGAATACCGATCTTGAAGTGCTCGGGGTCCCCGGCGATGAGGGCTTCGGGGTCGGGCGCCATGGCGCGGAGCATGGGGGTGTCGGTGGAGCCCGGGGAGACGACGTTGCAGCGCACGCCGCGGGGGGCGAGTTCGAGTCCCAGGGACTTGGTGAAGGCGACGGCGGCGGCCTTGGAGGCGGCGTAGGCGGCCATGCCCGAGCGCGGGACGCCCGCCGCGTTGGAGGCGACGGTGACCAGCGCGCCGCGGCCGCGCGGCCCCATCCGGCGGGCGGCGGCGCGGCCGAGCGCGAACACGCCGGTGGCGTTGACCGCGAGCACGCGGTGCCAGTCGTCGTCGGGGCAGTCGGCGACGGGGCCGGTGGCCAGGACCCCGGCGGCGCCGACCACGGTGTCCACCGGGCCCAGGAGGGTCTCGGCCTCGTCGAAGAGGGCCTCGACCTGTTCGGGCCGGGAGACGTCGGTGTGGAACGCGTGGGCCTTGTGGCCGCGTTCGCCGAGGGTGCGGAGCGTGTCGGCGAGGCCGTCGGGGTCGGTGTCGGCGGCGGCGATCCGGGTGCCGTGTTCGGCGAGGTCGAGGACCACGGCCCGGCCCACACCGCTTCCGGCTCCGGTGACGACGGCGACGGCCCCTTCGATCCCGCTCACGCAGTGCTCCTTAACCCTGTTGACCTGCATAGACTTAGGAAAAGCTTGCCTTACTTAGGTTACGCTAACCTAAAGAATGCGTCGCAAGTCTCCGGCGGATGACGGGGAGATGTCAACAGGAAGAAGGGTGAGACGTGGATCACGCACGGCGACCGGGAGGGGCCTCGGGGCCACTGGCCTCGGAAGACCCCCCGGAGGCGACCGAAAACCGAATCCCAGGGACGCTTTGAGGACGACCAAAAAGAAAAGAAAGGAAGATAAATACACAGGAATACGCATTGATCAACGCCTCACTTCTCCCGGAATACACAGGAGAGCGCCCTTACCCCGCAAGGGAACCCGCCTTCCCTGAGGGCCGAACTCCCACCGGGACGAACTGGGAGAACACCGAATCTGGAGAGGGCCAGGCAGCGGCTTGGGCATGCACGGAGCGATGGCCTCCGACCCTTCGTGATCTTGCTACCAGGGGCAATTTCGATATCGAAGTTGCCCCTGGTAGCAAGATCACGGGGATGGTGAAGCGAACCCCTTACTGGTAGAGACCGTCCACCAGAAGTGTCACACCCCATTGGCCACCGGGGCCCGTTCGTGTCAGAAACGGTGCCCGGAAGGGCCGTGGCGCCAGGACCGCAGCCACTCCACGATCCGTCCCACACCGGGTGCGGCATCAGCGCGCCGGGGACGCCCCTGCCCGGACCGTCCGCCGTCCCGGCCGTCCTCCTCGGGACGGGCCGCCTCAACCGGTCGGCACAGGTCGGGCGGCCGACGCGGCGGCGGGGGCACCGACCGGTACAGCGACAGGTCGGCGAGGGTCTCCTCAGCCGCGTGGATGCGGTAGCGCCCGTGCAACTGGGCGACCACGTCGCCCAGGTCCTCGCCTTCGCGGCGCACCCGCAGGGCCCGGGCCAGCGCCCTGGTGCGCCAGAGCCGCACGGCGCGCTCGTGCGAGGACGCGGCGGCGGGGAAGAGTTCGGTGAGCCCGGCGCGGGCACGTTCGGCGCTGGCCAGCAGCCGGGACAGGGCCACCTGGCCCAGGCCCCGCCCCACGGGGACCTGGAGCAGGAAGGGCGAGGGGAAGCCGGTGCGGGGCGCGTTCGAGGCGAAGGACACCCGGGGATCACGCAGGTAGTTGGCCTGGATCAGGCGCAGGTCCAGGTGGGGGTCGGCGGCGCGCGCCGCGCCCTCCCAGTCGGCGACGAGGGTGAGGGCCAGGTCGGTCTCGGCGCTGTCGAGGATCCGGTCGACGCAGCCGCGGACGAGGTCGTAGGGGGCTCCGGAGACGTCGACGACGGCGTGCACCAGCGGAACCCGGCGCCGTTGCGCGGGAAGGCGTTCACGGTAGGCATGCGGGTGGGGCATGTACTCGGCGAGCAGTTCGGTGCGGAAGCGCTCGGAGGGCAGGCGGGTGCGGACGGCGGTGGCACGGCCCACGTGCCAGGCGGTGGCAGCGCGTTCGGGCACCATGACGGCCCCCGCCTGCCAGAGCCGGTAGCCGAACTCGGTGTCCTGGCCCAGGTCGAGGTCGGGATCCAGGCCGCCGGCGGCCTCGTACAGGCTGCGCCGCAGACCGGCGGCGGCCCCGACGTAGGCGTGGAAGCCCAGGTGGTCGGCGTCGCGCAGGTCGCGGCTGTCGCCCAGGAGGCGTTCGATCCAGTCGTGGTGGCGGCCGGTCTCCAGGGTGTCGTGGAGCGTTCCGGCGCGGACGCGGGAGAGCACGTCGGCGGGGTCGGCGGGGCCGGTGTCGGCGAAGCGGACCCGGCCGAGGGTCACGGTCTCGGCGTGGACGTGGTGCCACCGGGCCTGGGCCTCGACGAACTCGGGGCAGGCGACCATGTCGGCGTCCATCCACAGGAGGATGTCGCCGGAGCTGGCGTGGGCTCCGTAGGCTCGCGCGCACCCTGCGCCCAGGGCCCCGTCCAGGGCGGGCAGGACGCGGCAGTGGCGGGGGCGCAGGACGGGCAGGCGCAGGGGCGGCGAGGAGTGCGCGTCCACGACGACCACGTCGAGCAGGTGGTCGGGATAGGTCTGGGCGGCCAGGGAGGCCAGCGCGAGATCGAGACGGCGCTGGCCGCCTCTGGCGGGGATGACGACGCTGACCCGCAGTTCGGGGTCCCAGCGTCCGATCCGCGGCGGGGTCAGTCCGCCCCAGTCGTTGCGGTAGACGCGACTGTGCACCTGTTCCACCCGACCACGGTGGGACACCCCATCGACATGAGACCCTACGCGCTTATTGTGTGACACAGAGTCACTATAGCCGTGTTCTCCGCGTTCACGCGGTGCAGGGCCCCGGGATGCCGCACGGGTGCGGCCGTCGGCCCGGGGCCGGGCCCCGGGCCGACGCACACCGCGGATGCGGGGAGAGCGATCAGCCGACGCGCACCGCGGCGGTGAAGACACCGTCCCAGTAGTCGGCCAGGGCGACCTCCTCCAGGGGCTTGTCCGGGTTGGAGCCGTGGATCATCATGCCGTTGCCGGAGTAGAGGCCCACATGGCTGGGCGCGGCCTCATCGTAGAAGAACAGCAGGTCGCCGGGGCGGACCTGGTCACGCGAGACGCGGGTCCCGGCGTTGACCTGGTCGTAGGTGGTCCGCGGCAGGCTCACCCCGGCCTGGGCCCACGCGGCCTGGACGAGGCCGGAGCAGTCGTAGGCGTCGGGCCCGGTACCGCCCCACTGGTAGGGCTTGCCGACCTGGGCGCGTGCGAAGTCCAGGACAGCCTGGACGTCGCCGGAGACGGCGACGTCCGCGCCGGAGGCGGAGGACGTGCCCGCGGTCGGGTCCGTGCCGCCCAGTTCCTCCAGGAGTTCGGCCTGCTCGTCCAGGGCGGTCGCCCCGGCGGCCTGGGCCGCCTCGGCCTCCTCCAGGGCCTGTGCCGCCTCGGTCTCGGCCCGGCCCGCCTCTCCGTGCAGGAGTTCGGCGTGCTCGAATTCGGTGATGTAGTCGCCCAGGACGCCCTGCTGGCCCTCAGACAGGAAGTTCAGGTCGGCGATGCTCTGGAGGGAGGCATCCGGGTCGCCCTCGAAGAGCACGGTGAGCGGCTCGTGGGTCTGGCCGGTGTAGGCGGTGCGGACGATACGGCCCACGTCGCCGGACATCGAGTCCAGCTCCTCCTGGGCCTCCTCCAGCCGCTCCTCGACGTCGGCCAGTTCGGCCTCGGCCGCGGCGTGGTCCTCCTCAGCCTGGTTGTAGGCCTCGTTGAGGGCCGAGAGTTCCTCCTGCAGCGCCTCGTAGCGCTCCCGGGCCTCCGCGACCGTGGTGTCGGCCAGCGCGGCGCCCGAGGAGAGCAGCAGGGCTCCGGCCGCGACACATCCGACCGCGGCGCTGCGGCGGGCCCCGCACGTGCGGGTCTCGGGGTTGCGAGTCATGGGATCGGCTGCCTTTCTCCCACACCCGTCTACCGGCGCCGAGGACACGCCCGTCCGGGGCGTGCGGCGCTGTGTGGCGGGGGATCCGGGGCGACGGCGCGAAGCCGTGCGGGCCGGGTGTCGATGGCGGCCCCTGCTCGTGGGACATGAGGTGAGGACGGAGGGCGAGCAGAGTGCGACGGGAACCGGACACCGAACTCTTTTATGGGATGTTCAGTGCGATCCGGCCTGAAAAGAGACTAAACCACCACCAAAGGGGTCGATGCCCATTCGTGACCTTCTCTTGGGCAACCCTCCTGACCAGCGCGGCCACCCGCCCCCCGCACCCCCGCCCACCACGGGGATGCGGGAGCGCACTCCACCGGAACACCCTCCCGAAGCACCCTCAAAATGTGATGCAGATCACTTTGGACACGGGAAGGTCTCGGGACTGCCGCGGAGCCGATCCCGCCGCCCCGGTCCGGCAAGGGGCCGGGGCGGCACCCGGCTCACCCGGCTCCGCGGGGAAGGTCGGTCTCCAGGTGCGTGCACACCCACCGCCCGTCCTCCCGGCTGGCGCGGAAGGCGAACGCCCGCGCACGCCGGTCGCAGGAGATCACGGCGCTCACCTCCAGGGCGGCGGGAGGGTGCGGCTGGTGGAAGACGCGCTCCAGCCGGGGCGAGAGCTCACAGGGGACCGCGCCGCGCAGGCGGCGCAGTTCCTCGCGCACGGGCACGGCCACGAAGTCGCGCATCGCCTCCGGCCGACGGCGACCCACCAGGACCTCGGCCATCCACTGGGCCAGGAGGCGGACATCGCCCGGGGTGCGGTGGCCCGCCAGCGGCGAACCGCAGCGCCCGGCACGCGCGGAGCGGAGCGGGGTCCGGGCGGGGGTGGTGACGGGACGGCAGGCGGCGGGGCGGCGGTCGCAGACGGGGCGCGGGCACGGCCGGCGGCGTTCGTGGGTCACGGAGGGGTCCCTTCCTACGGCGAGGACGTGTGCCTTCGCCCCTACAAGGAGGTGTCCGGACCACGTTCGCGTCACCTGGAATTCCAGGTTTCGCGTCCTCTCCGCGCTGGACTTCCCACCGGTCACACGCGGCATACTGCACACGTGACCAACGCCTACCTTTCCTCCCCCCTCCCCATCGCGCTGGCCCACCGCGGCGGGTGGCTCACCGACGGCCGGGGGACGCGGCGCACCGAACTGGAGAACACGGCAGCGGCCTTCCAACACGCCGTCGACCTCGGGTACACCTACCTTGAAACCGACGTACACGCCACGAGCGACGGCCACCTCATGGCCTTCCACGACCCCACCCTGGACCGCGCCACCGACATGAGCGGCGCGATCGGCTCCCTGCCCTACCGGGAGGTCTCGCGCGCCCGCGTCGCGGGCCGCGAACCGGTGCCCGCCGTGGAGGACCTGCTGGGATCCTGGCCCGAAGCACGGTTCAACATCGACCTGAAGTCGGACGCGGCCGTCGAGCCCATGCGCGAGGTGCTGCGGCGCACCGGAGCCTGGGAGCGCGTCTGCGTGGGCTCCTTCGACCAGGCCCGGCTGGACCGGGCCCGCCGCCTGTTCGACCGGCCCGTGGCCACCTCCTGCGGCCCGGTCGACGTGGTCCGCCTGTGGTCGGCCTCCCTGTCACCCCTGCTGCGTGCCCTGGCCAGCCGGGTCCCGGTCTGCGCGCAGATCCCTCTGCGGCGGGGGAGCTTCCCGGTCCTGAGCCGGGACCTGATCCGCACCGCGCACGGACTCGGCCTCCAGGTGCACGTGTGGACCGTCAACGACACCGGCGTGATGGACCGACTGCTCGACGCCGGGGTCGACGGCATCGTCACCGACGACACCGTCGGCCTCAAGCGGGTCCTCACCCGGCGCGGCCGGTGGCACGGCACTGCCGACACCCCTTTCGAGAACGGATAGTCCCCCATGTCCCACGACACGGAACCCCGGACCACCGGAGACCCCTCCCCCGACCCCGCGCAGCGCAGACGCGAACAGCGCGGCTGGTACATGTACGACTGGGCCAACTCGGTGTTCATGACGTCGGTGGTCACCGTCCTCATCGGCCCCTACATGAGCAACCTGGCCTGCGTCTCCGCGGGCGCGCCCGACACCGGGTCCTGCCGGGACTCCTCCCTGGCGCTCACCCCGCTCGGGGTGGACTGGATCACCCTGCACCCCAACGCCCTCTACCCCGCCCTGACCACGCTGGCGATCCTGCTCCAGATCATCCTGCTGCCGGCGGTCGGTGCGATGGTCGACCAGTCCCGCCACAAGAAGCAGTGGCTGCTCACCCTGGCCGTCGCCGCCTCGGCGTGCACGACCGGCCTGTACGCGGCCACCGACGGCTACCACCTGGCGTCGGTGCTGTTCGTGCTGGCCAACGTGCTGTACGGGCTCTCGATCGTGGTCTACAACGCCTTCCTCCCAGAGATCGCCACGGCGGACGAGCGCGACAGGGTGTCGGTCACCGGCTGGGGGATCGGCTACCTGGGCGGCGCCCTGCTGCTCGCCGCCCACCTGGGGCTGGTGCTGTCCTCCGGTGCGCTGGGGATCGGCACCGACGACGCGGCCCGGATCGCGTTCGTCACCGTCGGGCTGTGGTGGGCCGGGTTCACCGTGGTCGCGATCCGACCGCTGCGCAACCGCTACGGGGCCCTGGCCCTCAAGCGACAGGGGCGGCCGAAGGTGGGGGCGTCCCTGCGGCAGTTCGGACACACCCTGCGCGACATGCGCAAGTACCCCAACACCATCCTGTTCCTGCTGGCCTTCATCTTCTTCAACGACGGCGTCCAGGCCGCGATCCGCTACGCCGCGCCGTTCGCCACCCAGGACCTGCTCCTGAGCCAGGACATCCTGATGGCCACCATCCTCATCATCCAGTTCGTCGCGTTCTTCGGCGCGTTCCTCACCGGGCGGGTGGCGCGCGTGCTGGGCTCCAAGGCCACGGTGCTGGCCACCCTGGTGGTGTGGGGCGGTCTGGTCACCGTCGCCTACTTCATGCCCGCCGGGAACGTGCCCGTGTTCATCGCCATGGGCGTGGGGATCGGCATCGTGCTGGGCGGCACGCAGTCCCTGGCACGGTCGCTGTACTCGCAGCTGATCCCCAAGGGCCGCGAGGCGGAGTACTTCAGCCTCTTCCAGATCTCCGACCGGGGATCGTCGTTCCTGGGATCGCTGGTCATCACGATCGGGGTGAGCCTGACCGGCGGGTACCGGGTGGCGATCCTGTCCCTCATCGCCTTCTTCGTCCTGGGCGGCGTGCTGCTGTGGCGCACCCGGATGCGCGAGGGCATCGTAGCGGTCGGCAACGAGGTCCCCGAGCGGCTGTGATGAGGCGCCCGCAAGAACCCCGTCCCGCACTGTCGTGGGCGGCGCCCATACTGGGAGGCCGACGACGACGAGGAGGCGGCGGTGCGGGTTCTGCACGGTGTGTGGGCGGGCGACGCCCTCATGGTGTGGGGCGAGGCGCCTCCGGGAGACGTCCGGGCAGCGGTGCGGGGCGAGCACCCCTTCGCGCTGGACCCCGGTGCCCTGCGCTCCCTGCTGGAGCACCTGGGCACCGGGAAGGAGGCCGCCGAGGAGAGCGAGGTGGTGCTCACCCTGCCCGGTGACGGCGGCGTCCCGGCGCACTCGCTGCGTGCCGACCACTCCCCCGCCCGCCTCGGCCCCTGGCGGGTCCCGGCGCTGCGCCTAGACGCACCGCGCGCGGACGCACTGCTGGCGGCGCTGGCCGCTCCCGTCGGCGGGGAGGTGCGGATCGGCCCGGCCCTGGCCCACCTGCGGGCCGTCCACGGGTTCGCCGAACGGCTCGTGGACACCGGATGCGTCCTGCCCGACCTGGTGGGCGACCCGCCGCTCGCCCGGTGGCGGCCCGCACCGGTGGACGAGGCCGCCGACCACCTCTCCGCGCTCACCGACGCGCTTCCGGCCGCCGCGCGCGCCCACCTGCCCGGCACCGGCGCGCAGGAGTGGGCGCGCACCTGCGTGCTCGCCCCCGTGGAACTGCTCACCGACGCGGTGGCACGACGCCGCACCCGGCCGGGTTCCGGCGGTGGGGACGGCCCGGCCCACCGGCTCGCCGCGGCGCTGACCGGTACCGAGCCCCGTGTGGACGAAGGCACCGCCGCGGCGCTGCGCGAACCGCTGCGCCGCTGGCGCTCCCGGGTGCGGGGCGCCGGACGGGCCCGGCTGTCACTGGTACTGCGCGAACCGGAGGGGGACACCCCGTGGGCGGTCGAGTTCTGGGTGGACTCGACCGCCGACCCGGGGCTGCGGCTGCCCCTCGAACAGGTGTGGCTGGGAGAGGGCGCCGCCTGGCTGCCCAGCGACGTGGGCACCACCGCCCTGGCCGACCTGCGCCGGGCCGCACGCCACTACCCCGCACTGCACCGCGCCCTGCGCGACCTGGCACCCGCGCGCCTGCTCCTGGACACCGCTGGAGCCGAGGCGTTCGTGGCCCGGGCCGCCCCGGCGCTGAGCGCGGCGGGCTTCCCCGTGGTTCTGCCGGAGTGGGCCGGGGGCGCCGGGCTGTCCCTGCGGATGACCGTGGAGGAGGCCCCGGCCCGGCGCCGCGGCGGGGTGAGCGCCTCCAACCTGGTCCACGTGTCCTTCCAAGCCCTGGTGCGGGGGCTGGAGGGCGGCCCGCTGTCGGAGGAGGAACTGGACGAGCTCGCCGAACTGGCACGGCTCAAGCGCTCCCTGGTGCGGGTGCGCGGACGCTGGATGGAGATCGACCCGGGCCGGGTGGAGTCCGCGTTGGAGGCGCTCCGGCGGCACGGGCGGCGCAGGGCCCGGGTGGGTGAGGCGGTACGGACGGCGATCGGCGTCGCGGGTACCGCCCCCCTGCCCGTCACCGACGTGGTCGCCCCGGGTGCGGTCGGCGCCCTGTTGGAGGGCGGGGCCGGCGCCGAACTGCGTCCCATGGGCACACCTCCCGGGTTCGAGGGGGCGCTGCGGCCGTACCAGGACCGCGGCGCCTCGTGGCTGCGCTTCCTCGGCGAGCTCGGGCTCGGGGCGGTCCTCGCCGACGACATGGGGCTGGGCAAGACCGTGCAGTTGCTGGCGCTGCTCGCCGACGAGCGCTCCGCCTCCCCCGCCCCGGGCCCCACCCTGCTGGTGTGCCCGGTGTCGCTGGTGGGCAACTGGGTGCGTGAGGCCGAGCGGTTCACCCCCGGGCTGCGCGTACACGTCCAACACGGGTCCGACCGCCCGACCGGCAACGCCCTGGCCCGCCTGGTGGGCGGCTGCGACCTGGTGGTGACCACCTACGGAGTGGTGGTGCGCGACTGTGAGGAGATGGCCGCGCTGCCCTGGCACCGGGTGGTGTGCGACGAGGCCCAGGCGCTGAAGAACAGCACCACCCGCCAGGCCCGGGCGGTGCGGTCGCTGCCCGCTGCCGCGCGGATCGCGCTCACGGGGACCCCGGTGGAGAACAACCTGGGCGAGCTGTGGTCGGTCATGGACTTCGCCAACCCCGGGATGCTGGGGTCGGCCGAGGGCTTCCAGCGCTCGATCGCCGACCGCGCCGAGTCCGGAGACGAGGCGGCGACGGGCCTGGTGCGCCGCCTGACCCGCCCGTTCGTGCTGCGCCGGGTCAAGACGGACCGGTCGGTCATCGCCGACCTGCCGGAGAAACTGGAGATGCGCGCCTGGTGCACGCTCACCCCCGAGCAGGCCTCGCTGTACAAGGCGGTGGCCGACCACACGGCCGAGCGCATGGCCGAGGCCGGCGAGAAGGAGCGCAAGGGCCTGGTCCTGGCAGCGATGGCACGGCTCAAGCAGATCTGCAACCATCCGGCCCAGTTCCTGGGGGACGGCTCGGCGCTGGCCGGGCGCTCGGGCAAGCTGGACCGTCTGGAGGCGATCCTGGCCTCGGCCGCGGCCGAGGGGGACAAGGCCCTGTGCTTCACCCAGTACACGAGGTTCGGGGAGCGCTTGGCGCCCTACCTGCGCTCCCGGCTGGGGGTGCCGGTGCTGTGGCTGCACGGGGGCACGCCGCGCGCCGAACGCGAGGAGCTCACCCGGCGCTTCCAGGAGGCGTCGGGGCCGGTGGTGTTCCTGCTCTCGCTCAAGGCGGCCGGGACGGGGCTCAACCTGACCGCCGCCAACCACGTGGTGCACGTGGACCGGTGGTGGAACCCGGCGGTGGAGGACCAGGCCACCGACCGTGCGTTCCGGATCGGGCAGCGGCGCGACGTCCAGGTGCGCAAGCTGGTGTGTGTGGGCACCGTCGAGGAGCGGGTGGACGAGATGATCGAACGCAAGAGGGCGCTGGCCGACGGTGCGGTGGCCGACGGGGAGCAGTGGCTGTCGGGGCTGTCGGTGGCGGACCTGCGCGAGGTCGTGCGTCTGGCCCCGGAGGCGGTGGCCGGATGAGCGAGACGTGGTCGGCGCTGGTAGAGGCGGCGCTGGGGCCGACCGGCCCGGTGGACGGGGTCCGGGTGGAGCGGTGGTCGGTGCGCTCGGGCGAGGTGCTGGCGCGGGTGGCCGACCCGCGGGGCGGGCACGAGGTGAGCCTGATCCGGCCGCTGTTGGCCGACCCCGAGTGGGACCGTGTGGCAGCGGCGCTGGCCTCGCAACCGGTGTTCCGGGCCCGGCTGCTCTCCGGTTCCCTGCCCCCGGCCGCCGCGCGCGTGTTCGAGGTCCTGGGCCTGGATCTGGTGCCGCGCGGGTGGGAGGGGATCGTGGCCACCTGCTCGTGCGGCCACTGGGGCGGCCAGTGCGACCACGTGCGCACGGCCGCGGCGGTGCTGGGGAGCGAAGCCGACCGGGACCCGTTCACCCTGACCCTGTGGTGGGGGTGCGGACGCGACCCCCTGATCGCCCGGGTCGGCGCCTCCTCCGTGGAGGGGGCGCCGGGGTCCGCCGAGGGGTCCGGGTCCGGGCCCGGGGACGGGAGCGGTGCGGCGGGGGCCGCCGCGTTCTGGTCGGCTCCTGAGCCGCCCGGTCCGCCGTCCCTGCCGCGGGAGGCGGGACGGCGCGTGCGCGCTGCGGCTCCGGGGGCCGTCGCCGACGCCCTTCCGGTCCCGGGGGCGGATACCACTCCGAAAAGCGCATGAGCACCGCCGAAATTCTTCGGAAAACGCCGACGCGCGCGTGATGCGGCGATTACGCTTCCTTGTGGAGGCCGCCCGCCGGTATCCGGCCGCCGGACGTGTCCCTCCTGACGCGGTTCCCGTTGTCCGCGCACTCCGCTGTGGGAGCGGCTCCCCTGGCGCGGTGCACCGTCCAGCATAAGGAGGCAGGGGCCCTCCCCCGTTCACCGGCCGGTGCGGGCCCCGAACGAGAGATGGCCGATCGCTTCCCCCCGGACATCGACATGGACACCCCCGACGCAGTGCGGATGTATGACTACCTGCTCGGCGGCAAGGACAATTTCGAGGCCGACCGGAAAGCGTGCGACGTCCTTCTGGAACGTGTTCCGGAGCTGTTCACCGTCGCCAATGAACACCGCTCCTACATCCGGCGGGCGACGGAGTACGTCGCCTCGCGGGGGGTGGAGCAGTTCCTCGTCCTGGGGGCGGGACTGCCCTCGGCCAACGTCACCCACCTCGCGGTGCGGGCGGTCCGGCCGGCGGCGCGGGTGGTCTACGTGGGCGACGATCCCGTGGTGCTCGCCCACGGACGGGCCCTGGCCGCCGATGGCGGCCGGACCGCGTTCCTGCTCGGCGGCCCGGGCGGGGCCGAGCGGGCCCTCGACTGCTCCGAGGTCCTGGAGCGGATCGACCCCGGCCGACCGGTGTGTGTGACGGCCGGGTGGCCGCTGCGCCTGTCCCCCCGCGGAGACGACCCGTTCGAGGGGGTGGCCGCGCTCCTGGACCGGTTGCCGCCGGGCTCGCACGCGATCCTCTCCCACGGGGTCTGCGAGGACCGGGAGCTGGCGGCGTGGATGGACGACCAGGTCCGTTCCGCCCTGGGCCCGGGCAGCGGGATGCGCTGCCCGGGCCGCCCGGCCGACGCCCTCGGCGGTTCGGAGGCCGTGGGCGCCCACTCCGACGGCCGGGACACCGGACCGCGCATGGTCGACTGTGCCACCTGGCGCCACCCCGAACGGCCCCCACGGCCCCGGCCCGCCGCCCCGGGGGCCGCGGTGTGGGAGGCGGCAGCGGTCGTGGTGAGGCACTGACCGGAGGCGATGCGGCCCTCAGGTGGAGAAGTGGTCCGCGAGGAGCGTGTTGACCGCGGCGCTGTGCTGCCAGGACAGCAGGTGCGCGGCGTCGTCGAGGACCACCAGGCGGGCACCGGGAACGCGTTCGGCGATGAGGTCGGCGTGGCCCTCCACGGGTGTGGCGGGGTCGTCGGCCCCGCCCACCACCAGGGTGGGTGCGGTGACGGCGGGCAGGTCACGGCGGACGTCGTGGCCGGCGACGGCCTCGCAGCAGCCCGCGTAGCCCTCAGGGTCGGTGGCGGCGATCTGGTCGCGCAGCAGGGCGGCCTCGTCGGGGTGGGTGCGGGCGTAGCCGGGGGTGAACCAGCGCCCCACCACGGTGTCGGCGACGGCCGACGCCCCCTGGGCCCGGACGAGGGCGGCGCGGTCGTGCCAGGCGGTCGGCGGCCCCGCGTACGGGGAGGTGGCCAGCAGCGCCAGGCGGTCGAGCCGGTCTGAGGCGTGGACGCCCAGCCACTGGCCGACCATGCCGCCGATGGACAGGCCCGCGTAGTGGGCGCGCTCGATCCCCAGGCGGTCCAGGAGTCGGACGACGTCCCCGCCCAGGTCGGCCATGGTGTAGGGCCCGTCGGGGGCCGGGGAGCGGCCGTGGCCCCGGTGGTCCATGGCGATCACGCGAAAGCGCGCGGACAGGGCCGCCACCTGGGGCTCCCACATGCGGACCGTGGTGCCCAGGGACCCGGCGAGCACCAGCGGCGGGGCACCCTCGGGGCCGCTCTGGGTGTAGTGGACGTCGACGCTCATGGTCTCCCCCTCGGTACGGTGTCCCGGAACGGGGACACCGTACCGGCCCCGGCGTCGACCGGCAGAGCGGCGCCGCGGTGCGGGCGGCGGTCCTCCCGCCGTGTCCGCACCGCGGCCCGGCGCGCCTCAGGCCTGGAGGACGACGGCGATGCCCTGGCCGACACCGATGCACAACGCCGCCAGGCCCCAGCCGCCGCGGCGGCGCAGCGTATGGGCCAGGGTACCCAGGACACGGGCCCCGGAGGCGCCGAGCGGGTGACCGATCGAGAGGGCGCCGCCGTTGGGGTTGACGATGTCGGGGTCCAGACCCTTCCAACTGCGCACGCAGGCCAGGGACTGGGCGGCGAAGGCCTCGTTCAGTTCGACGGCCGACAGGTCGCCCCAGCCGATGCCGGCGCGTTCGAGCGCGATCTCGGCGGCGCGGACCGGGCCGATCCCGAACACGCCGGGGTCGACACCGGCGACGCCGCGGCTCACGATGCGCGCGAGGGGGCGCACGCCCATGTTCTCGGCCGCGGCGAGGTCGCCCAGCAGGAGGGCGGCGGCGCCGTCGTTGAGCGGGGAGGCGTTGCCGGCGGTGACGGTGCCGTCCTCGCGGAAGGCGGGTTTGAGTCCGGCGAGCTTGTCGGCGGAGGTCGCGCGGATGCACTCGTCGCGGTCCAGGTGGGCGCCGGGAACCTGGACGATCTCGTCGTCGAAGACCCCGTCGGCCCAGGCCTTGGCGGCCTTGGCGTGGCTGTTCAGGGCAAAGGCGTCCTGCTCCTCGCGGCCGATGCCGTGGCTCTCGGCGAGGCGCTCGGTGCACTCGCCGAGGGAGAGGGTCCACTGGTCGGGCATCTCGGGGTTCACCATGCGCCAGCCCAGGGTGGTGGAGTGCAGGGTGGCGTTGGTGGCCGGGAAGCCCTTGGCGGGCTTGGGCAGGACCCAGGGGGCGCGGCTCATGGACTCCACGCCGCCGGCGACGACGACGGAGGCGTCGCCGGTCTGGATGGCGCGGCTGCCCTGGACGGCGGCCTCCAGTCCGGAGCCGCAGAGGCGGTTGACGGTGGCGCCGGGTACTGAGGTGGGCAGCCCCGCGAGCAGGGAGGCCATGCGAGCGACGTTGCGGTTCTCCTCGCCCGCGCCGTTGGCGTTGCCGAAGAGGACCTCGTCGATGCTCTCGGGGTCCAGAGGGGCGGTGCGGTCGACCAGGGAGCGCACGACGTGCGCGGCGAGGTCGTCGGGACGCACGCCGGAGAGCGCCCCGCCGTACCTGCCGAAGGGGGTTCGGACGGCATCGAGGACGTAGGCATCGGTCATCGTGGGCCTCCTGGAGTGGTGCGGTTCGACGGAGCGGGCACCAGTGGACCCAACGCCGTTAGGTCAACGGTCCCGGGGCGGCCGAGCGAAGGGAATCCACCCCGCCGGAGGACTACCGCCGCCACCCTTGAGTTCGTATACTGAACATCAGTTCGCATAAAGAACAAGCAAGCTTGACCGTAGTCCCCCGCCCATCGGCGGTCAAGCGGCGAACCCGTACCGCCCGCGTCCGCGGTATGGGAGCATCGCTGCGAAACCAGCATCCGCCCCAGCCCCCGAGCAGGAAAGACGCCATGCCCCCCGCAGAAGAACCGGCCCGCGACACCCATTTCGTGCAGTCCCTGGAACGGGGGCTGTCGGTCATCCGCGCGTTCTCCGCCGAGCATCCGTCGATGACGCTGAGCGACGTCGCTCGCACGACCGGCCTCACCCGCGCCGCCGCCCGGCGCTTCCTCCTCACCCTGGTCGACCTGGGCTACGTGCGCACTGACGGCCGCCTGTTCTCCCTCACCCCCCGGGTCCTGGACCTGGGCTACGCCTACGTGGCCTCCGCCGGGCTCCCCGACCTGGCCCAGCCCCACCTGGAGGACCTGTCCTCCAGGGTCCGGGAATCGGTGTCGGTGTCGGTCCTGGACGGCGACGACATCGTCTACGTCGCGCGCGTGGCGACCCTGCGGATCATGACCGTGGCGATCACCGTGGGCACCCGCTTTCCCGCCGCGGCCACCTCCATGGGCCGGGTACTGCTGGCCGGCTTCGACGGGGACGAGCTGGACTCCTTCCTGGCCAGGGCGGAGCTGCGCAAACTGACCGAGGCCACCATCACCGACCCCGGCGAGCTGCGCGCCGAGATCCACCGCGTGCGCGAGCAGGGCTACGCCGTGGTGGACCAGGAACTGGAGGCGGGGCTGCGCTCCCTGGCCGCCCCCATCCGCGACGGTTCCGGTCGGGTCATCGCGGCGGCGAACGTGTCCGCGCACGCGGGCCGCTCCTCCGTGGAGAACGTCTACCGCGACCTGCTGCCCGCCCTGTTGGAGACCACCGGGCGGATCGAGGCCGACCTGGCCGCGGTGGGGCGCCGCAGCGCCGACCTCTGAGCCGTGCTCCGCGCCCGCTCAGGACACGTGGGCACCCGCGTGCGCCGGCTCAGGGCTCCTGGCCGGCGGGGCGCAGCCGGAACACCTGGAGGGTCATGCCGTAGTACTTCTCCGTCTCGCCCACCCACTCCATCCCCAGGCGGCGCGCGACCGCGATCGCCGGTTCGTTGTCCGGCCGGGCGACGGCGAAGATCTCCTCCAGCCCCTGCTCGAACGCCCACTCGATGATGGCCCGCCCGACCTCGGTGGCGTAGCCCTTGCCCCACTGGTCCGGGCGCAGCGCCCAGGTCAGCTCGAAGTCCTCGTCGAAGGGCGGCAACTGCTTGACCGACAGTCCGCCCACCAGTGCGCCGTCGTCTCCGCGTACCACCGCCCAGCAGCCCGCGGGTGGGACGAGATTGGGGCTCGCCTCAATCCACGCCCTCAGAATCGATCGCATCTCCTGGATGCCGGTCACCGGGTGCCATTCCGGCGTCAGCCAGCGCGCCACGTCCTCGGCCCCGTAGATCCGCA
This sequence comes from Nocardiopsis sp. CNT312, assembly GCF_000515115.1. Lineage (GTDB taxonomy): Bacteria > Actinomycetota > Actinomycetes > Streptosporangiales > Streptosporangiaceae > Nocardiopsis. The sequence continues at coordinate 27,027 of NZ_AZXF01000011.1, forward strand.
GGGCCGCCTCCGCGTCGCCCGGCTCCCACTCCCGGATGAGGAGTCGGTCGGTTGGCAGCTCAAGGCTCATACGTTCCACGGTAACCCGGACGAAACGCCCGCGACAGGGGGCAGCGAAAAGAGCGGGAAGCCCTGTCTCCCAAGCCTTCCCGCTGCTGAAACGGCGCTCGCGTACCTGGGCGTGGCCCCCGGATGGGGGCCCCTTGACCGAACCCGGGCTACTTCTCCCCCAGGACCTCGCGCAGGCGAGCGGCGAACGGCTCGGGGGCGTCGGAGAACCCGCTGTGCCCTCCGGGGAACATCGCGGGCCGGACACCGAGTCCGGCGGCGAGCGCCATGGAGGTGCGGTCGCACAGTTGCCCGGCCGAGTCCTCCCCGATACCGGGCACCACGCGCACCGGCGCGGAGCGCAGCGCCTCGAAGTCGGGACGCCAGCGCGTGGTCTCCCGCAGGTCGAAGGCGAAGAACCGGCGCTCGTCGGCGACCTCACCGGGACCACGCTCGCCCCCGAACATCTGCTCCAGGGCTTCCTCCGGCACGTCCAGGCCGGCCACCGACATGAACAGCCGCCACGCACCGACCGCGTCGCCGGAGCCGTGCAGGGCGACCATCTCCTCGGTCGCGGCGTGCAGCTTCTCGCGGTCCTCCAGGAGGTCTTCCAGGGGCGCCTCGTGGGCGACGACGGTGTGCACGAGTTCGGGGCGGTCCTGGACGAGCGCCAGGGCCGTGACGGCACCGCCGCTGGACCCCAGGACGGCAGCCGGACCGGCGTCGAGGCGGGCCAGGAGCCGGGCCAGGTCGTCGGCGCGCACGGCGACGGGCACGCCCCGGGCGGGGTCCTCGACCGGACTGCGGCCGATGCCGCGCGGGTCGGTGGTCAGCACGGTGTGGTCGGCGGCGAGCAGGTCGGCCAGCGGGGCGAAGGGCCCCGCGGCCATCGGGGAGCCGACGAGCGCGACCGGCGGCCCCTCCCCGCGCACCTCGTAGTAGAGGGTCGCGCCGGGAACGGCGAGGGTGCCGGTGCGGACGGCATCACTGGTCGGGTGCTTCACGGAAAATCCTCCCGGTTTGTAGCCACGGAGACGGGACTGCACTTCCGTGTCTACCGTCCGGCACCGACCTTCGCGCGGACCGGCTCAGTCAAGGTGGAAGATCTCCGGCAGCGGGGCCATGTTCTCGTCGGCGCGGCCCTCGATGTCCTCGAACAGGGGCGCCATCTCCGCCTGCCAGCGGGCGTTGACGTCGGCGGTCTCCATCGCGGCGCGGGCGGCCTCGAAGTCCTCGGTCTCCAGGTAGCCGATGACCAGTCCCTCATCGGTGCAGAACAGCGAGTAGTTGTTCCAGCCGGCGGCGCTGAGCGCCTCGCGCATCTCCGGCCACACGGCGGCGTGCGCTTCCTTGTATTGGGTGAGGCGGTCCTTCTTGACCTTGAGGGTGAAGCAGATGCGCTGCACGGCGCTCCTTTCGAACAGGGGGCTCGCCCCGGACGCGGACGGGGCGGGCGGGAGTGCTCCCGCCCGCCCCGGGCCCCTCCATGAGGGGTCGTCGACCCGTTAGAAGTCGAAGTCGTCGACGTTGTCGGCGTTGAAGCGCGTCGGCTCGCCGAGCACGATCTCGCCGTCGGCGCCGACGGTGTACTCACCCAGCTCACCGGCCTGGAAGGTCTCGCCCTCGGCACCGGTGATCTGGCCCGCCTTGAGCGCGGCACCGGCGTAGCCCGCCAGGTAGCCCAGGTCACTCGGGTTCCACAGGGCGAACTCCTCGACGGTGCCGTCGTGGATGTACTGGGACATCTGGTTGGGCGTGCCCAGACCGGTGACGGCGACCTCGCCCTTGTACTCGGAGTCGCTGACGTAGCGGGCTGCGGCGGCCACGCCGACGGTGGTCGGGGAGACGACGCCGTCCAGGTCCGGGTAGGACTGCATGAGGCCCTGCATCTTCTGGAAGGAGTCCAGGTCGTCGTCGTTGCCGTAGACGACGTCGACCATCTCCAGGTCGGCGTACTCCTCGTTCTCGGCCATGACCTCCTCCATCGCGGCGATCCAGGCGTTCTGGTTCGTCGCGTTGGGGGTGGCGGACAGGACGGCGAAGGTGCCCTCGCCGCCGATCTGCTCGGAGATCATCTCCACCAGCGCAGTCCCGATGAGCTCGTCGGAGGACTGGTTGACGAAGATGTCGGTGCAGTTGGCGTTGGAGTCGTAGCCGACGATGGCCGATCCGTTGTCACGGGCCTCGTTCAGCGCGGGGCAGACCGCGTCGGGGTCGTTGGCCGCGATGACGATGACGTCACTGCCCGCCTGGCTGGCGGCGTTGATGTACTCCACCTGGGAGTCGGCGGTGGGCTCGGTTCCGCCGCGCTCGGTGAAGTTTCCGGCCAGCTCCTCGACGGCCACCGCACCGCCCGCGTTGACGATGTCGGAGTAGGGGTTGTTGAGCTGCTTGGGCAGGAAGTCGATGTTCAGGCCCTCGGGGATCTCCGCGTTCGGGTCGGCCGTACCCGTCGGCCCGGTGGTCTCGGAGTCCTGCGCGTCGTCGATGGTCGTACCGCCGCAGGCGGAGGCGAACAGGACGGCCGCGGCCGCGGGAGCCGCGAAGAGCGCACGGCGGAAGAGGGGATGCTTCATCTTGATTCTCCGTGTGTTCGTTCTGACCGGAGTCAGGTGGTGGAAACGGGCGCGGGTGCGACGGTGACCGGCGCTTTCTCGACGGCGCGTCGTCTGCGCCGTTCCTTGGCCTTGGCCACCACGTTGGGTGCGACGACCGAGGCGATCAGGATCAGACCGGTGATGACCTGGAGGACCTCACTGGTGAGCCCGAAGAGTTGGAGGGAGTTGCGGATGGCGCCCAGCAGGAGCACACCGCCCAGGACGCCCACGATGGTGCCGACGCCGCCGAAGATCGACACTCCGCCGAGCAGGACGGCGGCGACGACCTGCAGCTCCAGCCCCATGGCGGTGTCGGCGCGGGAGGTGCCGTACTGCAGCGTCCAGAAGACGCCGGCCGCCGAGGCGACCAGCCCGCTGGCCACGAACAGCCCGAACTTGGTCCACAGGACGGACACGCCCGTGAAGCGGGCGGCGACGTCGTTGTTGCCGATGTCGAACAGGGAGCGGCCGAAGGCGGTGGCGTGCAGCAGGACGCCGAACAGCACCGCCAGGACGGCGATGACCACCGCGATCCACGGCAGGCCCTCAAGGCCCAGGAAGGGGTCGCGGGCACCGCTGACCCACTCGCGCGGGTAGCTGGCCACGGCACGGTCGCCCAGCAGGACGTAGGCCAGGCCCCGGTACAGGGCCATGGTGCCGATGGTCACGGCCAGGGACGGCAGTCCGCACAGGGTGACCAGGACTCCGTTGAAGGCGCCCAGGAGCACGCCGACCGCCAGACAGATCACGACGGCCGTCTGGATCGGGAGGCCCATCTCCCAGAGCACGCCCATGGTCGCGCTGGTCAGGGCCAGGGTGCTGGCCACCGAGAGGTCGATCTCCCCGGTGACGATGATCAGCGTCATCGGCAGCGCCATCAGGGCGATGGCCGCGATGCTCAGGAACAGGAAGCTGATGTTGCGGTCGGTCGCGAAGTTCTCGGCGAAGAAGCTCGCGACGAACAGGACGATCACCAGCGCGCCCAGTACGGGGCTCTCACGCCGCCTCAGGACCGACAGGAGCCGGCCGCCCGGGCCGGGCGCGGCCCCGGTCCTCTGCGTGGTGCGTTCAGGCGCCACTGGAACCTCCTCCTCGAAGCTTGCGTGCGTTGCGCGCGGCCAGGACCCGGTCCAGGCCGATGGCGGCGAGGATCAGGGCGCCCACGACGGCCTCCTGCCAGAACCCGTTGACCTGCCAGATGGGCAGGGCCGCGGTGATGGTCGTCATGAGGACCGCGCCGATGGCGGCGCCGAAGACGGTGCCGACACCGCCGGCGATGGCGACGCCGCCGACGACGGCCGCGGCGACGACCTGGAGTTCCATGCCGGTGCCGACGGTGGAGTCGACCGTGCCGTAGCGCGCGGTGAACAGGACCCCGGCCAGCCCGGCGAGTGCGCCGTTGACGACGAACGCGGTGAGGACGCGGCGGCCCGCGGGGATGCCGGACAGGCGCGCGGCGTCGGCGTTGGAGCCGATCGCGTACATCTCGCGACCGGAGCGGAAGCGGGACATGGAGAAGCCGACCACGGCCACCACCGCGATGGCGACGAGGGCGGGCAGCGGGATCCCCAGGACGCCGACCCTGCCCAGCTCCAGGAAGGAGGAGGGCATGTCGACCGCGTTGACCTGGGCACCGGAGGCCCACCAGTGGTTGAAGCCCCGGTAGACGTACATGGTGCCCAGGGTCACCACGAGCGCGGGGACCCGGACGGTGGTGACCAGCGCGCCGTTGAGCAGGCCCGCGAACGCGCCGATGGCCACGCCGGCGGCCATGACGACGGGCGTGGGCAGGCCGGGGAAGGCCACGAAGAGCGTGCCCGTGCCGAAGGCGGCCAGCCCCATGACCGAGCCGACGGACAGGTCGACGTTCTTGGTGATGAGCACGAGGGCCTGGCCGACCGCGAGGACGGACAGGACGGTGGCGCCCAGGAACAGGTCGCGGACGCCCTGGGTGGACAGGAACCCGGGGTTGTGCAGCCAGGTGGCGGCGATGAGCGCGACCACGGCGAGCAGGACGCCGAGTTCGCGGAACTGCGGGAGGCGGCGCGGGCGGCGCGCGCCGGTGGGCGGGGGCGCCGGCGCCGCGGGGGGCGCGGGCGGCGCGCCGGTGTCGGACAGGGTCACGACGCCTCCTTGCCGGGGACGGGTGCGGTTCGGGGGAGCATCAGGCGGCCTCCTGCGTACGCTGGCCGGTAGCCGCGTACATGACGGACTCCTCGGTGGCCTCGGAGCGGTCCAGTTCGGCGGTGACGCGGCCCTCGTGCATGACCAGGACGCGGTCGGCCATGCCCAGGACCTCGGGGAGCTCACTGGAGACCATGACGATCGCCAGGCCCTCACCGGCCAGCTCCGAGAGGAGGCGGTGGACCTCGGACTTGGTGCCGACGTCGATGCCCCGGGTGGGCTCGTCGACGAACAGCACGCGCGGCTCGGTCGACAGCCACTTGGCCAGGACGACCTTCTGCTGGTTGCCGCCGGACAGGGTGCCGACGGTGTCGCCGAGCGCGCCGAACTTGAGCCGGAGGCGCTCGCCCCAGTGGCGGGCGGAGTCGCGCTCGGCGCGGGAGGCGAGCCAGCCGAAGCGGCTGAGCGCGCGGCGCCGGGTGGACGTGGCGTTGCGTTGGATGGAGGCCTCCATCACCAGGCCCTGCTGGCGGCGGTCCTCGGGGACGAGCGCCATACCGGCGTCCATGGCGGCCTTGACCCTGCCCGGGGCGAGGGGCTCGCCGTGCGCGCGGACCGTGCCGGAGTCGTAGCGGTCCACCCCGAAGACGGCGCGGACGACCTCGCTGCGTCCGGCGCCCACGAGCCCGGCCAGGGCGACGATCTCACCGGCGCGGACGGTGAAGGACACGTCCGAGAAGGCGCCCGCGCGGGTCAGGCCCTCGACCTCCAGGAGGGTGTCCCCGGGGGTGGTCTCGGTCTTGGGGAAGAGGTCGGAGACGTCGCGGCCGACCATGCGGCGCACGACGGTGTCCACGTCCAGGTCGGCGGTGGGGTCGCAGGAGACGAAGGCCCCGTCGCGCACGACCGTGATCCGGTCGCACAGGGAGAAGACCTCGTCGAAGCGGTGCGAGATGAACAGCAGGGCGGCACCGGAGTCGCGCAGGGAGCGGGCGACCTTGAACAGGCGCTCGGCCTCCACGCCCGACAGCGCGGCCGTGGGCTCGTCCATGATGAGCACGCGCGCCTCACGGGTGATCGCCTTGGCGATCTCGATGAGCTGCTGGTCGGCGATGGACAGCCCGCGCGCGGGGCGGTCGGGGTCGATCTCCACGCCCAGACGGGCGAAGGCCTCCCGAGTGCGCCGGCGCATGTGGGCCCGGTCGATGGTGCCGAAGCGGGTACACGGCTGTCGGCCGACGTAGATGTTCTCGGCGACCGACAGGTCGGGGAAGAGCGTGGGCTCCTGGTAGATCACCGCGACCCCGGCCCGCTGGGAGTCCGCTGGTGCGTGAAACTCGGCCGCCCGGCCGTCGACGAGGACCTGGCCTGTGTCGGGACGGTGGACCCCCGCGATGGTCTTGACCAGGGTGGACTTTCCGGCGCCGTTCTCGCCGACGAGGGCGTGGATCTCCCCCGCCCGGAGTTCGAGGGACAGTCCACGCAGGGCTTTGACACTGCCGAAGGACTTCGTCACATCGACCAGCGCCAGTGGTGGGGCCTGTGCCGCCTGCTGCGCCACGTGCGCCCTCCTTCCTCTGGTGCTTCGGGTCCGTTCCCGGCTTGACCCCCTAGGGCCTAGCCATGTCCCGAAAAACGTTTTAATGTGAAAGGGATGTTAAGCGCCCCACACACTCACGTCAAGGGGAGTTTCAGGGAATCCGCTGGTAGACAGATCAGCATCGCGTGCGGAACCGGACATCCGACGCGGACACCGCGCTCCGGTTGCACTGCTCCCGGAAACACCGTGTTGACACGTTTCAATCCGAGTGTGACCATGATCGCCCATGTGGGGGACCTGATCAGTAGCATGCGACCACGTCGCCCGATCCTTTCCCTCCAGCACGCCCGGGAGTACCGTACGTGTCCACCACCGCCCCGAGCCCGCCCGAAGGCGGCCCCGCCCAGTCCCGCCCCGTCGGGATCACCGAGGTCGCCAAGCACGCGGGTGTCTCACCCGGCACCGTCTCCAACGTCCTCAACCGGCCCGAGCGCGTCGCCGAGGCCACCCGGCTCAAGGTCGAGGCCGCCATCGCCGAACTGGACTATGTGCGCAACTCCTCCGGCAGCAGCCTGCGGTCGGGCCGCAGTGCCTCCGTGGGGCTGCTGGTCTTGGACGTGACCAACCCCTTCTTCACCGAGGTGGCACGCGGCGTGGAGGACGAGGCGGCCGCCTCCGGGCTGTCCGTCGTGCTCCTGAACTCCGCCGAGTCCCGGGAGCGCCAGCGCGGCAACGCGCGCCTGCTCGCCGAGCAGCGCGCCGCCGGCGCCGTGGTGATGCCCGTCGACGACGACCTGTCGGACCTGCTGTGGCTGAGCAGGCAGGGCACCCCGTGGGTCGCGCTCGACCGGGGGGACGTGGCAGAGGCGGTCGGGTGCAGCGTCACCGTCGACAACCACGCCGGAGGGCTGGCCGCCGGACGCCACCTCGTCGGCCTGGGCCACGAACGCGCCACCTTCCTCACCGGCCCCTTCGGCATCGAACAGGTGCGCCGCCGCCACCAGGGGCTGCGCGACGCCTTCACCGAGGCGGGACTGGATCCCGACGCCCGCCTGCGCCTGGTCGAGCGCCCCATGCTCAACGCCGAACAGGGCGAGCGGGCCGTCGATGCCGTCCTGGCGGGCGGCCCCCGCCAGCGCCCCGCGGCCGTCTTCTGCGCCAACGACCAACTCGCCCTCGGTCTGATGAAGGGCCTGGGCCAGCGCGGACTGCGCGTGCCCGACGACATCTCCGTGGTCGGCTACGACAACGTCGACTTCGCCGACCTGGTCCACCCGGGACTGACGACGGTGGCCCAGCCCAAGTACGAGCTGGGACGGGCCGCCATGCGTCTGCTCGCCTCCGAGCTGAACGATCCCGGCCACCGCCACGAGCAGCTGCGGTTCACCCCCGAACTGCTCGTGCGCGGCTCCACTTCCGCCCGCCGCACCTGAGCGGGCACCCCTGCCCCGATCCCTTGGAGCACACCATGACGGCCACAGCCGAACCCACCGCCGCGACCACCCGCCGCACCCGTCCCGTCGTGGGACTGGTCGCGGGCGGGCTGGGGACCTACTGGCCCCAGTTCCCGGACCTGCTGCCGCAGTTGCAGCGCTCCGCCGACCGCGTGGCCGAGCGCATGCGCGGATTCGACGCCGACGTCGTCGACGCCGGATTCGTCTCCGACGAGCGGGACGGTTCGACCGCGGCCGAACGCCTGCGCGCGGCCGACTGCGACCTCATCGTCTGCTTCCTCACCACGTACCTGACCTCGTCGATGATCGCCCCGATCGCCCGGCGCAGCCAGGCACCGGTGCTGTTCGTCAACCTCCAGCCCACCGAGTCGATGGACCACGCCGGCTTCGACACCGGGCAGTGGCTGGCCTACTGCGGAGCCTGCCCGCTGCCGGAGATGGCCAACATGTTCGAGCGGCTGGGCGTGGAGTTCCGCTCCGTCTCGGGCTATCTGGAGGACGAGCGCGCCTGGGAGCGCATCGGCCGCTGGATCCGCGCCGCCGGGGTGAAGGCGGCCATGGGCCGTGCACGGCACGGACTCATGGGGCACCTGTACCCGGGCATGATGGACGTGTCGACCGACCCGACCCTCATCACCCGCAACTTCGGCGGGCACGTGGAGATCCTGGAGTTCGACGACCTGCGCGAGCGCGTGCCCGGACCGGAGGAGGCCGCGGTGGCGGCCAAGCTGGCCGAGGCGCGCGGGGTCTTCGAGGTGACCGACTCGGTGGTGGAAGACGACTTCCGCTGGGGTGCCCAGGTCGCCGTGGGCCTGGACCGCCTGGTGGAGGACTTCTCCCTGGACAGCCTGTCGTACTACCACCGCGGGCTGGCCGGGGAGCTGCACGAGCGGCTGGGCGCCGGGATGATCCTGGGCGCGTCCCTGCTGACGGCCCGGGGCGTCCCTGCCGTGGGCGAGTACGAACTGCGCACGTGCACGGCCATGCTGATGATGGACCGGCTGGGCGGCGGCGGCTCCTTCACCGAACTCCAGGCCCTGGACTTCACCCGCGGCCACGTGGAGATGGGCCACGACGGCCCGGCCCACCTGGCGATCAGCGCCCGCAAGCCGCTGCTGCGCGGGCTGGGCGTCTACCACGGCAAGCGCGGCTGGGGCGTGTCGGTGGAGTTCGACGTCAAGCACGGCCCGGTCACCCTGTTCGGCGTCATCCAGCGCAAGGACGGATCGTTCGCACTGCTCACCGCCGAGGGGCGGACCGGAGAGGGCCCGCTGCTGCGGATCGGCAACACCACCTCGCGCGTGGACTTCGGCTGCGACCCGGGCGAGTGGACCGACGCCTGGAGCGCGACCGGCATCGCCCACCACTGGGCGCTGGGCACCGGCCACCGCGCCGCCGAGGTGCGCGCCGTCGCCGACCTGATGGGGCTGGAGCACGTCCACCTCACGGTGTGAGGCCCCCGAGCGCCCCGGGCCCGTGGAGGGTGTGCCCGGGGCGCTCCGCCTGTGGCGGCGGTCAGTTCGCGGTCCGCACCGGTGCGTCGGCGCGGCCGGAGCCGCGCTCGGGGCCCCGGATGATCCGGCGGCGCACCCGGCCGGAGACAGTGTCGATGGCGATGGTGGCGACCACGACCACGATCAGGGCGACCCCGGCCTGGCCCCACTCGCGGAACTGGATGGCCTGGGTCAGCATCGTGCCGATACCGCCCGCGCCCACCACCCCGAGCACCGCGGAGGCTCGGATGTTGATCTCGAACCGGTAGAGCCAGAAGGCGATGATCTCCGGCATCACCTGGGGGATCACGGTCCAGCGGACCCGCTGCACGGCGTTGGCGCCCGCAGCGGTGGAGGCCTCCACCGGTCCCGGTTCGCAGTCCTCGACGATCTCCGCCGACAGCCGTCCCAGGGTGCCCACCGAACTGAGGCCGATGGCGACCGTTCCGGCCACCGGTCCCAGTCCGAAGACCGGGATCAGCGCCACGGCGAAGATGATCTCGGGGATGGCGCGCGGCACCGCCAGGAACACCCTGGCCAGGGCAGAGGCCCTGCGGCCGGAGATGTTGGCCGCGGCCAGGAACGAGATCGGGAAGGAGATCAGGACGGCGATCAGGGTGCCCAGCCAGGCGATGGCCACCGACTCCCACATGAGTTCGAGGGCGCGGCCGATCGCGGACGGGTCGAAGGAGCCAAGCATGAGCACGAGGACGTCCCACAGCCGGGCCGGGGCCTCGGGCAGCCGCTCCCATTTGGCGTCGGTGGTGACCAGTGCGGCCAGCACCGCGCCGACGATGACCACCGTCACGGCCAGGCGGAACCGGTCGAAGGGCTTCTCGGGGCGGAGCGCCTTGTCGAACCGCTCCTGCCGGGTGTCGGGCACGTTCACAGCAGCCTCCTGCGCAGGAGCACCGAAATCCGTTCGATGATGATGACCACCACCAGGAAGCCCGCGACGATGCCCCAGACCTGGTCCCATTCGCCGCGTCCGCGGTGGAAGTCGATGACCGCTCCGATGCCCCCCGCTCCGACGAAGCCCAGGACGGCCGAGGAGCGCAGGTTCAGCTCGAAGCAGTAGAGCGTGAAGGAGGTGTAGGCGGGCAGGATCTGGGGGACCACGGCCCAGCGCAGTGTCTGGAGGTGGCCGGCCCCCGAGGCGCGGGCGGCCTCCACCGGTCCCGGGTCGATCCCGTCGACGGTGTCGGAGGTGAGCTTGGTGACCACCGCGATGGAGAAGAAGAACAGCGCGAGCACGCCGGGCAGCGCACCGACACCGACCGCCGCCACGAACAGCAGGGCCCACAGCAGTTCGGGAATGGCGCGGATGACGTTGTTGACGAGCTTGACGGCGGTGTAGGTGATCCGGTCGGGGGCGCCGAGCGCGGAGTTGAACAGCGCCAGCGGCAGGGCGACCAGGGACCCGGCGACGGTGGCCACGACCGCCATCTGGAGGGTCTCCAGGAACCCCTCCCCCGCCCGTTCGCTGAACAGGCGCAGCAGGTCGGTCTCGGCCAGGCCGCGCATGGGGGCGTTGGGCCGGGTGAGGTTCTCCCAGACCTCGGCGAGGGAGAAGCCGATGCCGTAGCGCCAGTCCGCCCCGGCCGCGAGGGTGATCAGGACGACCGCGGCGACCGCGGTGATGAGCAGGGGGCTGGGCGGGGGTTTGCGGGGGCGCCGTCCGGGTTCGGTCCGCGGGGCGCCGACCTCGGTCCCGGTCACAGCGCGGCCCGGCCTTCCAGGACGTCGTCGGCGGTCAGGTCGCGCCCGTAGATGCGGGAGAAGACGTCGGCGTCGACCTCCGAGACGGGTCCGTCGAAGACCAGCTCACCGCCGCGCAGGCCGATGATGCGGTCGGCGAAGTCGGTGGCCAGATCGAGGAAGTGCAGGTTGACCAGGGTGGTGATGCCCATGCTCCGGTTGATGTCCTTCAGGTCGGCCATGACCGCACGGGCCGTGGGCGGGTCCAGGGAGGCGACCGGCTCATCGGCGAGGACGACCTCGGGCTCCTGGGCCAGGGCGCGGGCGATCCCTACGCGCTGCTGCTGCCCTCCGGAGAGCTGGGAGGCGCGCATGTAGGCCTTGTCGACGATCCCCACCCGTTCCAGGGCGTTCATGGCGCGCTCCACGTCGGCCGAGCCGTACCAGCCCGCCAGGGAGCGCCAGGTGGGGACGGCGTGGAGGCGGCCCACGAGGACGTTGTTGAGCACACTCATCCGCGGGACGAGGTTGAAGTGCTGGAAGATCATGCCGACGTCGGAGCGGAGCGCGCGGCGCTCCTTCCTGCCCTGGGCACCGACGTTCCTGTCGCCGACGCGGACGGAGCCCCCGGTGAGGGGGACCAGTCCGTTGACGGTGCGGATGAGCGTCGACTTGCCGGCGCCGGACAGGCCGACGACGACGACGAACTCCCCCTTGGGGATGCGCAGGTCCACGGAGGCCAGGGCGCGGACGCCGCCCGGGTAGGTCACCGAGGCGTTGTCGAACTCGATCATGGGCGGTCCTTCGGGGGTTGCGTGCGACTGCGGGGGACGGGGGACCCGGCCGCGTCGCGGGGACGCGGCCGGGTGCGCAGGTGCCGCTACTCCTCGAGCCGGTCGCCGAGTTCGGCCTCCAGCTCGCGGATGACGTCGTAGTCGGAGGACTCGATGGGCAGCAGGTCGTCGATGCTGTAGAGCTCGCCCATGACCGCGGCGCCCTCCTCGGTGGACATGATGTCGAGCAGGGCGTCGTTGATCTCCTGCTTGAGGTCCTCGGGGAGGTTGCCGTTGAGGGCGAAGCCGTCGTTGGGGATGGGCTCGGACCAGCCGAAGACCACGACCTCCTGGCCCACGTCGGGTGCCTGGTCGGCCACGTCCTGGCGGGCGTCCTGGTAGGACACGCCGACGTCGGCGTCGCCCTCCAGGACGGCGAGCACGGAGTTGTCGTGACCGCCGGCGAAGATCGGCTCGATGTCCTCCTCCGGGTCGACCCCGGCGTTGAGCAACTGGAGCGAGGGGACGGCGTAGCCGGAGGTGGAGCCGAAGTCGACGAAGGCGACCTTGGCGCCGGCCACCTTCTCGACCGTGTCGGCGGCGATGGGGCCCTCCGAGGGGTCGGTGGCCTCTTCCACGCCGTTGCAGAACAGGAAGCCGTCCACGTCCACCGGGTCGGTGTCGCAGTAGGTGTCGGGGTCGTTGGTGAACCACTGCGTGACGTAGATGGTGCTGCCGTAGCGCTCGGACTGCAGGGCCAAGTCGGCCCCGGCCTGCTCCTCGGCCTGGACCATCTGGCGCGGGCCCAGTCCGCCCGCGATGTCGGCCTGTCCGGACTCCAGGGCGACGATCACACCGGCGTAGTCGGTGGGCACGTTGGGCTCCACCTCGATGCCCAGGCGCTCTTCGAGCATGTCGGCCAGGGGCTGGGCGGACTCGATCAGCTCACCCTGCTCGGCGGAGGGGGTCAGGGTCAGGACCAGTGTGTCGGGCCGGTCCCCGTCCGCGGAGTCCGCGGTGTCCTCGCCGTTGCCGCCGCCGCACGCGGTGGCGGTCAGCGCCAGGCACGTCATCGAAGCGAGCAGCAGTCGCTTTCTCATCATCTTGCACACCATCGCTTGGGGTCAGGGGGAAGGCCCGCACGCACGCAGCGGCGTCCTCGTTGCACCTCGCACGCTAACGAGGGGGCATTGCGAGCGAATGAACCAGACAAGCCGGTCATATGACCCATTCGTAACGGACTCCCCTGTCGACCCCGGCGGTTCAGGGCCGGGACGCGGTACGGCGGTCGAGCCGCTCATGGCGCTGGCGGGCGGCCTGGGCGCTGCCGGGCACGGGGCCGTGGGAGAGCTCCTGCCAGGAGATACCGCGCCCCTTGGCCATGGACAGCAGCCCGGCCTCCACCTGGTCGAACTCCTCCCGCGCGACCACGCTGCCCGCGGCGAGGTCGGCCACGCACCGCACGGCGTCGAAGGGGACCACCGGCACGCCGCGCTCCTCCCAGCGAACGCGGTGCTCGCCGCGAGCGCGTCGCTCGGTGATCCACAGCAGCGCCTCGTGTGTGCGCAGGCGGCGGGCATCGGTCGGGGCGAAGGGGCTCTCGTGCCGCTCTGGTTCTTCCCTGGCTCCACAACCGCCGTCGAACACTTCATGGCCAACATGAAGTGTTCGACGAATAGTTCAAAGACGGGACCGCGCGCAGGCCGAGAACCTTTCGGGCCGGGACCGCCATCGAACCTCCCCGAAACCGGTTGCCCGTAGCCCGGCAAGGTTTCCACAAGGGAACGGGCGGGCACCGGGCGGATGAGGGAGAGCATGCACGAACACGACATCGACCCCGCGAACACCGCCGAGTCCGAGTTGGCCACCCGCAGCGGCCCGTTCCGCGCCCTCGCCTTCCGCGACCCCGTCGACGGGGCGGAGCACCTGGCACTGCTGTCCGGGTCCCTCGGCGACGGCGAGGAGGTGCTGGTGCGGCTCCACTCCGAATGCGTGACGGGCGACGCCCTGGGGGCCCTGCGCTGCGAGTGCGGCGACCAGCTCCGGGAGGCCCTGGACGCGATCGCCGCGGAGGGCCGCGGGGTCCTGGTGTACCTGCGCGGACACGAGGGCCGGGGCATCGGGCTGTTGGAGAAGGTGCGCAGCATGACGCTCCAGGACGAGGAGGGCCTGGACACCGTCGACTCGGCCACGGCCCTGGGCCTGCCGGTGGACGCGCGCTCCTACGGCCCGGCCGCACGCGCCCTGCGGTTCCTGGGCGTGCGGTCGGTGCGCCTGCTGTCGAACAACCCGGACAAGGCGCGGGAGCTGGAGGAGCACGGAGTGAAGGTGGTCGCGCGAGTACCCGTGCTGCCCCCGGCCCGGGCGGAGAACATCGCCTACCTGACGGCCAAGCGCGACCGCCTGGGGCACGACCTGCCGCACCTGGACGGCGCGGTCCCCGAGGCCCGTGCGTAGGACACCCGGTCGGGGCCGCACCCGGCGGGCGGCCCCCTCACCTCGGGGCGGCCGTGCTGGCACGGACGACCAGGTCGGTGGCCAGGTCCAGGCGCAGGTTGGCCGGCCGCTCCCCCCGTGCGAGGGCGAGGGCCATCCGGGTGGCCTCCTCCGCCATCTCGATGAGGGGTTGGCGCACCGTGGTCAGCGGCGGCCCCGTCCACCGTGCCACGGGCAGGTCGTCGTAGCCCACGACGCTGAGGTCCTCGGGGATGCGCACACCCAGCTCACGGGCGGCCTCGTACACCCCCATCGCCTGGAGGTCGCTGCCGGCGAAGACCGCCGTGGGCGGTTCCTCCAGCCGGAGCAGCTCCCGCCCCCGGTCACGGCCGCCCTCGACGTGGAAGTCGCCGTGGCGGACCAGTTCCGGGTCGGGGGCGATCCCGGCGGCGTCCAGTGCGGCGCTGCAGCCGTCGAGCCGCGCCCTGCTGCACAGGACGTGCCGGGGCCCCCCGATCACCGCGATGCGGCGGTGCCCCAGTTCGATGAGGTGGCGGGTCGCGGCGAGCCCCCCGTTCCAGTTGGCCGAACCGACCGCGGGCATGTCCGGTCCCGGGTCGCCCGCCGGGTCCACGACCACGAAGGGAAGGTCGCGCGCGGTGAGCCGGGCGCGCTGTTCGGGCGCCAGGTCGGAGAAGACCAGGACCGCCGCGGTCGACTGGCGGGCGAGGACGGCGTCCACCCAGGTCTCGCGCGGTGTCTGGGCCCCGCCCGACTCGGTGAGCACCACGCTCAGCCCCTCGGCGCGCGCGACGTTCTCCACACCGCGGACGACCTCGATCGCCCAGGCGCTGTCGAGTTCGTGGAAGACGAGCTCGATCATGGACGACCGGCCGCGGCCGGGGCCGCGTCGGCGCCGGTAGCCGGAGCGGCGGATGAGTTCCTCGACGCGCTCACGGGTCCGCGCGGCCACGTCGGCCCTGCCGTTGAGCACCTTGGAGACGGTCGGCACCGAGACACCGGCGGCTTTCGCAATTTTCGAGATGGTGACCGGCTCGGACAGGGGTTCCTGGCCGGAGTCGGACACGGGGTCTGCACTCACGCCGCCTGATACTACGCCCTTCCCCCGCCCCGCAGGCGTACGGCCTCCGGGGTTTCCACCCTTGACGCACTCCGTGGTATGAGCGTAAATTCCGACCCCACGGTTTCGAAAGAAATTCCGATAGTTTCAAAAGGTCGGCCATGGATGCCCCCGCTTCGCCGCAGCAGGCGCGTCAGCTCTGGCCCCGCTCGCCGCCACCGCCCGCGGAGACGGTGGCGGCGACGGGCGCATGCACGTGTGGATGGACCGGGACACGCCCGCCATCGTGCAGGACGCCGCCGTCGGGCGCTTCAACGAATCCTCCGAAGTCGAGGCCGTGATCGACGAGGTTCCCGGCGACGGCTACGAGGAGTGGCTGCACACGGCGATGGGGGCGAGCGAGCAGACCGACGCCTTCTCCGACTGGGACGCCGGCAGCATCGAGCCCTACGTGGAGCAGGACGTGCTCATGCCCCTGGACGACCTCATGGAGCAGGACCCCGGCTTCGCCGCCTCCTTCATCCCCTCCGTCCTGGGGTCGGGACAGGTCGACGGCGTCCAGTACGGGACGGTGCGCTCACGGGGCGGGGCGCGGCCCCAGCGGACGACTGCCGTTCGGGGTTCCACGCGCTCCCGGCGGACAGCCCCCCACCCGCCTGGGGCCGCCCCTGGCCGGGCGCAGCGGGGTGAGTCCGGTGGACCCCGCCCCGCTGTTCCCGTTCGGACACGGCCTGTCCTACACCCGTTTCACCTGGTCGTATCCGCTCCTGGACGGCTGCCCCACCGGGGAGGGCGCCGTTGCGCTACCCACGGACGGGGAGGTGACGGTGGGGTGCACGGTGCGCAACGACGGCCCGGTGCGCGGAACCGAGGTCGTCCAGCTCTACCTGAGCGACCCGGTGGCGGCGGTGACCGGGCCGGTGCGGCGGCTGATCGGCTACGCCCGGCTGGACCTGGAGCCCGGACAGGAGAGCGGGGTGGAGTCCGCCGTCCACGCGGACCTGGCGGCCTACACCGGCCCGGACCCGCGGCGGATCGTGGACCCGGGCGACCTGGTGCCGCGCCTGTCCGCCTCCTGCGCCGACCCGGGAATCGCCTTGCGCCTCCGCTTGCACGGCCCCGTCCGTGAGGTCGGGCCGACGCGCCGCCCGCTCGCACAGAACAGAATCCGCGGTCCCCGCATCCACCCTGGATGAGCGGCGGTACCGAATCCGTCGCCTGAACGGTGCGGCGCGGACGCCCGGCACCGGGTTGTCCGGACCCGGCCGGCGGGCGCGCACCGTGTGGCCGCTTCCGTGACGAATCGAAGGGACCTATGGGCGAGCAGAGCACGAGAGCAGGGGCCTGGGCCCCGACGGCGCGCGGCACGGCGCTGTGGACCGCAGGGGAGGCGGGGACCGCACTGGTCGCCCAGTCGGCCCTGCTGTGGGCGCTCGTCCCCCTGGCGGGCCTGGGCCCGCTGGGGTGGGGGGCGGGCGCCCTGCACGCTGCGGCGCTCACGGGCCTGCTGCTGTGGGCGATGCACCGCCGGGGGCGCACCGTGCTGGGCACCGCGGACCGGGTCACCCTGTCCAGGGCGGTCCTGGGCGGCGGGGTCCTGGCCCTGGCCGTCGACGGCGGCCCGGCCTG
This sequence comes from Nocardiopsis sp. CNT312, assembly GCF_000515115.1. Taxonomy (GTDB): domain Bacteria; phylum Actinomycetota; class Actinomycetes; order Streptosporangiales; family Streptosporangiaceae; genus Nocardiopsis. Next base: position 43,900 of record NZ_AZXF01000011.1, read on the forward strand.
GGCCCTGGTCGCGCTGGCCTCGGTCGCGCTCGTGCTGGACCTGGTGGACGGGGCTGTGGCGCGCGGCAGCGGCAGCGCCTCGGAGTTCGGGGCGCGGTTCGACATGGAGGCGGACGCCTTCCTGATCCTGGTGCTCAGCGCGTACGTGTCGCTGCACCTGGGCCCGTGGGTTCTGGCCGTCGGCCTCCTGCGGTACCTGTTCGCGGCCGGGGCGCGGGTCGCTCCGTTCCTGCGCGCGCCGCTGCCCCCGAGCACGGCCCGCAAGGTGGTGGCCGCCGCCCAGGGGGTCGTGCTGACCGCGGCGGCGTCGGGGGTTCCGGCGCACGCGCTCTCGGTCATCGCGGTGGCCTCGGCACTGGCCGCGCTGGTGTGGTCGTTCGGCAGGGACACGGTGTGGCTGTGGCGGTCGCGCCGGGCACCGGGTCTGGCAGGAGGGGAGGCGTGATGCCGGAGAGGAGGCACGCCCGCGCGTTCTGGACGGACGGGGACGGACGGGGCGAGGTCCGCGACGCCGTGGTGCCGGAGCCGCGCGAAGGCGAGGTGGTGGTACGTACCCTGTACTCCGGGGTAAGCCGGGGAACCGAGACCCTGGTCCTGCGCGGCGGCGTTCCGCGGGACCAGCACCGCGTGATGCGCGCTCCCTTCCAGGAGGGCGACTTCCCCGGACCGGTCAAGTACGGCTACCTCAACGTCGGCGTGGTCGAGGAGGGGCCCGACGGGCTGGCGGGGCGGACGGTCTTCAGCCTGTACCCGCACCAGACGCGCTTCGCCGTTCCGGCCGAGGCGGTGCGGTGCGTGCCCGACGGCGTCCCGGCCGGGCGGGCGGTGCTCGCCGGAACCGTGGAGACGGCGGTCAACGCCCTGTGGGACGCGCCCGTCCTGGTGGGCGACCGCGTCGCCGTGGTCGGCGCGGGGATGGTGGGCTGCTGCGTGGCCCTCCTGGCCGCAGGGGTGCCCGGCACCCGCGTCCAACTGGTGGACGTGGACCCGCGCCGGGCCGCGACGGCGAGCGCCCTGGGAACGGGCTTCGCACCCCCCGGAGAGGCCGTATCCGGCTGCGACCTGGTCTTCCACACCAGCGCGACCGACGAGGGGCTGGCGCGGTCATTGGAACTGGTCGCGGACGAGGGCGAGGTGGTCGAGATGAGCTGGTACGGGGACCGCAGGGTCCGCGTGCCCCTGGGCGAGGGCTTCCACTCCCGCCGCCTGACCGTGCGCGCCAGCCAGGTCGGGACGGTCTCCCCCTCCCGGCGCGGCCGGTACGGCTACGGCGACCGGCTCGACCTGGCGCTGCGCCTGCTCCGGGCCCCGGCCTTCGACGCCCTGGTCACCGGGGAGAGCCCCTTCGAGGACCTGCCGTCAGTGCTGCCGCGGCTGGCCGACGGCTCCCTACCGGCCCTGTGCCACCGCATCGCCTACACATGAGACCCGCTTGCGGGTACCGGGTCCCCGGTACCCGCACCCGCGACCTTCGAGGAGCACCCCTTGTTCAGTGTGACCGTCCGCGACCACATGATGGTCGCCCACAGCTTCCGCGGCGGGGTGTTCGGCCCCGCCCAGCGGCTGCACGGCGCCACGTTCGTCGTGGACGCGACCCTGTACCGCCCCGAACTGGACACCGACGGGATCGTCGTGGACATCGGCCTGGTAACCGGGGAGCTGGCCGCCGTGGTCGCCGGTCTCAACTACCGGAACCTGGACGGGGAGCCCGAGTTCACCGGGGTCAACACCTCCACCGAGTTCCTGGCCAAGGTGGTCGCCGACCGCCTCGTCGACCGGATCGGTGCGAGGGAGCGGGGCCTGACACGGGTCTCGGTCACACTGCACGAGTCACACGTGGCGTGGGCGACCTACGAACGCGACCTGTGAGCACGCCGTTCGTGGTGCCCGCGCTGTCCTCCCCCAGCGGGGGCAACACGTTCGACGCGCGCATCGCCGAAGCGTTGGGGAGGATCGGACGGCCGGTGCGCCTGGTCGAGGTGTCCGGCGCCTGGCCCCGCCCCGGCACCGGCGCCGAGGCGGACCTGGCCCGGGTCCTGGAGGGGGTGCCGGACGGGGCGGTCGTGCTGGTGGACGGACTGGTCGCCTGCGGGGTACCCGAGGCGGTCCTCCCCCACGCCCGGCGTCTGCGGCTGGTGGTCCTGGTGCACCTTCCCCTGGCCGACGAGTGGGGGCTGTCCGCCGGGGAGGCGGCGGACCTGGACGCGCGGGAGCGCGCGGTCCTAGCCTCGGCCGCGGCCACCGTCGCCACCAGCGCCTGGGCCGCCCGGCGGGTGGCTCGCCACCACGGTCTGGAGGGCGTCGGGTGCGTGGTCCCGGGGACGGACCCCGCGCCGCTCGCGGTCGGGACCGACGGCGCCCGCCACATGCTGTGCGTGGCCTCGGTGACCCCGCGCAAGGGGCACGACCTGCTCCTGGAGGCCCTGTCCCGTCTGGAGGGCCTTTCGTGGGAGTGCGTGTGCGTGGGCCCCGGCGGCGGGAGACACGCCGACCGCGTGCGGTCCCGGGCCGAAGGCCTCGGGGTGCGCATGGCGGGGCCGCTCACCGGAGCGGACCTGGACGCGGCCTACTCGGCCGCCGACCTGCTGGTCCTGCCCTCCCGAGCGGAGACCTTCGGCATGGTCGTGACCGAGTCGCTGGCGCGCGGGGTCCCGGTGGCGGCCTTCGGTGTGGGCGGCGTACCGGAGGCGCTGGGGCTGGCCCCGGACGGCTCCCTGCCCGGAATCCTCGTCGAACCGGTCGGGGCGGACCCGCTCGCCGAGGCGCTGCGCCGGTGGTGCACGGATCCGGGGCTGCGGGGGCGGCTGCGCGCCTCGGCCCGCCTGCGACGGCCGGAGCTGGCGGGCTGGGGCCGGTCGGCGCACGCGATGGCCGCGGTGCTCGACGGGGCCGCGCGGCCCTGACGCCGGTCCGCGAGTACGGAGCGGCGGGCGGAAAGCGGACCGACCGGTGCGCGGCCGGTGATTCCCCTACGTGTCGCCGCGGGGCGCGTGATACGTGTCTACCACGGAATATCACTCTGGGTGATCAACCCAAGGCCGAAAGGAAGAACCGTGCCCCGCTACTCCACCGCCGCCACCGCTCTCGCCGCCTGCGCCGCGGCCCTGTCCATCGCCGCTCCCGCCCACGCCGCGGAGGGCGCGCTGGCCTTCGAGGTCGTCGACTGGCACAAGGTCGAGATCGTCGAGCACGCCATCACCGACACCGCTCCGGGTTCCTGCCACAGCGTGCCGGAGGAGACCCTCTCGCCCGAGCGCCACCAGGAGTTCTACAGGTTCACCAACGGCACCGAACGCCCCGTCCTCATCGTCCGCAACTCGTGCGAGGAGTTCGAGGCCGACGGCCGTGCGGAGGCCCTCCGGTACGTCGCGCCCGGCGACAGCATCCGGGAACTGCCCGAGCGGACCAAGGCCGTGATCGTCCTGCGCGAGGCGGCGGAGGGCACCCCGGCGGAAGCCGCCCGAGAGCGGCGGTGACCCCCCTGCCGCGCCCTGCCCCGAAACCCGCGTTGCGGTGAATCGGCGGGGTCGATCGCACCGCCGCGGGTCCCCGCGCATCTGACCGGTCAGGTCAGATGGACACGGGCGGCCCGCGGCGGCCGCGACACCCGACGGGAAGGCTCGGTGACGGGCACGATGAGGACTTCGGCGTTCACACCGCAATGGCTGGCACTGCGCGAGGAGGCGGACGGCAGGGCGCGGTCCGAGCGGGCGGTGGACGCGGTACGCGGACACGGCCAGGTGGTCGCCGACCTGGGGTGCGGCACGGGATCGCTCGGCCGTTGGCTGGTGCCGCGCCTGCCCGAGTCGCGGCGCTGGGTGCTGTTCGACCGCGACCCGGCGCTGCTGGACCTGGCGCGGCGGAGCGTTCCCGCCGCCGAGGTCGCCACCCGCCCGGGGGAGCTGTCGGAGCTGCGCCCGGCCGACTTGGAGGGCGTGACGCTGGTGGCGGCCTCGGCCCTGCTCGACCTGTTCACCCGGGCCGAGGTGGCGGCACTGGCCGCAGCCGTCACCGGTGTCGGCTGCCCGGCCCTGCTGACCCTGTCGGTGGTGGGCCGGGTGGAGCTGTCCCCCGCCGACCCGAGGGACACGGACATCGCCCGCGCCTTCGACGCCCACCAGCGCCGCGGCGGGCGTCTGGGCCCCGACGCCGCGGACGTCGCCGCCGAGGTGTTCCGGAGTCTGGGGGCACGCGTGGAGGAGTTCGCGAGCCCGTGGCGGCTGGGGCCGGAACAGGCGGCCCTGACCGAGCAGTGGCTGCGCGGGTGGGTGCGGGCCGCCGTCGAGCAGGAGCCGGGACTGCCGGTGCGCGACTACCTGGACCGGCGGTTGGAGGAGTGCGCGCACATGCGCCTGCACGTCGTGGTCCACCACACCGACCTGGTGGTCCTGCCCGGAGAGGGCGCCGCGTGAACCGGAGCGCGTGGCTGCGCGCGCTCGCGGGGGCCGCGGTCCTGGCGGCCGTGGCGGCGTGGTTCCCGTCCGGGACGTTCGCCGGGGCGCTCGCCCTCGTGGACGGCCCCGCCCTGCTGGCCGCGCTGGCCGCGGGCGCGGGCACCACCGTGTTGAGCGCGGCGCGCTGGTGGGTGGTGGCGCGCGGCGTCGGCCTGCGGCTGCCGTTCGCGCGCGCGGTCGGCGACTACTACCGCGCCGTGTTCCTCAACGCCGTGCTCCCGGCCGGGGTGCTCGGCGACGCGCACCGCGCGGTGAGCCACGGCCGGTACGCGGGAGACCTGTGGCGAGGGGTGCGCGCGGTGGTACTGGAGCGCGTCGCGGGACAGTTGGTGCTGATGACGGCCGCCGCCGGACTGCTGTTCGCCCTGCCCACGGCCCTGTTCGGGCCGGGGCTGCGAGCCGTGGGCGTGTCCGCCGGGCTGGTCGCGGCGGTGGTCCTGACGGGCGCGGCGGTCCTGTTCCTGGGCCGGACCCGCCGGCCGCGGTGGTGGCGCGCGCTGCGGGACACGGCGGCCGACACCAGGGCCGGGCTGGTGGCCAACGCCGCCCCGGTGCTGGCCCTGTCGGTGGCGGCGCTGACCGGACACGTGGCCCTGTTCGTGTACGCGGCGTCCCTGGCCGGGACGGACGCCCCGGTGGTCCAGGTGGTCCCGCTGGCGGTGCTGTCGCTACTGGCGATGAGCGTGCCGGTGAACGTGGGCGGGTGGGGGCCGCGCGAGGCGGTGACCGCCCTGGCGTTCGCCGCGGCGGGCCTGGGCTCGCAGACCGGCGTCACGGTGTCGGTGGTCTACGGTGTGCTGGCTCTGGCTGCGGCGCTGCCCGGGGCGGTGGTACCGCTCGTGCGGTGGGCGCAGGCGTGGCGGACCCGCACACGGCCGGTATCGACCGTGGTCAGTGGTGTGGACCAGCGGCCCCGAGAGCGGACAGGTGTCCGGTGAAGGCGGTGGTGAGGGCCTCCAGGAGGCGGCGGCCCTTGTCTGCGGCGGCCAGTGAGGGGCGCCCGACCACGCCGTTGGGGGTGTAGGGCGCCAGCCCCCGGGTGGGCATGTGGTCGCGGGGGCCGCTGATGTGGTCGGCACCCTCCCTGCCAGGCCGCACGAGGCCGGGATGGGTGTGCAGCAGGACGGACGTCTCCAGTTCCCCTGCATGCATGTCGGTGTCGTTGTCGGTGGCCATCCCGGCCTCGCGCCGGGCCGCCTCCCACTCGTGGCCCTGGGGGAAGAGCGCCATGGTCCCGCCGGAGGCCTGGACGGTGTTGGCCAGCACGTGGTTGCCGCCGTGGCCGTTGACCAGGACGAGCGGCGTCCCCCGGAGGGAGGCCGCGATGTCGGTGACGACGGCGTGCAGGGTGGGTGCGGAGATGCTGACGGTGCCCGGCCAGGCAGCGTGCTCATGGGAGCAGGAGACGGTGACCGGCGGCAGGAGGCGGAGCCGGTGGGCACGGGCGAGTTCCCGGGCCAGGACGCACGCGATGACGGTGTCGGTCACCAGGGGCAGGTGGGGACCGTGCTGTTCCAGACTGCCGACGGGCAGCAGCGCCGCGGGGGCGCCGCTGCTGCCCTCTTCGGCGGTGGTGGTCAGGGGCAGCAGGGAGAGCGTGGGGTCGTCCATGGGCCCAGTATCGCCGCCGCTCCGCGTGCTCCGGGAGGGGCGGGCCCGGGGCACGGCGGCGCACCGGAGCGGGCAGGATGGGACACACGTCCCGGGAGCCACCGGGATCCGCCGCGACCGGACGGGAGGCGCCAGTGTGGACGCCGTGCTCTTCGACATGTTCGGAGTCATCGCCAGGGACCAGTCGGAGGAGGGCCGCGCCGCACTGGAGCGGGCCGTGGGCGCACCGCCGGAGGAGTTCTGGGAGGCGTACTGGCATCCGCGCCAGGCCTACGACCGGGGCGACACCGACGGGGCCGGGTACTGGGGGCGTGTCGGGGAGCGGTTGGGGACGGAGTTCGACGAGCGGCTGGTGCGGCTGCTGACCCGCCTCGACCTGGAGAGCTGGCGCCGCGTCGACGAGGAGATGGTGGACTACGTCTCCCACCTGGCCGGACAGGGGGTGCGGCTGGGGCTGCTGTCCAACATCCCCTTCGAGCTCGCCGACTACTTCGGTGAGCACCACCGGCGGGTGCTGGACCTGTTCCCCGTCCTAGGCCTGTCGTGCCGGATCCACCGGGCCAAGCCGGAGCCCGCCGCGTTCGCGTGGGCGCTGGAGCGCCTGGGGGTGCCGGCCGGGCGGGTGCTGTTCGTCGACGACCGGCGGTCCAACGTCGACGCCGCCACCGCCCTGGGCCTCCAGGGGCACCGGTTCACCTCGCTGGACGCGCTGCGCGAGCGTGTCGCCGGGCACTGAGCGGCGGCTCCCCGCGTGTTTTCCCGGATGGTGTGGACAAGCGGAAACGCGAATGCTACTCATGAGTAACAGGCCGCCTTACGAACCGAGGAGCCCCCACCCATGTCCGACTTCTCCCTCGAACTCTCCGACGACCTCAGCACCATGCGGGAGTGGGTCCACGGATTCGCCGCCGACGTCGTCCGCCCCGCGGCCGCCGAGTGGGACGAGCGGGAGGAGACCCCCTGGCCGGTCCTCCAGGAGGCCGCCAGGATCGGCCTGTACTCCCTCGACTTCTTCGCCACCCAGGGCCTGGAGCCGACCGGCCTGGGCATGTCCGTGGCCATCGAGGAACTGTTCTGGGGCGACCCCGGCATCGGCCTGTCCATCATGGGCACCGGCCTGGCCGCCGCGTCCCTGAGCCACACCGGCACCCCCGAGCAGGTCGGCGAGTGGGCACCGCAGATGTTCGGCACCCCCAACGACGTCAAGGTCGCCGCGTTCTGCGCCTCCGAACCCGACGCCGGCTCCGACGTCTCCGCCATCCGCACCCGCGCCGTCTACGACCAGGCCAAGGACGAGTGGGTGCTCGACGGCACCAAGACCTGGGCCACCAACGGCGGCATCGCCGACGTGCACATCGTGGTCGCCAGCGTGCACCCCGAACTCGGTTCGCGCGGCCAGGCCTCCTTCATCGTCCCCGCCGCCGCACCGGGCCTGTCCCAGGGCCAGAAGTTCGCCAAGCACGGCATCCGCGCCTCCCACACCGCCGAGGTCGTCCTCGACGGCGTACGCGTCCCCGGCAGTCACCTCATCGGCGGCAAGGAGCGGTTCGACGAGCGCGTCGCCCGCACCCGCGAGGGCAAGAGCTCCAAGGGCCAGGCCGCGATGAAGACCTTCGAGGCCACCCGCCCCACGGTGGGGGCGATGGCGGTGGGCACCGCCCGCGCCGCCTACGAGTACGCCCTGGAGTACACCGGCCAGCGCGAGCAGTTCGGCCGCCCCCTGGCCGACCACCAGGCCGTGGCCTTCCTGCTGGCGGAGATGGCCACCCGCATCGACGCCGCCCGCCTGCTGGTGTGGCGCGCCGCGTGGATGGCCCGCAACGGCAAGCCCTTCACCAGCGCCGAGGGGTCCATGAGCAAGCTCTACGCCAGCGAGACGGCCACCTTCGTCACCCAGAACGCCCTGCGCCTGCTGGGCGGCAACGGCTACACCCGCGAGTACCCGGTCGAGCGCTGGCACCGCGACGCCACCATCTTCACCATCTTCGAGGGTGCCAGCGAGGTACAGAAGCTCATCATCGGCCGCACGGTCACCGGCCAGCCGCTGCGCTAACATTTTCTCAGCTCAGAGGATCAGAAGCGAACATGTGATCCATGACGCAGGACTCGGAGGCGGGACAGGACGGCGCCGATTCGTTTACCGGTTCTTACCCGGATCATCCGGGGTTTGCCGGACGACTGTTTCCGGACCTGTTTCCGACGGAAACAGGGGGAGACGCGAAAGGTCGGACACGTGGACGTGTCCGACCTTTCACACACCCGCCCCCATCGCGGGGAAACGTCCGCGCACGCTCGCGACACGACGGCCGAAGGACGGGCGGAAGACCCGCGGCAGCGCTAACATCCGCATGACGCGCAGGATCCCTCCGTCTCCAGGAGTCCATGTTGAAGTTCCTCCGACCTCTCACCTCGGCATCGATGACCGTGATGCTCACGCTGTCCGGCATCGCCCTTTCCTCCCCAGTCCAGGCCCAGGACACCACGGAAACGAGAAAGAAGTTCGTTGAATGCGTCAACAAGGACATAAGCAAGGAGAACGCGGAATGGAAGCTTCCGGAATCCGAATTGAAAAAGCTCAAAAATATCATCGACCGAGAGATCATGAAGGAGGACACACTACCCAAAAGCCAGAGGGACGAGCAGAGGATTATCGAGAATATCGAGAACGCCGCGGCCAAGGAACTCCCGGGAGTCGACCGCGAGACCCTTGACGAGGTCGTCGAAACGCTCAGGGCCAGTGGACAGCACTGCTTTGTGGCCGTGAGGCAGGGTTAGGGACCGGCTTCCACCGGAGGGGCGGCGTCGCGGCGACGGCCGAGAACACGCCGCACCGCGAGGGGCGAAGCCCCGGTGGAGGGCCGCCATCGGCCGTACCGCCACCGGGCGCCCCTGGAGGTGGCCTTTGGCCAGCCTTACTTCCGATTCCCTGACACAGGGCGCCCCCTGGGGGATTAAGCGACACCTTAGGTCGCCGTTGACCTCCTCCCACCGCCAGGTGTGCACTGCGACACACCACACGGCGAAGGAGGGCACGCATGCAGGTCCCGGCACCGTTCGAATACGAACGCGCGACCAGCGTGGACCACGCGATCGGCCTACTGGACCGCCTGGGTGAGTCCGCCCGGCTGGTCGCGGGAGGGCACAGTCTGCTCCCGATGATGAAACTCCGGCTCACCGACCTGGAGTACCTCATCGACATCAACGGCCTGCACGGCGAACTCGGGTACGTCCGGCGCGAGGGCGACGAGGTCCGCATCGGCGCCATGACCAGGCACCGGGAGCTGCTCGAATCGGAGATCCTCGCCGAACTCTTCCCCGTGTTCATGGAGGCGGAGAAGGTCATCGCCGACCCGATCGTGCGCAACCGCGGCACCATCGGCGGCTCCCTCTGCCAGGCCGACCCCTCCGAGGACCTGTCGGCCGTCTGCGGCGCGCTCGACGCGGTCTGCGTCATCCGCGGTGCCGACGGCGAACGGCTCGTCCCCATGGAGGAGTTCCACGTCGGCCCCTACGAGACGGCCGTCGCCCCCGGCGAGATGCTCGTCGAGGTACGCCTGCCGGTGCGCCCGGGCGGATGCAGCGCCTTCGAGAAGGTGGAGCGCCGCGTCGGCGACTGGGCCGTCGTCTCCGCCGCCGCCGCCGTGTGGATCGACCAGGGCGCGTTCACCGACGCCCGGGTCGGCCTGGCCGCCGTGGGCGGCGACACCGTCGGGGTCGGCGGGATCGCCGAGGCGCTGCGCGGACAGCGCCCCTCGGAGGAGCTCTACACCAGGGCCGGGGAGATCGCGGCCCAGAGCTGCGACCCCGCCACCGACGCCAGGGGAAGCGCCGAGTACAAGCGCCACCTCGCCAAAGAACTCACCCGACGGACGCTGCGCCGCGCCGTCGCCGGAACCGGGAGGGCCTGACCATGCGCGTCACCATGACCGTCAACGGTGCAGAGGTCACCAAGGAGATCGAGGGCCGCCTCCTCTTGGTGCACTTCCTCAGGGACCACCTGGGACTCACCGGCACCCACTGGGGGTGCGACACCAGCAACTGCGGGACCTGCGTGGTGCGTATGGACGGCGAGCCCGTCAAGTCGTGCACCGTACTCGCGGCGATGGCCGACGGCCACGAGGTCACCACCGTCGAGGGCCTGGCCCGGCCGGACGGCAGCCTCGACCCCGTCCAACAGGGGTTCATGGAGTGCCACGGCCTCCAGTGCGGCTTCTGCACGCCCGGGATGATGATGACCGCCCGCGCCCTGCTGGACCGCAACCCCGACCCCTCGGAGGACGAGGTCCGCGAGGCCATCTCCGGGCAGATCTGCCGCTGCACCGGCTACACCACCATCGTCCGCTCGGTGTGCTGGGCGGCCGAACACGAGGCCGCCGAGCGCACGTCCGCCGCGGCCGACCAGGTCAAGGAGGAGGTCTGATGACCGCGGTGGAGGAGGAGAAGCCGGTCGGCCACGGCCGGATGCTCCGCAAGGAGGACCCCAGGTTCGTGCGCGGCCGCGGCCGCTACGTCGACGACGTCCAGTTGCCGGGCATGCTGCACCTGGCCATCCTGCGCTCTCCCATGGCGCACGCGCGCATCGTCTCCATCGACACCAGCGCCGCCCAGGCCCACCCCAAGGTCGTGGCCGTGGTGACCGGCGCCGACCTGGCGGAGAAGGGCCTGGCGTGGATGCCGACCCTGTCCAACGACGTCCAGGCCGTCCTGGCCACCGACAAGGTGCGCTTCCAGGGCCAGGAGGTCGCCTTCGTGGTGGCCGAGGACCACTACGCGGCCCGTGACGCCCTGGAGCTCATCGACGTCGAATACGACATGCTCGACCCGGTCGTGGACGTGCGCAGCGCCCTGGCCCAGGGCGCGCCCGTGGTCCGCGACGACCTGGAGGACAAGGCCGACAACCACATCTTCGACTGGGAGACCGGCGACGCCGACGCCGCCGAGGCGGTCTTCGCCAAGGCCGACGTGGTGGTCACCGAGGACATCGTCTACCCGAGGGTGCACCCCGCGCCCATGGAGACGTGCGGCTCGGTCGCCGACTTCGACCCGGTCGAGGGGCGCCTCACCCTGTGGTCGACCACCCAGGCCCCGCACGCCCACCGCACCCTGTACGCGATGGTGGCGGGTCTGCCCGAGCACAAGATCCGGGTCATCGCCCCCGACATCGGCGGCGGCTTCGGCGGCAAGGTGCCGATCTACCCCGGCTACGTGTGCTCGATCGTGGCCTCCCTCGTGGTCGGCAAGCCGGTCAAGTGGGTCGAGGACCGCTCCGAGAACCTCATCAGCACCGGCTTCGCCCGTGACTACATCATGCGCGGGGAGATCGCGGCCACCCGGGATGGCCGCATCCTCGGCATCCGCACCAACGTGCTCGCCGACCACGGCGCCTTCAACGCCCAGGCCGCGCCCACCAAGTACCCCGCCGGGTTCTTCGGGGTCTTCACCGGCAGCTACGACATCGAGGCCGCGCACGCCAAGCTCACGGCCGTCTACACCAACAAAGCCCCCGGCGGCGTCGCCTACGCCTGCTCCTTCCGCATCACCGAGGCCGTGTACCTGGTGGAGCGGATCGTGGACTGCCTGGCCCACGAGCTGGACGTGGACCCGGTCCAGCTTCGGCTGAAGAACCTCATCAAGCCGGAGCAGTTCCCCTACACCACCAAGACCGGGTGGGTGTACGACTCCGGCGACTACGAGCCGACGCTGCGCGAGGCGATGCGTATCGCCGACTACGACGAACTGCGCAGGGAACAGGCCGAGAAGCGCGCCCGCGGCGAACTGATGGGCATCGGCCTGTCGTTCTTCACCGAGGCGGTCGGCGCCGGCCCGCGCAAGGACATGGACATCCTGGGCCTGGGCATGGCCGACGGCTGCGAGCTGCGCGTCCACCCCACCGGCAAGGCGGTGGTGCGCCTGTCGGTGCAGACCCAGGGCCAAGGACACGAGACCACCTTCGCGCAAATCGTCGCCGAGGAGATCGGCATCCCCGTCGACGACATCGACGTGGTCCACGGCGACACCGACCAGACGCCCTTCGGCCTGGGCACCTACGGCAGCCGCTCCACCCCGGTCTCGGGAGCCGCCGCCGCGCTGGTGGCCCGCAAAGTGCGCGACAAGGCGCGCATCATCGCCTCGGGGATGCTGGAGGCCTCGGTCGCCGACCTGGAATGGACCAAGGGCGCCTTCTCCGTCAAGGGCGACCCCGAGCGCAGTGTCACCATCCAGGAGATCGCCCTGCGCGCCCACGGCGCCGGAGACCTGCCCGAGGGGATCGAGGGCGGCCTGGACGCCCAGATCTGCTACAACCCGGAGAACCTCACCTACCCGCACGGCGCCTACATCTGCGTGGTCGACATCGACCCGGGCACCGCGCAGGTCAAGGTGCGCCGGTTCGTGGCCGTCGACGACTGCGGCACCCGCATCAACCCGATGATCATCGAGGGCCAGGTGCACGGCGGTCTCACCGACGGCGTTGGCATGGCGCTGATGGAGATGATCTCCTTCGACGAGGACGGCAACTGCCTGGGCGGATCGCTCATGGACTACCTGCTGCCCACCGCGCTGGAGGTCCCCGAGTGGGAGACCGGCTACACGGTGACCCCCTCCCCCCATCACCCGATCGGTGCCAAGGGCGTGGGCGAGTCGGCCACGGTCGGCTCTCCCCCGGCCGTGGTGAACGCGGTGGTGGACGCCCTCAAGCCGTTCGGGGTACGCCACGCGGACATGCCCCTCACGCCCTCCCGGGTGTGGGAGGCGATGAACGGTCACGCGAAGCCGTCGTTCTAGTCGGCCGCAGCGAGAACACAGAGGAGTTGACGTGATGGCGACCGCCCCCGACCTGACCGGCCGCAGCCGCGAACTGCTGGCCGACCGGGTGCCGTTCGTGGAGGCCACCGTGGTGCGGGCCCAGGTGCCCGCCTCGGTGCGGGCCGGGGACGGCGCGATCGTCCTCGCGGACGGGTCCATCGAGGGGTTCGTCGGCGGGCGGTGCGCCCGGGACTCGGTGCGCACCGCCGCTCTGGAGGCGATCCGCGAACGCCGCAGCGTGCTGCTTCGGGTGCTGCCGGACGGGGGCGAGCCCTTCCCGGAGGCACCCGGGGCGCACGTGGTGGTCAACCCGTGCCTGTCCGGGGGCGCCATGGAGATCTTCCTCCAGCCCCGCCTGCCGGATCCCGTGGTGGGCGTGGTCGGGGCCTCCCCGATCGTGTCCGCCCTGGCCGAGCAGGCCGGGCCGCTGGGCTTCATCGTGTCGGCGGGGGCCGACACCTCGGTCGTGGCGGGCGCGACAGCGGTGGTCGTCGCCTCCCACGGCGGAGACGAGGAGGGCGCCGTCCGGGCCGCCCTGGACGCCGGGGTGGGGTACGTGGGGCTGGTCGCCTCGCGCCGCCGCGGTGCCGCGGTCCTGGAGGCCCTCGCCCTGTCCGAGGAGGAGCGCGCCCGGGTGCGCACCCCCGTCGGGCTCGACATCGGGGCCGCCACCCCCGCCGAGATCGCCCTGTCGATCCTGGCCGAACTGGTCCGGGCCGTACGGCTGGAGGGGCTGACGGCGCCCGAGCCCGCCGGCTGCCGCTCCGGTTCGGGCGGGCCCGCCCCCCTGCAGACCGCCCTCGACCCGGTGTGCGGCATGTCCGTGACCGTGGAGGCCGACACCCCCCGCCTGGAGGTGGACGGGCAGGAGTACTGGTTCTGCGCGCCCGGGTGCCGGGACCACTACGCGGCCGGGGTGTAGCCGGTGCTGGACGCCGACGAGGTCCGACACCGGTTGGACGCCCTGGACTATCTGGTGGACGAGGGCACGGCCGCCGCGCTCCACCTGGCCATGGCGCTGGGCCGCCCCCTGCTGTTGGAGGGGGAGCCCGGCGTGGGCAAGACGGCGGTGGCCAAGGCCCTGGCCGAGGTGCTCGGCGCGCCGTTCCTGCGCCTGCAGTGCTACGAGGGCCTGACCGCCGCCGAGGCCCTCTACGAGTGGAACCACCAGCGCCAGCTCCTGGCCGTCCGCCTGGCCGAGGCCCGCGGTGAGCGGCTCGCCGACGCGGACCTGTTCACCGAGGACTTCCTGCTGGAGCGGCCGGTCCTGCGGGCGGTGCGCCACAGGGGCGACGCACCGCCGGTGCTGCTCATCGACGAGGTGGACCGAGCCGACGACGAGTTCGAGGCGCTGTTGCTGGAGTTCCTGGGCGAGGCGTCGGTGACGGTGCCCGAGATCGGGACGTTCACCGCCGAGCACCCGCCGCTGGTGGTCCTGACCTCCAACCGCAGCCGGGACCTGCACGACGCACTGCGCCGCCGCTGCCTCTACCACTGGATCCCCTTCCCGCCGCCGGAGCGCGCCGCGCGGATCCTGCGCCGCCGCGTCCCCCAGGCGGGTGAGGCTCTGGTGGCGTCGGCCGCCGAGTTCGTGTCCCGGGTCCGGGGCCTGGAACTGGACAAGGCGCCCGGCATGGCGGAGGCCATCGACTGGGTGTCGGCCCTGGGCGCCCTGGGCGTCACCGACCTGGTCCGCGACGACGTCGTGCACTCACTGTCCGCCCTCGCCAAGACCCCTGACGACCGGGAGGCGGTCACGGCCGCGCTGAGGGACGACGGACACCCATCCCCCTGACCTCGAAGGAAACGACATGAAGATCGAGCACGAGTTCACCGTCGACGCCCCCACCGAGCGGGTGTGGGCCCTGTTCACCGACGTGGAGGCCATCGCCCCCTGTATGCCCGGAACGCAGTTGACCGGGGTGGAGGGCGACGTCTACTCGGGGAAGGTGCGTGTGAAGGTCGGCCCCGTGGTGGCCGCCTACGAGGGCACCGCGCGGTTCGTGGAGCGGGACGCCCACGCCCACCGGGCGACCCTCGAGGCCTCCGGCAAGGCCAGCCGCGGCGTGGGCAACGCCTCGGCGACCGTCACCTTCCAGCTGAGCGAGGCCGAGGACGGCACGAGGGTCGCCGTCGAGACCGACCTGAAGATCACCGGGAAGCTGGCCCAGATGGGCGGCGGGATGATCAAGGACGTGTCCGAGAAGCTGCTGGGGCAGTTCACGGCCGCGCTGGAGGAGAAGCTGACCGCGCCCGAGAGCGGAGAGGCTCCCGGGGGCGGAGGGTCCGCCGAGGCCGAGACGCCCACCGCACCGGCCGAGAGCGCCCCCTCCGCTTCCGAGGCGGGCACCCCCGAACCGGTGGCCGCCGCTCCCGCGGCCGGAACCGTGACGGCCCCCGCGCCCGCCAAGCGGACCGTCGAGAGCGCCGAGCCCGCCCCGGTCGACCTGGGCGCCGCCTCACGGGACGCCGTGCTCCAGCGGCTGTGGCCGGTGTTCGCGCTGCTCCTGGTGGGGGTGGGCATCGGCATCGGCTATGTCCTCTTCGCCTGAGCCCCGGCCCCGGGCCGCGCTCCTCCAGGGGGTCGACCGGGCTGCCCTGGTGGTCGCGCTCACCGTGCGGCTGCGCGAGAACGGCGTGCGCACCGACCTGGACGCCGCGCGCTCCCTGGCCCGTGCCCTGTCCCTGTCCCTTCCCCGTTCACTCGGGGAGCTGTACTGGACGGCGCGGGTGTGCCTGGTCCGGCACCGGGGCGACCTGGAGGCCTTCGACGCGGTGTTCGACGCCGCGTTCGGCGACGCGGACCCGGTCGGCGAGCAGCTCTCCCCTCCCCCGGCTCCGGTCAGGACCAGGGGCGAGAGGGCACCGGACGGGGGCCCTGAGGACCGGGGGGCGGTCGGCGGCGGGCTGCCGTGGGCGACCCTGCCGGACACCGATCCCTCCCCTGGCGGGGAGGACGACCCCAGGGCCCTGCCCGAACTGCTGCCCAGCGCCCTGGAGGCCTTGGCGGAGGCGCCCTTCGACCGTCTCTCCGAGGGCGAGGTGCGGCAGTTGGGCCGGTGGCTGGAGGAGCTGCGGCCGCAGCTGCCCCGGCGGCGCGGCCGACGCCACTCCCCCGGTCCGGGCGGTCGGCGCGTCGCCCTGCGCGCCACCCTGGCCCGCGCCCGGCGCACCGGGTGGGAGCCCCTGGAACTGGTACGCAGCGCGCCGGTGCCCAGGCCGCGCCGGGTGGTGGCGCTGTGCGACGTCAGCGGGTCGATGCGCTCGCAGGCCGCCGCCTACGTGCACCTGATGCGGGCGTTCGCGCTGATCGCGGGTACCGAGGC
Organism: Nocardiopsis sp. CNT312; assembly: GCF_000515115.1. Lineage (GTDB taxonomy): Bacteria > Actinomycetota > Actinomycetes > Streptosporangiales > Streptosporangiaceae > Nocardiopsis. The sequence continues at coordinate 60,095 of NZ_AZXF01000011.1, forward strand.
CTTCGCGTTCGGCACCCGGCTCACCCGGCTCACCCCGCTGCTGGCGCACGGCACGGCGGAGGGGGCGGTGGCACGGGCCACGGGCGCGGTGCAGGACCGGTTCGGGGGCACCCGGATCGCCGCCAGCCTGCGCGAACTCCTGGCCTCCCACCACGGGTCGGCGGTGCGCGGCGCCGTGGTGGTGGTGGCCTCCGACGGCTGGGACGGCGACCCGCCGGAGGAGATGGCTGCGGTCATGGCGCGGTTGCGGCGGCGCGCGCACCGGGTGGTGTGGGCCAACCCGAGGGCGGCGGCACCGGGGTTCGAGCCCTCGACCGGCGGGATGGCGGCGGCACTGCCGTTCTGCGACGCGTTGGTCCCGGCGCACACCTTCGCGGCGCTGCGCGGGGTGGTGGCGGCGGTGGCCGCAGAGACGGCGTCCCGCCCCCGACGGACGGGCTGAGACCGCCTGCCCACGGATTTCCGAAACCTTCGGCGCAGATACCACTACCCACTGTAGCGTCGCCGTATGCCCGGATTCGACCACGAACTCAAGGTGCACCTGTTCCACCACCACCCGGAACTGGCCCCGGCCCTGCTGCGCGACGTCATCGGTGAGCCCCTTCCCGACCACGCCCGCGCCGAGCTCGGCTGCACCGACCACACCCGCCTCAAGCCCAAACCGTTCAAGTCCGACGACGTCGTCGTCCTCTACGACGACCGCGGCGACAAGGTGATGGCCATCATCGCCGAGGTCCAGAACGACATCGACGACCACAAGCCCTACAGTTGGCCGGTCTACGTCGCCATGGTCCGCGAGGTGGTCAAATGCCCGGTCCGGTTGCTGGTGCTGTGCCCCGACCGGCGCGTGGAGGGGTGGGCCCGCACCCCCTTCACCGTCGAGACGAGCCTGCCCCCGTACACCCCGGCGGTCATGGGCCTGAGCAACACACCGGCGGTACGGGACATCGAACGCGCCCGCGACCTGCCGGAGCTGGCGGTGCTGTCCGCGGCTGCGCACGGCGCGGATCCGGGCACCCTCAAGGCCGCGGAAGCGGCGCTGGACACCGTGCCGGAAGACCTCCGGCTGATCTACTATGACTTCATCGAGTCCAAGCTCAGTGGCGCGGCTCGGCAGATGTGGGAGGAACTCATGGCGACCGGCACCTACGAGTGGCAGAGCGACTTCGCCCGCAAGTACGTCGGCCAGGGACGCGAGGAAGGCCTCAGGGAGGGCGAGGCGCGCGGTGAGGCACGCGGTGAGGCACGCGGCAAGGCCGAGAGCATCGTCCGCTTCCTGAAGGCCCGCAAGGTCCCGGTCACCCCCGCCGCTCGGCGCCGCATCACCGCCTGCACCGACACCGAGCGGCTCGACACCTGGCTCGAACGCGCCGCCACCGTCGGCCGGGCCGACGAGCTCTTCGACTGACCGCTTCCGGGCACGGCACCGGGGGTCTCCCCCGCTCCGCGCGGGGCACCCGTGCGCCCGGCGGGGGAGCGGTCAGTTCGCCTGGTTCCACAGGGTGACGTGGACGGCCGGGCGGAACCGGCCCCGGTGCACCCCCGAACCGTGGAGCATGGCCTGGGTGGCACGCGGTGTGGTGGCGAAGCGCAGGAACTCGGCGACCACGCCCGAGGGGTCGTGGCAGCCGTCGCGGACCGCCGACCACGACCCCTTGGTACGCACGGGCGGCCCCTTGGGGGTGACCAGCGCCCCCGAGGCCAGGTCGGCGGCCACGGAGAACCCGGGGGCCAGCCCCACCCCCCTGCCCTTCTTGACCTCCTCCAGCGCGGCCGCGTGGCTCTGGAAGAGGCGCTGGCGCCCCTCGGGGATCTCCAGGCGGCGCAGCACGGAGGGCACCAGGCCGATGCGGTCCATCGCGGAGGGACCGAGCAGCCAGGTCTGCTCGCGCAGCCGTGCCAGGTCGGTCCTGTTCCCGGCGAGGGGGTGGCTGCGGCCGACGACGGTGAGGACCTCGTAGTTGAGGATGGTCTGGCCGCTCAGTCCCGCGTCGAACTCTCGCTCCGGTCCGATGGCCACGTCCACGGCGCGTTCGCGCAGCAGCTCGTCGAACCGCCCGGTGTTGTGCACGCTCAGTTCGACGTCGAGGTCGTCGGCGCGGGAGACGAAGAGGTCGAGGAGGCCGGGCGCGGCGTACTCGGCGAACACGCTGGAGGTGGCCACGCGCAGCAGGCGGGAGCGGTGCCGGGCCTGGCTGACCTCGCGCAGGGTGCGGTCCTGCAACCCGAGCAGTTCGATGGCGCGCACCGCCAGGCGGAGCCCGCCGGGGGTGAAGGACAGTCCCGCCGCGGTGGGGACGAAGAGGCGGTCGTCGAAGGTCTTGCGGAGTTTGCCGATGTGCAGCGAGACGGCAGCTTCGGAGACGTCGAGTTCGCGGGCCGCGCGTTTGACCGATCCGAGGCGGGCGACCGCGGAGTAGGCGCGGAGTTGTGTGGGGGTCATCGGGGCGTGGGGCGTCCTCAGCTCAGCGCACGGTGCGGGCCGTGCGGGCACTCCGGGCGGGGGCCGATGCGGGGGTGGGCCGTCGCGTCCGGAGCCGGGGGGTCTGTGGCCTCTCAAACAGTGATGCGCGCCATACTAGAAAGGACCCAACCGCCCCGCAAGTGACATTGTTCCCTAAAGGGACATTAGGTATTAAAACCCTTGAAATCTACATAAGGTACCCCGAGCTCTGTTCGAAGGCAGGGGACACGCGGGACCGGCACCGTCGACACCGCGCGGACCGGCCGCGAGACTGCACAGGGTGACCGTCCGGCGGCTGAGGAGGTGGCGCGGTGCTGCGGCCCACGACCCCGCGAACGGCACGGGCGGCCTTGGCCGCGACCGCTCTGGCCGCGCTCAGCGGCTGTACCCCTCTGTACGGGCCCGCCGACCCCCTCGACCCATCGCCTCCGGTGACGAGCGCCGAGTCGGCCCAACCGACGGATCCGCCCGAACCCCTCCGCAGGGACGCGGAGTTCGCCCGGCTGGAGGAGGACTTCGACGCCCGGCTCGGCGTCTACGCCCTCGACACCGCCACCGGCCGGACGGTCGAGTACCGCCCCGACGACCGGTTCGCCCACTGCTCCACCTTCAAGGTCCTGGCCTTCGGTGCCGTGCTGAAGCGGACCCCGGTCGCGGAACTCGACCGGGTCGTGACGTTCGACCGCTCCGACCTGGTCTTCCACTCCCCCGTCGCACAGGGGCACGTGTCCACCGGAATGACGCTGCGCGAACTCGGCGACGCCGCCCTGCGCTACAGCGACAACACCGCCTCCAACCTGCTCCTGGAGGAGCTGGGCGGCCCCGACGCCCTGAACGGGGCCCTGCGGGAGATCGGCGACGAGACCACCCGTGTGGACCGCTTCGCCCCGGAGATGGCCCAGGCCCTGCCCGGCGACACCCGCGACACCAGCACCCCGCGCGCGATGGCCACCAGCCTGCACGCGTTCGCCCTCGGCGACGTCCTGTCCGAGGCCGGACGCACCGTCCTCGTGGACATGATGCGCGCCAACACCACTGGAGACGGCCTCATCCGGGCCGGGGTCCCCGAGAACTGGGAGGTCGGCGACAAGTCCGGTGCCTGCGGCTACGGCACCCGCCATGACCTCGGCCTGGTGTGGCCGCCCGGGGGCGAACCCGTCGTCCTCGCGGTGATGTCGGGCCGCGACGAGGCGGGCGCGGCCTACGACGACGCCCTGGTCGCGCAGGCCGCGGCGCAGGCGGTCGGGGCCCTGGCCTAGTCCGGACGCGGCCCCGCCACGAGCGCACGAACCGTGCCGTGTCCGCCCCGAGCCCGGGGAACAGCGTGCGCACCGGCCCCCGTTGGACCGCGACGGCCTTCCGCGCCGTGGCCGTCCTCGAAGCCTTCACCTGGGCCGGCCTGCTCATCGGCGTGGCCTTCAAGTACCCGGTCAACGGCGAGGAGACGGGCGTGCACGTCTGCGGCCCGCTGCACGGCGCGGCGTTCATGGCCTACGTCCCGCTGACGCTGGCCGCGGCGCTCCCTCTGCGCTGGGGCGCGCGGCCCACACTGGTGGCACTGTCCACCTCCGTGCCCCCGCTGTGCACACTGGCCGCGGACCGGTGGCTGCACCGCACCGGCCTGCTGGCCCCGGGCCAGCCGGAGCGGGAACCCCGGCCGGTCTCCTCACGGATCCGGGCACGGGAGATCCGTGCCCGGAACGCGCCGATACTCAGTTCTGCGCGCACACGATGATGGTGCCGCAACCGGGGCCGTCGATGATTCGGGGCCCGTCGGCCGAAGCCGGACCGATGGCCGCAGCGGCCATTCCGGCGGAGACGAAAACGGCGACGGCGGCGCGCGCGACGATCTTCTTCACTGCATTCTCCTCACATCTGCGGAATCGAACCCAGTGCCGCAGCCGACAGCAGAAACACCCCCTGAACAGGAAGTTCAAAGGATTCTCCAGCCACAGCACGCCCGACGGCACACTTCACGGAAATCATTGCGCCATCGAATTCAAAAAATGAAAAGAGTCGTTCCACCCGGAAAATAATCCGAACGAATAAAAAGCAATCGTATCCACCGAAGAATCGTCGGAACAAGGCGTGGGAACGAAACTGCCGGTGCGCGCGGCGAACCTGCCGCCGCGTTCCCGGCGAGCGCGGCGGTGCCTCCCGGCCCCACCCGGGAGGCACCGCCCTACGGTCAAGCGCCCTGGGCGGCCTTGGCGTCGAGCCACTCCCGGAACCGTCCGGTGATCGCCTCGGGGTCGACGCTGCCGTGTTCGACACTCAGGCGCAGCGGCTCCTCCCCGCCCCCGCCAAGGAGTGCGCCCGGCTCCTTGTCGAACTCCAGTACCACGTCCACACCCGCGTCATCGGTGAAGAAGCTCAGCTCCAGCGAGTCCAGCCCCGCGTACTGCTCCGAGGCCCCGAACACGAATTCCTGGTAGAAGGGCAGCTTCTGGCGGGCACCACTGACCTCACCCTTCTCCAGGTCGCTGCCGCGCATCTCGAATCCCAGGGCGATGAGCGCCTCCAGGACCGCGGCCTGGGCGGGCAGCGGCGTGATGCTCAGCGGGTCGACGTCCTTCCGGTCGATGGCGTTGTCCATGGCCACGCTGGTGTTGAGGCCGACGTAGTCCAGGAACCGGATGCTGTTGAACGAGGTGACCGGCGCCTCCATGGGGATGGCCAGTTCGAAGGGCAGCTCCAGCTCCTGCCCCGGCTCCAGCGTCACCACCGCCTCGCTGACGGCGTTCTTGGCGACCACCACGTCGACGTTGAGCTCGCGCTTGGACTTCTCACCTTCGAGGTTCTTGTAGGTGATGTCCTTCTCCACGGTGGCGCGCAGGCCGACGGTGACACCTTCGACGGTCTGGGCGACCTTGCCCGCGGTGACCTTGATGGTGCCGGAGACGGTACCGCCCGGCTCGACGCGATCGCTGTCCAGCGTGGACTCCACGGTGGCTCCGCCGATGCCGACGGTCGCGAGCATGCGCTTGAAGTTCACGAAGCTCTTTCCTCAGGCCCGTGCTGCCCCTGAGCGCCGCACGGGACAGGGGACCGGTATGGGGGTTTTCGGGGGAAACGGGCGCTCCTCCCCAGGATGCCGTGTCGGAGACCGACAGGGAACCACCGGCGTCCCCGTCCGCCGTATCCCCGCGTGCGCGGGGAGCAGGCGGGCAAGCGCATGCGCGCCCGGTGGCGCAAGGGTCCATCCCCGCGTGCGCGGGGAGCAGTGGTCAAGAAAATCCGTCCATAGCTCGGATGGAGGTCCATCCCCGCGTGCGCGGGGAGCAGCAGTCACTCGACCCGAGGTCAGCACTATATATAGGTCCATCCCCGCGTGCGCGGGGAGCAGCACCACCGCGACGTCCACCTGGGCAACGTGGTGGGTCCATCCCCGCGTGCGCGGGGAGCAGGAGTCGGGTCACCCGACGCCGGACGTATACCAAGGTCCATCCCCGCGTGCGCGGGGAGCAGGATGACGAACTGGGCCACGTCCATCGGCCCGGAGGTCCATCCCCGCGTGCGCGGGGAGCAGCCTCGGAGGCGGTCTCGTTGATGGGCAGCGGTGGGTCCATCCCCGCGTGCGCGGGGAGCAGCCTTATTGACCTGGGACTTTATATCGCCAGACAGCCCGAATCTGCAAGTTGTCGAAAAACAGACACAGAGACCAAACCCCCCACAAACCACAAATAACCCACTCTACTTTCGGCTGGTGCCCGTGGTGGGCACCAGCCTGGCCACCGCCTACAGCCACACGAGCTCGGCACGCAACCGTCGGGCAACTCCATTCCCCAGGCGAACGCCCTCCCCTTGTGCTCGCCCCGGGTCAGTCGCAGCTCGAAGAACTCCGCGCCGGGCTCGTGGTACACAGAAGTTTTCAAGAAGGAACATTCACGAAGTGAGCATGAGCCCCGAAGGGAGCATGGTATCGGCCAGATCCGGGAGGAGGCATCACGCAAGAAAAGGACTCTCCCCTGAATAAGGATGAAAGCCACGAAAGACACCATCAACAGAACACCGTGCGGCCCCGCCGGTCTCGGCGGGGCCGCACGGTGCGGGCGCGGTCAGGGCCAGAGGCGCTTGTGAGCCTCGTCCCAGTGCCGCGTATCGCCGGACGGTTCGTACCGGCGGGTCTCGGTGGAGGCGGCGACGATCCGGCGCAGCTCGGCCAGGTCCCCGCTGACCGCCCCCACGGCGCGGGCCTGCACCAGGATGTTGCCGATCGCGGCGCCCTCGGTCGGCCCCGCGACGACGGGCAGCCCGGTGGCGTCCGCCGTCAACTGGCACAGCAGGGTGTTCAGCGAGCCCCCGCCGACCATGTGCACCACGTCGACCGTCTTGCCGCTGAGCTCGGCGGCCTGGTGGACGGCCCGGCGGTAGGACAGGGCCAGCGAGTCCACCACGCACCGGGCGACCTCGGCGTCGGTGGAGGGCGGGCGCTGCCCGGTCTCGGCCGCCAGCTCGGCCAGACGCGCGGGCATGTCGCCCGGCGGCAGAAAGCGCGGGTCGTTCACGTCCAGCACGCACGACAGCGCGGGCAGCCGGGCGGCGCGCTCCAGCAGGTCGGGCAGGTCCACCCCGTGCCCGCGCTCGCGCCAGGTGCGCTGGGACTCCGAGAGCACCCACAACCCCATGACGTTGCGCAGGTAGCGGACCGTGCCGTCCACGCCCAGCTCGTTGGTGAAGTTGGCGGCCCGGCTCTCCTCGGTACGCACCGGCCCGTCCAGCTCCACCCCCACCAGCGACCACGTCCCACTGGAGATGTAGGCGAAGTTCGGGGTGGTCGCGGGCACCGCCGCCACGGCCGCGGCCGTGTCGTGGGAGCCGACGGCGACGAGCGGCGCCCCCGCGGCCGCTCCCACCGACTCCCGGCCGAGCAGCGGACCCACGACCGTCCCGGGCTCCACCAGGGGCGGCAGCAGGCCGCGCACGGGCACCCCGAACGGGCCCTCCAGCACGTCCAGGCAGGCGTCCGCCCAGGTGCGGGCGCGCACGTCGACCAGGCCCGTGGTGGAGGCGTTGGTCAGCTCGGCCGCCTTCTCCCCGGTCAGCCAGTACCCCAGCAGGTCCGGGATGAGCAGCAGGTCGCGCGCGGCGGCCAGTTGGGCGTCACCAGAGGCGGCGGCCAACTGGAACACCGTGTTGAACGGCTGCACCTGGAGCCCGTTGACCGCGTACATCCGGGCGGCGGGCAGCCACTCGAACACGTGCTCCGGCGCACTCTCGGTACGGGCGTCCCGGTAGTTGACCGGGTTGCCCAGGAGCGCTCCGTCGGCGTCCAGCAGGCCGTAGTCCACCGCCCAGGAGTCGATGCCCACCGAGTCGAGACGGCCGTGCGCCCCGGCGGCGCGGCGCAGCCCCGCCAAGACCCCCCGGTACAGGGACAGGATGTCCCAGTGCAGGGTGTCCCGCCCCCGGGAGGGGACGGAGACCGGGCCGTTGGGGAAGCGCGCCGCCTCCTCGGTGCGCACCCGCCCGCCCTCCAGGCGGCCGGTGATGACCCGGCCACTGGAGGCGCCGAGGTCGACCGCGGCGTGGACGGTGTGCCCCGCGCTCATCGCAGGAACGCGGCGGCCACGCCGCTGTCGACGGGGATGTGCAGGCCGGTGGTGTGTGACAGCTCCCCTGCGGTCAGCGCGAACACCGCGTTGGCGACGTGCTCGGGCAGGACCTCCTTGCCCAGGAGGGTGCGCTTGGCGTAGAAGGAGCCCAGGTCCTCCTCCTTGACCCCGTACACGGCGGCGCGCTTGGCACCCCAGCCGCCGGCGAAGATGCCCGAGCCGCGGACCACGCCGTCGGGGTTGATGCCGTTGACGCGGATGCCGTCCTCGCCGAGTTCGGCGGCCAGCAGGCGGACCTGGTGGGCCTGGTCGGCCTTGACCGAGGAGTAGGCGATGTTCTTGGGGCCGGCGAACACCGCGTTCTTGGAGGAGATGTAGACGATGTCGCCGCCCATACCCTGCTCCTTCATGACCCGGGCGGCCTCGCGGGAGACGAGGAAGGAGCCCTTGGCCATGACGTCGTGCTGGAGGTCCCAGTCGCGCTCGGTGGTCTCCAGCAGCGGCTTGGAGATGGACAGTCCGGCGTTGTTGACCACCAGGTCCACCCCGCCGAAGGCCAGGGCGGCCTCGGCAAAGGCGGCGGCCACGGCGGAGCCGTCGCTGACGTCGGCGGCCACACCCACGGCGACGTCGGACGAGCCGATCCCGGCAGCGGCCTCCCGGGCCTTGTCCGCGTCCAGGTCGGCCACGACCACGCAGGCGCCCTCGGCGGCCAGACGGGCGGCGATGGCCTTGCCGATACCGCTGGCGGCACCGGTCACCAGGGCGACGCGGGTGGCCAGGGGCTTGGGCTTGGGCATCCGCTGGAGCTTGGCCTCCTCAAGGGACCAGTACTCGATACGGAACTTCTCCGACTCCTCGATGGGCGTGTAGGCGGAGACGGCCTCGGCGCCGCGCATCACGTTGATGGCGTTGACGTAGAACTCTCCGGCCACGCGCGCGGTCTTGGCGTCCTTGCCGAAGGAGAACATGCCCACACCCGGCACGAGCACGATCGCGGGGTCGGCGCCGCGCATGGCGGGGCTGTCCTCGGTGGCGTGGCGCTCGTAGTAGGCGCGGTAGTCGGCGCGGTACTCCTCGTGGAGCTGGCCCAGGCGCTCGACGGCCCGCTCCAGCGGGGCGTCGGCGGGCAGGTCCAGGACCATCGGGCGGACCTTGGTGCGCAGGAAGTGGTCCGGGCAGGAGGTGCCCAGCGCGGCTAGGCGCGGGTGCTCGGCACCCTCCAGGAAGTCGAGGACGACCTCGCTGTCGGTGAAGCGGCCCACCTGCGGGTGGTCGGTGGAGGCCAGGCCGCGGATGACCGGGGCCAGGGCGGCGGCGCGCTCGCGGCGCTGGGCCTCGGGCAGCGCGCCGTAGCCGGCCAGCTTGGCACCGAAGGGCTCGGGGCGGCCCTTGTCCCGGAGGAACCGCTCGGCGGTGCGGATGATCTCCAGGGAGTTGGCCTGGCACTGCTCGCTGCTCTGGCCCCAGGCAGTGATGCCGTGGCCGCCCAGGACGGCACCGATGGCCTGCGGGTTCTCCTCGGCGATCTTGGCGATGTCCAGGCCGAGCTGGAAGCCGGGACGGCGCCAGGGCACCCACACGACACGGTCGCCGAAGCACTCCGCGGTGAGCTTCTCGCCGTCGGCTGCGGTGGCCAGGGCGATACCTGAGTCGGGGTGCAGGTGGTCCACGTGCGGAGCGCGCACGAGGCCGTGCATGGCGGTGTCGATGGAGGGTGCCGCCCCGCCCTTGCCGAAGAGGCAGTGGTCGAAGGCGGCGACCATCTCGTCCTCGCGCTCCTCGCCCGGGTAGACGTCCACGAGGGCGTGGAGCCGGTCCAGGCGGAGCACGGCCAGGCCGTCCTCGGTGAGGGTGCCCAGATCGCCGCCGGAGCCCTTCACCCACAGCAGGTCGACGGGCTTTCCGGTAACGGGGTCGGTCCTGGTCCCGGCGGCGGAGGTGTTGCCGCCGGCGAAGTTGGTGTTGCGCGGGTCGGCGCCCAGCGCGTTGCTGCGCTCGATGAGGTCTGCGACGACGTCGTCGGCCACGGTGCTCCCCTGTTCGGTGTGGTCGGAGTTGTGCGGAGTGCGCTCGCTCATGCGCCCCACCCGGCCTGCTGTCCGCCCCTGCGCTCGTCGATGACGCGCTCGGCGTAGCCGGAGCGGGCGTGGGCGGCCATGGGGTCGGCGTCCAGGCCGAGGGAGGCGCGCAGCTCAGCCAGCATCGGGCGCACGTCGGTGTTGTAGGCGTCCATGAGGACGGCGTTGGCGCCGAGGACGTCGCCCTCGGTCTGGGCCCGGGCGAGCGCGTCGCCATCGACGAGCAGGGCCTTGGCGGTGGCCTCCTGCACGTTCATGACGGAGCGGATCTGCCCGCCGATCTTGGGCTCGATGTTGTGGCACTGGTCGAGCATGAACGCCACCTCGGTGTCGGCGGCCAGGCCGCCGCCGCGCACGACCTCGTACATGATGCGGAACAGCTGGAAGGGGTCGGCTGCGCCGACCATGAGGTCGTCGTCGGCGTAGAAGCGCGAGTTGAAGTCGAAGGCGCCGAGCTTCCCGGCGCGCAGCAGGAACGCGACGATGAACTCGATGTTGGTGTGGGCGGCGTGGTGGCCGGTGTCGACGCAGACCACGGCCTTCTCCCCGAGTTCGAGGCAGTGGGCGTAGGCCGTGCCCCAGTCGGGGACGTCGGTGGCGTAGAAGGCGGGTTCGAAGAGCTTGTACTCCAACAGGATGCGCTGGTCGTCGCCGAGGCGGCCGTAGACCTCGGAGAGGGCCTCGGCGAGGCGGTCCTGGCGGGCGCGCAGGTCGTCCTGGCCTGGGTAGTTGGTGCCGTCGGAGAACCACAGCTTGAGGTCGCGCGACCCGGTGGCGTCCATGACGTCGACGCACTCCAGGAGGTGGTCGACGGCCTTGCGGCGGACCTTGGGGTCGGGGTTGGTGACGCTGCCGAGCTTGTAGTCGTCGTCCTGGAAGACGTTGGAGTTGATGGTGCCGACGGCGACGCCCAGGTCCCGCGCGTGGGCGGCGAGCGCGGAGTAGTCGTCCACCCTGTCCCAGGGGATGTGGAGGGCGACGGTGGGCGCGACGCCGGTGAGGCGGTGCACCTCGGCGGAGTCGGCGATCTTCTCCCAGGGGTCACGGGGGACACCGGGCTGTCCGAAGACCTTGAATCGGGTGCCGGAGTTGCCGAACGCCCAGGAGGGGAGCTCGATGTGCTGGCGCCGCAGGGTCTCCAGAGCGGCCGCCCGGCGGTCGGAGGGAGCTGCCACGGTGATTCTCCGTTCGGATGGGACGGTGGTGGGACCGCCGGGGCAGGGAGGACCGACGGCTTTGAATCGTTTCACTGAGGTTGCGCTGAAGCTACCTTCGGCGTTCCAGGCCTGTCAAGAGCCCCTGCCACGGAGAGCACAGAACCCCGATCCATCAGTGATTGAAACGTTTTATTATCATAGTAGACCAGATCGGTGTCGACGACCGGCCCCAAGATGCCCCCGAAGCCGCTCCCACCTGGGTAAAGGCCACGCCGATATCCGTGACAGGTCTGCACGCGGGTGGAACGCTGATTCCATGGGCGAAAAACAGAAGGCGGTCCTGTCGGGCGGACCGGAAGATCTCACACAGCGGATCGTGCCGGCCCCGCGCGCGGGAGACGACGTGAAGGTGCCGTTCCGCGGAGGTTACGAACACTTCAGCCCCACGGCGCGGCACGAGACGACGCGGGAGGGCGACCTGCCCGTCTACGAGTGGACCTCACGCACGGAGATGGTCTCCTAGGAACGGCGGCGTTCCGGGGCCGCACGGAGTCGGCGGCGGACACGGGTGCCCGCCGCCGGACTCAGAACACGAGCAGCAGGAGGCAGACCAGGAAGAGGACGGCGGCGGCGGACGCCGCCACCAGGAACGGGGTATTGGCGGTGATCGGGGACCGCTGGGGCGCCTCCTGGGAGCCGCGCACCTCCAACTCCCCCATGAACCCGGGGTTGAGCTGGTGCACCATGCCGTTGACCGCACGCTCCAGCGACAGGACGTCCCGGGCCTCCTCGACCGCCTGGAGCAGGAGCCTCAGCCGCTGGTCCACCGCGCCCCCCGTGGGGAGCTCCTCGGTGGACTCCTCCCGGGCCGCCGGGGGCGGCGGGATCTGATCCGTCCTCTCACCGTCCACCGGCCGAGGCGGGATCCGGTCCGTGGCCTCCTCGTCTACCGGTGGCTGTGGAGCCCGGTTCGCGAGCTCCTCCCGGGCCGCCGGGGGCGGCGGGATCCGGTCGGTGGCCTCACCGCCCGCGAGCGACTCCGTGGCCTCCTCGTCCACCGGCGGCGGAATCCGATCCGTCTCCTCGCCGTCCACGGACCGCGGTGGAACCCGCTCCGTGGCCTCCTCACCGGCCGCCCGCGCGGCCGGGGCCGATCCGGTGGCCATGCCCTCCTGCGCGGCCCGGTTGTGCAGGCTCTCCAGCACCCTGGCGTAGGCGCCGTCGGGGTCGGCGGTGAGGAGACGCCACTCCTCCTCGGAGAGGATCTCGTCCCCGGAGTTGAGCCGGTTGGTCAGCCACCCGGCGACGTCGCGGTAGGCGCTGTGGGAGCGGGGCGGCGCAGAGAGGTCGACCGGGCCCGCCCCGTTGGCCCGCATACCCCGGTACGGGGGGCGAAAGGCGATCCGCGGCGGGATGAGGCCGCTCTCCTCGCGCGTGGGCCAGGGCTCGTGGGTGGCGAACGACCAGTCGATCCCGGGGAAGCGCGGCCGGGAACCGCGACCGAGGACACGGTACAGCGCCCGATACAGGCCCCACATGAGCACGATCCGCTCCTGCCGCTCCAGTTCCCTGGTGCCGTAGGAGGTGAGGACGTCGACGGGGGAGAACGGGTCGGACAGCACCGCGGTGACGAGGTTGACCAGCGCGGGGTGGGCCAGGGCGTCGCTGTCCAGGGTGCCGTTGATGTGCACCGCCTGCTCACGGCTCGGCAGACCCACGGCCTGGAGGGAGCCCCAGCCCGGGGACGCGTCCGCGGCCCCTCCCAGCCAGTCGCTTGCGGCGCAGATCAGCGCCATCGTGGGGGTGACGTTCGTACCGAACAGGGCCCGTGCGCTACCCTCCCGGCCCTCGCTCCCGGGGAGGCGGTACAGCAGCACCCCCTGGCCGTCGTCGAAGCGCCGGTACCAGTAGCCGTCCCGGGCCTGGCCGCCGGCGAACCGCGGTGCGGCGACGGGGGCGAGCCGGTTGTTCCAGGTGGCCAGCCGGTCGTGGTCCGCCCGCGTCCCGGGCAGGGACGTGGCGCTGGGCCCGGGCCCGGGACCCAGCAGGCCGCCCTCGCCGCTGAAGTGGATCTGGTGCATGGCGCCGCTGGCCGTGCTCTGCGTGCCGGTCAACATCCCACCCTTCGTGCGCGCGGAGGGGGCCGCGCACAGAAGAGGAGTGTACGGTCCCCCCTCACGGCCATCAATAACGGCCTCGGGAAGAGGCCCGTCGCTGCGGGCACCATTCCCTGCGTCCGGACGGTCCGGAACGCTCTCCGCACCGGCGAGGGGGACTCACGCGAAGACACGCACGCGTACTCCCCTGCCGTGATCAGGGAGAACGGGAAAAGGGGTATGAACGTCCCCGTCGGCCTCAGGAGAGTTCCGGTCTTTTCGCACACATCCCCTAACCATCGACGGCGACGACCCCGCCGACCGGCCCTTCGAGCCGGTAGTCGTCCAGGGCGGTGACCGCGTACCCCGCGCCCGCACCGGCCGGAGCCGGGTCGGTCAGGGCCGTGCCCCCGGTAACGCCGACCAGGTTCTCCGGTGCCACGGCCGCACAGGCGTCCTCCCCCACGGCGTCGGCAAGGCGGTATACCGCGTAGAAGCGGGCGCCCTCGGCCGCTTCCCAGGACACCTCGACCCCGTCCCCGGCGGAGGCGGCGGCCACTCCGCCGACCGGGCCGGTCAGGGGCTCCTGGCCGGTGGGGGCGGTCGCCACGGGCAGGACCGGGCGGGTGTAATGCGTGCGCGCAAGGTACCCGTAGGCGTCGGCGGCGTTCCCGCGCAGGCTTCCCAGAGAGAAGTAGACGTCGCCGACGACACCGGGCAGGTCGGCGGAGTAGTCGAGCTGCGCGCTCAGCGCGTCCTCGCCCCGCCAGTGCTCGTCACCCGCCTTGTAGGCGGCCTGGCCGATGTACAGGTCCACACCGGTGCCCGCCACCTGCGCCGACCACCAGTCGGCCAGGACCTCGTAGTCGGCGATGCCGAGGCCGCGGTACCAGTAGAGCTGCGGGGTGACGTAGTCGACCGTGCCCTCTCGGATCCAGGCCAGGGTGTCGGCGTGCTGGGCGCCGTAGGACTCCAGCCCGGCCGTCGCCGACCCCTCCGGGTCGCTGTCGTCGTTGCGCCAGATGCCGAACGGGGAGATACCGAAGCTCACCCACGGCTCGGTCTCCTCGATTCCGGCGTGCACGTCGGCGACGAGCCGGTTCACGTTCTCCCTGCGCCAGTCGTCGCGATCGTCGAAACCGTCGCCGTGGGCCTGCCAGGTGGCGTCGTCGTCGAAGTCCTCCCCCTCCTTCGGATAGGGGTAGAAGTAGTCGTCGAAGTGCACGCCGTCCACGTCATAGCGCTCGACCACGTCGAGGATGACGCCGGTGACCCACGCGCGCACCTCGGGGTCGCCGGGGTCGAAGTAGGCCTCGTCGCCGTACTCGACCACCCAGTCGGGGTTCTCCACGGCCGGGTGGCCGTCGGCGAGGTCCGATACGTCGGTGTCCTGGAACCCGATCCGGTAGGGGTTGAACCACGCGTGCAGTTCCAGACCGCGCTCGTGGGCCCCCCTCACCGCGTACTCCAACGGGTCGTAACCGGGGTCACCGCCCTGCTCCCCGGTGAGGTAGCGCGCCCACGGCTCCAGGTCGGAGGTGTAGACCGCGTCGGCGGTGGGCCGCACCTGGAGGAAGACGGCGTTCAGGCCCAAGCCGGCGGCGGCGTCGAGGTGGCCGTCCAGTTCCTCGCGCTGTTCGTCGGCAGACAGCCCTGTTTCGGAGGGCCAGTCGATGTTGCGGACCGTGGTGAGCCAGGCACCGCGCATCGCGCGCTTGTCGGGGGCGTCCGCACACGCGGCAAGGCCCACGGGGTCCTGCTCGCCTTCCGCGCCCCCGCCGCCGTTCTCGGCAGCGGAACACCCCGCCAGCAGCAGCGCCGCGGCCACGACCGCAGCCGCCGACGATGCCCCGCTCCGTGTGTCCCTGCCCATGGGGCCGCCCCTTCCGTGCTCACCCGCATCACCCGTCAGCAGGGACTGAACCCGACCGCGGAGCGGAGGTCAAGTCGGGGCCGCCCCTGAGCAGGCAGGGGACCCCGACCGGGTCACGCGCGGAGGTCCTACACTCGATTCCCGTGAGCGCCGTCCCGCCCCCGCCGCAACTGTTCGTCCGTACCGTCTCCGTGCCCGACGACACGGAGAGCCTGGTGCGCCTCCTGCCGCCCGAGGCCCCGCTGGCCTGGCTGAACAGCGGCGAGGGTCTCGTGGGATGGGGTACGGCCGCGCGGCTGGACGTGGGCGGCGCACCCGAACCGGCCGGGCCCACCGACACCGGCCGGTTCACGCGGGGCGCGCACTGGTTCGCCGGGCTGCGGGAGCACGCCGCCGTCGAGGACGGGGTCGCCCTCCCGGGGACCGGCCTGGTCGCCTTCGGCACCTTCACCTTCGCCCCCGCCTCCGAGGGCTCCGCGCTGGTGGTCCCGCAAGTCCTGGTCGGCAGGCGCGGCGGCCGGTCCTGGATGACCACCGTGAGCGGGGAACCGGACGGGAGCCCCGACACGCTCCCCGTCCCCTTTCCCGCCGCGTGGCCGGTGGGTCCCCTCTCCTGGGAGCCGGGGTCGCTCGGCGACAGTGCGTGGACGGACGCCGTCAGCGGCACCGTCGAGCGCATCCGCTCCGGCCTGCTCGACAAGGCGGTCCTGGCCCGCGACTCCGTCGCCGTCGCCGAGGCCCCCATCGACGTGCGCACCCTCCTGGAGCGGCTGCGGTTGCGCTACCCCGGCTGCTTCACCTTCTCCGTGGACGGCATGGTGGGCGCCACACCGGAACTGCTGCTGCGCCGCGAGGGCGACCGGCTGGCCTCCCTGGTCCTGGCCGGTACGCGGCCGCGTGGCCGGGACGCCGGAGAGGACCGGCGCCTGGCCGAGGAGATGGTGTCCTCCCCCAAGGACGTCGAGGAGCACCGACTGGCCGTGGACTCCCTGCGCACCGCGCTGGGGCCGCTCAGCCGGGAACTGGACGTGCCCGACACACCGGAACTGCTCGCCCTGGCCAACGTCCAGCACCTGGCCACCCCGGTCAGCGCCCGGCTGGCGCCCGGCGTGTCGGCGCTGGAGGCGGTGGCCGCCCTGCACCCCACGGCCGCGGTCGGGGGGACGCCCACCGTGGAAGCCATGCGGCTGATCGCCGAGGTGGAGGGGATGGACCGCGGCGGCTACGCGGGGCCTGTGGGCTGGCTCGACGGGGCGGGCAACGCCGAGTGGGGTATCGCGCTGCGCTCGGCGCGTGTGGAGGGGGAGCGGGCCCGGCTGTTCGCCGGCTGCGGGATCGTGGCCGGTTCGGACCCGCGGGCGGAGCTGGCCGAGACCGAGGCGAAGTTCCAGGCGATGCGCGAGGCCCTCACCGACCCACGCTGAGCGGGGCCGGTGAACGGGTGCGCCCCGCTGGAGGCACACAGGACGCACCCGAGCTCGGAGGAGGCGTGACGGTACCGACCGCCGCGCGGTTCAGCCGTCACGCCCGAGGCGGCCTCACCCTGCGGAGCACACCGGGTCCGGCACCCCGTTGGTGCCGCTGTGGCTGCCGGTGAAGCCGAACTCAGCGCTGTCGCCGGCACCGAGCGCGCCGTTCCAGCCCGTGTCGGAGGCGGTCACCCGCGACCCGCTGCCGCTGATCTGGGCGTTCCACCCGTGGCTGACGCTCTGGCCGTCGGTGTAGTCCCACACCACGGTCCAGCCCGAGACGGGGGTGTGGGCGGTGACGGTCACCGCCGCCTGGAAGCCGCCCGACCACTGGGAGACGATCTCGTACTCGGCGGTGCAGTCCGCGCCGGGATCGGTCGGGTCGTCCGTAGGCTCCTCCGTCGGTTCCTCGGTGGGCTCCTCCGTGGGCTCGTCGGTCGGCTCCTCGGTGGGGTCGGGGGCGTCGACCGCCAGGTCGTAGGCGGCCTGGGGCACGAACTGCCCGGCGGGAGCGATGCAGCCGTCGGCCTCGCCAGGAAGCTTGGTCCACAGGAAGGCGTCGATCAGCGGGTTCCCGGTGTCCGTGGTGCTGGGGGTTCCGATCATCCGCCCCGGCGGGTCGCACCACTCGTTGCCGGGAGCGGGGCCGTTGCCGTTGCGGCTGGTGTCGATCACGGCGCCCAGCCCGGATACCCCGGTCGCGGCGATGATCGCCTCGGCGTAGGCGACCTCATCGTGGGTGTGGTTGTAGTTGGAGGTGTTGGTGGCGATGCCGTGGGCGCTGTCGGCGATGTCGGCGCCGTTGAGCAGCCCGGCGGCCTGCTGGGGGGAGAGCCAGGCGGAGTTTCCGATGTCGAAGTAGACCCGGGCCTGGGAGGAGCCCGCCATGAGCGCTTGGCCCGCGTAGGCCATCGACTCCAGGAGTTCGGTGGGGTCGCTGCACCCGCTCACCAGCGGAAGCGCGTCGGGCTCCAAGACGATGGTGGCGGGGCGGCCCTCCAGCCCGGCGGCCACCTCGTCCACCCAGTCGCGGTAGGCCCCGTGGCTGGGCGCTCCGCCGCTGCTGTGGTTGCCGCAGTCGCGGCCGGGGATGTTATAGACGACCATGATGGGGACTTGATCCTGGGCGTCGGCTGCGCTGACCAGGGCGTCGACCTCGCCGCGGACCTCGTCGGGGTTGTACTGGGTGAACCAGGTGGCCTGGGCGACCGAGGCGATGCGGTCGCCGATGACGTCGGCCCGGGGGTCGCCGGGGTTCTCCTGGACCCAGACGGCGGCCGAGGTGTCGGGGTTGACGTAGAACTCGCTCTCGTCGGCCGAAGCCGGAACCGTACCGAGCAGTGCCACCGTGGTGGCCAGGGCCGCGGCGGCGGCCAAGGCGCCTCCGACGGCCGTTCGTGTTCGAGACATGACTCTATTCCTTCGCAGACTCTCCCCGTCAGTTCCTCCGGCCCGCCGGTCGTCCCGCCGGGTCCCTGGAAGGCGCCCCTGGGGGGGTGGGAGCGCTCCCAGTCACCGGGAGGCTACACCGAGCGCCCCTCCGTGACTAGGGGGGCTGAGAACTTCACCGGGGCGTTCGCACCCGCTCCCCGGACTCGGCGGCTGGGGCGCGTAGGCGTCGATGTCCTCTTGGGCCCGGTCCACGAACCGCCGGGCCCGGCCGGAGAGGCGGTGCCCCGCGGTCCGCACCAACGAGACCCGCTCCAGGTGCGGCCTGGGCTCCAGCGCCCCGGCCGCGACGGGCGGCCCCTCGTAGCTGCGGCGGATGCGGGGAAGCTGGATGAACAGCGAGCATCCGAGCCCCTGGGCGACCAGCGAGCGCACCGGTTCGAAGTGCGGTGTGCACAGCCGCACCCGCGGGGACGGCCCCTGCGTCCGGACAGCGGTCCGCACCCGCTCAAGAACCTCACCGAACGCGGCGCGGCCGTGCTGCGCGCAGCACGGCCCGCTGGCCGCGCTTGGCCTCCCGCAGCGCTGCGCCGCAGGGGCCGCGGCCCGCCCCCGACTCTCCGGAGACGGACCGCGACGACGGGCGGAAGACCTTTCAGGGGGGTGCATCAGGGCCTGTCAGGCGAGGTCAGGTGCGCTATGCCCCAGACGGCGTCCTCGGGTCCCCGACGGGCCGGGCGCCTTCACGGGCTCACTCCAGCAGACGGGCGAAGGCGGCGTCGACCAACGCCGGGAGGCGTTCGGGGGCTCCGCCCGCCTGCGTGCGGCCGGAGCGGTAGCAGGCGGTGGCGAGTTCGGCGGCCAGGACCGCCACGGAGCGCTCGGCGCCCAGGTCGCCGAGGGCCCTGGCCATGGCCTCGGCGTAGTCGCGTTGCTTGGTGAGCTCCCGGGCGGCCAGGTCGGGGTTCTCCGCCAGCAGGCGCTCGTGGCGCAGATAGGCTTCACGGTCCTCGGTCCGGGCGGTCGCCAGTGCGTCCACAACCCGGCGCAGGTACGCCAGCGCGGCCGACAGGGAGTCCCCGAGGGGCCGTTCCGGCGGCGGGACGAGGCGGCCGACCTCCTGGGGGCCGGGCACGCGCTGAGCGCCGAAGACCACCTCCTGCTTGTCGCCGAAGTACCGGAAGAAGGTGGCCCGGCCGACCTCGGCACGGTCGGCGATGTCGCTGACGGTGACCCGGTCGAAGCCGCGCTCGGCGAACAGGGCGAGCGCGGCGGCGACGATGCTCTCGCGCGTGCGCCGACGCTTGCGCTCACGGGGCGACTCGGTCCGCCCCAATGGTCGTTCCATATCACCATCTTAGGGCCGACTCTCCTACCTGGGGCGGTATCCGATTCTTCGGTCGGCTCGGAGCAGTCCGCAGGGGAACCGTCCGAAGCGCCGGGTCCCGGGCCGAGCCTTTTCCGGAACGCCGGGGAAGAGGGCTTCGCCCGGTGCCCGGGCACCCGGCTGAAGAGCATCACCGGCGTCGGCGCGCCCCATGAGGCGTGCGGCCGGTCGCGCGGGAAGCCGGGAAAGGGCGAGGGCTCGGCCGGGGCCGATGACGCGAAGGGCCGCCCACCGGCGTGGCGGGCCGCTGAACGGGTGGGCGGCCCCGGGACCGGTGTCACTCGACGCGGTCGCCCTCAGGATCCCCGGCTGCACGCACGAGCGTGTCGTAGGTGTCGCTGATGGGTTCCAAGTCCACTCCCAGGCTCCGTGCCCAGGCGGCCAACTCCCCCTGGACGGCTCGGGCGTCACGGTCGTCGTCGGCGACGATCTCCAGTTCCAGGAACACGCCGACCCTGCGGACGAGGTCGACGCAGACCAGCATCCGGTCGACCACACCCACCCTGCGGTACTTGACGATGCGCAGGCTCGGGACATAGCCCATCGCCAGAACGGCGGCGTGCATCTGTGCCCGGTCGGCGACGGCCGACTCGTGCTCCACACACTCCATCGGCAGTGCCGAGGGGGTCTTGGTCGTGAACACGTGCATGCCGTCCTGGGTACGCAGACGGCAGAAGGTGCGCCCCGCCCTGGGCATCCCCGGATCCCAGTCGGCGGGCGCGTAGGCCTGGTCGTCCTGGAGCACCGGCTCCCCCAGTTCGACACCCGCCCGGTCGAGGGCCTCCAGGAGGGCGTCGAGGTCCGCCACACGGTACTTGGTCTCGATCTCGCGCATCGGTCGGCCCGGAGTGCCCTACCAGGACCCGCCGACGAGTTCGCGCACCGCGGGCCGCACGGCGTCCAGAACCGTCGGAAACCACACCGAGAACGTGTGCTGGGCCATCATCTGCTCCAGCCTGGCGGGGTCGGCGAACACGGTTTCGGCGATCTCTTCGGGATCGGGCTTCAGATCGCCGCGCCCCATCCCCACGAAGAGGTGGTTGTACTCCTGCTCGACCAGTTCGGAGTCGGGGTCGCGGTGGTGGTAGCGCACCGTTCCAGCGGCACGCATGAGGTCGGGTGCCGTGCCCAGCTCCTCGGCCACGCGCCGGGCCGCGGCGGCGAAGGGCTCCTCCCCGGGGTAGGGGTGGCCGCAGCAGGTGTTGGACCACACCCCGGGCGAGTGGTACTTGCCCAGGGCACGGCGCTGGAGGAGCATCCTGCCCTCGGCGTCGAAGAGGAAGACCGAGAAGGCCCGGTGCAGTTGCCCCGGCGCCCGGTGGGCGGACAGTTTCTCGGCGGTGCCGATGGTGGCACCGTCCTCGTCGACCAATTCGAGCATGATCGGTGCGTCGGCTCGGTCCGCGGAGGCGGCGCGGGCGGCGACGGAACTGGTGGACATGGGCATCCTTCGCGGTAGGGGCCTGGGCACGCTGCGGTCAGGGGCGGGGTGCCCGCCGCAGCGGCGGCGGGCACCCGGGACCGGCCGGATCAGATCCGGTCGGCGGCGATGAGCAGGTAGTGGAAGCTGCCCTCCTTGTAGGCGGTCAGGAACGGGTCCTCGATACCGGTCGCCACCGAGGACTGGGCGCGCAGCTCCCAGTACGGGATCGTCTGGTCCGTGAGGTCGACGACGTTGATCGGGACGAGACCGTTGGCTGCCATCGCCCTGAAGTAGGCGCTGCGCGGGTGGATGTTGCAGGTGTAGTGCTCGTCGATGCGGCTGACCGCCTTGGACCGACCGCCGGTCACGTCGTTGTAGCAGCCGGTGATGGTGACGTAGCGCCCCCCGTGCCGGAGCAGGCGGGCGTGCTCGCTGAAGAGTTCGAACAGGTCCACGTACATGGTCGACTCGTTGTTCCAACTGGCCCGCAGCGAACCGGTGTCGAACCCGGTGTCCAGCATATTGCGGAAGTGGAAGGCGACCTTGTCGGAGACGCCGCGCTCCTCGGCCTGGCCGTTGGCGAAGTCCACCTGCTGCTGGGAGATGCTCACCCCGTCCACATGGCAGCCGAAGCGCTGGTGGGCCATGAAGCTGGTGCCGCCCCGGCCGGACCCGGTGTCCATGATGCGGTCCTCGGGCCGGATGTTGCCGAGGTGGTCCAGGAGTACGTCCGCCTGGGCCGTCTCCAGGCGGTGCAGTTCCTCGATGATGCGCTGGTCGCGGGTCTCCTCCGGCCCCTCCAGGACGGAGGGGTCGTAGTCGCCGAGGCCGTAGTGGTGGTGGTAGTAGCCGTCGACCTCACCGAGGCGGATGTTGACGGGGTCCTTCTCGGCGTTCCAGTACTCGGCCACGGAGCGCTGGTAGTCGGTGCGCAGGACGTGGTCGGCCTGGGGCATGGTGGACGTCATGTAGGGGTGGCTCCTTCGTGTTCGGCTTACCGGGTTGCGAGGGGAAGCGGGGCCCTCAGGTGTCGTTGTTCGTTTGGTGGTACCGGCCGCTCTGGGCGTGCCACTCGCGGCTGCCACCGATCCAGGCCCACAGGTCGGCCAGGAAGCGGCGCAGCTCGGGCGAGCCGGCCGTGGCGAGGGCGAAGGCCTCCGCCTCGATGGTGTGCATCACCTCGTCGTGGATCTCGACGGTCCGTGCGACGGCGTCGCTGAGGGAGAGGTCCTCCTCCGAGGCGATGAGTCTGGGCAGGCTGAAGTCGCCGGGGTCCTCCTTGCCCATGGAGTACAGGTCGTTGACGATCACGCTGGCCGTGCCGGCCATGGTGAACACGCGGCGTACACGCGGGTCGGCGAACTCCTCCTGGGAGATCTCGTAGCCGGCGATGGTGTCCACCAGCACCATGCAGGGCACGAAGCTGTTCTCGTGCCGGTGCATGAGGAACTCCCAGACCGGCGGCCGCTGGCCGGCCGTCGCCCAGACCGCCTCCTGGTTGTAGGCGACGAACATGATCGCCAGTTCGTGGCGCAGGCGCCGCACCTGCGCGGAGGTGGCCAGGGCGGACAGGTTGCGCAGCGCCGAGCGCAGGGCGACCGCGACCGGGTCGGCCCGCACTTCCTCCTCCAGTTGCGGGGCGTAGTCGAGCGGAAGGTGGGCCTGGTCGATGACGGAGTGGGCGATGGCCAGGCGCTGGCCGAGCAGTTCGGGGCGGGCCTCCTCCACCTCGCCGTCGACGTAGTGGTCGTCCACCGCCCACTCCGACAGCGCGCACTTGGCCGCCGCCAGCAGGCGGTCGGGGTTGTCGGTGGCGGGGTGGGCGAGCATCATGAGCCGTCCGAACTCGGCCCTGCGGATCTTGTCCAGTTGCCCGGGGTAGATCCCCACCTCCTCGGCCCACTCCACCAGCCGTGCGTCGACCTCCCGGCCCAGGGCCGGGTCGTCCCGGACGGCGGGCGGGCAGTACAGCACCAGGTCGGTCCGGCCGTCCCCCCGTTTGCCGGGGTGCTCGGCAACCCGGGCCCGGGCCTTCGGGCCGCCGTCGGAGGACGGCAGCCGTGGGCCGGAGGGGGCCGGTGGAACGGGGGGGAGCACCACGGCCGCGGGGGCGCCCCCTGCCGTGTCCGCTGTGGGTGGACGCTCGGGGAGCAGGGCCGTGGCCGCCGCGCTGCCGAGCCCTCGCGGGCCGGTCGGCAGCCGGGTGGCCGCGGCCGCCTCCCCGGTACCCGCGGGGGCGGGCCGGGGTGCGAGCAGGTCGGATCGGCCGGGCCGCTGCGGGTCGCGCAACAGCACGTCCACCAGGTCCGCCGCCGTGTGGGTGGCGGCGGAGGCCGACATCCGGGACAGCAGTGACACCGTCTCAGTCCTCCTTCCCTGTCTGCGGCGGGCGGTCAGCCACGCGGGTGGACCTCGACGTTCTCCAGGACACCGAGGGCGTCCGGGACGAGCACCGCGGCGGAGTAGTAGGTGCTGACCAGGTAGGAGATGATGCCCTTGTCGTCGATGCCCATGAAGCGCGCGTTCAGGCCGGGCTCGACCTCGTCGGGCAGGCCGGTCTGGTGCAGGCCGATGACGCCCTCGTTGTCCTCACCGGTACGCACGGCGATGATCGACGAGGTCTGGTGGTCGGAGATCGGGATCTTGCCGCAGGGCAGGATCGGCACCCCGCGCCAGGAGGGCACCTGGTTGCCGTTGAAGTCGATGGTCGGGATGTTGAGACCCCGGCTGTTGCACTCCTTACCGAAGGCGGCGATGGCCCGCGGGTGGGCGTAGAGGAACTGGGTGTTGCGCCGCATCGTCAGCAGGTCGTCGATGTCGTCGGGGCTGGGCGGGCCGTTGTGGGTCTGGATGCGCTGTTTGAAGTCGCAGTTGTTGAGCAGGCCGAAGTCGGCGTTGTTGACGAGCTCGTACTCCTGGCGCTCGCGCAGGGCCTGGATGGTCAGGCGGAGCTGGTGCTCCGTCTGGTTCATCGGCTTGTTGTAGAGGTCGGCGACGCGGCTGTGCACCTTGAGGACGGTCTGGGCGACGCTGAGTTCGTACTCGCGGGGCCGGAGCTCGTAGTCGGCGAAGGTGGTGGGCAGGTCGGGCTCGCCCTCGTGGCCGGAGGCCAGCGCGATCTCGGCCTCGCCGTGGGAGTTCTGCCGCTGCTGGGGCAGGCTCTGGACCCGGGTGATCTGGGTCTGGAGGCTGGGTGACTCGTCCACCAGGGAGATGAACCGCTCCCGGGGCAGTTCGAGGAGCGTTCCGGCGGTGGCCGCCTTGACCGTGTACTCCCACGTGGGCTCGCCGGAGTCGAGGAGGTGGCGCTCACCGAACTTGTCGCCGTCGGCCAGGATGCCGAGCCGGTTGGTCTCCCCGTAGTGGCCCTGGGAGGTCTGGTGCACCCGGCCGTGCGCGAGGAGGTAGAGGTGTGTGGCCGGCGCGCCCTGCTGGGCGAGCACGTCCCCGGGTTCGAACTCGCGCTGGACGAAGCGGTCGGCGAGGGCCTCCAGGACCTCCTCGTCGTCGTAGCCCCGCAGCAGGGACAGCTCGGCGAGTTCCTGGGGGATGACCCGGACGTGCGAGCCGGTCTGGTTGAACTCGATCCGCCCGTCGCCGATGGTGTAGGTCAGGCGCCGGTTGACCCGGTAGGCGCCGCCGTCGGTCTGCACCCACGGAAGCGTCTTCTGGACCCAGCGGGAACTGATCCCCTGCATCTGCGGGGCGGACTTGGTGGTGGTGGCCAGGTTGCGCGCCGCCCTGGTGGCGAGGCTGCGCTGCTCTTCGGTCCGCACCTCGGGGACTGAGTCGATCGACATCCGCGGTGTCTCTCCTCGTGGTTTTCGCGAACCCGTCCGCAGGCCGTGCCGCGGGCGGGTCTCCGCTGGGTCGTGTGCAGTGGGGCACCCGGGCCGAACAGCACGTCGACCTTCGGGCACGCTCCGTAAACCGAGGAACACACTAAAAGGGCCGCCTTGACCGCACAACCGATTCTCGGATTTCCCTTACGTCCACGAAGCGGGAGCCCCCGACCGAAGAGCCCTAATACCGGGAAATGCGAATGACACTCCACCTTCCTCACACACGCCACCGGCCACAGGAATCGGCCTCCACCTGCATAGACTCTCGAATCCATGGAAGGAAGAGACACACTCACACCTCACCCAAAAGTCCGATTCGCCCTTTATTTCATGACATTCTTCCCCGCACCCAAGAGAGCATCCCACCGATTTAAGATCACCACTCCCCCACCATTCCGGACCCACAGAACTCCAGGAGAAAAACTCACATAAACGACATCTCATCCGGCCACACAGGATCGACCGCCAGGCGGACCGCCCAACCGAGAGCAAAATTTGGTTAGCCCAACCTCACCGTGCAACCGACCGCAGCCCTGTCCCCTGGCAGAGTCCCCCCGTGCAGACCCGCCGGCCCGAGCAGCGCGCGCTGATCCGCGCCCGTGCGGTGCGCGCCACGACCAGTGCGTGCGCCTCCCCCTGCCCCGAGGGGTCCAGGATGAGCTCCACATGCCCCTTCCGCCGGAAGCAGAGGCTGGTACGTGCAGCTCCTGGCCGTGTCCACGGCCAAGCGCCCGCCCGTGCGCAACGACACGGTGCGGCGCTTCGACGCCGACAGGCCGGAGACGGACACCGGGCCCCTCGGCCACGGCGACGCCGGCGCGGCCTCCGCCTGGGCCACCGCGGCACAGCCGGACTCCGGATCGGACCCCCGACCGAGGGGTCTGCTACCTGCCCGCGGCAGGGGCGGCTTGACGGCTCATCATCGCGGACGGGAGCGGGCTGCCCGCCGCGGCCTCGATCCTGGGTCAGGCCCCCGAGGACCTGCGCGCCGAGGTCTGCCCGGAGGTTCCCGCCAGGGCCGACGCGCGGAGACCGTCGGCCCCCAAGGCATGGCAGCGCACGGGCTGCCCCGGAAGGACACCCGCACCGGCCCCGGACGTCTGGCCCTGGAGACCGTCCGTGCCGCCGGGACGCCGAGCGCCGTCCCGGCCGGCATCCGGGCCAGGGGGCGATGTGCCGCACATCCGGCATGTACACCCTAATTCTGTATGTGGGACGAATCAGAAGCATGGTCCGCCCTGTGGAAGGCCCCGGGCAAACCGGATCGCCTGCCCCGCCGGGTTCTCCGGGATCCCCGCGACGGCGCGCACACCTCGGTGAACCGCACCGGCAGGCCCACCGGTGCGACCATCGGAGACATGACACGTCGAGTCGAGAACGACCCTGCCCAGGACGCGCCCCGGGTGGACCCGCCGGGGCGCAGCTCCGTGGGCCTGCCCTCGGTACTCAACAGCCTCCGCCAGGTCGGTGAGAACGCCGGGGTCAGGCGCGGGGTGCCCGCCATGCTCGCGGTCAACCAGAAGCGCGGTTTCGACTGCCCCGGGTGCGCCTGGCCCGAGCCGGGACGGCGGCACACGGCGGAGTTCTGCGAGAACGGCGCCAAGGCCGTCGCCGAGGAGGCCACCGGCCGGGCCCTGGCCGCGGAGTTCTTCGCCGAGCACCCCGTCTCCGAACTGGCGGAGCGCTCCGGCTACTGGCTGGGGCGGCAGGGCCGACTCGCCGAACCCCTCTACCTCGCCGAGGGTGCCGACCACTACGAGCCGATCACCTGGGAGAGCGCGCTGGACCTGGTCGCCGGGGAGCTGCGCGCTCTGGACTCCCCGGACAAGGCGGTGTTCTACACCTCCGGCCGCACCAGCAACGAGGCCGCGTTCTGCTACCAGCTCCTCGCCCGCCTCCTGGGCACCAACAACCTGCCCGACTGCTCGAACATGTGCCACGAGTCCTCCGGGGCGGCGCTGACGGAGACCCTGGGCGTGGGCAAGGGCAGCGTGTCCCTGTCTGACCTGTACAAGGCCGATCTGATCATCGTGGCCGGGCAGAACCCGGGCACCAACCACCCCCGGATGCTCAGCGCCCTGGAGCGCGCCAAGCGCTCGGGCGCGCGGATCGTCACGGTCAACCCGCTGCCGGAGGCGGGGCTGCGCGAGTTCCGCAACCCGCAGACGGCGCGGGGGCTGGCCGGACGCGGAACCGAGCTCACCGACCTGTTCGCGCAGATCCGCCTGGGCGGCGACCTGGCGCTGTTCTCCGCCGTGAACCGGCTGCTGCTGGAGGCCGACCGGCGCGGCGAGCCGGTGCTGGACCGGGCGTTCATCGAGGAGCACACCCACGGGTTCGACGCCTACGCCGAGGACCTGCTCTCCGAGCCCGGGGCGGAGTTCTGGCCGCGGGTGGAGCGGGCGACCGGGCTGGAGCGGGAGCTGATCGAGCGCATCGCGCGGAGTGCGGTGGACTCGGAGCGGACCGTGGTGTGCTGGGCGATGGGCCTGACCCAGCACAAGCACTCGGTGCCCACCATCCGCGAGGTGGTGAACCTCCTGCTGCTGCGCGGCGACGTGGGCCGGCCCGGCGCGGGCGTGTGCCCGGTTCGAGGGCACTCCAACGTGCAGGGCGACCGGACGATGGGGATCTTCGAGCGCCCCTCGGCCGCGTTCCTGGACGCGCTGGGCGCCGAGTTCGGGTTCGAGCCGCCGCGCGCGCACGGCCTGGACACGGTGGACTCCATCCGCGCGATGGCCGAGGGGCGCGTGCGGGTGTTCTTCGCGATGGGCGGCAACTTCGTGGCGGCCAGCCCCGACACGAACACCACCGAGGAAGCGATGCGCCGGGTGGGGCTCACCGTGCACGTGTCCACCAAGCTCAACCGCTCGCACGTGGTCACCGGCACGCGGGCGCTCATCCTGCCCGCCCTGGCCCGCAGCGACCGCGACCTGCACGGGGACCGCAGCCGATGGGTGACGGTGGAGGACTCCATGGGCGAGGTGCACGCCTCCCACGGAGTGCTGCCGCCCCTGTCGGAGGGGATGCGCTCAGAGGTGGACATCGTCCGCGGCGTGGGGGAACGGCTGTTCGGAGAGAGCCCGGTGGCGTGGTCGCGCCTGGCCGACTACGACCGGGTGCGCGACCACGTGGCGGCGGTCGTCCCCGGGTTCGAGGACTTCAACGCCCGAGTGCGCCGACCGGGCGGCTTCACCCTGCCGCACGCCCCGCGCGACGGCCGGCGCTTCCCCACGGCGACGGGGAGGGCCAACTTCACCGTGAACGGCCGGTACGCCCCGGAAATCCCCGAAGGGCGGCTGCTGCTCCAGACCCTGCGCTCGCACGACCAGTACAACACCACGGTCTACGGGCTCGACGACCGCTACCGGGGTATCACCGACGGTCGCCGCGTGGTGCTGGTCAACCCCCGGGACTGCGCCGAGCTGGGGGTGCGGGGCGGTCAGTACGTGGACCTGGTGGGCGAGTGGTCCGACGGTGTCGACCGGCGCGCACCGCACTTCCTGGTGGTGGAGTACCCCACGGCCCGGGGCTGCGCCGCCGCCTACTACCCGGAGACCAACGTGCTGGTGCCGCTGGACTCCACGGCCGACGTGAGTAACACCCCGACGTCGAAGTCGGTGGTGGTGCGCCTGGAACCGGAGACCGGGACCTGAGCGGACCGTCCTGGCGGGCCACGGCCACGGCGTTGACGGCGACGATGGCGCCGACCGCCGCCCAGGAGAGCGGGTCCAGGTGCTGGCCGAGCACCGCCGTGCCCACCAGGGCCGCCAGGACGGGGTTGACGCTCATGAAGATTCCGAACACGTGGGCGGGCACACGCCGCAGGGCGATCAGGTCGGCCAGGAACGGGACCGCCGAGGAGAGCACTCCGGCGGCCGACGCGCAGGCGAGCGCGGCGGCCGTGGGCGGGTGCTGGGCGAGGGCCAGCGCTCCGACGGGCAGGTACAGCGCCCCGGACACGGCCGCGGCCGCCGCCGAACCCTCCAGGCCGGGCACCCGGGAGCCGACG
Organism: Nocardiopsis sp. CNT312; assembly: GCF_000515115.1. Lineage (GTDB taxonomy): Bacteria > Actinomycetota > Actinomycetes > Streptosporangiales > Streptosporangiaceae > Nocardiopsis. The sequence goes on from NZ_AZXF01000011.1 coordinate 88,843, forward strand.
GCGCGGTTGAGCAGGATGTAGCAGCCCCAGCACACGGCGGCCGCCAGCGCCAGGCCGATGCCCAGGTGGTCGGTGCTGGGACCGGGGCGCAGCAGCACGGCGACCGCTCCGACCGCCGCCAGTGCCAGGCACAGGTCCGCGCGGCGGCGCGAGGTGGCCAGGACCACGGCCAGTGGCCCGAGGAATTCGAGGGTGACCGCCAGGCCGAGCCCGATGCGGTCGATCGCCGCGTAGAGGGACAGGTTCATGGCGGCGAACACCGCGGCCAGACCCAGGATGAGGCGCCACTGGGCAGCCGTCAGCTCCCGCAGCCGGGGACGTCCGACGCACAGCAGGACGAGCGCGGCCACCCACTGGCGCACCGCGACCGTCCCCGCGGGGCCCAGGACCGGGAAGGAGAGGGCGGCCACGGACGCGCCCACCTGGTTGGACAGTCCGCTGCCCACCATGAGCGCCGCCCCGGCCAGGCGGCCGGAGGCGGAGCGGGGCGTACGTGCGCCCGGGGTTCGTGTCGTCATGCCTCGACGATGCGGCAGCGGCGACCATACGCAAAATGCATCCGACGCACCGTCCATACGATGGACGTATGGATGAGAAGGCCGCTCTGGAGCTGAGGCACCTGCGCTGCCTCGTCGCGATCGTGGACACCGGGACCCTCACCGACGCCGCCCTCGAACTCGGTGTCTCGCAGGCGTCGGTCTCCCGGACCCTCTCGGCGCTGGAGGGGGTGCTGGGCGTGCGCCTGCTGCACCGCACCAGCCGTGTGTGCACGCCCACCACGGCCGGGGTGCGCGTGCTGGCCCGGGCCCGCCACGTGCTCGCCGAGGCCGACCACCTGTTGCGCGAGGCGGTCTCCGGGCACACCCGGCTGTGGATCGGGCACGCCTGGTCGGCGATGGGCCGCCACACCGCCGCGTTCCAGCGCCTGTGGCGGGAGCTGCGCCCCGACGTCGAACTGCGCCTGGTCCGGCACAACAGCGCCACCGGAGGACTGGCCGAGGGCAAGTGCGACCTGGCCGTCGTGCGCACCCCCGTGGACGGGCGCCGCTACGACCACGCCGTGGTCGGCCACGAGCACCGGTACGTGGCCATGGCCGCCGACGACCCGTGGGCGCGCCGCCGCTCCATCGGTGTGGCGGAGATCCGCGGGCGGACCCTGGCGGTGGACCGGCGCACGGGCACCACCACCACGCACCTGTGGCCGGAGGAGGAGCGCCCGGACCTGGAGTACACCCACGACATCGACGACTGGCTCGCCGCCATCGCCTCGGGGCGCTGTGTGGGGGTCTCACCGCACGCGACGGTCACCCAGTACCGCCGCGACGGCATCGTCTACCGGCGCGTGCGCGACGCCGAACCGGTGGCGGTCGGCCTGTGCTGGCGGCGCGGCGACCCCCACCCCGCCACGCACGCGGCCGTGGCACTGCTCTGCGACCTGTACGCCGGGCGGCGGTGAGCACGCTCCGGCGGAGCCGTACCGCGCACCGCGCTCAGTCGGGACGGGGGTGGCCGAACAGGTGGGCCAGCGCCCCCTCCAACTCGGGGTACCGGAACCGGTGTCCGGACGCCGCCAGGCGGGCCGGTGCCACCCGCTGGTCGGCGAGTGCGACCTCCTCGGCCCCCTGGCGGCCCAGCAGGGCCGCCGGGGCCGCTGCGGGGACCGGGAGCAGCGCCGGGCGGCGCAGGGTGCGGGCGAGCAGCCGCGCGTGCTCGGCGCCGCGCACCGGGTTCGGCGCCACGGCGTTGACCGGACCCGACAGGGTGTCGTCGAGGAGGGCGCGCACGTAGACGTCGGAGAGGTCGTCGGCTCCGATCCACGACAGCCACTGCCGACCGTCGCCGATCCGGCCGCCCAGACCGGCCGCGAACAGCGGGTACTGCAACCCGAGCACCCCGCCCGCCGGGGTCTGGACGATGCCGGTGCGCACCTGGACGCACCGCGTCCCGGCGTCGGCGGCGGGACGGGCCGCCGCCTCCCAGTCGGCGACCAGGTCGGCGAGGAAGCCCGCGCCACGCGGGCTGTCCTCGGTGAGGACCTCGTCGCCGCGGTCGGGGCCGTAGTAGCCGACGGCGGAGGCCGTGACGAACACGCGCAGGCCGTCCTCGCGGGCCACCAGCTCGGCCAGCGCACGGGTGGGGCCGAGGCGGCTCTCGCGCAGCGCCCGCTTGTGCCGCTCGGTGAACCGTCCGAGGAGGGGCTCGCCCGCCAGGTGCACGAGCGCGTCCACGCCGTGCAGCAGGTCGGGGGCGGGTGCCTCGGGGTCCCAGCGCCGCTCGCCGGGGGCACCGGGGTCGCGGCGCACCAGCCGCACCACGCGGTGGCCGTTGACGGTCAGCAGGGAGCACAGGTTGCGGCCGACCAGTCCGCCGGAGCCGGTGACCGCGACGGTCAGCACGCGGTCGCTCCACTCGCGGAAGCGGGCACGTGCGGCCAGGTCGTCAGCGAGCTGGGCGTGCCGGTAGGTGAACATGGGGCGCAGCAGCGCCTCGGGGACGGAGGTGGCGACCCTGTCGACCACGCGGGTGCCGCCGGGCTCTTGGAGGAAGTCGTGGGCGTGGGTCCACGACAGGACCGTCGACAGCGGGCGGCCCACCAGGTGGTCGGCGAACCGGCGCGGCGGGTCGTAGCGGTCGGGCAGGTGGGCGGCTCTCCAGCGCAGTCCGCCCGGCAGGGTCAGCACGGCCGTGCCGTCGCGCAGGGAGTCGGCCTCGGCGGTCAGCCGCACCGGCTGCCAGGGCGCGGTGAGGCGTGCGAACGCCCCGGGCCGCTCGTGCCAGGCGAACACCTCGTCGCGCGGTGTCGGCACCGTGCTCTCATAGCGGAAGACCATGCCGTTCCTTCCTCGTCCCTACAGCCTTCGGCCACCGTAGCGCGCGGGCGCGCGGAGGCCGGGGAAGGGCGCGCCACGGGTGGAAGCGGTCTTCTACCGCTGTTCCGGGAACGCGGTCACGGCGTCGGCCAGGGCGGTCCGGGCCTCGGTGTCGCCGATGCGGGCCCTCCCGTCGCCCCGCTGGTCGCCGTAGGCCCCGAACTGGGCGTGGTTCATGCCCCCGACCTCCACCATGACGGTGTTCGGGGGCAGGTGGGCACGGTGGTCGGTGGTCGCCGCCGGGTCGGACAGGCCGTCCTCGCTTCCAGCGACGGACAGTACCGGCAGGTCGTCCCGGTCGGAGAGCCCGGCGCCCTCAGTGGTGCAGGCGCCCCACAGCACCACCCCGGCCAGGGGACGACGGGCCGCCCCGTTCTGTCCATCGATGGGCAGCATCACGAGGGCGCAGACCACGGCCGCGGAGATGCCGGGGACGAGGCCACCGGTGCTTCCGGCTCTGACCGCGCACCGGGCCGGAGGGCGCTGGGCAGGGGCCCGGTCACGGACGAGCGTGGGCGACGCCCGTCCGGCAGGGAGCCGGAACGGCCCCCGCGCCGCATTCAGGACCTCCGCGGGTGGCAGGCGCTCTGCCGCGCGGGGGCCACTCGAAGGGCCCGTGGCGGGGGAACGGCCGGGCCGATGCCGCGTCTCACTCCGACTCCGTCCGAGGGCGGTCCCGCACCCGGCGGGCGGGGACGGGAGCGTCCCCGCGTACTGTGTCGGCATGCCGGCTATCTACCTGATCCGCCACGGGAAGGCCTCTCCCGAGGCCGACGACTACGACGAACTGAGCCCCACCGGTTACGAGCAGTCCCGCCTGGTGGGCGCCGAACTCGCCCAGCGCGGACTGAAGGTGGGGCCCGTGGTCGCCGGTTCCCTGCGCCGCCAGCGGCAGACGGCCGCCACCGCTCTGGAGGAGGCCGGTTTCGACGCCTCCGCGAGCGTGGACGAGCGGTGGAACGAGTACGACCACGTGGCGATGCTGGAGCGCTACGACATCGGCGAGGGGACGGTCCAGCAGCGGCTCGACGCCTGCCTGCACGCGTGGACCTCCGACCCCGCCGAGGGTGGCCACTCCTGGACCGCCTTCCGGGACCGGGTCGTGGCGGCGCTGGGGGACCTGGCGTCCGGGCTGGAGCGCGGCCAGACGGCGCTGGTGTTCACCTCGGGCGGGGTGATCTCCGCGGCGTACTCGTTCCTGCTGGACCTGCCGCCCGCGTCGTTCGCGGCGGTGAACCGGGTGGTGGTCAACGCCTCGATCAGCAAGATCGCGCACGGGCGCGGCGGCACGCAGGCGCTGTCGCTCAACGACCACTCGCACCTGGAGCGGGGCGGCCCGACACTGCTCACCTACCGGTAGACGCACGCCCAGAACAAACCGACCGGTCGGTTCCCGATTCCCACAGCCACCGGCCGACCGGTGCCGCGCTCCGCTCCAGCGGAGCCGGACACGGGCCGGCGCGCGTGGGCTACGCACGGCGCTCGGCGGCGCGCTGGAGGACGGCGCGCAGGGCCAGTTCGTAGCCGAACACGCCGCACCCGGCGACGTAGCCCGCCACCACGGGCGAGGTGACGGACGTGTGGCGAAACTCCTCGCGGGCGTAGACGTTGGAGATGTGGATCTCCACCACCGGCGCCTCGATCGCGTCGATGGCGTCGCGCAGGGCGATGCTGTAGTGGGCGTAGGCACCGGGGTTGATGACGATCCCCGCCCAGTGGCGGGCCCGGTGGATCCGGTCGACCAGTGCGCCCTCACTGTTGCTCTGGGCGCAGACCACCTCCACACCCAGCTCCCCGCCCAGGTCGCCGACGCGCCGCTCGACCTGCTCCAGGGTGGTGGTGCCGTACTGCTCCGGGTCGCGGGTGCCCAGCAGGTTGAGGTTGGGTCCGTTGAGCAGCAGGACGGTGCGGGAGGGGTCGGCGGGGCCGGTCATCGGGCGGTGCTCCTTGCGGCTGAGGTGTGCTGACCGGTCCACCCTAGAACGGAACCTCGGCCCCGCCCGCCCGGACACTTGCCGCGACGGATACCATACCGACCAGTCGGTCTACGTCTTCTAGGAGGCTCCCCGTGGCGTCCACCATCCTGTCCGCACGCGATCTGCAGTTCCTGCTCTACGAGTGGCTCGACGCCGAGGCCCTCACCGAGCGGCCGCGCTTCGCCGACCACTCGCGGGAGACCTTCGACGGGGCCCTGGAGCTGGCCGAGCGCGTGGCCACGGACCACTTCGCGCCGCACAACAAGCTCAACGACGCCAACGAGCCCACCTTCGACGGCGAGCGCGTCCACACCAACCCCGAGGCCAAGAGGGCCCTGGAGGTCTACGCCGAGACCGGCCTGGCCACGCTCGCCATGCCCGAGTCCGCCGGCGGCGCCCAGGCGCCCAGACTGGTCGCCAGCGCCTGCAACGCCTGGTTCCAGGCCGCCAACCTGGGCACGTTCGCCTACGCCTCCCTCACCGGCGGCAACTCCGACCTGCTGCTCGCCCACGGCAGCAAGGAGCAGATCGACACCTTCGTGGCACCGATGCTGGAGGGCCGCTTCACCGGCACCATGTGCCTGTCCGAGCCGCAGGCGGGCAGCTCGCTGTCGGACCTCACCACCCGCGCCGAGCCCGCCGACGACGGCACCTACCGCGTCTTCGGCAACAAGATGTGGATCTCCGGCGGCGACCACGAGATGTCGGAGAACATCGTCCACCTGGTCCTGGCGAAGATCCCCGGCGGCCCCCCGGGGGTCAAGGGCATCTCGCTGTTCATCGTCCCCAAGTACCTGGTGAACGACGACGGCTCCGCGGGCGAGCGCAACGACGTGGTCCTGGCCGGGCTCAACCACAAGATGGGCTACCGCGGCACCACCAACACCCTGCTCAACTTCGGCGAGGGCAAGCACACGCCCGGCGGTGCCCCAGGCGCCGTGGGCTACCTGGTCGGCGAGCCCCACCAGGGCCTGAAGTACATGTTCCACATGATGAACAGCGCCCGGATCGGTGTGGGCTCGGGCGCCGCCTCACTCGGCTACACCGCCTACCTGAAGGCGGTCGGCTACGCCCGCGAGCGGGTACAGGGCCGCCCGCTGGGCGCCAAGGACCCGGAGCAGCCGCAGGTGCCCATCATCGAGCACGCCGATGTGCGGCGGATGCTGCTCGCCCAGAAGAGCTACGCGGAGGGCGCGCTGGCGCTGGTGCTGTACGCCTCGCGCCTGTACGACGACAGCGTCAGCCTCGGGGACGAGCAGGGCCGCGAGCGCGCCGACCTGCTGCTGGACATGCTCACGCCCATCGTCAAGAGCTGGCCCTCGCAGTGGTGCCTGGAGTCCAACAGCCTCGCGATCCAGGTGCACGGCGGCTACGGGTACACCCGCGAGTACGACGTGGAGCAGCACTACCGCGACAACCGCCTCAACATGATCCACGAGGGCACCCACGGCATCCAGGGCCAGGACCTGCTGGGACGCAAGGTCCTGGTGGAGGACGGCCGCCGCCTGACGATCCTGGTGGAGACCGTCCGCGCGACCGTGGAGCGCGCCCGGAAGCTCGGCGGCGCCGAGGCCGGTTACGCGGACCTGCTGGACGCGGCGCTGACCCGTGTCGCCGAGACCGCCGCCGCGGCCTGGGCCGAGGGCGACGCGGCCGTGGCGCTGGCCAACGCCACCCCGTACCTGGAGGCGGTCGGGCACGTGGTGATCGCGTGGCTGTGGCTGGAGCAGGCCGTGGCGGCGCACGGCAAGGACGGCGCGTTCTACGACGGCAAGCGCGCGGCGGCGGCGTACTTCTTCCGCTACGAGCTGCCGCGCACCGGCCCGCAGTTCGACCTGGTCGCCTCGCGCGACCGCACCACGCTGGACGCCGACCCGAGCGTGTTCTAGCGGACGGGGGCCGCTGCGGGGACCTCCCCCGCGGCGGCACAGGATCCGGCTGAGGGGCCCGTGGCGGGCGGCGGTACCCGCCGTCAACGCAGGGCCTCTTCGCGTTCCTGCCGCCAGAGGAAGCACGGCACTGGCGGCGACGAGCGAAGCGGACACAAGCGCAGCGGCCAGCCGGACCGGACGGGGAGCGGTCGGTGGACAGGTCCGCCACCGCGCACCGAACCCGCAACCCCATGTAGCATAACGGATACAAGAAGTCACATGGAGGCCCCATGCGTGCCCTGCGCCGACTCGCCCTGCCCCTCGCCGCCTGCACGATCCTCACCCTCACCGGCTGCACCGCGGCACGCGACCTAGCCCTCGAGATCGTGCCTGAAGAGCTGCACACCGAAGTCCACACGGTCAGCGCCCTCCTGGCACGGGTGTGCCAGGAGGGGGATACGTCGCTGGCGCGTGACTTCGTCGGCGGCCAGATGCTCGGCGAAAGCTACGACCGACACATCTCCCCAGCCCTGCTCAGCCCACAAGCGCAGAAGCTCCACTCGTGGGTGGTACACGTCCGTTCGCGTTACGACACGGGCGCGGTCTGCACCGACCGAACCGTCGCGAAAGCCATCGAGCGAAGCTTCCACAACCGTGTGGGCATCGCCAACGCTTTGGAACTGAAGAAGGATCTGAGCGGTCCCGACACGCAGTTCCTGTCGGAGGCAGCAAGCGGGTACCGCGCCTCCCTGGAGGAGTGGGTCGACGCCGAACTGGGCGAGCGCGCCGAGAGCTGACCGGCCGCGCTGGACGCGGCGCGTATCCTCGGCAGCGTGACCAGCACGCTCCACACCGACGGAGCCACGGACTGGGCCGCGCGTGTCCGCGAGGCCCTGGGGCCGGGGCCCGTGGCCGCCGTGACCGGGGCCGGGATGTCCACCGACTCCGGTATCCCCGACTACCGCGGCCCGGACTCTCCTCCGCGCACGCCGATGACCTACCAGCAGTTCACCGGCGACCCCGCCTTCCGCCGCCACTACTGGGCGCGCAACCACGTGGGCTGGCGGCACATGGACCGGGTCCGCCCCAACGACGGGCACCGCGCACTGGCCGACCTCGAACGCCTCGGCGCGGTCCGCGGCGTCATCACCCAGAACGTGGACACCCTGCACTCGGCCGCGGGCAGCGAGCGCGTCATCGACCTGCACGGGCGCTACGACCGGGTGGTCTGCCTGTCGTGCTCCGAGCGCACCTCCCGCGCCCGCCTGGCCGAGCGCCTCACCGCGCTCAACCCCGGTTTCACCGGCGACGTTCCCGACGTGGAGATCGCCCCGGACGCCGACGCCGTCCTGGCCTCGACCGAGGGCTTCCGGGTGGCCGACTGCGCCTCCTGCGGCGGCGTGCTCAAACCCGACATCGTCTACTTCGGTGAGAACGTGCCCAAGGGGCGCGTCCACGACGCCTACCGGATGGTCGACGAGGCACGGGCCCTGCTCGTGGCGGGCTCCTCGCTGACCGTGCTGTCGGGGCGCCGCTTCGTCAAGCGCGCCGCCGAGCAGGGCAAGCCGGTGGTCATCGTCAACCGGGGCGCGACACGCGCCGACCATCTGGCGGCGCTGACCGTGGACGCGGGCTGCTCCCCCGTGCTGCGGTCCCTGGCCCAGTCGTACCGCGCCTGATCAGATGGCCTCACGGCGCTGGAGGTGGGCGAAGGCCGCCCAGCCCGGCAGTACGGGGAACCAGAAGGTGAGCACCCGGAACAGCAGGACGGCGGGGAAGGCGGCCTCGGCGGGTACCCCGGCCACGGTGGTGAGCCCGCCGATCAGGGCGGCCTCCACCGCGCCGAGCCCGCCCGGGGTGGGCGCGGCCGAACCGATCGCGTTGCCCGCCAGGAACACCACCGCGACCGCGACGAGGCTGGGCTCGGTTCGGGGTGCGGTGAAGGCCAGCACCGAGAAGTGCAGGCACAGGACGAACCCGACGGTGAGCAGGAGGGTTCCGCCCACCCCCAGGGCGAGACTGGCGGGCCGCTGCAACGTGTCCAGCAGCCGGGGCAGCACACCCCGCAGGTAGGGGGCGGCGCGGTCGGCGAGCGGCCGGCGCAGCCTGGGCAGGAACAGGACGGCGGCGACGGCGGCCGTGCCCGCGGCGGCGATGGCGACGACGGTCGGTGAGGGGGTGAAGCCCGTCCAGTAGGAGGTGCCGGTCAGGTAGGCGCACACCAACAGCAGGGGGACGTGCAGGGCGAAGCCCACGAGTTGGCTGAGCCCCACCGCGGAGACCGCCAGCGGCGTGGGCGCGCCCGATTTGACGGCGAACCGGGTGTTGATGGCCAGCGCGCCCAGTCCCGCGGGGGCGGCGATGCGCAGGAACGAACCGGCGTACTGCACCATGACGGTGCGCCACCAGGGCAGGCGGACGGGGACGAACCCGATCAGGGCCATCGCGGCGGCGACCATGCACAGCGTGGCCATGGCGAAGGCCGCGGCTGTCCATCCCGGCCGGGCCGCACCGATGCCCCGCAGGTCGACCCCGGCGAGCTGGTAGGCCAGGGCCAGGCCCACGGCGGTCACGACGATCACGCTGACGACGGTGCGTGGGCGCATCCGCTCCAGGCGGGCGGGGGCGGCGGGGGCCTCGGGCGCGACCGCGGCGATGCGGGACCGCACGTCGCCGAGCAGGCCGGCGTGCGAGCGCAGCCGCCTGCGCAGGTCGGAGGGGAGGCCGGCGGGCTGGAGCAGGGGCAGCAGTGCGGCGGTGGCGGGCAGGCCCAGGGCGCGCACGGCCGAACCGACGGCGCGTTCGGGGCCCACGCGCAGTGCCAGCAGCGTCAGCATCGCGGCGTTGTCCAGGGCGGTCTTGAGCGGATGGGCGGCGACAGCGCCGCGGTCGATTCCGGTGAGGGTTATGGATCCGTCGCCCTGGACGCCGACGGTGGCTCCGCTGATCTGGCCGTGGGCGATACGGCGCCGGTGCAGGTCGCCCAGCGTCCTCCAGCAGCGTTCGAGCAGGTCATCGGTGCACGCATCCGGCTCCAGGTCGTCCAGGGTACGCGTGTCGAGGACCTCGCGTGCCAGGAGGACGGTCTCGGGGCCGAGTTCGCCCAGGGCCAGGACGCGGGGGACGGTGACGCCCGCGTCGCGCGCGGCGAAGCCCAGGAGGGCGGCGTGTTCGGCGCGGCGCCGCACGCCGTAGAGCATGCGGGGCGCCACCGGGCCGCGCAGCAGGAGCAGGTCGCGCAGCCGCCGCCAGAACCCGGCGGTGTTCTCCGAGCTCAGGACGGTCAGTTCCACGCGGGTCCCGTCGTCGAGTTCGGCGGTGTGGCGGGGCTGGCCCTCGCCGTCGGGGTCGGCCGGGTGCAGGGCGGTGGCGTGCATGCCGAACCTGTTCAGCTCGTCGCGCAGACGTGTGTCGGTGGGGTCGACGGGGACCACGCCGACGGCGTAGCGGGCCAGCGCGGCGCACAGCAGGCCGGACAGGCCGGTGAGCACGAGGGCGAGTGCGGTGGTGACCAGGGCCAGGAGCGCGCCGACGGCCACGACGGCGATGCCGGTCCACATCAGGGAGCGGACCCGGGGCAGGCCGGCGGGCATGGTCAGGGTGAAGGCGACGCAGGCGGCCGCGTAGCCGAGGGTGGCGTTGGTGACGACGTCGGTGGGGGGCCCGGTGAGGATGGCGACGACGTCGCGCGAGCCCAGGATGGCGACCAGTGCCGCGTTGATGAGGGCGGCCAGGGCGTAGGCGCTGACCGCCGCGGCGGCGACACGCAGCAGGTCGCGTCCGCTGCCCTTGACGAGGGTGCGCAGCACGACGAAGCACATCAGCACGATGAGCAGGAGGTTGGCGCTCACCCCGGCGAGGAAGAGCAGACCGCGGGGGAGCAGGGCGCCGAGTTCGGCGGGGGCGGTGACCTGTTCGCCGTTGGAGAGGGCGCGGACCGTGAGCAGGATCGCGGCGACGGCGAGCAGTCCGGCCGCCCCCGCGAGCAGGTCGACGGGTCTGCGGGGGGCGCTCGGGGCGCGGCGCCCCGGCCGGGTGGTCTCTCGGATTGGGCTTGTCACGTCCCTACCCTGCCGGAACCGCGTCGCTCGGCGCACGACGGGTCCGGGTGTTTCGCGCCGGACGGCGCGGTGTGCGGGCCCAGCGCCCGTTCCACCGCCGCGGGCGCGTCGCCGGGGTCGATGGCGGTGACGGCCACGCCGCAGGCCGTGCGCTGTGCGGTGAGGGCGGGGGCGACGGTACCGGTCCTGGAGCCCGGTTCGGGATGTGTCCTGCCGTCGAGGTTCGCGCTGCGACGCATTCTCGGTCCGAGGTGCGCCCTGGGGCGAGCCTCGGACCCCAGCCGAGTCACCGGCTCAGCCGTGGAGCAGCCGGGCGGACCGGCTGCGGGGAGGCCCAGCGCCAAGTGGACGCACTCTTCGGCCGGTTCCGGAGGGACGCCCGGGCTTACCGTTCACCGGGAAGATCCCGCCCTCACGGAGCAGGCCGAGGAACGGGTGCTCGGCACCGATGCGGCCGTGTCCGAGCCGCAGGGCCGCGTAGCACGCCTCCTTGCGAGCCCCGCGGTCCTCTTGCCTGGTGAAACGGGCGCGGATAGCGTAACCGGGTGACATCACCCCAGATCACACCATCCCCCACCTCCGAGCCCCTGCCAGGGCGACGGGTCCTCGGCTTCGCCGTCGGATCGGTCGGCAACGGCGTGTTCGGCGCCGTCCCCGGCCTGCTGCTGCTCTTCTACCTCACGGAGGTCATGGCGGTTCCCGCCGCCGCGGCCGGAGCGGCCATCGTCGCCGCCAAGGTGTGGGACGCGGTGTGCAACCCCGTCGTGGGCCTGCTCAGCGACCGCGAGGCGGTGCGCACCGGCCGCCGCACCCGGCTGCTGCTCGTGGGCGCCCTCGGACTGCCGCTGCTGTTCACCGCCCTGTTCACCTCACCCTTGTCCTCCCCCACGGGCGCGCTGGTGTGGACCGGGCTGATGTTCGTCCTGGCCGCCACCGCCTACTCCTGCTTCCAGGTGCCCTACATCGCCCTGGCCGCCGAGCTCTCCCCCCGCCAGGACCAGCGCGCCCGCGCGATCTCCTGGCGCATCGTCTTCCTCACCGTCGGCATCCTGGCGGCGGGCGGCCTGGCCACGGTGGTCGTGGACGCCTTCGGCGGCGGCCGTGCCGGGCACACCGCGATGGGGCTGACCATGGGCGCCCTCATGTGCGCGACCATGCTGGTCACCGCCCTGTCCACCCAGTGGGTGCCCAGCCGCCCCGGCGAACGGGTGCTGGGGCCGCTGGCCGCCCTGCGCGCCGCACGCGGCAACCGGCCCTTCTTCGCCCTGCTCCTCGGCTTCGCCCTCCAGGCGATGGCGATCGCGGTGATGCTCGCGGGTGCCCCCTACGTGGCCGTCTACCGGCTGGGCGACTACTCGCTGACCACGGTGATGTTCGCGTGCGTGGTGGGGCCGAGCATGCTGTGCGTCCCGCTGTGGGCGGCGGCGGCCCGCCGGTTCGGCACGGTGCCGTGCTACCTGGCCGCGCTGCTCGCGGTCACCGCCGCGTGCGCCGCGCTCTTCCCCGCCGCCTCCGCCGAGTCCGCCGTCTCGGTGTTCGCTCTGCTAGGGGTGGTCGGCACGGGCTACGCCGCGCTGCAACTGCTGCCGCTGTCGCTCCTGCCCGAGACCGTGCGCGCCGACGCCGCCCGCACCGGCCAGGCCCAGTCGGGCACGTTCACCGGCGTGTGGACCGCCGCCGAGACGGGGGCGATGGCACTCGGGCCGGGGCTGTTCTCCGCGGTGCTGGCGGCGACCGCGTTCGTGTCGGGCAACGTGGAGACCGAGGCGGCCCAGCCCGCCTCCGCGGTCACCGGCCTGACCTTCGGCTTCACCGCCCTGCCCGCCGCACTGCTCGCCGTGAGCCTTCCGGCGGTGCTGCTCTACCGCCGCCTGGCCGCGGCCCACACCCGTGAGGAGAACCATGCTTCCTGAGTCCGGACGGTCCGCCGAGGACCTGCTCGCCGAGTTGAAGGCGCTGCGCGGGGGCGACGTGCCCGTGCGCGAGGGCCGGGTGGCCGCCTACGTCTACGACCCGGGCATGCCCGAGGCGCGGGAGGCCGGGCACCGCGCCTACCTGGAGATGCTGGAGGTCAACGGGCTGGACCCGACCGCCTTCCCCAGCACGGTCGCGCTGGAGCGACAGGTGGTCTCCACGGTCGCCGGGGTGCTGGGCGGCGGTTCCGGGACTCCGGGGATCTTCACCAGCGGCGGCACCGAGTCGATCATGCTCGCGGTCAAGGCCGCCCGGGACCGCTCCCCGGTGGAGCGCGGCGCGCTGGTGCTGCCGGCGACCGCGCACCCGGCGTTCCGCAAGGCCGCCCACTACCTGGGGCTGCGGGTGGTGGAGGTGCCGGTGGACCCCGTGTCCCTGCGCGCGGACGCGGCGGCCGTGGAGCGGGCGATCGGCCCGGACACGGTCCTGGCGGTGGCCTCGGCGCCGTCCTACCCGCACGGGGTGGCCGACCCGGTTCCCGCGATCGCCGCCGCGGCCGCCGCGCGGGGCGTGCCCTGCCACGTGGACGCCTGTGTGGGCGGGTGGGTGCTGCCGTGGCTGGAGGGCTCCCCCGACTTCGACCTGTCGGTGCCGGGGGTGACGTCACTCTCGGTGGACCTGCACAAGTACGGCTACGCGCCCAAGGGCGCCTCGGTGGTGCTGTTCGCCGAGGAGGAGTCGCGCCGGGCCGCCTACTTCGCGTCGGCGGGCTGGCCCGGGTATCCGGTGATCAACTCGACCGTGCAGAGCAGCAAGGGTGCCGGGCCGCTGGCCGGGGCGTGGGCGACGCTGTTGGCGGTGGGCGCCGACGGCTACCGCACGCTGGCCCGGGACGCGATGGCCGCCGCGGACCGCCTGGTGGCGGGGGTGGCGCGGATCGAGGGGCTGCGGGTGCTGGGCCGTCCGGACGCGCCGCTGGTGGCGCTGGCCGGGGAGGAGGGCGTGGACGTGTTCGCGTTGGCCGACGCGGTGGCCGGGCACGGCTGGTTCCTCCAGTCGCAGCTCTCCCACGCGGGGATGCCCGCCAACCTGCACCTGACGCTGACCGGGGTGTCGCTGGCGGGGGTGGACGACCTGCTGGCGGCCCTGGCCGAGGCGGTGCCGAAGGCGCGCCGGCCCGTGGCGGTCCCCGAGGGGCTGGTGGAGGCCGTGGCCGCGCTGGACCCGGCGGAGTTGGACGACGCGGCCTTCACCGAACTGCTGTCGGCGGTGGGTGTGGACCTGTCCGGGGTGGGCGGCGGTTCGATGGCGGTGGTCAACACGGTGTTGGACGCCCTGGAGCCGGCCACCCGCGAGGCGCTGCTGGTGCGGTTCCTGTCGGCGCTGTACTCGCCGCACACGGGCCCGGCCCCGGAGTGAGCGAAGGCCGGTGGCCGCCCGCGACGGGCGGCCACCGGCCTCGCGCCGGGCTCCGGTCAGAGGGCGGCGCGGGCGACCTCGCGCTCAGCGCGGTGGCGGCGCGCCTCGTCGGGGTCCAGCAGCGGTGCGGCGTTGAGCAGGCTGCGTGTGTAGTCGCTGCGCGGGTTCTCGTACACGCCGTCGCTGTCGCCCAGTTCCACGATCTCTCCCTGCTTCATCACCGCGACGCGGTCCGAGATCTGGCGGACCACCGCCAGGTCGTGGGCGACGAAGATGTAGGTGAGGCCGAAGTCGTCCTGAAGCTCGGACAGGAGCTTGAGGACCTGGTCCTGGGTGGACACGTCCAGCGCGGACACCGGTTCGTCGCAGACGATGAGCTTGGGCTTGAGGATGAGCGCCCGCGCGATGGCGATCCGCTGGCGCTGGCCCCCGGAAAAGGCGTGCGGGAACCGGTTGTAGTGGGCGGCCTCCAGCCCTACGCGCTCCAGCAGTTCCTGGACGCGCAGACGCACCTTCTTCGTGTCCCTCTCGCCCTGGACGCGCAGCGCTGTGCCGATCGCGTCACCGACGGTCACGCGCGGGTTGAGTGAGGAGTAGGGGCTCTGGAACACCATCTGCACGTCCTTGCGCAGCGGGCGCAGCCGCCGTTCGGGCATGTGGGTGATGTCGCGGCCCTGGAACTCGATCCGGCCCCGGGTGGGTTCCACCAGGCGCATCACCATCCGCGACAGGGTGGACTTGCCCGAACCGGACTCGCCCACCACACCGAGGGTCTCGCCCCGGTGCAGGTCGAAGGAGACGCCCTTGACCGCCCAGAAGTCCATGGTGCGGCCCCACAGTCCGCCGCGCACCTTGAAGCACATGGCGACGTCCTGGACGCGCAGCAGCGGGGCCTCGCCGTCGGCGGGCGCGGCGGGCGCGGCGGGGGTGAAGGGCTCGAAGCCGCCCCGCTCCGCGGCGTCGGCGCCCTCCGCGCGCTGGACTCCGCGCTCGCGTTCGGCGCGCTCGGCCCGGTCCGCGGCGCGGCGCTGGGCGCGGGAGACCTCCACCCTGGGCACGGCGGCGAGCAGGGCCCGTGTGTAGGGGTGCTCGGGCGCGGACAGGACGGTGCGCACGTCGCCGCGTTCCACGGCCTCACCGTGGCGCATCACCACCACCTCGTCCACCGAGCCGGCGACCACGGCCAGGTCGTGGGAGACCAGGATGAGGCCCATGCCCAGGTCGCGGCGGAGCCCGTCGAGCAGGTCCAGCACCTGGGCCTGCACGGTGACGTCGAGGGCGGTGGTGGGCTCGTCGGCCAGTAGCACCTTGGGTTCGCACATGAGCCCCATGGCGATCACCACGCGCTGGCGCATCCCTCCGGAGAACTCGTGCGGGTAGGAGTTGATCCGCTTGCCCGGCTCGGGGATGCCCACCCGCTCCAGCGAGGCGACGGCGCGCTTGCGGGCCTGGGCCCGGGACGCCTTGGGGTGGTGGACGCGGTAGGCCTCCACCAACTGGTCGCCGATGGTGTACTGCGGGTGCAGCGACTGCATCGGGTCCTGGAAGACCATGGCGATGTCGTTGCCGCGCATGCGGCGCAGCTCCCGGTCGGTGGCGGCGACCACGTCCTTGCCGGTCACCTCGATGGAGCCGGTGATCGACGCCTTGGTGCCGCGGTGCAGCCCCATCAGGGCGAGCGAGGTGACGCTCTTGCCCGAACCGGACTCGCCGACGATCCCCAGGGCACCGCCTGCGGGCACCTCGAAGGACAACCCGTTCACCGCGCGAACGTCGCCGTCCAGGGTCGGGAACGTCACCCGCAGGTCGTCCACCCGGACGACGGGCTCGGTGGAGGCCATGTCACATTCCTTCGTTCGAAGCCGGTCTGGTCGGCGCGGCGGTCTCACGCGGCGATCCGCACCCGCGGGTCGACGATCGGGTAGAGCAGGTCGACGACAAGGTTGCACAGGACGATGAAGAAGGCGCCCAGAAGGGTGACGCCGAGGATCACCGGGAGGTCCTTGGCGACGATGGCGTCGATCGCGTACTTGCCGACGCCGTTGAGCGAGAACACCGTCTCGGTGAGGATGGCTCCGCCCAGGACCAGGCCGATGTCCAGACCGAAGATGGTGACGATGGGTGTGAGGGTGGGGCGCAGGGCGTGCTTGAAGATGACCTTGCGCTCGCTGAGGCCCTTGGCCCGGGCGGTGCGGATGTAGTCCTCCCCCAGGGTCTCCAGCATGCCCGCCCGGGTCTGCCGGGCGTACTGCGCGGCGTGCAGGAAGGCGAGGGTGACCCAGGGCAGGATCATCACCTGGAACCAGCCCACCGGGTCCTCGGTGAGGGGCACGTAGCGCGGGACCGGGAAGAGGTCCCAGGTGTGCACCAGGAAGGCCAGGGAGAGCAGACCGGTGAAGTAGATGGGCAGGGAGACGCCGACCAGGGCCAGGGACATGGCGATCCGGTCGAATACGCTGCCCTTCCTGACCGCCGAGAGCACGCCGACCGCGACCCCGCCGATCAGCCAGATAACGGCCGCGCCGAAGCCGAGGGAGACCGTGACGGGCAGGCGGTTGAGGAGCTGTTCGAGGACCGGGGTGTTGGTGGTGAACGAGTATCCCAGGCACGGCGCGGCGCACTCCACCGTCTCCCGGCCGAACGTGTACTCGGTGCCCAGCAGGAGCGTTCTGAGGAAATCGAGGAACTGGACGGCGATCGGCTGGTCCAGGCCGAGGCGGTCGACCGTGGCCGCGATGGCCTCCGGGGTGGGCGCCTTGCCCACGTACATGGCGGCCATGCCCTCCGGGGTGACCCCGGCCCACCTGGGCAGGACGTAGAAGATCCAGAAGGTCACCATCGTGACGATGGCGAGCAGCAGCACGCCCGCGCCGAGGCGGCGGAGAATGTAGTTCAGCATCGCGGTCGGCGGCGGGGCGACCCTCGGAGCCGGGGCGCCCCGCCGCTTTCACCTGCCTTCTCGTACTAGTTCAGGCCGGTCGGGTACTAGCCGCGGTCCACGCCCAGGGCCATGTAGTTGTACATGGCGTAGCCCGGCTGGAAGTAGACGTTGGTCAGCTCGGCGGAGCGGTAGAACATCGCGCGGTCGAAGACCACCGGCAGGATGGCGGCCTGTTCGAGGACCATGCGCTCGATGTCGCCGTAGATGGCGGCGCGCTCCTCCGGGTCCTCGGTCTCCAGCGCCTGGTCCCACAGGGCGTTGATCTCGGGGTCGTCGAGCTCGGAGGTGTTGTAGTTGCCGGTCTCGGTGATGGCGCGGCCGTCGGTGATGGCCTGGCCGAAGCCGTAGCCGGTGGGCCAGTCCGGGATCCACCCGGAGACGCTCATGCCGATGTTGTTCTCCCGGACGAAGTCCTGGGAGCCGGCGTACTGGGCGAAGAAGTCACCGGCCGGGTAGGTCTCGATGTCGGCCTCGATACCCACACGGGCGAGGGACTCCTGGAGGGCCTCCGCGGTCTGGATGTCGTTGTCGCGGCCCTCTCGTGCGGCGATGGTGGTCTCGAAGCCCTCGGACATACCGCACTCTTCGAGCTTGCCCTGGGCGGCTTCGAGGTCACCGGTGTTGTCCTCGGAGGGGTACAGGTCCAGCTCCGGGTCGGAGCCGGGGATGGCCGGCGGGAGGAAGTTGGTGGCGATGTCGCCGCCCAGCGTTCCGCCCCAGGCGCGGTGCATGCTGTCGCGGTTGGCCGCGTACATGATCGCCTGGCGGCAGGCCACGTCCTCGATGACCGGGGTGTGGATGTTCACGTAGCGCAGCGCGCCGGAGAACAGGTTGTCCATGTTGGGCCGTGCGGACTCGTCGTTGGCCAGGCGGCTGTGCATGGCCGGTCCCACGCCGGTGCCGCCGAGGTCGACGTCGAGTTCTCCGCTGAGGAGGCGCTCGTCGATCTCCTCCTGGTTGACGTTGAGCTCGACCTCGACGCTGTCGGGCAGGGCGCGGCGGATGGGGTCGGTTTCGGCGTCCCAGTTCTCGTTGCGCACAAGGTTGAGCCCGACGCCGGCCTCGTAGTCGCCGTCGAACTTGTAGGGGCCCGAGGAGACGGGGTGCTGCTCGTAGAGCTCACCGCGGTCGGCGTCGACCGGCACCGGGGCGGTCTGCGGCGTGATGAGGATGTTGGGGAACTCCGAGAAGCTCTCCTTGAGGTGGAAGACCAGGGTGTGGTCGTCCGGGGTCTCGATCGCGTCGAACTCGCCGAGCGGGTCGGAGGACTCGTAGACGTTGAACTCGGGGTCGGCGTCGAGCTTCTGCGCGAAGTAGCTCGGGCCCTGGGCCAGGGCTCCGCCGTTGAAGTCACCGCGGATGATGCCGTACTTGACGTCCTGGGCGGTGATCTCGGAGCCGTCCTCGAAGAGCAGGCCCTGCTTGATCTTGACGGTCCACTCGGTGAAGTCCTCGTTGGACTCGGGCAGCGCCTCGGCCACGTCGGGGACCAGTTCGGTGGCGTTCTCGCCCGGCTCGGGGTTGTAGGCGAGCAGGGTGCGCGCGTAGTAGCGCGAGAAGTTCCAGTTGTACCCGTAGTAGGTGTTACCGGGGTCGGGGGAGTCGACGTCGGACGACATCGCGTAGCGCAGGGTGCCGCCGGTGGCGTCGGAGGGGTTGACGATCTCCGACTCGGCGGCGTTGAAACCCGCGCCGGCGCTCTGGCCGCCGTCGGAGTCGCTTTCGCCGCCGCCACAGGCGGACAGGAAGAGGGATGCCGCCGCGCCGAGCGCGACGAAGCCGAGGGTGCGTTTCCTCAAGGAACTGCCTTTCTACCGAACCGATCGGGGAATTGGGGTGACCACTGGGTGATCCCATGTCTACGCAAACCGGGGAGCCGGTCCGCGCGGTGACCGGGGTCAGTCGGAGGTCTTGGGGTCGAAAGCGTCGCGGAGGCCGTCACCGAACAGGTTGAACGCCAGCACGGTGATGAAGATGGCCAGGCCGGGGAAGACGATGAAGTAGGGGCCGTTCTGGTAGAAGTCCACGGCTTCGGAGAGCATCTTTCCCCAACTGGGGGTGGGCGGGTTGATGCCCACACCCAGGAAGCTGAGGGCCGCCTCGAACAGGATGTTCGTGGGGATCAGCAGGGTCGAGTAGACGATGATGGGCGTCACCAGGTTCGGCAGGATCTCCTTGAGGAGGATGTGCCGGTTGCCGGCGCCCAGGCTGCGCGCCGCCTCCACGAACTCGCGTTCGCGCAGGGAGAGCGTCTGTCCGCGGACGATGCGGGCGATGTAGGGCCAGTTGAAGAAGCCGATGATGAAGACGATGACACCGACGCGCAGTCCGTTGCCGGTCAGCCCGAAGACGCCTTCGGGGATGACGCCGACGAGGGCGATGGCGAAGAGCATCAGCGGGAAGGCCAGGAAGATGTCCATGGCCCGGCTGATGACGGTGTCGACCCAGCCGCCCTTGTACCCGGCGATGATGCCCAGGACCGTACCGATCACGACGCACAGCAGCGTGGACAGGAAGGCCACGAGCAGGGAGATCTGCGCCCCGTAGAGCAGGCGGCTGAACAGGTCCCGCCCCGTGGTGGGCTCCAGGCCGAGCAGGTGGTCGGCGCTGATGCCGCCCCACGGGTCGGTGACCGCGAACCCGGTGTCCGGGTCGTAGGGGTTGTCCGGGTCCTTGAAGGGGAGCCGGGTGGCGGGGTCGATGAGGTCCTGGTGGAACTGGGTGGGCGGGTAGCCGAACCACTTGACCAGCAGCGGGGCGAGAATCGCGGCGAGGATGAGCAGGACCACGACGACGCCCGAGACCATCGCGACCTTGTCGCTCCTCAGCCGCTGCCACGCGATCTGGCGGAGAGACCGGTTGTCCCCTCCGCCACGGGTGGCCCGGACACCGGGCTCCGCGGCGGCGTCCTGGACACCGGCGGGGCCCGCCGACTCGGGGGCTTGCGAGGGCGCACTCATCGGGACACCACTCTCTCTCCAGTCATCACTTCCAGCCGAGGGCAGGACTGATCCCGCGCATGAGGACGGGACACGCCTGGGGGTTCCCTCGGGGTCCTCACGGTGGGGCCGGTCGGTTCTCGACACTGGCTTGCGGGGGGCGGAACCTGGCACGCGGGAGAAGGTACGCCCCCGTACCGGTCGCATCCGACCGAGTGCACCCTACCTCCGCATCCGCGTGAAGTGAGATACACACGACGTCTTGTCGCCCGGCTTGCTACACGACGACCAACTTACTCGTAAGTAAGAGCGCTATCGTCCAGCTTTAACCTCTTTGACTAGATCGTAACAAACAGGAAAAGTAAGCCTATTTATCAACAAGGGATGCGATAACACCCGTGTCAGCCTCAGAACATCCTTGATCCGGTACGCCGTCGGCCTTCGGCTCCCCTCCGCCGCCCGCGACCCGGCCACGGCTGAGCGGTGCCCTGTGATCGAGGACACAGCGCACACGGCGACGCGGCGCCGGCCGAAAGCCGTGCGCCGCGTCCGTGGATCCGCACCTCGGGACCGTCCCGGGAGACCCCGCTCAGTCGATACCGCGCTTGCGCAGCAGTTCCTCGATATCGCCGAAGTCGGAGTCGGCGGGCGACTCCCGCTTCCCCTTCGGCTCGGCCGGCCCCACCCGGCCCGCGGCGTCCGAACCGCCGCCCTTGGAGCCCTTGGCCTCCGTGGATCCGCCGCGCCCGGTGCCCGTGCCCCGAGCACGCATGACGCCCGAGACGACGTAGAGCACCACCGCCAGCCCGGCGAGCACCGCCCCGGCCCACACCAGAGGGCTGAACAGCAGCCCGGTGAGCACGCCCGCCACGCCTCGGACGAACTCCCAGACCACGCCCATCAGCCCCAGCAGCGCGACGGCCAGTGGCACCAGGGACCACGCCAGGCCCCGCAGTCCCAACGCCGCGCCGCGTCGGCGCCACAGCACGAAGGAGACGATCAGCCCGACCGCCGAGAGCACGGCGCCCACGGCCAGGTCGGAGACGGGCAGGTTCTCAGGCAGCTCCAACATGAGACCAGTCTCGCACCGAAAGGCGCCGCGCACATCGGGTGAAGCCCCTAGGGAGCCCCACCGATCCGGCAGGCTCAGCGATCGGCGACCAGCGACTCCAGCCACTCCAGGTCCACGCCCACCAGGGAGTCGCGCACGAGCACGCCCTCACGCGGGGGGATCTGCGCGTGGATGGGCACGGCGACCGTCACGCACCCGGCCGCGGCCGCCGAGGCCGAGCCGATCACCGAGTCCTCGAAGGCCACGCACCGCCGGGGGTCGACACCCAGCCGCCGGGCCGCCGTGAGGTAGGGGTCGGGCGCGGGCTTGTTCGCGGCGACCTCGTCCCCGGCCACAGAGTCGTCGAAGTTCTCCAGGCCGATCCCACCGATCGCCATCCGCACCAGACTGCGCTCGGTGGAGGTCACCAGCGACACCGGCACCCCGGCCCCGGTGAGCAGCCCCACCAGCTCCTTGGCACCGGGCCGCAGCCGGGCCCGGCCCTCCTCCAGCTTGCGCTGGAACTTGGCGTAGAGACGGTCGGCGATCTGGCGCGGGGTCAGGTGCGTCGTCCCGGTCAGCTCCATGATGTAGCGACCCACCGGCTCAGCGGCGTTACCGAGGTTGACCTCGTGGTCGTGGTCGGTCCACCGCCCGCCCAGCTCGGCGGTGAGCTCGCTCTCGGACTCGTTCCACAGGTCCTCACTCTCGATGAGGGTCCCGTCCATGTCCAGCAGCACCGCTTGGAGGCGCCGCTGCCCGGCCGCCGGCCTCCCGGGCGCTTCCACCGTGTTCGTGTCAGTCATGAATCCCGGCGGCGCCGTCCGAGCCCTGGCGTCGGACACGCCGCGCACTCCCCTCGCCTGTCTCGTCGGACTCCCCGTCCCCGGTCGCACCGGGGCCTGACATCGTCGCGGACCAGGCGCCCCACGTGCGTGAAGGGCACCTGTCCGCGCACGGTACACCCGGCGAACTTCACGAGACCGGCCGCTCACACGTTGAAGTAGGTGGCCTCCGGATGGTGGAGGACGATGGCGTCGGTGGCCTGCTCGGGCACGAGCTGGAACTCCTCCGACAGCGTCACCCCCACCCGTTCGGGCTCCAGCAGCCACATGATCTTGGCCCGGTCCTCCAGGTCCGGGCACGCACCGTAGCCCAGGGAGAACCGCGCACCCCGGTAGCCGAGCTTGAAGAACGCGTCGAGCTCGGCCGGGTCCTCGCCCGCGAAGCCCAGTTCGGCGCGCACGCGGGTGTGCCAGTACTCGGCCAGTGCCTCGGTCAGCTGCACCGACAGGCCGTGCAGCTCCAGGTAGTCGCGGTAGGCGTTCCGCTCGAACAGTTCGGCGGTGGCACGACTGATCGCCGAGCCCACGGTCACCACCTGGAAGGACACCACGTCCAGCTCGCCGGACTCTTTGGGCCGGAAGAAGTCGGACAGGCACAGGTGGCGGTCCCGGCGCTGGCGCGGGAACGTGAACCGGGTGCGCTCGGCACCGTCCTCGTCCAACACCACGAGGTCGTCGCCCTCGCTGTAGCAGGGGAAGTGGCCGTGCACCACGGCCGCCTCCAGCAGGCCGTCGGTCTGGATGCGGTCCAGCCAGCGGCGCAGGCGCGGGCGGCCCTCGGTCTCCACCAGCTCCTCGTAGGTGGGGCCGTTGCCGCCGCGTGCGGCCTTGAGCCCCCACTGGCCCATGAACGTGGCTCGCTCGTCGAGGAACGCGGCGTAGTCGGCCAGGGGGACGCCCTTGCTGATCCGGTCGCCCCAGAACGGCGGGACCGGCACCCGGTGGTCGGTGGCCACGTCGCTGCGCGCGGGCATGTCCTCGGGTTCGGTGACCTTCAGGCCGGGGCCGGTACGGACCCGGCGCTTGCGCAGCGCGGGCAGTTCGGCGCCCTCCTCGCCGCGTTTGACCGCCATGAAGGTGTCCATCAGGCGCAGTCCCTCGAAGGCGTCCTTGGCGTAGCGCACCTCGCCCTCGAACATCTCCGCCAGGTCCTGCTCCACGTAGGAGCGGGTGAGCGCAGCACCGCCGAGCAGCACCGGGAAGCGCTCGGAGAGCCCGCGGGAGTTCATCTCCTGGAGGTTCTCCTTCATGATGACCGTGGACTTGACCAACAGGCCGGACATGCCGATGATGTCGGCGCGCTCGCGTTCGGCCGCCTCCAGGATGGCCGAGACGGGCTGCTTGATACCGATGTTGACCACGTCGTAGCCGTTGTTGGACAGGATGATGTCGACGAGGTTCTTGCCGATGTCGTGGACGTCGCCCTTGACGGTGGCCAGGACGATGCGGCCCTTGCCGTCGTCGTCGGTCTTCTCCATGTGCGGTTCGAGGTAGGCGACCGCGCCCTTCATGACCTCGGCGGACTTGAGCACGAACGGGAGCTGCATCTGGCCGGAGCCGAACAGCTCGCCGACGACCTTCATCCCGGCGAGCAGGGTGTCGTTGACGATGGCCAGGGCGGGCTTCTCCGAGAGGGCCTCGTCCAGGTCGGTCTCGATGCCGTTCATCTCGCCGTCGATGATGCGCCGCTCCAGGCGCTCCCACAGGGGCAGGGCGGCCAGTTCCTCGGCGCGGGAGGCCTTCATGGACTTGGCGTCCACGCCCTGGAACATGTCGATGAACACGGACAGGGGGTCGTAGCCGTCCGCGCGCCGGTCGTAGACCAGGTCCAGGGCGACCTTGCGCTGCTCCTCGGGGATCTGGTTGATCGGCACGATCTTGGAGGCGTGCACGATCGCCGAGTCCAGGCCTGCCTCGACCGCCTCGTGCAGGAACACCGAGTTCAGCACGATGCGGGCGGCGGGGTTGACGCCGAAGGACAGGTTGGACAGGCCCAGGGTGGTCTGCACGTCCGGGTAGCGGCGCTTGAGCTCGCGGATGGCGTCCAGGGTCTCGATGCCGTCGCGACGCGTCTCCTCCTGCCCCGTGGTGATGGGGAAGGTGAGGCAGTCGATGATGATGTCGCCGGTGGCCAGGCCCCACTGGCCGGTGATCTCCTCGATCAGGCGGGTGGCCACACGCACCTTCCACTCGGCGGTGCGGGCCTGGCCCTCCTCGTCGATGCACAGTCCGACGACGGCCGCGCCGTGCTCGGCGACCAGCCTCATGATGCGGGTGAAGCGCGATTCGGGGCCGTCGCCGTCCTCGTAGTTGACCGAGTTGATGACGGCGCGCCCGCCGAGCGACTCCAGTCCGGCCTCCAGCACGGGGGGCTCGGTGGAGTCGAGCATGACCGGCAGTGTGGAGGCGGTGGCGAAGCGGGAGGCCAGTTCACGCATGTCGCGGACGCCGTCGCGGCCCACGTAGTCGATGTTGAGGTCGAGCAGGTGGGCGCCGTCGGCGATCTGGTCGCGCGCCATCTCCACACAGTCGTCCCAGCGCTCCTCCAGCATAGCCTTGCGGAACTTCTTGGAGCCGTTGGCGTTGGTGCGCTCGCCGATGGCCAGGTAGCTGGCGTCCTGGCGGAAGGGCACGCTCTGGTAGAGCGAGGAGGCGGCCCGCTCCACCAGCGGCCTGCGCTGCTTGACGGCGCGCCCGCGTACCCGCTCGACCACCTGGCGCAGGTGCTCGGGGGTGGTGCCGCAGCAGCCGCCGACCAGGGCCAGGCCGAACTCGGAGGTGAAGGTCTCGTGGGCGTCGGCCAGTTCCTCGGGCGAGAGGGTGTACACGGCGCCGTCGGGGCCCAGTTCGGGCAGGCCGGCGTTGGGCATGCAGGAGATGGGGATGGGCGAGTGGTGCGACAGGTAGCGCAGGTGCTCGCTCATCTCGGCCGGGCCTGTGGAGCAGTTGAGGCCGATGACGTCGATGCCCAGCGGGACCAGGGAGGTCAGCGCGGCGCCGATCTCCGAACCCAGGAGCATGGTGCCGTTGGTCTCGATGCTCACCTGGGCGATGATCGGCACGTCGCGCCCGGCGGCCTCGCGGGCGCTGCGAGCGGCGGTCACCGCGGCCTTGACCTGGAGCAGGTCCTGGCTGGTCTCGATGAGGATCGCGTCGGCACCGCCGGCGATGAGGCCGCGGTGGCACTGCTCGTAGTAGTCGCGCAGCAGGCGGTAGGGGGCGTGGCCCAGCGTGGGCAGCTTGGTGCCGGGGCCGACCGACCCCAGGACGTAGCGGGGCCGCTCATCGGTGGAGTAGGCGTCGGCCGCCTCGCGTGCCACGCGTGCGCCCGCCTCGGCGATCTCGTAGGTGCGCCCCTCGATGCCGTACTCGGCCAGGCCGGCATAGTTGGCGGAGAAGGTATTGGTCTCGACGCAGTCCGAGCCCACTTCGAGGAAGGCGGCGTGGGTGTCGCGGACGATGTCGGGGCGCGTGATGTTGAGGATGTCGTTGCAGCCCTCGTGGCCCTCGAACTGGTCGAGGTCGAGATCGTGCGCCTGGAGCATGGTGCCCATGGCCCCGTCCGCGACGATCACACGCTGGGACAGTGCTTCACGGAAGGTCAGGCGAGCTCTCATCTGCTCCACATCTACTCACTCATGGGGGTGCGCGGCGGCCCGTGCGGCGCACGGCCCGGGGTCGGCCCCGGCAGCGGCCGGGACGGATGGGTGCGGGGACGGCTGCGTCCACGGGGGGCGCTGACTAGCGAGGTTATCCCATCAGGCGTTCCATCCTGTGAGACACCGATCTCACGATAGGCCGCCGAGCCCGAAAGGTGCACGCAAAAAGAGGGTAATCGGACGTTTTTCCGTCCGTTTGCGTTCTACGGCTGGGGCCGGGTCCGCGCACCTGCGACCCCGGGGCCGGTCCTGTGGCCGACAGCACCCTGCGCGTGGCGCTGTGTGGCCCCCTCGGGCCGGGAACACGGTTTCCCGAGCGGGGTCCCACCCCATAGGGTGGACAGCGTCGAGTGCAGGAAGGGGCCGCGGATGGTCAAGCTCACCCGGGAGCTGGTCGATCCTGTCATGGTGGCCGCGTTCGAGGGGTGGAACGACGCCGGAGAGGCGGCGACCCTCGCGGTGGAGCACCTGGCGAAGGTGTGGGACGCACGCGAGCTGTGCGCGCTCACCCCCGACGACTACTACGACTTCCAGGTGACGCGACCGCGCATGTCCGTGGTCAACGGCCTGGCCGGCAAGGTGGAGTGGCCGACCACACGCGTGGCGGTGGCCACCCCGCCCGGGGTCGGACGCGACGTGGTGCTGGTGAACGGCCCCGAGCCCAACATGCGGTGGCGTTCCTACACCGCCGACCTCATGTCGGTCGCCCGGGAGCTGGGCGTGAAGCGGGCGGTGATGCTGGGTTCGCTGCTGGCCGACGCACCGCACACCCGGCCGATCCCGGTGACGGGGATCGCCTCGCCCGTGGAGCTGGGCGCCGGGTACGGCCTGGAGCCCACCACCTACACGGGCCCGACCGGCATCGTGGGCGTGCTGCACGAGGCCCTCTCCGAGGCGGGCGTGGACACGGTGTCGCTGTGGGCTGCCATCCCCCACTACGTGGCGCAGCCGCCCTGTCCGAAGGCGGCCCTGGCCCTGCTGGGCTGGGTGGAGGACCTGGTGGAGGCGGCCGTTCCCCTGGGCGAGCTGCCCGAGGACGCGGTGGCCTGGGAGGCCAATGTCAGCGAGCTCACCGCCGAGGACGAGGACATCTCCGCCTACGTGCGCGGTCTGGAGGAGGCCAAGGACACCGCCGAACTCCCGGAGGCGACCGGCGACGCGATCGCCCGCGAGTTCGAGCGCTACCTGCGCCGCCGCGAGGACGGCTGAACCCCGGCCGCGTCGGCGGCCCCGCGCCGGGCATGATGGCGGTATGACACCTTTTGCGCCCGGGGCCGGAACGTTCCTCTACGACCAGGACTGCGGGTTCTGCCAGCGCGCGGTGGTCTTCGCACGCGAGCGGGTACGTACTCGCACCGCGTTCACCGCCTGGCAGGACGCCGACCTGGCCGCGCTCGGCCTCACCCCGGAGCAGGCCGACGCCCAGGCGTGGGTGGTCTACCCCGACGGACGCCGCTTCGCGGGCGGGGACGCGGTGGCGGAGGTGCTCGTCCACGGCCGCGCCCTCACCCGGCCCGTGGGGCGGCTGATGCGGCTCCCCCTGCTGCGGGCGGTCAACCGTGCCGCCTACCGGTGGGTGGCCGCCCACCGCTACCGGCTGCCGGGAGCAACGGCCTCCTGCGCGGTCGACCGGCGGTGAGGACGCCTCACACCCGCAGTTCGCGCCACTCCCCCGTGGCCCTCACCACCGCCCAGGCCCCCGCGATCCGGGCCAGGCCGCGACGCACCTCGTCGACCACGGCCGGCGCAAGCGGGACCGGGGAGCCGTCCGGTTCCAGGCGCACGGTGAGGCGCAGCCCGTCGAGGACGCGCTGACCGCGCGCGAGTACCTCGGGGTCGGCCCCACCGGTGAGGACGGCCCGGATGGCCTCGCGCAGGGCCAGGGCCTCCTCCAGGTCGCCCAGAGTGATGGGCATGGAGCCCTCGGAGGCCAGGTGGTGGCGGCGCAGGAAGCGGGCGAGGTCGGCCCGGTCGGTGAGCCGGGCACCGGTGGAGGCGAAGTCGGTGACGAGCGCGGCGGCGGTGCTGAGCCGTATGGGAGTGGTCATGGCCGCATATCCCACCATCTCCACACCCTCCGCGTCCGGGAAACGACGAAATCCGGCCGCGTGGCGCCGGGCCGCGGCCCCGCGTGCGAACCCTAGAGCCGCACGCCCAGGAGGGTGTCCAGGGTGGCACGGGCCAGTGCGGGAGCGCCGGTGTCGGTGCCGCCCTCGGTGAGGGCGGCCTCGGCCCAGGCGTCGATCGCGGCCAGGGCCGCGGGCGAGTCCAGGTCCTCGGCCAGTGCGGCGCGGACCGCGGACAGCAGCGGCGTGGCGTCGGGCGCCGATCCCCGGGCGGTGGCGGCGCGCCAGCGCTCCACCCGCGCGCGGGCGACAGGGAGTTCGGCACCGGTCCACTCCCACGGGGAGCGGTAGTGGTGGGCGAGCATGGCGGTGCGGATCACGGCGGGCTCCACGCCCTCCTCGCGGAGCTTGGAGACGAAGACGAGGTTGCCCCGGGACTTGGACATCTTCTCGCCGTCGAGGCCGACCATGCCCACGTGCACGTGGTGGTGGGCGCCCGGGCCGCCGGTCACGCAGCGGGTCTCGGCCGCGCCCATCTCGTGGTGGGGGAAGACGAGGTCGCTGCCGCCGCCGTTGAGGTCGAAGCCGGGGCCGAGCCGGTCCAGGGCGATGGCGCTGCACTCGATGTGCCATCCGGGGCGTCCCCGGCCCAGGGGGCTGTCCCAGGCGGGTTCGCCGGGACGCTCGGCGCGCCAGAGCAGCCAGTCCAGGGGGCCCCGCTTGCCCGCGCGGCCGGGGTCGCCGCCGCGCTCGCCGAACAGGGTGAGCATCTCCTCGTGCTCCAGCCCGCCGACCTCGCCGAACTTGGGGGCCTCGGCGGCGGAGAAGTACAGGTCGCCGTCCAGGTCGTAGGCGGCGCCGGCGGCGCGGATGCGCTCTGCCAGCGCGCTGATGAGGTCGACCGACTCCACGACCCCCACGTAGGAGGTGGGCGGGATGACGCGCAGGGCGGCCATGTCGCCGCGGAACACGTCGATCTCGCGGTGGGCGAGGTCGCGCCAGTCCACGCCGGTGGCCTGGGCGCGCTCCAGGAGCGGGTCGTCGATGTCGGTGGTGTTCTGCACGTAGTCCACCTCGTGTCCGGCGTCGCGCCAGACCCGGTTGACCAGGTCGAAGGTCAGGTAGGTGAAGGCGTGGCCGAGGTGGGCGGCGTCGTAGGGGGTGATCCCGCAGACGTACATCCCGGCCCGGGGGCCCGGTGCCGTCTCCCGTATCCGACCGGTGGCGGTGTCGTGGACACGGAGCGGGCCGCCGGTGCCCGGGAGGGGGGCGATGTCAGGCGCAGACCAGGAACGCATACCCGGAAGACTACGCGACACGGGTGCGGTGAACACCGCGGGATGGCCTGGTACGTCCTGGTGTGTGCGCAGCGACACACCGGTGGCCGACGTCCTCCGTCGACCTTTCGCCGCAGGTGGGCCAGGGTGCGCGGAAGACAGCACGGACTCGCTCGGGTCGGCTTTCAGCCGCCCAGGCGGGGCCTGGCCCGGACGATGAGGAAGGCTCCCAGGACGGCGGACACGGCGCAGGCGGCGGCCAGCAGCACGCCGTCCTGCCGCCAGTGCACGAGGGCACCGGCCACGGAGACCACGTAGAACAGCCAGTAGGAGCTTCTCTCCAGTTGCCCGCCATATCCGCCCATAGGGCCCGTCCCCCTGACCTGAACGCGGTGTGTACGCGTGTGGACCACGGCGTCCGCGCCGTCTGCACACAGAGACGCCCCGGGCGCGCTGCCGGTTTACCGGCCTGTTCACCCGGTGTCGGGAACCGGAGACGGAGCGCACCACCGCTCAGGTCGAGGCGGTTCAGGGCCGGGCCGCCAGCTCCCACTCCAGGAGTTCGAGGTCGGCCTCCACCCCCTCGGCCGCGGTGTCGTGGGGGGCGAGCTCGGCGAGGTCCGCGCGCATGGCGCGGAGTCTGCGGCGGGCGGCGCGCGCCCGTCCGCCGTCGTGGTCCCCGAGCGGCGTCACCCGCAGCTCCCCACGGTCGCTGACCACGCCGGTGGGGGTGCGCAGCGACCAGTCCCAGCCCTGCGCCCCGGTGTCGATGCTCCTCGTGGCGTGCACAAGGACACCGACCCGGTCGTGGGGGCCGCTGTGAACGCGCGTCCACCGGCCGACGAGGTCGGCGGGGTCGTGCGGGAGTTCGTGGGCGCGGCGGGAGAATTCCTGGTGGGCGGGGCTGGCGTTCATTCGGGAGTCCTTCCGAGAGGGGGCTGGCGGGTACCCGGGGCCGTGCGGCGGCACGTCCCCGGGCCGCCGACCGGTTTCGGGCCTCGAGGCCACGGTCCAGTACGCCGCTTATAGCGCGGTTTCGGATCCTTCTACATACCCGGTCGGAGGCCTTGCGCACCTGTGCTGATCCGCGGTGGCCAGGCGGCCCGGCCGACGCCTCACACGTCGACCACGCGCCAGGACCGGGAATCGGCGGGATCGGTGGTGAAGGCGTGTCGGACGGTTCCGGCGTCGGCGGCGACGAGGGTCACCGACCCTGTCGCCCAGACCTTGCCGTCACCGAGTTCGGCGTGGGCGATCAGGCCCGAGGGGTCTCCCGCGCCGCCGGTGCCCGCCGAGCGGGGGGTGTCGCGTGCGGCCGCGGCGAGCAGATCCACCCAGTCCCCCCAGATCTCACCCGTGTCCGGGGCCGCGGCCAGGCCCGCGGGATCGGGGCGGGTGCGCGCGAACTCGGGACGGTGGCGGACCACGCGCGGAGCGGCCGGGTCGAGCCCGGTGTTGACGATGACGCTCACCCCGGCGGACAGAGGACGGGTGTCCAGACGGCGCCCGTCCCAACTGTGCAGCACCGCCCGGTGGGCGTCGGCGTCCAGGAGGTGGAAGGGCGCGTACCTGCCGGCGTCGACCTCGGCCAGGGCGTCCCGGCCGTGCTGGGCGAGGGCGCGCAGCGGCAGGTCGCCGCGGCTCGCCGGGTAGGTGCCCTCCCAGGGCATGCGGCCGTCCCATGGCCACCCGTTGAGCAGCGCGGCCGTGCGCGCACGCGCCGTGTCCACGGCCAGCCAGGTGCCGCCCGCGCTCCGGTCACGGCCTCCGACGGCGTCGGGGTGGTCGGGCCAGTGCCGACCGGGCCCGTCCCAGGGGCGGTCCCGCATCTCGTCCCGGACCGCTGCGATGACCAGCGGCGTGTCCGCGCCGGGGTCGAATCCGACGATGACGGTGCACATGGTGTCCTTCACGTGGTATCGGAACGGTCGCGCCCTCACTGCAACCGTATGCCCGAAAAAGGTATTGCGGCCGGACCGCCGACCGCGAGGTGTGCTTCGTCTCCGCACTGGAGACTGCGGTTCTCACCGGTACGCACCCGGAGGCCCGGGAGCACGACGACCCCGCGGAGGCGCGAACGCGCCTTGGTTCGGCACCGCGGTCCGGGAACAGCTCTTAGTCTTGACAGCGCTGGTGTCCGGCGGTCCGTGTCCCGGGCGGCCGCGGCACCGTCCTCCCCGCCCCGAGCCCCCTACAGGAGAGCCGCGTGCCCGAACATCCCGATCCCCCCGACGGCGGTGCGGTCCGCGCGGCGCTGGCCGCACCCGACCGGGTCGGCCCGGCCGCGCCTGCCGACGAGTCCGGGCTGAGCCGGGCGCAGGTCGCCGAGCGGGTGGCCTCGGGACGGACCAACGACGTCCCGGTCCGGGGCGGCCGCAGCGTCGGTCAGATCATCCGGGGCAACGTGTTCACGCGCATCAACGCGATGATCGCCGTGCTGTTCACCATCATCGCCCTCATCGGGCCCGTCCAGGACGGGCTGTTCGCGATGGTGGTCCTGTGCAACACCCTCATCGGCATCGTGCAGGAGGTCCGGGCCAAGCGGACCCTGGACCGGTTGGCGATCGTGAACGCGGCGCGCCCCCGTGTGGTGCGCGAGGGAGCCGTGGAGCGCGTGGCCGCCCAGGAGATCGTCCTAGACGAGGTGCTGGAGGTGGGCACCGGCGACCAGGTCGTCGTGGACGGGACGGTGATCTCCTCGGGCGCTCTGGAGGTCGACGAGTCGCTGCTGACCGGTGAGGCCGACCCCGTGGCCAAGGCGGTCGGCGACACCGTCATGTCGGGCAGCTTCGTGGTGGCGGGCCACGGGCGGTTCCGGGCGACGAAGGTGGGACGGCACGCCTACGCCGCGCGCCTGGCCGAGGAGGCGAGCCGGTTCTCCCTGGTGCGCTCCGAACTGCGGTCGGGGATCGACCGGATCCTGAAATGGATCACCTACGCGCTCTTCCCTGTCGGGGGCCTGCTGGTCTACAGCCAGTTGTTCCTGGGCGAAGGCACCGCCCTGGAGGAGGCCTCTGCGGGCGGCCAGGTCTCCGGACCCCTCGCCGACGCGCTGCGCGGCATGGTGGCGGCTCTGGTGTCGATGGTCCCCGAAGGGCT
Source organism: Nocardiopsis sp. CNT312 (assembly GCF_000515115.1). Classification (GTDB taxonomy): domain Bacteria; phylum Actinomycetota; class Actinomycetes; order Streptosporangiales; family Streptosporangiaceae; genus Nocardiopsis. Next base: position 120,831 of record NZ_AZXF01000011.1, read on the forward strand.
GATCCTGCTCACCAGCATCGCGTTCGCGGTGGGGGTGGTCCGGCTGGGCCGCCACAGGTGCCTGGTCCAGGAGCTGCCCGCGATCGAGGGCCTGGCCCGGGTGGACGTGGTGTGCACCGACAAGACGGGCACCCTCACCGAGGCGGGGATGCGGCTGTCCGCCGTCCGCGAACTGGGCGGCGGGGAGGGCCCGCAGGACTCCCCCGCCCGTGTGCTCGCCGCGCTGGCCGCCGGCGACCCCGACCCCAACCCGAGCATGGCGGCGATCGCCCGGGGCTGCGCCGCGACCGGAGGGCAGGCCCCGGACTGGCCGGTGACGGCGCTGGTTCCCTTCTCCTCGGCCCGCAAGTGGAGCGGCGCGAGCCTGCTGACACCGGAGGGGGAGCGGCACTGGGTACTGGGCGCCGCCGACGTCCTGGTGCCCGCGGACGACCCCGCCGCGGCCGAGGCCGCCCGGCTGGGCGGTCAGGGGCACCGGGTCCTGCTCCTGGCACGGGCCGCCGAGCGCGTGGACACCCACGGGCTCCCCGGCGGGCTGCGGCCCGCGGCCCTGGTGGTGCTGGACCAGCGGGTGCGCGAGGACGCCGGACCCACCCTGGACTACTTCGGCGCACAGGGGGTGGACGTCAAGATCGTCTCCGGCGACCACGCGGCGGCCGTGGGCGCGGTGGGGCGCGAGGTGGGGCTGGCCGGAGCCGACCGCCCGGTGGACGTCCGGGACCTGCCCGAGGACCGCGACGACCTGGCCGAGGCCGTGGAGCGCCACTCCTCGTTCGGTCGGGTGGGCCCCGAGCGCAAACGCGACATGGTGCGGGGGCTGCGCGACCGCGGCCGCACGGTGGCCATGACCGGCGACGGCGTCAACGACGTTCTGGCGCTGAAGGAGGCCGACATCGGCGTGGCGATGGGCTCGGGCAGCCCGGCCTCGCGCTCGGTCGCGCAGTTGGTGCTGCTGGAGGACCGGTTCGCGGTGCTGCCGAGGGTCGTGGCCGAGGGCCGCCGCGTGATCGGCAACATCGAACGGGTGGCAGGGCTGTTCCTGACCAAGACCGTGTACACGATGGTGCTGGCCGTGGTCGTGGGCCTGCTGGCGGTGGCCTACCCGTTCTTCCCCCGGCACGCCACCCTGATCAACGCGGTGACCTTCGGTATCCCCTCGTTCTTCCTGGCGCTGGCACCCAACACCGACATCGTCCGCCCCGGGTTCGTGCTGCGAACGCTGCGGCTGGCGGTCCCCGCCGGGACGGTGTCGGGTGTGGCGGCCGTGACGACCTACCTGCTGGTGCTGGGCGGGCGGACCGTCCCCGACCCCGCCGACCGGACCGCCGTGGTGATCACGCTGTGCGCGACCACCCTGTGGGTGCTGCTGCTGGTGGCCCGGCCCTACGTGTGGTGGAAGGCCGTGCTGGTGGCGGCCATGGCGGGCCTGCTGGTGCTGGCCCTGGTCACACCGCTGGGACAGGGGTTCTTCGACCTGGACGTGAGCGACCCGGCCAAGGTGCTCACCGGCCTGGCGGTGGCCGGGTGCGCGATCGCGGCGATCACCGTCATCCGCGTCGTGGACGATCGGATGACGGCCCGGGCGGCGGCCCGTGAGGCGGGTCCCGAGCGGTCGGTCCGCGGGGCCGCGTCGTGACCGGGGCGGGGGACGCGTCGACGGGCGGCCTGCCGCGGCCCCCGGCCGCACCACGGGGTGCTCCGACGGGCCGGGCCCGCGCGGGTCTGGCGCTGCTCCTGGGGCTGCTGTCGGCGCTGGGGCCGCTGTCCATCGACACCTATCTGCCGGGCTTCCCCGCCATCGCCGCCGAACTGGAGGCGTCGGAGTCCGGTGTGCAGGCGAGCCTGACCACGTGCATGATGGGCCTGGCTGCGGGCCAGGTGGTGGTCGGTCCCCTGAGCGACGCCCTGGGGCGGCGCGGGCCGCTGCTGGTGTGCCTGGCGCTGTTCGTCGCCTCGTCGCTGCTGTGCGCCCTGGCACCGGGGACCGGCGCCCTGGCCCTCACACGCTTCCTCCAGGGCTTCACCGCCTCGGCCGGGGTGGTGCTCTCGCGCGCGGTGGTGCGCGACGTATTCGGCGGCACGGACATGACGCGGTTCTTCGCGGCCCTGACCGCGATCATCGCGGTGACCCCCCTGGTGGCGCCGCTGGTGGGCAGCGGGATCCTGGCACTGCCCTTCGGTGGCTGGCGGGTGGTCTTCGTCTTCCTTGCCGCGCTCGGCGCGGTCGTCGCCGCGATCGCCTTCGCCCGTTTGGCGGAGACCCTGCCCGCGCGTCGGCGCGTGCCCGGCAGCCTCGGGGGCACCCTGCGTTCGATGGGTGCGCTGCTGCTCGACCGGACCTTCTTGGCCTACGCACTGGCCCTGGGGCTGCTGCACGGTGGAAGCTTCGCCTACGTGGCGGGGACGCCGTTCGTCTATCAGGAGCTGTACGGGCTGTCCGCCCAGGGGTTCGGGGCGCTCTTCGCCTCGGGCGGACTGGCCATGGTCGCGGGCAGCGCCTCCGTGGGCCGGCTCAGCGAGCGGTTCACGGAGCGCTCCCTGCTGTGGGCCGCCTCCTCCACCGCGACGGCGGCTGCGGGGGCGATCCTGGCCGCCGCGCTCATGCACGCTCCGCTGGCCGCCCTCGCGCTGTCCTCGGTCGTGTACACGGCCTCGATGGGGGCGCTGCTGGCGTCGGGCTCGGCTCTGGCGATGCGCGGCCAGGAGGAGCGGGCGGGATCGGCCAGCGCTCTGATCGGCGCCTTCCCGATGCTCATCGGCGCCCTGGCCGCGCCGCTGGTGGGTCTGGGCGGTCAGAGCGCGGTGCCCATGGGCGTGGTGCTGTTCGGCTCGGCCGCCCTGGGCCTGCTGGCTCTGGCGGCGGGGCGGCACCCGGGCCGCTGAGCCCCGTGCACGGCCGGGTCCGGACCCGGCCGGTTCCCGTGGGAGCGGACGGTGCCGTGCCGTCAGCGCCTGTCGTCGTCCACCGGCTCGAAGTGGCCCTGGATGACGCGGCCTCGGGACGAGCCGGCGCTGTCGGCCCCTCCCCCGGGGCCGCCGCCGGGGCGGGGGCCGAACGGGCCGCCCTGACCGGGAACGCCGCCCGCCGGAGGGGTGAACCGGCGGTCCATGCGCTCCTGCATACGGCTCATCCGGCGCCGGGTCCAGCCGCTGAAGGCCCACCTCAGGGCGGGCCGTGTGAAGGGCTGGACCATCAGCACGCCCAGGAGGGCGGTGAGGAAGCCGGGCACGACGAGCAGGAGCCCGCCGACCATGACCATGAGCGGGTCGAGCAGGCCTCCGCGCGGTGGCTCACCGGAGCGCATGGCCTCGTCCGCGTCGCGGAACGCCTTCGTGCCCGCGCGGCGCAGCACACCGCCGCCGAGCACGGTGAGGGAGACCAGCACGGCGATCGTCCACGGCACCCCGATCCACCCGCCGACCACGATCATCAGCCACACTTCCACGAACGGAAGCGCCATGAGCGCCAGCAGAACCAGCAGCGCCATCGGACACCATCCCATCTCGGCACTCGTCCCTGCCGTGGTCAACGCGCACCCGCGGCCCATGGTTCCCGCGGCGGCCGAGGCGCAGGTCCCCGGCCCGTCCGCTACCGGCTGCGGGCGCGGCGGCCGACGACCACGGCGGCGACGGCGGCCGCGAGGCCCACCGCGCTCAGCAGAGCCTCGGGGAGCGCGCCCAGCCGGGTGGCGGTCGAGGGTCCCTCAACGGTGGTGATCTCGGCCACGTGCAGGTCGGCCTCGGCCTCGGGCGAGGTGTAGACGGCGCTGCCGTCGGGCTCCACCACCGCGCTGATGCCGCTGGTGGAGACGACGACTGCGGTCCGGCCGTGTTCGACGGCGCGCAACTGGGTGATGGCCAACTGCTGCTCGGACTGGCCGGTGAAGTTGTAGTTGGCGTTGTTGGTGGGGACCACGATGACCTGTCCACCGGCGGCGACGGACTCGCGCACCGGCCGGTCGAAGGCCACGTCGAAGCAGATGGCCACGGCCAGGGTGGTCCCGCCCGCCTCCAGCGCACCGGGTTCGGTGCCCGGGACCGCGTCGGAGCCCACCTGTTCGAGCCGGGCCACGAACCGGGTGAAGAAGTCGCGGTAGGGGATGTACTCGCCGAAGGGCACGAGGAAGCGCTTGTCGTAGGCCTGGCCCGGACCGGTCCGGGGGTCCCACACCACGCTCTGGATGTAGCGGGTGCCATCGTCGTTGAACCGGCTCAGGCCCCACAGCAGGGGTGCGCCGATGTCACGCGCGGCCCCGGAGATGAGGCGTTCGGCCTCGGGGTCGCGGAAGGGGTCGATGTCGCTGGCGTTCTCCGGAAGCAGCACCACGTCCGGCTGGGGGTAGGCGCCCGCGCGGACGGCGTCGGCGAGATCGTGGACGCCGTCGACGTGGTTGCGCAGCACCTGGGCGCGTTCACCGGTGATGCTCACCTGGCCGACACCGGGCACGTTGCCCTGCACCATGGCGACCGTGACGGTCCCGGACTCGGCGGGGCGGCCGACCGCCGGGGCCAGGGTGGCACCCGCGACGACCGCCGCGGCGGCGGCGAGCGCGGCCCCGGACAGGGCGAGGGAGCGGCCCCGGCCCGGCTCCGCTCCGCGCAGGGCCGACACCGTGCGCAGCACGCTCCACAGCGCCAGGCCGCCGGTGAGGGCGACCGCGAAGGTGACCAGGGGGGAGGAGCCCAGGGCGGCGTAGCCGGAGAAGGGGGTGTCGGGCTGGGCGAAGGCGAGTTTGCCCCAGGGGAAGCCGCCCAGCGGCCAGCGGGCGCGCAGGGCCTCCTGGGCCACCCACAGGGCGGCGGTCGTGGCGGGCCACAGGGGCATCCGCAGGGCCAGGGACAGCCCCATGGCCATGGGAACGAAGTACACGCACTCGGCGGCGGCGATGAGCAGCCACACGTCGAGGCCGAAGATGCCCTGCCAGCTCACCAGCGGCACCATGAGCACGGCCGCGGCCAGGCCGCCCAGCCAGGCGGCACGGCGCAGCCGGGTTCCGGCGACGGCGAAGGCGAGCAGGGCGGCGCTCAGCGGCCCCAGCCACCACCATCCATAGGGCGGCAGGGCGAAGAGCTGGGCCAGGCCGGAGGCCACGGCGGCCAGGAAGCGCCAGAGCAGGTCGTATCCGCCCCAGCGGTGGCCGAGAGAGAGCGTGGAGGGCCACCGGTCCGGGGGCGCCTGCGAGCGCCCGGGTGCGGGTTCGTCGGTGTCCGGGGCGCGTTCGGTGTGCTCGGCGACCACGTGGGCTGCTCGCTTTCGGCTGCGGGGAGGTGCGTGCTCGCGGCCCAGGATATGGGGGGACGCGGAAAAGGCCCGAGCCACCCTTCGGACCGGCTCCGTCCCGTCGGCGGCGAGCTCGGAAAACCGTTGTCTACTGGATGTTCGGGCCTTTTCCGGGTCCAACCCCCCGCCCGGCCGTGTCGAACCGCCCTTCACCCGATCCCGGCTGCACCTGGCGCGTGATGCAGCGTCCGATCGGACGAGTGGGGGACGCGCGACCGGTCCGTCCAGTGCTGGACTGGTCGTTAGGTTACCCAGACTCCCCGACCCGGTGGCTCAACCCGGTCAGCCGTGTCGTAGGACCGGCGGGCCGAGCACGCGTGCGGGGAGGGGGTTGACCGTCGGACAGGCTAACGCACATGGGGTCGCCCGTGCTAGTCGGCCAGGAGGGTCCGGTACGGCGTTCGCACCTGATCGATTTTCTGTCAGCTCTGGACATTTCAGTCAGATTCATGTGTCATGTGATCAACAAAGATCCTGTTTCGATCAGATTCGAAACACTGGGGGCCTTCCCCGTACAGCCACGAACCGGACCGGGAGCGCGAGAGCATGGCGGAGATCGAACTCAAAGGCGTCGACAAGATCTACGGGGGCGACGTCAAGGCCGTCGACGACCTGAACCTGCGGATCGAGGACGGCGAGTTCATGGTGCTCGTCGGCCCCTCCGGCTGCGGCAAGTCCACCGCGCTGCGCATGATCGCCGGCCTGGAGGAGATCTCCGACGGAACCCTGGAGATCGGCGGCGAGATCGTCAACGACCGCGCCCCCAAGGACCGCGACATCGCGATGGTCTTCCAGAACTACGCGCTCTACCCCCACATGACGGTCGAGCAGAACCTCGCCTTCGGTCTGAAGCTGCGCAAGGTCTCCAAGGCCGAGATCGCCCGCCGCGTCAACGAGGCTGCCGGGATGCTGGGCCTGGATCCCTACCTCAAGCGCAAGCCCGGCGCTCTGTCGGGCGGCCAGCGCCAGCGCGTGGCGATGGGCCGCGCCATCGTGCGCGAGCCCCGCGCCTTCCTCATGGACGAGCCGCTGTCCAACCTCGACGCCAAGCTGCGCGTGCAGATGCGCGCCTCCCTCAACCAGCTCCACGAGCGCTTGGGCGTCACCACCGTCTACGTCACCCACGACCAGACCGAGGCGATGACCCTCGGCGACCGGGTCGCCGTGCTGCGCGACGGCCGCCTCCAGCAGGTCGACACCCCCAAGCGGCTGTTCGACGCCCCCGTCAACCTCTTCGTGGCCGGGTTCATCGGCTCCCCCGCCATGAACTTCGTCGAGGCCGACCTGTCCGCCGACGGCGACGGCGCGCTCCTGGCCTTCGCCGACCACAAGATCCCGGTGCCCGCGTCGCTCCTGGAGTCCCGCAAGGAGCTGCGCGACTACCTGGGCCAGCGGGTCATCCTGGGCATCCGCCCCTCGGACTTCAGTGACGCCGAGACGGGCGGCGACGGCGGCCCCACCCTCGACATCACCGCCGAGGTGACCGAGGAGCTGGGCACCGAGATCAACGTCATCTTCGGTATCGACGCCCCGCCGGTCCGCCACGAGGACGCCGCCGCCCTGGCCAAGGACGCCGCAGGCGAGGACGAGGGCTCCGAGGCCGGCCTCCCGCTGGGCGCGGACCGCTCGATGTTCACCGCCCGCGTCAGCCCGCGCAGCCAGGTCCGGCCCGGCAACACGATCAGCCTGTCCGTGGACGTGGACCAGCTCCACTTCTTCGACCGCGTCAGCGGCCTGGCGATCGGCTCCCCGCACGACCGCTGACTCCGCCGGCCGGACCCGCCGCCCCCGGCCCACATGGCCGGGGGCGGCGCCGTTCCCCGCACCAAACCTGGCCCAGACGTCATATTCGCATCACCCGGGGTAAGACAGGTCTGCCTTGACCGGTCTCCGGCCCGGACCCAACGATGTGGGGGTGCTCAACCGACCCCACGGGGCCGCCCCCCGAGGAACGGCCGCGGACCTCCTGCACGGCCGCCGCGTCACCGACCCCTACCGCTGGCTGGAGGAGGCCGACTCCCCCCGGACCTCGCTCTGGCTGCGCGACCGCGACCGCGAGTACGAGCGGCAGGCCGCCGCCTGGCCGCTGCGCGCACCCCTGGCCGAGCGCATCCGCTCCCTGGTGGACACCGACCTGTGGACCCCGCCCCGGCAGCGGGGCCCGCTGCTGCTGGCCACCGTGCGCCGCGCCCGGCGCGAGCACCCGGCGCTGGTCGCCCTGCCCGCCCGCGGCGAGGGCCCGGCCCGCACCGTCTACGACCCCGCGGAGGAGGACCCGGACGGCGGCACCACGCTCGACTCCTGGGAGCCGAGCCCCGACGGAGCGCTGGTCGCCGTCCAGACCTCCGTGGGCGGTGTGGAACGCGGCCGGATGCGCGTCCTGGACACGGCGTCGGGGACACAGGCCGGCCCGGTGGTGGAGGGCGTCCGCTACTCCCACGTGGCCTGGGTTCCCGGCCCCGAACCCGCCTTCCACTACGTGCGCCGCGACGGCGTGCGGGGGGTGCGCGGCGTGTGGCTGCGCCGGGTCGCCGACGGCTCCGAGCGCCTGGTGCACGCCTGCACCGCTCCCGCGAGCGTCCCCGGCGTCCGCGCCCTGGACGGCCGGTGGCTGCTCATCAGCGAGAGCCACGGCACAGGGCACCGCACCGACCTGTGGCTGGCCGACCTCGCCGACCCCCGTCCGCGCCCCGTCCAGGTGGGCCTGGAGGCCGAGACCGAGGCCCTAGCGGGCCCCGACGGCCTGCTGTACCTGCGCACCACCCTCGACGCGCCACGCCGCCGCGTCATGGCGGTCTCCCCCGAGGACCCCGGCGTGGAGCACTGGCGCGAGGTGGTCCCCGAGGACGGTGGCGCGACGCTGGACGCCTTCACCCCCTACGGCACCGCCGAGCGGCCGGAACTGCTGACGGTGCGCACCCGGTGGGGGATCAGCGAGGCGTCCCGCTACGACGCGCGTTCGGGCGCCCTCCTGTCCGGGGTGGACCTGCCGGGCGAGGGGATGGCCTCCGACCCCCAGGCGGCCCCGGACGGATCGGTGTACCTGGCCTACGCCGACGTCTCGGAGCAGCAGCGCGTCCTGCGCCTGCCCCCCGGCTCCTCCCGCACCCTGCCCTGGCCGCCCCGGGCGCACACGGCCCCGCCACCGCCCAAGGTCACCCGGACACTCACCGGCTGCCGTTCGGCCGACGGCACCCGGGTCCACATCACCGTCTTCACCGCCCCCGGCACCCCCGGACCGGGGCCGACCCTCCTGCACGCCTACGGCGGGTTCGGGCGGCCCCGCCAGTTCGGGTTCAGCGCGACCGTCCTGGCCTGGCTTCTGGCGGGCGGGCGCTACGCGGTGGCGCACGTGCGCGGCGGCGGCGACGCCGGACGCGGCTGGCACCTGGCGGGCTCGGGCCGAAGCAAGCCGCGCGCTGTCGAGGACCTGGTCGCCGCCGCCGACGCCCTCGTCGACCGCGGGCTGTGCACTCGCGCGCAACTGTGTCTGTCGGGCGGCTCCGCCGGGGGACTGCTCGTCCTGGCCGCCGCCACGTCCCGCCCGGACCTGTGCGCGGCGGTCATCGCCTCCGCGCCGCTGGCGGACATGGCCCGCTTCGAGCGCCTGGGGCTGGGCCGGATGTGGACCCGGGAGTTCGGCACCGCCGCCGACCCCGGCGACTTCGCCGCCCTGATGTCCTACTCGCCCTACCACCGGGCGCTGGAGCGCTCCTGCGACAGCCCGTCCCCACGCTTCCCCAGCGTCCTGCTCACCGGCTTCCACGGTGACACCCGCACCGACGCGGCCCACCCGCGCAAGATGTGCGCTGCGCTGCTCGCGGCGGCGCGGGACCGGGGCGGGGAGGCCCCGCGGGCCCTGCTGCGGTACGAGCGCGACGTGGGGCACGGCCCGCGCGCGGTCGGCCGTGCGGTGGCACTGGCCGCCGACGCGCACGCGTTCGCGGCCCACGAGACGGGGCTGGTGCCGGGGCGACCCGGTGCCGTCCCGAACAGAGAATGAGGAACCCACACGAAATGACGAGGTGTGCGATGGACCCGTTCGAGATCGAGGTCGAGGACCTGGCCGAGGTGACCTCCCGCGACATCACCGCGGGCGGCGACAGCGACGGAACCGACTCCAGCTCCGACTTCATCTGATCAGGCCCCGCCGGGCGTGCCTGCGCGGCGCGCCCGGCGGGCTCCACCTCTCATGAGAGGGCACCACGTGACCGACACGGGAGAGCTGTTCACCCGGGCTCTGTGTGACGCCACGGGCCGCGAGACCTTCACCTCGCGCCTGTCCGAGGGGTTCCTCCTGGCCGACCTGGGCGCGGACACCGTCCGCTCGCTACTGACCTTCGACGACCTCAACGCCGTGATCGCCTCGTGCGCGCCCGAGCCGCCGCGCCTGCGACTGCACCGGGACGGCTCCCCGGTCCCCGTCGAGCGGTACACCGAGCAGGGGACCGCCTCGCGCACCGCCCGCAGGGTGATCCGCCCCGAGGGGCTCTACGGCGAACTGCGGTCCGGGGCGAGCCTGGTCCTGGACGGCATCGACCGCATGCACCCGCCGATCGCGGCGGCCGCCGACGACCTCATGCGGCTGGTCCGCGAGCGGGTGCAGGCCAACCTGTACCTCATCTGGGGGGAGTCGCGCGGGTTCGACACCCACTGGGACGACCACGACACCGTCATCGTCCAGGTGGAGGGGACCAAGCACTGGCAGGTGCACGGGCCCGGTTCGCGACCGCACCCCATGAAGAACGACACCGACCACTCCCACACGCCGCCCCGCGGCGCGGGCGGGGAGCTCCAGGTGGTCTGGGAGGGCGTGCTGCGGCCCGGCCAGGTGATCCACGTGCCGCGCGGCTGGTGGCACACGGTGACCGGGACGGGCGAGGTGAGCATGCACCTGACGTTCGGATTCACCCGCGCCACCGGGGTGGACTGGGCCGACGCGCTGGTGCGGCGCCTGTTCGACGAGGAGCTGTTCCGCCGCGACCTGCCGAGGTTCGCCGACGGCGACGAGCGCGGCAAGCACCTGCACGCGCTCCTGGCTCGGTTGGCGGAACTGGCCGAGGAGCACGGCCTGGACGCGTTCCTGGCTGAGCGGGACGCCCGCTTCCCGCGGCGCACCTCGTTCTCGCTGCCGTGGCCGGTGGAGGACGCCGACCCCGCACCGGAGGCGGTGGTGGAGTTCGCGCCGATCCTGCCCCCGCCGCTGGAGCGGGAGGGCGGCCGGGTGAGCGTCACGGTGGCCGGGCGCCGCTACCGGCTCCCGGCCGTGGCCGAACCCGTACTGGATGCGCTGGCGCGGGAGCGGACCCTGACCGTGGCCGATCTGGCCGAGCGCGTCGGCGGGGACACCGGTGCGACCGCCTCCGTGGTCCGCGCACTGTCGCGGCACCACCTGGTCCTCATCCGCTAGCGGCGGAGCCCCCGGCGCGGACGTAGGCGTCGATGCGGTCGAGGAGCCGCGGATCCCGAAGCAGGGCCCGTCGCCCCCTCCCCCGGAGGGGCCCGGCCGAGGGGCCCTTCCGGTTCCCGGAGCATGCGTGCGAGGGCGGGGAAGGCCTCGCCGGCGACCGCTTGGGGCGGTTGCCGCACGCGGCCTCCGGAACCATGTGACCTGTACTTTCTTTCCCCATAGCACCCCGGCCGAGGATTGCCCGCAATGAAATGTTAGGGTAGCCTCACTTCACAGGCGCAGATGGACCGTCCCCGGTGGCCGCTGCGGTCAGCCCTGCAACGGCCGTCATGTGAGGAAGGGCAGGTTCCGCGGTGACTCAAGACCCGCTCGGTGCACTGTGCGAGGCGTGTGCACCACTGAAGTTCGCACCGCTGCCCGAGATCACGGACTCCGCCGCCCCTGACCGGCCCCACCGCGCCACCGTCCACTGGTACCGCTCCGACCACCTGGTGGAGGAGGGTGCCCTGCGCATCCTGCACGACAAGCTGCGCACCGAGCACGGCCCCGGTCACCGCCTGCCCGCCGCCACCAACTTCCTGCGGGTGACCCTGCGTGAGCCGATCTTCCTGGTGTCGGCGTCGCTGTACCTGACCGGTCGGGCGCCGCTGCTGAGGCCCGACACCCTGTACCTGCCCTGGGACACCGTCGCCTCACGCTTCGCCACCCCGGCTGTGGCGGGCGCGCACTGGGCGGTGCTTCCCGGTGACACCGCCTCCGGCAGGCCGGACACGGTCACCGTCGCCGACGAGGACGCCCTGGTGCGCGCGGCCGCCGAAGGCGTGGTCGCCACCTTCGGCCCCCTCCTGGAAGACCTGCACGCCCACTCGCGCGCCGGGCTGCGGACCCTGTGGGGGTGGGTCGTGGACACCCTGCACTTCTACATGCTCAACCCGGCCCGCTACTTGGGCCGGGACGCCGAACAGGCGTGGGGCCTGGCCGCTCGCCTGGGCGAGGCCGTGGTCGGGGCGGGCGCGGTGACGCGCCGGCGGCCGCGCCTGTTCCCGTTCGCCCCGCAGCACCCGCGTGGCACGTGGGCGGTGCGGGGCACCTGCTGCTTCGACTACAAGGCCGACCCCGAGCACGGCTTCTGCACCACCTGCCCGCTCAAGCGCGACTCCGACCGCCGGAAGGACCTGTCGGAGTGGCTGCGCGACCCCGCGCTCGCCCCCTGACCGGTCCCGTCCCTACGGCTCCTCCACCGGAACCTCGACCGCCTCGTGGTAGAAGGGGTCGAACACGAGCGTGGCGGCCTCCACCTCGCCGGGGACCGTGACCGTCCCGGTGACCGTCTCCCCCGGGGCCACGGAACCCGCCTCCAGTTCGTTCTCGTCCAGCGCGATGGCGTCGCCGACGCCGTGCGTGCGCCCCTGGGCGTCCACCACGGAGAAGTACAGGGGGTTGACGTCGATGTCCTCCTCACCGGTGTTGGTCACCGACACCTTCACGCTCGTGAACTCCCCCTCGGTGTAGAGGGAGCTGGGCTCGAACTCCGTCTCCACCGCGGTGATCTCCTCCTCCACCGGCTCGCTCGGGGCGTCCGCCTCAGGGTCCGCGACCTCCTGCGCCGACTCCCCGTTCCCGCCCGCCGTGACCAGCAGCAGGGCGGTACACCCGCCCATGAGCAGCAGAACGAACAGGAGCACGGCGCAGCCGATGCCGACGACCTTGCCCCACGGCGTGGGTGCGGGCGGAGGCGGACCGTAGGTGCCCGGCGGGGGCGTCGGCGCACCGGGCGGGGGCGGGCCGCCCGGGTGGCTGCCCGCCCCCGCCGCGGGCAGGTCCGTCTCCCCGTAGCCGGGGGCGTACCCGGCGTGCTCGAAACCGGCCTGCCCAAGCCCGCTGGGCCCCTCGGAGGCCTCGCCCGGACCGGGTTCGGGGGAGGTGCCCCCGGGGCTCTCGCCGTGAGCGGCGCCCTCCGGGCGGGCGTCCCCGTCGGAGGGGGGCGGTCCGGGCCGCTCCCCGGGGCCCTCCTCGGGCTCTCGATCGGTCATGAGAACACCCCTCGGTCCGCTCCGGTGCCCGCGCCCAATGGACGCCTCAGACTGCACCGTAACCAGACAAGTACTGACGACCATCCCAATACCAGGGCTTTTCAGGTAAAGATCATGCCTGGGTTGGGTTCCGGAGAACCCGCGCCGCGAGCACGAACACCGGGACGGTGAACAGGGCGGCGAAGAGGTTGAGCCCCGCGAAGCCGGTCAGGGACAGCGCCACGCCCGACAGAGCGCCCGCGCAGGCCCCTCCCAGGTTCATGACCAGGTCACCGACCCCCTGCACCCGGGGCCGCTCATCGGCGGGAACCGACTCGGCCAGCAGCGCGGACCCGGACACCAGGCACAGCGACCAGCCCAGACCGAGCAGGACGAGCCCGACCGTCACCAGCACCTCGTCGTGTCCGGCCCCCGCCGAGAAGGCCACCGACACCAACAGGACCGCCTGTCCGGCCAGCAGCACGGGGACCCGCCCCAGACGGTCGGCAAGCCACCCCACCAGCGGGGAGAAGGCGTACATGCCGAGGATGTGCAGGGAGAGGGTCAGCCCGACCACGGTGAGGGCCGCCCCGTGGGCACTCATGTGCACGGGGGTCATCGTCATCACCCCCACCATCACGGTGTGGGCGGAGACGATCGCGGTGATCGCCAGCAGGGCACGGGGCCTGCGGGCCACGGTGCGCAGCGCGTCCAGGGGTGAGCGGCGCGGCGCGGGCCGGGCCCCCTCCGGGCACCGCTCAGGGAACGAGGCGATCACGAGGGGGTCCGGACGCAGCAGCACGAAAGTGGCCGCCGCACCGAGGGCGAACCCCGTCGTGGTCAACAGCGCCGGCCCCAGGAGTTCGGGCAGTCCCAGGCCGGCGGCGAGGTCCCCGCCGATCCCGATGAGGTTGGGCCCGGCCACCGACCCCACGGTGGTCGCCCATACCACCAGGGACAGGTCCCGGGCCCGGGTGTCCTCCCCCGCCAGGTCGGCGGCGGCGTGCCGGGCCTGGAGGTTGGTCGCGGTACCCGCCCCGATCAGCACCATGCCGACCAGGAAGAGGGGGAACCACCCGGCCACGGTGGCACCGATGACGACCAGGCCGCCCAGGGCCCCCACCACCCATCCGAGCGCGAGTCCGGGGCGTCGGCCGCGCCGCGCGGCCAGCGAGGCCAGCGGCAGGGAGAAGACGGCGGCGCCCAGGGTGATCATGGTGGTGGCCATCCCGGACCAGGCCCGCGAACCGGACAGGTCGAGGGCGATCAGCGCCCCCACCGCCAGCATGGCGCCCATCCCCAGGCCCCCCACCACCTGGGCGAGCATGAGGGCCGCCACGGTACGGCGCTGCACGCGGGCGCGGCCCTCTGCCGAGAGCACGGAGCTGTGGGGGGATGTTCGCGTGGACACGCCACCGACCTTTCGGTTCATCCTGACAACGGATGGATCGTAGCGTCTCACCGAAGATTTTTATAGCGCCACTCTAAATACTGGTGCTCGCGCTCGACCTGCCGCATGTGCGTGTACAGGACGTTGGGGTCGGCGGAAGAGACCACGACCCCCTCCTCGGGGACCACCGGCCAGCACGCGAAAGCCCAGAAACAGCGGGTGTAGGGGCCCCACAGGACCACCCACGCCCCCTGCTTCTGCCACTCGACGTGCTCCGCGACCCGGCGCTGTTCCTCATCCCCGTCATCCATTACGAGAACGGGCATACCCGGCCCCGAGCACGACCGATCCGGCCGGAACCGGCCACGAAAACGTGTCGGCCGCCGGACCACGAAGGTCCGGCGGCCCGCACGGGGCCGGGCGTCAGCGGCGCCCGGAGACGAGTTCGCTGCCCGGGACCGGCTCGGCCGGGTCGTTGCCCAGGGCGATCACCCTGTTGTCGGCGTCCACGTGCACGATGTGCTGGACGTGCTCGGCTCGCTCGGCCTCGACGACCTGGGCGTAGGAGATGATGATCACCAGGTCGCCCGGGCTGACCAGCCGCGCCGCCGCGCCGTTGATCCCGATGACGCCGCTGCCGCGCTCACCGGTGATCGCGTAGGTCACCAGCCGACTGCCGTTGTCGATGTCGACGATGTGGACCTGCTCACCGTCCACGATGTCAGCGGCCTCCATCAGGTCGGCGTCGATCGTGACCGAGCCGACGTAGTGCAGGTCGGCCTGGGTGACGGTGGCCCTGTGGATCTTGCCGTTGATGAGGGTGCGCAGCACTGCCTGATCCCCGTTTCAGAAGACGTACGGACTACAGGCCCCTGGCGGGGTCCCGTGCCCTCCCATGATGGCCCCGACGGGTGCACGGTGTGCCCGCGGGGTCCCACTTTGCGGCCAACGCCGCCCGGGTCCGACTTGTTCCCCGGGCGGCGGCCCCGCTCAGTTCAGCGAGGAGTAGGCGACCACGCCGCGCCGGACCAGGTCGACGGCCTTGCGCGCGTTCCTGCGCACCTGCTCGTCACCGCTCGCGCCCGCGATCTGGCTGAGCATGTCCACCAGCATCTTGGCGGTGCGCACGAAGTCTCCGGCGGGCATGTCGGCCTGCCGCAGGATGGCGTCCAGACGGTCGCCCCGCGCCCACCGGTGGGCCGTCCACACGAACCCGAAGTCGGGCTGGCGCAGGAACGACACCCGGTGTCGCGCCTCCACCTCGTGGAGGTCGCCCCACAGCCGCACCATCTCCGCCAAGGCCTCCTCGACCGGCCCCTGCGGGACCCGGGGGAACGGGTCGTCGTCACGGCGCGGCTCGTAGACCAGAGCGGCCGCGCAGGCCGCCAGCTCCACCGGCGCCAGGTCCCGCCACACCCCGCGGCGCAGGCACTCGGCCACCAGCAGGTCCAGGTCGGAGTAGACCTTGGCCAGCCGGGAGCCGTCCTCGGACACCGTTTCACCGGTGAGGTAGTCCAGGTCCTCCAAGACGCCGCACACCCGGTCGAAGGTGCGCGCGATGACGTTCGAGCGCCCCTCCACCCGGCGGCGCAGCCCCTCGGTCTCCTTGCGCAGCCGAAAGTACCGCTCCGCCCAGCGGGCGTGGTCCTCGCGCTGGTCGCACCCGTGGCAGGGGTGCTGGCGCAGTTCGGCGCGCAGCCGGACCACCTCGGCGTCCTCGGCTCCACCGCCCGACCCGCGCCCGTCCCTCCCCCGCTCGACGGCCGGCGCGTCGCCCTGCTCCCTGAGCTTGTTGCGCAGCGTCGAGGCCAGGTCCTGGCGCGAGCGCGCCGAGCGTGCCGAGAACGACTTGGGGATGCGGACGCGGCCGGAAGGGTGCACCGGGACGGTGAAGTCGGTGGCGTTGACCCGTTTGACCTGCTTGCCGACGGTGAGCACCAGCGGGGCGGGCACATCCAGCTTGAGCCCCGGGTCCAAGACGACGGCGTGCCCGGAGAAGCGCCCCGAGGGGATCCGGATGATGTCGCCCCGGCGCAGCCCCAACAGGCTCTCCATCGCCTCGTCGCGGCGGCGCAGCGAACGGGTCCTGGACAGCTCCGACTCCCGGTCGCCGAGTGCGCGGCGCAGCCCGGCGTACTCCATGAAGTCGCCCAGGTGGCACTCGGCTGAGGCCGCGTAGCCCTCCAGCGCCTCCTCGTGCTTGCGCAACTGCTTGACCAGTCCCACCACGGCCCGGTCCGCCTGGAACTGGGCGAAGGAGGCCTCCAGCATGGTGCGGCTGCGGCGTCGGCCCACCCGGGCGACGAGGTTCACGGCCATGTTGTAGGAGGGCTGGAAGCTGGAGTCGAGAGGGTAGGTGCGCGTACCCGCCAGGCTCGCCACCGACTCGGGGTCGGTCCCGGCCTGCCAGATCACGACCGCGTGGCCCTCGACGTCGATACCGCGCCGCCCCGCGCGCCCCGTGAGCTGGGTGTACTGTCCGGGCGTGAGCTGGGCGTGGGTCTCGCCGTTCCACTTGTCGAGCTTCTCGATGACCACGGTGCGCGCGGGCATGTTGATGCCCAGCGCGAGGGTCTCGGTGGCGAAGACCGCGCGGATCAGCCCCCGGGAGAAGAGCTTCTCCACGACCTCCTTGAAGGTCGGCAGCATCCCCGCGTGGTGCGCCGCGATCCCCGCCTCCAGGGCGCTCAGCCACTGTGAGAACCCCAGGACCGCCAGGTCTGCGGGCGGGATGTCGGCACACCGCTCCTGGGCGAACGCACGGATCTCCTCGGCCTCCTCCGGTGTGGTGAGCACCAGACCGGAGGCCACGCACTGACGCACGGCGTCGTCGCAGCCCGCACGGCTGAAGATGAAGGTGATCGCGGGCAGCAGGCCCTCGTCGTCGAGCTCGGTGATGACGGTGGGACGCGAGGGCGGCGCGTACCGGGAGCGGGGCCGCGCGCTGCCCCGGGCCCGCGACTGCGGGGAGCGGCGCCGGTGCGCGAGCTGGGTGACGCGGCTGTCCTCCTCGGCGATGCGTGTCAACCGCGGGTTGATCGCCAGCCTCCGACCGCCGACCACGATCTCGCGCGGCTTCCACGACCGGTCGCGGCGGCGCTCGCGCTTGCGCTTGGACGCCGAGCCGCCGTCCTCCCGCCCGCTGTCGGCCTCCTCCACCGGTTCGGCGAACAGGTCGTGCATCCGGTGGCCGACCATGACGTGCTGCCACAGGGGGACCGGCCGCTTCTCGTCGACGATGACGGTGGTGTCACCGCGCACCTGCTGGAGCCACTCGCCGAACTCCTCGGCGTTGCTGACCGTGGCCGAGAGGGCGACCATCTGCACCGACTCGGGCAGGTGGATGATCACCTCCTCCCACACCGCGCCGCGGAACCGGTCGGCGAGGTAGTGGACCTCGTCCATCACCACGTAGGCCAGCCCGCCCAGCGTGGCCGACCCCTCGTAGAGCATGTTGCGCAGCACCTCGGTGGTCATGACCACCACCGGCGCCTCGCCGTTGACACTGTTGTCACCGGTGAGCAGGCCGACCCGGTCGCTTCCGTAGCGCGCGACGAGGTCGTTGTACTTCTGGTTGGACAGCGCCTTGATGGGGGTCGTGTAGAAGCACTTGGTCCCCTGGCTCAGGGCGAGGTGGACGGCGAACTCCCCGACCACGGTCTTGCCCGATCCGGTGGGCGCGGCCACCAGCACCCCGTGCCCGTACTCCAGTTCCTTGCACGCCCTGATCTGGAACGGGTCGAAGTCGAACCCGTACAGCGCCTGGAAGGCGTCGATGGCAGCGCTGGAGGCGCTCTTGCGCCGTTGGAAGGCGGCGTACCGCTCGGCGTGGCTACTCATATCGCCCCCAGACTATGAGGTCGTGTCCAGGACCTCGACCGATTTCGGCACCGCCTCGCACACCAGTGGCCCCGGACCCATCCGCTCGCCGTCGGCGTAGGCCGCACCCGCCCCGGCACGGATCGCGACCCTGCGTCCCCGCAAGGCCACCACCGTGGCGTCGGTTGTGTGGTGCCCGGTGAGGATCCTGGGCAGCAGCGGCAGGTAGTGCGCCAGAGGCGCCGCCCGCAGGAGCACCACGTCGAGCAGGCCGTCGTCGGGGATCGCCCCGGGGCACATGGGGATGCCCCCGCCGTAGGCGGCGGTGTTGCCCACGGCGACCAGCAGGCCCGGCTCGTCGATCCGCGTCCCGTCCACGTCGAGGGAGTAGTCGGCGGCGGCGAAGGAGCCCAGTTCGGCGACCAGGCCCCGCAGGTAGTCGGCCCGCCCCGCGCTGAACCGGAAGCCGTTGACGCGCTCGTTGACCCGCGCGTCGAACCCGCAGGCCAGGACGCTGAGGTAGTGGCGCTCGGTGCCGTCGGCCAGGGTCAGGCGGACCGCGTCCACCGGCCGGGTCCTCCCGGCCAGGAGGGCCGCGGCCGTACGGTCGGGCCGGCCCGCGGGGCACCCGAGCGCCCGGGCGATGTCGTTGCCGGTACCGGCCGGAACGATCGCCAGCGCCACCCCGGTCCCCACGACCCCCTGGAGGGCCTGGTGGACCAGACCGTCGCCGCCCACGGCCACGAGGGCGTCCGGACGTTCGGCGGCGGCCCGCAGCGCCAGCCGGGCGCTGTCGGCGCCCGAGCGCCCCGCCAGGACGCGCACCCGGGCGCCGCGAGCGCGCAGGCGCTGCACCAGGCGCACGGCGGCGACGGCGGCGCGCCCCCGGCCGGGGTCCACCAGCAGGGCGAGGTCGGCAGGCATCTCTTCGGGTCCTCCACCGGGGCGGGGCGGCGGCGCGCCGGGACGGGATCAGGCCTCGGCGGCGGCCCGCTCGGCGGCCTCGCGGCGGCGGTACTCCTCCATCGCCTCGGGGGTGTTCAGCGGTGAGGGCACCCACGCCGCCTCCACCTCGACCTCCCGGTTCTGGATACGGCGCTCCTCCTCGGTGAGGTACTCCTCGGGGATGTCGAACTCGCCGTCGCGGGCACCCAGCACGAAGGCCTCCCACTCGGCCGGGGTGAAGAACAGGGTGCCCTTCTCCGGCGACTTGCCGTCCCTGACCGCGCGGAAGCCGTCGTCGAACGTGGCGACCTCCACGACGGCATCGGAGGTCTCCTTGGACAGGGACGAGCGCATCCACACCGCGTGCGTGGTGTCGTGCCACTTCTCGTTGCCCATGGCCTCGGGGGGCAGTTCACGCGCGCCCCCGGACTGCTCACTCATCGATCGCACCCTTCACGTCTCACCTGCGGTGCCCCGGGCCGGTCCCGGGGCGGGTGGGGCACCCGCGGCGGCCCCACCGCCAGACCCTAGCGGTTGGCACCCGCGCTCACCGACGCTCGGCGGATTCGCCCCCGCTGTCGGTGGCCTCCAGGTCCGAGGGCGTCTCGTCCAGGTCGGAGAGCTCGTCGTCGTCCAGCCCGGCCAGAGGGTCGTCGCGCCTCTTGCGGCGGTCGTTGAGGAAGGCGACCAGTTCGGCGATCTCGAACAGCACCACCAGCGGCACGGCGAGCGCGAGCATCGAGATCGGCTCGGCGGGGGTGATGACGGCGGAGATCGCGAACGCCCCGAAGATGATGGCGCGGCGCCACTTGGCCAGCGCGGCGTGCGACAGGATCCCGGCGAGGTTGAGCAGGACGACCAGCAGGGGCATCACGAAGCCCAGGCCGAACATGGCCATCATGATGACCATGTAGTCCAGGTACTCGCCCACGGTCAGGAACGGCGCGGCGTCCTCGGGCAAGAACCCGAACAACACGCTCAGGGCCAGCGCGGTGATCTGGTAGGCCAGCGCCGCGCCACCGAAGAACAGCAGCGCGGCCAAGGGCACGAAGATGTAGACGTACTTCTTCTCCCGGCTGTGCAGCGCCGGGGCGACGAACGCCCAGAGCTGGTACAGCCAGACGGGGGCGGAGACCAGCGCTCCGACGAACACCCACACCTTGAAGGCGGCGAAGATCGGGTCGAAGGGGCCCGTCACGATGAGGGTGCAGCCCTCGGGGTCGACCGAGGCCGACTCCGGCAGCGAACAGTAGGGCGCGGTGAGGAAGTCCCACACCGGCTGGTAGAACGCGTAGCCGACGACGGCCCCCAGCGCCAGGCCGATCAGCGACTTGAACAGGCGGCCGCGCAGCTCACGCAGATGGTCCATGAGCGGCATACGGCCCTCCGGGTCGGCCCCCCGGCCTCGTGCCCTCATCTGTACGGTCACTCTCTCTCCACCGGCCCGCGCCCCGCGGACGCGAGCCCCTCGACACGGTCACAGCGTCGCCGCGCCGGCCGGCGCCCCCGAGGGTGCCGGGCCGAAGGCGCGCCGCCCGCCGTTCTAGTTCCCGTAGGTGCGGGGCTGGGGCTCGCCCGACTCGTTGACGATGCGCTGCCCCGCGGGAAGCTGCGGGTAGCCCTGCTGCTGCGGGTAGCCCTGTTGCTGCGGGGCGTCGGTGTTCTGGCGCTGGGCGGTCTGCGACCGGCTCGACTCGTCGGAGTCCTCGGCACCCTTGGTGGTGTCGTCGTCGACCAGGCCCTTGCTCTCAGCCTTGAGGATGCGTGCGCTGCGGCCCACGGAACGCGCGAGATCGGGAAGCTTCTTGGCTCCGAAGAGCAGTAGGGCCAAGACCACCAGGATCGCGATGGTGGGTCCGTTGAGGGCTCCCATGGTTCTACCTCTCTGTGGGGCGCGAACGACTGCCTTCGATCGTACGCGGTGTCCGGTTCCGAAGGGTCACGTTCGCATTCCACTCCGGTTGACGCGTTCGTCCATGCCGACCCTGCCCGCCCGGTACGCGGCGGAAGTCCGGCCCAGTTCCCGGGAGAGCACCCGGGCACACCGGACCGCGCGAACGGCGAGGGTCCCGATCACGGATGTTCCGGCCAGAACCACACCCACAAGGACAGCGAGGGCGATCATGCACACCACCCTAACGGGTGGGCCGTGACACTCACCTCACACCTGGACGAACGGCAGCGGCTCACCGGGCCGAGCGGGCCCCCGCACCCTCCCCGTCCAGCGTGTAGTGGGCCAGGGCCCGCCCCGCCTCCGCGGCAGCTTCCTCGGCCAGCGCGGCCGGTGCCACCACCCGGCACTCCGGCCCCAGCCGCAGCACCAACCGCAGCACCCACTCGGGCACGGGGGTGCGCAGCGTCGCACGGACGCCTCCGCCGGAGCGTTCGGCCACCGACTCGCACACGTAGTCCTCCGTCACCCAGCGGGCCGACGGCTCCAGGTCCAGGGTGACGAGCACGTCGCGCTCGGAGCGCTGGAGCACCCCGGAGGACAGGTCGCGACGCCCCACGCCCTCGGGGACCTCGGCGGCGTAGGGCAGGACCACCAGGTCCAGCACACGGTCCAGCCGGAACAGGCGCACGTCCCCCCGCAGGTGGCAGTAGCCCTCCAGGAAGCGGTGGCCGTCCTGGACCACCAGCCCCATCGGGTCGACGTCGCGCTCGGTGACCTGGTCCCGGTACCCGGACAGGTATCGCAGGTGCAGGCGCTGGCCGGACTCCAGTGCGTCGGCGCAGCGGCGCTGGGTCTCGGCGACCCCCTCGTCGGTCTCGACCCGCACCTGGACCGCGTCGGCCAGGGACGCCACCGCTGCCCCGGCCGCCGACCGCAGTTTCTCCCCCACCCGCTTCAGGGCGCTGCCCTCCAGCCCCTCGGCCTCGGGCAGCGCCTCCAGCAGCGACAGGCCCACGACCAGGCTGGCCGCCTCGTCCGCGGTGAGCCGCAGGGGCTGGGCCAGGGCCTCGGCGTTGCCGATGATGATCTCGCCGGTCTCCCTGGCGGCGTCCAGATCCACGTCGATGAGGTCGCCGGGGGTGTACCCGGGCAGGCCGCACATCCACAGCAGGCTCAGGTCGGAGACCACCTGCTTCTCACTGAGCCCGAAGTGGGCGGCCACCTCGGGCACGCGCACGTCGCGGCCCAGGGCGTAGGGCACGAGCATCAGCAGGCGGCGCAACTGGTCCGCCGAGCGCGGCCCGCGTGCCGGGGCGGAGGGGGCGCCGCCGGGGGGCGCGCCCCCTCCGTCCGGTTCGGCGCCCTGCCGCTCGGCGGTGGCGGCCAGGTGTGCGCGGATCGCCGCGCGAGCGTCCTGCGGTTCCACCACGGCCGCCCGCGACCCGAATGAGGCCACCCGCCGTACCAGATCGGGGGTGTCGGTGTAGGGCAGGGTGAGGGTGTCCCAGCCGTCGGAGCCCTCACGTTCGCCCGCGACCACGCGCAGGGCACCCCGCCGCAGCTCATGGGCGGCACCGGTGCGCACCCGGACCGTGGCGGCGCGTTCGGGCTCGGCCCTGTGCCCGGCCACCACCGACCTCAGGTCCACCCCTTCGGGCACGACCACACCGGGCCCCGTCCGCAGGACGCTCACCTCGC
This sequence comes from Nocardiopsis sp. CNT312, assembly GCF_000515115.1. Lineage (GTDB taxonomy): Bacteria > Actinomycetota > Actinomycetes > Streptosporangiales > Streptosporangiaceae > Nocardiopsis. The sequence continues at coordinate 143,280 of NZ_AZXF01000011.1, forward strand.
CGCGGATCCGGCCGAGCCGGAAGACGCGGCGGGAGCCGCGCACCCGGTCGTGGCCCGCCACGTACCAGTGGCCGCGCAGGTTGACGATCCCCCACGGCTCGATCTCGCGCCGCTCGACCTCCGCCTGGCCGGGTTTGCGGTAGTCGAATCGGATCGGCCGCCGGTCGCGCACGGCCTGCCAGACCGGGCCGAAGGCGGGCTCGTCGGTGCGCATCGCCGGGGTCAGGCCGGGCGCGGCCTCCCCGTCCACGGGGACACCGGCGGAGCGCAGCTTGAACAGAGCGTTGGCCGCCGCCTCCCCGAGGGAGGCGTACCGCCAGGCGCGGGCGGCCAGGCCCAGGACGAGGGCCTCGTCGGGCAGCAGCTCGATCTCGGGAAGCTCGTAGTCGGTGCGCGAGATGCGGTAGCCCTCCTCACCACTGACCGCGTCCCCGGTCCCGACTTGGATGGGGATGCCGTTGTCGCGCAGCTCGCGCTTGTCGCGCTCGAACATGCGCTTGAACGCGGACTCGCTCTCGGCCTCCGCGTAGCCGTACACCGTCGCCCGGATCTCCTGTGCGGTGAGGTGGCGGCGCGTGGACAGCAGGCAGATGACCAGGTTCAACTGCCGTTCCGTTTTCCTGCGCGACATCATCCGCACCTCTTCGCCCCGTGTGCATCGTCGGACCCGCGGCGCGTGCGCGTCGCTGCGGTCCCGGTTTCAGCAACGAAGGTACCGTGCCGATCATGATCCGGTGGCGCCGTGGTGAAGTCCGTCGACTCCTGCCGTCCTGGGACGGCGTGGCCCCCTGTGTGGTGGCGCTGGCCCCCGGTCGCGGGCGGGGGGACACCGTCACCTGCCGGGCGCTGGCCTACACCGACCTGGTGGGCCACCCGGAGGTGGGCGACACGGTCCTGCTCAACACCGGGGCGCTGGACCTGGGGCTGGGGACGGGCGGCTACGCGATGGTCGTGGCCCTGCCCGACCGGCCTCCCGCCGACGCCGAGGGGCCCGGGCACCTCGTCAAGGCCCGCTACACCCCGCTCCAGGCCACGGTCCTGGGCGCCGACGAACAGGGCTCGCCCCACCACGAGGCCCTGCGCGAGGCGACCGGGGTCGACGCGATGCCGGTCGTGGTCGCCGACCTGCACTCGGCCCTGCCCGCCGTGGTGGCGGGGGTGCGCGCCGACCGCCCCGGGGCGCGGATCGCCTACGTGATGCTGGACGGGGGCGCGCTGCCGGCGGCGTTCTCCCGGGTCACCGGGGTGCTGCGCGAGGAGGGCCTGCTGGTGGGCTGTGTGACCACCGGGCAGGCGTTCGGCGGCGACCTGGAGGCGGTCACCGTCCACTCGGGGCTGCTCACGGCCCGGCACGTGCTGAACGCGGACGTGGCGGTGGTGTGCCAGGGGCCGGGGAACCTGGGAACGGGGACGCCGTGGGGCTTCTCCGGGGTGGCGTGCGGTGAGGCGGTGAACGCGGCGGCGGTACTCGGCGGCCGACCGGTGGCCTCGCTCAGGGTGAGCGAGGCCGACCCCAGACCGCGCCACCGGGGCGTGTCGCACCACAGCAGCACCGCCTACGGGAAGGTGGCCCTGGCCCGCGCGGACGTGGTGGTCCCGCGCCTGCCCGGGGACCTCGGGGCTCTCGTGCGGGACCAGGCCGCCCCCCTGGCCCGGCGGCACACGCTCGTGGAGGTGGGGCTGGAGGGCCTGGAGGAGGCGCTGCGGTCGCTGCCGGTCAAGGTCTCGACCATGGGGCGCGGGCTGGACGAGGACCGCGCCGCCTTCCTGAGCGCCGCCGCGGCCGGGCGCCGCGCCGCCCACCTGGCCGACGGCGGCTCCTGAGCCTGAGGGCGGTGACGGTGGCGTTGGCGGTGCGCTCAGGCCCGCAGCAGTGCGTCGCTGTCGAAGGCCTGGCGCGGGACGGCGTCCGACCGGCTGGCCACGAGCATGTGCGGTGAGGGCACGTCGAAGGACGCCCCCGGACGGAACATGGCCAGTGAGGTGGGCTCGGCGCGCACCCCCTCGTCCACGCGCAGGGAGTCCGGAACGAACACGCTCCCGTCCCCGCAGGTGACACCCCACCGACGGTGGGGGCCCGCCGCCACGATCTGTCCCGGTGCTCCCCCCTGGACCGTCTCGTCGACGGCTCCCCCGCACAGGGTGATGTGGGCTCCGCCGAACCTGGCGAAGGCCCCCGGGTAGGGGTCGGCGAGCGCCCGCACCATCCGGTCGACGTCGGCGCCGGAGGCGGTGAAGTCCAGCAGGCCGTCGCAGGGGCGGCGGCGCGGCCACACCGACACGTGCCCGGTCTGGGGGCGACGCGGCGCGCTGCCCGCCAAGAGGGCGTCCAGGCGGCGGACGAGCAGTTCGCTCTGGAGGTGGGCGACGCGCTCGTAGAGCCCCGTGGCGGTCGTGTCGGAGGGGATGTCGAACCAGAGCTGGTCGACGATGTCCCCCGTGTCGGCCTCCCGGTCCAGGTGGAAGAGGGTGACGGCGCTGGAGCGCATGTCCCGCAGGATGGTCCAGGGGATGGGGGCGCGGCCCCGGCCGACCGGCAGCGGGGAGGGGTGGAGCCCTACCCCGCCCAGGGGCAGTGCGGCCAGCAGTTGTTCGTGGACGAGCTGCGACCAGCCCGCCACCACCATGAGGTCGATGCGGTGGGTGGACAGGGCGTCGCGCACCTCGTCGGAGTTGATGTCGGCGGCGCGCAGGTGCGGGATGCCGTGGCGGCTGGTCAGGGGTTCGAAGTCGGTGTACCCGCAGCGGTGCGCCAGTTCCACCGGGTAGGACACCACCAGGTCCGGCGGACGCCCCTGGGCGCACAGTTCCTCCAGTGCCGGGACGCCCAGGCGCAACCCGGACACGTAGCAGTAGCGCCGTCGTTCTGTCATGGCCCCTCCCATCGGCCGCGGACCGATCAGGACCGACTCTACGCAGGCGGGAGCGGCCGTCCGGGGACCACGCCCGTCCCGGGAGTGTCAGCCCCGCGCCGGGCGCGGGGCCTCGCGGGATACGGGAGGCCTACTCCTCCTCGGCCTCGCCGTCGGTGGCCTCCCCGGCCGGCTCCTCCTCGTCGGCCTCCTCCTCCGGGCTGGCCTCCTCGGAGGGCTCCTCGGTGGTCTCGGGCTCGGCGGGGGGCGGGTTGTCCACCGCGCCCAGGAGATCGACGACGAAGACCAGGGTGCCCGCGGGACCGCCGCCGGCCTCCTCGGCGGTCTCCCCGTAGGCCAGGTCGCCGGGGATGACCACCAGCAGGCGGCTGCCCACGCGCTGGCCGACGATCCCCTCGACCCAGCCGTCGATCACGGCGCCCTCGGCGATCGTGAAGTCGGAGGGCTCCCCGCCGCGGCTCCAGGTGGAGTCGAACGGCTCGTGGGTGCCGTCCTCCTCGGCCTCCCAGCGGATCCCGGTGTACTGCGCGATGAGCTGCTGGCCCTCCTCGACCTCGGGCCCGCTGCCCTCGATCAGCGGAACGGCCTCCAGCTCCTCGGGCGGGTCGGTGTCGGGGATCTCGATCACCGGGGCGGCCGCGTCCTCCTGGGTGACGGTGGGCAGGTCGCCGCCTCCGTCGGTGGTCTGCTCGCCGGGCACGGTCTGGCCCTGACCGAAACGCTGCATCACGTCGACGACCAGCACGCTGGCCCCCTCGGGAACCTGCTGGCCCTGCGCCTCGGCCTGCTCGACCTCCTGCTCGCTCAGGGGCGGGAAGACGTAGACGGCACGGCTGCCGACGGACTGGCTGAGCAGTACGTCGGTGATGTACTCCGGCATCTGGTTCATCCGGACCAGGTCGGGGGCACCGGTCTCGTAGCTGGACTGGCCCTCGACGGGCTCGCCCTCGCCGGGGCCGGTCCACTCGTACTGGACCACGTTGGCGACGAGGAGGTCGTCGGCTCGCACCAGCTCCCCCTCGCCCTCGCCCGTGGCCACGACCCCGGAGATCTCCTCGTCGGGGAGCTCCTCGTCGGGGAAGGTGATCTCGGGCTCCTCGCCGACCTCACCGGTGACGGTGGGCAGACGGGGATCGAGCTGTTCCTCTCCCATGCGGAGGAAGGCGGGGGTGCGCCACTCCTCGGGGATGGATCCGCAGCTCGAGACCGCCAGGGCGAGCGCGGTCAGGGGCACCGCGAGGGCGGCGGCACGTCGGTGCATGGGTCACAACCTCTGGTTTCCGGCTTAGGACAGGGTCACACTACCGAATGACGCCGAACCGGCCACCCCCCCCGGAAGCCCCCGGCCCTCACATCCCGGCGATGAGCTTCTCCACCCTCTCATCCACCGACTTGAACGGGTCCTTGCACAGGACGGTGCGCTGCGCCTGGTCGTTGAGCTTCAGGTGCACCCAGTCGACGGTGAAGTCGCGGCGCTGCTCCTGGGCGCGGCGGATGAACTCTCCGCGCAGCCGGGCACGCGTGGTCTGCGGCGGCACCGACTTGGCCTCGAAGATCCTCAGGTCCTCCACCACCCGCTCCATCTGGCCGCGGTTCTGCATCAGATAGAACAGTCCGCGGTCGCGGTGGATGTCGTGGTAGGTGAGGTCGAGCTGAGCCACCCTCGGGGAGGACAGCGACAGGTCGTGCTTGCTCCTGTAGCGCTCCAGCAGGAGGTACTTGGCGGCCCAGTCGATCTCCCGGGAGATGAGCTCCAGGTTCTGCGTCTCCACCGCCTCCAGGGTGCGCTGCCACAGGTCCAGGACCCGTTTGCCCACCGCGTCGGTGCCGTGGCGGTCGACGTAGCCCTGCACCTTCTCCAGGTACTCGCGCTGGATCTCCAGAGCGCTGGCCTCGCGCCCGTTGGCCAGCCGCACCTTGCGGCGGCCGGTCATGTCGTGGCTGACCTCCCGGATCGCCCGGATGGGGTTCTCCAGGGTGTAGTCGCGCATGACCACCCCGGCCTCGATCATCCGCAGGACGAGGTCGGTCGAGCCGAGCTTGAGCAGGGTGGTGGTCTCGCTCATGTTGGAGTCGCCGACGATGACGTGGAGCCGGCGGAAGCGCTCGGCGTCGGCGTGGGGCTCGTCGCGGGTGTTGATGATGGGGCGCGAGCGCGTGGTCGCCGAGGAGACGCCCTCCCAGATGTGCTCGGCGCGCTGGCTGACGCAGAAGAGCGCTCCGCGGGGGGTCTGGAGGACCTTGCCCGCACCGCAGATGATCTGCCGGGTGACGAGGAAGGGGATCAGTACGTCGGCCAGGCGGCCGAACTCGCCGTGCCTGCCGACGAGGTAGTTCTCGTGGCAGCCGTAGGAGTTGCCGGCCGAGTCGGTGTTGTTCTTGAACAGGTAGATGTCGCCGGCGATGCCCTCCTCGTGCAGGCGCTGCTCGGCGTCGATCTGCAGCCCCTCCAGGATACGCTCCCCGGCCTTGTCGTGGGCCACCAGGTCCGCGAGGCTGTCGCACTCGGGGGTCGCGTACTCGGGGTGGCTGCCCACGTCCAGGTACAGGCGGGCCCCGTTGCGCAGGAACACGTTGCTGCTGCGCCCCCAGGAGACCACCCTGCGGAAGAGGTACCTGGCGACTTCGTCGGGCGACAGGCGGCGCTGCCCCCGGAAGGTGCACGTGACCCCGTACTCGTTCTCCAGCCCGAAGATCCGTCGTTCCACGCGGCCTCACCCACTTCCGTCACCGGGGTGCGGACGACGGGGCCTCGCCGTCCGCACCCGCCCGGCCGGTGGGGCGCGTCCAGCACGCCACACCGCGGTCGTCACTCACGTCACTCGTCGGTCTCGTCGCCGCTGTCCGCGGTGACCTGGCTGCCGGCGCCGCTGCGGGTCCTGCCCTCCTCCAGCAGGGCGGTCAGACGCCGCCCGTGGATGCGGCGGAACTTCCTGTGCTCGCGTGAACGCTCCAGCACGGCCACCTCCAGGTTGCCCGCCTCCAGTTCACGCTCCTCCCCGTTCTCCTTGGCCAGGGCGTGGACGGCGGTGTCCAGGGCCGCGGAGAGCGGGGCGTCGGCGACGAAGCGGTCCTTGAGGACGGTGGCCACCTGCTCGGAGGAGCCGCCCACCGCCACGTGTCCCTGCTCGTCGACGATCGAGCCGTCGAAGGTGATCCGGTAGATCTCGTCCTCGTCAGCGGTCTCGCCCACCTCGGCGACGACGATCTCCACTTCCCAGGGCTTGAGGCTCTCGCTGAAGACCGTGCCCAGGGTCTGGGCGTAGATGTTGGCGAGCTGGCGTCCGCTGACGTCGCGGCGGTCGTACTGGTAGCCGCGCACGTCCGCGAACCGCACCCCCATCAGGCGCAGGTTCTCGAACTCGGGGTACCGGCCCACCGCGGCGAAGCCGATGCGGTCGTAGAGCTCGCTGATCTTGTGCAGGGTGCGGGACACGTTGTCCGCCACCATGAGGATGCCGCCCTCGTACTGCAGGACGACGGCGCTGCGGCCGCGCGCGATGCCCTTGCGCGCGTAGTCCGCCTTGTCCTTCATCTGCTGTTCGGGGGCGACGTAGAACGGCATCGACACCGCTGATCGTTCCTTACCTAGTCGGAAGAGGTCTCGTGTGGGCCCGCGGCCCCGGTCAGCTCAGTGCGGCGGTCGGACCGTCGGGCCGGGCGGCCCGGCCCTCGACCACCTCCGTGGCCAGACGGGCGATGTCGTCGGTGGGGACGCGGCGGTGGCCGTCCTCGGTGACGACGTCGACGAGGGGGAAGATCTTGCGGTGCAGGTCGGGCCCGCCGGTGGCGGAGTCGTCGTCGGCGGCGTCGTAGAGGGACTCCAGCGCGGCCCTGATCGCGGTGGTCTCGTCCATGTCGTCGCGGAACAGCTTCTTGAGGGACCCCTTGGCGTAGACCGAGCCCGAGCCGATGGAGTGGTAGCGGTGCTCCTCGTAGCGCCCGCCCACGGCGTCGTAGCTGAACACGCGGCCGACCTCGGCGGTCTCGTCGTAGCCCACCAGGAGGGGGACCACGACGAAGCCCTGGAGGGCCATGCCGAGGTTGCCCCGCACCATCTGGGCCAGCTTGTTGGCCTTGCCCTCGAGGGAGAGCGCACGGCCCTCCATCTTCTCGTAGTGCTCCAGCTCCACCTGGTAGAGGCGGGCCAGCTCGATACCGATCCCCGCGGAGCCGGCGATGGCGACCGCGGAGAACTCGTCGGCGCGGAACAGCTTCTCCATGTCCCGGTTGGCGATGACGTTGCCCTGGGTGGCACGCCGGTCGCCGGCCATGACCACACCCCCGGGAAAGGTCAGGGCGACGATGGTCGTCGCGTCAGGGGTGAGGTGCTCGGTCCCTCCGCCCGCGGACAGGTGCCGTCCGGGCAGCAGCTCGGGGCTGACGGACCGGACGAACTCCGTGAAGGACGAGGTCCCCGCACTCATGAACGCGGCGGGCAACCGTCCGCCCTCGAACCCTTCGAACACGCGACTCCCTCCACTCGCGTCCCACCCATGGGGGCGGATGGGACGGCCGTTGTCTCGATTGCTCTGGGGCCGGAGTCTCCCGGCCGATGGAACCGACCCTAGCCGTGCGCCCGGCGGCACCGACGGCACCGGAGTGCGCTGTCAGCGAACCGCTGAGGCGGGGCTACTGGCCGCCCTTCTGGACGAACTGCCGGACGAAGTCCTCGGCGTTGCTCTCCAACACGTCGTCGATCTCGTCGAGGATGTCGTCGACCTCCTCGTCGAGCTTCTCCTTGTTCTCCTGGGCGTCCGCCGTCGCCTCGGTCTCCTCGACCTCCGCCTCCCGGCGCGAGGCGTGCTTCTGACCGCCGGTGTCCTTCGTCGCCATCGCTGGCTACCTCCCTTTCGGAGCTCTCGCCCTTATCTTGGCCCAACAGCGCGCGGCTCAACCCCCTTCCCGAGGCCCGATACTCGCTAGTTACCTCGGGTCGCCGCGCCCGAACGGACACGCCGGGGGCCGGCCGCACCAGGTGCGGCCGTGTCCGCCACAACGCCGCGGATGTCCGGAAACGCCCTCAGCCGCGGCCTCCGGTGAGGACCGCGACCAGATCGGCGGCTGTGTCCGAGGCGTCCAGCAGCGCGCCCACGTGCTCCCTGGTGCCCCTGCGCGGCTCCAGGGTGGGCACCCTCTGCAGCGAGTCGTGGCCGGGCAGGTCGAAGATCACCGAGTCCCACGAGGCCGCGGCCACCGAGTCGGCGTACTTGGCCAGACAGCGGCCGCGGAAGTAGGCGCGGGTGTCCTCGGGCGGCTCGGTGACCGCCCGGAGCACCTCCGGCTCCTCCAACAGGCGCCGCATCCGCCCCCGGGCCGCGAGGCGGTTGTAGATGCCCTTGTCCGGCCGCACGTCCGAGTACTGAAGGTCGACCAGTTGCAGGCGCGGGTGCGACCACTCCAGACCATCGCGCGAGCGGTACCCCTCCAGCACCTTGAGCTTGGCCACCCAGTCCAGTTCCGCGGCCAGGTCCATGGGGTCGCGGCCCAGGCGCTCCAGTACCGAGGCCCAGCGGTCGAGGACGTCGGCGGTGTCGGGGTCCGCGTCCGGGCCGAAGCGGTCCTCGACGTACTTGCGCGCCTGGTCCAGGTACTCCGCCTGCAGCTCCAGCGCGGTCATGCGCCGCCCGTCCTTGAGCCGCACCCGGTGCGTCAGCGTCGGGTCGTGCGAGATCTCCCGCAGGTCGGCCACGGGGCTCTCCAGGGACAGGTCCGCGCTGAGGAACCCGTCCTCGACCATCGCCAGCACCAGGGCGGTCGTCCCCAGCTTCAGGTACGTGGAGACCTCGCTCATGTTGGCGTCGCCGACGATGACGTGCAGCCGCCGGTAGCGGTCCGGGTCTGCGTGCGGTTCGTCCCGCGTGTTGATGATGGGACGCTTCAGGGTGGTCTCCAGGCCGACCTCGACCTCGAAGAAGTCGGCGCGCTGGGAGAGCTGGAACCCGCTCCCCTGGCCGTCCGCGCCGATGCCGACCTTGCCGGCCCCGCACACCACCTGCCGGGAGACGAAGAACGGGATGAGGTGCCGGACGATGTCGCCGAAGGGCGTCGACCGGTTCATGAGGTAGTTCTCGTGGCACCCGTAGGAGGCGCCCTTGTTGTCGGTGTTGTTCTTGTACAACTGGATCGGCTCGATGCCCGGGGTGGCGGCCGCCCGCGCCGCGGCGTCGGCCATCACGCGCTCGCCCGCCTTGTCCCACAGCACCGCGTCGCGCGGGTTGGTGACCTCGGGGGCCGAGTACTCGGGGTGGGCGTGGTCGACGTAGAGCCTGGCCCCGTTGGTGAGGATCACGTTGGCCAGCCCCAGGTCCTCGTCGGTGAGCTGGGTGGGGTCGGCCACCTCCCGAGCCAGGTCGAACCCACGCGCGTCGCGCAGCGGATTCTCCTCCTCGAAGTCCCACCGGGCGCGCCTGGCCCGGGCCGCCGAAGCGGCCAGGTAGGCGTTGACCACCTGGGTGGAGGTGACCATCGCGTTGGCCCCGGGGTTTCCTGGGACGGAGATCCCGTACTCGGTCTCGATACCCATAATCCGCCGCACACTCATGATCAGAGGTTATCCACCGAGACCGTCTCTTGAACGCTTCCGCGCCAATCGTGCCCCAAGTGCCGTGTTCCCGGGCGTTGCGGACAGGCGTCCGATCCACACGGAGAGGGCTCGGCGGCCCCGCCCCCGCACCGAGGTCCGGCCCGGACCCTCCCGGACCCCTCCCATGCCCGTGCGGGGCGGCGGGGACGGCACTGGGCCTCAGGGGCCGCCCGCGCGTGCGGGATAACCGGTCGGCGGGCGGACGGAAAAAGAGATCGGATCACCGTGTCGGTGTCCCGGCGGGTGAGCGCGGGGCAGCTCCTCCGGTTCTTTCCGGTGTTCTCCCCAGCTCTCGTCCGACCGGCCGATTCCCTCCCCTCCCTCCCGACCAGCACGATTGCGGCGGCCCTTCTCCGACCGGAGGTGACGGCCTGCGAAAACGGTGCTCCGCCGAACCGGGGAAAGCCCTCCGCGCGTATGCGGGCCCGGGCCGGGACACCCGCCACCGGCAGCCGGATCCCCGGCCGGTACGGGTCCCGGGCCGGCCGGCGGGGAGGACCGCAGGCCTCCGCACCGGGAACGCGGCCCGGGCGGGACGAGGCCACGGATTCACGTTTCGGTCAGATCAGAAAACGGATATCCCCTTCATCCAAGCGCGGGGCACATAACGCTCCCGAACAGTTTAAACGCGGACCTTACGGATTTTTTCAAGGGAATTTCAGGATACTCGGAGGTAGGTTTCCCGGATGCGCACCCGCTGTGGAGGGAGCAGCCTAAAATGAATAAACCTGTCCCCGCCTGAAGGCGGCGCGAACGGCACCGCCGCTCCCCCACGGAACGGAACGCCCCCACCCCGGTCGGCCACACCCAAGGAGTTCCGGTGAGTCCACACCCCACAGCCCCTCCGGCCTTCCCCCCTCAGGCGAAGGAACAGTCCTCTCCGCCCTCCGCACCGTCCATCCGCGTCATGGTCGTGGACGACCACGCGCTCTTCCGCAGGGGCCTGGTCTCGGTCCTGGACGAGGACATCGACGTGGTCAGCGAAGCGGCCAACGGCGAAGAGGCCGTCCGCCTGGCCGTCGAACACCACCCCGACGTCATCCTCATGGACGTGCGCATGCCGCACACCAGTGGTATCGACGCCTGCTCGCGTATCCGCGAGGCGCTGCCGGAGGCCAAGTTCATCATGCTCACCATGAGCGACGAGGAGTCCGACCTCTTCGACGCGCTCAAGGCGGGGGCCACCGGCTACCTGCTGAAGGAGATCTCGGTGACCGACGTGTCCGGGGCCGTGCGCAACATCGCCCGGGGGCAGTCGTTCGTCAGTTCGGCGATGGCCACCAAGCTCATCGGCGAGTTCGCGGAACTGGCCAAGCAGGAGAGCACTCCCCCCAGCGGCCCGGACCTCCCCCAGCTCACCCCCCGCGAGACCGAGGTGCTCAAACTGCTCGCCCACTCGCTCAACAACCGGGAGATCGGGGAGCGGCTGTTCATCACCGAGAACACGGTGAAGAACCACGTGCGCAGCATCCTGGACAAGCTCCAGGTGCACTCGCGCACCGAAGCCGCCATCTACGCGGTCCGCGCCGAGTACGTCAAGGGCTGACCCCGGGCGCCGTGGCCGACGCACGCCGGCCGGCCCCAACAGCGCACACGGCCCACCGCCGGCTACCGCGCCCCTCCCGGGGCCCGCTCCACGGGTGCGGGGGCCACCAGCAGGCCACACGCCCCCAGCGTCTCCCCCGCGTCACGTCGTGTGCCCCCGTCAGGGCGGGTTCCACCGCGCCCGGAACCGGCCCCGTGGGCCGCTGACCCCCTGCTGACACGGAGACCGGAGACCACCGGCAACGGAAGGGGCCGACCGGCAAACCCGGTCGGCCCCCCACAGCACGCTCACAGCCCTATCGTCACAGGTACTGGCCGGTGTTGGCCACCGTGTCGATGCTCCGCCCGGAGTCCGCGCCCTTCTTGCCGGTCACCAGGGTGCGGATGTAGACGATGCGCTCGCCCTTCTTGCCGGAGATGCGGGCCCAGTCGTCGGGGTTGGTCGTGTTGGGCAGGTCCTCGTTCTCGCTGAACTCGTCGACGCAGGCCTGCATCAGGTGCGAGACCCGGATGCCCTTGGACTGGTTGTCGATGAAGTCCTTGATGGCCATCTTCTTGGCCCGCGAGACGATGTTCTCGATCATCGCGCCGGAGTTGAAGTCCTTGAAGTACAGGACCTCCTTGTCCCCGTTGGCGTAGGTGACCTCCAGGAACCGGTTCTCCTCGCCCTCGGTGTACATCCGCTCCACGACCCGCTGGATCATGGCGTCCACCGTGGCCTTGGTTGAACCGCCGTGCTCGGCGAGGTCATCGTCGTGCAGCGGCAGTTCCGCGGTGACGTACTTGGCGAAGATGTCCCGGGCGGCCTCGGCGTCGGGACGCTCGATCTTGATCTTGACGTCCAGCCGCCCCGGCCGCAGGATCGCCGGGTCGATCATGTCCTCGCGGTTGGAGGCGCCGATGACGATGACGTTCTCCAGCCCCTCGACGCCGTCGATCTCGCTCAGCAACTGCGGGACGATGGTGTTCTCCACGTCGGAGGACACGCCCGAACCGCGGGTGCGGAAGATCGAGTCCATCTCGTCGAAGAACACGATGACCGGCGTGCCCTCGGAGGCCTTCTCCCGGGCCCGCTGGAAGACCAGGCGGATGTGCCGCTCGGTCTCGCCGACGTACTTGTTGAGCAGCTCCGGACCCTTGATGTTGAGGAAGAAGCTCTTGCCGACGTCGCGGCCGGTCCGCTCGGCCACCTGCTTGGCCAGCGAGTTGGCCACCGCCTTGGCGATGAGCGTCTTACCGCAGCCGGGCGGCCCGTAGAGCAGCACGCCCTTGGGCGGGCGCAACTGGTGCTCGTAGAACAGGTCCTTGTACAGGTAGGGCAGCTCGACCGCGTCGCGGATCATCTCGATCTGTCCGGCCAGGCCGCCGATGTCGGTGTAGGCGATGTCGGGGACCTCTTCGAGGATGAGCTCCTCTACCTCGGACTTGGGGATCCGCTCGTAGACGTACCCCGACCTGGGCTCCAGCAACAGGGAGTCCCCCGGCCGGACCGGCTCGTCGCGCAGCGGGTCGGCCAGCCGGACGATCCGCTCCTCGTCGTGGTGGGAGATCACCAGCGCGCGCTCGCCGTCCTCAAGGATCTCCTTGAGCATGACGACCTCGCCGACCGTCTCGAAGGACTCCACCTCAACGACGTTGAACGCCTCGTTGAGCATCACCTCCTGGCCCGGTCGCAGCGCGTCGACGTCCACCGAAGGGCTGACGTTGACCCGCATCTTGCGTCCGTTGGTGAAGATCTCCACCGTCTCGTCCTCGCGCGCGCCCAGGTAGACGCCGAAGCCGGAGGGCGGTTGAGCCAGCCGGTCGACCTCCTCCTTGAGGGCCACGATCTGTTCACGAGCCTCCTTGAGGGTGGAGACCAGGCGCTCGTTCTGCCCGTTGGCCGCCGCGAGGTTGCCCTGGGCCTCCCGCAGCCGTTCCTCCAATAGGCGCACATGTCGGGGCGAATCGGCGAGCTTGCGCCGAACCACGCTGAGTTCCTTTTCCATGTAGGAGACCTGTGCCGTGAGTTCAGCAACTTCACGGTCACGGTCGCTCTGCCGCTCGTCGTCGCGCTCGGCCACGTCCGCCACCTCCCTATGAGAAGGACGACTACTCCGGAACCTACCTACCCCTGCCCAATTCCTAACCTCCCACCGTGGGAGAGTGTCGTGGGCCTCATCGGACCCTCTCGCATCGACCCAGGTCAGAGCGCCAGAGGATGATCCGACGTAATGAGAAAGTAACCTCTGTGGCCGGTCGGGGGCAAGGTTTTCCCAGCAAAGGAAAACCGATTCCTGCCGATATGCGAACTCACCCCTCCGCTCCCCTCTCCGCGGCACGCGCGCTCTCGTAATCCTTGCCGTAGGCCCCCTTGGCCGGCCTGCGTCGGCGTCCGGGCGCCTCCACACCGTCGGCCAGGCGCCGCGCGGTCACCAGGAACCCGGTGTGCCCGATCATCCTGTGGTCCGGGCGCACCGCCAGCCCCTCCACGTGCCAGGTACGCAGCATGGTCTCCCACGAGCGCGGCTCGTAGAACCTGGGGTCCTCGCGCAGCTCCTCGACCACCCGCGACAACTGCGTGGTGGTGGCGACGTAGCAGCACACCAGCCCGCCGGGGATCAGTGCCCCCGCGACCGCCTCCAGGCACTCCCACGGGGCGAGCATGTCCAGGAACACGCGGTCGACCTCGGTCTCCTCCAGGGACTCCACCAGGTCGCCCACGGTCAGCCTCCACGCCGGATGCGGCCCACCGTAGAAGCGCTCCACGTTCCTGCGCGCGATCTCGGCGAAGTCGGCGCGCCTCTCATAGGAGTACACCGCGCCCCGCTCGCCGACCGCGCGCAGCAGCCAGTTGGACATGGCACCCGACCCCGCACCGGCCTCGACCACGCGGGCCCCGGGGAAGATGTCGGCCTCCACCAGGACCTGCGCCGCGTCCTTGGGGTAGACGATGGTCGCGCCACGCTTCATCGACAGCGTGTAGTCGATGAGCAGCGGCCGCAGCGCCACGTACTCGGTCCCGTTCCCCGAGCGCACCACGCTGCCCTCGGGCCGATCGACGAGGTCGGAGTGGTCGATCTTGCCCTTGTGCGAGTGGAAGGCGCCGCCCTCGGTCAGCCTGATGGTGTGCATGCGCCCCTTGGGGTCGGTCAACTGCACGGTGTCACCGTAGGCGAAGGGGCCGCGGCGGCCATGGATACCGGTCAACTGTCGTTCTCGTCTTCCCGCGTGGCGATGGTCAGGGCGGTGGCCCAGATTATCGGCACGACGGCACCGCACCGACCACGCATGCGTTCGCGCTCCCCCGTATCGGGCAGGATCGGACTGCGGCCCCGGAGCCCGCACAGGACACAGAACCAGGAAGAAGCACACTCCATGTCACATCCGGACACCGGACTGGGAATCGACATCGGCGGCAGCGGGATCAAGGGCGCCCCCGTCGACCTGGAAACCGGAGAGTTCACCGCTGACCGCCTGCGGCTACCCACCCCCGAGCACTCGGGCCCCGCCGAGGTGGCGTTCGTGATCGGCGAGATCGTGGCGCACTTCCCCGAGGCGCTGGAGGGGGGCCTGGGCATCACCTTCCCCGGGGTCGTCCAGCAGGGCGTGGTGCGCACCGCCGCCAACGTGGACAAGGCATGGATCGGCACCGACGCCCAGGCACTGTTCTCCGAGGCCGCCGGACGGCCCGTGCGGATCCTCAACGACGCCGACGCCGCCGCCGTCGCCGAGGCCCGCTTCGGCGCCGCCAAGGGCGTCTCCGGGGTCGTCCTGCTGACCACCCTGGGCACGGGGATCGGAACGGCCCTGGTGGTGGACGGCCGCCTGGTGCCCAACACCGAGTTCGGCCACCTGCAGATCGACGGGCACGACGCGGAGTCCCAGGCGTCCTCGGCCGCACGCCAACGCGACGACCTCTCCTACGAGGAGTGGGCCCGCTCCCGGCTCAACCGCTACTACCAGGTGGTGGAGGAGCTGCTGTGGCCAGACCTGATCGTGGTCGGCGGCGGGGTGAGCCGCAAGTCGGAGAGGTTCCTGCCCCACCTGGACCTGCGCACGCCCATCGTGCCCGCGGCCCTGCTCAACACCGCCGGGATCGTGGGCGCGGCGCTGTCCGCCGCCGAACTGAAGCACTAGAGCGCGGCGGTCCCGGGCCCGCGGTAGGCGAGGAGAGGGCTCGCGCATGTCCGGCGGAGGCCGTTCCGCGGACCTGGTGGCCTCCGCCCGCCGAACGGCCTCGGCGACACTCGGAGCTCCGCCGCACCGGGAGGGTCTCCGGACGGTGCTACGCAGATCACGCATCCGGATCTCTTTCTCCCACACGCCCACCCGGGGCGACAGGGGTCCCTACCCTGTGTGCCCATGAACCGAACACACGGCGTTCCCCCCGCGGACCTGTGGGCACGGCCCGACATGGCCGCCGCACTGGCCTCCTGCGACATGGCGGCCGTCCTGGAGGGCGTGCGCGAAGCCCGCGGCTGGTCGCAGGGGGCCCTGGCCCGGGCCATCGACTACTCCCAGAGCTGGGTCTCGCGGGTGGTCAACGGGCAGCAGGCGCTCACCGTCCCCCAGGTCCACGACCTCGCCCGGCGGCTCCAGATCCCCCTGCACCTGATCCGGTTCGCCGACGACCCGGAGCCGAACGGCCCCGTGCCGCGGCGCAGACCGGGACGTCCGATCACCGCGGACACCCTCTTCCCGCCCGCCCCGGGCGCTCCGGGCGCTCCGGGCGCTCCGGCGCACCCCCTCCGCGCCGGAGCGCACCACTCGGTGGACGAGACCACCACGGCCGCACTGAGGGCGATCACCGGTGGCCAGCGCCGGATGGACGCCACCGCCCCGGCCCGGAACCTCCTGCCCAGCGCGATGGCACACGTGCACCTGTGCGAGCAGATGCTCGGGCACGCGCACGGGACACCCTTCTTCGGCGCGCTGAGCGGCGCGGCCAGTGAGGCCTCGGGCTTCGCGGCGTGGCTGCACGCCGACCAGGGCGACATGGGGTCGGCCCGGGCGCACTACCGCACCGCGGTCGTCCGCGCCCGCCAGGCGGGCATGCGGCTGCTCGACGTCTACATGCTCGGCTCCCTGGCCGCCTTCGAGACCGACACGGCGGAGGACCCCGAGTTCGGCCTGGGGCTGGTCCGGGAGGCCGAACACGTCCTGGGCCCCGCCGCCCACCCCACCGCCCGCGCCTGGCTCGCCTGCACGGAGGCGCTCGCCCACGCGAGCCTGGGCGAGCGCTCCGAGGCCCTGCGCGCCATCAACCGGGCCGAACGGGACGCGGGCGGATCGGCCAACGCCGACCCGCCCTGGCCCTGGGTGTTCGCCTTCGACCAGGCCAAGGTGGCCGGGTACCGGGCGCTCGTGGGGGTGCGGCTGCGCGATCCCTACCAGGCGCGCGCGGCCTTCGGCGAGGCCACCGCGGCCTCCTCTCCCCCCAGCGCCAAGCAGTCGGCGCTTCTCCAGGCGGAACTGGCCTCCGCACACGCCGACGCGGGCGACATCGACGAGGCGTTCCGGCTCCTCCAGGAGGCCCTGAGCACCGGACTGCGCTACGGGTCCGAACGCGTGGTGGGCCGGGTGCGCTCGTTCCGGCGCCGCTACCGGGGGCCGCGGGCCGTCTGCGTCGACGCTTTGGACGCACGCCTGGCCACGCTCGCGGCCGACCTCCCGGTCACTGGGTAGGTACAGACCGGTCGGCGTGCACACGCGCCGACCAGTCCATCAGGAGTGTAAGGAGGCCTCTTGATCCGCATCGGCATCACCGGACACCGTGCACTGCCACCCGACGTGGACGCGGACGTCACCGACCTGCTCCGCGCCCACCTGGCCCCCTACGGCCGCGCCATGGTCGGCCTGTCCTGCCTCGCCGACGGTGCCGACACCGCCTTCGCCGAGACCGTGCTCGGCACCGGCGCCCCGCTGGAGGTGATCGTCCCGGCGAGCGGCTACCGTGCCTCGCTTCCCGCGGAGCACCACGGCACCTACGACCGCCTGCTCGCCGGGGCCGCGCGCATCCACGACCTCGGGCACACGGCGTCCTCACCCGAAGCGCACATGGCCGCGGGCCGACTGCTCGTGGACCGCAGCGACCAGCTCATCGCCGTCTGGGACGGCCTGCCCGCACGCGGCCCCGGCGGCACTGCGGACGTGGTCGCCTACGCCCGCTCCCTCTCGCGGCCGGTGACCGTGCTCTGGCCCCAGGGGGCCCGGCGGTGAGGGCGCTCAGCCCGCCCCGCGCCCCCGCATCGCCAGGTTGACGTCGGCCGAGCGCAGCACCCCGTGCACCCGCCCGTCCGGACCCGCCACCGGGTACTCCGCGAGAGGGTGGACCGAGAGCGCCTCCAGCAGTTCCTCGCCCTCCAGAGCGGCGGGGACCACCGCCTCACGGCCCACCCCGCGGGACACACTCGACACGGGCACCCAGGGGCGGCGCGCCTCCGGGACGGCCTCGGCCGCCGCCCGGTGCACGATCGAGACGGGCGCGCCCTGCGGGTCCACGACCACGATCGCGTCGGCCCCCGCCCCGGCCGCACGCCTCTCCGCCTCCGCCAGAGGGGTGTCGGCCGCCACGGCCACCGCGGGGCGGGCCAGCGCCCCGGCGCGCAGCCCCGGCACACGTGCCCGCATCCGGGCGTGGCCCAGCGCCTCCGTCGAGCCCGTCCAGATGAACCCGCCCAGGACCAGGCCCCACACGAGCGCCCACGGGTCGGGGCTCGCACCGGACCACAGGGCCGGTACCAGCGGCAGCGCCACGATCGCCAGCGCCAGCACCCGGCCGCCCCAGGCCGCGGCGACACTGCCCGCGTAGGGGCGGCCGGTCATCCGCCACACCGCCGCGCGCAGGAGCCGGCCGCCGTCCAGCGGCAGGCCGGGAAGCAGGTTGAACACGCCCACCAGCAGGTTGGCCACCCACAACTGCAACAGCAGTTCCCCGACCACGGTGAGCGGGTCGACCGGCAGCCACAGCAGGTAGCCCAGGCCCGCCAGCACCAGCGACAGCGCGGGCCCGGCGAAGGCGATCCAGAACTCGCGTCCGGGCGTGGGCGCTTCGCGCTCGATCTCGGAGACCCCGCCCAGGGCGTACAGGACGATGCGCCGCACCGGCAGCCCGTAACGCCGGGCCACCAGCGCGTGGGCGAGTTCGTGCACCAGGACGGAGGCGTAGAGCAGCACCGCGAAGACGAACGCGAGCAGGTAGGCACCGGGGCCCAGCGCCAGGCGGTCCTGGGCGATTCCCCCGTAGACCACGGTGATCAGCGCCGCCACGATCAGCCACGAGGCGCTCAGGTGGACGGGCACGCCGAAGGGCCGTCCGAGGACGAGGCCCTGCCCTGCGGAGAAACGGCCCCGGGGCCCGGTACTGGTGTCGTCACTGCGCTCGGTCACACCTCCCAGACTAGATCCCTTCGACACGGTGCTCTGCCCCAAGGGTGTGGCGAGGGCTCCCATGGGACGGAGGAGGCACGGCCGCGGCACCGTTCCCCTACGCTCGTCTCCATGACCACCGTGCCCCTGCCGTCCGCGCTGTCGCCGTCGCGGGCCGCCGACTTCCTCCAGTGCCCCCTGCTGTTCCGGTTCCGGGCCGTGGACCGGCTCCCCGAGTCCCCCAGCCCCGAGGCGCTGCGCGGAACCCTGGTCCACTCCTGCCTGGAGCGCCTGTACGAACTCCCCTCCGAGACGCGCACCCCGCGCACCGCGGTCGGGCTCGTCGACCCCCAGTGGGAGCGGCTGCGCACCAAGAAGCCCGAGGTCGGGGAGGTGTTCGCCGACCAAGCGGAGATCGACGCGTGGCTGGAGTCGGCGCGGCACCTGGTCCGGCGCTACTTCGACCTGGAGAACCCCGCCGCGCTGGAGCCCAGGGAGCGCGAGATGCGCCTGGAGGTGGCGCTGCCCACCGGACTGCGGCTGCGCGGCTACGTCGACCGGCTCGACGTGGCACCCTCGGGGCAGATCCGGGTGGTGGACTACAAGACCGGCAAGTCGCCCCATCCGCGGTTCGAGGACAAGGCCCGGTTCCAGATCTTCTTCTACGCGGTGATGATCTGGCGCGACCTGGGGATCGTGCCGAGTCGCCTCCAGCTCGTCTACCTGGGCGGAGACGGGGCGGTGCGCTGGTACGACCCCACCGAGGACGAACTGAGGGCCGCCGAGACCGAGATCACCGCTCTCTGGGAGCGCATCGAGGAGGCGGGCCGCTCGGGGGTGTGGCTCCCCCGCCGCAGCAAGCTGTGCGGGTGGTGCGAGCACCAGGCGATCTGTCCGGAGTTCGGCGGGACCCCTCCGCCGCTGCCGACCGCCTGAGCCCGGCGCGTCGCCGCCGGAGGCACCGCGCCCGCCCTGGCAGGATGTTCCGGTGATCGAGCTCACCGGTGTTCGTGCCCGGTCCAGGCGAACCCTCCCCCGTATCACGGCGTCCACTGGGAGGCGGTGATAACAATCCGGTCACCGCTGGTCCGAACAGGGGGAACGGAGAGCACACGATGCCGAAGCGGGAGCGCGGTGGACCGCCGAGCGAGGAGATCCTGCTCAGCAGGATGCGCGACTGGCGGGCCGAGCACGAGCGGGAGCTGACTGCCGACGGCCTCGACGACGAGGAGGAGCCGCTCCCCGACCCGCGCGTCATCGACCTGGTGCTGCGCGTGGGCGAGTTGATGCTGGCCAGCGGGGAGAGCACCGAGGTCGTCAGTGAGGCCATGCTGAGCCTGTCGGTCGCCTTCGACCTGCCCCGGACAGAGGCCTCGGTCACCTTCACCACGATCACGCTGTCCACCCACCCGGTCGGCGAGCAGCCGCCGGTTACCGGTGAGCGCGTCGTGCGCCGCCGCACCCTGGACTACTTCCGTGTCGGCGAACTGCACACACTGGTGGAGGAGTCCGCCCTGGGCCTACTCGACCTGGAGGAGGCCACCACCCGGTTCAGCCGGATCCGCCGGGCCCGCGCGCCCTACCCGAACTGGTTCATCACGGTCGGCCTCGGCCTGATCGCCTCCAGCGCCAGTGTGATGATGGGCGGCGGCCTCATCGTGGCGACGGCCGCGTTCCTGGCCACGGTTCTGGGCGACCGGGTCGCGGTGTTCCTGGCCCGGCGCGGTGTGGCGGAGTTCTACCAGATGACGGCAGCCGCGGTCGTGGCCGCGACCATCGGCGTGGCGCTGCTGTGGGTGAGCGTGGAACTCGACCTGGGGCTGGCCGCGGGCGCGATCATCACCGGGAACATCATGGCCCTGCTGCCGGGGCGTCCGCTGGTAGCCAGCCTTCAGGACGGTATCAACGGCAGCTACGTGTCGGCGGCGGCGCGCCTGCTGGAGACCTTCTTCATCCTCGGCGCGATCGTGGCCGGGGTGGCCGCGGTGGCCTACACCGCCATGCGCCTGGACGTGCACATCGACCTGGACTCCCTGCCCTCGGCGGGGATCTCCATGGAGGTCCCGGTGCTGCTCGGCGCCGCGGGCATCGCCATGGCCTTCGCCGTCTCCCTGGTCGTGCCGCCCCGCCTGCTGCCCGCCATCGGTGCGCTCGGGGTGATGATCTGGGTGATCTACGCGGGCCTGCGCTCGGTTCTGGAGGTGCCGCCGGTGGTGGGCACCGTCGTGGGCGCGGTCGCGGTAGGCGTCGTGGGCCACTGGCTGGCGCGACGCACCCGACGGCCGGTGCTGCCCTACCTCGTGCCCTCCATCGCCCCCCTGCTCCCGGGGAGCATCCTGTACCGGGGGCTGATCGAACTCACCCAGGGCACGGCCATCTCCGGGATGCTCAGCATGGTGGAGGCGGTCATGGTGGGCCTGGCTCTGGGCGCGGGGGTCAACCTCGGCGGTGAGCTGGTCCGGGCCTTCCAGCACGGCGGCCTGGCCGGGGCGGGCATGCGGGGTCGGCCCGCGGCGCGCAGGACACGCGGCGGGTACTGAGGACGACGTGACCGGAAGCGGCCGGAACGGAGGCGCCCGCCCCGGGTCTCCCGCTCTGCGGAGAACCGGACGCGGAGGCGGAGAGCCGCCGCCCTCCGCCCGAACCACGGCATGAGGTGACGTGAGCCACTCCGCTTGGCGGCAGCGCAGAGCCGAGCGTCCGACCGAAGGGCCCCTCCGTGTTCACGTGCAGCCACCAGCCCCCGGCCCCTCCTCCTCGGACACCGACCGTGAGGCCGCACGGGTGCTCGCCCACCACCCCGAGCAGGGGTGGAGCCCGCTGTGCACCGGTGTCGTCCTGTTCGACGACACCGGTGCACTCCTCTGCCCGACGGTGCCGCCATCGCTCCGCACCGGCCCCGCGTGGCGGCCTGATCCCCGGCCCGAACCCTCAGGGGGTGTCCGGCCCGCCGCGGCCGGGCCGCCCCGGGGGGAGGACGTCCGCCCCTCCCGCCGCCCGCCCCATCCGGCCTCTGGCATCGGCGTGCACACCCTCGCCCCACACCGTCGCGTCGGGGACGCGCAGGGCCTGTTCCATCACCTGGCGCAGCACGGCGGGGCGCGCCTCACCCTCCGCCACGGGCACGGCGAGCAGGGCGTACATCCGGGTGAGGGCAGCGAACAGCTCCCCCGCGAGGAGGGGCGCGCTGGAGGTGGCCACGGCCTCCTCCAGGTAGGGCTCCCACCACGGGTCCCCCCCGTCGCCGTCCGTTTCGCCGTCGTCCTCCCACGGTGCGAAGCCGCGCCGCAGGCGGCCGCGCACCTCCTCGGCGCACCCGGGTGCGCCGCCGCGCACGCCCTCGCTCCAGACCCCGGCCGCGGCGTCCGGTTCCCCGCGCAGGGCCAGCAGCCCCGCCAGGAGTTCGACCGCGGTGCCGAAGGTGTCGGGCCGCACGGGCTGGGCGTCCAGGGCACCGACCAGGTCGGTGACGGCCTGCTCCATCCGGGTCGCGGCGCGCAGCACACGCAGTTCGGGGTCGTCGGGGGCGGCGCGCAGCCCGCGGTCCGCGGCCGCGGCGGCAGTCTCCGCGGCGCCCTGTTCCAGGAGGCGTCCGGTGAGGTCGCGGGCGGCCTCGGCGACCGCCGCGGCGTGCGGGGGGCCGGGTTCCCCGGCTCCCGCGAGCGGAGCGAGCGCCCTCTCCCAGTGTTCCCGTGCCCGCGCGGAGTCCCCGCGTGCCTCGGCCAGGCGTGCCAGTGCGTGGTGGGCGGCCACGACCTGGGCCGGACCGCCCAGGTCGAGGAGGCGGCGCCAGACGTCGGCCGCCTCCTCGACCCGTCCGTCCTGTTCCAGGGACAGGGCCAGGTGGTGGGCGGCGCGCGGGGCGGAGCGGGGGTCGCCGGTGTCCATGGCGCGGCGCGCGGCATCGCGGGCCGCCGCCAGATCGCCGAGCCGGTCCCGGACCACGGCCAGGCCGAGCAGGGCACCGGCCAGGACCTCGACCGGGGGGTCGGCCGCCACGGCGCTGCTGAAGAGCTCGGCGGCGCGCTCCAGGTGTCCGTTCTCCGCGAGGTCGCGGGCCTGGGCGCACAGGTCTGCGGCCTCGCGGCCGGCCGTGGTGGTCATGGGCGGATCGCTTTCGACGGGGGGTGGGGGGCGGTGCGGTCCGCTGCCCCTGCGCGGCGGACCCTCTCACGGTAGCCGGATCGGCGGCGCTCATGGGCGAGCGGAGCGCGAGAGGCGCCGTGTCGGCCTGTTCGCTGCCTTTTCCGTGCCCACGCGAACCGCCGCCTTGATGATGTAGATTTCTGAAATACCGGACAAGAGGGGATACCGAGGCATGGGTCGGTACCCCCTCGCGGTCAGGACTCGAAGGCCTCCGGCGGCGGGCACGAGCAGACCAGGTTCCGGTCGCCGTAGGCCTGGTCGATCCGGTCCACCGGCGGCCAGTACTTGTCCCGGCGCAGCGACTCCAGCGGGTAGACCGCCTCCTGCGGACTGTAGCCGCGGTCCCAGGAGAGCAGCGACTCCGCGGTGTGCGGTGCCCCCTTGAGCGGGTTGTCCGAGGCGTCCCACTCCCCCGAGGCCACCCGGTCGATCTCGGCGCGGATCGCGACCATCGCCTCGACGAAGCGCTCCAGTTCGGCGAGGTCCTCGCTCTCGGTAGGTTCCACCATCAGCGTGCCCGCCACCGGGAACGACATGGTCGGCGCGTGGAAGCCGTAGTCCATGAGCCGCTTGGCCACGTCCTCGTTGCTGATCCCGGTGGCCTTCTGGAGGGGGCGGATGTCGATGACGCACTCGTGCGCCACCAGGCCGCCCGCACCGGTGTAGAGCACCGGGTAGTACGGTTCCAACCGCTGGGCCAGGTAGTTCGCCGACAGCACGGCGGTCTCGGTGGCCGCGCGCAGCCCCTCCCCGCCCATCATCCGCATGTAGGCCCAGGAGATCGGCAGCAGGCCCGCCGACCCCAGCGGGGCCGCCGAGACCGCGCCCACCGCGCCCTGTGCCCCCTCGCCCGGCCGGGACGGCAGGAAGTCGGCCAGGTGCGCACGGACCGCGACCGGCCCCACCCCCGGGCCGCCCCCGCCGTGCGGGATGCAGAAGGTCTTGTGCAGGTTCAGGTGGCTGACGTCCGCACCGAACTCACCGGGCTTGGCCCAGCCCAGAAGGGCGTTGAGGTTGGCCCCGTCCACGTACACCTGGCCGCCCGCCTCGTGGACCAGGCGGCACACCTCGGTGACCGTGTCCTCGTACACGCCGTGCGTGGAGGGGTAGGTCACCATGATGGCCGCCAGGTCCCCCGCGTGCTCGGCGGTCTTGGCGCTCAGGTCGGCCAGGTCGATGTTGCCCCCGGAGTCACAGGCCACCACGGCCACGCGCATGCCGGCCATCACCGCGCTGGCGGCGTTGGTGCCGTGCGCCGAACTGGGGATGAGGCACACGTCGCGGTGTCCCTCGCCCCGGGAGCGGTGGTGGGCACGGATCGCCAACAGGCCCGCGAGTTCACCCTGGGAGCCCGCGTTGGGCTGGAGGGACACCGCGTCGTAGCCGGTGGCCTCGGCCAGCCAGCCCTCCAACTGGCGGGCCAGGGCCAGACTCCCTGCCGCTTGGTCGACCGGGGCGAAGGGGTGCAGGTCCGCGAACTCGGGCCAGGTGACCGGCTCCATCTCCGCGGTGGCGTTGAGCTTCATCGTGCACGAGCCCAGCGGGATCATCGTGCGGTCCAGCGCCAGGTCGCGGTCGGCCAGGCGGCGCATGTACCGCAGCAGGGAAGTCTCGCTGCGGTGGGTGTTGAACACCGGGTGGGCGAGGTAGTCCATCCCGCGCCTCAGCCCCTCGGGCAGCCGGTCCCCCGCGTCGGAGAGCGGTTCGGGGCCGCCCTCGGTGAAGGCCGCCGCCACCCGTGCCAGGTCCTCGGGGGTGGTGGTCTCGTCCACGCTGACGCCGACGGTGGTCTCGTCCACGGCCAGGAGGTTGTAGCCGGCCTCCAGTGCCCGGCGGACCACCTTTCCTGCGTCGGGTACGCGGACGCGCACGGTGTCGAAGTAGGCGGTGTGCACCGTCTCCAGGCCCTGCGCCTCCAGGGCCCCGGCCAGCGCCGCGGCTCCGGCGTGCACCCGCTGCGCGATGGCCCGCAGGCCGTGGGGCCCGTGGTAGACCGCGTACATCCCGGCCATCACGGCCAGCAGCACTTGGGCGGTGCAGATGTTGCTCGTGGCCCTCTCCCTGCGGATGTGCTGCTCGCGCGTCTGGAGAGCGAGGCGGTAGGCGGGCCGCCCGGTCCCGTCCCGGGACACCCCGACCAGTCGCCCGGGCAACTGGCGCCGCAGTTTCTCCCCCACCGCCATGTAGCCCGCGTGCGGCCCGCCGAAGCCGAGCGGGACACCGAAGCGCTGGGTGGAGCCGACCGCGACGTCGGCGCCCAGGTCACCGGGGCTGCGCAGCACGGTGAGGGCGAGGATGTCGGCGGCCACGACGGCCAGCGCACCCCGCTCGTGGGCCTCGGCGATGACCGCGCCCGGGTCGCGGACGAGCCCGCTCGCTGCGGGGTACTGGACCAGGACGCCGAAGGCGTCGCACGGAAGGCCCCGGGACAGGTCGGCGGTCACGACCTCGATACCCAGGGGCTCGGCGCGCGTGCGCAGCACGTCGAGGGTCTGGGGGAAGACGTCGGCGTCGACCGCGAACGTGTCGGAGCGGCTCTTGGAGGCGCGGCGCGCAAGGGTCATGGCCTCGGCCGCAGCGGTCGCCTCGTCCAGCAGCGAGGCACCGGAGACGGGCAGGCCGGTGAGGTCGGAGACCATGGTCTGGAAGTTGAGCAGGGCCTCCAGGCGGCCCTGGGAGATCTCGGGCTGGTAGGGCGTGTAGGCCGTGTACCAGGCGGGGTTCTCCAAGATGTTGCGGAGGATGACCGGAGGGGTGTGGGTGCCATAGTAGCCCTGGCCGATCAGCGACGTGCGCACCCGGTTGCGGGAGGCCAGTTCGCGCAGTTCGGCCAGCGCCGCGGCCTCGCCGACCGGCGCGGGCAGGGCGAGGCGGACACCGCGTCCGGGGTCGTCGAGGAGGGCGTCGGGAACGGCGGCCGCCATGAGTTCGGCGGTGGATCCGTAGCCGACGGCGGCGAGCATCCGCGCGGTCTCGGCGGGGGTTGGGCCGATGTGGCGGTCGGCGAAGCCGCTGGCGGGCGCGGACGGCGACTGCGGTGCGGACTGGGCTGGCACGGAGACCTCCTGGTGACAGGGCCGAGCGGATCGGCGTGTTCCTCGCGGTCTCCCCCTCTGTCACCGGGCCCTCGGGCCGGGTTTCAGAGCGGCCTCCTCCACACGGTCCATGGTGCCTGAGAGGTTACTGGGGAGTATTGCCCCGTCGGCGCCCCTGCCGGGGTCTCTCCCGCGTGGTATCGGCGGCCAGTTGACGCTATGTGGATACGACGACAGGACGAATGTCGTTTTCACCCTTGTTGTGCCAACGGTAGTCGATCGCCCGTCGGGAGCCGAGCCCCGGGGCGCGTGTTCCGCGCAACTCCGCCCGGACCCGCTCAGCCGGTGCGGCGCTCCCTGCGACGCCGGGCCAGCTCGTCCACCGGCGGGGCGTCCGGCAGCTCCTCGGCGGGCACCACGCCCAGCGCCTCCTCTAGTTCGCGCCAGACGTGGGCCAGGGCCAGGCCGAACATGCCCTGCCCGCGCTGCATGAGGTCGATGACCTCCTCAGGGGAGGTGCACTCGTAGACGCTGGCACCGTCGCTCATCAGGGTGATCCGGGCCAGGTCCTGCGCTGGCCTGCCGCGCAGGTGGTCGACGGCGGTACGGATCTGCTGGAGGGAGATGCCCGTGTCCAGGAGTCGTTTGGCCACCTTCAGCAGGAGGATGTCGGGGAGGCTGTACAGCGGTGCGCCCTGGACTCCGACGGGCACGCTCGGCCGCACCAGGCCGGTTCTGGCCCAGTAGTCGAGCTGTCGGTAGGTGATCCCGGCGGCGGTACACGCCGCCGGCCCCCTGTACCCGGCGTCCATCGGCAGCGCCACCACGTCCTCTTCGCACAGCAGGCCCCGCTGTCCCGCCAGCCGCAGCGCGGACCGCCTGTCATGGGTCTCCCGCTCGCTGCCCGCTACCGCCACGCCGACCTCCGGCCTCTCGTCCCACGGCGGTATTGACAGGGGATGCCCACTCAGGGACGGGGGTGCGCCGCGGGTTCCACAGCACCGACGGTAGGACGACCGACCGTAAGCGTCAACGAAGGCGACCGGCGCGTCGCCAAGTGCCCCACCCCCACACGCCCGGGCCCCTCGCGCCCGCCGCGTGCGCGGCGGGCTCCGGCCCGTGCCGGAGTGGACCCGCCCCGGGGCGGGTCTACTCCGCGCGTCGGCCGAAGTCCTCCGGTGAGATGTTGTCCAGGAACTCCCGGAACGCCTCCACCTGGTCCTCCTGTTCGTCGGGCATGGGCATCCCCGCCTCCTCGATCACGTCCTCGTGCGCGTAGATCGGCGTACCGGTCCGCAGCGCGAGGGCGATCGAGTCGGAAGGGCGCGCACTGACCTCAACACCGTTGGCGAACACCAGTTCGGCATAGAAGATCCCGTCGTTCAGGCCCGTGATGTTCACCGTCCGCAGACCCGTGTCCAGGGCCTCCAGCACGTCCCGGAACAGATCGTGGGTCAGTGGCCGCGCGGGGGCGATCCCCTGCTGGGCAAACGCGATCGCCGTCGCCTCCCCGCTGCCGATCCAGATCGGCAGGTAGCGGTCTCCGTCGGATTCCTTGAGCAGGACAATCGGCTGGTTCGAGGGCATCTCGACCCGGACGCCGACGACCTCCATGTGCTTCACAGCGGCTCCGTCCCACGACGTCGTATTGCCGGATGGGCACTCGTCCCCGCTCCCCCATGAGGATTCAGGACCCGAGGGCTGAATCGGCACCCTTCGTTACAAAGCTCTCCGGAGGCGGGGGCCCGCAAACCTTGTCGGCCCACCCGCCCCGGCTTCTCGCGCCGCTCAGCGGCGCGGCTTCGTCAGCAGCACCATGCGGAACTTGCCGATCTGGATCTCGTCCCCTCCGCCCAGCTCCGCCTCGTCGACCGGCTCACGATTCACGTAGGTGCCGTTCAGACTGCCCACATCCCGGACGCCGAAACCTCCTCCGCGCCGGAAGAACTCCACGTGCCGACGGGAGACCGTGACGTCGTCGAGGAAGATGTCGCTGTTGGGATGGCGGCCCGCGGTCGTCACATCACTGTCCAGAAGGAAACGGCTGCCGGCGTTGGGCCCCCGCTTGACCACGAGAAGCGCGGTCCCCGCGGGAAGGGCGTCGGCGCTGTTCGGGTCGTCGGTCGACGGATCGTCACCGGTGGACTCGTCCTCCAGGGCTTGTATTCCAGAGATCGAAATAGTGGATGTGACGTCGCCGACTGAATCCCCGGCCGCCCCCGGTTGCGGAGTCGGCTGCTGGGGCCTGCTGATCGGGGTCCCACAGTGGGAGCAGAAACGGGCATCATCCGCAACGGCGTGACCGCACTGCGTGCAGTAAACGCTCGACATAGGTCGGCTCGGCCTCCTACCGCACGGGGCGGTGCTTGATTCGGCTGATCGGTGACACGTTCCAGACGCCGAACGGGCTCTCCACCCGCCCACCGCCCGGAGCGGCGAGGCGACGCGCCGCACGGCAGCGGTACGCCTCACGTGGTCGGTCTGTCAGGTCTCTTCCCCCATGTCGTCCTCTTCATCACCCCGGCCATGCGTCCGCACCGCCGGGATCACCGACCCGGCCGGTGACGCGCTACACCGGGGAACACTCGACTTTAAACCATATCCGTCTCCCGGAAGGCGCGTGCGCCCTCCCCGGTCGGCCAGGGACACCCGGGCCCGCCCCGGCAGGAGGATCCGCGGCCCCGACACCCGGGGCGCCGTCTCCGCAGGACCTCATCCGGACTATGGATACCTGCTCTGGTGCTGATGCCGCTCCGACCGGTTTGGTTCGTCCCCGGGGCCACGGATTCGAAAGAAGTTCCCCGACCGTGCCCGGAGCGCCGTCGTGTCCAGTTTAGCCGGAGCGCCCCGGCCACGGCCGGGGCTGTGGACGGGGTGCGCGGCGGGGCCGCCGCGCACCCCGGGAACCTATCCCTCGGCCCGCTCCACCACGGACGCCCACTCGTCCAGAAGGGCGTGGGCGACGTCGGAGTCGGAGCCCTCGGCCCACAGGTGGGTCACGGCCTCGGAGGTGTCGGGCAGGACCAGGGCCCAGCCGCCGTCCTCCTCCAGGACGCGCACGCCGTCGGTGGTGTCCAGCTCCCTGTCCCCGGCGGCCTCCACCACGGCCCGCATGACGCTGCCCTTGACCGCCCACGGCGTGGGAACCGAGCGCCGCAGCAGGTGTGCCCGGGGGATGGCGCGGTCGATCCGCCCCACCGGGCGCTGCGCCCGCGCCACCAGCCCCAGCAACCGCACGAACGCGGCGATGCCGTCACTGGTGGGGCTGAACTCGGGAACGACGAAGCCGCCGCGGTTGTCGCCGGCGAAGACCGTCTCGTCCCCGGCCGCGCGTACGGCCTTGGTCAGCTCGTCGGTCGCTGTGGCCGTCCACCGCACCCGGGCTCCGTGCGCCTGGGCCACCCGCTCGGCCACCCGCGTGGTCGTCACCGGAAGCGCCACGGTGCCCCCGCCTCGCTCGGCGGCGACCAGGTCGAGGAAGACCAGCAGCGCGCGGTCGTCGTCGATCAGGGAACCGGTCTCGTCCACGATGGACAGCCGCTCGCCCACCGGGTCGAACCGCACCCCGAAGTCGGCGTTGGACCCGGACACCAGTGTGGCGAGCCGCTCCATGTCGCGCATCCGCTTGGAGGCCGTGTCGGTGGGCGAGAACTCGTCGAGGCGGTTGTTCACCGTGAGCACGTCCACACCGATCCGGCCCAGCAGGGACGGGAGGATCAGCGCACCCGTACCGCCGGCGCAGTCCACCACGACCTTGAGCCCGGCCTCGGCGATACCGGTGGTGTCCACCGAGCGCAGCAGGTCGTGGGAGTAGTTCTCCACCCCTCGGGAGGGGAAGGTGAGCTCACCGATCTCGCCGGGGAAGGCCCGCCGGTACTCCGCACGGGAGAAGACGCGGTCCAGCTTGCGCTGCGCCCCGGGCGACAGGTCGGCGCCTTCCCCGTCGAGGAAGAGGATGTCGACCGACTCCGGGTCCCCCGGACTGGTGCGCAGGAAGATGCCGCCGCTCACACCGCTCTGCGCGGTGTGCAGCCGCGCCACCGGCAGGGGCACGACCTCCAGGTCGCGCACGTCGATCGCCGCGGCGGTGAGCGCGCTGATCACGGCGCGCTTGAGCGTGCGCGCCGCCCGCGACACGTCGCGGGAGGTCGTGACGATCGCCCCCTTCTTCAGCGTGGTCGCGTACGCATTGGCCAGGCGTACCGCCAGCTCCGGGGTGATCTCCACGTTGATCAGTCCGGACACCCCGCGGGGCCCGAACAGGGAGCGCTGCCCGCGCGACTCCCACACAACGTTGGTGTTGACGACCGCCCCGGCCTCGATGGTCTTGAACGGGTACACCTTGACGTCGTTGTGCACGTAGGCCTCGGACTCGATGACGCAGTCCTCGCCGACGACCGCGCCCTCCTCCACCCGCACCGCCGACATGACGTCGGTGTTCTTGCCCACGACCGCGCCGCGCAGGTTCGCGCCGCGGCCGACGAACACGTTGTCGTGCAGGACCGTGCGGTGGCAGAAGGCGTCGGCGCGCACCACGGTGTTGCTGCCCACCACGGTGAACTCGCGCAGTTCCGCCCCGGCCTCGACCTTGGCGTAGTCACCGATGTAGAGCGGGCCCCTCAGGACGGCCTTGGGGTCCACCTGGGCACCCTCGCCCACCCACACTCCCGGCGACATCTCGAAGCCGTCGATGTCCACGTCGACCTTGCCCGAGAGCACGTCGCCCTGGGCGCTGAGGTAGCTCTCGTGGGTGCCCACGTCCTCCCAGTAGCCGTCGGCGATGTAGCCGTAGAGGGGCTCGCCCTCCTTGAGCAGTTCGGGGAAGACGTCACCGGACCAGTCGACCACCTCGCCCGCGGCGACCCGGTCGAGGACCTCCGGCTCCATGATGTAGATGCCGGTGTTGACCGTGTCCGAGAAGACCTGCCCCCACGTGGGCTTCTCCAGGAACCGCTGGATGCGTCCCTGGTCGTCCACGATGATGATGCCGAACTCCAGGGGGTTGGGGACCCGCTTGAGGGCGATGGTGACCTTGGCGCCGCTCTCCCGGTGGAAGCGCACCATGTCGGTGAGGTCGATGTCGGTGAGCGCGTCACCGGAGATGACGATGAACGGTTCGCCGCGCAGGTGCTCCTCGGCGTTCTTGACACTGCCCGCCGTGCCGAGGGGGACCTCCTCGGCGACGTAGTCGAGCTTCATGCCCAGTTCCTCGCCGTCGCCGAAGTAGTTGCGGATGAGGGTGGCCAGGAACTGGACGGTCACCACCGTCTCGGTGAAGCCGTGCTTGCGCAGCAGGCGCAGGACGTGCTCCATGATGGGTTTGTTAACCACCGGAAGCAGGGGTTTGGGCTGGTTGGCGGTCATCGGCCGCAGACGGGTCCCCTCACCGCCCGCCATCACGACGGCCTTCATCGGCGGGGCCGCCGGCGTCCGCGGGGCGTCGCCGGGGGTGCTGGGGGCGGTCATCGCGCGTACCTCCGTACGGAAACGGCGCCGGAGGCCGCGTGGGGATGGAGTTCGGAGCACGCGCTCACGCGCGCCGTGGGACATGTTCTCATTGCGGAGACGACACTCCCTTTCGATCCGACAGGACTCACGGTGCGGCGGCCGCCCCGGATCGACTCCGTCAACGCTGTCCCGGTCGGTCGGATCGGTCCGATCCGTGCCGTGCGCGGCGCGGGGTCGCTGTCTCCGGCGGCCACGGGGCCACCGGGGTGATCAGCGCGCCCGCGCGCGCCGGGTCCGGGCGATCAGGCCCAGCCCCTGCACGGCGTAAAGCAGTCCGGCCCACCAATACAGAGCCGTTCCCCACAGCGCGAAGGCCCAACCCATAATTCTCGCCACATCGCCCACGAGGGACTGGTGCCCGGCGATGAACAGCAGGGGAAAGGCGTAGAGCAGGCACAGCGTGGCGGCCTTTCCGGCGAAGTTGACCGGGAGGGGGCCGTAGCCGAAATGGCGCAGCAGCGGCAGCGCCCCGATGATGAGGACGTCGCGCAGCACCAGGATGGCCATGAGCCACCACGGGATGATGCCTCTGACGACCAGCCCCAAGAGCGCGGCGAAGATGTAGAGCCGGTCGGCGAGGGGGTCCAGGACCGTCCCCAGCCGCGAGGCCTGGTTCCAGGCGCGGGCGATCTTGCCGTCGAGCCAGTCGCTGGCCCCGGCGAAGGCGAGGACGAGCAGGGCCCACCAGTCGGCCTCCGGCCCCAGGACAAGCCACAGGAACAGGGGCACGCCGAGCAGTCTGAGCATGCTCAGGACGTTGGGAACGGTCCAGATCCGGTCACTGACCGTCGCCGGGGCCGTACCGCCCCCCGCCTCGCCGTCCTCGTCCGCCCCGGATCTCACCATGGCGCCCACGATAGCCGCCGACGGGAACGTTTCCTTCCGTGAACGGCCGCCACCTGCGACGACGTGTCCCCCGGCACAGGAAGCAGCCCGCCGCGCCTCACCCGGGGGCCGACGCGGTGTCGAGCAGCGGTGCCAGCCGACGCAGGGGGCCGATTCCGGTCGGCTCGGCGTCCTGGAGCGGAACCCGCGCCACCCCCAGGTGCGCGAAGCGCTCCAGCGTGGCCGACAGGGCTCCGGCCCCGTCCGGGCCGGGCGCCCCCTCAGGGGGGATCTGGTTGACGACGACGGGCCCGAGCCGGAACCCGGCACCGGTGAGCCGCTCGACGGCACGGGCGGTCTCGGCGAGCACCACGCGCCGGGGCAGGGTCACGAGTGTGACGCTCGCGTCCTCGCGCAGCCGGGCCGCGGCCCGCTCCAGTCTGCGGCGGCGTTCGTGCAGGCGCTCCAGGAGGGGGTCGCCCTCGGGCGCGCCTTCGCCGACGGCGTCGGCGAAGGCCTCGGCCCTGAGGGCCCGTTCGCGCTGGCGTGCCAGGCCCACCACCCACGGCGTCAGGAGGGCGGGCAGGTCGAGCAGGCGCAGCAGGTGTCCGGTGGGCGCGCTGTCGACCACCAGGTGGTCCCACCGCCGGCCGACCTCGTCCATGCGGTCGATGAGCAGGTCCGCCAGGGCGGACTCGGCCATGCCGGGCGCGGACGCCGCCCGGTCCAGATGGCGGTGGACCGCGGGCAGGACCTCGTGGGGCACGGCCCGGCGCGCGTCCTCGGCCACCCGGGCGACACGGCGGCGCACGGCGGCCTCCGCATCGGGTTCGGCGGCCCACAGGTTCGGCGCCACCGCGGCGGGATCGTCGGACAGCGGCACCTCCAGTGCGTCACCCAGGGAGTGGGCCGGGTCGGTGGAGAGCACCAGGACCCGGCGTCCGGCATCGGCCAGGGACAGGGCCCGGGCGGCGGCCAGGGTGGTCTTGCCGACACCGCCCTTGCCGCCGACGAAGACGATCGGTGCGGTGGTCAACAGCAGCCTCCCGGGGATCCGAACTCCTCGCGCCCCATCCGCCGGTGCCATGCGTGCAGGTCAGCGACCATGTACGGGATGAGGTCGAGGGTCTCGTAGGCGGCGGGGTCGTCCACCCCCAGCGCCTCCAGCATGAGCAGGGCGCGCAGGGTGTCCTGCTGGGTGCGCGCCTCCCGCCGCCGGGCGTGCCCCCAGCGCGCCTCGAAGACCGCCTGGTGGAAGTCCTCGACACGGCGCCAGGCGGTGAGGGCGCGCCGCCCGGCCCGGACCAGCGGCCCGGGCCGGGCGGCGCCGTCGCGGCCGTCCACTAGTCGGCACCCTCGGCCGCGGGCTCGGGGGTCTCGTTCCCGTCCCGCCCGGTTTCCGGCCCGGTCCGGTCGGCGGTGCCGGTGCCCCGGTCCCGGTAGGCCCGGCGCAGGGCGATGCCGGCCTCGGCCATCATCCACAGGGCGAGCCCGAAGATGACCGCGTCGAGCGGTGCCAGCAGGAACCTCTGGATGCCCTCCTCGGAGGAGGCGAAGCGCACCGCCTGGATGACGAGCGCCCAGGAGGTCATCACGGCCAGGAAGACCAGCGGGACGAGGATCGCGACGGGGTTGCGGCCGCGCTTGGTCACCCATACCGCGATCACCGACAGCGCCAGGGCCGCCGTGAGCTGGTTCGTGGTGCCGAACAACTGCCACAGGGTGCCCAGGGCGAAGTCGCCGGGCACCAGCGACAGGGCGAGGGGGAAGGCGACCGCGATCAGCGTGGCGACGGTGATGTTGCGGGCCAGGAAGGTGGCCGACCGGTGGAGGGCGCCGCCCCCGCCGGCCTTGTCGGCCTTGTCGGCCACGATGGTGGCGATCTCCTGGATGGTGTACCTCTGGAGACGCACCGCCGTGTCCAGTGTGGTGGCGGCGAAGCTCACCACGACGACACTGGCGAAGACCAGGCCGGTGGCCTCGGGGAGACCGATGTTGGCGGCGAACCCGGCGACCCCCTGGACGAACTTGCCGCCCGCACCGGTGCCCGCGGCCTCCCAGTCGACGTAGATGTCGGCCCAGGCCATGCCCTCGTTGGCGGAGAACACCATGATCCCGGCGGTACAGGCCAGGATGGAGCAGACCGCGAGCGTGCCCTCGCCCAGGGAGCTGAGGTAGCCGACGTACCTGGCGTCGGTCTCCTTGTCGAGCTGTTTGGACGTGGTGCCCGAGGCCACCAGGCTGTGGAACCCGGACACGGCGCCGCAGGCGATGGTGATGAACAGGAGCGGGAAGATCGACGGCGACCCCTCGGGCACGTCGCCCCGGAAGGCGGGGGCGGCGATCGTGTCCATACCGACGACCACCCCGACCATGATGACCACGAGCGCCAGCACCATCTGGTGCTGGTTGATGTAGTCGCGCGGCTGGAGCAGCGTCCACACCGGCAGCCGCGAGGCGAAGAAGGTGTAGGCGAACAGCAGGGCGATCCACACGACCGAGGCCTCCACGCCCAGGGCGGCGGCGATCGGGTCGACCGTGACGGGCACCAGCTGGCCCAGCGGGATGCAGGCGTAGACGACGACCAGCGCGATGATGGACGGGATCAGCGCCGCCGTACGGCGGCGGTAGACGATCTGTCCGACCCCGATCGCCAGCGGGACGGTCACCAGGACCGGCAGTACGGCCTCGGGGTTGCTGATGAACAGGCCGGCGATGACCACCGCGAACACGGCGTTGACCAGGGTCACCAGGAAGAAGATGATCAACAGGAACAGGATCCGGGCGCGCGCCCCGATCACGTCCCTGGCCAGGACCCCGATGCCCTTGCCCTTGTGCCGGACCGAGACGACGATCGATCCGAAGTCGTGGGCGCCGGAGGCGAAGACCGTGCCCAGGACGACCCACAGCAGCGCGGGCCCCCACCCCCAGAACACGGCGATCGCGGGGCCGACGATGGGGGCGGCGCCCGCGACCGAGATGAAGTGGTGCGCGAAGACGATGTGCTTGTTGGTGGGCAGGTAGTCCACGCCGTCCCTGTAGGCGTGCGCGGGGGTCACGAAGGCCGGGTCGAGCCGGTAGACCCGTTGGGCGAGATAGACGGAGTAGAAGCGGTAGCCGAGCGCGAACAGCGCCAGGGCCCCGAGGAGGACGACTACGGCGGGCATGGGTTTTCCTTCGCTATGCGCGGTGCCCTCCGGTTCGTGGCCGACGGGCACCCCGCTTCGGGGGGTGGTGTACAGTCCCGAGAAATTAACATGAGGTCTACGTCACAGAAAAGGTTCGCCCGTGCACGACTTGGCAACGGCCTGGCGCCGTTCCCCGTCCGGCGAGATGTGCTGGCTCTCCGACGACGGCCCCCGCGCCCTACCGGTCGTGCCGCTGATGGCCGACCACCCGTGCGTCGCCCTGCCGCTGGCCTACCTGTCCGAGGCCGACTCCCTGCTCGACCGGGCGGCGTTCTGCCTGTCGGCCGCGGCCGGGCCGCAGGAGCCGACCCTGGTCGCCACCGGCCGGATCCGGGTCCTCGTCGACCTGGACGGGTCGGTCTTCGGCGGGGACCTGGTCGAGCAGGAGGTCGTCAAGCACCCGCCCACCCGGCTGCGGTCCGGGAGCCTCATGGCGCGCCGGGAGAACTGGTGGTGGATGCCGCGCGCCGTGGTGAGCATGGTCGAGGTGGACGCTGTGCGCCCGCTGTCCGCACGCACACGGGCCGACGACGCCCTGCTGGTCCGCCAGGTCGGCGCGGACGCGCGCGTGGACACGGTGACCGCCCGGGACTGGTCCTCGGGACCGGGCGGAGAGGTGGAGCTGTGGCCGCGCGACGGGTCCGGTCTGGACGGTGACGGGACCGCCCTCGTCCTGGGCCACCAGGCCAGCCCGGACTACGAGCGCTGGGAGTGCTGGAGACGCACCGGCCGGCTGCGCGGACAGACGCTGACGGTGGCGGCGGCCGACGGCGGGCCCGACCCCTCCCCGCGCCCCTTCACCCTGTTGGAGCGGCTACGCAACCACCGCGAGGTGCGCCGCGCCTGCCGGGCTGGCATCGCCGCCGCCGAACGCCGTCTCGTCCGCTGAGGACCGTCAGGGGTCCAGGACGGCGTCGGCCGCGCGCAGCCCGGACAGCAGCGCGCCGTGGACGGTGGCGGCGTGCTCGATCTCCGTGGCCTCACCGGCGAAGTACAGCCGGTCGCCGACCGGCTCGCGCAGGGCCTCGCGGTCGCCGTCGTGGGACCCCACGGCGGTGTAGGAGAAGGCCCCGCGCGCGAACGGGTCGCCGCCCCAGTGGGTGAGGTGGTGGTCGACGGGGTCGGGGGCCTTGCCGAAGAGCGTGCGCAGCGACGCCATCGCGTGCTCGACCACGTCGCCCTCCTCCATCGCCGACAGGAAGCGGGCGGCGTTGCCCCCGTTGCGGCAGACCAGGACCGGCCGGCCCAGGACGCGCTGTCCCGCGTACCAGTGGAACCAGGTGCCCTTCTCGGTGCCCAGGTGCACGATGACCTCGGAGTCGCCCCAGAAGACCTCGTCGAAGAGCAGGAACAGCTTCTCCATACTGCCGTTGCCCAGGCGCTCGACGGCCCGGTGCTTGTCCTCGGGCAGCTCCGGTTCGAACCCGACCTGGCCCGCCTTGAGCACCCCCAGGGGAAGGGTCACCAGGACCCGGTCGGCGACCAGGGTCTCCTCACCCTCCGGCGTGTCCACGCGGACCGCGGCACCGGTGCCGTCGTGGGAGATACCGAGCACCACGTGCCCCAGGCGCACGTCCAGCCCCCGGGCGAGGTGGTCGGTGAGCCGCTGCATCCCGTCGGGGAACACGACGTCGTCGCCGCTGAACTCGTGCAGGGAGGCCACCGCTCCGAAGGCGATCTCGGTGGGGTCGGCGCCGTGGTCGCCCTCGGCCATCCGGTGGACGATCTCCCCGGCGTCCCGGGCGCGGGCGCGCACCAGGTTCGCGTCGTAGAGAGCCTGCCGGATGCCCTCCTCCATGGTCTCGCCGGAGTCGGTGCCGACCTTGGCCCAGTACATGTGCTCATGCAGGAGGTGGACGTCCTCCATGTTGCGGCGGTGGCGGTCGAAGAGGAGTCGGCGGCCCTTGGGGTCGTAGGCGGTCTCGGTGGCGCGGTTGAACACCTCCGTGCGCGCCTGCGACGCGCGGACCAGTTCGGCGAGGGGGTTGCTGGCCTCGCCGCGCATCCAGGAGGCCCCGGCGTCGACCGTGCAGCCCTCCCAGAGCCTGACCGAGTGGATGCGCCCGCCCGTGCGGCCGCGGGCCTCCACCACGGTGACGCGCTCGCCCGCCTCCGCGAGCCGGTCGGCGGCGGCCAGCCCCGCCATACCCGCGCCCACCACGATGGTGTGCCCCCGGCCGGGGGCGGCGGTGCGGCCACGGGGTTCGTCCGCCGCGGCCCTGGACTCGGGTTCCCCGGACTCCTGTGTGTGCACGTTTCCCGGGTCGGCCATCGCGTGTCCTCTCGCCGGTACCAGCCAACGATCGCGACCCTATGCACATGTCGCGGGACTTTCGGCAACGACACCCCGCATGGTAGAATCATCGTGACTGAGCGCGCATGCGAAAAAGGCGTGTACCACAGCAGACCGGCAAAGGGGAGCGCGCCCCCGCGTGGAACATCCGGCCCTCCGAGGTCGGCGGTGTCCTGGGATCCGTTCGCCGTGCACCTCGGCGAAGAGGGCGGTGAGGGTCTCGCCGGTGTCATGGAGAGCACCGAGGAGCACCTCGGCAGCTGCACCGAAGGGTCCGGGAGCGGCATCGTCGCCACGGCGCTGGGCGAGTTCGCCGAGCACCGCTTCGGGGTCATGGGCGAGAGGGTGGACCGTCGCCCGCACCAGTGAGGACACGGCCCAGCGCCATCCGGTACAGCGGCGGAGAGCAGCGCTGGTCGGGGCGGGCACTCGTGTCTGACCCCGCGATCACGCGGGCGTTTGACCCAACGCGAGTCGCGACGGACCCGCTTGGCCACAGGCGGACAGGAGCGGTGCCGGTCGAGCCGCTCACCGGTCCGGGCCGCCACCTGCCCGTACAGACGGCACCTCCGGTCAGGGGAAAACCGCCCCTCCCCGAGAAGCGGGACGCACCACACGCAGCGCGCGGGTGCACGGGACCCGGCCGGGGGTCCCCTCCACTCCGCCAGCGGCCCCCACACATCAGCGCCCGCACCGTGCCACGGGCCGACAGCCCCCGCACCCACGCTTGGAGCATGGGTGGGACCGCGAGGACCGCACCGCTCCCGGCCCGCGCAGGTACCGTTTGGCCTCCACTCCCGCACGAGCCGCCGCGATCAGGGCGTCCTCGGTCACGCGGCGGGGGCGGGCGGCGAACGGCAGCGCGGTGCAGGGCCCGTCCGCCAGAGCCCCGACCGGGGGCTCCACGCTTTCCCCACCCGCCGTGCCTGGGCCCCTCGCCGGTGGCCCAGGGGCCGGTCGTCGCGCCGGCGGCGGGGTGGGCGCCTCCCCCGCTGAGGGTCGCCGCCCGGACTTCGGAAAGGCCGAGCGGTCGGTGTCGTTGCCGAAGCGGGCGGCGTTGGCGGGTGTGTCGGCCGCGTCCAGGCCGGTGCCGTCCAGCGGCGCCAGCCGCTCCGGGCCCGGCGGGCCGCCCGGGGCGATCGCCGAGGCGGTGGGGGACTCCCACCGCTGGCCCCAGGAGCGGGTCGGACGCGGGGACCCGGCCAGGCCGAGTTGGTCGGTCGACCGGCCGCTGGTGGTGTCGGTGTGGTCGGGCGTGGGCACCCACCGCAGATTACCGCCCCGGCCCGGAGACGGTGAACGGAACGCTGTTGCGAGCAGAGAGAACACACAACCTCAGCGGCGTTGCCCC
This sequence comes from Nocardiopsis sp. CNT312, assembly GCF_000515115.1. Taxonomy (GTDB): domain Bacteria; phylum Actinomycetota; class Actinomycetes; order Streptosporangiales; family Streptosporangiaceae; genus Nocardiopsis. The sequence continues at coordinate 181,980 of NZ_AZXF01000011.1, forward strand.
TGGAGAGGACCAGAGCAGAAAACCAGGAGGAAACCGACTGACACGAGGCCAAGAGCGGCAAGGGCTTGGACACCGCCGTCCCGCCAGGCGTCGTGCCACTCGTGGACGGCTTGGCGAGACGCACCGAGCATGCGGCCGAGCTCGGCTGGGCAGTGCTGCCCCGCCCAGGGCAGGGCAGGGCAGGGCAGGGCAGGGCAGGGCAGGGCAGCGGCGAGCATCCGTCGTTCCCCAAGCTCTCGGGCGGTACTCTGATCCGGGTGGACGTGTTCCATGGCCCAGCGTGCGCGTTCGTGCCGCCAACGATCGCGTCCAAGGTCAGTAGTCAGCCGCTCTCCTCGTGTCTGACGGCAAGCGCGAGTCGTTCGACCCGGCCACGGAGACGGTCGAAGGTGTCTTCGAAGGCTGTACGGGTGGCTGTCCGTATCGGGTCGGGAATCGACCAGTGCAAGCGGTCTCGGGCGGGGGGGAGCTCTTCGTGGGCACTGTCACAGACCGCCACGACCAAGTCGTCCTGACGCAGCACGTCGTCCACGTGGGCTGTGGTTCGGGATTCGAGACACAGACCGTGCCCTCGCGCGGCGGCCAGCGCGCCTTCGTGGACACCCGGACCCGGACGGGTTCCGGCAGAGGCGGCGGGAACGGGGCTGCGGTTCTCCCACAACGCGGCGGCCAGCTGGGAACGGGCCATGTTGTGGGTGCATACGAACACCACACGGGGTGCGTGCAGCAGCGGGCCGGGGGCGAGTGCGGTGAGCGCCTCGGGACGGAGACGGATGTAGACCCGGCGGCTATCGGCCTCGGAACGGACACGAGTGATGACCTCGGCCTCCTCCAGGACACGCAGATGGTAGGCGATGAGGTTGGAGCGCATTCCCAGCAATCGACCCAGTTCACTGGGTGAGGCGTCACCCGTCCTCAAGACGTCGGTGACGGCCAGGCGCGCGCTGTCCGCCAGTACTCCGTATAGGTTGGCCCGTCGTTGCAGCGGGGAACCGGGCTTTCCCGACTCGATGTTTGCCGGGTGAACATGTGTGGGCAAGGCTGTGATCCTTCCATCCGCACGAAGCCCGGTCGGGCTCGGGAAACCGCGAAGCTTCTCCCGCCTTCGCTCCCGGGCTTTGGCCCTGGGTCCACGCTCCGTAGAGCTGAGCCGGCCCTCTGGCCGGTTCCGACCGGTCATGCCGTCGGGTCAACGGTCGGCGACCGTGTCCCGGACTGTGGTGAATTCGCTGTCAACGTGGAGAAGGGGCGCCGAGCCCTCCAGGCCGCCGCACGAGAGAACCTGCCCGAGCAGACCTTGATGATCGCCGGCCTCGAAGCATGACGCCAAGCGGCATTCGAAGTAGGCGACCCCTTCCGCAGCGATGGGCAGGCCCGTGACCGGGGCGTGGAGTGAGGGGATGCCCTTCCAGAAACGGAGGCTGCGCGGTCTCCCCGGAGCGGAGAAACGCAGTGCTACGGACTCCTGGTGGGCGGCGAGGGCTGTCACCGCGAACACGCCGCTGCCGCGGATCGCACACAGGGTTCTCGACATGCCCTTCAGGTAGAACACCACGAGCGGCGGTTCGAGTGAGGCGGTGGTCAATGAACTCACCGTGACCGTGCAGAGTTCTCCGTCAACACTGTTCGAACTCACGATCGAGACACTCGAAGGGACAGCCCGAGCGGTCCCACGAAGACTTGCGGTCGGGGTGTTCAAAAGGTTCCTGAAGGAGAGGGTCATGAGTCACTCCGTTGAGACGAAGGCGGATTGCACGTGGTGGACGCTCCGCCGGGGCTGCAGAGCACTGCCCTGAGCCCGGCCTCGAACGTGGTCCGGCCAGATGTCCGGTCTCGGGGACCGAACCGTGCCCTCCCTCGGTCCGACGGAAGGGGGCGCGGTGGGCGCAGCCGCACCTCGCAGCCGCTCAGGTCAGGCATCCCCGGTTGGTCGCTTCGACCGGCGATCTCGTGGGGCGACCGTTCTGTCGTGGCTTTGGACCCCGGGGCGACAGAACGGTCCGGAGGAGGCGGGGAACACGGCCGGAGTTCCCCCAGGAAGGAGGGGTCACCATGAAACTCCTTTTGTGTTTCCACTATGCCTAGAAATAGGTAACAGCATTCAGACTGATCGGTCAATGGCCGCAGTCTGCGCACCAGGTCGTGGGCATCGTTCAATCCGGTCCGGTCCACCTGATCGACAGAAATCCTGCAGTACGCCCCGGGCGTACGCTCCCGCCACCCTTTTCACAGCGAGCTGGATGGGTAATTTTTGAGCCAACGTCCGAAGCCTCCGACGGGGATGGAGACCGGAAATAAGGTGGTCGGGAATCAGAGAAACCCGACCGGGTCGCCCCGGCCGGGTCGGACCCGTGTACATCGGTCGTCAGGTGGCGTTGCCCGCAGGGGACGGTGGGTCGCTACGGCGCTCCAGAAGAGTCGCGATGGCATTCCAGTTCACAGCACAGGCGCGTGCCACGGCCGCGATTCTGGTGGCCTGGTGGGGAGGGATGCGTTCGACGAGGTCCGCCTCCTCGTGTCGTATGACACGGGCTTCGAGCCAGCGGATCATTGCGCGACCCTCGTCGTTGTATCGGAGAGTGGGATCCCTCTTGAGGGAATCGAGTACGACTCCGAGGTCGATGGGGCGGATCTCGGCGGACCGCTGCTTTGCTCCCTTGGCCGTCGAACGAGCGGATTGCCCCACTCCGTTCAATGCCGGCTCCCGGGCAGTGGCCTGGTCCTCGGCAGACGCTTCGCCGGCTTCGTCGCGATCGAACGCATCACCGCGGGGAAGGAGGGCCTCCGCGCTTTTCAGCCGGTCAAGGACGTGCCCTATAGCCTCCTCGGTGGCGTCGGGCCGACCGGAGTCCCGCTGGATCGATGTGCCCGCGTCCCGTGTGAGAACGTCGGTGACATTCCGCCTGCCATCGTCGAGGTTGACGGTCCGGACTCTGCCGTCGAGTCCGACGCGGACCGCGGATCTGACCGAAGGGTCCGTCGAGGCTCGGCGGAGGGATCCGATCGTTTTCCCGGACAGGCCGACCTTGGCCGCGATCGCACGGTCCGACCACTCGGGGTGGGCGGCCAGGATCTTCTTCGCGGACGCCCTGCGGTCCGCCAGTGTGAGCGGGAGGCCATGGCGGATGTTCGCCTCGACCGCGGCGAGAAAACAGTCACGGTCCGAACCGTCAAAATAGGTCACCTCGATGGTCGTGCAATCGCTGTCCCGTGCTGCGTGCAAACGGTGCATGCCATCGATGACCTGCATGGTCGACCGGTGGACGAGGATCGGGGGCAGTGCGTCGAGCTGTTCCGCCAAACGTGCCACGTGGTCGTGGTCGATCCCATTCAGCCGTGGGGAATCGGCGTCCAGCAGGGCGTTGATCGGGACACGATGCGGAGTGGTCGCCATATCAGCTCCTTTGACAAAGAAGATCATCCATGGTCAGTGCGCTGCATTCAGCGTGGCCACCGGTGGCACATCGAATTCCGTCTCCGCTGGTCGCGACGGGACCGGGGCCGGAGCGGAGCACGCGGGCGTCGGGGGTCGCGGCTAATCGGTTTCGGGGACGAAGTACGAGGTCGCGGCATTGCGCGATGCCTATCGGCCCAGCACTGGTGTGAGTACTCACGGCAAGCAAGAATAAAGAGCATTCTCTCTGTTTTCAACGGAAAACAGATCGATCACTCTTTTTTCTGAGATGTTGGGCACCGTAGGCGTCCAGCGGTTGCACCGAGTCAGACGCGGGCTGCTGTGCCGGTGCTTCCTCCCGCCAACGGGCGTAGAACCCGGTCGGCACGGCCGCGGCTGCGATTTCGGAAGGCGGGAGTATGGCGAGGCAGGAACGGGCGGAGCGGACACGGGCCCTCCTCATCCAGGCCGCGAGCGCGGAGTTTGTTCGGTTCGGGTACGCCGGCGCGACGCTGAGCCGGGTCAGCGGTAGGGCCAACGTGACCATAGGCGCGTTGACCTTCCACTTCTCCACCAAGGCCGCGTTGGCGGAGGCGGTATGCGCGTGTGGTTCCGACACCACCCGCAGCGCCGTACGTCACGCGGCCGGGAGCGTCGACTCGCCCTGGGGCGGGCTGGAGTCCGTCCTTCGCGTTCTCACCGAGCTCCCTCTGGAGGATCTGGTGGTGAGGGCCGCGGCACGGCTCTCACGTGAGTGGGGGGGCGCTTGTCCGCGTTGACAGACCTCTTGGACCCCGACCGTGGGTTCCCTGCTCGACGAGGTGGTGCGCCACGGTTCACTCGCTCCCGGCGCGGATCCGAAGACCGTGTTGGAACTCGTGGAGCTGCTGGTCAGTGGCTCTGGGGCGGTGATGGTGCAGGACCTCCTCGAACATCCGGAGTCGAGCACGGACCGTGCCCGCGACAGATTGTTCGGTATCTGGCGCATGGTTCTCCCGGTCCTTGCCGCCCTCCCGGAGTCCGAGGACCGCTGAACACACCGGTGGGTCCCCTACCGCCCCCTCCCGGTGCCCCCGCGGGACTGGTCCTACCGCACGAATCCACCGGCCTACACCCACGGGTGCGGTGGCCCGCGGCCCCATGAGCCGCCTCCGTCCGGGGAGCACGTAACCGCGGTGGCCGTGAGCTTCGGTGGCACCCGCCCACTGAACCGTATCCGTTCATGGCAACAGCCTTCGTTGATGGAATCATGGTCAAGGTTGCGTTGGTGCCCTGAACTGGGAGAGGTCGGCGGATACCTCTCGTTGCGCCATCGCACCACAGAGCACTCAACAGCGAATGCTGTTGACATGAATAGATGCTGTTGATAGGAGTAGGGTCATGTCGAAGGAACTGGACATCAGGCTGCTCGAAGGCGAAGAGCTGTCGAACTGGGAACGGGCCCGACGGCTCGTTCCCAAGCTGAAGGCACTGGCCGACGAGAACCGCACGATCCTGTGTCTTCTCCTCGCCGAGCGGCCGCACACCGTCAAGGAGCTCCAGGACGCCACGGGGCTCAACCAGACCCTCATCAGTCACCACCTGCGCCCCCTGCGCGAGCAGGAACTCGTCAAGGTCATGCCCCGCGGCCGGTCCAACGTGTACGCGCTCTGCTGCGAAGAGTTGGGGATGCCGGTCCGCTGGCTCGCCTCCCTCGCGGCGATGACGCCCGAAGGCGCCAAGGCGTGCTGCCTCAGCAAGGAAGACGACAAAGCGACCCACCCTCCAGAGGAAGCAACAGATGTCTGAAAACTGGATCGAGACGATCAGGACGTTCGGAACGATCGCGATTGAGCTGGTCCTGCTCTTCTTCGCGGTCGCATTCCTCGTCGCCCTCCTGCAGCGGCGTTTGGGGGAGAAGAGGCTCCAGCTCTGGCTGGCGGGCGGAAAGCTGACGGCCCCCCTGAAGGGGGCCCTTCTCGGTGCGCTCACCCCCTTCTGCTCGTGCTCCACGCTCCCGATGCTCATGGGCATGCTGAAGGTCGGTGCGCCGTTCCGTGCGGCGGCGGCCTTCCTGATCTCCTCACCTCTCCTGAACCCGATCATCCTCGGTATCACCTGGGTCCTCTTTGACTGGAAGGTCATGGTCGGCTACGCGGTGGTCGTGTTCGCCAGCACGATCGTGCTCGCCCTCGCCCTGGAGGCGCTGGGGATGGAGAAGTACGTCCGCCGCGTCAAGGTCAGTGCGGAGGGACACAGTGACGCTCCCTGGCAGGGAATCAAGGCCGAGGCCCGCCCCGCTTGGGACCAGGCCGTGTCGTTCTTCAAGCCCCTGGCGATCCCGATGCTCATCGGTGTGTCGATCGGTGCCTTCATCTACGGTGCGGTTCCCGAGACCTTCCTGACCTCCATCGCCGGCCCCGACAACCTCTTGGCCGTGCCGACCGCCGCCCTCATCGGCATCCCGCTCTACATCCGCACCGAGTCGGCTCTCCCCATCGGCATGGCGCTGAGCGCGGCCGGGATGGGCCTTGGCCCCGTGTTCGCCCTCATCATCGGCGGCGCTGGGGCGAGCCTGCCCGAACTGTCCATGTTGGCTGCGATCTTCAAGCCCAGGCTGGTCGCCGCCTACGTCACCAGCATCCTGGTGGTCGCCACCGCCGGTGGTCTGCTGATCCCCCTCTTCTTCTGATTCTTCTGCGCAACCACACCCGCGGTTCCTCTCCGGTCTTCCACCGTGGGAGGGGCCGCGATCATCTTCTCGGGTCAGGAAGGCTGTCGATTTCCGGCGGGAGTCCATCGGCATCCTGGTCTCGTGGGTGAAGCCGCGCCGGTCGCGGGACAGGCAAAGAGCCGGTGGCCCCGCAGAAGGCGGGGCCACCGGACCGAACACCCGATCCGGCAGGATCAGAAGTTGACCGAGACCACCTTGGCCGGGCCGGAGCCCTTGGTGGCGGTCAGGGTGTGGGGGACGTTCGGGGCGATGTAGAAGCTGCCGCCCTCGGGGACCGTCGCCTCCTTGGGGTTGTCCGGGTCCCCCCACTTGAGGTGGATGTCGCCCTCCATGCAGAAGATGACCTCGTGGGCGTCGTGGCCGCCGTTGAACTCGGCCTTGGCCGGGTCGTCGACGTTGACCTCAAGCAGCAGGGGGACGAGCTTGGGAAGGGTCCGGGTACGCACCAGGCAGTTGTAGGTGTAGTACTCGGTGCCGGCCCGCATGCCCTCGACCACCGGGTTGTCGCCGGGGGCCTGGACACGGACGCCCCCGTCGAGGTCGGTGACGAACTCGGGGGTGAGGTCCGAGGCGGAGGTCCCCAGGATCCCGGCGATCTGGGTCAGCTTCTCCAGGGTCAGCTCGCCGCCGTCCTTCTCCTCCATAGCCACGACGTCGTCGACGCTCAGGCCCAGGACCTTCGCGAAGGACGCCCGGTCCATCTTGATGTGCTCGCGGCGGCCCTTGATCTTCTGGCCGTAGGTTTCCTCAAGGGCAGGGGTTGTCGCCATTTCTCTCTCCTTCGGTGATGCGGTGGTGGTGAAGCGGCGAAGGAACCCGAGTGCTGATTCGGCCGGTACGCTGGAGAGCGGTTCGGCCGACTGGGGCCAAGCGGCCCCGGTGACTCCTTCTCCTCTTCGCGGATCACGGTGCGGGCTCGCGCCGTGAGGTCAGGGGGACTGGTTCGCGCGGTCGCTCAGGTGGCGGCCGCAGGGGACCAGATGCGCGTGTACGAGACGTCCTCCGGCCAGTCGCGGAAGGGACTGAAGAGGTGGTCGTAGTCCGTGTTCCGCGCCGATCCGCGCATGATGAAGCATTCGGCTCCGGCGGAGGCGCACGCCAGGAGCGCGTCGAGCTTGGTCCTGAGCGCCCCGGTCGAGTCCCACGGGCTCTTCGCCCACAGCGCCGAGTAGGCGCGCTCGGGGAAGGCGGGGTCGACGTGGGACAGGACGTCCTTGCCGTCGGGGCCGTCCAGCAGGATCCCGGGGACGTCCGTCAGGCTGACCACTCGGAGACCGGCCTCCGTGGTGCCGACGAGGAACTCCGGCACCCGGTCGCTGGAAAGGCCGTGGAGCCGGCCGTCCGTTCCGAGGACGCTGTCACCGGACAGGACCGGGAGCGCTCCGGAGTCCAGAACCCTGGTGAGGACGTCGCTGCGCACCGAGAACGATCCGTCGTCCTCCAGGAGCGCCATGGCTCCGAGCTGGAGGGGAAGCGCTCGAACGCCCTCTCGCCGCAGGGCTTCCGTCCACACCCAGCGCACGTCCGCGAGCGCCTTGGTGAGGGGTATGCACCCGAACGGGTCTCCCCCGTCGTTTCCGCGGAGCGCTCCGTGTCCCGGGGCCCCGCCACCGGTGATGAAGACGAGGCGTCCGCGATTCTCACGGAAGAGCCCGGCAACGATTCGAGCGTAATCCGCTATCGCGGACATATCGAGGCTGTTCTCGACGCTCTTGTCAGAGAAGAGGCTTCCGCCGACCTTGATGGCGAGGACGGTCACCGACCTCGACACCCCCAGGGGAATCGTGCGCGTTCTGTCATGTTGTCGATCGATCGCGGGAAGGCCGCTCACTGTAATCGTTCTCCACTTTCATGCGGGGTGGACGGGTCCGCGTCTGGGGCGGGGATATCCGCTGATCAGCGGGCCGACGTCGGCCGCGAATTCCGAATGATCGGCCATCGGGATATCCGCGGCGCACTCGTGGCAGGTGGGGAGGTTGTCGCGATTTTTGCGCGGTCTTTGTTTGCTGAGATGAACTTTATGATTGATATGTCGGACATGTCCAGAGGATGTGCCTTGGAAGTTCGGGAGGATCGTTGGAAGCACGGAGAACCGAGATTTCCACAGGTGGTGTCCCATGAACTCGGATCACTGTTTCTCGACACCGGATCCACCGAACCCCTGCCCTGTGACCACGCACAAAGAACCCGCACCGATGTGATCGGTGCGGGTCGCCGTGCCGTTGCCGGGGGCCGCCACAGGTGCCTGCTGCGGTCCTGGCGGGCCGGTGCTAGCGGGAGGCGGTCCCCCCGGCCTCCGCGTCGGCCTTGGCCTTGGCCTGGGTCTGGGCCTGGGGCGTCTCCTCTTCCTCTTCGGTGACGTTCACGGCCCCGCAGCAGCTGTCCAGTTCCTGCTTGGATTCGCCGCCGAGCAGCTTGTTGAAGAGTCCTCCGGCCATGTCTGGCCTCCGATCTGTTCTCGTCTTGCCGAACCGCTGGCGTTCGCCGGACGGAAATCGACGCTCCGCCCTCGCGGTGGCCGTCGGGCGGGAGGCCGGGTCAGGGGCCTCGGTGTGCGGGCGTCCACCTCGGAGTGGTTCCGGGGCGGGTTCCTCTGGTCCACGCAACGTCGTGGCGGCCCTCCGGGATGGGGAGCGTCTCTCACCCTTTCAGTAATAACAACAGCGATCGCTGTTGTCAACCGTAAACGTTGGTCAATTGCCTCAGGGCTCATCGGACCGCGCGCCTCAGGAGCATGCTGACCAGTTCGAGGACGAAGACCACCGCGAACGTCATGAGCGTGATCAGGGTGATGACGTCGTATTCGCGTGTCTGCGTGGCCTGGAGCAGGAAGAAGCCCACCCCGCCAGCGCCGACCAGGCCCAGCAGGGTCGCGGACCGGATGTTCACGTCGAGCTGGTACAGGAGCCCGCCGATGAGTGCGGGGGCCGCCTGGGGCAGGACCGCGGTGAAGTAGCGCTGGGTCCTGGACGAGCCGAGTGCGGACATCGCCTCCAGCGGCCCGGTGTCGATCTCCTCCAGTGAATCGGCGACGAGTTTGCCGAGGAGGCCGACGGACCCCAGGGCCAGAGCGAGTACCCCGGCTACCGGTCCCAGGCCGATCACGACGACGAACACGATCGCCACGACCAGTTCCGGAAGCCCGCGGACCGCGAGGACCACTCCTCGGAACACCCCGTGCACCGCCCTGCTCCCCGAGATGTTCCGGGCGGCGAGTGTCCCGACGGGCACGGCCAGCAACGCGCCCAGAAAGGTGGCCGCCAGGCCGATCTGGACGGTCTCCAGGAGAGCGGTCAGCAGGCCGTCCAGCATTCCCGCGTCCCCGGGCGGCCAGAACAAGCCCAGAGTCGTGGTGAAACCCGCCCACCCCGCTGTGTTCCGGGCGTCCAGCACACCGCTGCCGAGCAGCGACACGGCCACCCCGGCGAGGACGGTCACCGTGTACGCCCAGCGGCGCGCCCGGTCGAAGCCGAACGGGGGAGAGATCCGGCGCGAGGATCGCGCCGGTGGTTCCGTACCGGGAGGCGGTGGAGAAGCGGCCCCTCCACCCGGCCCGCTCCGGCGGGACCACCGGGTGAGGAGTCCGCGCGCACCGGTGCCACCGTCCCCGGGATCACGCAGGAGGGTGCGGCGGATCGAGGTCGACACCAACTCTGTCAGGAGGCACAGCAGGAGCAGGATCAGAGCCCAGGAGATCCCGAGGCCGAAGTCGAGGCGGGCGAACGCGTGCGCCATCTCGAACCCGATACCCGCCACACCCACGAATCCGAGGACGGCGGACACCCGCAGGTTGATGTCGAAGCGGTGGAGCCCGATCGCGATGAACGCCGGCAGGGCCTGGGGGACGACCGCGGTGAGGAGCCGCTGGCCCCGGGTCGCGCCGATGCTGCTCAGGGCCTCCCTGGGGCCAGGAGACGTCTGCTCGATCGCGTCGGCGTAGAGCTTGCCGACCATTCCGATCGAATGCAGGCCCATCGCGAGGACGCCGGGGAGAGCTCCCAGGCCGAACAGCCGGACGAAGAGGATGGCGAGGACGACGTCGGGAACGGCACGAGCCGCCACGATCAGTCCGCGGGACATGAGCCGGTGCGCTGGGCTGGGAGTCGCGACCGAGGACGCCCATACCGCCAGTGGAAGGCTGAGCGCGACGGAGAGCAGTGTGGCCAGGAAGACGGTGCCCAGGGTGATCCCGGTCTGGCGGAGCACCTCCTCCGTGCTGGGGAGGGACAACGGCCAGGTCCGCCGGATGAACATCTCGGCGTTGGAGGCCCCCTGCGCCAGGGCCGTGAGATCCACCCCGAGGGAGTTCAGTGACCAGATCCCCGCACTGGTGAACAGGCAGAGGAATCCGATCACCGCGCCCGTGCTCCTCGGGGAACGCGGCGGGCCCGCTGGGGTACGCGGTCGCACGGGGAGCCGTACCAGCGGCGGAGCGATCATCCGGTGACATCCAATACGACCGGTTCCTGAGCCGCGGCGGTGCCGTAGACACCCATCGCCGCCGAGGTGTCCAGGCTCGCCGCGGGAGCGTCCAACACGACCTCACCGTCACGGAGGCCTATGATGCGGTCCGCCCACCCCAGGGCCAGGTCGACCTGGTGCAAGCTGCCGATCACCGTCAGCGACTTCTCGCGGGCGATCTCACGGAGCAGACGCATGACCGTGTCGGCGCTGGCCGGGTCCAGCGAAGCGACCGGTTCGTCGGCCAAGAGGATGGCCGGGCGCTGCATCAGGGCCCTGGCGATGGCCACACGCTGTTGTTGCCCACCGGAGAGTGTGCTCGTGCGCTGAAACGCGTGGGCGGACATGCCCACCCGGTCAAGGTGCTCCAACGCTTCCAGCCGCAGGGAGCGCGGGTAGGAGAACAGTCCCAGGCGGGGACCGAACAGCCGTCCGAGAGCGCCGCTGCATACGTTCTCCAGCACACTCAACTGTCCGACGAGATTGAACTGCTGGAAAACGAAGCCGATTCTGCGGCGGATCTGGCGCAATCGGCTCCCGTGGGCCTTCGCCACGTCGTTGCCCAGCACCCGCAGGCTTCCGCTGGTCGGCTTGTGCAGGCAGCAGATGTGCCTGAGCAGAGTGGATTTTCCGGAACCGGATCGACCCAGCAGCGCCAGGATCTGTCCCTCGGGGACCTCGAACCCGACCCCGCGCAGGGCCGTCACTCCGCCGTCGAACTCCTTCGTCACCCCCGTCAGGGAGACGACCGGCCCGTGGCCGCCGTCGTTCCGGACCACGTGTTCTGCCATGTGAACCTCGAATCATGCGTCGGGGGGCTTCCGGCTCATGGTCAGCCCGTCTGGCAGGCTTCGGCCTCGGTGATCCGGCAGAGCTCCCGGATCGGGTCGTAGAACGCATCGTCGGTCTCCGTGAAACCCCAGTAACCAGCGATGTCGTCGACTCCGAGGGCATCGGCGTTCCCCCGCTCAAGCACCGCGTCGGCGATGGCGCCACGGAGTTCGGGATCCAGTGAGTTGACGACGGCCAACGGGGAGTTGACCACTGGATCGGACGTCCAGAGAATCGTGTAGTCGTCGTGGTCGATGCCCTCCTGCTCAGGAAGAACCTCGTCGTACAGCAGGTCGCGGACGGCCCCCGCGTCGCAGTCCCCGTCGCGGACGGCCAGGAGGGAGGCATCGTGCCCGCCGGAGAACCTCTCCGTGTAGTCACCCTCCTCCAGACCGGCCCCGACCAGTCCGGCCAGCGGGTAGAGGCGGCCGGAGGTGGAGTTGGGATCGACGAAGCAGACCGTTCTTCCTCGCAGGTCGGCGAGTGCGGTGATACCGCTGTCGGCCCGGGCGACCATGTAGGAGTGGTAGCTGGGCTCGCCGTCCTTCTCGTAGAGCTCGGCTGCTATCGGGGAGATGTCGACCCCGGAGTCCCGCGCCAAGACGTAGCTGAACGGGCCGTACATGGCGATGTGGACGGTACCGGCGCGCTGAGCCTCGATGAGCGCGGCGTAGTTCGTCATGACCTCCAGTTCGACCTCCTTGCCCGAGGCCTCGGCGACGAGGTCCGCGAGCGGGGCGTACGAGGCGTTCAAGGAGGCGGCGTTCTCGTTGGGGATCAAGCCGAACACCAGGGTGTCGGGATCGGCAGCGTTCGCGGCCCCCGAGGCGCTTCCGCAGGCGGACGCCAGCACGAGGGCGGCGGACGCGGCGCAGAGCGCGATCGTTCTGGAGGGCTTTCCGGGCATGGCGCAGGGCCTTTCGGTCGAAGTGGGAAGGTATCCGGTGCCGCCGGCCGTCTCAGGCACCCGCGCTACCGGGGGAGGACTCGCGCACCGCCGCCGAGAAGCGGTTCCGCATCTCCTCGGGGGTGTGGGCGCTGGTTGCCCGGGGAGGCATGGGACCGCTGCGCGCACGGGTGGGCACGACGAGCATGTGGGGCCCCGGTGAGGACAGCGCGTCGGTGACACCCCGCTGGAGTTCCCCGGGAGTGGCACACCGTCTGGCGTCGGCGTAGCCGGCCGCCGAGGCGACCTCTTCCAGTCCAGTGGTGTGCGATGTCGTCCCCTGGCCACCGGTCGACTCGTGGATGCCGTTGTCCAGGACGACATGGACGAGGTTGGGCGGCGCTTGGGCACCGATGACCGACAGTGCTCCCAGGTGCATGAGCGCGGCGCCGTCGCCGTCGAGAGCCACGACGGGGCGGTCTGGCCGTGTCAGGGCGACTCCCAGGGCGATCGAGGAGGCGTGGCCCATGGATCCCTGCATGTAGAAGTTGGCCGACCGGTCCTCGACTCCGAACAGTTCACGTCCGGTGTAGCCAGTCGTCGCGATGACCGGGGCGTCACCGATGAGTTTGGTGACCAGGCGGACGGCGTCGGAGCTGTCCATCCGGTCGTCCCGGGCCGGTCCGCCCGATGCGGCTGCTTCGGCCGCGCCGACCGCGTGCTTCTCCACGAGCACGAACGGCGCGCGCCCTTCTGAGAGCTCGGCCGTCGCGGCCTCCAGGATCTCCCGGAAACGTGCCTCACCGGCATCCGCGCTCAGGATCCAGTACGGCATCCCCAGAAGGTCCAGGTAGGGCGCGGTGGTCGGTCCCATGACGGCGTGCTGGGGTTCGTCCTGGGACGGGTCGGGCCAGCCACGCAGACTGACGAAGGTGAGCACCGGGATCCGGTAGGTCATGACCAGCGAGGTGAGCGGATTGACGAGGTTGCCGAGCCCGGAGTTCTGCAGCATGACGTAGGCGCGTTCCCCGGCCAGCACGGCGCCGGAGGCGGTAGCGAGCGCGCCGCCTTCGTTGGCCGCGGCGACGTAGCGGCCCGGAGTCCGGCTCAGCAGGGAGATCGGTCCGCCGAAGTACGAGCAGGGGACCCCACTGGCGAAGCCGAAACCGTGCCGCTCCAACTCATCGCAGAAGAATTCAGCGGAGATCACCGGCACCCCCCTTCCCGAACGCTTCGGGCACTGTCCCGGGCCGCTGTGGCGAGGGTGAGCTCTCCTAGAAGTGGAGGGGCGGTCATCGCCCGGGGAACGGGGAGCCCGAACAGACGGAGCACGGTCGGGGCCACCGAGGTGATCGCGGCCGGAACCGTGGACACCGGAGTGTCCTCCCAGGAGCCCGCCGGGACAAGGACGCAGTGGACGGGGTTGAGCGTGTGCCCCCCGTAGGGAACGGCCTCCGCCTCCAGGTCCCCGAAAGACCGCAGCATCTCCTCGGCGTTACCGTGGTCGCCGACGATCAGCGTCCAGCGGCCCGCGGCCCGCGCGGCGGAGGTGATGTGCGCCACCGCCGCGTCGACGGCCTCGGCCGCGCGGCGCGTAGCGTCGAAGTTCCCTGTGTGCCCGACCACGTCCATGTTGGCGAGGTTGGCGAGAACGAGATCTATATCGTCCCGACCACACGCCTCGGCCACAGCCCCAGCGACACCCGGGGCGTTCATCTCCGGGTGCTCGTGGACGGGGCCGTCGGGAGCTCCCGTGACCTTGAGGTACTCCTCCCCGTCCCTTGCCCGGGCGTCACGACCGTTGAAGAAGAAGGTGACGTGCTCGAATTTCTCCGGCTCCGCGACGCGCAGAGACCGGGCTCCGGCCGACACGAGCACATCGCTCAGCCCTCCGGAGGCGTCCGCACGGGGCACGAGCGCCGGGATCTCGGTCCGGGTGTCGTACTGGGCCAGGCTGATCAGGCGTACCCGCCTGCGACCGCTCGCGGCGAGCTTGTCCGCGACCATGTCCGCGAGCGGGGCGGTGCGGTCGCTGCGGAAGTTGGTGAACAGGACGCAGTCACCGTCCTCCACCCGAGCCGAACGTCCTGACACACCGGTGACGGCGGTGGGGGGGATCGCACCGTCAGTTCCGGTGGAGAGCACGGCGTCTTCGGCGATGGAGACGGTCCGTTCCGCTTGCCCGTCCAAAAGGAGCCGCACGGCCGCGGCCGTCAGGTGGTCTTTTCCGCTCTTATCCATCGCGTAGTCGCGGCCGACCACCCCGGAGATCGAACCGACCCCCTGGTCGTCGATCATGTCCTCGACCCGGGACAGGTAGTGCCCGGCCGTACCGTCGGCCACGTCTCGGCCATCGGTGATCGCCCAGATCCGTATCCGGTAGAGACCAGAGTTCCAGACGCCCCGGAGGATCTCGGGGAGGTGGCCGATGTCGGAATGGATTCCCCCGTCCGAGCACAGCCCTACCAGGTGAAGGGTCCCCCCACTCGACGCGAGTTCTCCGCATACGGTGGACAGCACCGGATGGGAGCGCAGACCGCCCGAGCGCACCTCCCGTTCGACGCGCAGACTGTCGTACTCCACGGCACGCCCCGCCCCCATGACGAGGTGACCGGTCTCGGAGTTGCCCACGGTCCCCTCCGGAAGACCGACGGCCGTTCCCGAGGCGTCGAGGAGCCGTCCTCCGGGGCCGGCGGTAAGGGCGTCGAGGACCGGGGTGTGGGCGGCGGTGAGGGCGTTCGCCGGACCGGGGGCCGCATGGCCCCATCCGTCGAGGACGAGCAGCACCCCTGGTGCGAGGGTGATCACCGGTCGCCTCGCAGGTCTTCGAAGCGGTCCCAGAAGTCGGGGAAGGACTTGGCCACGCACGCGGGGTCGCGGATGACGACGCCGGGAGTGCGCAGGCCCGCGACGGCGAAGGCCATGGCGATCCGGTGGTCGTCGTAGGTGTCGATCACCGCCCCCTGGGGCTCCTTTCCCCCGTGGACCGTCATCGTGTCCTCGGTGGTGTCGACGGCGACGCCCATCTTCCGGAGCTCGGTGCTGACCGCGTCGATTCGGTCGCACTCCTTGACGCGCAGGTTGCCGATCCCGGTGATGTGGGTCGTCCCGCGGGCGTAGGCGGCAACGACGGCCAGCGTCGGGGCGACATCGGGCATGTTGGACATGTCGATGTCGATACCGGTCAGCGGTCCGCCGGTGAGCGTGATGCCCGTGCTGCCCGACTCGGCGGAGCAGCCCATGTCGGCGAAGGCGGTGACCAGACCGACGTCCCCCTGGACCGAGTCGGAACCGATCCCGGGGATGGTGACCTTCCCGCCGGTGATCGCGGCCGCGGCAAGGAAGTAGGACATACCGGAGGCATCGGGCTCCACCGTGATGTCCCTGCCACGGTAGCTCGCTCCGCCCGGTACGGAGTAGCGCCCATACCCCGAGCGCCGGAGGAGGACTCCGGCGGTGGCCATCGCGTTGACCGTCATGTCGACGTAGGGCTTGGAAACGGGGTCTCCGCTCACGGAGAGTTCGAGACCCAGCTTCGTTCCGACCGAGCCGATGAGCAGACTGCTGGTGAACTGGCTGCTCACGGTGGCGTCGACGCGGGTGGAGCCGCCGCGCAGGCCGCCACCGAGGATCTCGATCGGTGGTGAGCCGTTGCCCGAGGTGCTCCGTGCCTCCACGCCGAGTTTGCCCAGAGCTTCGAGAAGGTGCTCCATGGGCCGCTCACGCATGCGTTTGTTGCCCGTCAGAACCGTCCGGCCTTCCGCGAGGGCCGCCATGGTGATGAGGAAGCGGATCGGAGTACCGGCGTTCCCCATGTCGATGTCGGCGGCGGGTGCGCGCATGGGCCGCCCATTGGGGACCACGGAGAACGTCTCGTTGGCAGCGTCGGCCTCGACCTCCACGTGCCCGAAGGCGCGCAGGGCCTCGGCCAGCAGCAGCGTGTCCTGGGAATGCAGCGCGTGTCGCAGGAGTGTCGGTTGCGGGGCCAGCCCCGCGATCGCCAGGAAACGGTTGGTGTAGCTCTTGGAACCGACGACGGAGACCGTGGCGTCGATGTCCTTGACGGGAGTGATACCGATCTCGGGGAGGTCCATGATCGGATTGCGGAGTGAGCGTGTCACAGCGGTGTGCATCCTTGGGTCGATGGGGGTTCGGGGTCTGGCGTTGAGCGGTCAGCCACGCCGGTGGACCTTGTGTTGTGCGGCCTGGGCGAGCGGTCGCACGACGAGGAAGTCGACATTGACGTGTGAGGGGCGGGTGACCGTCCAGGCGACGGTGTCGGCGATGTCCTCGGCCGTGAGCGGTTCGTCCACTCCCGCGTAAACGGCTGCCGCGCGGTCCGCGTCCCCGCGGTAGCGGTTGAGGGAGAACTCCTCGGTGTGGACCATGCCGGGGGCGATCTCCACGACGCGCACGGGCCTGCCACACAGTTCCAGGCGCAGGGTCCCGGCCAGGGCGTGCTCGGCGTGCTTGGCCGCGCTGTAACCGCCGCCGCCCTCGTAGACGGTGAAGGCTGCGGTGGAGGAGATGAGCACCACGGTCCCGTCGCCGCTCTCGGTGAGGAGCGGGAGCAGGGCCTGCGTGGTGGCGAGGGCACCCATGACGTTCGTCTCGAACATGGTGCGCCAGTCGGAGGGATCGGCGTCGGCCACCGTCTCGGTCCCAAGGGCGCCGCCGGCGTTGTTGACGAGCACGTCGCAGCGGGTCAGGCCGTCAACGGCCGCCGTGACGGACGACGGATCGGTGACGTCCATGGGCCGGACCTCCGCCGCCGTCCCGTCCGCCGCGATGAGTTCGGCGACCCGTTCCAAGGCGCCGACCCGTCGGCCGGTCAGGACGACGTGGTATCCCTCGCGGGCCAGTCGGCGCGCGGTGGCCGCGCCGATCCCGCTTCCGGCCCCGGTGATGAGAGCGGTCCTCTGGGCGTCTTTCGGGTGAGGGCTCATCGGGTCACGGCCCGTTCCGGAGCGGACTCCGCCGGGGAGAGGACCGGAGAGTCGGTCTGGGCAAGCCAGACATGGGCTCCCGGCTGCAGCAGGAAACGAAGGTCCGACCGGCTCTGACCAGACGTTTCGACCGATCCGCCGAGGAAAACCAGGAAGGCCTTGCCCGCGCTCACGTCGGGGAAGCAGTGGCCGGCAGCGAACTCCGCCAAGAGACCGGTGGGGTTGTGCACGCCGAGCAGGCGGGTCGGAGTGTGCGGCGTGCGGGCGAGACCGGGCGCGGACGTGCGGAGGGAACTGCGCAGGCCGCTTCCCAGGGCGGGGCTCGAAACGGACCCCGCGAGGTGGAGAACATGCAGCAGATCAGGGCTGCTGTCCGAACAGAAGGGCAGGTACTCGGGGTCCAGTGGATCTTTGTTCATGCCTCTGGGGCGAAAGTCGGATTTCTCCGGGTCCCTCTTCATGGCTTCCTGCATTCTGAAATTATTTCTTCTTGATAAATTAGCCTGACGACGGTGTGGCGCCAATGGCTCTGGCGAGTTGAGAACACGACCCCAAAGGGGTGGTGTGGTGAGAAGGTATAAATCACCGTGACCGCTGTCAATGAAACGGGCACGCGCTCCTTATTTCGGGACATTATCGGTGTCCCGTGTGACGCGTGTTGCACGGGCTTGCTCAGTTTATTTTTGTGGCACTTCACTGAGGCGTGTCACCCCCCTTACTCCGGCGAGGCCCTGAGCGCAGGAAAACGGGGGCGAGAACTCTTTGTCGACGAGAACTTCGATCGTGTCCCACCGGGTGGTGTGACCTCGTCCGGCCCCAGAGGCCCCGAGGGAATGGCGCGCGGGCCAGCGATGCGTTTCGTTCGGACAATCGGTGCTTCGCACCAACTCAAGGGGGCGCGATCGGGACTTTCGCGGCACGGACCGCCACGGGGCACCTTGCACCGAGCTCTCGACCTGTGGGAGCCAGGATCGACGGTTCCAGGACACCAGCCGTCGGACGGGCCTCGCCGTGCCGACGGCCGCCGTCCGACTGAGGAAATTCCTCAGTCCTGCCTGAGTCATCCATCCGAGAGGAGATCCACGCGTCCGTCGAGGCGGTGGGGGAACCTTCCTTGGCGGCGGAGGGCTGACGTGCCGCTTCATCGACTCCGTGGAGGCACCGTACACGCCGTGGTCCCGCGATCCCCGCGCAAGCGCTCACAGACGGCGGGAGGGTGTGCGCTGCACCTGGCCCCGACGGTTCCCCTCCGGGTGCCGCCCCGGTACGCCGTGAGACGGAGCGCGAGCGATCCGGGGCGCTGTCCTCGGCGCGCGGCCTCGAAGCGGTCCGCGCGAAGGGTGTCCCGGCGGGCGGCCCTCCGACGGACAGGGCGGCCCGCTCGACCGAGCGGCAAGGCCCTGCCAGATCAGACAGCGCCCGAACGGTAGGTCATAGGCGGCGTGCGGCAACGGGGGAAGGCCTGGAGGACGGTCCCCGCGAACAGAAACGGAAGAGGGCAGCAATCGCCGCCCTCTGACACGGAGAAGTCGTGCGGTCTCGGCCCTGGGGCATGGATGACGAACGAGTTTTCGCCTGTCGGTCGCATGCCCGCGAGCAGGAGCTCGGACAGCGCGAGCTTGTGCACGTACTCGCGGTGAGCGGGAGCGGTGGGAACGGGGGACTGATCTTCCCACCCGCCTCCGGAGAAGGTCAGAGTCGGGTGTGGATCATTGCGAACGAACCTCATGCGTGATTCCTGCGACCGGGGGCTCCGTGTCCTTGGGACGGATCGAGAGCGAAGTGACTCGAGCCTGGAAAGAGGCGAAAGGAAAATAAAAACATTTGTTTTGTTTGTCAAGGTCGTATCTGCGGGTACTGGGAGCCGACCGTATCCGACGGCTGGCCCGACACCCTGATTTCGGGTTCGTGCTCCCTTCTCGAACGCTGCCCGTGAGGACCGGGGGCTTCGGCATACCGGCCCGGGTGTTCATGGTGATGACGAGCTGCTGTAGGCGACCGTCCCCGGTCGAGCGTGGCGGAAAACGGCTGGCTGTCGGTGGCGGCCCTCGCCGCGGAAAACCCGTCGAAGTGTCACCGCCCCTCCCCGGAAGGCTCGTATTCAACCGGGAATCCGGTCCCGATCCTGACCGGAAGCGGACAGGGGAACGACATCTCTTTTCACACCCCGGTACCGGACACTGTGCTCATGGCGATCATTCACAAGGCCAGCGTCACGCCGAGCAAGACGGCCCTGATCGAGGCATGGCTGGACGGACGGCCATGGGCGGGCCGCGGACGCGACCAGGTGCTCGGCAAGTACAGATTCGACGACCCAGAAGGAGAGGTCGGGGTGGAGGCGTTCCTGATCCGACGCGGGGACCGCCTGCTCCACCTTCCGCTGACCTACAGAGGGGCGCCCCTGGCCGGTCACGAAGACCACCTCGTGGGAACCATGGAGCACTCCACCCTGGGGACGCGCTGGGTCTACGACGGAACCGAGGACGAGGTGTCGGTCGCGTGTTTCCGGCGGGCGCTCAACGGCGAGCAGAGCCAGGCGGACCTGGAGGTCTGGGAGGGCGGCCGCCTCGTGGCGCGAAGGGAACAGCAGGTCCTGCTCCGCGTGGAGCCCGGGGCCGACGGCGACGGTGCCGGAGCGGCTCACGGCGGACGGTTGGTACTCCCGCACGTGCTGGACCCCCAGCCCCGGGGCCGCAGTCGGCTCCGCGCCCGATGGGGTGACCAACAGGCGGTGGTCGCGGCCCTCTCCTAACTCGTCTCAGGAGTAGACGACGAGCCGTACCGATGTCTCCCCGGCGGCTCCGGATCGCCGGCACCCAACGCTGCGCTCAGCAGAACGGGCGACCGGAACCGCCGGTGTCACGGACGTCGTCGGTCGTTTCGGTGTCGGCCCTGCGACGCTCCAGGAGAACGGTGTCGCGCCAGACTCCCTGGTGCCGGACGATGCGCTCGCGCACGCCGACGGTACGGAACCCCGCACGGTGGTGCAGGGCCAGACCCGCGCGGTTCTCGGGAAAGATCGACGTCTGCAGAGTCCAGAGCCCCCCGGCGTCGGCCTCGGTGACCTGGTGGTACAGCAACGCGCTGCCCACGCCCCGTCCGCGTGCGTCCTTGGCGACGTACACGAACGTCTCGGCCACTCCGGTGTAGGGCTCACGGCTGGAGACGGGTGCGGCGGCTGCCCAGCCGACCAAGCGCCCGCCGGTTTCTGCGACCCAGCGATGCCCGACGAGCCAGGAGTCCTTCCATGCCCCGCCGATGGCCGCCCGGCCGTCGGCGAGGGACGGGGCGCAGACCTCCCGCACGGTCTCCAGGTCCGTGTCCGTCATGGCGCGCGTGGTGACACCGGTGGGCAGGTCCTCGGGCCAGCAGGGGCGGGTGCTGAGCATGCCCATGACTGCGTCGGCGGCATGGGGCAGGCCCGTGCAGCACGCTGGGTTGACCTCGACCCGGGTCGAGGTGCCCGCCCTGGTCAGGGTCACGAACCCCACGTCCGCGAGTTTACGCAGGTGGTGGGAGACCGTGGGTTGGCGAATGCCCACCGACTCCACGAGTTCTCCGACACTGACCGCCCCCGCCGCCGAGGCGATGGTGTGCAGCAGCCGGACACGCATGGGCTCGGCCAGACAGGCGAACCAAGCGGCGTAGATGTCGGCATCGGAGGGTGACAGTGGGTGATCGTGGCCGTGTGCCTGCATGCTCATGTCCCCATTATCGACCTATGTCTATGGTTGCATTCATCGACTCTCATCAATATGGTTTCCCACCATAGACAGCACTCGTCGAGAGGGCGTGGCATGATCGCGGAACTCCCCGTAGCGGTGATCGGTGCCGGACCCGTCGGCCTGGCGGCCGCGGCCGAGTTGGCCGAGCGGGACCTGCCGGTGCTCGTGCTGGAGAAGGGAGAGCGGGCCGGCACAGCGGTTGCCGAGTGGGGCCATGTGCGCCTGTTCTCCTCCTGGCGCGACCTCGTGGCC
Source organism: Nocardiopsis sp. CNT312 (assembly GCF_000515115.1). Taxonomy (GTDB): domain Bacteria; phylum Actinomycetota; class Actinomycetes; order Streptosporangiales; family Streptosporangiaceae; genus Nocardiopsis. The sequence goes on from NZ_AZXF01000011.1 coordinate 203,188, forward strand.
CCGGCGGCAGAGAGGATCCTCCGGGACACCGGCTGGCGGCGGCCGGCTGACACGGCTTACCCGACCGGACGGGAGTGGGCCGGGTCCTACCTGGCTCCGCTGGCCGACGCCCTGGGCGACAGGGTGCGCTTCGGCGCGGAGGTGACCGGGGTGAGCCGCGCGGGTCGGGACCGAGTGGTCGACGCCGAGCGGGGACGGCATCCCTTCACGGTCCGTGTACGCACCGGGCGGGGAGAGGAGTGCGTCCGGGCCCGTGCGGTGGTGGACGCCTCGGGGACGTGGAGCTCACCGAACCCGGTCGGCGGAGACGGGCTGCCGGCCCTGTGCGAGGGCACCGCCGGGGAGCGGATCTCCTACCGGGTCCCCGACCTGTCCGACCCCACCGTGCGGGACCGCCACGCGGGCCGCGTCACGGCGGTGGTGGGCCGGGGCCACTCGGCCCTGACCGCCCTCGTCGCCCTAGCCGCACTCGCGGAGCGGGCACCCGGAACCGAGGTCGTGTGGGTGTTGCGCCGGGAAGAGGTCGGCGACACCTTCGGCGGCGGAGCATCAGACCAGCTCGTCGAGCGCGGGGCCCTGGGGCTCCGGGCCAGGGCTGCGGTCGAAGCCGGGTACATCCGGGTCGTCACCGGGTTTCGCACCGCCGAGGTCCGTCCCTGGGCGGGGCGCCTGGTCCTGGTGGACGGCAACGGCCGGCCGCTGGAACCGGTGGACGCAGTGGTCGCGCTGACCGGGTTCCGCCCCGACCTGTCGTTCCTCTCCGAGGTCCGCCTGGGACTGGACACGACGCTTCAGGCCCCCGTGGAGCTCGCCCCGCTCATCGACCCCAACGTGCACTCCTGCGGCACCGTCTACCCCCACGGGGCCAAGGAGCTCTCCCATCCGGAAGAGGGCTTCTACCTGGCGGGGGTGAAGTCCTACGGCCGCGCGCCCACGTTCCTGGCCCTGACCGGTTACGAACAGGTGCGCAGCATCGCCGCGCACCTGGCGGGCGATCACGAGGCGGCCGAGCGGGTGGAGCTGGTCCTGCCCGAGACCGGGGTGTGCAGCGGCTCCGGGCTGTCCGACTCCTCCGAAGCGGAGGAGGCGTCCGGGTCCGGGGGAGGCTGCTGCCCGGCGGAGGGGCCGCGGGACGTCGAGCTCGCCGTACCGGCCCGGGCCCTGTGAGGTCGACGACCCCACGTGCTTTCGACGCCTCCGTTCCCATCGCCGGAGCACGCCGGGGGCTGGCGGTCCTCTGCGTCACCGTCACCACGAGCTACGGGGTGCTGTTCTACGCCTTCCCGGTCCTGGCCACGGCGATCACCGCTGACACCGGCTGGTCCACCTTCCAGGTCACCGCACTCTTCTCATCGGCCCAGATCGTAGCGGGCCTTGCCGGGGTCCTCGTGGGAAGACTGCTCCAGGCGTACGGCCCCCAGCCGGTGATGACCGTGGCGTCTGTGATCGCCGCCCCAGCCGTCGCGGGTATCGCCCTGGCCCCGAACACGGGCCTCTTCGCTTCGGCGTGGGTGCTGGCCGGGACGGCCATGGCCGGGCTGTACTATCCCCCCGCCTTCGCGGCCCTCACCCGTTGGTACGGTGCCGCCCGAGTACGGGCCCTGACCGTCCTGACGCTCTCGGCCGGGCTGGCGAGCACCGTCTTCGCCCCCCTGACGGCGGCCCTGGAACAGGAATGGGGATGGCGGGGCGCCTATCTGGTGCTGGCCGGAGTCCTCGCCGTGGTGGTCGTGCCGCTCCACGCCTTCGCCCTTCCCCGGGACCGGGCGATGCCCGTGGTGGACGAGGGCTTCAGCGGACCGGGGCCGTCGGTGCGTGCGGTGGTCCGCAGCCGGGCCTTCTGGGCCCTGACCGCGGCCCTGGCCGCGGGGTCGTTGACCGTGTACGCGGCCGTGGTCAACCTGGTCCCCCTTCTGGAGTCCCGCGGCTTCGAGACCGCGGCCGCCGCGTGGGCGCTGGCCCTGGGAGGACTCGGCCAGGTGGCGGGGCGACTGGTCTACACACACCTGGAACGGAGGACCGCTCCCGTCACCCGGCTGGTGATCGTTCTGGGCGCCTGCTCGGCCACCTCCCTGATGCTGGCTCTGGTCCCCGGCCCCTGGGGGCTGATCGTGGTGGTCGCCGTCCTCGCGGGAATGGCACGCGGTCTCCTCACCCTGCTCCACGCCACGGTGGTGGCCGACCGGTGGGGTACGACGGCCTACGCAGCGATCAGCGGAGTCATGCACGTCCCGCTGATGCTGTCCTCCGCTCTGGCTCCTTGGATCGGGGTGGCGCTGGCCGGAGCCCTCGGCGGCTACGCAGCGGCGTTCGCGGTGATGGGCGCCGTGGCGACGGCGGGTGCGGTGGCGGCACTGTACAGTCGGCCGCGCCCCTGCCCGGCGGCCGTGTCGTGACCGCCGAACCTGAGCGGGGCCTCCGGCTCCCCCCGTGGGACCGGGGCGTGCGCGGACGGGGCCCGGTGGTGTTCCTCGTCGAACATCCCGTGCGAGTCCTGGTCGTGCGCGGTGGCGGCCCCCGCACGGGTTCGGAGGGTCACCCCTCCCCGGCCAGGGCTTCGATGATCTCGGCCACTGCCCCCTTGCCCGTGCGCCCGGCGCCGATGAGCGTAGCAGAGGCCGCCCCGGTCCAGTCGCCATAACCCAACAGGAACAGCCTCGGCTGGCCGACGGAACGGTTTCCCTCCAGCACGATCCGGCCCTCGCCGTTCACCACTCCCAGAGGGGCCAGGTGGTCCAGGACGGGCCGGAAGCCCGTACACCACACGATGGCGTCGCACTCCGACTCGGTGCCGTCCGCCCACACCGGGCCGCTACGGGTGAGGCCGTCGAACATCGGCTCGGGCTTGAGGGCTCCGCGGTCTCGGGCCTCCTTGACGGGCGGCACCATCACGATATCCCCCAAGGAGCCGATTCCCCGTGCCGTTCGGTCACCGTTCCGTTCGGCCCGTTGCCGCCGGGTGGCGATGTCGAAAAGGGCGCGACCGTCCACGTCGTCGGGCAGGAACCGGGGCGGACGCGCTGTGGCCCAGGTGGTCTGGGCGACGCGGGAGAGCTCGGAGAGGATCTGTGCCGCCGAGTTGCCCCCTCCGACCACCACGACCCTGTGCCCGGCGAACTCGTCCGGTTCCCGGTAATCGACGGTGTGCAATTGCCTGCCCTGGAAGTTTGCCCGTCCGGGAATTCGCGGGATGTACGGCTTGCCCCAGGTGCCGGTGGCACTGATGACGTAACGCGCTTTCCACGGCCCCCTGTCGGTGACCACCCGCAAGGCCCCGCCCGTTCGTTCCACGCTCACCGCCCGGACCGGACGGTGCACGGGCAGGTCGTAACGCCGCTCGTACTCCTCCAGATACCAGGCCACGTGCGCCGCACTCGGATACTCGTGCCCCTCCTCGGGCGGCATCCACCAGCCCGGCAGCATACTGTGCCCAGCGGGTGAGAACAGCCGCAGCGAGTGCCAGTATTCGGTCCACGCCCCGCCCGGTGCGGCACCACTGTCCAGGATGACGTGATCGGCCTTGGCCCGCCGCAGATAGTATCCGGCCGCGAGCCCGGCCTGGCCACCTCCGATGACCACGACATCGACCGCGCGTTCCTCTGTGTGCATCCTCGTCCTTTCCGGGCGTTCCTGCTGTTCGGCCGACCGGCTCCAACCGACGGTGGTGGGACCCGGTCCTGCTGGTCTGGAACTACCGGCCCACCCGCCACTGCCGTCGGACACGGCGGGCGATCGCCGCCCGTGCGCGGCTGGAGGCGGAGCACCTGCCCGTCTACGCGCCCGAGCTGAACCCGGTGGAGGGGGCCTGGTCCCCTCTCAAGCGCACCGCTCTGGCCACACCGACCTTCACCGAGTCGGCGGATCCGGGCCGCGGGACATCCGGCACCGCCCCGACCTCGTAGACGCTCTCCTGACACGTACAGGACTCCGGTCACGCACCCGGCCACCAAAACTCGGCCAAGATCAGGGGTGTCGCACCGCCGGTGATCTGAGGCGTCGCCCCTAGCAGCAGAAGGGCACCGGGTCGGGGAAGCCCCCTGGACGCGGCGAGGGAGCCCGCAGCAAGACCAGGGACTCACATCTCCAGCTGCGGGAGACTCCGTTACACCCCCAGTCTGCCATGCCCTCCTCCGCCCTGGCCGCACCCGCCAGTGAGGAGGTCGACCCCCGCGGCCTTCGGGAGGACGCCGCCACCTGCTCGGACGCATCGTCCCGATCGCCCTGTGCGCCGTGCTGGGCGGGGGAGGCCGGGGCGCGGCGGGCGGTGCCGGGTCCGGTCCGCGTGCGGGGAGGGTCGGAGGCGTACGGCGGCTCCTCAGGAGGGTGCGGCCCCCGGGCGGTGGCGGGTCCCGCCCGGGGACTGGGGGGTTGACTGAGCGCTCCTCAGCCGGCGCGCGTCGTGAACATAACACGGCTCACCCCCACCGCAATCGGCGCAACCATCGGTGGATGCGGCCGTTGCGCTCCCCGAACGGAGGCCGAAACGCCACCGAGTCGAGTGCGCATCAAGGCGAAAGCTCAGGTCAAGAGCAGAGCGGCCCCCGCCAGCAGGGCCGCGCCCAGCAGCACGGCGAGCAGGAGGGCGGTGCGCCCGCCCGCGCCGCGCAGGCGCAGGGCGAGGGCCAGCGGCCCCAGGGAGAGGTTCCTGTCGGTCTTGTCGTTCATGGCGATCTCCTCGAAGGTGGAATCGGATTCCGGAGCCGGTCGGGCGGTGTCGTCGCGCAGCGCGTCGCGCAGCCGCAGCAGTTCCCGGCGGCGTGCCCGCGCACGGGCCAGGAGGAGCCCCGCCGCGCCGGTGAGGAGGGTGCCGGCCAGTGCGGCGGCCAGCGTCTCGGCAGCGGTGGCGCGCACGGCCGCCAGAGCCGTCCCCGCCACGGCGGTCACCGCGGCGGCCGCCAGGGCGATCCCCGCGCCCAGCACCCGGTCCCGGGCGAACAGCGGCCGGCGTCTGCTCAGCGCCCAGCCGCTGAAGGCGGCCCAGGCCAGACCGACGGTGATCAGGGCGGCGAAGGCGGCCCGGGTCCGTACGGGGAGCGTCCCCGGTTCGGTGGCCCACAGCACCGCGATCAGTACCGCCCCGCACCCTCCCGCCAGCCCGACAGCCGCGTGCCGCATCCGGGGGCCCAGCGACACCTCCGCGGCCAGGGCGCGCCGGAGTTCTCCGGGTGCCTCACGCCGTTCCACCGGGTTCCGTTCGTTCATGGCTCGTATCCCCTCTCGACAAGGACGCCGCGCAGCATGCGGCGGGCGCGGTGCAGCCTGCTCTTGACCGTTCCGGGCGGTACGCCGAGGATCCCGGCGCAGTCGGCCAGGGGCAGGTCCTGGAGGTGAAACAGGACCAGCACCTCCCGTTCCAGTGGCGGGAGCCCGCTGAGGCCGGCCTCGATCTGCATCCCGGTGAGCACGCCGCCGAACGGGTCGTCCCCGGACGCGACGGCCTCGGCCTCCTCCACCGGTGCCCGCGGATCCCGGTAGGCCCGCCGCAGGTGGTCGGTGACCGCGCGCCGGGCGATGGTGAACATCCAGGGGGCGAACCGCTCGGGGCTGCGCAGCCGGGGCAGGCCGCGCAGCACGGCCACCCACGCCTCCTGTGCGAGGTCGTCCGCCAGGTCCGGGGATCCGGCCATGCTGTGGACGTAGCGCCACAGCGGGGCGTGCCAGCGGTCCACCAGCGCGGCGAACGCCTCGCGTTCCCCGAGCTGGCAGCGCACCACCAGCAGGCTGTCGCGCCGTTCGCCGTCCACAGCCGCCTCCCCGCCTCGGCGTCGTCTCTCACCACAACAGTCGGGGGCGGGGAGGGAAAGGTTCACGGCCGGGTCCGGACAGTGGCAGGGCCCCGAGAGCGTGCTCTCGGGGCCCGGGTGTCCGTGGTCAGGAGTGGGTGAAGGGGCTCTTGAGGGAGGAGGCGAAGCTGCTCCACTCCCCCGAGGTGAAGGTCGGGTTCGTGAACTCGACCGCCCCTGGACACCGCCTCGATGTACTCGGGGAGCTGGAGCAGCCCCGACACGGCCTGGCACTCATATGTCCGAATTATTCGTGCTTCTGGCTCGAAGTCCGGAAGCAGACCCGTGAAGACGTCCTTGTACTGACTCCACCAGTCCCGCTGTCGGCGTCCCTGGCCAGCCTCTCCAAGGCCTCACGAATCTTGGGATCATGCATCCCATAGACCTCACAGAGCACTGATCTGACTTCGGCTCGGTGGACAGGCGTCCGCTTTCGGATGATTCGTCACTGAACGACGAGAGGGAAGTGCCCAAGACGCGCCCCGCGTACCCGCCGGAGTACCGCGATCAGATCATCGCTCTGGCCGTGGCCCCGAGGACCTGGCAGCCGAGTGCGAACCCTCGGCCCAGACCATCCGCGTCTGGACCAAACAGGCCACGATCGGCTCCGGCCAGATAGAAGGCACCACCAGCGACGACAAGACCGAGCCGGCCCGCCCGCGCCGTGGGAACGCCCAACGCCCCGGTCCGCACGCTTGCCCGCCCCCCGACGACGTGCGCGGCTGATGGACCCGGCAGGACAGTGCCACCGAGCGCCTGCCCGCCCTCGGCCGCGAACCCCGACCGGCGGCGCCTCACCCCTCCACGTGGGCGGCGAGGTGGGCCAGGGAGGAGGCGAGCGCCTCCTCGTGGACCGCGTGGTCGACGCCCTCGGGCACACCGGTGGCCTCCACGCTCACCAGCGTCCCCTCCCGCCGCGGGGTGAGGCTCCAGACCATCGTCATCGTGCCCGCGAACGCCGGGGCCTCCGCGTCGAAGTCCACCCGCTGCACCACCCGCTCCCCCGGGACCAGTTCGACGAACCCGGTCTCGGTGACGTCGCTGTTCCCGGTGCTCTTGCCCCGCCCGGCCTGGGACCCGGGGTAGGTGAGCACCATCCGGTACCCGCCGCCGGGCCGGGGATCGAACGAGTCGATGCGCCCGGTCATGCCCTCCGGCGGCAGCCACGTCTCCAGTGCCTCCCGCCCGGTCATCGCCGCGTAGACCGCAGCGGCGGAGGCCCGGACCAGCCGACCCGCCCGGTCGACGCGCTGCTCGCTGCCACCCATACCGCTCACTCCCCGAGTGTCGTGCTCTCCTCACTCCGGGACCGAACCTAGGGGGGCGCACCGACGATCGGGGGCAGTTCACGGAGCGGGCCCTCAGGCCGGCCGGCGGCCCTGCACCGAGTAGACCACACACGAGCACGCCCGGAAGGAGGGGTCGGCCAGGAGGGCGCGCACGTCGGCGAGGTCTCGGTCGGTCAGGCCCTCGTGCAGGAACGCCTCCCTCAGGTGCCGTGTGTGGTGCGCGATCAGGTGCACCCCCGGTGATTGGGCGTCCCACAGCTCCACCCGGGGCCGCGGATCGACCTCGGCCAGCCCGGCCCGGTGCATCGCCCCGGCGGCCTTGGCGCCCCACTCCGGGTCGGCCCCGGCACGGACCATGAGCCGGGTCTTGGCGTCCTGGAACCGCTGGTACAGCTCCCGCGCCCCGGCGTCGGGCATGAGCAGCCCGGGACCGTAGGTGATGTCGAACTCGTCGAGCTGGAGCACCCCGCCGGGTTTGAGCGCGCGCACCAGGCGGTCCAGGACACCGATCCGCTCAGGCAGGTGCAGCAGCACCAGCCGGGCGTGGACGAGGTCGAAGGCGGCCTCCGGCAGCGGGTCGCGGACGATGTCGTGGCGCGCCACCTCCAGGCCCTCCCGCCGCGCGATCCTCTCCGGTTTGATGTCGGTGGCCAGTACGCTTCCGCCGGGGGCGACGCGCCGCGCGAGCCAGGTCGCGACGCTGCCGCCGCCCGCGCCCACCTCCAGACACCGCCACCCCGGGCCGACCCCGGTGCGGGCCAGGTGCTCGGTGGTCATCGGGTCGTAGGCATCCGCCAGGAATCGGTGCTGGTCGAAGGCGTGTTCGCTGTGGTTGTCGAAGACGTAGCCAGGTGTCTCCGTGGCGGTGTCCGTCACGGGGTCCTCCTCAGGATCGGGGCGGTCAGCGGTGCACGGACTCGGCCGCCAGGCGGGTCAGGGTGATGGTGCACACCTTCCCGGTGGGGCCGAGCGGCAGTTCGGGCAGGACGAGCACGTGTTCGGGGAGCGCGCGCCGGTCCAGACCGTGTTCCTCGCGTAGGAAGGCGAGCAGCTCCCGGGCCGTGGGCACGGCCGAACCGGGCGCGGGGGACACGCAGGCGCACATCCGCTCACCGAGGTCGGGGTCGGGCACCGGCACGCAGTGGGCCTCCGCGAGGCCGGGGTGGGCGCCGAGTGCGCGTTCCACCTCGGCGGGGAAGAGGTTGACGCCGCCCCGGATCACCATCCTGCGCAGCCGGTCCACCACGTGGAGCGCTCCGCCCGGGTCCAGCCGCCCCAGGTCGCCGGTGCGTACCCACCCGCCGGGGGCGCGGCGCTCGGCGTCCAGGCCGGGCGCGGCGACGTAGCACATCGGCGTCATCGGCCCCAGCGCCCAGATCTCACCGGTCGCACCCGCCGGAACGGGCCGCCCGTCGGGGTCGCGGACACTGATCTCGGCGACGTCGGGGGCCGGGTAGCCTGCCATGCCCGGCTCCCACGCCTGCGGGCGGGAGGCGGTGTGGCAGTTGACCCCGTCGGTGGATCCGTACACGTTGACGACCTGCCCGCCGAAACGCCGTGCGCAGGCGTCGCGGACCTCCCGGTCCAGCGGGGCCCCGCTGGCCACGACCGTGCGCAGCGACGAGGTGTCGGCCTCACCGGGGAACACGGCGATGCGCCGGAGCATCGTGGGGACGCCGATGAGGTGGGTGGGGCGGTGCGCCTGGACGGCGGCCAGCGCGGCGGCGGGGTCGAAGCGCTCCAGCACGATCAGGGTGCCGCCGTGGCGGGCCAGGGTCACGGGCACGCCCAGGGAGCCGAAGGAGGAGGCCGTCGAGACCAGCAGCAGGACGCGCATGGGTCCGGGTCCGGTGTGCAGGGCGCCGACGTAGTTGCCGCGACCGCCCGCCATCGCGTTGTGGGTGTAGGCGACCATGGACGGCTCGCCCTCCGATCCGGAGGAGACGAGGATGCGGGCCGGGGACTCCGGGTGGGTCCGTGCCGGACGCCACTCCCCGGCCTCGGCGGGACCGGGGCCGTCCGGGTCCTGGGGACCGAGTGTGCGGACCCGCTCCACGTGGGGCAGCTCCCTCCGGCGCACCTGCCCGGACCGGTCCCCGGTGGTGAGGAGGGCGCGGGCCCGGGAGCGCCGCAGTAGGCCGTGCACGTCCGCCGGGGTGCGGCCGTAGGGGACGGGCAGGACGACGGCCCCGATCGCGGCGACGGCGAGGTCGGCCACGGCCGACTCTCGGCCCTCGGGCAGCAGGAGGGCGACGACGTCGCGCTCCCCCAGCCCGTCGGCGGCGAGCAGGGACGCCATACGGCGGACCCGCTCGTCCAGTTCGGCGTAGGTGAGGGGCCCGCGGTCGTCGATCACCGCCTCCCGTCCGGGGTGGGCCCGGACCCGGTCGCGGAACAGGCTGTACAGGTCGCGGTCGGGGCACCAGCCCCGGGCGCTCCACCGGGCACGCAGCTGCCCGGGCACCAGGTCGGTCAGCACCAGCCCGGTGGAGGAGGTCCAGGCCGGACGGCCGGGGCTCCAGGGGGAACGGACGCAGGCCGCTGTGTCGACGCGGTCGAAGGCCCGCGCGAACTCGGGTGCGGCGGCCACCGAGGCCGGGTCCCACACCCGGCGCGGGCCGTCCTCCTGTCGGCGGGGCGCGCTCTCGCGCCCGGCCCGCCGCAGCGTATGGGCGGCGTCGGCCAGTGCGGTGCGCACCCGGACCCCGGAGCCGGCGCGCACACGCGCCAGCAGCCCCGCGACCGCCCGTTCGGCGGCGATGATCCCACCGAGGGTGTCGGTGAGGGTGAGCAGGGAGGGGGCAGGCTCCTCGCCGGGCCCGGCGAGGAGGTCGGCCACCCCGCCGTGCGCCTGGACCAGGTAGTCGGTGGCGGGCACGGCGCGGCCGGGCGGGTCGCCGTCCCAGCCGTCCACGTGGACGTGGACCAGGCCCGGGAGGGCGAGGTCGTCCGGCCCCAGGCCGAAGGCCTCGGCGCGGCCGGGCGGCCAGTTGTAGAGCAGGACGTCGGACGTGGCGGCCAGCTCCCGTGCGGCCCGTCGGCCGCGTTCGGTCTTCAGGTCGGCCTCCACCGCGCCCTTGCCGTGGTTCAGCGCCAGGAACCGGGCCGAGCACGCCCCGGCCATCGGCGGTACGCCGCGCATGGGGTCGCCGCCGGGCGGTTCGATGCGCACCACGTCGGCACCGAGCATGCGCAGCAGCTGTCCGGCGAGCGGCCCCTGGATGCGGGTGGTGGCCTCCACCACCCTCAGCCCCAACAGCGGGATGGCGGCCCCGGCGGGCAGCGGCGGCAGGCCGGCGGACCGCAGCCCGGTGCCCTCCACCACGCGCGCCCGCCACCGCGCCTCGGAGTGTGCGGCGTCGGCCCGCTGAGCGGCGCGGAGGGGGACGAGCCCGACCCCGGAGCGATCGGCCGCCGAGCGCAGCCGCTCCGGGTCCGCTGCGGCGAAGCGCTCGGCCAGTTCGGCGGGCAGTGGGCACACGGCCGTGCCGAACCGGCTCTGGAAGGGCGGCCATCCGGCGGAGACCGCCCGGACGGGGGCGCCCAGTACGGCCCAAAAGCGCGACCACGCCTCGGCGTCCAGGGTCTCGATCTCCAGCGGCGTGCCGTCGGCGGAGCGGAAGGGCGGTGCGGCGGATGCTCCCGGGACGGATCCCCGCCGGGGGTGCGGGGGCCGTCCGGAGACGCCCTCCGCCGCGACGTAGGGGGCGGCCGCGAGCAGTGCGGCCTGGGCAACCGACACCGAGACCGGCGGGGCCGCACCGCCGCGCGCCGCGGCCAGCGCGGCACCCAGCACCGCCTGGGAGGCCAGGACACCGGCGCACACCGAGGCGTAGTCGATCCGCAGGGCGTGCGACCCGCCGCGGGCACGTCCGTGCAGGTGGGCAAGGCCGCAGGCGGCCTGGACGTCCCCTTCGTCCCTCATGGGCAGCGTGACCGGCCCTGCCCAGTCGATCCCGCAGCCGAAGCGCGGAGCCGCTCCCGGAGCCCAAGGGGTGTGTTCCAGCCCGAGCCATCCAGCGGGGGCGTGCGCGGGCGGGGTGCCCCGGTGCCGGGTGAGGTCCGCCCCGAGTTCCTCCAGCCGCGCGGCCGCCACCCGCAGAGCGACGGAGTCGCCGATGGCCCGGACGGTGGTCCCGGCCATCGGTGCGGCCACGGCCGAGGCCGTCTGCGGTGACGGTGTCACGTCCACCGTCCGCTGCCGCAGGTGTCGGGGGCCAGGCCCAGTGTCGTCCGCAGCACACCCCGCCGTACCTTGCCGGTGGCGGTGCGCGGGAGCGCGTCCCAGGTCGTCACGACGGGGTCGGCGAGGTCGGGCAGGTCGGCGACGGCGCCCTTCCACTCACCGAGGTCGAGCCGTCCGTCCCCGGTGGCCACCACCGGCACGGGCGGGCCGTCGGCGACGCCGAGCACGACGCACTCCAGCACCCCGGGCATCCGGTCGTCCACCACGTCCTCGATCTCCAGACAGCCGCCGTTGCGTAGGGCGTCGACCTCGCGGTCGACGAGCCGCACGGCTCCGGTGGCGCTGATGGAGCCGATGTCGCCGGTGTTCCACCACTCCCCCACGAGTTTGGACCTCCAGCGCCCCTCCTCCCCCACGTAGCCCGAGCACAGGGCCTCGGTTCGGCAGAACAGCAGGCCCGCTTCGCCCTGGGGCAGGGGGCGCATGGTCCGCGGGTCCACCGCGCGCAGCCGGGTCCGTCCGGGGATCGGCCGCCCCAGGTCACGGGTGGTGGGCTCGGGGCCCCGAGCGCGGGCGAGCGCGCGCCGGGTGAGGAAGCGGAAGGTCAGCGGCCCGGTCTCGCTCTGTCCCCACCCCTGCATCCACACCGGGGCGCGGCGCCTGCTGGCGTTGAGGAAGGTGCGCACGGTCGGCGGGTGCATCGCGTCGAAGGTGCTGACGAACAGCCGCACCCGGTCGAAGGGGTGGTCGGTGCGCTCTGCGTGGGACTGCCAGCGCACGAAGGTGGCGGGCTGGACCTCCAGGGTGGTGGGAGGGTGTCGGAACAGATGTGCCCCGGCCTCCTCCCAGTCGGGAGAGGTGATCACCGAGAGTGCGCGCGGGAACAGCCACAGCACGCTCGCGGTCCAGGCCAGGGCGCGGCCGTGGGCGAAGGAGTAGGAGGCGGTCACGGTGTCGTCGGGGCGGCTGCCCAGCACGGGCCAGCGGTGCGACTCGAACCCGGCCAGGCGCCGCATGATCGTGCGGGTGGTGTGGACGACCAGTTTGGGGACGCCGGTGGTGCCGGAGGTGTGCATGACGGCCAGCGGCGCGTCCAGCGGCGGCCGGTACGGCGGCGGCGCGTCGGTACCGTGGATCTCGGGCAGGGGCGTGGCGTCCTCGGCGGGGCCGTCGACGGTGACGGTACGGCGTGCGTGTACCGACGGGTCGTGGCCCGCGGCGCGCGCCCGGGCGAGCACCTCGGCGTCGGTGACCATCAGCGCCGGGGCGAGCCGCTTGGTCAGAAGCCGGAGCGCCTCCGGTTCCAGGTGCGCGGCGAGGGAGGCGGGAACGGCGCCGAGCCGTGCGGCGGCACAGTTCAGCAGGACGTAGTCCCAGTGGTTGCGTTTGGCGATCACGACGCGGTCGCCGGGGCGGACACCGGCGGCGCGCAGCCGCCCGGCGGTCTCGCGCACCAGTGCGGCGATCCGGGGCACGTCCAGGTCGGTGCCCAGGTGGGGGGCGAGGTCCAGCGGACGGCTCAGGTGCACCGCGGTGGTGCCGCCGCGCCGCTCCAGGTCGTCGAACAGGCTGCCCAGGTGGATGGGCTTGGCGAACATCGTCAGGTTTCCGTTCCTTGCAGTGGTGTGGGGGCCGTCTCCGGTACGGCACCGCCGAGGAAGGCCAGGACGCGGTCGGCGGCCCGGGCGGCGGAGGAGACCGCGCCCTCGCTGCACGGACGCAGCGCGATCCAGTCGCCCGCGTAGTCCACCGCCGAGGGCGGGCGCGCGGCGAAGGCCGGGCGGGCCGCCAGCGCCTGCGGCGAGGGGGCGGGCAGACCGTGGCGGAAGCGGTGGACCCTGTGGGCGCGGACACGGCCGGACAGGCCGGGCATGAGGCGCTCGGCGCTCTTCATGAGACGCCGCACCACGTGTGCGTCGGAGGCTCCGAGGAGTTCCGCGGTGCCCTGCGGGGAGGCGATCAGAGAGACCAGGCCCCGGCCACGGGGTGCCCGGGCCGGGTGCTTGTGGTGGTCGACGGTGACCACGTTGAGCAGCGGGTCCTCGGCTGCGGGCACGAGGACGGCGAAGCCGCCGCGCGCCCCCGCGGGGGCCGTCGGGCGGTCCAGGACCAGGGAGAGGCGGAGCATGGGCGCGTAGGCGCACGCCCGCAGGTAGGCGCGCTCGTCCGGGTGCGCCCCCGGGTACAGGCGCGCGGCGACCGGCGCGGGCACCGCGAGCACGGCCGCGCGGGCGGTGACGTCACCCTGGGGCGAGGACAGCAGCACCCCGCCGGGCACGTGTTCCACCCCGGTCACGGGGTGGCCGGTGCTCACGTCAAGCCGCTCCGCCAGGATTCGGGCGAGGGTGTCCATGCCGTCGCGGTAGGTGCGCCAGTGGGCGGTACTGCCCGCGGAGGCCAGGTGCGCGGCGAAGGGTGCGGCCGCGGTCCGCTCGGGGTTCCATCCGAAGAACCCGGCGGCGAGCGGCCCCAGCAGCCGCTCGACCAGCTCGGGGTGGTGGTCGGCGAGGAGGTCCGCCAGGGTGCGGGTGCCCAGCCCTGAGCGTTCGGGGTGTTCGGGGTCGGCTCCGGCGGCGGCGATCGCTACCTGCAACCGCACCAGGTCGGCGCGGGCACGCAGGGACAGTCCCGCGCCGGTGAGCAGCCCCAGGGGGCGGCCCGCGTGCGGTCGGACCCGGCCGGAGCGCCACACGCCCAGGGCTCCGCGGACGCGTGGCACAGCACCCGGGTCGGCGTCCAGCCCGAGTTCACGGATGAGCCTCCAGGTGGCCGGGTAGGCATCGGCCGGGGGGAGCATCTCGGCACCGGTGTCGATCAGGCAGCCGTGCTCGCGCAGGGTGCGCGTTCGCCCGCCGACCGCGTCGGCGGCCTCCAGGACCCGCACGGTCCGCCCGGCCCGGGCGATCGTGTGGGCCGTGGCCAGTCCGGCCGGCCCCGCACCGACGACGGCGACGTCGGCCCGCCCGCTCATCCGAGGGCCCCCGCGAGCACCGGGGCGGCCAGGTTCGCGGCGATCAGCAGCACCACGGTGAGGCGGTGGGTACGGATGGCCAGCAGCCGCGCACGCAGGATGTCGCCGCGCACGAACCCGATCACGAGCTGGGCCAGGCGCATCGCGAAGACGGGGACGAGCACCACGGGGAACCACCACGGGGAGATCCCCGCCAGGGTGGAGCCGACGACGAGCAGGCTCTCACCGACGGTCAGGGCGATGATGAAGGCGGCGTTGAACCGGCGCGGGACGATCGCGGCGACGGTGATGCGCCCCGCGGCGCGGTCGCCGTCGGCGTCGTTGGTGTTGGAGTACAGGCCGAAGATCATCGGTCCGAACCCGAACAGCAGCGCCTCGACCAGGACGAACCCGCTGAGCTCTCCGGTGAGCAGCGCGTAGGGCACCACGATCCAGCTCACGCCCAGGCCGATGAGGAAGAGCTCCTGGAAACCCCGGTAGCTGATCTTCAGACCCCAGGAGTACTGGACGGAGGCGAGGAGGGTGAGGGCGGCGGCGGCCACGGCCCACAGCGGCCGGTGCGGGGCGAGTGCCACCACGAGCACCCACAGGGCGACGGCACCCGCGGTCGCGGCCCAGGCGAAGCGCAGTGCCTGCGGTTCGGTGAGGGTCCCGGCGACGAGGGGTTTGCGGGCCAGGCGGCGCCGCGCCGCGTCGGAGCCGTAGTTGGCGGCATCGCTGCCGTCCCGGTAGCCGGTGACGTCGTCGAAGGCGACCATCGCGGCCACCAGGACCACCTCGGCGAGGAGGATGAGCGCGATCATCCCCAGGGTCTCGGGCTGCCAGCGCACCGCGGGCGCGAGCATGACCAGGACCAGGGGCAGGCCGATGTAGTAGTCGACGATGTCGAGTTTGGCCAGTCGGACGTAGGCGGCCAGGCGTGCGCGCCCGGTGGCCGGCGGTGCGGCCGGCGCGGTGGTGGGCGGGCTGAGCTGGTCGGTCACGGGTTCCCCTCCTGCGGGCTGCGGGCGAAGGCGCACACGGCGTCGGCGATGTGCTCCACGCGGGCGTCGCTCAGGTGCGGGTAGAGCGGCAGTGAGATGGTGCGCCGCGCGGCGGAGGCGGCGCGGGGCCAGGGCCCGCCGGGTGCGGCGTGGGGGGCGAACGCGGGCTGGGCGGGCAGGGTGCGGGGGTAGTACACGTGGGTGGCCACCCCGTGGGCGGCCAGGTGGGCGCGCAGGGCGTCGCGGCGCTCGGCCAGGAGTGTGTAGACGTAGTGGCAGCGGCCGTCGCCGCCGACCGGGGGCGCGGTGATCCCGGCGTCGGCGAGGTCGGCGAAGCGGGCGGAGTAGTACGCCGAGATCCGCGCCCGGCGCTCCAGGCGCTGGTCGAGCCCGCCCAGGCGGTGGAGCTGGAAGGCGGCCATCACCTCGTCGAAGCGGCTGTTGTGGCCGATCCGGTGGTGCAGGAACCGGTGTACACCGTCCTGGCCGTGGTTGCGCAGCATGCGCACGGCCGAGGCCAGGGAGGGGTCCGAGGTGAGAACCGCTCCGCCCTCGCCGGGCATGCCGAACGTCTTGACCTGGACGAAGGAGTAGACGCCCGCGTCGCCCCAGGTTCCGGCCGGACGCCCCGCGAGTGTGCCGCCCTGGGCCAGGGCCGAGTCCTCGACCAGGCGCAGCCCGTGCCGGTCGGCCAGGGCTCGGAAGGCGGGCATGTCCGCCATGGTGGAGAACACGTGCGCGGGCATGAGCGCCCTGGTGCGCTCGGTGAGGGCCGCCTCCGCCGCGGCCGGGTCCATGGTCAGCGCCGTGGGGTGCACGTCGACGAAGACGGGGCGGGCGCCGCGGGCGATGACGGTGCTCGCCAGCGGTGCGCAGCCGAACGCCGGTACCACGACCTCGTCTCCGGGTCCGATGCCGAGCGCTGTCAGGACCAGGGTGAGCGCCGAGGTTCCGCTGGAGCAGGCGACGGTGTCGGTGCCGGTGCGCTCCGCCAGAGCGCGTTCGAGCTCTGCGGTGCGCGCGCCCAGGATGAACTTCTGGGACGGGTCGGTCCCGGTCTCGTAGAGCACCCGCAGGAGGGTGTCGCGGTCGTCGTCGAACAGGTCGGGCGGGAAGAAGGGGATGTCCTGTGTGGCCGTCGCGGTCACCGGCGCCTCCCGGAGTAGAAGTCCTCGACCGCGTCGCAGACGCGGTCCACCTGTTCCTCGGTCATGTCGGGATGCAGCGGCAGGGCGAGCGCGGAGCGGCACGCCCGTTCCGCGCGGGGGAAGTCGCCCGGTACGTGGCCCAGGTACGCGAAGCACGGTTGCAGGTGCAGCGGGAGGGGGTAGTAGGTCTCGGTGCCGATACCGGCCCCCGCCAGGTGGGCGGCGAGGGCGTCGCGCTCGTCCACCTCGACGAGGTGGACGTAGACGGTCCGTCCGCCCCCTGGGTGGGGCGGGGTGTCGCCGGGCACGGCCCGCACGCCCGGGACGGGTCGCAGTCGTCGGTCGTAGTGCGCGGACAGGCGCGCGCGGCGGTCGATGCCGGTGTCGAGGACGGCGAGCTTGGCCAGCAGCACGGCCGCCTGGAGGTCGTCCATCTTGCTGTTGCAGCCGGGCACGACGGTGGGGTTGGCGATGCCCGGGAAGTGGCCCACGGTCCGCCCGCTGCGGCCGTGGTGGCGCAGGGAGGCGGCGGTCTCGGCCACCGCGTCGTCGTCGGTGAGCAGTGCTCCGGCGTCGCCGACCGCCCCGAGTGTCTTGGAGGGGAAGAACGAGAGCACGCCGCCCAGGCCCAGGAGTCCGGCGTGGACGCCGCGCAGGCGCATGCCGATCGCCTCCGCGCTGTCCTCCAGGACGGTCAGGCCGTGTTGGCGGGCGACCGCGTGCACGCCGTCCATGTCGGCGAGCCGGTCGAACAGGTGCACGGGCATGACCATGCGGGTGCGCTCGGTGGCCACGGCCCGTACGGAGCGCGGGTCGATGCCGTACCCGTGCTCCTCGATGTCGGCGAACACGGGCACGCCCCCGGCCAGCACGACGGCGCTGGCGGTGGCGATGAAGGTGTAGGCGGGGACGATCACGCCTTCCCCCGGGCGCAGTCCGGCCGCCTTCAGGAGGAGGACGAGGGCGTCGGTCCCGGAGTTGACGCCGACCACGTGGCGGGCACCGGTCCACTCGGCGAGTCTGCTCTCGAATTCGGCGACCATGGAGCCGTGGGAGAACTTCCCGTCGTCCATGACCCTGAGGCAGTTCTCGCGTATGTCCGGCCAGAGCTCCTGAAAGGTCTCCGACTGGTCGAAGAAGGGAACGGGAGGCCGTTCTCCCGCCCCGAGGGGGGCTTCTGGGGACGAAAGCGTTCTCTCCACTTTTTCCTTTTCCGTGGCGCGGGAGGGAGGGCCGGCGCCCGGCCGCGGCGGATCGGCTGCGGCGGGGCACCGGGAAGGGGGAGCGTTCGCGGGGGGACGGCGGCCACCGTCCCCGTGTCACGCTCCCAGCAGCGGGATGTCGTTGCGGCCGAGGTGGTAGTCGCGGACCGCGGCGATCAGCTCGGTGGTGGACAGCTTGCCGCTGGCGTCGGTGTCCATCTCGGAGAAGGCCTGGTCGGCCTCGGCCCCGCTGAGGCCGATGGCGGCGAACCACTTCTCCATCTCGGCCGGGCTGATCTCTCCGTCGCCGTCGGTGTCCAGGACGTCGACGATCGCCTGGATGGTGGGCTGGACCATCGCCGCGAACCCGGCGTCGCCCTGGCTGATGATCTCCCGCTCAGCCACCTCGATGAAGGCGGCCCGGTCCATCCGCTGGGTGCCGGCGCCGGCGGCCAGGCGGTCGAACATGCCCATGTAGGCCTGGCGGAGCGCCTCACCCTTGGGGGTGCCCTCGGCGCCCAGGCGCGAGATGATGCCGTTGGCCTCGGCGTCGAAGTCCGAGCGCTCGATCACCCCGTTGCCGTTGGAGTCCCACAGGCGGAAGCGGGCCTCCAGGCGGGAGGCGGACTTGGTCGCGGTGGTCATAGGGGTCCTCGCAATTCATGGAGAAGAAAATACACAGAAATCAGGCACAACAAAGGGTTTTCCATCGAATCCGGAGCGCCTTTCGCTGCACGCACAGTTTATCAAGTGCAACCGGACAGGAAAAGGCTCCGGGGAGATTAATTCAGTCGGCTTGAATTTTTATATCGGACATTTATCGTCAAATGACGGATTTTTCGGATGGCAGGGCCGCGGTTCCCCGGTCGGCCACGGGGCACCCTGACGGAAGAGCACCGCCTCACCCGCGTCCAGCCCCAGCTCCCGGCCGGTCGGAACGGGGACGGCGTGGATCAGCACGTTGTAGTGGTTGGGCAGGTGGCAGCCGTCGAACCCCAGTACCGTCCCCACCCTGCGGGAACCGATCCACACCTCGTCGCCGCGGTCCACCACCCCGGCCGAGGTGATCTCGGCGAACCCGAGGAAGCCCACGCGGTCGATCCGGGCCCCCTCCGCGGTCTCCGTGTGGTCCGTGGCCACCAGCTCGTGCACCTCGCCGGGGCGCACGCACCGGCTGGCGTAGGGCATGAGCCGCATCCCCCTCTCGTCCCTGCGGTGCACCAGGACCTTCACCAGGTCCGCGGCGACCTCCCGCTTGGGTCCGTCCTCCTGCGGGTTCACCTTCCCGCCCCCTCCCGGTTCCGTTCCTGCGGGCGCACCGCGCGGCGGTAGGTGTCACCGACGAGCCGCAGCGCGGACGCACCGCCCGCGTCCTCGACCCGGCCGCCGCGCACCCTCTCCTCGAAGTCGGCGAGCACCCCGGTGTACTCGTGCCACAGCGACGCCTTGAACCCGTCGTGGCCGGCCAGCATGTCCGCGCCGAGCACGGCCCCGTCGGTGGTACACGCCACCGCGTCCTTGACCTCGCCCGGGTAGGACCAGTCCAGGAGCACCCGGGCGGCGGCCCCGCCCGCCTCCAGGCGCACCTCGGCCCACCGGTCGGTTCCCGAGCCGTCCCGCCCCACGCGCGCCTCCACCACCTGGGCCGGGCCGAGCAGCCACTCGACCAGGTCGAAGGCGTTGGGCCCGTTGTCTGCCACGCATCCCCCGCCGCAGCGGCGCGGATCCAGGTACCAGGTGTCGGCCCCGGCGTGCTCCTCGATCCGCTCCAGGTAGCGCACGGTCAACTCGGCCACCTCCCGTCCGGCCAGCTCCCGGCGCAGCCGGGCCACCGCGGAGTTGTACCGCCGGTGGAAGGCGGTGAAGAGCACCGTGTTCCTCTCCCCGGCCAGGGCGGTGAGCGGAGCGGCCTGCGCGGCGTCCAGCGCCAGGGGCTTCTCTACGCACACCGCCACCCCCCGGTCGAGTGCGTCGGCGCAGATCGGGGCGTGCGCGTCGTTGGGGGCCGTGACCACGAGCGCGTCCAGGGCGGCCCCCTCCAGCATCCGCCGGTGGTCGGTGTAGCCGGGCACTCCGAGCGGGTGCGCGGCCAGCGCGTCCGGGTCACGGTCGCACACCGCCGCCAGCTCCAGGCCCGGAGCGTTACGCAGCGCTGCGAGGTAGAAGCGGGAGATCACGCCGAGGCCGACCAGGCCCACCCGCAGCCGCCGTGTCACGGCCCCTCCAGAGCGGTCGGCGCGCGCAGGCCCGCCCGCGACGCCACGTCCACGAGTTCGGCGTAGACCGCGCCCTCCAGCGGGACGCCGTCGCGCCGCCGCTCCCGCGCACGGTGGTACTCGTACCAGCCGGGGTAGCGCACCGGCTCGGCCGGATCGACGGGCGGACAGTCCACCAGCGCACCGAACAGCGCCTCCGCGTCGGCACCGGTCCCCTGCCTCAGGGTGTCGGGGGCGATGGCCGCGACGAGGAAACCGATGTCGTCGTCCCGACCGCCGTCCCCGCCGTGGGCGTCGGGGTGGGGGCCCGTCCCGGAGCCGGACACGAGCGCGGACAGCACCTCCACCATGAGGGCCAGGCCGAAGCCCTTGTACCGGCCGACCTCCCCGCCCAGCCACTCCAGGTGCGCGCGGCCCTCGTCGAGTGCACGCGGGTCGGTGACCGGAGCGCCCACCTCGTCGCGCAGCAGCCCCTCCGGCAGGGGGCGCCCCTCCCGGGCCGCCTGCCGGACCACCCCGGTGGGCGCGGCCGTGGTGCTCATGTCGAGCAGGAACGGCGGGTGGGCACCCGCGGGCGCGGCGAGGCTGATCGGGTTCGTGCCGAGCATCGCCACGGCGGCGCCGGGGGGCCGGGCGATGCGCTGGCGTCCGCAGTTGCTGGCCACCAGGCCGACCATGCCGCGTTCGGCGGCGCGCAGCGCGTGGTGGCCGGCGCACCCCAGGTGGGTGGCGCCGCGCACCGACACCAGGCCGATACCGTGCCGCTCGGCGCGTTCGGCGGCCAGGTCCATGGCCGCGCCCGCCGCCCACAGCCCCAGAGCGCGGCGGGCGTCCCAGAGCACGGACGCGCCCAGGTCGGTGAGCACCCGGGGTTCGGCGGCGGGGTCTGCCCTGCCCTCGTCGAGCAGGGGGAGGTAGAGCCGGGTGAGGTTGGCCAGGCCGTGCGAGCGCGGTCCGGCGAGGTCGCCGTGGCACAGCGCCCGCGCCGCCCGTTCCGCGCGGTGCGGTGGCAGGCCCCGGCCTGTGAACACCGACGCGGTGAAGGCGAGCAGCGCCGCGGCGTCCACGCGTACGGTGCCCGGTGCGGGCGGGGACTGCGCGGTCCCCAGGGGGGTCGTGGTCACGTCAGGGCCGTCCCATCATGTCGTCGGTGCATACGGTCAGCAGGCGGGCCACCGCGTCGGCGAACCCGTCGAGCTGGTCGGCGCGGACGTACTCGCCTTCGGCGTGCGCGTGGTTGTCGGCCAGGTGGCCGGGACCCAGCACCACGGTGCAGGCGCCCGCCGCGTGCGCCATCCAGAGGGCGTCGCAGGTGAAGGGCGTCTCGCCGTCCGGCCAGGGCGCGATCCCGGCCCGCCGCAGCAGGGCACGGCCCCACGGGTCGCGGTCGTCCAGCACGGGCAGTCCGCGTTTGAGCCACTCCAAGCGGGCAAGGCCGCGTGCGTCGGCGGCCGTGCGGTCGAACAGGGCGGTGCCCGTGAAGTCGGCGGTGAAGGCCTCCAGGCCCTGGTCGAAGGCGCGCTCCACGGCCTCTTCCAGGGCTGGCCCCGCCTCCGCCCGGCCGTAGGAGAGGTTGAGCAGCAGGTCGCCGGTGCCGTAGACGCGGTTGTGCAGGCGGCCGGTGTGCAGTCCGGCCACGCACACCGCCCCCGTCGCGGCGTGGGCGTCCAGGGAACGCCCCAGGTGCTGGGCCAGGAACCCCAGCAGGACGGAGGCGTTGTGTCCGGTGTGCGGGCGGTCGTCGACGGCGTCGGCGCCCCGGACCGAGATCCGTGCGGTCATCGAGGCCGTGCTGCGGGTGAGGAAGCGCGTCCGGGTGGGTTCGCAGAACACGTTGAGCCGCCCGGTGTGGCCGCGTTCGACGAGAGGTCGGGTGCCCAGCACCCCCATGGCGCCGCCCTCCTCCCCGGCCACGGCCTGGACGAGCACCGCCACGTCGCGCCCCAGGGCGGGACGGCGCTTGCGTGCGGCACGCACCCCGGCCAGCAGCGCCACCGCCGGCCCCTTGGCGTCGACGGCGCCACGGCCTCGGAAGACCGTGCCGTCGAAGCCCACCGGCGGCAGTCCGGCCACCGTGTCCAGGTGCACGTTGAACATCACGGTGCGCTCGGCGGGCGCCTCCGGTCCCAGACGCAGCACCGCGCTGGGCTGGCACTCCAGGAACCCGGGGGCGTCCCGCGCCGCGTCGCGTACCGGCAGGGGCACGTCGGGGCGGTCCAGGTCGCCGGGGGAGGCCGGGGCGAGGTGCACCGTCCGGAACCCGAGTCCGGCCGCCGCGCGGGCGTAGAGGTCCTGGGCCTCGTACAGGCGGGGCTCGGGTCCCTCCGGCCCGGTCTCCAGGGGGCCCGCGGTGGGCAGTTCCATCAGCCGCAGCAGCAGGTCGTGGTCGCTCCGGTCCAGGCGGACGCTCATCGGACCGCCTCCGCCGGCCGGGCGGAGGCGGTCCACACCCGGTCCAGGAGCCGTTCCAGAGCACGTCCGTAGGCGACGAACCCGGCGGGGTCGCCGCGGCCGGGATCAGCCCCCTCCGCGCTCAGGTGGGGACGCAGGTGCAGGTGGGGTTCGATGGACAGCGTTCCGGAGTATCCGTGCGCGGCCAGCAGGCGCAGGCACTCCCCGGTCCCGGCCTCCCCCTCCCCCGGCAGGACGTAGCCGACCCTCCCGCCGGGACCGGTCACCGCGTCCTTGACATGGACGTGCGCCACGTGGGGCAGGAGCGGACGCAGCAGGTCGGGAGCCCGGTAACCGTGGGCGACGCCGTTGCCGGTGTCGAAGAGCAGCCCGAGGGCGGGGCTGTCCACCGCGGCCAGCAGGTCCAGGGCCCGCTCGGCGCTCTCCCCCGCCCAGCCCGCGCAGTTCTCGTGCACCAGGACGAGCCCGGTGTCCTCGGCGCGCCGGGCCAGTTCGCGCAGCCGCGAACGGACCGTGCTGCCCCATTCCGGCCCGGCCAGCCCTCCGGAGGGGTAGGACATGATCCGGACCAGGCGGGTGCCCAGGAGCGCGCAGCGCCGGGCCAGGACCGCCAGTTCGTCGGTGTCGAGGCGAAAGTCCCCCGTCGCGGGCCGGGACCAGTCGCCGATCTTGGCGGCGACCGCGACCACCTCGGTTCCGGATGCGGCGATCCCGGCGGCGGCGCGTGCGAAGTCGGCCTCGGCCATCTCCGCCACCGGCACCCCGTCCACGGTGCGCAGTTCCAGCCGCTTCCAGCCGAGCGCTTCCACAGCCGCGATCTGGCGGTCGAGGCCGGGTGCGGCCTCGTCCCCGATGCCGGCGAGACGGGGCCGGGTCTCAGGCTCCGACAGCACGGGCCACCTCCTGTGCCGCGGGGGCGGGCGCAGGGGCGCACAGCCTCTTGGCCTCCACGAGCAGGCGTACGGCCTCCACCTGCCCCGGGAGGTCGCCGACCGGCGGGCTGGGGTCGGCGTAGCGCGTGTAGGCGGAGACGAGGAAGGCGGTGAGCGCGTCGTCGTCGAAGACCGAGTGGAACGTCTTCCGGCCCGGGACCTCCACCCGCAGTTGGGCGGTGTGGTCGGCCGCGCTGCACGGGTAGTGGCCGATGAGCTCGGCACCGTCGAAGCGGAGGGTGATGCGGCGTTCGCGCACGGGCGAGGTGAGGTCGGAGTCGATCCGGGTGCGCACCCCCGCATGGTGCCGAAGGTCGAGGCGGGCCCGGCCCATGCCGGGCTGCCGCGTCCGTTCGGTCACCATGTCCTCCAGTTCGGCGCGGGCGACGTCGGCGGGCCCGGCGAGGGCGATCGCCACGGCCAGGGCGTGGGGCACCTCCACGTCGAAGGCGGTGGGGTGGCCCGGGACCCGTGCCGTGCGGGTGAAGCGGGGCTTGTTCTGCACGATGGTGACGGAGCGCAGGCGGCCGAAGGGGCCGGAACGCACGGCCGACCTCAGCCGCCGGGTGAGCGCGCTGTCCAGCCACTGGGTCGAGACGGTGATGTCCAGGCCCCTGCTCCGCCGTACCCGGGCGATCTCGGCCAGTCCCACCAGGTCCAGGGCCAGCGGCTTCTCCACGATGACCCTGCGGTAGCCGGTCTCGGCCAGAGCCGCCAGCAGACCGGAGCGCACGTGCGGCGGTGTGCACAGGTGGACCACGGTGTCCTCCGGGCGGGCGCGGTCTGCGGCCTCCGCCAGGGAGCCGACCGCGAGGACGCCGTCGACGGGCGGCAGGAAGGGGTCGAATCCGAGGACCGGTCCGGGGGCGAAGAGGGTCGGCTCCCGGTCCCTGGCCTTGGCCAGCGACGGCAGGTGCAGTCCTTCTCCCGAACGGCCCAGGCCGACGATGAGGGTGTGCAGCATGCAGGCGGACACCTTTCCGGTTCTCTTCTCGTGCCCGGGGGACCACGATAGGGGCCGAAGCCCCGGAGGCGCCCCCACTTTCACGGAAATGGCCGTTCGGAGTCAAGAAGATTTCTCCGCCCCGCGCACCCGGCACAGGGATACGGACGCACCATGTAACGGTGAAATGAAATAAAGAAGCAGAAAGTCCGTTTTATGATTTATGCCCACCAGGGGCCCGTCGGCGCCGCGACGCCCCGGTTCAGGACACCGAGAAGCTGAAGAGGCCGCTGGGCGGAGCGTGCCATCCGTGGTCGGGCTCGACCACGGTGCCCGGACCGGCGCAGAAGGGGTCGGCGTGCAGGGTGACCAGGCCATCGGTGAGGTTGACGAGCACGTGCGCACTCGGTGGCAGGCGGTGGCAGCCCTGGGGGTCGGGGTAGTGGCGCAGCCCCTCGAACTCGGTCGTGAACACCACGACCTCACCGGTCGCGGCGGAGGCCGGGGCGGTCCCGGCCAGGGTACCGACCACCGCGAAGGCGAGCACCGCCCCGGCGGACACTACGGTTCGCACAAGAAACTCCGATTCTCGCACCCACCATCTTCCACGGCCGAACCGGGTGGGCACGGATACGCCGGTTCGGCCAGGACCAACCTACCCCCGGATTCCACCAGTGGACACGCCGAGAAGGAAAGAATCTAATTTTCGGACTACCAAAAGAAGCGACATAAGGGATCTCAGCCAAAAACCCATACATCCAATGATTATTTATGAAAAGGGGCATTCCAGGAAGACAAAAAAGCCCGCCCCGAGGGGCGGGCCGAACCTGCACGGCGGAGCTCAGACCTTGCGCCAGCGAGGCACCCAGGCGCCGTCCTCCACCTCGTAGTCACCGAACAGCGCGGGCGCCTCCTCCCTGAGGACCTCGCCGATGCGGTGGAAGAGCAGGCGGATCTCCTCCTCGGCACCCGGTGCGGTGCGCGCCTCCAGGGTGTGGCGCAGGGTGCGCACGTTGGCGGTCCACACCAGGCCGGTGGCCACGCCCTCGGGGGCGAAGCGGCGCATGAACGAGGTCTTGTGCTTCTTCTCCGCGAACTTCACGCCCTGCTCGTCGAGCCCGAAGTGCTCGGCCATCCAGAACTGGAACTCCTCCATGCGCTCCAGCATCTCGGTGGCGCGCTTCATGAGTTCGGGATCCTCCTCGGCCCACTCCGGGAACCAGAACGGCAGGTCGGTCAGGCGGACGAAGCGCAGCGACTCCTGTGAGATCGCGACGCCGGGGCGGTGCCGAATCAGTTCATGAGTGTTCCCGGAAACCACAGGCTTACCGTTGCGACGGACCCACAGCAGACCGTTGGGTACCTTCACACAGTGGATCCGACCCCTGTAGTACTCCATCTGGTCGTTGTATCCCTCAGCGTTCCAGTATCGGCTGGGCCGGGTTCGACCGGTATTAACCAAAGGGTAGGAACGCTTGGTGAGGAGCGAGACCACGTAACAGGGCCTCAGATTATTGAACTTCTGCCCGGTGGACAACGTACGCTCCAAGCCCACACGGTCGTCGATACGAACGTTGGCGGACATCCCTGCCTTGATGGCCAGGACCTGAAGGTCGTCAGCAAGCTCCTGAGAACTGGTGTATATGACTCTGTGCCCGGACTTCTTGTGGACCGTTCCGTCGCCTTCGACCATCGCATCGAGGAATGCTGCGATGGTCTCCGAATCCCAACCGTGCACCATTTCAGGAACATACTTCTCGTGTGAATGACCCAATTCGGCAAGAAAATCACGCAACGCAGTACAATGCGTGCGCACGGATCCGAACCCTGTGTCTGGGACATAGGCGCTCAGCCCCATCTGCTCGATGGTCCGACGCATCCTCTCCAATGTCGGTCCGCGATTCTGGGCCAACACGATCTGATGTCCATTAATGCTTCCCTCTGAAATGAAGTAACCGAGGAAGCGAGCGAACGGTTCGGTTGGGAAGGAAACAGATGGATAGTGGCGCGTACTCACTGTACCGGTATCTTTACGTGTGAATGTGCGCGTTGTCGCAGGGATTTCTACACGCTCAGGAGTGACTCCAGCCCATTCGGCGGCCTTCTGGTACTGGACTCGCTTATGCAAGATGTCATCAGCGAACTCCACACCGAAGGATTCCTCCCCCCGCTTGGCTGCCTGAGTATCGTACTTGCGCACCCACATACGATGGTTCGGTGTCACCAATAGGTCGACTTGTTCAGAGGAAACTCGATACATCGGCCCCTCGTAGTCCGCGTGATAGACCTCCGTGGCCTGTTGGTACTCCAATGTGCCGTTGTCCGGGTTGAGAGTCGCGAACGTCTCATCACCCTCGACCTTGGGCCAGGGAATCCACCCACGGTCAGTGAGGACCTCTGTGTCCGAGTCGTAACAGCACACCCTTGATACATTGTGCAGTACAAAACTGAAGCTGACGTGCTCCAGCACGGACCCGTGCAGGCTGGCCAGGAGGTTGCCGAGGTAGGCGTCCTGGTCCTTGCGCACCCGCGTCACGTTCGGGTTCAGCCCCGGCTCCCAGGAGCGGTAGCACAGCCGCCCCGCGAACTCGGCGAGGTTCTGCGCGTCGCCCAGGTGCGCGTCCAGCTCCCCGCGGTCGAAGCGCTCCAGCCACGCCTGGCCGCCGACCTCCCGCAGGTAGTCGGCGATCATGTCGTAGTCCACCTGCGGACGCGATACCAGGCGTACCTGCGGCTCGACCTTCTTCACAGCACCCTCTTCCCGATGGGGCCGCGCTCGGGGCACACGTATACGCCGCGATCGGGGAAGGGCACCGGTCACGGGCGGACGTGTGGGGCGCGGCCGAATGGCCTGTGCCGAGGGTACAACCTCCCCCGTACGTGCCGGGCGTGCCCGTGGGATACGTGCATAGAGCACCCCACGGGCACGTGACCTGCGTCAACCCCGGGCGAGCTCCAACACCCGGGCGACGATGCCCTCCCCCACCGGGGCCGTGAGGATCGACTCCGGGTGGAACTGCACCGCGTACCACCGGGCCGCGGTGTCCTCGATCCCCATCACCACCGGGTGGTCGCCGTCCAGGACCGCCGTGACCTCGAAGTTCTTCACCTCGTCGGGCAGCGCGTAGGTGGAGTGGTAACGGGCGGCGGGAAACGCACCGTCCTCCCCGGTGCCGCCCAGCAGCGTCCCGCCCTCCCCGGCGGCGGCACCCACCAGCCTCACCCGGCCGGGCTTGCCGTGGACGGGCTCGTCCAGGGTCCGCAGCGTGCCTCCGGCGTGCTCGACCATCCCCTGCAGCCCCAGGCACACCCCGAACACCGGCAGGCGGCGCGCGGCGAGTTCGTCCAGCAGTGCCGACATCGCGAAGTCGGCGGGCAGTCCCGGGCCGGGCGAGAGCACCACCAGGTCGGGCGCGAAGCGGTCGAGCAGGACGGGGTCGAACCCGTAGCGGACCGTGGTGACCTCCGCACCGTGGCGGCGCACGTAGTCGGCGAGGGTGTTGACGAAGGAGTCCTCGTGGTCGACCAGCAGCACCCGCATGCCCTCACCGGGCCGCCGGGCCTCGGACGCGGCGGATGCGTAGTCGGCCGAACCGTCGCGGGACGCCTCGGCCCGCTCCCCCAGTTCGAGGGTCTCCAGCAGGGCACGCGCCTTGAGGAAGGTCTCGCGCTCCTCGGCGTCGGGGTCGGAGTCGTACAGCAGGGTGGCGCCCGCCCGCACGGCGGCCACCCCGTTCTGGATGTGGGCGGTGCGCAGGGTGAGGCCGGTGTTCATGGAGCCGTCGAAGTTGACCACGCCGACGGCACCGCCGTACCAGCGGCGGGGACTGGTCTCGTGCTGCTCGATGAAGCGCATCGCCCACGTCTTGGGCGCCCCGGTGACGGTGACGGCCCACATGTGGCTGAGGAAGGCGTCCAGGGCGTCGAAGTCGCGCCTCAGGGTGCCCTCGATGTGGTCGACGGTGTGGATGAGGCGCGAGTACATCTCGATCTGGCGGCGGCCGATGACGCGCACGGTGCCCGGTTCACACACCCGCGACTTGTCGTTGCGGTCCACGTCGGTGCACATGGTCAGCTCGGACTTCTCCTTGACGGAGGAGAGCAGCTCCTGGATGTTCTCGGCGTCGCCGATGGCGTCCTCACCGCGGCGGATGGTGCCCGAGATGGGGCAGGTCTCCACGCGCTGGCCGGTGCCGGGCTCACCGGTGACCCGCACGAACATCTCCGGTGAGGCGCCGACCAGGTACTCGCCGCCGCCCAGGTTGAAGAAGAACTCGTAGGGGGCGGGGTTGCGCTCGCGCAGCAGTTCGTAGAAGCGGGCCGGGGAGGAGCAGCGGGCGTAGGTGCGGTGGCCGGGCACCACCTCGAACAGGTCGCCGCGGCGGAACCTCTCCTTGGCCTCGGCGACCACCTCGGCGTACGAGCCGGGCCGGGGGCCCTCGGGCACGTGCGCGGCAACCACCGGCGGGGTGGGCTCGGTGGCGCGCTCCAAGCCCTCGGTCGTGGCCTCGGCCCGGTCGCCGTCGGCGGGCACGGTGAACTCGTAGGTGTAGCGCACACACGTCTCGCGCTTGCGGTCGCGCACCACGATCGCGTCGGGCAGGTGCAGGACCAGGTCGCGGTCCTCGGGGTCGCGGTCGATGTGCTTGTCGATGGGCTCGAACTGGAAGGCCAGGTCGTAGCCGAACGCGCCGTACAGGCCCAGGACGCCGTCCTCGGGGGCGGCCATGGCCGCGACGACGGCACGCAGCGCGGTGAAGACGCTGGGGCGGCGGCTGCGCTCCTCCTCGGTGAAGAACGCGCCCGGGTCGGGGTCGGGGACGGTGAGGTCCACGTGGTCGGGCCCCTGCTCCAGCGGGGCCCCGAGAGCGGCCAGCGCCTGGCCCACCAGGGGCAGCAGGACCCGTCCGCGGACGTTGAGGGCGGTGGCGGTGACCCGGCGGCCGCGCGCGGCCAGCTCCAAGCAGGGGTCCACGTACCCCAGGTGCCAGCGGTCGTAGCGGCCGGGGTACTCCATCCCGGAGGAGAGGACGCCGCCGCGCCGTGACTCGACCGAGCGGACGAGGTCGGTGAGCACCTCGGGGTCGCAGTCGGCTGCGGTGCGGCGGACGGTCACGCCGCCCTGAGTGCGGTAGGTGGAGACTTGCGCGTCGCTGGGATTCACGGCGGTTCCTTGAAGGCGCTGGCTGTCGTCGGTGGTCGACCGGGCCGGGGCCGCGAAAGAGAGAACGACCGCCGGTCCGGGGCGGTCGCTGGTTCGGGTATGCGAAACGGGTGCGCCGCCTAGGTGCGGCGCCACCACTGGGTGGTTCGGGTGTCCGTGGTTCGCATGGCGACGAGTGTAGCGCCTGGCGCGCGCACCCGCCATCGGGAGCGCGCCGCAGCGGCCCCACACCTGCGCGGGAACCCCTTCCCCGGCGCTCCACCGGGACCGCGACCGTCCGCGCAGCGACCGGGTGGCCGCCGCGACGAGGGTCGGCACACGTGCGGCGGCCCGGTGGGCCCCGCCCGCTCCCCTGAACGGGAGACGGACGCGCACGGCCCGGAATCCGCGGGTCCGGCCGAGAATTCGGCACCGCAGGTTCCATGGATATGATCTACCGATTCACGTGCATGTTCACGTGCATCAACGCATCCCTTTCCACACCCAAGGAAAAAGTATCAAGAGACCTCGCTCTAATCACATCAAAGCAGATCAACCTGCACACAGAACACATTTTTCTCACATCACACAAGATACGGAGAACGCTCCGTGATCCGCACACACCATCGCATTTAATCGACACAGAAGGGTGATCTGACATTCCGTTCCGCCGTGTTATTTTCTTTCTGCGTGCACCGTCCCCCGACCCGGTGCACGCGGAAAGGACGACATGGCACGCCCGTGGGAAGCGGACCCCGATGCCCGGCCGCTCCGCCGCCTGGGGGCCTCGCCCCGGGCCCTGGGCAACACCAACAACGTCCGGGGCTGCCCCGACATCTGGGAACTGGACAACGGTGACATCGCCGTCATCGGCCGCGACCTGACCGACCACTACGCCGACCTGCTCCCCGCCGACGCGGCCGTCGACGACGACGAACGGCTCGTCGTCATCCCGCGCAACGTCCTCGTCTCAGCGAAGGCGGACATCCCGGATGCTTGACTCCCTCGCCCGCCTGCCCGGCGACCCCCTGGACCTGGACGCCTACGGCGAGGACTTCGACCGCCGCTTCGACGCGCTGCGCGGGGCCGACGCCTGGAAGCTGGAGCGGCTCCAGGACTTCCACCAGCCGGAGAACCCCAGTTGGATGCGGTACCGCTCGGGTGAGACCGCCGAGGCCCTGCGCATGCTGGAACAGGACCGGCCCGAACTGCTGGAGATGTTCGCCGGCCTGGAGCGCCGCAGCGCCCGGGTGCTGCGGGTGCGGGTCGTGGAGTGGCCGCTGACGCCCTACCTGCACTGGGAGCTGCACTCGCTGCACATCCGCGCCCAATGCGGCGAACACATCCGGATCATCGGACCCGAAGCGCTCACCAACATGGAGAACGGCGGCCTGCTGCCCGAAGTGGTGACGCTCGGCGCGGAGGCGACCTACCGGATCCGCTACGACGGGGGTGTGCTGGCGGGGTGTGTGCGCTACACCGACCCGGAGGTCACCGCCGCCTGCCGGAGCGGGATCGCCGCCCTCTACGAGAGCGCCGAGCCGATCGCGTCCTTCTTCCCCCGCGAGGTCGCCGCCGCGGAGACGCCCCGTGCCTGACCAGCGTCCCGGGGAGGGGTCCGGCCCCGACGACGGGTCCCGGATCTCCGAGGTGTCGGGAAACGCCGTCCAGGCCGGGCGGGTCCACGGCGGGGTGCACTTCCACACCTCCGACCCCGCGCCGGGGCCGGTCCCCCGCCAGCTCCCGGCCGACGTGCCCGGCTTCGTCAACCGGGTGGGCGAACTGGAGGTGCTCAGCTCGCGGCTGCGCGACGGGGACGGCGGGGGCGCCCTCCACCTGATCACCGGCACCGCCGGGGTGGGCAAGACCGCTCTGGCCCTGCACTGGGCGCACCGGGTCAGCCCGCGCTTCCCCGACGGACAGCTCCACGTCGACCTGCGCGGGTACGGCCCCGGGCTGCCCGCCGTCCCGGCCCAGGTCCTGGACCGGTTCCTGCGCGCCCTGGGCGTCCCCGCCGACGCGGTGCCGCCCGACACCGACAGCCGGGCGGCGCTGTACCGGTCGCTGCTCGCCGAACGCAGGGTGCTCGTCCTGCTCGACAACGCCGCCTCCGCCGCCCAGGTGCGCCCGCTCCTGCCCGGATCCTCCGATTCGGTGGTGCTGGTGACCAGCCGCGACCGCCTGTCCGGGCTGGTGGCTCGCCAGGGCGCGCGGCGCCTGCCGGTCCGCACGCTCAGCCCCGAGCAGGCCGTGGACCTGCTCACCGGGGTGATCGGCGGCCACCGCGAGACCGACACACCGCACGAGGTCGCCGAACTGGCCCACCTGTGCGGGCAACTGCCCCTGGCGCTGCGCATCGCCGCGGAACGGGCGGCGAGCCGCCCGCACATGCCGCTGCACGACCTCATCCAGGACCTGCGCGACGAGTCGGCGCTGTGGGACACCCTGGCGACCGACGACGAGGAGGAGGCCCACGCGGTCCGCTCGGTCTTCGCCTGGTCCTACCGGGTGCTGGAGGAGCGGGCGGCACGGCTCTTCCGGCTGCTGGGCCTGCACCCGGGGACCGACTTCGGCACCGACGCGGCGGCGGTGCTGGCCGACACGGCCGAGCGGGAGGCCCGGCGGACCCTGGACCTGCTGGTGGGCGCACACCTGGTGGAGCAGACCGGACCCGACCGGTTCCGCTTCCACGATTTGCTGCGCTCCTACTCCCAGGCCCAGCTGCGGCAGGAGGAGTCCCCCGGCGCCCGGGAGGCCGCGCTGGAGCGGCTGCTGCGGTGGTATCTGGCCAGCGCCGACGCGGCCGCCCGCACCTGCGGCTCCCACCTGCGCCACCTGGCTCCGGAGGACCTGCCGGAGGCAGCCGCGCGGAGCTTCGCCGACCCCGCCTCGGCACTGCGCTGGTTCGAACGCGAGCACGCCGCCCTCACCGCGTGCGTGCGGGCCGCCGACTCCGCGGGGCTGCCCGGAACCGTCTGGCGGCTGGCCGCGGTGCTGCGCCACTTCCACGTCTTCCACGTACCCGCGGCCGAGTGGGAGGCCGTCGGCGCAGCCGGGCTGGCCGCCGCCCGCGACGAGGGCCGGCCGGACGCCGAGGCCGACCTGCTGGAGGCCCTGGGGATCGCCCGCGTGCAGGCGAACCGTGTCGAGGAGGCCCTCGGCCACCACGAGCGGGCACTGGCCCTGCGCCGAGCGGGGGGCGACGCCTTCGGCGAGGCGATGTCGCTGAACGCCCTGGGCCTGGTCCACCTGCGCGCCCATCGCCTGGAACGGGCACACCGCCTGTTCGGGGAGGCACTGTGCCTGACCCGTGGACTCGGTGAGCGCCTCTGGGAGGGGGTCGCCCTGGGCAACCTGGCTGCGGTGGCGCTGCGCTCGGGCGAGGCCCGGGAGGCGGCGGCGCTGTGCGAGCGGGCGCTGGCCGTGCACCGCGAGACCGGCGACCGGATCACCGAGTTCGCCACCCTGGCCTGCCTGGGGGCGGCCTGGGGCGAGCTGGGCGGGCACGACCGGGCGCTGGGCGTCCTCCAGGAGGCGCTGAAGGCGGCACGGGATCCGGGCGACCCCGTCCACGAGGGCTACGCCCTGCTGCAACTGGGCCATCTGCGGGCCCGGCTCGGCGAGGCCGACGAGGCCTTAGTCGCCTACCACCACGCCGCCGCCCTGCACCGCCGGGTCGCCGACCGGCGCCGCGAGGCGGAGTCCTTCGAGGGGGTGGGCACGGTCTACCGGGACCTGGGGCTGCGGGAGGAGTCGGCGCGCTTTCTGCACCAGGCCGCGGCCGGGTACCGCGCGTGCGGCGACCGCTGGCGGCTGGCGGTGTGCCTGCACCGCCGGGCCGCCGTGCTGGAGGCGATGGGTGGGCACGGGCGAGCGCGGGAGCACCGGGCCGAGGCGCTGGAGCTGCTGGAGGGCTTCGACGATCCCGAGGCGCTGTCCCTGCGGGAGGAGCTCGCCGAACCGGGGTGAGCGGTGGGGCATGAGGGACTGGACATCGGGTGTTTCCGGGTACGCGAGCCCGGAACAGGTCATGGTGGTGTCATACCGTCGTAGCAACATCACAGGTCACAGGGGTTGCTCATGCCAGAACGACGGATGCTCACCCTCGCTGAACGCGAGGAGATCGCGCTCGCCAACGCGCGAGGAGAAGGCGTACGAGCCATCGCCCGGCTGGTCGGCCGGGACCAGTCGGTGATCAGCCGCGAGCTGGCCCGCAACACCAGCAAGCGCGGCTACCGGGCCACCACCGCCCACCAACGCGCCAAGGCCCGCCGGGCCCGCCCCCAACAGCGCTTGATGGACACCGAC
>NZ_AZXF01000056.1 GCF_000515115.1 Nocardiopsis sp. CNT312
GGGTGGACGGAGTAGAGCAGGAGTCCGGCTGCTCCGTAGCGGCCCCAGCGTCGGGTGCCGTCGGGCAGCCGTACCCATCCGTCACCGCTTTCCGGCCGATGGTCGGGGCCGGGACGGTCGGGGCGTACCTCGCCCGCACCATCGCGGGGGGCGGTGCCGCTGGGACCGCCCGTGCTGGTGTGCCCGGTGCCCTCCACCGCGGAGGGCCCGGCGCTCGTGCTGTAGGGGGAGGTGATCGGGCGTGCTCTCCAGTGGGGACCGGGCCTCCAACCGGTGGGGACGATTTCGGCTTGGACGGTCCAGGCCGGTGTGTTGCGCGGGCGTCGGGTGCCGTGGATGAGGAGGCTGGTGTCGCGGGGGAGCAGGGCCGTGATGTCGCCGAGACGGAGGACCGGGAACTTGGTGGGGACGAGGAGGATGAGTTCGACCGCGTGATCCTCGGGGGCGGTGGGGAACAGGGACGCTGTGAGGAAACCGGGTTCGGTGTGCACGGTGCCCACGGGATGGGCGGGCCCAGCTCCACGAACCATCCTGTCCAGGAAGCCGATGTCGACGCCTGCATGGAGGATGAGTGGTCGGCTGCTCCTGGTGTTGGCGAAGGCGAGATCGAGGCGGTGGATGAGTGAGACGACGGCTTCGCGCTGGTCCGGAGGGACGCTCCCGCCGAGAAGTCCGCCGTCGACCAGGTCTCGGTAGGTTCCGGTGTAGTGCGCCAAGGCCTGTCGGAGCCAGGTGGCAGCTGGTTCTGGTAGGAGTCGGGGCGCCCGTTGGAGGGCCGAGCGATGGTCTGGAAGTCGCAGTCCCCGATGCATACCGGTGCCGGTATCGGCGTTCTCCGGAGCCGCCGGAGCGGTCCAATGAGGTGTCGGGCGCAGCCAGCGGCGGAGGTCCTGGTCCCTGAGGCCGAGTTCCTGCCGGGGCTGGGCCTGGCTGGGGGGGAGGGCCTCGGCGTGGATGTGGACCTTCTGGTCGGGGCGTTCGACGACGCGTGTGATCAGGTACTGGAGACCACGCGGCTGGAGGATCTCCCGCTGTTCGGGGAAGGCGCCGTGATCGCCGACCCACAGGCCCCGGGAACCGGCGGGCAGGGTGAGATGGAGTTGGAAGTTCCATCTACGTGCGATCTCGGACCCTGTTTCCGTGCCCAGGCTGGCGGATAGGTAGCCGGGCTCGGTCTGGACTGTCCCTTCGAGGCTGCGAACGGCCTCCCGGTCCAAGTCCTGCATGAAGCCGACCTCTTGCAGTGCCCGGTGGACCAGGATCGGTTCCGGCAGGGGGTGGTCCAGGGCCTGGTCGATGAGGTCGAGTCGCTGCTCGATGTCGTTGAGCGTGGGGAAGGTCCCGAACGAGTTGACCAGGCGTTCGGCGGATAGTGCTTCCCTGTCGGTGAACCGCGCGAGTTCTCCGGCCGGGTCCGTCGACTGCCTGATCTTCAGCACGAGTTTCTGCTGCTCCGGGGAGAGGGCCCTGAAACTGGCGTTGGTGATGTCGTGCAACGTCGGTTTTTTCGGATACGCCGGGCTCGCCAGTTCGTACAGGGGCCATCCCGGGCCGCGGTGGGAGGTCAATCGCCGCAGAATGTTTAGCTTGCCCTGGATTCCTGAAGTACGCAGCGTCCAGTTGTACGGCACTGAACTCTTGGTGTACGCGTAGACCGCTTCCTGTTGTTCCGGTGGCAGGTTCGTGAACCCGTGAGGGTGGCGGGGGGCGTCCAGGACCTGCCCGCCGTAGGCCTCGCCCTCGCGGTTGCTGGTGAAGTAGCGGACGCCGCGTGGATCGAGGCTCCCCGGTACGGGTGCGGGTTCGGCGGGGCCCAGGAGCTGGAGGGCCTGCCGGGAGAAGTCGGCGAAGAAGGGGAAGGTGTGGAGGTTGGTGGTGCCGGGTTCTGGGGGGAGGAGGTGGCGGGTGCTCTGGTAGTGCTGTTCGGCTTGGGCCCGGGCGGTGGCGGCTTCGTCGCTGTGGGGGTCCTGCCGGGTTGCTTCGGCGGCGGTTTCGAGTGCGTGTGCGCTTTCGCGTAGGTGGTGTGCGCGTTGTTGGGCGGAGCGGGCGGCCTCGTGGGCGTTGTC
>NZ_AZXF01000057.1 GCF_000515115.1 Nocardiopsis sp. CNT312
GCCCGAGGCTGCTCCCTCAGACACCCAACAGCGCGCCCCCCGACGCTTCCAGGACCGTCGGAGGTATCAAGCTCGACCTTCTTCAAACCATCCCGACCAGACCCCCGCACCACCCCGGACACCAGTCCGGGACAGACCAACAGGGACCCTCGGGTCCACTCACGAGCCCGACCAGCACATCGATTGAACACTGGCCTTGAAAAGACTCCTTAGAAAGGAGGTGATCCAGCCGCACCTTCCGGTACGGCTACCTTGTTACGACTTCGTCCCAATCGCCAGCCCCACCTTCACTCACTCCCTCCCCAAAGGGGTTGGGCCACAAGTTTCGGGTGTTGCCGACTTTCATGACGTGACGGGCGGTGTGTACAAGGCCCGGGAACGTATTCACCGCGGCGTTGCTGATCCGCGATTACTAGCGACTCCACCTTCATGGGGTCGAGTTGCAGACCCCAATCCGAACTGAGACCGGCTTTAAGGGATTCGCTCCGCCTCACGGCATCGCATGCCCACTGTACCGGCCATTGTAGCATGTTTGCAGCCCAAGACATAAGGGGCATGATGACTTGACGTCGTCCCCACCTTCCTCCGAGTTGACCCCGGCAGTCTCCCATGAGTCCCCACCATCACGTGCTGGCAACATGGAACAAGGGTTGCGCTCGTTGCGGGACTTAACCCAACATCTCACGACACGAGCTGACGACAGCCATGCACCACCTGTCACCCGCCAACCAAATGACCCCGCATCTCTGCAGGTCCACGGGTGATGTCAAACCTTGGTAAGGTTCTTCGCGTTGCGTCGAATTAAGCAACATGCTCCGCCGCTTGTGCGGGCCCCCGTCAATTCCTTTGAGTTTTAGCCTTGCGGCCGTACTCCCCAGGCGGGGCGCTTAATGCGTTAGCTACGGCGCGGAGACCGTGGAAAGCCCCCACACCTAGCGCCCAACGTTTACGGCATGGACTACCAGGGTATCTAATCCTGTTCGCTCCCCATGCTTTCGCTCCTCAGCGTCAGGTAAGGCCCAGAGACCCGCCTTCGCCACCGGTGTTCCTCCTGATATCTGCGCATTTCACCGCTACACCAGGAATTCCAGTCTCCCCTACCTACCTCTAGCATGCCCGTATCCACTGCAGAACCGGAGTTAAGCCCCGGTCTTTCACAGCAGACGCGACACGCCGCCTACGAGCTCTTTACGCCCAATAATTCCGGACAACGCTCGGACCCTACGTATTACCGCGGCTGCTGGCACGTAGTTAGCCGGTCCTTATTCCCCACCTACCGTCAACCCCCAGAACACTGGAAGCCTACGTCGGTGGTAAAAGAGGTTTACAACCCGAAGGCCGTCATCCCCCACGCGGCGTCGCTGCGTCAGGCTTCCGCCCATTGCGCAATATTCCCCACTGCTGCCTCCCGCAGGAGTCTGGGCCGTGTCTCAGTCCCAGTGTGGCCGGTCGCCCTCTCAGGCCGGCTACCCGTAATCGCCTTGGTAGGCCGTTACCCCACCAACAAGCTGATAGGCCGCGAGCCCATCCCCGACCGAAAAACTTTCCACCCGCCGCCATGAGGCCGCGGGTCGTATCCGGTATTAGACGGCGTTTCCACCGCTTATCCCGGAGTCAGGGGCAGGTTGCTCACGTGTTACTCACCCGTTCGCCGCTCGTGTACCCCCGAAGGGGCCTTACCGCTCGACTTGCATGTGTTAAGCACGCCGCCAGCGTTCGTCCTGAGCCAGGATCAAACTCTCCATAAAGGTCCAACCACCCAACCCCTACCGGTCCGGAGACCTCCCGGGGCGGGCAAACCTGAAAGCAAATCCCGACTGGCCGCCGAAGCGGCCGATCAAAGGAACCCTCACACTCCGCTGATACGAAGTGTCGGGGCCAAAACAAACATGGCTTAAAGAAAATCAAACACGCGCTGTTGAGTTCTCAAGAAACAGCCGCTCTTCCCGTACAAGCCCCGGTCCCGGTATCCCG
>NZ_AZXF01000058.1 GCF_000515115.1 Nocardiopsis sp. CNT312
GTGCACCCGTTCTGGGTTCCGGAGTTGCAGGAGTGGGTCGATGCGATCGACCTGGCTCCGGGGATGTGGTTGCAGACCTCGGCCGGTACGTGGGTTCAGGTGTCCGCAGTCGGGGCCTGGACACAGCCCGCGACGGTCCATAACCTGACCGTTCAGGGCGTCCACACGTACCACGCGGCTGTCGGTGAAACAGACGCCCTTACCCACAACTGTGGTGGTGGGCTAAACGAAGATGATCTCGCTGCTCAGGCCAGGACTGCGCGTAATGAGCTTGGTGATGAGCGTGGCAATCGTCATGCGACATACAGCGGTGGCTATGACCCTGAGACTGGTCAAGTGTATTCTGGATGTTCTTCTAATCCTACAGGTTGCGCTGAAGCGGACATTGAGCGCCAGATTGGGCGAGGTCCTGATGCGCCGCAGTTTGTTCACGCATATGGAAATAGGGCACGTAAATGGGTTGAGATTCCAGTCTGCGTAAGTTGTCAGGAGCGTTATAGTCCATCCCAGTTCCCTCCAGGGGTGCTGTTTGATCGAGGTGGAAGGTGGGGTAGGTGAATACGGCTCTTATTGAATTTGAAGCGAGCTTGTGGGAATGGTCTAGTTTCAGGACTATTTCCGGCGATGCGGGTTTTGTTCCCGACTCTTTTGTCGGGCTAGTATCTCAAGGCTCTGAAAACGATGCAATGAGCTACTACTGGGATATCGAAAATTCAGTATTTGTTCAAGGGCGACTATTTGAGTCGGCGGAGCCAACAATGGCTATCGCTATCGCTTCCTTGGCATCTAAGGTTCCACCCCATGTGAAGCCGGTGGTATTTGAGGTTGTTTTTCAAATAGCCAATGGGGTGGTGCATGAAGATGCTCTTTCGAGGGGGAATGTCGACCTAGTTGATAGGTGTAGAGATATTGCCAGAAGGGGTTTGGTCTTATTTTACTCGGAGGCTCTCAAGAAATCAGGAGAACAAGCTTTCGATATTCTGGATTTGATCGAAACTGATCGACGAAAATTAAATCTCTTTAGAGCTCATTTCAAAAGCCCTACAAGGTAACTCTGTGCCTGGTACGGCAGCCGCAGTTTGGGGTGTGAGCTGGGAGAACGTCCGCTGATCGACGCGGTATCGTGACCGGTTCGCCGGACATGAGGACGGCCGCCCGACGATCGTTGCTGTGTGACCAGACAAAAAGCGCGGGCGGCCGCTGCCCTGATGATAGAGGCCCAGCGGGCCGAGGACGACCTCAACGCCTTCATGGCAGCCATACGCGGGTGCTTCGCCCGCACCCAGCCGTGGCTGACCGCCACCGGATACGTCCGAGCACTCCTGTCCGACCTGCCCAAACGCAACGGGTGGACCATCGCGGAGTGGATCGGCCACCGCACCCCCGACAGAGTCCAGCGGCTGCTGAACCAGGCGGTCTGGGACAGCGGCCGGGTGATGCGGGCCCTTCACGCCTACGCCGTGGCGGGGCTGGACGCGGCCGCCGGAGCCCGCGCCATGGCCATCGGGGCACTCGACGAGACCGGCCAGGAGAAGAAGGGCCGGGCCACCGCCGGGGTCAAACGCCAGCACATGGGGTGCGCGGGCGGGGTCGCCAACGGCATCAACACCGTGCACCTGTCCTATGTGCGCCAAGGCGTGGGCCACGCGCTGATCGGGTGCCGCCAGTGGATCCCCGCCGAGCAGGTCGAGGACGAGGCGACGGCCACCCGGATGGGGCTTCCCGAAGGCCTGGGGTCCGCCACCAAGGGACAGTTGGCCACGATCATCGGTTCAGGTACCAAGACCCTGGTGCAGGTCATGGTGGATCCGACCACCGAGCGCGAGGCTCCCGAGGGTGAGGAGTCCGAGGCGGGCGGGGAGCACGCGGGGGTTCCCGGGCCGGTCGCGGTCGGGGACACGGTGATCGCCACCGACG
>NZ_AZXF01000059.1 GCF_000515115.1 Nocardiopsis sp. CNT312
TGGGTTGGTAGGGGAGCGTCGTGCATCCGGTGAAGCTGCCGAGTGATCGTGTGGTGGAGGGTGTGCGAGTGAGAATGCAGGCATGAGTAGCGAGAGCGGCGTGAGAAACGTCGCCGCCGATTGACTAAGGGTTCCTGGGGCAGGTTAATCCGCCCAGGGTGAGTCTGGACCTAAGGCGAGGCCGACAGGCGTAGTCGATGGATAACGGGTTGATATTCCCGTACCCGTGCACGAGCGCCCATGCTGAATCGTGTGATGCTAACCGTGTGTGCTGTCGGGGTGTCCTTCGGGATGCTCTGGTTGGTGCGTGTGGGAACCGATCGTGTAGTAGGTAAGTGATGGGGTGACGCAGGAGGGTAGCTCTACCCGGCGGTGGTTGTCCGGGGGTAAGCGTGTAGGCCGGTGTGTTGGTAAATCCGCATGCCATGGAGGCTGAGGCGTGATGCCGAGCCGTTTTTGGTGAAGTGAGTGATCCCGTGCTGTCGAGAAAAGCCTCTAGCGAGTTCGTGTGTGGCCAGTACCCTAAACCGACGCAGGTGGTCAGGTAGAGAATACCGAGGCGTTCGGGTGAACCATGGTTAAGGAACTCGGCAAATTGTCCCCGTAACTTTGGGAGAAGGGGAGCCCTGTCTGGTGATGGACTGTGCGTCTTGAGCTGGGTGGGGTCGCAGATAGCGGGGGGAAGCGACTGTTTATTAAAAACACAGGTCCGTGCGAAGTCGTAAGACGCTGTATACGGACTGACGCCTGCCCGGTGCTGGAACGTTAAGAGGACTGGTTAGCGGGTTTCGGCCTGTGAAGCTGGGAATCTAAGCGCCAGTAAACGGCGGTGGTAACTATAACCATCCTAAGGTAGCGAAATTCCTTGTCGGGTAAGTTCCGACCTGCACGAATGGCGTAACGACTTCCCCACTGTCTCAACCATGGGCCCGGTGAAATTGCACTACGAGTAAAGATGCTCGTTTCGCGCAGCAGGACGGAAAGACCCCGGGACCTTCACTATAGCTTGACATTGGTGTTTGGGATGGTTTGTGTAGGATAGGTGGGAGCCGGTGAAGCTGTCACGCTAGTGGCGGTGGAGGCGTTGGTGAAATACCACTCTGGCTGTTTCGGGCATCTAACCTTGGGCCGTGATCCGGTTCGGGGACAGTGTCTGGTGGGTAGTTTAACTGGGGCGGTTGCCTCCTAAAGGGTAACGGAGGCGCCCAAAGGTTCCCTCAGCCTGGTTGGTCATCAGGTGTTGAGTGTAAGTGCACAAGGGAGCTTGACTGTGAGACGGACGTGTCGAGCAGGAGCGAAAGCTGGGACTAGTGATCCGGCACCGGCGTGTGGAAGCGGTGTCGCTCAACGGCTAAAAGGTACCCCGGGGATAACAGGCTGATCTTCCCCAAGAGTCCGTATCGACGGGATGGTTTGGCACCTCGATGTCGGCTCGTCGCATCCTGGGGCTGGAGTTGGTCCCAAGGGTTGGGCTGTTCGCCCATTAAAGCGGCACGCGAGCTGGGTTTAGAACGTCGTGAGACAGTTCGGTCCCTATCCGCTGTGCGCGTTGGAGACTTGAGAAGGGCTGTCCCTAGTACGAGAGGACCGGGACGGACGGACCTCTGGTGTGCCAGTTGTTCTGCCAAGGGCATGGCTGGTTGGCTACGTTCGGGAGGGATAACCGCTGAAAGCATCTAAGCGGGAAGCCTGCTTCGAGATGAGGTCTCCTGCCCCTGTGAGGGGGTAAGGCTCCCTGTAGACGACGGGGTTGATAGGCCGGGTGTGGAAGCCTTGTGAGGGGTGGAGCTGACCGGTACTAATAGGCCGAGGGCTTGTCCGCTGCAGATTGCTGGGTGTTCGCGCACACTGTTTCATGTATGGGTTTTCCTGTGGCTGCTGCTTTG
>NZ_AZXF01000060.1 GCF_000515115.1 Nocardiopsis sp. CNT312
GCACCCGTTCTGGGTTCCGGAGTTGCAGGAGTGGGTCGATGCCATCGACCTGGCCCCGGGGATGTGGTTGCAGACCTCGGCCGGTACGTGGGTGCAGGTGTCCGCAGTCGGGGCCTGGACACAGCCCGCGACGGTCCATAACCTGACCGTCCAGGGCGTCCACACCTTCCACGTGGCTATCGGAGACCAGGATCTTCTCAGTCACAATTGTGATTGGACCAGTAGTTCGAACCTTGATGATCATTATAATAAACATGCCAAGGGCATGGAGATCGAAACACAAGTGGAATATCGATATGCTGCTGAAGATCTCATGTGTGATTGTGACGGTCTGCGTCCTGGGGTGCAAGTAAAGACGAATGGAAGTACGAACTACTACCTCGATCCAGAAAGTGGTGAATTTGGTATAAAGAGTGAAAAAGGTATAGTCACCTACTATGAGCCGGACAATCCAAGTACTTACTTCGATGAGCGTCCTGGAATTAGGAGGTAAGGGGATATTGATTCGGTTTCCTTGTCCGTGCTGCGGATTCAGGGTACACGAGGACCCTCCGGGGTCTCACATGATATGCCCTGTATGTGATTGGGAAGACGACCCGGTGCAGCTTCGATGGCCAAGAATGCCGGGAGGGGCGAACAAGGCCTCACTCTATGAGGCTCAGAGAATATTTAAAGAGGCTAATCCGCATTTGGGCGAGACCGTCGAAGTGGTAAAAAATAATTTTAAACACGAGGTCCGTGATCCAGGATGGCGCATGATCGATTTCGAAATCGATGACTTTGAAGATTATAGTTCATTGCACCGGGATCCGTGGCCGGATGATAGGACACTTCTTTATTGGTGGAGGGATTCTTTCTGGCGCTTGCCTGGGGTATTTTAGTAGGGCCCCGGAGTTCTCGCGGTTTGCCGGGGAACGCACGAACACCGGGTTCGAGGGGGTCTGTGGAGATATGACCAGGCTCTGACATGCAAAAACGGGCATGGGCCTGAAGGATCATGGAGTTGTCGAGAAACCACGATCCGTAAGGCCACATGCCCGCTGTGTCATCCTCCCGTACTCCACGCCTGTCCTCAACCCCACCCGCGCAGCCACCCACCCCCGCAGACGAACCCACCCCCGACCTGATGGACCACCTGGCCACCATCAACGACCCCAGAGCCCCACGCGGGCGCCGATACAGCCTGCCCACCCTGCTCGCCCTGGCCGTGTGCGCCCTGACCAGCGTCGGTCACGACAGCACCTGCGCCATCATCGAATGGGCCCACAACGCACCCCGCCGCGTCCTCCTCGCCCTGGGCCTGCCCATGTGCCCCTTCACCAAGCAGATCCATATCCCTGACGAGCACACCCTGCGCAACCTTCTCACCCGTCTGGACCCTGCCCAGCTCACCCGCGCGGGTTTGGCCTGCCTGAACACCCACACCCCGCCCGAAGGCGATCCGGCACGCACCCCTGCCGGGGCACCCGAACGCGAGCACCGCCGCGCCCACCACGGGTGATCTGGGGGCGTGTGGTGAGACCGCGCTGAACGTCGCGTCGATGTTCGTGGGTGGTCTGGCCGGCAAGATCGCGGTCAAGTACGGGCTGCGGTGGGGCAAGGCCGCGGAGCTGGGCCGCAGGATCGCTGATCTGGGCGGTGACCTGATCAGCGGCGTCAAGGGCCTGGTGAGGTCCGAACGCAAGCTGGACAATATAAAGACTGATTGCCGCCACAGTTTCGTTCCCGGTACGCGGGTGCTGATGGCCGACGGGTCGACCAAGCCGATCGAAGGGGGCTTAACCCCGGATGTTGGACACGGGGGTGAT
>NZ_AZXF01000061.1 GCF_000515115.1 Nocardiopsis sp. CNT312
TCTCGCCGAGGTCCTCACGGATCGAGGCGAGAGCGGCGGCGATACCGCCCAGCGGGTCGGGCTTGAGCCCCGCTTCGCGGAGCGGCAGGTGTGTGTCGCGGGCGAGCACCAGTTCGGCGCGCGCGGTGTGGGTTCGTGGTGACAAGACCGTCCCTCCCCTGGATGTTCTCCGACATCAAGAGCGAAGAACGGAGGTGGGCGGTCCTGTGACAACGGCGCTCGTAGCTGCTTTGATTCACTGCGCTACTGCGGGCCATCTTGTGAGACGGACAGCAGATAGCACAGTTTGTGTTTGTGGGGGAGCGACAGGTGATCATACCACCATAACAGCACCACATTCCACAAGAATTACCGATCAGATTCGAGCTTCTTTCCATCCTGGTAGAGGAGATTAGCTATCGCTACCATAACCTCAAACTCCTCAACCGGCATCAACTGATCTCGGTATTCCGACAGAGATGAAGAGAACCGACCAAAAAGGTCGTCGCAGTCACTTATTCCGCCAGGAATTTCAACAAACCAGCGATATCCGCAGGGCTGCGAGGGGACACGCGCGTTCATGAGGTAATCGTGGATCTCTGACTCCACAGCGGAACGGTCACCGCATGTCCGCTCCTCTAGGCGCACGGTGCGCTGCCCCCCACTCTCGCAGACTACCCGAATCGGCTCTGGCACCCGCTGGTCCAGACAACGTATGACATGGGCGGGGCCGATGGCCCAGAGGACCAAGGCATGCCATCCGGAAACGGGAACCTCAGCGAATCTTCGGCGGTCCGACGCACTGACTTCGCACCCTTCTTCTGGCGGAGCTTCCGTGATCAAGTACGCAGACCAGGATTTTTTACTCATGCGCACCAGCTCCTCTTCAAAGGGTGGGACCACCGAAGGTTCAAAATAGACTCCGCCTCTATTCTAGCGGAAAGGTGCACCTGTTGTTACTGCTACTCTCCTGAGGACAGTTGAGTTCTTGCGACCTCAACACCGGCATGCCCATAGGACCCAGGCCTTCAGGCCAAACATAAGCCTCAACATTGGCATAGTATGCCCCGCTGTCTTCGAGGTAGTTACCTCGGATAGAATCAAAGTTCTTCCGATAATCTGTGACACCCTCACCGATCTCGAATCGTCCGAGTTCACTGTCCACCATGAACATGCCGCAGTCTGTATCGGGCCACAGGGGCTCCTCCTCACGGCATTGAACACGTGCCTCGTTGAAGTGCAGGCGCGGTCCTTCTTCCCAGATGAAGGTGGTGCTCCAGAAGGGGGTACGACCGCTCAACCGCGTACGGATCACTACGTCGAAACGCCCTACAAGCCCGGTGTCGTTCCCGAAGGCAGCATTGCCTTTGGTCTCGTTGATGTAGGAGCTGATGGGTCGGTGACAGACGGACGCGTGCTCACACCACTGGTCGTAATCGTCTGCTGCCGAGCGTGCAGCACCCGAAGGCACCGCGAGAACCTCGTCCGCGGCAATCGTCTCCGAAGGTGCCCCTAGGCCCTCAGGACCATCAGGCGTGATGCCTTCTGCATCGGGGGTGGTAAGACGCCCTCCCAGACACAACCACGAGTCGAGTTCTCTGTCCTGGGCTTCGTTGATACAGGCGTCCAGGGCGGGCGAGATGTCCATGCTCTCATGCGGGCCGTTCGCGGCTGCTGGTGTCGCCGCCAGCGAGCCGAAGCCGATAATAAAGACGAAAAACAACGTTAACTTGTTCTTCACTTAAACTCCAAAAGGGTTGATGAATTCGATCTAGAG
>NZ_AZXF01000062.1 GCF_000515115.1 Nocardiopsis sp. CNT312
CCGCGCGGTCACAGCCCACGAAGACCCCGAGACCACCGCCCCGGAAACCGACCCGCACACCCCTAC
The DNA here is from genome assembly GCF_000515115.1 of Nocardiopsis sp. CNT312. GTDB lineage: Bacteria > Actinomycetota > Actinomycetes > Streptosporangiales > Streptosporangiaceae > Nocardiopsis. The sequence continues at coordinate 67 of NZ_AZXF01000062.1, forward strand.
CGGCAACGAGTACACCGCAGCCGCCCCGCACACCCCCGACCGGACCGCTCCACCCGCCGCGACCCGCAACGACCCACCCCTGCCCCAGGGGGCCCCAGGCGCGTTCGCCCCGATCACGGCGGCCGCCGCCACCGGGCTCTCCGCCCCCGGAACCGACGGGGGCGCGGCTGACGGCGACCGGGCCTTCGGAGCCCAGAACCCGCCGGGCACCCGCGCCAGCCAGAACTACCAGACCCCGAACAGCCAGGACCAGGACCAGGACCAGAACACCCGCCCCGAGGACAACCCCTACCTCGACGGCTTCACCGACGAACTCAACACTCCGCCTGCCACTCAGCAGCACCAGGACACCGCCAACAGCGGCACCACCTCCCCACCCGACCTCTACGACACTCCACCCGCCACACCCCGAACAGCGCCCTCCCCCCTCCAAGGCCCCCTCGACCCCAAACACCTCTTCACAGGATTGGACCTCGACCCCAAAACCGACAGCGCCCTCCCCTCCTCCCCCCTGCCTTGGGCCAACAACACCGACATCAGCGTCTTCGCGGTCCCCGACATCGCACCCGGTACCACCGCACCACCGCCCACCGGACAGGCCAGTCCCACCAGCGCCACCCCGGCCGGCACACCTCGCGCACACACCACCGGAGCTACCGACACCAGCGGACGGAACGGGGAAGGAAGCGAGACCACCGACCAGCCCCCGGCCGTGCACGACACTGTCACCCACCCTGACAACACCGAGACCGAGGGCAACGACGAAACGGAGGACAGAAGCAACACCCCGGCTAAGGACGAGAACACCGCTCCCCCGACCACCACACAGACCACCGACAACAGCATCAGCAGCACAGCCAAAACACACCAAGGCGACAGCACCCGATCTTCCGGCCAGGAGGCGCTGGTGTGGCCGCTGGGAGAAACCAATGACACCCCGCCCGCACCTAACAGCAACGAACCGGAACCGATCCGGCACTGGAGCCCGCTCGACTCCAAAACCACCCCGCCACCGCTAGACCTAGACCCCAAGCTCCCCTACGACCCCAACGGCCTGCTCGACCTGCCCTTCCCCGAAAACCCCCACCCCGGAACAACACCAGACACCACCACACCCGCAGACACCACACCCGACACCACCACCCCCACCACGCCCTGGCCACCACCCCCCCACTGGGAACCCGCACCCGACAACGACACCACCCAGACCCCCCAAACCTTCACCACCCCCCACACCGGCGCCATCTACCTCTCCATGAACATGGCCCCGCCCCCCA
>NZ_AZXF01000063.1 GCF_000515115.1 Nocardiopsis sp. CNT312
GGTCAGCCCGCCGCCGGTGGGATACCTCATACCTTCGGCATAGCCTGCCGGAGTGGCCTGTCAAGACCAGTAACCCCACAAATTAAACCTCAGTACTCATAACTGCAGTGACCCTCTTCGAGGCTATGCCGACGAAGTCAGAAACCTTCCTGGCAATAAGTTCGCCTCCGAATACACCTCACCTTCTGGTCAGGTCTATTATGGTAGGAATAGACATGGAGAATCCGCTTCAGGTGCTTTGGGGGAAACTTCCAGAAGGACGGGTCATCATAATGGGTGTGCGGAAGTTCATTGCCTGATTCAGGCTCAGGGGAGTGAGGGTGAGTCTGCGATCAGGGGCGGAAGTATGCGAACCCTTCAGACACGAAATGAGCAGTCTTCTAGGGCTGCGGAGCACGGAAATGTCGGCCAGCCGTGTGGCAGGTGTCGAACTCTGCTTGGCGAGTTGAACATCTCATATTGAGGTTCATTTATGGAATTTGCGAGGATGAGTTCTGGTGTGATCAAGGCTATGGAGGATTCTGGTTGGTATGCAGAAAGGATTTTCGGGGATGCGGATTCTTGGTACTATGAGCTGTGTTCTAGGGGGTATCCGGGAAATCGGATGGCTCTAGATTTGATTCGGTCTTTGGGGGGTCTTTCTATCGGTCCTGCCGAAAATAGTGACGCCCATTTTGGAAACTATGAGCCTTTGAATGTGGATCCATTCGCTGCAGACGCTATGGGGTTTTCTTTTTTTGAAGAGATGTCTTCTCTGGTGGGAGAAGCCTGCTTTCCTGTTGGGGAGTGGCTGAGCTACAGTTCTGTTTTTATTACAGCATCTGGTCGCATGATGGCTGGCGGCCTGGGGTACGTCTGGTATCTGGGAGGTACTCTAGAGGAGGGTGTGCAACAAGCCGTCATGGCTGATCGGGATTTAATATGTATTCATTCGGATGAAGGTCTCTCTCCTTGGCCTTGATTTTTGATCGGCGCTCCATTGGAATATTGATTCCTTGCCCTGAGGCTTATTTAAGGGTAGCAAGTCAAGCCCTGACCGCATGCGCTGAACTGCAACAACATGACACCATGCGAGATCCCTGAATGAGACTCCTAGTTTTTCTGGCGGCTGGATCTCGATTCGATTTCCCTTTCTGTATTTCCTTTGATTGTTCGGCGGAGGCCGGTCGACGATCGCTTCGGCATTCCACCCGTGATATCCCCGGCCGGTGGGAGACGGGCGTCGGCCGGGAACGAAACGGGGCCGCGTGGACATCCTCCGCACGGCCCCGTCGCTCTTCTCTCCGATCCGTTCACGCCTCCCACAGGGGGCGGCCGACGTAGTCGCCCTCCTCGCAGCCCGGC
>NZ_AZXF01000064.1 GCF_000515115.1 Nocardiopsis sp. CNT312
TTGGCGCTGGGCAGGACGATGCCGGTGAGGGTGGCGAGGAGGTAGCGGGGGCCGTGGTCCATGTCGTGGGCTAGAGGCACACCAAGTCACCCCCCGTTCACGCTCAGGTCAACGGTGGGGTAATCTTCCGCTTCCCTTTGTTTCTGCATCCGTTTGATTTTGTTTGTGTGGTTTTGGGATTGAGTGAACCCTAGCAAACCAGGTGAGTGTCACATCCGGGTGTTGATGGGGCTGGTCGGTGTTCCATCGCGGGCCCTTCGATGAGCGAGAGGTGATGCTCCGGCAGGGCTCGCGGGAGTCGGCTTCGTGCGGGGCGGCGGAGAAGCCCCGGCGCGCAGTTGGCTTCAGGTGGGTTCGATCCTTTTCCGCGTAGAAGAAGGGAACGGGGAGTTCGGAAACGGAGGGGCGGGGCACGCTGCCTGCTTTCGGTGCCCCAGGTATGCGATGAGCGAGGTCACGACCTGTGTCGGCGACACGTGAATACTGACGTTGACCACCCGAATGTGGCGGAGATATCAGCTCTGCTGAGGGGAGCCCGCTCTGATCAGGTGGCGCTGGTGTCTGAGAGGAACCGATTGAATACGGAAAGCTCAAGGCTGCGAGGCTAGTGGTCCCGGAGAGGTACGAGTGCTCCTCACGGCCTCGGAGGATCGGCAACTTGCGTGGTCCGGGGGTGGCGGTGAAGGGCCGCTGCTGCGTGCCCCCTGGCGGAGCCGGGCCGGTTGTTGGGCGGTGGCGCGCTCCAGGGCCTCGACGGTGCTCAGTAGCTGCTCGGAGGGTTCCTCGACAACCCTGAATCCGTCCGGATGGTGTCGAGCTGGGAACAGGTGTTCTCGGCGTTCGCCCCTTCGGCCGCGATGCGTGCTTCCAAGACCTGGACCGTGACGCGCGTGTACTCTCTCGGCGTTCGCGAACGAGGGCGTTCTCCAGCGCAGGTACGGACAGGGCCGGGCACGAACGCTTCCCGCCCACGGGTACCAGTGTCGCGGTGGACCGTTGAGGGGCTGTTTCCGAGTATGGCGGCCTCATGTCCCTTCGGCAGCGGGTCCGGGGGAGCCTGGGCCCTGGAGGGCATCGGCGAAGCGTTGTTCCAGAGTGCGGTCGTTGGCGTCCTGTGATTGGAGGGCGTCGACAGCGGGTTCTTCGGGTTCGGGGCTGGGTGGTGGGTTGGTGGGGAGGAGGACGTCGGCGTACAGGTGGAGGATGCCCTCGGAGTTGATGGCGGCGCGTTTGATGCGGTAGCGGGTGCCGCGCGGGAGGATCAGTTCCCTCTGGAGGGGGACGCGGCTGTGGCGTCCGGGCCAGAGGCCGTGTGTTCCG
>NZ_AZXF01000065.1 GCF_000515115.1 Nocardiopsis sp. CNT312
GGGGAAGGCGTGGGGGTTGCGGTGGGGGTGGCCCAGGACCTGCTCGCCGTAGGCGTAGCCGTCGTCGTTGGTGGTGAAGGTGCGGTAGCCGTCCGAGGCGACCTGGCCCGGGGCGTCGTGTGGGACGTGCTGTTGGGCGGGGGTCTCCTCCGGTTCCGGGGCGGGTTCCTGTGTTGTGGGCGGGGCGGGCGGTGTTGGCAGGACCTCGGCGGTGAGGAAGGTGCGGCCTTCCCGTTCTGAGACATCGGTGATCCGGTAGCTGGTGCCGCGGGCGAGGACCAGTTGTCTCGGGTTTGGGCCGTGTGTTCCCAGCCAGTGGCTGGGGGTGCCGGCCGGGACCGTGAGCAGGAGGGTGAAGCCCGCCTTCTTCCAACCGGGGGGCAGGCCCAGGGAGGTGGACAGGTAGCCCGGTTCGGTCTGGACCGTTCCCACCAGTGTTTGGAGGTCGTTGGGGTCGTATCCGCTCAGGGAGTCGAGGCCGTTCAGGCTGCTGCGGGTGAAGACGGTCTCGGGCAGGGTGTGGGTGCTGAAGGCCTGGTCGAGGGTGGAGACGAAGCGGCGGATGTCGTCGGCGTCGGGGAAGTGCCCGAACTCGTTGGTCAGCCGTCCGCGCATCCCGGATCTGACGAGCCAGGTCCTGCGTGCCTGTTCGGGGTCGGGGGCGTTCAGGATGCCATTGATGATGGAATCGCGCGGGGGGAGGGGGTGCTCCGCTGACCTGAGGTCGTCCAGGGTGGGGAAGCGGCCGTCGCGTCCCAGATCGAATAGGAGCAGGCCCGGCCCGATAGCGGCGCGCATCGTTTCCAGGCGTTCTGCGGTCCCGTTATCGGTGGCCTGAAGCAGGTGGTTGAGCGCTGTGCCCACGCGTATGTAGGTATTGAGGGCGTCCCGCTGTTCCTGGGGCAGTCGTGTGTGGGCGTGGGGGTTGCGGTGGGGGTCGTCGAGGATCTGGGCGCCGTAGCGGGCGGCTTCGGCGTCGTCGGCGAAGTGGCGGGTGCCGTTGGGGTCCAGTGAGCCTGGAATCGTGTCGGGGTCTCCGGCCGGGGTGTGGCCGGGGTCTGATGTCCCTTCTGTTCGTGGTGGGGTCGGGGTGGGTGCGGTGGTGGGGGTCTCTTGGTGGTCGGTGATCTGTTCGTGCAGGTGGGGCCAGGCGTTTCTGAGGGCGGGGTGCAGGGGCAGGGCGGTGGCCTCGTCGGCGGGGACCCAGCGCAGTTCGCTGCTCTCGTGGCCTTTGGGGGCCATGGCGGGCAGGTGGGGGACGTGGGCCAGGAAGGTGT
>NZ_AZXF01000012.1 GCF_000515115.1 Nocardiopsis sp. CNT312
CAGCCTCGTGTCAGGGGTAATGATTATTCGGTGCTTGAGCCGCCTGTTCTGGGTGGGTGGACGCCGGTGCTGTCGGTGAGTGTGGTGATTCCGGCGCACGGGCACCAGGAGAAGTTGGATCTGGTGTTGGCGGCGTTGGCGGGGCAGAGCTATCCGGGGCATCTGATGGAGGTGGTGGTGGTCGATGACGGTTCTCCGGAGCCGTTGGTGCTGCCGCAGGTGTGTCCGGAGAACACGCGGCTGATCTCTTCCGGTCCGGGGGGGTGGGGTTCGGCGCACGCGGTGAACTGCGGTGTGGCGGTCTCTTCGGGGCAGGTGGTGCTGCGGTTGGACGCGGACATGGTGGTGTACCGCGAGCATGTGGAGTCGCAGATGCGCTGGCATCACCTGGTGGACTACGGGGTGGTGCTGGGGCACAAGCTGTTCGTGGACTTCGTTCCCGGTGCGATGACGCCTGAGCACGTGCAGGCCGAGGTGGCCGAGGGTCGGGCGGACACCTTGTTCGATCGGGAGAGCGCCAATCCGCACTGGGTGGAGAAGACCATCGACCGGCAGGACAAGTTGAGGTCCGCTGCCTCGCAGGCCTACAAGGTGTTCGTGGGGGCGACGGGGTCGCTGCACCGGGATCTGTTCGAGGCGGCGGGGCGGATGGATCCGGGCATGGTGCTGGGTGGGGACACCGAGTTCGGGTACCGGTTGTCGCAGCAGGGTGCGGTGTTCGTTCCGGATCTGGACACGAGCAGTTGGCACCTGGGCAGTTCACAGATGCAGTCCCGCAGGGAGGAGGGCAAGCGCTACCGTCTCCCCTACGTGGCCAACCGGGTGCCCGACTACGGGCCGCGCCGTGAGCGTCCCGGACGTGTCTGGGAGGTGCCGTTGGTCGATGTGGTCCTGGACGTGGAGGGCCGCGCTCTGGAGGAGGTCGAGGCTACGGTTTCGGCTCTGTTGGGCGGGAGCACTCCGGATCTGCGGCTGTGGTTGGTGGGTCCGTGGGGGGAGTTGGACGGGGGGCGCAGGTCTCCGCTGGACGAGGAGTGGTTGGATCTGCGGCTGGTGGGGGAGACCTTCCGGGGTGATCGGCGGGTGCGCTTGGTTGGGGAGGTTCCGGAGGAGGACCCGCGCGTTCCGTTCCGTCTCCATGTTCCCGTGGGCGCGAGACCTGCTGTCACTGCCGTCGCCGACCTGGTGAGGGAGGCCGACACCGAGGGGGTCGGGCTTCTGCGCACACCGTTGCCGGGCGTCACGGCCGCGACGCAGGGGGAGTTGCGCCTGGAGCGCCGCTGCGCCTTCGCGCGGGCCCGCCACCTGGCCCCCGGGGTGCAGGGGACGGATCTCGACGGCGTCGTGGCGCGGGTCTACGGGAGCCGCTGGGCCGCGCTGCCCGACGACGGCTCCACCGAACCGGAGGATGGTCCCGGCGTGCGGGAACTGCGCCGCCGACTGGACCGGGCGCGGGCCGAGGCGGAGCGGATGCGGGCCCGGGCCAAGCGCGCCGAACGCAGGCTGCGCTGGTTCACCCCGGGCCTGGCACGCCGAATCCTGCGCAGGATCGTCCGCTAGGGGACCCAGAGGGCCAGGGCCTCGGCCACGAGCGCCGGCTTGTCCTTGCCCTCGATCTCCACGGTGTGGGCCATGGTGACCTGCACGCCCTTGCCGGTTTCCTTGACGTCGGACAGGACGACGTCGTCGCGCACGTGCGAGCCCACCGTCACGGGCTGCACGAAGCGCACCTTGTTCAGTCCGTAGTTGATCGACATGGTCGGCTTCTTCTCGATCGAGATGACCTGGGGCGAGAAGAAGGCAAGCAGCGACAGGGACAGGTAACCGTGGGCGATGGTCGCACCGAAGGGGCCCGAGGCGGCCTTCTCCTGGTCGGTGTGGATCCACTGGTGGTCGTTGGTCGCGTCGGCGAACGTGTTGATGCGCTCCTGGTCGATCTCGAACCAGTCGGTGCAGCCCAGGTGTTCGCCCTTGGCTGCGGCCACCTCTTGGATGTCGGCGAAAACGCGCACGAGGCCTCCCTGATCGTCGGGTTCCGGCAGAGCCGGAGAGTGCCCGGCAACTCTACCTAACGGCGTTCGGTTATGGTGTGGCGGCATCCGGACGACCGGTGTCCTGAAGGCCTCGGCCCCCGCTCCGCGGGTGCCGTCCCGCCGGCAGCTCCCGCGCCCCGTCGGCGTCCACGAGCACCGCCCGCGCGGTGCGCTCCGCCAGCGCGGCCCGGTCCACACCGTGCCCCAGCCCGCTCTCCGCCAGCGGCACCGGAAGCACGCCCTCGTGCGCGCGTACCGCGGGAACCACCAGATCCCTGCCGCGCGTTCCGGCGGGCATCGCCTCTACCGGCAGGGACGCCCCGGCCAGCGAGGCCAGGGCGACGGTGGCGGCACGGCCCACACCGGTCACAGCCGACGAACCGCACCACACCCGCCACCCGGCGTCCGCCGCACGGTCCACAGCGCGGCGGGCCGCCGTCAGCCCGCCCAGCCGGGCGGGGTCCACGTGCGCCGCACCGCCGCACTCCAGCCGCACGGCCTCGCCGAGGTCCTCCGCCGACCCCAAAGAGCGGTACAGCGCCACCGGTGTGCGCGCCCGTGTGGCGAACCGGGCGTGCGCGCGCAGGTCGTCCGCGGGAAAGGGGTCCTCGATCGCCAGCAGCCCCAACTCGTCCAGCACACACAGGGCGTCCAGATCGGCCGGGTCCTCGGTGTAGCGTCCGCCCGCGTCCACCTGCAGGACCAGGAACGGGAATGCGGCTCGCACGGCGTGCACCACGTCGGCGTCCCACCCCGGGCCGACCGGGATCCTGATCCGGCGAAAACCCGCTCCGACCTGCCGGTTCACCTCGGTGACCAGTGATTCCAGCCGCTGCCGGGGCGGCAGGGTCACCCCTGCCGTCAGAGCGGTGCGCTCCCCGCCCAGGGCATGCGAGAGCGGCATGCCCCGTTGGCGGCTCCACAGGTCCCAGCACGCGGTGTCCAGCGCCCCCGCCACGGACGCGTCCCAGGGCAGGTCGGCGAAGGCGTCGACCACTTCGGTCGGGCGCCGCCACAGGTGGCCCAGGAGTGCGGGGGCGAACGCCGAAACCAGCGTCTCCCACCGCGCGGGAGAGGCACGCGCGATCTCCCCCCAGCCGCTGAGCCCCTCGCCGTCGCCCACTCGGACCAGGACCGTGGCATCGCCGCCGGAGCCGCGCCCTCCGGACGGAGGGCGCAGCCGGACCAGTTCCACCTCGACGATCCTGGTCACGGTCGCCGATCCGGTATGTGCCACGTGCGTTCCCACCTCGGTGCCTCGTGTCCCGCCCGGAGACGGGCTATCCGATTCGACCGTACCTCCGGCCGACCGGCCCGACCAGCCCGGGCGCGTCCCCGATGGCACCGGAGGGCCCGCTCAGCCCTGGGCGAGGACCTCCTCCAGCTCGCGGTGCTTGAGGCCGTGCGCCTCGGCCACCGACGCGTAGACCACCTCGCCGTCGTGGGTGTTCAGCCCGCTCGCCAGCGCGGGGTCCTCGCGCAGGGCCAGTCGCCAGCCCTGGTCCGCCAGCGCCACGACGTAGCGGAGGGTGTCCTTGGTGAGGGCGTGCGTGGACGTGTTGGGCACCGCGCCCGGCATGTTCGCCACGCAGTAGAACACGGTGTCGTGCACCGCGAACGTGGGATCGGTGTGCGTGGTGGGCCGCGAGTCCTCGAAGCAGCCTCCCTGGTCGATCGCGATGTCCACCAGGACCGCCCCCGGGCGCATCCGCGCGACCAGCTCGTTGGAGATCAGCTTGGGGGCCCTGGCACCGGGCACCAGGACGGCACCGACCACCATGTCCGACTCCAGCACCGACAGCTCCAGCTCGAAGGTGTTGGAGACCACGGTCTTGACCTGGCCCCGGTACAGCGCGTCCACGTGGCGCAGCTTGTTCACGTTCAGGTCCAGCACCGTCACGTCCGCGCCCATGCCCACGGCGACCTGGGTCGCGTTCAGCCCGGACACCCCCGCGCCGACCACGGTCACCCGCGCCGGGCGCACGCCCGGAACCCCGCCCATCAGGACCCCGCGACCGCCGTTGGGCCGCTGGAGCGCCACCGACCCCACCTGCGTGGCCAGACGCCCGGCGACCTCCGACATCGGGGCCAGCAGCGGAAGCGCGCCGTCGGGGGTCTGCACCGTCTCGTAGGCGATACCGGTGACCTTGCGGTCCAGGAGCGCGTCGGTGCACTCGCGCGAGGCCGCCAGGTGCAGGTACGTGAAGAGGATCTGCCCCTCGCGCATCCGGTGGTACTCCTCCGGGACCGGCTCCTTGACCTTGAGGATCAGCTCACCGAACTCCCACACCTGGTCGGCGGTGTCCAGGACGCGCGCGCCCGCGGCGGCGTACTCCCCGTCCGTGATCGAGGAGCCCGCCCCGGCATCGCGCTCGACGGCCACGGTGTGGCCACGGCCGACGAGCTCGTGGACCCCGGCGGGGGTGATGGCCACTCGGTACTCGTGGTTCTTGATCTCGCGGGGCACACCGATGCGCACGGTTCCTCCAACTGGTATCTCCGTTGATACCCCCCACTCTGACCTGCTCGGGTACCTCCGCGCCATCGACAACATGCCTCTGTCCGGGCCTGGTTGTTGACAGCGTGTCAGCGCGGCACGCGAGGTGCACCGCCGGTGTGAGGAACAGGAAATGCGAAGAACACGAAAACCGGGTGAGACGCCTTATTCCGGGCGGACTCGGTGCCCGGCGATCCACACCGGGCCCACCGCACCGGCCAGCTCCCTCCCCGCGTACGGACTCGGGTCCCCGGTGGGCACCGCCACCGGCCGTGCACTGTCGAAGGCGACCAGGTCGGCGTCGGCGCCCACACCGATCCGTCCCTTGTCCGGCAGCCCCAGCAGGTCGGCCGGGCCCTGGGCCGTCCACCGCACCACGTCCTCCAGCCCCAGCCTCCGCCTGCGTGCCGCCGTCCACAGAGCGGACAGACTCCACTCCAGGGTGTACAGCCCGTGCGCGGGCAGGTGGCCCGAACCGACCGTGGTGACCGCTGGACCGGCAGGGTCCACCAGCGCACTCCACAGCGCCGCACGGTTGGCCTCCGAACGCAGCGGCGGGCGGCAGGCGTGCGCGGGCGAGGCCGGCACCAGCGACTCGGCGGGCAGGCACAGGTAGTGGGGACACGTCTGCGCGGTCAGCTCCACCCCGACCGCTCCGGCCGCGGCCAGCAGCGCCGCGCACTCGGCGGCCGTGAACGGGTGTACGTGCGTGCGCGCACCGGCCATCCGCGCCGCGGCCAGCACTCGCTCCAGACCGCGCCGCTCGGCCCGAGGCGGCCGACCCGCGCCCACAGGAGGGCTGCCCAGCTCCCCGGAGTCCTCCGCGTGCACCAGCAGCACCGCGTCCACGGCGGCGAGCTCGGCCATCACCCTGCGCAGCGCGGAGTCGTCCAGCGCCGACAGGTCCGGCTCGCCGCCGTCCGAGAGCGAGCACTGGAACGCCGTGACCCCCTCGGCCAGCAGATCGGTCAGGTCCAGCGATCCGCTGCCCGCGCCCACCCCGCCCAGGAAGGACACCGAGACGGCCGTGCCCGCCGCCGCCCGCCGGTGGGCACCGAGTGCGCCGACACGGTCTACTGCGGGCCGGGCCGGAGCCGCGGACGCCACCACGCTGGTCACCCCGCCGCGCAGAGCGGCCCTGCCCACGGCCCGGTAGGACTCCGCCAGGTCCTCGCCTGGCCGGTGCACCCCGGTGCCCACGTCCACCCCGCCCGGCAGTAGGGCCGTGTCCCCCAGGTCGGTGGCCGTGCGGGCGGGCATCGCCGCGTCGTAACCCGCGACGGCTTCGATACGGCCGTCCCTGATCCCGACGGCGCGCGGTCCGGACCCCTCCGGCGTCACCACGCGCCGGGACCTGATCACACTGTCGAACTCGGCCATACGCCACCTTTTCGCGATGTCGGCACGACCGTACCGCCGGGGCACCTACCGCGGGGGCGGAACGCGTGAATTCCGAGCATCCCCGAGAAGAGGGAGTCGGACGGGCGGTTTAACCTGGAACGCGGTGCGTCCTCCCCGCGAGGCCACCGACCGGTCCGGCCGCGCCCCAGGGGCGGTATCCCGCGACAGGGAGCGCCGACCAGCCGAGAACGAACCCGAAGACGGAGTGGCGCGTGGCTCCTCCCCTGCACGACACGACACCGACCCAGGACGCCCCCGGCACCGCCCGGGGGCCGCTCTTCGCCGGGGCGGCCGCACTCCTGTGCCTGGCGGCACTGGCCTGCACACTCCTCCTGGGCGGTGCCGCCTACCCCGAACTCATCCCCGGCCTGCCGGACGCGGGCCAGGGGGTGCGCTGGGGCCTGCCCCTGGCCAAGGTCGTGATGGACGCCTCCGCCGTCCTGGCGGTCGGCCTCCTCCTGCTGGGAGCGGTCCTGCTCCCCTCCGACAAGGGGGTCCTCGGCGACCAGGCCGGCTACTACGTGCGCGGAGCCACCTGGGCCGCCCTGGCATGGGCGACCGCTGCCGTGTCCACCCTCTACTTCCAGGCGTCGGAGTTCCTGGCCCTGCCCGTCGGCAGTGTCAGCGTCGACGAGGTCACCGCCTTCGCCGGTTCGGTCGACACCGGCATCGCCATGATGTTCGTCGTGCTCATCACGACCGGGATCGCCCTGTTCGGTCGGACGGTCACCTCCGCCACAGGAGCCCTCTGGCTGCTCATCGCCGCCGTGGCGGCGCTCACGCCCCCCGGGCTGACCGGCCACTCGGCCTCCGCCGGTGCGCACGAACTCGCCATCACCGCCCTGGCCATGCACATCATCACGATCTCCGCCTGGGCGGGCGGCCTGGCCGCCGTCACCTACCACGCCATGCGCAAGGACGCCCAGGTGCCGGAGACGGCCGTCGCCCGCTTCAGCCGCATGGCCCTGTGGCTGTACGCGGGGGTGGCCATCAGCGGGATCGGCAGTGCGCTGGCCCGGCTCTACAGCGTCTCCGAACTCTTCACGACCGCCTACGGCCTCATCATGCTCGTCAAGCTCGCGCTCTTCGCCCTCCTCGGGGTGTTCGGCTACATGCAACGCGAGTACGCCCTCAAACGGATCCACAGCGCGAAGGGCGACGGCACCCTCCAGAGGCGGCAGTTCCTGTTCCTCGCGGGCATCGAGACCATGGTCATGGCCGCCGTCATCGGCATCTCCGTCGCGCTGGGCCGGACCGCGCCCCCGCCGCCGCTGGACAGCGAGGTCGACCCGGCCGCGGTGATCCTCGGCTTCCCCGTGCCGCCGCCCATGGACACGGTGCAGCTGCTCACGCTCTGGCGCCCCGACCTGTTCTTCATCATGTTCGTCGCCGTCGCCGGAGGGCTGTACGCGGCGGCCGTCGTCCGGCTGCGGCGCCGGGGGGACACCTGGCCGGCCAGCCGCACGGTCTTCTTCGCCCTGGGCCTGCTCAGCGTCGTCGCCGTCCTGCTGAGCGGCTTCGCCACCTACGCCATGGTGCTGTTCTCGGCGCACATGATCCAGCACATGGTGCTCGCCATGCTCACCCCCATCCTGCTGGTCCTGGGAGCCCCGGCCACCCTGGCCCTGCGCGCCCTCAGACCCGCACGCCGACGCGGGGACCGGGGGCCGCGCGAGTGGCTGACCCTGTTCCTCAACAGCCGCTTCTCCACGGTGGTGACGCACCCGGCGGTCGCCGCACCGCTCTTCGTCCTCAGCCCCTACGCGCTGTACTTCACGCCGCTGTTCGGCACGCTGATGAACGACCACCTCGGCCACCTGTTCATGAGCGCCCACTTCCTGGTCTCGGGCTTCCTCTTCTACTGGATCATCATCGGCGTGGACCCCGCGCCCCGGAAGATCCCCTACTTCCTGCGCATCCTCCTGCTGATGGTCTCCATGGGCTTCCACGCCTTCTTCGGCATCACGATCATGATGCAGACCGGCCCCATCGCCCCGGAGTTCTACGGACAGTTCGAGGTCCCCTGGAGCGACGGCCTGGCGGAGGACCAGTACACCGGCGGCGGCGTCGCCTGGGCGCTCGGGGAGATCCCCACCACCCTGGTCCTGGTCATGCTGGTCGGACAGTGGTTCCGCGACGACCAGAAACAGGAGCGCAGGCGCGAACGGCACAGCCGCCGCGACGGCTCCGACGACGCCGACCTGGACGCCTACAACGCCTACCTCGCCGAACTGGACCGGCGCTCACAACGCTGAAGCGCGCCCGAACACACGGAGGAGGGCCGCCACCCGAACATGTGGCGGCCCTCCTCGCGCTCACGCGTGGCGGGAGCGGCCTTCAGGCCAGCAGCGCAGCCGCACCCGCACCCAGCAGGCCCAAGGCCGCGCAGAGCACCAGCACCGCCGCGAGCACGGGCAGGGTCGGCCGGACCGCGGCCAGAGCGGTGCCCGCCCCGGCGCCCCGGCGCGTCACGGCGGGTAGCAGGAGCACGTTCACGGTGCACAGGACCGCCGCCACGCACGCCGCCGCAGCGAAGGCCGCCCAGAACCCCTTCGGTAGCGCCGTCGCCGCCGCCAGCGCGGGCAGGACGACCAGCACCGCCACCGAGGCGCTGCCGAAGAGCGCGCGCGTCAGCGGCGAGCCTTCGCGCCCGCCCCGCGAGACCACGAGGAGGAGACCGATGAGGGCCGCCATGACGATGGCGCCCCCGATTCCGAACACGGCGATGTCGACCAGGGAATGCACCCCGGTATTGTCGCACCGCTCCAGGGCGCGGCAGCCGTGGGGCCGGTGCTCAGCCCGTGTGCTCCACCCGCGAACCCGAGGCCCCCTTGACGATCCGAAGACGAGTGGACACGCGCTGGCGCAGGTCGGCCACGTGGCTCACCACGCCCACGGCGCGGCCCCCGTCGCGCAGCCGGTCCAACACGTCCAGAACCTCCTCCAGTGTGTCCTCGTCCAGTGTGCCGAACCCCTCGTCCACGAACAGGGTGTCGATGTCGGCGCCGCCCGCCTCGGCCCCGGCCACGTCCCCCAGACCCAGGGCGAGCGCCAGCGAACTGAAGAAGGTCTCGCCACCCGACAGCGTGGCCGGATCGCGCTCCGCCCCCGTCCAGGCGTCCACCACCCGCATGCCCAGGCCGCCCGCCGAACGCGAGCGGCCGTCACCCGAGGCCTTGTCCACCGTGTACCGAAGCTCGTACCGGCCGTCCGACATCGTCAGCAGGCGGTCGTTGGCCGCGGCGACCACCCGTTCCAGCCGCGCCGCCAGCACGTAGGCGGACAGGCGGACCCCGTCGGTGTTGTCGGCGGAGGTCCCCGCGGTCAGGGCGCGCATCCCTTCCGCCACGCCGTACTCGTGCAGGAGCGGCTCACACCCGCTCAGCCGCGTCCCGAGTTCGCCGCGCAGCTCGGCGAGCCTGCGGGCCCGCTCCTCCAGCCCGCTCCGCCAGGACACGGCGTGGTCGGCGGCCTCGGCGGCGAGGGCGGCCTCCGAGGCCAGCGCGTCCAGGTCGGGGGAGGGCTCGGCCGCCGCCGCGGCCAGCTCCGGATCGGCCAGGTCCGCCTCCGCGGCGGCCCTGAGCCTGTCGAGGCCACGGGCCCTCTCCCGCAGCCCCCGCCGTTCCCGCTCGTCGAGTGCGGCCTCCCGGACCAGTCCCTCGGAGCCGAAACCGGCCTCCTCCCAACGGACCTCGGCCTCGGCGGCGGCGGTGCGCGCTTCCTCGGCGGCGCGTTCACGCGCGTGCACCGCGTCGGCCGCCGCGCGCAGCAGGTCGGCCTCACCGCGCAGACGGGTGATCCGCTCACCGATCCCGGGATCGTCCCCGCGTGCCGCGTCCAGCTTCCGTGCCAGCTCGTCGCGCTGGGCGGCCTTGTGGTCGAGTTCGGTCCGGACCTGGGCCTCCTGGCGGACCAGGTCGCCCTCCCGCTCCCGGTGGCGCTCCAGGGCTGCGGTGAGCTCCCCGACGGCCTTCTCCAGGCGGCGCGCCTCGTCGGCGGCGGACCGCGCCCGTGCCAGCGCGTGTTCACGCGTGTCGACCTCCTCCCGCGCCGACGCGGCCGTGCGGCCCTCGGCGCGGGTCGCGGCCCCCTCGCGCCGTTCGCGCAGCGCCGCCACGGCGCTCTCCGCCTCGGACCGGTGCGCGGCCGCGGCGTCCGCCGCGGCCTGCGCGGCCCGCTCCTGCTCGTCGGTGACCAGGCCCTCCTCGGCGGGCCGGGCCGGGGCAGGGTGGTCCGGAGACCCGCACACGGGGCACGGTTCGCCGCCGACCAGTCTCCCGGCCAGTTCGGCGGCCATGTGGGAGGTGCGCCGTTCACGCAGGCGCAGCGCGTGTTCACGCGTGTTCTGGTCGGTGTCCACGGCAGCCCTGGCCGCGTCCTCGGCGGCGGCCAGGTCCCGGACCAGCGCCGTGTGCTCCTCGGCGGCGGCCAGGCGCCGCCGCGCCGCCTCCAGGGCCGTCTGCTCGACCTCGGCACGGACCGCCCGCTCCCGGACCCTGGACAGTTCCTCCTCGGCCTTCTCCACCTCCGGTGGCAGGGCGGCGACCTTCTGGCGGGTGCCGTCGAGGTCCTCGCGGAGCCTGTCGAGACGTCCGCTGAGGGCGGTGACGGTGTGCCCGAGGGAGGAGTGCCGCTCGGCGTCGCCCAGCAGCGCGTCCAAGCGGGCGGTCTCGTCGCGGCGGTCTCGTTCGGCACCCTCCAGGGGGCCGGCCGTCACGGGCTCGGTGACCGCGCCGGGCAGCCCGCGCACCAGCAGCACGCGTTCGGCGACCGTCGCCTCGGCCTTCTCCAGTTCGGTGCATGAGCGGTTGCGGGCCTCCAGGAAGGGGAGGACCGACGCTGCGCGCTCGGCATCCGCCAGCCGGACGTCGATCTCGGCCCGCTCCTCGGCGTGCTCGCCGGACTCCTCGTACTGGAGGCGCGCCCGTGCGAGCCGATCCTGCCGTTCCCGGGTGCGCCGCCCCGCCTCACGCGCGTCGAGTGCGGCGTCGCGGGCGCCGGTGGCCCCGGCCGCCACGGTCGCGGCGTCCCGGGCGGTGGCCGCCGTGACGGCGGCGAGTTCGGCGGCCCACGCCGACAGCTCCTCCGGGTCGGAGGGCGCGGGGGAGCGGCCGGCCTCGGAGATCCGTCCCGCCGTCTCGTGCACCCGCTCCTGGGCGGACTGCACCTGGTAGCGCAGTTGCTTGGCGTGGCTCTGGAACCAGTCCTCCACGTCCCGGAACACCCGGGTGTTGAAGATCCGCTCCAGGGACTGGCGCCGGTCCTCGGCCTTGGCGCGCAGGAACCGGGCGAAGTCGCCCTGGGGCAGCAGGACGATCTGGCAGAACTGGGGGAGGGTGAGTCCGATCAGGTCGCCGATGAACTGCCCGGCCTCGTCGGGACGGTTGGTGACGTCCTCCCAGTGGTCCGTGTGGCGCTCCATGACCAGGACCTTGGTGTTCTGCCTGGTCGTGCCCTCGCCCCGCTTCTTGGGCCGCAGCCAGGCGGGCTTGCGCCGGATCCACAGGCGGCGGCCCGCGACGGTGAGTTCCAGGTCCACCCGGGGCTCGCGGTCGGGCGGGGCGTGGTCGCTCTTGAACGAGCGCTCCGCTCCGCGGGTCCCGGGTACCTGGCCGTAGAGCGCGAAGCACACCGCGTCCAGCACCGAGGTCTTGCCCGCCCCGGTGGGGCCGTGGATGAGGAAGAGGCCGCCCGCGCTGAGGCGGTCGAAGTCGACGCGCTGCTCGTCGGCGAAGGGGCCGAAGGCCTGGACGGTGAGTGTGTGCAGCCGCATCAGCGCGCCTCCTGGATCCGGATCCGTTCGACCGCCGTGTCCACCAGTGCGGCCTCCTCGGGGGTGATGGCCTCGCCGCGGGACCACGTGACGAAGTCGGCGACGACCTCCCGCTCTCCGCGGTCGGCCACGGGCGCGGTGGCCGCGCGGTGTTCGGCGGCGGCGCCCTCGGGGGCGAAGTCCAGCAGCAGGGTGTGCGGGAAGCGCTCGCGGATCCGGTCCATGGGCCGGGCCGGCCTGCGGGGGTCGGTGAGGGTGACCTGGAGCCAGTGCCCGGTACGGGACTCCCATTCGGGCCGGGTGAGCAGGTCCTCCAGCCGTCCGCGGATCCGCGAGAGCGGCCGGGGGACGGGCGCCTCGACGAACTCGGCTCCGGCCAGCCCGTCGGCATCCAGGTCCACCAGCCAGGACCCCTTGACGTGGTGCTCCTCGGAGAAGGAGTAGGCGAGAGGGCTGCCGGAGTAGCGAACCGACGGGGTGATGGTCTGGCGGCCGTGCAGGTGCCCGAGGGCGGCATAGTCCACACCGTCGTAGACCGAGGCGGGCACGTGCGAGGCGCCGCCGACGGAGATGTCGCGTTCGCTGTCGGAGGGCTCCCCGCCGGTGACGAAGGCGTGGGAGAGGACCACCGAGCGGGTCCCGGGGCGCTCGGCCAGGTCGGCGCGGACCAGGTCCATGGCGTGCCCGACCGCCGCGGTGTGTCCGCGCCCGGGCAGTTCCCAGCGGTGCCGGGCGATCTCCGGCTCCAGGTAGGGGATGCCGTAGAAGGCGACGGGGCCGTGGCCGTCGTCGATGACCACGGGGGTGCCGACCCCGTCCAGGGAGCTGCGCAGGTGGACCCCGGCGGCGTCGATGAGGCCGGTGGCGAAGTCCATGCGGGCCATCGAGTCGTGGTTTCCGCTGATGAGCACGGCGCGGGCCCCGGTGGCGCGGATGCGGCCCAGCGCCCGGTCGAAGAGCTTGACGGCGTCCACCGGGGGCAGCGCACGGTCGTAGAGGTCGCCGGCGACCACCACCACGTCCACGCTCCGGTTCAGGACGGTGTCGACGAGGTGGTCGAGGAAGACGGCCTGGGCGTCGACGAGGTTCTCGCGGTGGAAGGAGCGGCCCAGGTGCCAGTCCGAGGTGTGCAGCAGGCGCATGGCACCGGACGATATCGGAGATACAGCCCTACCCGCTGGCGAAGTGCTGACCTTGTGGACAGGCGGCGCGGACCCGCGGCCTCCTCGGGATCAGTGCCTCCTGGCGAGGGTGAGGCCGTCGCCGATGGGCAGCAGGACCCGGCTCACCCGGTCGTCGGCCATGACGTGGTCGTTGAAGTCGCGGATCCCCTGGACGGCCTCCGAGGTCTCCGAGGGGTCCACCACCCTGCCGTGGGAGAGCGTGTTGTCGGCCAGGATGAGACCGCCCGCACGGGTGCGGGGGACGATCTCCTCCCAGTAGCCGATGTATCCGACCTTGTCGGCGTCGATGAAGGACAGGTCGAACCGCGGCTCCCGGGGCAGGGCGCGCAGGGTCTCCAGGGCGGGGCCGAGTTCGAGGGTGATCTTGTCGGTGACCCCGGCGCGCTCCCAGTAGCGGCGGGCGACCGACGTCCACTCCTCGCTGACGTCGCAGGCCAGGAGCGTGCCGTTGGCGGGGATGCCGCGTGCCAGACAGATCGAGGAGTAACCGGTGAAGGTGCCGATCTCGACCACGTCACGGGCTCCGGCCACTTGGGCGAGGAGGGTCATGAAGGCCCCCTGCTCGGGGCCGATCTGCATGCCGGCCCGGTCGGGGAAGAGCTGCGCGGTCTCCTCGGCCAGGTCGGTCAGGCAGTCGTCGACGGGTTCGCTGTGCGCGGCGACGTAGGAGTGCAGTTCCGGGGTGATGGTCTCTGTGGTGCGTGTCACGCACCCCACACTAGACGTGCTCTCCGTCAGGCGTTGAGCAGCAGGGCGGGCCAGTCGAAGAGGTAGATCGAGTAGACGATGACACCCGTGGTCAGCAGCGGGGTGATGAACTTCTTCTCCACCGGGCCGTCTGTCACGAAGCCCATGTTCTGCCCGATCTTCTTCTTCCAGAAGGGCCAGAAGAGCGGTACGCCCATCTTCGTGATCATGTCGCCGATGAAGTGCAGGATGCACCCGAAGGCCACCGCCAGGCCCAGCCACGTGTAGTTGGTGCCGATGGTGAACAGGGCGAGGGTGATCGCCGCCGTGGCCAGGGCGTTGATGATCCCCGAGGCGGCCCGGTTCTTCTCCAGGCCGAAGCCCAGCCCCTGGAGGGCCACACCGATCAGCAGGAAGACGAAGACCTGCACGGCCAGCTCCGACCACAGGGCCAGGAGCTGGACGAGCACGCCCATGATGAGAGCGAAGAGGAATGAGTGCGTCCCGTTCCTGTGCCCGCCGAACAGGAACCCGAGCATTCCGCTCAGGGTCTCGGTGACCTTGCCGTAGGTCTTGGTCACCGTCGCGCTCTTGTGGTCGAGGTCGGGCAGCAGGGCGGCCCCGGCGCACACCAGCGCGCCGGCGACGATCTCGCCCGGCCCGAGGTCGAAACTGAGCCAGTAGAACTCCTTCCCCTGGATCAGAGGAACGACCGCCATCCAACCGACCACGCCGCTCAAGGCGTGAGAGTGCCCCATCATGGCGGGAACGGTAGCGGAGCACGGCAATCAGCGCGAATCGAGTCGACTATTCCGGACATCCACATTCACTCATCCTGACGAGAAGCAACCGTGGGTGATGCCGGCCTGAGAGTTCCGTTTCCTTGTGTTCTGCCTTCAGGGCACCGTCGATCGACGGTGGCTTGGAGAGGTGCGCGCCCCGCCCTGGCCGAGGGTGCGGGGCGTCCCCCCTCCCTCCCGGGGCGGGGCGGAGCGCTCCGGGGAAGCCCCCCGCGCACGGCTCCCTAGCGTGTCCGATGTTGGCGGGTCAAGGCCTGGAAGTGGCCGGATCCGGCCGTCGCGGCAGGCGGAGCAGCCCACGGGCGGACCCCTTGGAGGGTGACATGGAACACATTGGAGTGCGCGTGCCTTTCGTCCGCACGTGAACATCCGGAGTGGCCAGGCATGTCGGCGCGCACGCGCCAGACATCACCCTCCAGGCCGGATCCTCCGCCCGATTCCTGGCCACTTCCCAGGTTCGACCGCACCGAGTCATGGGCACAACCCTGGGGCGTCATCCGGAGCAGCGTGTGAGAGGCGTCCCATGGCACACATCACCGAAGACGACGTCCACGACCACATCAACGGGGTCTGCTTCAAGACCGGCCCGCCCGGGAAGGTCGGAGCCGAGACCGAATGGCTCGTCACCGACCCCGCACATCCCGCCGAACCGGTCCGCGTCGACCGTCTCCGCGGCGTGCTCGACACGGGCGGACCGCCGCCCGCCGGAAGCAGGATCAGCTTCGAACCCGGTGGGCAGGTCGAACTCAGCTCTCCCGCCCTGCCCGGCCCGGCCGCGGCCTACACCGCACTCGCCGCCGACCTCGAACACGTGGGCAAGGTTCTGGAGGGGGACGGCCTCCGGCTGTCCGGACAGGCACTCGACCCGGTCCGGCCGCCGCTGCGCCAACTCCGCTCGCCCCGCTACGAGGCCATGGACGGCTTCTACTCCGGCCGACGCCACGCCAGTGGACGCACCATGATGTGCAGCACCGCCTCGGTCCAGGTCTGCCTGGACAACGGCGCCGACGCCGCCGACCTGCGGTCGCGCTGGGAACTCCTCCACCGCCTCGGCCCCGTACTGGTCGCCGCGTTCGCCAACTCCGCCCTCTGGCGCGGACGCCCCACCGGCTGGAAGTCGGCCCGCTGGGCCGTCTGGGCGGCCATCGACTCAGCCCGCACCCGCCCCGTCCTGTCCGGCACCGACCACCGCGACCCCGCCACAGCATGGACCGAGTACGCGCTCAGCGCCCCCGTGATGGCGGTGTCCGCACACGGCACCGACGCCCCCTGGACGGCCGACCCCGGATTCACCCTCGCCGAGTGGCTCCAGGGCCGCGGTCCCCGCCCGGCCACCCTCGCCGACCTCGAACTGCACCTGAGCACCCTCTTCCCGCCCGTACGCCCCCGGGGATGGTGGGAACTGCGCATGATCGACGCCCTGCCCCACCGCTGGTGGCCCGTCCCCATGGCGCTGGCCGCCGCGCTGGTCGACGACCCCGCCGCGCGCGCCACCGCGGAGGAGGCCACCGCCCGCATGTGCGGTGACGGCGCCCCCGCGCCCCGGCTCTGGCTCCGATCGGCGCTGCGCGGTGTCGCCGACCCCCGGATCGGAGCGTGCGCACGCACCTGCCTCGACGCCGCCGTCGACGCACTGCCCCGCATGGGAGCCGCTGAACTCGCCTCCCTCGTCGACGACTACGCGGACCAGTACACCCGGCGGGGCCTGTGCCCCGCCGACACCCGTCCGACCCACGCGGAGGAAGCAGAGTGAACCACGAGCAGGGGACCGTCAAGGAACGCATCGCCGCCGAGCTCGCCGCGAGCCGCCGCCGCAGCAACGGACTGACACTCGAGGCGCTGGACGACGCCGGGCTGCTCGCCCAGCACTCCGAACTCATGTCGCCGCTGGTCTGGGACCTGGCACACATCGGCAACTACGAGGAGCAGTGGCTGCTGCGCGCGGCCGGCGGGCGCGAGGCACTGCGGCCCGACATCGACCAGCTCTACGACGCCTTCGAGAACCCGCGCGTCGACCGCGTCGAACTGCCGCTGCTCACCCCCGAGGAGGCGGCCGACTACAACGACCGGGTGCGCCGCCGCGTCCTCGACGTCCTGGACCGGGCCGACCTCGGCCCCCTCGTGCCCCGGCAGCGCGACGGCTCCGACCCGCGCGGCGCCCTCCTCGACGCGGGGTTCGTCTTCCACATGGTCATCCAGCACGAGCACCAGCACGACGAGACCATGCTCGCCACCCACCAGCTCCGCAAGGGCGAGCCCGTGCTGCTGGAGGAGACCGCCGACGTGGCGCCCCTGCGCCCGCCCGCCGAACCGGAGGTGCTCGTCCCCGGCGGGCCGTTCACCATGGGCACCGCCGACGACCCCTGGGCCTACGACAACGAACGCCCCGCCCGCACCGTCGACCTGCCGCCGTACTGGATCGACACGCGCCCCGTCACCAACGCCGAGTACCAGGCCTTCATGGCCGACGGAGGCTACCGGACCCGCCGCTGGTGGTCGCACGAGGGATGGGAGTGGGTCCGGCGGCGCGAGGCCGCCTCCCCGGCGTTCTGGCGCCGCGAGGGCGACGACCAGTGGTCGCGCCGCAGGTTCGGCCGCCTGGAGATGGTGCCCCCGGAGGAGCCCGTCCAGCACGTCAACTACCACGAGGCGCAGGCCTACGCCCGCTGGGCGGGCAAGCGCCTGCCCACCGAGGCCGAATGGGAGAAGGCCGCGCGCTTCGACCCCGCCACGGGCCGCTCCACTCGCTACCCGTGGGGCGACACCGAGCCCGGTCCCCTGCACGCCAACCTCGGCCAACGCCGGCTCGGCCCCACGGCCGCGGGCCGCCACCCCGACGGGGCCTCCCCGCTGGGCGTGCACCAGCTCATCGGCGACGTGTGGGAGTGGACCTCCACCACCTTCACCGGATACCCCGGGTTCAGGGCCTTCCCGTACCGGGAGTACTCCGAGGTGTTCTTCGACGACGGGTACAAGGTGCTGCGCGGCGGCTCGTGGGCCACACACCCCACGGCGGTGCGCTCCACCTTCCGCAACTGGGACTTCCCCATCCGGAGGCAGATCTTCAGCGGGTTCCGCTGCGCACGCGACGCCGAGCCCGCCTGATGTGCCGACACCTCGCCTACCTCGGGCCGCCGCGTACGGTGCACGACCTGCTGTACGCGGCGCCCCACGCCCTGCTCGTCCAGTCCTGGGCGCCCCGGATACAGCGACACGGCACCGTCAACGCCGACGGGTTCGGCGTCGGCTGGTACCCCGGCCCCGGCGAGCCGCTGCGCTACCGGCGCGCCATGCCGATGTGGGGCGACGCCTCCTTCGCCGACGCCGCCCGGTCCATCTCCTCCGGATGCGTCGTGGCCGCGGTCCGCGACGCCACCGTCGGCTTCGGGTCGGAGGAGTCGGGTGCCCAGCCCTTCCGCGCCGACCGGCTGCTGTTCAGCCACAACGGCGCCGCCGAGGACGACGAGGCGCTCGCCGCCGCGCTGTCCGGCCCCCCGCCGCCCGGGGCGCTGGACGCCCGCGCCCCCGTGGACTCGGCCCCGCTGTTCGCGCACACGGTACGGCTGTGGCGCTCCTCCGGCGACCTGGCGGGCACCCTGGCCGCCGTGGTCGCCCGCGCCCGCGAGCACTCCGCGGGCCGGTACAACCTCCTGGCGAGCGACGGCGCCTCGATCGCCGCCACCGCCGCCGGGGACACGCTCTTCACCCTGCGCGAACCCGGGGGAGGGGTCTTCCTGGCCTCCGAACCCTTCGACGACCGTCCCGACTGGCGCGAGGTGCCCGACGAATCGGTGGTTCTCGCCACCGCGGAGCGCACCCTGACGCGCCCTCTGACGGAGCACGCCCCACCACCACACCAGGAGGCAGTATGTTCCGGATCGACCGAAACCTGACCGCCGACGACCTCGACAAGGCCCTCCGCGAGGACGTCGCCGAGGGACTCACCGCCTCCCCCAAGCGGCTCCCGCCCAAGTGGTTCTACGACGAACACGGCAGCGCCCTGTTCGAGGACATCACCGCGCTGCCGGAGTACTACCCCACCCGCGCCGAGCGCTCGATCCTCGCCGAGCGCTCCGACGAGATCGCCGACGCCGCCGACGCCGAGGTCCTCATCGAACTCGGCTCCGGCTCCGGCGTGAAGACCCGCCTCCTGCTCGACGCCATGCTCCGCCACGGCCGCATCACCGGATTCGTCCCCGTCGACGTCAGCGGCGACTTCCTCGCAGCCTCGGCCGCCGAGCTCGCCGGGGACTATCCAGGACTGGACGTGCACGCCGTCGTCGGCGACTTCGAGGAGCACCTCGGGCTGCTCCCCGCGGCCCGTGACGGCGGACGCCGCCTCCTCGCCGTCCTGGGCTCCACCATCGGCAACCAGGAACCCAGGGCCCGTGCCGCCTTCCTCCGCGACGTCAGAGGCGTCCTGGACGCCGGGGACTCCCTCCTGCTCGGTACCGACCTCGTCAAGGACCCCGCCCGCCTCGTCGCCGCCTACGACGACGCCCAAGGGGTCACCGCCGCTTTCAACCGCAATGTCCTGCGCGTCATCAACCACCGGCTGGGGGCCGATTTCGACCCGGCCGCCTTCGACCACGTCGCCCTGTGGGACGCCGAACGGGAGTGGATCGAGATGCGCCTGCGCGCCCGCACCGCCCAGCGCGTCCGGGTCGCCGACCTCGGCCTGTCCGTCGGCTTCGCCGAGGGGGAGGAGATGCGCACGGAGATCTCCGCCAAGTTCCGCCGCGAGGGCCTGGGCACCGAACTGGAGGGGGCCGGGTTCGCCCCCGCCCGCTGGTGGACCGACCCCGCCGACGACTTCGCACTCGTCCTGGCCACCGCCCGCTGACCGCCGGCGACGGGCCGACCACAGCGTGGACGACCGGCGGCGTCCCCGGCTCCGGTACGGTGGTGCCGTGTTCAAGGTAGGGGTTTTCGGCGCCGACGGGCGCATGGGGTCAGAGGTCGTCAAGGCGGTTCAGGGCGCAGACGACATGGAGTTCACCGCGGGCGTCGACACCGGCGACGACCGCGACAGGGTGCTGGGGTCCGACTGCGTCGTCGACTTCACCCACCCCGACGCGGTGATGGACCACCTGGAGTGGCTCATCGGCCACGGCATCCACGCCGTCGTCGGCACGAGCGGATTCGACGAGGCCAGGCTGGCGAAGGTGCGCGCCATGCAGGCCGCCGCCGGGTCCGGCGCCAAGGTCCTCGTCGCCCCCAACTTCGGCGTGGCCGCCGTCCTCATGATGGACTTCGCGCGCAGGGCCGCCCCCTACTTCGACTCCACCGAGATCGTCGAACTGCACCACCCGAACAAGGCCGACGCCCCCAGCGGCACCGCCTATCGCACCGCCGAACTCGTCGCCCAGGCGCGGCGCGAGGCCGGTGCCGCCCCGATGCCCGACGCCACCACCTCGGAGATCCCCGGGGCCCGCGGTGCCGACGTCGACGGCGTCCGCGTCCACGCACTGCGCATCTCCGGGCTCATCGCCCATCAGGAGGTCGTGTTCGGCACCGACGGTGAGACCCTCAAGATCCGGCACGACTCCATGAACCGCGCCTCCTTCATGCCGGGCGTGCTGCTGGGCGTGCGACGGGTCGCCGACCTGCCCGAGCCGCTCACCCTCGGACTGGAACCGCTCCTGGGTCTGGAGTAGCTGGAGTAGGAGGGGCCCGCCCGATCAGGGGGACGACAGCACCGGTGTGCCGTCCTCCAGGTAGAGCGGGCCGCCGCCGTCGGCCACCGACAACGCGGCGAGCATCCGCCGCGCCGCGTTCGCCGACAGCACCCCGTGCAGGTCGGCCGGGTCGTGCCACGCCCACCCCGACAGCTCCTCGGGCGGCAGCCGCAGCTCGGCGCCCTCGGGGAGTTGGGCGGTGAACAGCCACTGCACCGCCGCGGTGCGCGGCGGGCGCGCCGGAACCCAGTCCACGGCGGCCAGGCGCACCACACGCGCCGCCACCCCCAGTTCCTCGCGCAGCTCCCGCAGGCAGGCCGCCAGCGGCGACTCGTCCTCCTCGATCACCCCGCCGGGGATGCCCCACGGCTGCTCGGGGACGTAGACGCGCTCCACCAGCAGCACACGACCGGCGGGCGAACGGATCACCGCGCCCGCCGCCCCGCGCGTGGCGGGCAGGTTCGCGAAGAACTCCTCCTCGGTTTCCACGCCCCCGACCCTAGCGAAGGGGACCCTGGTCAGCCCAGGGCGATCCCGACCGAGAACAGCACCCCGAACGCCATCTGGAGCTTGCCGGTCTCGCCCAGCCCCAGCACCAGGTCGCGGCCGGTCTGCCCGCCCAGCACCCGTCGCAGTGGGGCCACCGCCAGCGGCAGTGACAGCAGGACGAGCACCACCCACCAGGACAGCGGTGCCAGGGACAGCGCCCCCAGGTAGGCGGTTGCGATCGCGCCTGTGTACAGCCGCCGCGTCCGCACCTCGCCCAGCCGCACCGCCAGGGTGATCTTGCCGGTCTCCCGGTCGGTGGGAATGTCCCGCAGATTGTTGATCACCAGCACCGAGCACGACAGCAGCCCCACCGGCACCGCCGCCACCCACGCCTGCCACGGAGCCGAACCCACCTGCACGAACACGGTACCCACCACGGCCACCAGGCCGAAGAACACGAACACCGACACCTCGCCCAGGCCCCGGTACCCGTACGGGGAGCGCCCGCCGGTGTAGTACCAGGCGGCGGCGATCGCGACCGCGCCCACCGGCAGCAGCCACCACGACGACACGGCCACCAGCACCAGGCCCACGACGGCCGCGACGGCGAAGCTCGCCAGCGCCGCCGCCAGCACCTGGCGCGGCGGGGCGAGCCCGGCCGCGGTCAGCCGCACCGGCCCGGACCGCTGTTCGGTGTCGGTGCCCCTGACACCGTCGCTGTAGTCGTTGGCGAAGTTCACCCCGATCTGGAGCGCCACCGCCACCGCCATCGCCAGCAGAGCCTTCCACCACACGAACCCGTCCAGGGCCAGGGCCAGGGCGGTGCCCGCCGCGATGGGGACGACCGAGTTCGGGAAGGTGCGGGGGCGCGTCCCCGAGACCCATTGACTGAACGTGGCCACGCGGCGGTCCTCCCACGACTTCACTTACCGAACAGTAGTCCCTTCACGGTAGCCGCTGTCCGCGGGCGGTCCGCCCGGACCACTACTCCCCGATGGCGGCGTGCAGGCGCACCATCGGCAGCCGCTCGCCCAGGTCGATCTCCCGCCGGGCCCCGTCCGCGCGCCACCCGCACGACTCGAAGAACGCGCGCAGGGCGTTGCCGGCCTCCGGCACCCACACGTGGACGGTCGCGCAGCCGGACTCCACGAGCTGGTCCACCGCCGCGTTCAGCAGGCGGCTCCCGTGCCCCCGGCGCACATGCCCCGGGTCCACGTGCAGCGCGAACACCTCCGCGTCCCTGGCGGGCCACAGGTCGGGGTCCCCGGCCGGACCGAACGCGGCGAAGCCCGTCACCGTCCGTTCCCCGTCGATCAGGTCCGTGGCCACCACCAGCCGGTGCTTGGACGTGGGCGGGGACTCCAGCGCTGCGGTCCACTGCGCGTGGAAGCTGGCGCGCGCCTGCGGTCCGGACATCTCCGCCAGGACCTCCCCGGGGATCAGGTCCCCGTACACCGCCCGCCACGACTCCACCTGGACGGCCACGACGGCGTCCACGTCGGAGGTGCGGGCGGGGCGGACGAACTGGGCGCCGGACACGGGCGGCCTCCTTGTCGAGGCAAGATCATCGTGATCGGAGTTTCCCGACCTTGCCATGGCATGGGAACATCTACGTCGTGAGCCTCATTATCAGAGTTATCGTGAACGCGCTCGCCCTTTGGGCGGCTGTCTTCCTCATCGACGGCGTCGACGTCACGGCCCAGGACACCTTCGGGCAGATCCTCGTCTACCTTGGTGTGGGTGTGATCTTCGGCCTGGTCAACGCGATCATCAAACCGATCGTGAAGGCCGTGGGATGCCTGTTCTACGCCCTGACCCTGGGACTGATCGGGCTGGTCGTCAACGCGCTGCTCCTTCTGCTCACGGGGTGGATCGCCGGACAGGTCGGCCTCGCCTTCGAGGTCGAGTGGTTCTGGCCGGCGTTCTGGGCGGCGATCGTCATCTCCGTCGTCAGTTGGCTGCTGGGGCTGTTCCTGCCCGACGGCGACGACTGACCCATCCCCCCTGACCTCCCGTTCCCGTCGCCCTGACCTGCGGCGGATCCGGGCCCGCCCGCGTGGGGCGGGTCCGGAGGGGGTAGGTTCACTTCCCGGGCCCCCTACCTCGACCCACGAGGACGGGCGGACCCGCAACGGCACCGCGGCGCCGACCGCGGAGCCCACACGATCTTTCCCGCGACCGGAGCGGACTCCACCGGTCGCGGCGGCGGTACGCGGTGCCGCAGACCCGCGCCCGCGCACGGGTTCTTTCGACTGTTGACACACCGACGAGAGGGGGAGGGGCACCCCGGGCCACCACGCACACGAGGCGGGCGGCCCGGAAGCCTGAAGAAGCCATGACGGACACGAAGAACCGTCCCTTCGGCAAGATGCTGACCGCGATGGTCACGCCCATGCTCGAAGACGGGGAAATCGACTACGACGGCGCGGCCCGACTGGCCACGTACCTGGTCGACGAGCAGAACAACGACGGCCTCATCATCAGTGGGACGACGGGGGAGTCGCCCACCACCAGCGACGACGAGAAGGACCGGCTCCTTCGCACGGTCCTGGAGGCGGTCGGCGACCGCGCCACCATCGTGGCCGGTGTGGGCACCAACGACACCCGCCACAGCGTCAGGCTCGCCAGGGGCGCGGAGAAGGCCGGGGCGCACGGCCTTCTCGCCGTGACCCCGTACTACAACAAGCCCCCGCAGGAAGGGCTCATCCAGCATTTCACGACGATCGCCGACACCACCGAACTGCCGGTGATGCTCTACGACATCCCCCACCGCACGGGGACGCCGATCGCCTCCGAGACACTGGTCCGGCTGGCCGACCACCCGCGCATCGTCGCCAACAAGGACGCCAAGGACAACGTCGGCGCCAGCTCGTGGGTGATGGAGCGCACCGACCTCGCCTACTACTGCGGCACCGACATCCTCAACCTCCCCCTGCTGTCGGTGGGGGCCGCCGGGTTCGTCAGCGTCTGCGGCCACATCGTCGGCAAGGACCTGCACGACATGATCGACGTCTTCGAGAGCGGAGAGGTCGGCCAGGCACTGGCCATCCACCGCCGCCTCACGCCCGTCTACACGGGGATGTTCCGCACCCAGGGCGTCATCACCACCAAGGCGGTGCTCAACCTGTTCGGCCTGCCCGCCGGTCCGGTGCGCACCCCCCTGGCGGAGGCCTCCAACGAGCTCACCGCGCTCCTGCGCGAGGACCTGGCCGCGGCCGGCGTCAAGGGCCCCATCGGCCTCGCTCCCCACCAGGCCGTTCCCGCCAGCGCCGTCCACGTCGAGCGCCTGGCGGAGGGGTCGCTGTGAGCCACCCGCACCCCGAACTGGGGCCCCCGCCGCCGCTCGGCGACGGGGCCCTGCGCGTCGTCCCGCTGGGCGGCCTCGGTGAGATCGGCCGCAACATGACGGTCTTCGAGTACGGCGGCCGCCTGCTCATCGTCGACTGCGGTGTCCTCTTCCCCGAGGAGGAGCAGCCCGGCGTCGACCTCATCCTGCCGGACTTCGACTACATCCGGGACCGGCTCGACGATATCGAGGCGGTCGTGCTCACCCACGGGCACGAGGACCACATCGGCGGGGTCCCCTTCCTGCTGCGCGAGCGCCCCGACATTCCGATCGTCGGATCCAAGCTCACCCTGGCGCTGATCACCGCCAAGCTCGGTGAGCACCGTATCAAGCCCGAGACGTTCCTGGTGGAGGAGGGCGAGCGGCACGACTTCGGCCCCTTCGGTCTGGAGTTCTTCGCGGTCAACCACTCCATCCCGGACGCACTGGCGGTCGGTATCCGTACCCCCGCTGGCACGGTGCTGCACACCGGCGACTTCAAGATGGACCAACTGCCGCTGGACGGGCGCCTCACCGACCTGGGCGGCTTCGCGCGCTTCGGTGACGAGGGCGTGGACCTGCTGCTGTCGGACTCCACCAACGCCGAGCAGCCCGGGTTCGTCGTCAGCGAACGCGACCTGAACGAGGCCATCGACAAGGTCTTCCGCACCTCCGACAAGCGCGTGGTGGTGGCCTGCTTCGCCTCCCACGTGCACCGCGTGCAGCAGGTCATCGACGCCGCCGTCAAACACGGGCGCAAGATCGCGTTCGTGGGCCGCTCCATGGTCCGCAACATGAACATCGCGCGCGACCTGGGCTACCTCAGCATCCCCGGCGGCACCATCGTCGACGTCAAGCAGCTCGACGACCTGCCGCCCGAGGAGGTCCTGCTGGTGTGCACCGGCTCGCAGGGCGAGCCCATGGCCGCCCTGAGCCGCATGGCCAACCGGGACCACCAGATCCGGATCGAGCAGGGCGACACCATCCTGCTCGCCTCCTCGCTGATCCCGGGCAACGAGAACTCCGTCAACCGGGTCATCAACGGCCTCACCCGCTGGGGCGCCAAGGTCGTGCACAAGGGCAACGCCCTGGTCCACGTGTCCGGACACGCCTCCGCGGGTGAACTGCTGTACGTGCTGAACATGGTGCGTCCGCGCAACTTCCTGCCCGTGCACGGCGAGTGGCGGCACATGCGCGCCCACGCCGAGCTCGCCCAGCTCGCCGGCGTCCCCAAGGACCGCATCTCCATCGCCGAGGACGGCGTCGTCGTCGACCTGTACAAGAACCGTGCCAAGATCGTCGGCGCGGTCCAGGCCGGATACGTCTACGTGGACGGCTCCTCGGTCGGCGACGTCTCCGAGGCCTCGCTCAAGGACCGCCGCATCCTCGGCGAAGAGGGGTTCATCTCCGTGGTCGTGGCCGTGGACTCCACCACCGGCAAGATCCTCGGCGAACCCGAGATCCACACCCGCGGAGCGGGCATCGCGCCCGACGCCTACGACGACGTCATCGACCGCCTCCAGGCAGCCCTCGACAAGGCCGCCGCCGACGGCGTCAACGACCCGCACCAGCTTCGCCAGCTCGTCCGGCGCAGCGCGGGACGCTGGGTGAACGAGACCTACCGTCGGCGCCCCATGATCATCCCGGTCCTGGTGGAGGTCTGACCGGGTCCGACCCGTGCACGGCCCGAGGCGCAGCCGGCGCCGCCGGGCCGTGCGCTCTTCACGGGACCGAACAGGGGACACGCCGCGTGAAATCCGACGGCATGGCACCGCCCTAGTAAAATGGCCGGGCGCGGCGTGCCGCCCTGCCCGCCGGAGTCGAACGAGGCGTCTCTTGGAGGTAACCCCCGATGGCCCCGCGCTCCACCCCCTCCGGGCGCTCCAAGCGGAAGGGGTCCTCGGCCCCGAGGATGCCCGACGGACCCATCGCCTACGCCTTCACCATGCTCGGAGAGCTCATGCTGGTGCTGTGGAAGATCGTGGCGCACACCGTCGGAGGCGCCGCCCGCGCGGTGGGACGCAGCGCCCGCGGCCTCGACCCCGACCTTCGCAGGGACGGCCTGGGGCTGGTCCTGCTCGCCACCGGACTGCTCATCGCCGGCGCCGTGTGGTGGCAGAGCGAGGGCCTGCTGCTGGAGGTCACCCGGGCCGTGGTGGTCGGCGCTTTCGGTACGTTCTCCCCGATCCTGCCCCTGCTGTTCCTGCCCCTGGCTGTCAGGCTGATGCGCACCCCCGGCACCGTCCGGGAGGGCGACGCCGGACGCCTGTTCATCGGCGGCACGGCGATCATGCTCGGGCTGTTGGGGCTCATCCACATCGGACACGGCGTGCCGGGCCCCTCCGACGGCCTGGAGGCGCTCATGGGCTCGGGCGGGCTCATCGGCTTCGTGGCCTCCGGCCCGCTCAGCGCCGTCATCACCCCCTGGCTCACCGGCCTGCTCCTGCTGCTGGTCCTGCTCTTCGGGATCCTTGTCGTCACCGCCACCCCCATCCGGCGCATCCCCGAACGGCTCAACGCGCTCTTCGGTGCCCTCATGGAGCGCGACGGCGGACCCGACTCCGGCCTGGGCATCCTGGGTGACGGGTCCGACAGGGGCAAGGGCAGGCCGCGGCGCGGACCCAAGCGGCGCCCCGGCAAGGGCGAGACGGTGGCCGGGGACCACGAGCGCCCCTATGACAGCCCCGTCCTGCCCGGCGACCGCGACCAGGCGCCACTGACCCCCGCCCTCGGCGACGACGAGGAGGCGGAGCGGGACGGGAAGGGACGGGGGAGGAAGCCCGCTCCGGGCCAGGGCTCTTCCCGCAAGCGCGGCAGGGCCCCCGACCCCTCGCCGCCGCCCGAGGCCACCGAGCAGCTCTCCATCCCCTCCCGCGTGGTGGAGGGCGACTACGAACTGCCGCCGCCCGCGGCGCTCAAACCCGGCAGCCCGGCCAAGCCGCGCACCAGGGCAAACGACGCCGTGGTCGAGGCGCTGTCGGGCGTGCTCACCCAGTTCGGTATCGACGCCCAGGTCACCGGCTTCACCCGCGGCCCCACCGTGACGCGCTACGAGATCGAGCTGGGACCGGCGGTCAAGGTCGAGAAGGTCACCGCGCTGGCCAAGAACATCTCCCTGGCCGTCAAGAGCGCCGACGTGCGCATCCAGTCGCCCATCCCCGGCAAGTCCGCCATCGGCGTGGAGATCCCCAACACCGACAAGGACATCGTCAGCCTGGGTGACGTGCTGCGCTCGTCCTCGGCCACCGCGGACGACCACCCGATGCTCGTCGGACTCGGCAAGGACGTCGAGGGCACCAACGTGGTCGCCAACCTCGCCAAGATGCCGCACGTGCTGGTCGCGGGTGCCACCGGAGCCGGTAAGTCGACCTGTATCAACGGGCTCATCACCTCGCTGATGATGCGTGCCACCCCCGACGAGGTGCGCATGATCCTCGTTGACCCCAAACGGGTCGAACTGACCATGTACGAGGGCATTCCACACCTGATCACCCCCATCATCACCAACCCCAAACGGGCTGCGGAGGCCCTCCAGTGGGTCGTGGGCGAGATGGACCGGCGCTACGACGACCTGGCCGCCTCCGGCTACCGCCACGTCGACGACTTCAACGCCGCCGTGCGCGCGGGCGAGCTCACCGCGCCCCCCGGCAGCGAACGCGAATACATGCCCTATCCCTACCTGCTGGTCATCGTCGACGAGCTCGCCGACCTCATGATGGTCGCCCCCCGCGATGTCGAGGACGCCGTCGTGCGCATCACCCAGCTGGCGCGCGCCGCCGGCATCCACCTGGTGCTCGCCACCCAGCGGCCCAGCGTCGACGTCGTCACCGGCCTGATCAAGGCCAACGTGCCCTCCCGCCTGGCATTCGCCACCTCCAGCCTCTCCGACAGCCGCGTGATCCTCGACCAGGCCGGTGCCGAGAAGCTCGTCGGCAAGGGCGACGCGCTCTTCCTGCCCATGGGCGCGGGCAAGCCGATCCGGCTCCAGAACGCCTGGGTGTCGGAGAAGGAGATCCGGGCGGTCGTCGAGCACTGCAAGAAGCAATCGGAACCGGACTACCGCGAGGACGTCGCCACCGCGGAGACCAGGAAGAAGGAGGTCGACGAGGACATCGGCGACGACCTCGACCTCCTGGTGCAGGCCGTGGAACTGGTGGTCACCACCCAGTTCGGCTCCACCTCCATGCTCCAGCGCAAGCTGCGCGTGGGCTTCGCCAAGGCCGGGCGGCTGATGGACCTTATGGAGAGCCGCGACGTGGTCGGTCCCAGCGAGGGCTCCAAGGCCCGCGACGTCCTCGTCACCCCCGACGACCTCCCCGCCGTCCTGGAGGACCTCCGCGGCGGATGAGGCCCGCTCGGGGCGGTCTCTCCGTTTTTGGGATGGTTTTTGATCCTCTCTTGGGCGTGGTGACCTGCGCGAACCCGACTCTGATAGCAGAGTGGAGACGTGTGAGTGCCCACAGTAGCGGGGGAGTGTGCATGGCGACGATCGGTCAGACCCTGGCGGCGGCCCGAGCGGCCTCCGGGCTCACGGTCGCGGACCTCAGCACCCGTACACGCATCCGGGTTCCGGTCCTGCTGGGTATCGAGGCGGAGGACTTCCACCCCTGCGGCGGTGACTTCTATGCCCGCGGCCACATCCGCGGCCTCTGCCGCGCCCTCGGCATGGACCCCGCACCGCTCCTGGAGGAGTTCGACCGCGAGCACGCGGGCCGCGACAGACCCGCCTTCGCCCCCCTCCCCCGTCGCTCCCAGACGCCCCCGGAGCACGCCGGGGACGACCGGGAACAGGTGCACGTGGCGCCACGAGGCACCCCGCAGGAGGGAGGCGGCACCGATTCCGCCGAGGGCTCCGAGCGCTGGGGCCACTTCGAACGCCGACAGCACTTGCCCGTCTCCGTCCGCGGGAGAGTGCCCCGGCGCGGCACCGTCCCCGCGCCCCGTACGAGCCCGGAGGGCCCGAGCGGGCGCCGCCCGCGAGAACGCCGTCCGGCCCCCCGACCGGCCGTCAGCGCCACCCGCCGCTCCGACCGGGTCCGCCGCATCTGGCCCTGGGCCGTGGTCGGTATCATCCTCGCCCTGGCGGTCCTCGCGGGGGTACGCGCCTGGAACGACTGGGAGAGGGGACAGGACCTGCGCTCGGCCTTCGAAGCCGGACTGGGCAGTTCCGAAGCGCTCTCCCCGGACGGCGGCCCCACACCGGCCGCCCCGCGCGAGGGCACCGTCGCCGAGGGTACTGCCGCCGGGAACACCGAGACCACCATCGGCCTCACCGCCACCGAACGCAGTTGGCTCCAGGTCTCCCGTTCCGACGGCACCCCCCTCTACACGGGGTTCCTCCTGGCGGGGGACACCCGCACCTTTACCACCCCGGACACCCTCGAACTGTGGGTCGGCAACGCCAACACCCTCGACCTCAGCGTCGACGGACGCGGCATGGGTCCCCTCAGCGCGGAGAGGGAGGTCACGACCGTCACCGTCGGAGCCGACGGTGTCGTGCACTGAGGCACACCGCACCGATACCCCGCCGTGTTCGTGCTGCCCCGCGGGCCCGCCCGTCACCCACCCCCAAGGACGTCTTCGGCGCGGTTCTCCTCCGGGGCGCTCGGGCGCTGTCTGGAGCCGGACGGGCGGGTACGTGCGGGTGGGCCGCGCGCGGTAGTGTGGGGGGCTGTGGGCGGTGCCGGTCGGCGCCAAGGCCGTGCGCGGACGGATCCGCGGCATCCCACACGCAAACGAAGCTCTCCCACACCTTGGAAGCCATGTCATCGCGCCGTACTGTCTCGCTCGTCACCCTGGGGTGCGCGCGTAACGAGGTCGACTCCGAAGAGCTGGCCGGACGCCTCGCGCAAGGCGGATGGGAACTCGTGGACGGCGACGCCGACGTGACCGTCGTCAACACCTGCGGGTTCATCGACGCCGCCAAGCAGGACTCCATCCAGACCATCCTGGAGGCCACCGAGAACGGCGGCCACGTCGTCGCCGCCGGATGCATGGCCGAGCGCTACGGCTCCGAACTCGCCGCCTCCCTGCCCGAGGCCCAGGTGGTCGGCTTCGACGACTACGCGGCCATCTCCGAACGCCTCGACGACGTCGTCGCCGGACGCACCCTCGTCCCCCACGACCCCCGCGACCGGCGTACCCTGCTGCCGATCAGCCCCGTCGAGCGTGACGCCTCCCAGGTCCACGTGCCCGGACACGCCGCCTTCGCCGACTCCGAGGGCGCCGAGGGCACCGCGCTGCCCTACCGTGCCGCCGTTCCGCGCAGGCGCCTCACCGGCGGCCCGGTCGCCAACCTCAAGATCGCCTCCGGCTGCGACCGGCGGTGCACCTTCTGCGCCATCCCCGCCTTCCGCGGCGCCTACATCTCCCGGACCCCGGACGACATCGTCCGCGAGGCCCAGTGGCTCGCGAGCGAGGGCGTGCGCGAGGTGTTCCTGGTCAGCGAGAACTCCACCTCCTACGGCAAGGACCTCGGCGACGTCCGCGCCCTGGAGAAGCTCCTGCCGCGCCTGGCCGCCGTGGAGGGGCTGGACCGGGTCCGCGTCAGCTACCTCCAGCCCGCCGAGATACGGTCCGACCTGGTGGAGGTCCTCACCCGCACCCCGGGCGTCGTCCCCTACTTCGACCTCTCCTTCCAGCACGCCAGCGGAACGCTGCTGCGCCGCATGCGCCGCTACGGTGACCGCGAGCGCTTCCTCGACCTGCTGCGCACCGTGCGCGAACGCGTTCCCGAGGCCGGAGCCCGCTCCAACTTCATCGTGGGCTTCCCCGGCGAGACCGAGGAGGAGTTCGAGGACCTGGTCGCCTTCCTCAACGAGGCCCGGCTGGACGCCATCGGCGTGTTCGGCTACTCCGACGAGGAGGGCACCGAGGCCGTCGGCCACCAGGGCAAGCTCCCCGACGACGTGATCGAGGAGCGCGTGGACCGGCTCAGCCGCCTCGCTGAGGAGCTCATGGCCCAGCGCGCCGAGGAGCGCGTCGGCGACCGCATCCACGTCCTGGTCGAGGCCGTCCTGGAGGACGGCGCCTACGAGGGCCGCGCCGACCACCAGGCCCCCGAGGTGGACGGCGGCACCATCCTCTACGGCGAGGGCCTGGCCGTGGGCGACCTGGTACCGGCCACCGTGGTCCAGTCCCTGGGCGCCGACCTGGTCGCCGAACAGGAGGCGCCCACCCCGGACGGTGAAATCGGAGATCGATGAGCAGCCACGATTCCGCGGCGTCCCCCGCCCCCCGCGTTCCGCTGTGGAACATCGCGAACATCCTCACGATGAGCCGCCTGGTCATGGTGCCGGTGTTCGTGTGGTGGATGTTCCTCGACGGGCCGTGGTGGCGGCTCGCCGCGTTCGCCCTCTTCGCGGTCGCCGCCATCACCGACCGGATCGACGGTGAACTGGCGCGCCGCCGCAACCTCGTCACCGATTTCGGCAAGATCGCCGACCCGATCGCGGACAAGGCGCTCACCGGTGCCGCCCTGGTCGTCCTCTCCCTCCAGGGCGACCTGTGGTGGTGGGTGACCATCGCCATACTCGTCCGCGAGTGGGGCGTCACGGCGCTGCGCTTCGCCGTCCTGCGCTACGGCGTCATGCCCGCCGGCCAGGGCGGCAAGCTCAAGACCGTCCTCCAGATCACCGCGCTGCTGCTCTACCTGTTCCCGTTCGGGCTGCTGCCGTTCACCGACGTGTTCGCGTGGATCGCCCACATCGCGATGGCCGCCGCACTGGCCGTCACCCTGTGGACCGGCCTGGTCTACGTGCTCGACGCGGTCCGTCTGGTCCGCTCCACCAGAGAGGCCGGGAACGGCGGGGGAGAGCGCCCCGAGTGAGTGCCCCGCAGAGCACGGACCCCGCAGCCGCGTCCGCCGCGGCGGTCCACCGCGCCCTGCTGGAGCGCGGTGCCACCTGCGCCACCGCCGAATCCCTCACCGGCGGGCTCATCGGAGCCCACCTCACCTCGGTGCCGGGTGCCTCGAACACTTACCGGGGCGGCGTCGTCACCTACGCCACCGACACCAAGGCCGCGCTCCTGGGCGTCCCCGCCGCCCTGCTGGCCGCCAGCGGAGCCGTGCACCCGGACGTGGCCGCCCGCATGGCCGTGGGTGTGCGCGCGCTGTTGAACGCCGACTACGGGGTCGCGGTGACCGGTGTGGCCGGTCCCGACCCCCAGGACGGCAGGCCGGTGGGAACCGTGTTCGCCGCCGTGTCCACACCCGGTGAGACCGACGCCGTCAGGGAATTCCGTTTCACCGGCGATCGTGCGGGTATCCGGTATCTCACGGTCGAGGGTGCCCTGGAACTGTTGGAGGCGACCGTCCGCGCAGGCGCCGCGGACCCCGTATGACCCTGACCCCGAGACGGGCCCCATCCCCCGGCCACAGGGAATACCACCGCCTCACCTGGTGGTTCCCCCTCCAGCGAACAGGAGGGGAAGAGATGCCCGAATCGGGCGTGGGACAGGTACGGTGTTGTATATGAAGGTCGCTACCGGTGGGAGGGAGCGCGAATGATGGTCCTGCTTCGTCACCTACTTGGTGACGTGCTCAGGCGGCTGCGACAGCGCCAGGGCCGAACCCTCCGCGAGGTGTCGGCCGATGCTCGGGTGTCCCTCGGATACCTGTCGGAGGTCGAACGCGGGCAGAAGGAGGCTTCCTCCGAGCTGCTCTCATCGATCTGCGGGGCACTGGGTGTCCCGCTTTCACAGGTTCTGCGGGAGGTCTCCGACCAGCTCGCCCTCGCGGAACTCCAGGAGGCCGCGCTGCTGGGCGACACGGTCGCCGATCCTGTGGCCGCCGAGGAGCTCGGCATCGAACCGGTGCCGGACCGCGTTCCCGAAGTCGCCGACATGGTGGGGGTCTGACGCCCCCGAAGTCCGTCCGGTCTCGTCGATGTGACCACGGAAAAGGAGCCGACCGCCGACAGTGGTCGGCTCCTTCCGTGGTCACGGTGCGCTCAGGTGTGCGTGTGGTTGACCCAGGCCTCCGGATCCTCCGCCAGCACCCGCACGGTCTCCGGTAGTTCGTCGGACACCAGGTGCTGGAGGTTGACCCCCTCCAGGATCGCCCGCTCACTGGCCCGCAGCGCGATCCACACCTGTTGCAGGCTGCGGGCCGCACCGTCGTAGTCCACGTGTTCGGGACGCTCCCCGCGCACGTTCGCCAGGGGCCCGTCGACCGCGCGGATGATGTCGGCCAGCGAGATTTCCGCCGCGGGCTTGGCCAGCCAGTAGCCGCCGACGGGACCGCGCTGGCTGCGCACCAGGCCGGCCCGGCGCAACTGGGTGAGGATGTTCTCCAGGAACTTTCCGGGAATGGCCTGGGCGCGTGCGAGCTGCTCGGCCGTCACCGGCCCCTCGCCGGCGACGGCGAGTTCTGCGGCCGCGCGTAGCGCGTAGTCGACCCGGGCTGAAAGGCGCATGCTGTGATTATGCCGTGGTTGGAAGGGCGAATAGGGCACCGGGCGGTGGCGGAGAGGCCGCTGCCCGACTTGCTACCGTCAAGAGTACTTCTCCGACCGGGTCGATGGGACATACACCGCGACAGAGTGTCAGCGGACCGTCCCCACCGCGTCCCTGGCCCCCAGCAGCTCGGCCGCGACCAGCCCGTTGACGTGTGCCGCCCCGTACGTGCGCACATGCGTGCCCGTGCCGGGCCGCCACACCGGCAGCCCCATCTCCACGACCACGGCGCCGGGCCGGGCGTCGAGCAGCCGTGTGACGAGCTCCCGCGTCTGCGGATAGCGGTGGGCGTCTCGGACCACCACGACCAGGTCGCGGTCGCCCGACCGGTCCAGGATCTCCCCGGCCAGGTCGGGCAGGGGGGCCACCCGCTCGGTGCCGGGGAACCACGGCCCCAGCCCCCACGGGACGTCGCCCACGGCCATACCGGGAGGGGCCTCCACCTCCACCACGTACGGGTCGGACAGGGACGGCAGACCGCCCTCCACCCGCACGGCCCGCCGGGCGCCGGTGAGCCCGATCCCCCCGGTCGCCGACCCCGCTGCCGCGGCCCGCAGGGGCGCCGCGGCGCGAATCCACGAACGCAGCTCCCGCGTCCGCCCGGCCGCCTCCTCCAGACGCTCGCCGGGCAGCCGCCCCTCGCGCACGGCCGCCACCAGCGCGTCGCGTACGGCCGCGACCTCCTCGCCGTAGACCAGGCGGCCCAGGCACAGCAGGTCACAGCCGGCCGCCACCGCCCGCACACCCGCCTCGGGGATCCCGATGCGTGCGCTCACCCCGCGCATCTCGATGGCGTCGCTGACTACTGTGCCGGTGAACCCCAGCTCCTCGCGCAACAGGCGGGTGACCACGTTCGCCGACAGGGTCGCCGGACCCTCGGCACCCAGCGCGGGGACCTCGATGTGCGCGGTCAGCACCGACCGGACCCCGGCCTCCACCGCGGCCCGGAACGGCCGCAGCTCGCGCCGGTGCAGCAGGTCGGCGGCGGCGTCCACGCGCGGCAGCACGTGGTGCGAGTCCTGCGAGGTGGCACCGTGCCCGGGGAAGTGCTTGGCGCACGCCGCCACACCCGCCTCCTGGAGACCGGCCACCGACGCCGCCGCGTGGCGCGCCACCAGTGCGGCGTCCGAACCGAAGGAGCGGGTCCCGATGACCGGGTTGTCGTCGGCGACGTTGACGTCCACCGACGGTGCCAGGTCCAGGTTGAAGCCCAGGCCCGCCAGCACCCCGCCCAGCGAGCGCAGGGTGGCCCGGGTCAGCTCCGGGTCGTCGACCGCGCCGAGGGAGGCGTTGCCGGGGTAGTCGCTGCCCTGGGCCTGGCCGATGCGGGTGACATCGCCCCCTTCCTCGTCCAGTGAGATCAGGGGGGTGTCGGCGGCCTCGGACAGGCGCGCGTTGAGCGCGGCCACCTGCTCGGGGCCCTCCAGGTTGTTGTGGAACAGGCAGACACCGGCGACACCGTCCGCCAGACCCTCAAGGACCCAGCGCGGGGCGTGGTGGGATTCGAAGGGCACCAGGAGGGTGGCGTTGGCCAACCGTTCCAGGGTCCGGTCGTTGCGCATGGTGATCTTTTCCGTTCGGTGGGCGCGGGTGCCCGGGCGCTCGGGGGCGCACGAGGCAGACGTGTGGCTGGTGAAGGGGGTGGTCCCGCGGACGCGGCTCGGGGGACCATCCGGGCGGGGCGGCCTGTTCGACGGGGGCGGGCCTCAGCCCTTGACGGCACCCATGGTCAGGCCGGAGACCATCCTTTTCTGGACGAAGAGGAAGAAAACCATCACGGGTACCGTGAGCAGCGTGGACGCCGCCATGATGGCCCCCCACTCGGTGCCGTAGCGGCCGAAATAGTAGGACAGCGTCAACGGCAGTGTGAAGTCGTCCGTGCTGCGGCCCAGGAACGTCAGTGCGACGACGAACTCGTTCCAAGCCGTGATGAAGGCGAAGATGCTCGCCGCGACCAGGCCCGGCGCGACCAGCGGCATGAGGATGCGCCAGAAGACCGTCCACGGGCCGGCCCCGTCGATCGCCGCGGCCTCCTCCAACTCCTGGGGGACCGCCTCGACGAAACCGCGCAGCATCAGCACGGTGATCGGCAGGGACACGGCCGTGTAGACGATGAGCAGCCCGGACAGGTTGCCCAGCAGCTCCGCCCCGGTGATGTCGGACAGCTGGCGGAAGTTGATGAAGAGCGAGATGATCATCGCCTCCATCGGCACCATCTGGATCACCAGCAGCACGAAGATGAAGGCACTGCGCATCCGGAATCGGAACCGCGCCACCGCGACGGCGGCCAGCAGCGACAGGACGGCGCCCAGGGCCACGGCGCCGACCGTGACGATCAGGCTGTTGACCAGGAAATGCCAGAAGTTCACCCCGGGGATCAGTTGTCCGTTGAGCACCTGGTCGAAGTGCTCCACTGTCGGTTCCTGCGGGAAGGCACGCTGGTCGCTGGTGAAGATCTCGCCCGTGGGCTTGAAGGCTGTGACGACCATCCAGTACACGGGGAAGACGGAGAACAGGAACACCGCCAGTCCCGCCAGGTACAGGGGTGCCTGACGCAGGCGCTTGAGCGGGCTGCGCCGGTAGCCCTTCCCGGTGCGGGCGCCCTGCCCGGCGGCCCCGCGCGCTGCGGATGTGGTCGTGGTGGCGTCGGCGGTCATCGGGTCTCCCCCTGGCGGATCATGATGCGCAGGTAGTAGGCGGTGACGGCCAGGATC
This sequence comes from Nocardiopsis sp. CNT312, assembly GCF_000515115.1. Lineage (GTDB taxonomy): Bacteria > Actinomycetota > Actinomycetes > Streptosporangiales > Streptosporangiaceae > Nocardiopsis. The sequence goes on from NZ_AZXF01000012.1 coordinate 36,038, forward strand.
ATCACGGTCATGACCACCGCGATCGCCGACCCCATGCCGTAGTTGGCCGGGGTGGCGCTGAAGCCCTGCTGGTAGATGTAGTACGAGAGCAGGTAGACGTCCCTGTTCGCGAAGCTGTTGGCCAGGGTGTAGAGCTGCGTGAACACCCGCAGGTCCCAGATGATCTGGAGGACCAGGAGCAGGGCGAACAGCGGACGCAGCATCGGGAACGTGATGTTCCAGAAGGCCTTCCACGCGCTGGCGCCGTCCATCTTCGCCGCCTCGTACAGCTCGCTCGGGATGCTCTTGAGCCCGGCCAGGACGGAGACGGCGATGAAGGGGAAGGACTGCCAGACGATCACCATGACGAGGACGGAGAACAGCGAGAGCGGTTCGAGGAACCAGTTGTACTCCAGCCACCCGTCGCCCACCAGCCAGTCCGGCAGCTGGTCGAGGGCGACGTTGACCAGTCCACGCTCGGGCAGGAAGAGCCAGCGGAAGACCAGCGAGGCGCTCAGCGCGGGTGTGGCCCAGGCGAGCATCATGCCGATGGAGACGAAGCCCGCGAACCACTTCGGCGTCTGGTGCAGCAGTAGTCCGACGAGGGTGCCCAGCACCATGGTGATACCGACCATCAGGACGCACACCACGACGGTGTTGCGCAGGATCGTCCAGAACCCGCCGTCGGTCAGCAGCTCGCGGTAGTGGGCGAAGCCGTTCCAGCTCGGTCCGGGCTGGTTGGGCAGGAGGTTGCGGGTGGTGAAATCGGTGAGCGAGTACCCCACCATCTGCGCGATCGGCCACAGCAGCACGACCGCGAGGATCAGGAGTGCCGGGGCGATGAGCAGGTAGGGGGCGGGGATGGTGCGACGGCGCTTCGCGGCTCGGGCCGCGGGGGGCTCGGCGGGTCGCTCGGCCCCGTCTGTGGTCGCTGGTTCGACGGTTTGTGCCATGGTCTTCTCAATCGAGGCGCGGGCCGGATACGGCGGGCGGGGCCCCACGCGGACCCCGCCCGGCAACAGCACTGCACGGTGAGTCGGTTCCGGCTATTCGACCGGCTCGTTGAGGATCGTGGAGAGTTCCTGGTTGGCCTCTTCCAGGACCGTCTCCGGGTCCTCGCCCCGGGCGATGTCCAGGACGGCGCCCGGCAGGATCTTGCTGTCCTGGTCGGCCGCGGTCCAGCGCGGGGTGGTCGGGAAGAAGCGGGTGTTCTGCATCTGCGTGGCCGCGGCGGCGGTGTTCGGGTCCTCCCGGTACTCCTCGCCGTCCAGCAGCGCGGGGTAGGCGGGGAAGAAGCCGGCCACGTCGGCGAAGCCCTTGCCGCCCTCCTGGTCGCCCAGGACGGTCAGCAGCTCGAAGGCCAGCTCGGGGTGCTCGGTGGTGGAGAACACCGACAGGGCGGAGCCGCCGGCGAAGGCCGGGGCGATGCCGTCGGCTCCGGGGATCGGCGCGGCGACGATGGCGTCCAGGACCGCCGGGTCCTCGGCCTGGTCGGCCATGGCTCCGAGCGCCCAGCCGCCGTCGATGTACATGCCCAGCTCGCTGTTGGCCATGTCGGCCAGCGGGATGAGCTCGTTCTCACCGACGTAGCTCTGCGGTGAGACGCCGTCCAGGGACAGGCCCGCGTAGAACTCGATGGCCTCCACGGTCTCCGGGGAGGTGAGCTGGCCCACCCACGAGCCGTCGGCGTCCTGCGTGGCGATCTCGCCGCCGTTGCTCCAGACGAAGCTGGCGATACCGTTGGTGAAGTCGGTCGGAGCGGCGAAGCCGGGGACGTCGTACTCGCCCTCGATGGCCTCGGCGACGTCGAGCACCTCGTCCCAGGTCGTCGGCGGCTCCTTGCCGAGCGCCTCCAGCCAGTCCGCGCGGTAGTACAGGGTGCGTACGCCGGAGTACCACGGCACGCCGTACTGGGAACCGTCGTAGGAGCCGTACTCCAGGGCGTTCTGGTCCAGCTCCGAGACCGCGTCCCACCCCTCGACCTGGGAGGTGATGTCCAGCAGAGCACCCTGGGAGGCCCAGTTGAAGACCTGGTCGTTGCCGATCTCGATGACGTCGGGCGCGTCACCGCCGGCGACGGCGTTGGTGATGGACTCCTGGGCGTCGGGCCACGGGATGAACTCGACCTCGACCGCGGTGTCGGAGTGGTCCTCCTGGAAGCGGGCCTCGATTCCGTCGAAGTACTCGACGAGGTCGTCACGGGAGTTGCCCATGACCCAGACGGTGAGGCTGTCGGCCGAGGCGCTTCCGCCGTCGCCGGTGGAGTCGGAGCCGCCACCGCACGCTGCGGCGAGCAGGACCACGGCCGAGGCCGCGGCGATCTTCGGGAACTTCATGTGTACCTGTTCTCCCTTCGCACGACGTGCCGCGCGGGACGCCTGTGCTCGAAGCGGGTCGGGAGGACCCCGCCCGCCTCGACGACTGATCGGGGGGTGTGCTGGGATAGCACGTCGGCCACGCCTGGTCCCGACGGTGCGGGTGCCGCCGGGACGGTCCTGGTCCGGGGTCTTTCCGAACGTCGGGCCCTGCCGGGACATGGCCTCCTCTGAGGTTGTGAGCTAAATTAACAGGAAACTTTCCTAATAAAAACAGGACGAGGTGTCACGGTTATGTCTCAACGCCCGGGGACTCCCCGACTGCTGCGCCAACTCAACGACCGCGCGGCACTGGAACTACTCCTGTCGTCAGGCCCCCTGACCAGGACACAGATCGGCACCAGGACCGGCCTGTCCAAGGTCACCGCCTCCCAGCTCCTGGCACGCCTGGAGGAGCGCGACCTCGTCCGCGTCGTCGGCAGCCGTGCCGGCGGACGCGGACCCAGTGCCGCCCTCTACGCCCTGGTCCCCGAGAGCGCCTACGTCGCCGCACTCGACGTCAGCGCCCGCCGCGTCACCGCCGCCATCGCCGACATCACCGGCACCGTGGTCAGCGAGGTGACCGTCGACCCCACCGACTCCGACGACCCCGTCGCCCTCGTCCACACCTCCGTCATGCGCCTCGCCGACACCGCCGGAGTCCCCCTCGACAGGGTACGTGCCTGCGTCATCGGCACCCCGGGCGTCGTCGACCCCCGCACCGGCGACATCCGCTTCTCCTTCGACCTCATGTCCTGGCACGAAGGCGTCCTCGACGCCCTGCGCGCCGACCTCGAACGCTCCGTCGTCATCGAGAACGACGTCAACCTCGCCGCCCTCGCCGAACACGCCGAGGGCGCCGCCGCCGACACCTCCGAGTTCGTCCTCATCTGGCTGAGCGCAGCCGGCGGCGTCGGCATGTCCACCATGATCGACGGCCGCATCCACCGCGGCCGGTCCGGCGGCGCCGGCGAGATCGGCTACCTGCCCGTCCCCGGCGCGCCCATGCCCTCCGAGGTCGGGGCCTCCGGCGCCTACGAACCCAGGGGAGGCGACCTCTCCCACGGCTTCCAGGCCCTCGTCAAGGCCAAACAGGTCGTCGACCTCGCCGCCGGGTACGGCATCGGCGGCTCCGACGTCACCGAGGTCGTCGCCGAGGCCGCCGGGGCCGCCACCCCGGAGGGCGACGCCTTCCTCGACGCCTTCGCCGAACGCCTCGCCCGGGGGGTCGCCGCCGTCACCGTCATCCTCGACCCCGGACTGGTCGTCCTGGGCGGCGACGTCGCCCGAGCCGGAGGGGCCAAGCTCGCCGAACGGGTCCAGAAGGCCACCGCGCGCATCGCCCCCAACGCCGCCGAGGTCGCCCTCGGTACCGTCGAGGGCAGCCCCGTCGCCCGCGGTGCCCTCCTCAGCGCCCTCGAACGCGCCCGCGAGGAGGTCTTCTCCTCCACCGTGTGAGCGCTCCCGCGGGCGGGCGCAGGAGGTGGCCGGCGTACCCCCGCGCCGCCACCGCCGGCGACATCGCCGAGGAGGGATGCCCCGGGCGCGCCGATCGCCGATACTGGGGCCGATGAGACTCACGGTTTTCTGGAACAACATGCACGAGCAGTTCGGCGCGGCCTACGCCGACAGCCTGGCCCGGGACTACGTCATCGAGGGGCTCGGCTCGCGCACCGTGCACCAGGCCCTCGCCGACGGCGTGGACACCAAGCAGGTGTGGCGCGCCGTGTGCGAGGCCTTCGATCTCCCCCTCTCCGCCCGCTGACCCCGGCCGTCGGGTCTTCGACCCGTTCGAAGATTCGGCCCAAAATCGAACACAGTTTCGGGTAGTGTGGGTTGTCCACAGGCGCTGCGCCGTGCATCGCGTTTGTCCTAGCGCCCGCGTAGCGTCGTGCCCATCATGAAGAAGAAGGCATCCACCCAACAGCAGGGGTACCCCGTGGCATCTGGAGACCGAGACAAGGCTCTCGAAACAGCCCTCGCACAGATCGAGCGCCAGTTCGGCAAGGGCTCCGTCATGCGCCTGGGCGACGACGACCGCCCGCCGATCGAGGCGATCCCCACCGGCGCGATCGCCCTCGACGTCGCCCTCGGCATCGGGGGTATCCCCAAGGGGCGGATCGTGGAGGTGTACGGTCCCGAATCGAGTGGTAAGTGCCTGACGGCCGACACCTACGTGTGGACGGACCGGGGCATGGAGACCATCGCCGAACTCTTCGAGCGCGCCGGACAGCGCGCCACCTGCACCAGCCGCGTCACGGACGTGCGCGACCAAGGCATCCGCGTGGTCAACGAGCGCGGCGAACTGGAGACCGTCGCCGCCCTCACCCACAACAACCGCAAGCCCGTCCTGCGGATCACCACCGAGTCCGGCCGACGCGTCACCGTCACCCACAACCACCCCCTGCGGGTCCTCAACGAGCGCGGCTTCGTCGTCTGGCGCAAGGCCGGACGGCTCCAGGAGGGCGACACGCTCGTCTCCGCCCGCTTCGGTGCCGACGAGGCCGCCGAAGGCGGCGGCCTGAGCGAGGACGAGGCGGTCTTCCTCGGCTACCTCGTCGCGGAGGGCACACTCGGCTCCACCACCTCCATCCGCTTCACCAACGGCGACGACGAGGTCGGACAGGAGTTCACCTCCATCGCCCGCTGGCTCTTCGACACCGAGGTCAAGGTGTACCAGGGCAGCAACTGCCGCGAGTACGTCCTGCCGGGCGTCCGGCTGCGCCAGGAGATCGCCGAGCGCTACGGCCTCGACCACGTCGGCTCCGCGGGCAAGCGGATCCCCCACGCGGTGCGCACCGGCGGCGGCAAGATCCAGCGCGCCTTCCTCTCCGCCCTCTACGAGGGCGACGGCTGGATCGACGACAGCTCCACCATCGGCCTGGCCAGTGCCTCCGAACACCTGGCTCGCGACGTCCAGGCCCTCCTCTACGGCCTGGGCATCCCCGCCTCGCTCCACCGCGAGTTCAACACCGCCTACGAGCGCCACTACTGGACCGTCGCGGTCAACCCCTCGGGGGCCCACCGCTTCCTCAACGAGATCGGATTCCGCTCCCGGCGCCGCGCCGCCCAGGCGCGGAAGAACTTCCGCCTCTCCGCCCACAGCGCCCGGTTCGAGAACATCCCGCACCTGTCCGGGCTGATCGCCGACCTGCGCGACGCCGTCGGCGGGGACCGCGACTTCGACCGGGTGGCCGGAGACCTCTTTCGCGGCGGGGCCGACCTGTCGTGCGGCCGTGACCGGCTCGCCGCCCTCATCGAATGGGCCAGGAGCCGCCAGCGGCACCTGCCCGCCTCCGCCGAGGCCATCCTCGTCCACCTGGAGGGGCTGGCCGCCGCGGCCCGCACCTACGAGGCGGTCACCGCGATCGAGGACGGCGGAGAGCAGCCGACCTTCGACATCATGCTCCCCGAGTCGCACAGCTTCCTCGCCAACGGGGTCCTCTCGCACAACACCACAGTCGCCCTGCACGCGGTGGCCAACGCGCAGAAGGCCGGGGGCATCGCCGCCTTCGTCGACGCCGAGCACGCCCTCGACCCGGCCTACGCCAAGAAGATCGGCGTGGACACCGACAACCTCCTGCTGTCGCAGCCGGACACCGGTGAGCAGGCGTTGGAGATCGTCGACATGCTGATCCGCTCCGGCGCGATCTCCATCATCGTCATCGACTCCGTGGCCGCCCTGGTGCCCCGCGCCGAGATCGAGGGCGAGATGGGCGACAGCCACGTCGGCCTCCAAGCTCGCCTGATGTCCCAGGCGCTGCGCAAGATCGCCGGTGCCCTGCACCAGACCGGCACCACCGCGGTCTTCATCAACCAGTTGCGCGAAAAAGTCGGCGTGATGTTCGGATGTATGCATTATGATACTCGCGTAACTCTTGCCGATGGAACGCGGGAAAAGATCGGGAAGATCGTCAACCAGAAAATGGACGTCGAAGTCCTCTCCTACGACCCGGAACGGGACGAGGTCATTCCTCGGAAGGTCGTCAACTGGTTCGACAACGGTGTGGCCGACCATTTCCTCCAGTTCACCGTCGCACGTTCGGGCAAGAACGGGCGCTCGCAGTTCGCGGCGACCCCGAACCACCTCATCCGCACCCCTGGAGGCTGGCGGGAGGCCGGCGAACTGCTTCCCGGGGACCGGGTGCTCACCTCGCAGGATCACTACCTGAGCGAGCAGCAGCGTCAGGTCGTCCTCGGCTCGGTGATGGGTGACGGCACCCTCTCCCCGAACACCAGGGGGCGCGATGGCACCCGTTTCCGGATGGGGCACGGTGCGGATCAGGCGGCCTACCTGGAATGGAAGGTCTCGCTCCTGGGCAACATCGGCTGCTCACGCACCACCAATGGCAAGGGCGCGGTGTTCGCCGACTTCACGCCCCTGCCGGAACTGGCCGAACTCCGCGAAGCGGTCTACTTCGGTGACGGCAAGAAGCACCTGAGCTGGGAGTACCTCAAGCGGCTCACCCCGCTGGCCCTGGCAGTCTGGTACATGGACGATGGGTGCTTCACCCTTCGCTCCAAGGGTGCCCAGACCAGGACCGAGGGTGGCAGTGGGCGGATCGAGATCTGCGTCGAGGCCATGAGCCCCGGAACTCGGGAGCGGCTCACCGAGCACCTGCGCGACACCTACGAACTGGACTGCAAGCTCGTTCTGCACGGAAGCCGACGGATCCCCTTCATCCAGTTCACCACGGCGGCCAGTGCTCAGTTCCAGAAGATCGTCGCCCCCTACGTGCACGAGTCCATGGGCTACAAGCTCCTTCCGCGGTTCCAGGGACAGTGCGAGGTGGCCCCGGAGTTCTCCGCGCCGGTGGAGCGCCTGGTGGCCTCGCCGATCCTGGACATCCACGTCAAACCCCAGACGCGCGGCATGCACAAGTTCGACATCGAGGTCGAGGGGAATCACAACTATTTCGTCGACGGCGTCATGGTGCACAACAGCCCTGAGACCACTACCGGTGGAAAGGCGCTGAAGTTCTACGCTTCTGTTAGGCTGGACGTGCGGCGAATCGAAACGCTCAAGGACGGAACCGACGCGGTCGGAAACCGAACTCGGGTAAAGGTCGTAAAGAATAAGATAGCTCCCCCTTTCAAGCAAGCGGAATTCGATATTCTGTACGGTTTGGGCGTTTCTCGTGAGGGAAGTCTGATCGACCTGGGCGTAGAGCACGGGATCGTGCGCAAGTCCGGTGCCTGGTACACCTACGAGGGCACCCAGTTGGGCCAGGGCAAGGAGAACGCCCGCCGGTTCATGCTGGAGAACGTCGACGTGGCCAACGAGGTCGAGAGGAAGATCAAGGAGAAGCTCGGCGTTCCCACCGGGAAGGACGGCTCCGCCTCCGGTGCGGAGTCGGAGAAGCCCGCGGCCGAGGCCAAGGCCAAGGAGCCCGCCGCCAAGACCACCGCCAAGCGCGCCTCGGCCGCCAAGTCCGCCAAGGCGCCCGCGACGGATGCGTGAGCGGCGCCGGTCCGCGGAGGCGGTCGGCGACGATGTCTCCCCGGGCGGGGCACAGCCGCCCGGGGAGGACCCCGAGGCCAAGGCGCGGGCGCTGTGCCTGCGGATGCTCGCGCACACGCCGCGCACCCGGTCCCAGTTGGAGCGGGCGCTGCTGCGGCGGGGGTTCGAGGAGGAGGTCGTGTGGGCGGTCCTGGGCGCGTTCACCGGGGCCGGGCTGATCGACGACGAGGCGTTCTCCCGGGCCTGGGTGGACTCGCGCCACCACGCGCGGGGGCTGTCCCGGCGGGCTCTGGCGCGTGAGTTGCGCACGCGCGGGGTGGAGGAGGACACGGTCCGGGAGGCGGTGTCGCACCTGTCGGACGAGGACGAGGCGGACGCCGCCCGCGCGCTGGCCCGCAAGAGCCTGGCCGGGAGCCGGGCCAAGGCGCAGGAGACGCGGATCCGGCGCGCGCTGGGCGTGCTGGCCCGCAAGGGCTACCCGGCCGGTCTGTCCTACCGGGTGGTGCGGGAGGGGCTGGAGGCCGAGGGCGCCGAGGTGGACCTCGACGCCCCCGACCCGTGACCGTCTCCGCCGGGCCGGCCGGAGGACCGTCCGCTCAGGGCCGGGCCGTCGCCCCTTCGGCGGTGCCGTTCTCCTCGGTCTCCGCCTCTCCGGGCGGGTTCGCTTCGCTGTCTTCGCCGGTGTTCTCCGGCTCCGGTGCCGTGTCGGGTCCGGGGCGCGGCGGGGGAGGCTCGGTGGACAGGGTGAGCGGTGCCACGTCCGTGTCGAAGCCGAACACGTGGGCGTAGAGGGCCAGTTCCGCCTCCAGCGCCCGCACGCGCGACTCCGCGGAGCGGAAGCCGTGCCCTTCGCCCTCGAACTCCAGCAGCGCGTGCGGGACTGCGCGCTCGCCCAGGGCGGTGGCCATGGCGTGGGCCTGGTCGGGGGTGACCACGGGGTCGTCGGTGCCCTGGAGCAGGAGGACGGGGACGTCGATCTCCGCGGTCCGGTTGATCGGGGAGCGCTCCTTGTAGCGTTCGGAGAACCCGGGCAGGGTGCCCACGAGCGAGTCCAGGAAGCGCGACTCGAAGTCGTGGGTGGTCTCGGCCAGGGAGAGCAGGTCGGCGACGCCGAAGTAGGACACCCCGCAGGCGAACGTGTCGCCGGTGAGCGAGAGCAGGGCGGTGAACCCGCCGGCGCTGGGGCCGCGGACGGCCAGCCGCCGGGGGTCGGCGATGCCCTGCTCGACCAGGGCGCGGGCGACGGCCGCGGTGTCCTCCACGTCCACCACGCCCCACTCCTTGCGGACCCGCGCGCGGTAGGAGCGCCCGTAGCCGGTGGAACCGCCGTAGTTGACGTCGACGACGCCGATGCCGCGGCTGGTGAAGTAGGCCTTGGCGAGGTCGAGTTCGTGGGTGGCGTGGGAGACCGGGCCGCCGTGGGCCCACACGACGTAGGGGGCGGGGCCCTCGGCGGCGGCCTCGGGGTGGGTGGGCCGGTACACGTTGGCGTGCACGCGGGAGCCGTAGCGGCCGGGGAGGGTGACGTGTTCGGGGACGGGCAGGTAGGCGGCCTCGGGCACGCTCTCCAGTGATTCGCGCAGGACCTCGACCCGTCCGGAGTCGGGGGTGAGGCGGACCAGGCACTGGGGCCGGGTGGCGGAGGCGGCGAGTGCCACGACGGTCCGTCCGTCGCCGTCGATCTGGGACCAGGAGGTGAGGTCGGTGGCGACGGGGGCCAGTTCCAGTGTGTCGGGGTCGTAGACGCTCGGGGTGAGGTCGCCGGTGCCGTGCAGGGCGACCACGCGGCCGGAGTCCAGGACGGTGAAGGAGCGGTGTCCCAGGCGGCCGGGCGGGGCGTGGAACTCCTCTTCGGCGGGGTAGAGGGCGATGGCCTGGCCGTGGATGCCCGCTTGGTAGAGGTTCCAGTAGCCGGGCCAGTCGGAGGCCAGGTAGAGGGTGTCCGCGTCGGCCCAGGTGGGGGAGAGGACGGACTCGTCGGAGCTTCCCTTGAGCCGGAACTCGCGGGTGATGCCCTCCTCGCCGAGGGTGGCGAGCCGGAGTTCGGTGCCGTCCCAGGGCATGAGGGGGTGGTTCCAGCGCACGTAGGCGAGGCGGTTGCCGTCGGGGGAGGGGACGGGGGAGGCGTAGAAGTCGGCGCCGGAGACGAGGACGCGTACGGCGGAGGGGTCGTGGGAGGCGCGGCCAGAGAGCGGTACGGCGACGATCGACCGGTGGACCTTGTCGCCGGTGTGCTCCTCGCGGACGCAGAACAGGTGTTTGCCGTCGGCGCTCAGGGCGGGGTCGGCGTAGCGCAGGGCTCCGGGGGCCTCGGGCTGGGGGGTGAGGGGGACGGGGACGGTCGCGTCGTGCTCCAGCAGGTAGAGCCGCTGGTCCTCGGCGTTGGCGAAGGCGATGCCCATGTGGGTGAGCGCCTTGTCGTCGCGTCTGGGGACGGGGAGGTAGGACCGGCCTCCGTATTCGTGGACCCGGGTGCCGACCCCCCAGGGAGCGCGGAGCAGTTCGGCCACGGTGCCGTCGGGGGCGCGGCGCATGACGGTGGCGCGTCCGCCCTCCTCGGGGCGCTCCTCCTCCCACCAGATCTCGTCGCCGACGACGGAGGGGAAGGCCATCCGGCGTACCCCGCGGGCGACGTCGTCGGCGCTGATGGGTGAGGGCCAGGTGCCGTGAGGGATCGACAGGTCAGACATGTCCCTCTCAGGTAAGGGTCGTGGGTGAAGAGTTGACATACCGACCTTAGTGGTCATCCGGTGCTTCCGGGGAGGCTTGAGGCGGTGGTGTACGCATGTGATTCCGACCCCGTCCGGCTTCCGCCCATTGTTCTTCATTTGTGACTGCTGTGACTTCGAGGTGAACGGGAGGGCGTTCTATGCTTTCGCGGACGTCACATGGTGACAACGGGACCGGGTCTCAACGCGGCCACAAGCCGTGGGAGGCGGTCCCGCCACCGCAGACTTGCTAGAGAGGAAGCCAGGATGAGCGTGGGACGCAGGACCGTGCGTGCCTCGGCGGCGATCGCCTTGGCCGGTGTGGTCGGTCTGTCCGCTTGCGCGGCACCCGAGGACACCGAGGGCCCCGGCAGCGGCGGAGGGGAGGAGGAGACCACCTTCCTCCAGCTCGCGACGGGCTCCACCGGGGGTACCTACTACCCGCTCGGTGGTGAGATCGCCCAGCTGTGGGGCGACAATATCGAGGGCATTCAGGTCGACACCTTCGCCACCGGCGCCTCCGTGCAGAACATGCGCGTCCTGGAGGGCGCGGTCGAGAACGAGGGCGAGTCGATCGACCAGAGCGAGCTGGTGATGGCGATCAACGGCGTGGCCAACCAGGCCCTGGCCGGTGAGGGCCCCTTCGCCGACGAGCCGCTCGCCAACCCCGGTGACATCCGGGCCCTGGGCAACATCTACCCGGAGGTCATGCAGGTCGTCGTCAGCGCCGACTCCGACATCGAGTCGATCGCCGACCTGGAGGGCATGAACGTCGAGATCGGCCCGCCCGGCAGCGGTACCGAGGTGGCGGCCCGGGCGATCCTGGAGTCCTACGGCCTGGACCCGGACGAGGACATCAACGCCTTCGACAGCACCTTCGGCGACGCGGCCACCGCGCTCGGCGACGGCCAGGTCGACGCCGCGTTCGGCATCCTGTCGGTTCCCGCCGCGGGCATCGTCGAGGTCTCGGCCAGCAACGACGTCCGGCTCCTGCCGCTGGACACCGAGGAGATCGAGTCCGGTCTGATGGCCGAAGACCCGAGCTACAGCATCCTGGAGATCGCGGGCGGCACCTACAACGGCCAGGACGACCCGGTGAACACGCTCACCCAGTGGGCGACGCTGTACACCACGTCGGCGCTGGACGAGGACACGGCCTACGAGCTGGTCCGCGTGATGTACGAGAACGCCGGTGACATCGGCCACGACGTCGGCAGCCAGGTCCTGCTGGAGACGGCGATCGACGGTCTGGGCGACGTCGAGCTGCACCCGGGCGCTCAGCGCTACTACGAGGAGCAGGGGATCCTCTGACGATGACCTTGTCGCGCAGGGCCGCCCGGTGGACGCCGGGCGGTCCTGTGTTTGTCGCGGTGCTGCTGGGGTGCGCGCTGCTCCTCACCGGTTCCACGGACACGGCGAGCGCCTGGTTCTGTGTCCGGGTGGTCGGCGAGGACCGGCCGGTCCTCAGCGTTCCGGTCCGGGTCGGCGACCTGGTCGGGCTCGACCACACGCACTCGGTGCACCGCCGCCCGGTCACGGAGGTCTACTCCGTCTCCCCTGCGGCGGGGCTGGCGATCGAGGAGCTGCGGGCCGACGCGCACGGTGCCAACCTCCCCTCGGGGCCGGAGACGGTCGACGGTGCGACGAGCACGTTCGCCCGCGACGGTTCGGGCTACCGGGTCGACCACCACGGCCGGCCGCTGGGGTCGGTGCGGATGGTCGTGGGGACCGCCGACGTCGACCACCGGCTCACCTTCGAGGGACGGACCGTCCGGCTTCTGGACCTGGTGGGTCCGGGGGCGGGGGTCGAACTGTACGTGCAGACCCATCCGGGTGGGTGAACCCGGCGGGAGACGTGGGGGCGATCCCCCACCGACGATGAGGATGAGGGTGATGACGACCGATCCCAAGGGCGCCGGCGAGTCCGGTGCCGCCACCACCGCCGGCGGGGGAACCGCGGGCGGCGGGCTCGACGAGCGGGCACTGGAGAGTATCGAGCACGACATCGAGGCTCTGGAGAAACACGACTTCACCGACGACACCGGGGTCGAGCAGGTCCGCGGGGACCTGCGCGCGGTGTGGCGCTGGGGGGTGTTCGCCGTAGCCCTGGCCCTGGCCGTGTTCCACCTGTGGACGGCGTTCACGCAGACCCTGCCGCCGTTGCAGCAGCGCTCCTTCCACCTGGCGCTGGGGTTGGGGCTGGTGTTCCTGCTCTACCCTGCCAAGGAGCGCAAGGAGGGGCCGCACGGGCCCTTCTACGGCGCCGTGATGGCCTTCAGCGCCCTGCTGGTGGCCTATGTCTTCGTCGGGGTGCTCTCCGGGGAGAACGCGAGCCTGTACCTGTACCTGCCGCAGGCGGTGTTCGGCGGTCTGGCGGCGGTGCTGCTCGCGGGTACGGCGTTCTACCTCTGGCGGACGCGCGCCTCGGCGGCGGCCTCGCGGGCCCAGACCGGGGCGGGTGCGGTGCTGCTGGCCGGGACGGCGCTGGTCTCGGTGGACCTGGTCACCAGCGACGCGGGCGGCGGGTTCTTCTGGCTGCCGATCCTGGGCCTGGTACTGGTGGTGGCGGCGATCGCGGCGGCCGTGGTGCTGCTGCGCTTCCCGTCGGTGCTGCCCGGGTGGCTGTGGCCCCTGGTGAGCCGGTGGGGCCTGACCGCCGCCGGCTTGGGGGCGGTCCTCTACATGTGGCTGGCCGGCGTCGCCGACTGGAACGTGCTGGGTCCGGCGGTGGCGATCCTGGTGCTGGTGCAGGGGGCGCGGTACGTGCCCTTCACGGTGTGGGGGATGCCGCTGTTCGACGCGGTGCTGGCCGGGCTGGGCCTGTTCGCGGGCCTGTACATGTTCGTCAACTACGAGCAGATCACGCGTACGGTCGGCATCCTCAACCCGACCTACGTGATGGTGGGCACGGTCGGCATCCTGCTGATCCTGGTGGCGGCCTCGCGGGTGCTGGGCGCCGCTCTGGTGGTGCTGGCCAGTGCTTTGGTGGCCTTCGCCTACTTCGGGCAGGCGATGCCGGGGTTCCTGCGCCACCGCGGCTCCAGTGTCGACCAGATCGTCACCAACCTGTACGTGAGCACGGAGGGGGTGTTCGGGACGCCGCTGGGCATCTCGGCCACGTTCATCTTCCTGTTCATGATCTTCGCGTCGATGCTCCAGCGCACGGGTATGGAGCGGTTCTTCACCGATCTGGCGCTGGGCGCGACGGGTTCCTCGGTGGGCGGTACGGCCAAGGTCGGTATCGTCACGAGCGCCTTCTCCGGCACGATCACCGGGAGTTCTGTGGCCAACACCGTCTCCAACGGCGCGTTCACCATCCCGATGATGAAGAAGTCGGGGTACAAGCCGGAGTACGCGGGCGCGGTCGAGGCGGCCTCGTCCACGGGCGGGCAGATCATGCCGCCGATCATGGGTGCGGGCGCGTTCATCATGATCGAGTTCACCGGGGCGAGCTACCAGCAGATCCTGACGGCGGCGGCGATCCCCGCAGTGATGTTCTTCGTCTCCCAGTACGTGGTGGTGCACTACGACGCCAAGCGGATGGGGATCGGCGGGCTGCCCAAGGAGATGCTGCCGAACCTGCGGCGGCTCCTGCTCACGCGCGGCTACCTGATCGCGCCGGTGGTGGCGATCTTCGCGCTGCTGTCGATGGGCTTCTCGCCGATGTTCTCGGCGATGGGCGCCGTGGTGGCGACGGTGGCGGTGAACCTGGTCACCCAGCTCGTCGCGGCCCCCTGGGAGCGGGTGGACGGGAGGCTGCGGCGGCGTTCGCTCGGCGACATGGCCGGGACGGCGGTCCGTCTGTCGCTGCCGATCGCGGTGGCCGCGGCCGCGGCGGTGGGCGTGGTGTTCCTGGCCGGTCTCATCGGCGAGGCCACGGAGCTGAACCGCGGCATGGTGGCCCTGGTGGCGACCGCGGCGCTGACGGTACTGGCCATCGCGGTGATGCTGCTCTTCGGACGCTGGAAGGCGAGCGGTGAGGACCAGCTCAACCTGCACTCGTTCCTGGACGGCCTGGTGGGCGCGTCCCGGCTGGCCATCCCGATCATCGTGGCGTGCGCGGCGGCGGGCATCATCGCCGGGGTCATCACCACCACCGACCTGGGGCTCAAGCTCAGTGACGGGCTGCTGGGCATCGCCGAGTCGATCAGTTCGGCCCTGGCGTCGCTGCTGACGGCGGTGGCGGCCTCGCCGGTGCTGGCGTGGACCGGTGCGGGCGCGGGCTTCGGAGCGGAGGCGGTCGCCTCGATGCGCGTCGACCTGTTCCTCATCCTGTTCATGTCGATGCTGGCCTGCCTGATCCTGGGGATCGGGCTGCCCACGACCGCGAACTACGTGATCACCGCGACCCTGGCGGCCCCGGCGATCATCGCGGTCCTCCAGGGGGACCTGGAGACGCGCACACTGGCGATGCTGCTGACGGCGCACCTGTTCGTGTACTACTTCGGTGTCCTGGCCGACATCACCCCGCCGGTGTGTCTGGCGGCCTACGCGGCGTCGGGGATCTCCGGGGGCGATCCGATCCGTACCGGGTTCTACTCGATGCGGATCGCGGTGGCGGCGTTCGTCATGCCGTTCATGTTCGCGTTCTCGCCGGAGCTTCTGCTGCAGGGCGTGGGCTGGGTCGGCGGGGCGGTGGCCGCGGTGTCCGGTGTCCTGGGCGCGGCCATGGTGGCGCTGGGCCTGGTGGGGTATCTGGACCGGAGACTGTCCTGGTACAAGCGGCTGGGCCTGGTCGTGGGCGGTCTGCTCCTGGTCTCGGCGAGCTGGGAGACCAACGTGGTCGGCCTGGTGCTGATCGCGGCGGTCATCGGCTACGAGAAGGCGCGGTCCGGCCGCGGCGGGCGCCGGAGCGAGGGCGCTCCGGCCGAGGAGGTCCCCGCCGCCGTGGGCGAATAGGGTCCGCATCCCGGGGTCCGTGCCGGACGGCACGGACCCCTCTCCGCGCGGCGGTAGCCTGGAGCGGTGAGCCAGAGTCGTACCTATCAAGTGCGGACCTACGGCTGCCAGATGAACGTCCACGACTCCGAGCGCCTCTCCGGTCTGCTGGAGGACGCTGGGTACGCGCGCGCAGCCGAGGACACCACCGCAGACATCGTCGTCTTCAACACCTGTGCGGTCCGTGAGAACGCCGACAACCGCCTCTACGGCAACCTCGGGCACCTGCGTCCGGTCAAGGACGCCCATCCGGGGATGCAGATCGCCGTGGGCGGCTGCCTGGCGCAGAAGGACCGCGGTGAGATCGTGCGCCGCGCGCCCTGGGTGGACGTGGTGTTCGGCACCCACAACATCGGTTCCCTGCCCGCCCTGCTGGAGCGCGCCCGCGTCCAGCGGGAGGCCCAGGTGGAGATCGCGGAGTCGCTGGAGCACTTCCCCTCCACACTGCCCAGCCGCCGCGAGTCGGCGTACGCGGCGTGGGTGTCGATCTCGGTGGGCTGCAACAACACGTGCACGTTCTGCATCGTTCCGGCACTGCGCGGCAAGGAGCAGGACCGCCGCCCCGGCGACGTCCTGGCCGAGATCCGCGCCCTGGTGGCGGAGGGGGTCAGCGAGGTGACCCTGCTGGGGCAGAACGTCAACGCCTACGGCAGCGGCTTCGGCGACCGGCAGGCGTTCTCCAAGCTGCTGCGCGCCTGTGGCGAGGTCGAGGGCCTGGAGCGGGTCCGCTTCACCTCCCCGCACCCGCGCGACTTCACCGACGACGTCATCGAGGCGATGGCCGAGACCCCCAACGTCATGCCGCAACTGCACATGCCGTTGCAGTCGGGGTCCAGCAAGGTGCTCAAGGACATGCGCCGCTCCTACCGCCAGGAGCGCTTCCTGAACATCGTGGAGAAGGTGCGCGCGGCGATGCCGCACGCCGCCATCACCACCGACATCATCGTGGGCTTCCCCGGCGAGACCGAGGAGGACTTCGCCCAGACGCTGCACGTGGTCCGCCGGGCGCGGTTCGCGATGGCGTTCACCTTCCAGTACTCCAAGCGTCCGGGGACCCCTGCGGCGACGATGGACGGACAGGTGCCGCCGGAGGTGGTCAAGGAGCGCTACCAGCGCCTGGTGGAGCTCCAGGACGGCATCTCGTGGGAGGAGAACCGGAAGCTGGTCGGCCGCGAGGTCGAACTGCTGGTCACCGAGGGCGACGGGCGCAAGGACGGCGAGCACCGCCGCCTGTCCGGCCGCGCCCCCGACAACCGGCTGGTGCACTTCTCCGTGGGCGGGGGCGAGGAGCCGCGCCCCGGTGACACGGTGACCGTGGAGGTCACCTACGCCGCCCCGCACCACCTGGTGGCCGACTCCGGGGTACGGGATCTGCGCCGCACCCGCGCCGGGGACGCCTGGGCGGCGCGCAACGGTGCGCCGGCCCAGGGGAGCGGTCCGGACGTACTGCTGGGCATGCCGGGGGTGGGGGCGCCCCCCGCGCCCGCGGAACCGGTGGGCGGCTGCTGCGACGCCTGACCCGGTCCGGGGCCGCCGGGCGCGGCCCCGGCCTCATCCGGAGGTGTCGGTGTCCGCGTAGCGGCCGGTGGGGTGCAGGGTGGCGATGTCCACCAGGGTGGCGTCGGCGTCCGGCCGGGGGGCGGTCATGGCCGCCTGGACGTGGGCGAGCGCGCGCTCGGTGAGGTCGGGGGCATCGTAGGGCAGCCAGTGCACCCGGGGGTCGCGGTGGAACCAGGACTCCTGGCGGCGGGCGAACCGCCGGGTGGCGCGCGCGGTGTCCTCGCGGGCCTCCCGCTCGGTCAGTTCCCCGTCAATCTGGCGCAGCGCCTGTGCGTAGCCGAGCGCGCGGGAGGCGGTCCGGCCCTCGCGCAGCCCGTGGTCGGTCAGGCCGCGCACCTCGTCGACCAGGCCCCGCTCCCACATGCGGTCCACCCGTAGGCCGATCCGCTCGTCCAGGTCCGGTCGGGGGGCGGTCAGCCCGACCTGTGCGCACGGGTAGAAGGGGGTGTGGTCGGGCAGCCGTGCGGTGAAGGGGCCGTCGGTGAGTTCGATGACCTCCAGGGCGCGCACGATGCGCCGTCCGTTGCCGGGCAGGATGGTGCGGGCCGCGGCGGGGTCGAGCCCGGCGAGGCGGGCGTGGAGCGGTCCGGGCCCGGTCGCGGCCAGTTCCGCCTCCAGCCGGGCGCGTACCGCCGGGTCGGTGCCGGGGAACTCCAGGTGGTCCAGGACGGCGCGCACGTACAGTCCGGAGCCGCCCACCAGGACGGGGAGGACGCCGCGGGCGGCGCACTCCTCCACCTGGCCGCGGGCCATCGCCTGGTAGCGGGCGACATCGGCGGTCTCACTCACCTCCCACACGTCCAGGAGGTGGTGGGGGACGCCGCGCCGCTCCTCGCGGCCGAGTTTGGCGGTGCCGATATCCATACCGCGGTAGAGCTGCATGGAATCGGCGTTGACCACCTCGGCGCGCGTCCCGGTGCGCTCCTCCAGGCGGAGGGCCATCTCGACGGCGAGGTCCGACTTGCCCACAGCGGTCGGGCCGACGACCGCGATCATCTTGATCATGGGGTTGTTGGGCGTGGAGACCCCGGCCTTCAGGCCGGGGAGGAAACGCCCTCTCCTTCCTGTCATGTGCTTACCAACGAACCAGTGGAATGTGAGCTGTGGCGGGGAAGACCGTGAAACGGGCGTTCACGTACCGCTTCCACCCCACCCCAGCGCAGGCAGCGGAGCTGTCGCGCACGTTCGGGTGCGTCCGCCTCGTCTGCGACAAGGCCCTCGCCGCCCGCACCCGGGCCTGGTACCAGCGCCGGGAACGGGTGAACTGCAACGCCACCCCGGCCGTGCTCACCGCCTGGAAGAGGACCGGCGAACTCTCCTTCCTCACCGAGGTGTCCAGCGTCCCGCTCCAGCAGACACTGCGCCACCTCCAGGGCGCGTTCGCCGGCTTCTTCGCCGGGCGCGCCCGCTCCCCCCGGTTCACGTCGCGCAAGAAGTCCCGCGCCAGCGCGGAGTACACCCCCAGCGCGTTCCGCTACCGCCATGGCCGCCTCACCCCGGCCAAGAGGGCCGACCCGCTCGACACCGTCTGGTCGCGCCCCCTGCCCGAGGGCGCGCGGCCGTCCACGGTCACCGTTTCGCGTGACGGCGCGGGCCGCTGGTTCGTGTCCCCGCTGTGCGAGGACACCGTCCATGCCGACCCCGCGCCCCGCGAGGTGGTCGGTGTCGACGCCGGGATCACCTGCCTGGTCACCCTGTCCACGGGGGAGAAGGTGACCAACCCCCGCCACGAGCGGGCCGACCGCGCCCGCCTGGCCAAGGCGCAGCGGGAGCTGGCCCGCAAGGCCGAGGGGTCGGCCAATCGGGACAGGGCCCGTAAGAAGGCCGCCCGTGTCCATGCGCGGATCAGCGACCGGCGGAGGGACTTCCTCCACAAGCTCACCACTCGTCTCGTCCGCGAGAACCAAGTGGTCGTGATCGAGGACCTGACCGTGCGCACCATGGTCAAGAACGGGAAACTCGCCCGCGCGATCTCGGACGCGGAGTGGCGGGAGCTGCGGTCCATGCTGGAGTACAAGTGCGACTGGCGGGGGCGGGAGCTGGTCGTGGTGGACCGGTTCCTCCCCTCCACCCGGCTGTGCTCGGCGGCGGACTGCGGGTATGTGAACGGGAAGATGGCGTTGAACGTGCGTGAGTGGACGTGTGCGCGCTGCGGCGCCGTGCACGACCGGGACGTGAACGCGGCGCGCAATCTGGAGGCCGCCGGGCTGGCGGCCGTGGCCTGTGGAGCCGGTGTGAGACCTCAACGGGAGTCCTCCCGGACGGGGCGGCCGGCGGTGAAGCAGGAAGGCCGCGGGGCGACCCGCGACGGGGCCCTGGCCCCCAGCCGCCGGTAGGCGGCTGCCGGAATCCCCCTCGTTCACGAGAGGGAGTAAGTCAACACCCCACCCTACGCACGCCGTGGGCGGCCCCGCGCCGGTTCGGCCCTGCGCGGCCGCTGAGGGGCACCGGCGCTTCCGCGTCCATATCAATGATCACGGTGTTATGGAATAGCTTTTCCCCCGCTTCGCACAAACGGAGAAGACGGGCTCCGTGATTCGTCGCATGATTGATGGTGCTCCCGGATTTCGGGATATCTGTTAAATCACGTTTGGGCGCGGTATGAAAAAGAGCAGAATAGCAGTCGTCGGCATCGGGCTCTGCTATCCCGACGCCAATTCACCAGTGGAGTTGTGGGACAACGTTCTCGCAGGCCGTCGGGCTTTCAGGCGGCTGCCGGACGAGCGGATGAACCTGGATGACTACTGGTCGGAGGATCCGTCCGCGGAGGACCGCTTCTACTCCAAAAAGGCGGCGGTGCTGCGTGGATTCTCCTTCGACCGGGTCCGTTACCGGGTGTCGGGGAGTTCCTTCCGGTCCACGGACATGACGCACTGGCTCGCCCTCGAAACGATGTCCCGTGCCCTGGAGGACGCGGGGTTCCCGGAAGGGGCGGGCCTGCCCCGCGCGGCCACCGGCGTCGTCATCGGCAACAGTTTGACGGGTGAGTTCTCCCGGGCGAACACCATGCGCCTGCGCTGGCCCTACGTGCGCCGCACGGTCGCCTCGGCGCTGCTCGACCACGGGTGGTCGGAGGAGGACGCGGACGCCTTCCTGGCCGACCTGGAGCCGTCCTACAAGGCGCCCTTCCCCCGTATCGACGAGGACACGCTCGCCGGGGGGCTGTCCAACACCATCGCCGGCCGGGTCTGCAACCACTTCGATCTGGGCGGCGGCGGGTACACCGTGGACGGTGCCTGTTCGTCGTCCCTGCTGTCGGTCTCCACCGCGGCCAACGCCCTGGCCTCGGGGGACCTGGACGCGGCGCTCGCGGGCGGGGTCGACCTGTCCATCGACCCCTTCGAGGTGATCGGCTTCGCCAAGACCGGTGCCCTCGCCACGGGGGAGATGAAGGTCTACGACAAGGACTCCAACGGCTTCTGGCCCGGGGAGGGCTCCGGCGCGCTGGTGCTCATGCGTGAGGAGGACGCGCTGGCCCAGGGCAAGCGCGTCTACGCGGTCATCACGGGCTGGGCGGTCTCCTCCGACGGCAGCGGCGGGATCACCCGGCCCGAGGAGAGCGGGCACCGCCGCGCCCTGGAGCGCGCCTACGACCGGGCGGGGTACGGGATCGAGACGGTCGGCTACTTCGAGGGGCACGGCACCGGTACGGCTCTGGGCGACGCCACCGAACTGGCCGCGCTCGGCGGCGGACGCTCCGACGCCGACCCCTCCGCGCCGCCCGCCGCGCTCGGCACGATCAAGGCCAACTTCGGCCACACCAAGGCCGCGGCCGGGGTCGCCGGGCTCATCAAGGCGGTCCTGGCCGTGCACCACCGGGTCATCCCGCCCGCCACCGGCCACCACGACCCCCACCCCCTGTTGGAAAAGGAGTCGGCGCCGCTGCGCGTACCCGACCGGGCGCTGGCCTGGCCCGAGGGCCGACCGGTGCGCGCCGGGGTGTCGGCGATGGGGTTCGGCGGGGTCAACACCCATGTCACCGTCGAGGCGGCGCCCGGGAGCCAGGGGTCCGGTGTGACCGCCCGGGTCCGCGAACTGGTGTCCGGACGCCAGGACGCTGAACTGCTGACCGTGGCCGCCGCGGACCTGCCGGCCCTGCGCGGACGGTTGGCGGAGACCGCGCAGGTCCTGGACAAGCTGTCCTACGCCGAGCTCACCGACCTGGCGGGCGCGCTCGCGGCCGATCCCGGTGAGGGCTCGGCCCGTGCCGCGGTCGTGGCCTCCTCGCCCGAGGAGGCGGCACGGTCGGTGCGGGCCCTCGTCGAGCGGATCGACGCGGGGGAGAACGAGGTCGTCGCCCCGGCTCTGGGGATGTTCCTCGCCCACCGCACCGCGCCGCCCGCCATCCGCTACCTCTTCCCCGGCCAGGGGTCGGGCAGCGGCCGCACGGGTGCGTTCCGGCGCCGCTTCGCGCGCGCCGAGGAGGTCCTGTCCTCGGCGGGGCTGCCCGAGGGCGGGGACCAGGTGGCCACCGAGGTGGCCCAGCCACGGATCGTCGCCGGCTCCCTGGCGGCGCTCGCCGTCCTGGGCGATCTCGGTGTCAGGGCCGACGGGGCGACCGGCCACAGTCTGGGCGAGCTGACCTCCCTGCACTGGGCGGGCGGCCTCGGCTCCGCCGAGGTGCTCGACCTGGCGGCCGCGCGCGGCCGGGCCATGGCCCGGGCGGGCCGCGGCGACGGCGCGATGGCCGGACTGTCGGTGGCGCCGGAGCGGGCGCGGGCGCTGGTCGCCGATGAGCCCGACGTGGTCGTCGCGGGCTACAACGGCCCCGAGCAGACGGTGGTCTCGGGGCTCGCAGAGGCGGTGGACCGGGTCTGTGAGCGGGCGCGCGCCGAGGGGGCCACCGCCACCCGGGTGAACGTCTCGCACGCCTTCCATTCGCCGTTCGTGGCACCCGCCGCGGAGGTGCTCGACGCAAGGCTCGCCGAGACCGGGTTCACCCCCCTCGCCCCGGGCGTGGTCTCCACGGTGACCGGCGCGGAGCTGGGCGCGGACACCGATCCGCGCGCGCTGCTGCGGGAGCAGATCGTGCGCCCGGTGCGTTTCCAGGAGGCGCTCACCCGGCTCGCGGACGGCGCGGACCTGCTCATCGAGGCGGGCCCGGGGCGCGTCCTGACGGGTCTGGCCGCCGCGGCCGTCCCGGACGTCCCGACCCTGTCGGTGGATACCGACGCCGCGTCGCTGCGGCCCTTCCTGGCGGTGGTGGCCGCGGCCTACGCCCTGGGCGCGCCCGTGGACGTGCGGTCGCTCTTCTCCGGGAGGCTGGTCCGCGAGTTCCCGGAGGAGTTCGAGTTCTTGACCAGTCCGTGCGAGACCGCGCCGGGCACCTCGGTGGGGCGCACGGACGGCGCGGTGCCTGCGGTGGCCGCGGACGGTGCCGCGTCGGGCGCCCCGACGCCGGAGGGCGCAGACACGCTGGGACTGCTGCGCGCTCTGGTGGCCGAGCGGGTCGAGCTGCCCGAGTCCATGGTGGGCGACGGCATGCGGCCGCTGGACGACCTGCACCTCAGCTCCATCACGGTCGGCCAGGTCGTCAACGAGGTGACACAGCGCCTGGGGCTGCCCCCGATGGGCGCGACCTCGGGCTACGCCACGTCGACCCTGAGCGAGCTGGCCGAGACGATCGACGCGCTGGCGGGGACGGACGACGGCAGGGGGGCGTCCGGGCAGGCGCCCGGTGTGGCCTCCTGGGTCCGGGCCTTCGAGGTCGACCGCGTCGCCGCGGACGTCCCCGAGGCGGCCGTGCCCGCGGCGGCCGGGGACGGAGGCGCGGGGTGGAGCGTGTACTCCTCGCCCGGCCACCCGCTGGCCGAGCCGCTGCGCGAGGCGCTGGCGGGGCTTGGGGACGGCGTCCTGCTGTGCCTTCCCGCCGAGGGGGGCGAGCGGCTGGTCGGCACGTTCCTCGACGCGGCCCGATCGGTGCTGGCCTCCGGTGAGCGGACGCGGTTCGTCGTGGTCCAGGGGCGGCGCGGCGCGTCCGGCGTGGCCAGGACCCTGCACCAGGAGCTCCCGGGGGTGACGACTACCGTGGTCACCCTCCACGACCCCGAGCCGGGTGCCCACGAAACGGTCGCGGAGGCGGTGCACCGGGTGGCGGCCGAGGCCGCCGTGACGGCGGACGCCGCCTACACGGAGGTGTACTACGACGCCGGGGGCCGACGCACGGTGCCGGTGCTGCGCGCGGTGCTCCCCGAGGGTGAGGGGGAGGCTCCCCCGCTCGGCCCGGAGGACGTGCTCCTGGTGACCGGCGGGGGCAAGGGCATCACCGCGGAGTGCGCCCTGTCCCTGGCCGCCGAGTACGGGACCGCACTCGCCCTCCTGGGGCGTGCTTCGGAGCAGGAGGACGCCGAGCTGGCCGCCAACCTGGAGCGGATGGCGGCGGCGGGCGTGCGCTTCCGGTACGCCCGTGCCGACGTGACCCGGCCGGAGGAGGTCCAGGGCGCGGTGCGCCGGTTCCAGGAGGAGCTGGGCACCGTCACCGCGGTCCTGCACGGGGCCGGCCGCAACGAGCCCACCGCGGTGGGCAGCCTCACCGAGCCGGCCTTCCGGAACACCCTCGCACCCAAGACGGGCGGTCTCGGAGCGGTCCTCGACGCCCTTGACCCGGATCGCCTGCGGCTGCTCGTGACCTTCGGCAGCATCATCGGCCGGGCCGGGCTGCGCGGTGAGGCGCACTACTCCACCGCCAACGACTGGCTCACCGAGATGACCGTCGAGTACGGGCGCCGGCACCCGCACACGCGGGTGCTGGCCCTGGAGTGGTCGGTGTGGTCCGGCGCGGGGATGGGCGAGCGCCTCGGCGTGGTCGAGGCCCTGATGCGCGACGGCATCACCCCCGTGGCGGCGGAGGAGGGGATCGCGCTGCTGCACCGGATCCTCGCCGACCGCTCGGTGGGCCCGGTCCTGGTCGTCAGCGGGCGTACCGGCGGTCTGCCGACGCTGGCCACCCAGGCGCGCGAGCTGCCCCTGGGCCGTTTCGTGGACCGCGTGCTGGTGCACTACCCGGACGTGGAGCTGATCACCGAGGCCACCCTGACCTCGGTGGACGACCCCTACTTGGACGACCACCTGCTCGACGGCGACATGCTGTTCCCGGCCGTGATCGGTATGGAGGCGATGACCCAGGTCGCCGCCGCCGTGAGCGGGCACGAGGGTCCGCCGGTCATGGAAGGGGCGCGGTTCCTGCGTCCCGTCGCGGTCCGGCCGGGGGGGAACACCACCGTTCGGGTGGCCGCGCTGGTGCGCGACGCGTCGACGGTGGAGGTGGTCATCCGCAGTGAGGAGACGGGCTACGACGCCGACCACTTCCGTGCGCTCCTGCGCTGGCCCCGTCCCGACCGGGTGGATGAGGCGGGTTCCGAGCAGGCCGCGGCTCCCCTGCTGCCTGCGGTGGCGATCGACCCCGGGGAGATGTACGGGGACGTGCTCTTCCAGGGCAAGCGGTTCCGCCGACTGCTCTCCTACCGCAGGGCGAGCGCCCGGCACGTGGTCGCGGAACTCGCCACGACCGCGCCGGGCGACTGGTTCGGCTCGTTCCTGCCCCAGGACCGGCTCCTGGCAGACCCGGGGGTGCGCGACGCCGCCATGCACGTCCTCCAGGCGTGTGTCCCCGACGGCACCCTCCTGCCCGAGGGGGTGGACCGGATCGTCCTGGCGCGGCCGGAGGACCAGGAGTCCGACTGTGTCCTGCTGGAGGCCCGCGAGCGCTTCCAGGAGGGGGACTCCTACGTCTACGACGTGGACGTGCGCGACCCCTCCGGCAGGACGGTCGAACGCTGGGAGGGCCTGCGGCTGCGCGCTGTGCGCCGCAGCGGCGGTGCTGGGCCGTGGGTGCCCGCGCTGCTCGGCTCCCACCTGGAGCGGGAGTTGGAGCGGGTGCTCGGCGGCTCCAGGGCCGTGGTGGTCGATCCGGTGTCCGGTGACGGGCCGCAGGAGCGGCGGGAACGGTCCGAGCTGGCTTTCGGCCGGGCTCTGAACCAGCCGGTGCGGGTGCGCCACCGCCCCGACGGGCGGCCCGAGGTTCCCGGCGCGGTGGTGTCGGCCTCCCACGGTGGCGGCCTCACCCTGGCGGTCGCGGGGCAGGGGCGCCTGGCCTGCGACGCCGAGACCGTCCGAGAGCGCTCCGAGCCCGAGTGGGACGGGCTGCTCGGCCCGGACGCGGCATCGGTGCGGCACCTGGTGGCCAAGGAGGCCGACGAGTCCGTCCACGTCTCGGCGACCCGCGTGTGGGGGGCGCTGGAGTGCCTGCGCAAGGCGGGCGACACCGGGCGCGCGCTGACGCTGGAGCGGGTCCTGGACCACGGGTGGGTGGTCCTCGCCGCGGGCGGGGTCCGGATCGCGACTTGGGTGACCACGCTGAACGGAGACCCCGACCCGGTGGTCTTCGCCGTCCTGGACGGAGGGGAGAGCTGATGTCCGACTACTACGAGATCCGCCACACGGTCGGTTTCGAGGAGACCAATCTGGTGGGCAACGTGTACTACGTCAACTACCTGAGGTGGCAGGGGCGCTGCCGGGAGCTGTTCCTCAAGGAGCGCGCGCCCGGTGTCCTGGCGGACGTGCGCGGGGACCTGAAGCTGTTCACGCTCCGGGTGGACTGCGAGTTCTTCGCGGAGATCACCGCCTTCGACGAGCTGTCCGTGCGGATGCGGCTGGGGGAGCTGACCCAGACGCAGGTGGGGTTCTCCTTCGACTACGTCCGGCTGGACCCGGAGGGGGAGACCCTGGTGGCCCGCGGGTCGCAGCGGATCGCGTGCATGAGGGGGCCGAACACGGCGACCGTGCCCACCCGGGTTCCGGAGGAGCTGCGCGCGGCGCTGGCCCCGTACGCGACGGACGGGGCGGTGCCGACGGTCGGGTCCGGCCGAGGGGCGGTGGTCTGACGTGGTGGATCTGCGCCGGGTGATGTCCACGTTCGCGACCGGGGTCACGGTGATCACGGTCGGGGGGGACACCCCCCACGGGATGACGGCGAACGCCTTCTGCTCGGTCTCGCTCGACCCTCCGCTGGTCCTGTGCTGTGTGTCCGGAACGGCGCGGCTGCACAAGGCGGTCGTCTCCGAGGGCCACTTCGCGGTGTCGGTGCTGTGCGCCGAGCAGGAGGGGACCGCCCGCTACTTCGCCGACCGCACGCGGCCGGAGGGGCGTGAGCAGTTCGCCTCGGTGGAGTGGTTCCCCGGGCCGGGGACGGGAGCGCCGCTGGTCGCCGACGCGCTCGGCTGGTTGGAGTGCGAGGTGACGGAGGAAATCGTGGCGGGGGACCACTCGGTGTTCGTCGGCCGTGTCCTGCACGCGGTCACGGGACCGGACCGGTCGGCGCTGCTGTTCCACGGGGGCGCCTTCCAGGGACTGGGCACCCCGCGGGCGGCGGGGCGCGTGGCCGGGTGAGGCCTGGGCGGGGGCCGGCTCTCGCACACGGTGTGTGAGAGCCGGCCCTTCGCCGTGCCGGGACCGGCCTCCCGCGGCCTCACACCGGTTTGGTGCTCGCCGGGCCCAGGCGCCGTGCGGAGGCGGTGACGGAGCGCTCGGCCCTCTCCGGGGTGTCGCCGCATCCGACCATGAGCGCGATGAGCTGGTCCTCGAAGCAGCGGTCGGCGTCGTAGGGGGTGAGGAGGTAGGAGCCCAGCTGCAGTGTGGTGAGCCCGTGGACCGAGATCCAGAGCCGGTGGGCGACCAGTTCCGGGTCGGCCGGGCCGAAGCGGGACAGCGCCACGCAGCGGTGCACGCACTCGGTCACGTGGCGGAGGGTGTAGCGGCCGTGCTGCCGGTCCTCCTCGGAGAGGCTGAAGCCCGAGATCGAGCAGCCGCCGAACATGACCGGGTACAGGTGCTCGTTGTGTGTCGCGTTGGCGCGGAAGGCCCGGCCCAGGAGTGCCAGGTCGCAGACGGGGTCGTCTGTGGCGCGGACCCGGGACAGGCTCTCCTCCAGACGGGCGAAGCCCTCGCGGACCATGGCGTGGATCAGCCCGCCGATGCCGGAGAAGTGCGTGTAGACGGCCATGGTGGAGCTGCCGGACTCCCGCGCGATCCTGCGGGTGGAGAGGGACTGGGGGCCCTCCTCGGCGAGCAGCCGGGCGGCGGTGTCGATCAGGGAGACCCGCAGACGCGGGTCTGACTTGCGGGGACTCATGGGACCACTATCGGTTCTCCCCGCTGGTCCCCTCTACTCGTGTTCGGTCTTTTCAGCATGCCCTGGACATGGTCACGGGAACGTCCGTCTCTTATTGATCCCGGGTTTTCATGGTGCATCGATTTTATTTTCCCTGGTGGAAGTCTTTCTATGTCTTCCGAGATGGATCCAGCTTCACTAGAGAAGAATATACTTCCCCGATTTCAGAGGCTTTAATCCTTTTTTTCGAAGAGGTTCAATGTTGCTAGAGTGTCTTGTGTGACTCATGTGGCTACGTGTCGGTGTCCTGGGCTCTCTTTTTGGGGTGGGCATGTGTGGGTCAAGGTGGCGGGGACTCCGTTCCTATTGAAATCATGTTCGATATTTTTGGTGTGATTTCTGACCTGGTGCCGCAATTATGAAGATGAAGGGTGGGGGGATTGGTGTGACGATGGGCTGGTGTCAGTGTCGAAGGGTGAGGTGATGGTGGCAGCATGGAGCCCCGTCTACTCATCCGGACGAAGAATGACTACGGAGTGTGATTGCATAGAATTCCATTGCTTCGGTAATGCTTTCCGGGAGAATCCATTGAGTTTTATGGTTGCTGGAAAGCGAAATGGTGTTCCATGCCCCCCTTGATTTTTCGGTCGGCTTCGCTGTCCGGCCTGCCTGACCTCCATCGTCTTGTGTTCTTCCCTTTTTCATCGATGTTCGACGGCTGATCTCAAGTTGGGAGATAGCAGTGGAAAGAGCTGTCCGCGAGGCTGTCACATTCATCCGTAGTCGCTATCATGACCCCATCACGCTCAGTGATGTGGCCGCCGAGGTCTTCGTGAGCCCCTACCACTTCTCCAGGATCTTCTCGCGCTCCGTCGGACTGACCCCCGGGCGCTACCTCACGGCCGTCCGCCTGTTCGCGGCCAAACGCATGCTCCTGACCACGGACCTCACCGTCTCCGACATCGTGTGCAGCGTTGGATACAACAGCGTGGGCACGTTCACCAGTCGCTTCACACGCGCGGTCGGGATGTCGCCGACCCAGTACCGGACCCCCGACGTCGCCAGAATGGTCGTCGCCGCATCCGACGACTTCGCCCGGCTGCCGGGCCTCGGAGAGATGATCGAGGCACGAAGGCACCGGCGGACTCCGCCCGGGGACAGCGGCACGCTGAGCGGATCGCTCAACGTCCCCCTGTCGGTCGGAGCGGTCGACGCCTTCGTCGCGGTCTTCGGCGACGCCGCGCCCCAGGGGGCACCCCTGGCCTTCGAGGCGTTCTCCGCACACGGACGGACCGACTTCGAGGTGACCGGTGTGCCCCGCGGCTCCCACCACGTCATCGCCGTGGCCATGCCCTGTGGGGCCGGGACGGAGGCGGCCCGCGTTCTGACGGCCGGCACCCGTCGCCACGTCACGGTCGAGCCAGGTCTGGACACGTACGTGTCCCTGATGATGGGCCCGGCCGAGGAGACGGCCCCACCGATCGCCGTGACCCTGGCCGGTACACCCGGAACACCGGTCTCGGAGGTGGACCTCACGCAGACCCGTGGGCGCAGCCTCCAGCCGGCGGTGGTCTGAACCATGGCCGCCCGGATCCCCAACGCGATCGCGCGCGCCTTGCTGACCCCGCCGCTGGAGGACGTGGGCTTCACCCGCAGAGGGTTCCCGGGACGCGACGCCTCCGCCGCACGCGCTCTGGAGGCCATCCCCGAATCCGTGATCTGCGGGTTCGAGTGGGGGATGGAGGCCTCCGGGCTCCGGGAGGCCCAGCGCCGCCTGGAGACGGTCGACGCCGCCCTGCGCGGCTTCGCCTACGAGGGCGCGACCATGGCCTTCACCGTGCGCGACGCGCTGCCCTTCGGGGCCTCAGACCGTACCCGAGAGCTCATGGACGGCCCGGCCCGCCCGCACACCTTCCTCGCCTACATCGGCATCGGCTTCGCCATGGCCCGCCTGCCCCGACGGTTGTGGAAGGGGGTGCTCCCCGAGCTCACCGGCAACCCCTACCACCCCACGATGAGCTGGCTCGCCGTGGACGGCTACGGCTTCGACCTCGCCTACTTCCACACCCGGCGCTGGGTCGAACGCCAGGAGGCGCCCCGCCCCTACCCCTGGCTCGGTGCCCCCGGCTACTTCCCCCGCGCCTTCGACCAGGGGGTCGGCCGGGCGCTGTGGTTCATCCACGGGGCTCGCCCCGCGCAGGTCGCGGCCGCCGTGCGGGCCTTCCCCGAGCCGCGCCGTGCCGACCTGTGGAGCGGGGTCGGGCTCGCCGCCGCCTTCGCCGGGGGCGCGGCCGAGGAGGATCTGAAGGGACTGCTCCGGGACTCCGGCGCGGCCGCGCCCCACCTCGCGCAGGGAGCGGTGTTCGCGGCCAAGGCCCGGGTGCACTCCGGCTGCGTTCCCGACCACACCGAGACCGTGGTCCGCGCACTCGCGGGCATGGACACCCGCGCCGCGTCCGCGCTCGCCGACGAGCACGCGGTCGAACCCGGCGACCGCGGCGGGGTGCCCGCCTACGAGATCTGGCGGCACGGGATCCGCGAAAGCCTCCACTGATCCGCGGGCGGCAATCGCGGAGTAGACCCGGCCCCCACGGCCCGAAAGCATGGAAAACGCTCACGACCATATCCGTCGCGCACGGCGGGAGGACGAGATGGCCAGCGTGATCGGCGCGCTCAGACGCCGGATCATCACACCGAAGACGACCGAGACCACGTTGGAGACCCGTGGTTTCCACGACAAGGGCCCCGCGGGCCGCGATGTCCTGGAGACGGTGGGGAAGTCGTTCCTGACCGGCCTGGGCGACGCACTGGAGACGGGCTCCCCGGAACACGTCGACGACCGGCTCCGCGCGCTGCCGACCCGCTACAGGGGCTTCGCCTACGAGGGCGCCGCCATGGGCCTGGCCCTGGTCGACGCGATGTCGCTGAGGGGCGACCGGACCGGACGCTTCCTGTCGGGTGCCGGCGCACCCCACGTCTACATGGCCTACGTCGGCATCGGGTGGGCGATGGCCCGCCTTCCCCGGCCGCTCTGGCCCGACACGGGACGCCTCGACCCCCTGCTCCGGTGGCTCGTCCACGACGGCTACGGCTTCCACCAGGCCTACTTCCGTACCCGTGACCACGTGCACCGGCAGGTGGTGGACGATCGCGCGGCCCGCGGCACCGGTGACGGCGCCTACGCGCTCCGCGCGGCGGACCAGGGGATCGGCCGGGCGGTGTGGTTCGTGGCCGGAACCGACCCTGAGCGGGCCGCCGACCTGGTCGAGGCGTTCCCCGAGTCGCGCCGCGCCGACCTCTACTCCGGGGTGGGGCTGGCCGCCACCTACGCCGGCGGGGCCGACGAGGCCGAACTGTGCCGACTGCGCGAACGCGCCGGCGCACACGCCCGTCACCTCGCCCAGGGCAGCTCCTTCGGGGCCGAGGCCAGGATCCGTGCCGGGCTCCTCGTCCCCCACACCGAGACCGCCACCGCCGTCCTGTGCGGCACGGACGCGGAGAAGGCCGCCCGAACCTCGCGCGACCTGCGCCCCGAGGGGGCGGGGCCCGAGGACCCCGCCCGCCCCCGCTACGAGGAGTGGCGTGTCCGGGTGGCCGACGAACTCGCCCTCAGGGACGGGGGAGGTGCCCGACCGTGACCGCCACCCAGCGCCGCCATCCCCCGCGCACACCGCCCTCCGCGGCACCGAGCATGCTGCGCGACCTGCTCACGGACCGGCTCGCCATGATGTCCACGGCGGTCGAACGCCACGGCGACGCCGTGCGCATGGCCGCCGGACCCAAGACCCTCTACCTCTTCAACCACCCCGACCACGCCAAGTACGTCCTGGCCGAGAACCACGGAAACTACCGCAAGGGCATCGGCCAGGCCCACGCCAAGCGGGCCCTGGGAGACGGTCTCCTGACCAGCGAGGGCGAGCTCTGGCGGGCGCAGCGCAAGACGATCCGCCCGGTGTTCCAGCAGAAGCGGATCGCAGGGCAGGCCGACGCGGTGGCCAAGGAGGCCGTCGCCCTCGTGGACCGGCTGCGCTCGCGTGCCGGGGCCGGTCCCGTGGACGTGGTGGAGGAGGCCACCTCCCTGACCCTGGGCGTGCTCGGCCGGACCCTCCTCGACACCGACCTGCACGCCTTCGACACCATCGGCGGCGCCTTTGAAGCGGTCCAGGACCAGGCCATGCTCGACATGGTCACGATGAACGCCCTGCCGACGTGGTTGCCGACGCGCACACAGAGGAGGTTCCGGCGCGCCCGGGCCGAACTCGGAGAGATCGTGGAGCGGCTGGTCGACCGCCACACGGGCGGGGACGGCGCCGACGACGCGCTCTCGCGGGTGCTCGCCGACGCCGCGGCCGAACCCGACCCGCAGGTCCGTGCCCGCCGGGTGCGCGACGAGCTGGTCACCCTCCTGCTGGCCGGCCACGAGACCA
The DNA here is from genome assembly GCF_000515115.1 of Nocardiopsis sp. CNT312. Classification (GTDB taxonomy): domain Bacteria; phylum Actinomycetota; class Actinomycetes; order Streptosporangiales; family Streptosporangiaceae; genus Nocardiopsis. Next base: position 67,573 of record NZ_AZXF01000012.1, read on the forward strand.
CGGCCAGCACCCTGAGCTGGGCGCTCTACCTCGTGGACCGCAACCCCGGCACCGCCGAGCGCCTCAGGGAGGAGGCGCTGCGCGTCCTCGGGGACCGGGAACCGACCCACGAGGACCTGCACGGACTGACCTTCACCACGATGGTCGTCCAGGAGACCATGCGGCTGTACCCGGCCGTGTGGATCCTGCCGCGGGTGGCACTAGAGGACGACGAGATCGGCGGCTACCACGTGCCCGCCGGATCGGACGTCCTCATCTGCCCGTACACTCTGCACCGGCGCGCCGACTCCTGGACGGACCCCGAGCGGTTCGACCCCGAGCGGTTCGCCCCGGAGCGCCGCGAGGACCGCCACCGCTACGCCTACATCCCTTTCGGAGCCGGACCGCGCGTCTGCGTGGGCAGCAACCTGGGGATGTTGGAGGCCGTCTTCGTGCTGGCGCTCATTGCCCGCGACCTGCGGCTCACCCTTCCCCCCGGCCATCGGGTCGTCCCCGAGGCCATGCTCTCGCTGCGCGTGCGCGGTGGCCTGCCCATGAACGTCCAAGCCCTCTGAGGACGCGGACAAGCACCGCGCCCCCACCCCACCATGACAGGAGAGACCATGCCCACGGGCACACCCGACACGGAACGTGTCGAGACCCTGACCCTGGAGGCGTTCGCCGACACGATCCTTCCGGGAGCCAAACGCACACCCGACGACCCGAGTATCGCGGGCCGTTCCCACGACGCCGGATCGGTCGAGGCGGGGGCGCTGGAGCTGCTGCGGACCCCGGCCACGGGGCTGGCCTCCGGACTGCCCGAGTTCGTCGACATGCTCAACGGGCACGCCGAGCGCTACGCCGGTGAGCACGGCCTGGAGGACGGGCGGGACCTTCCGCCGTTCGTCCGGCTGTCCTTCGAGGACCGCACCGCCCTCGTCCGCGCGCTGACCTCGCCCGGCCACCCGGAGAAGGAGTTCTGGGTGATGCTCGCGCTCTTCTGCAACATGGCCTTCGACAGCGCCGCCCACATGAGCACCCCGACCGCCCTCGCCGAGGGCCACCCCGGACTGACGGCGATGGGCTTCGCCGCCCCCGACACCGACGGGCTGCTGCGCTTCAAGGAGTACTCCTACGGCAGGGCCACGGCCCGCCTCCACCCGGACACCACGGACTCGGGGAGCCTCGCATGACCACCACGGAGAAGACCGACATCCTCGTCGTCGGCAGCGGTTTCGGCGGCGCCATCACCGCTTACCACCTGGCCGCGGGCGGAGCCGACGTCACCGTCCTCGAACGCGGCCCCTGGCTGGAGACCGAGGAGCTCGAACACGACTTCCTCCTCGGGTCCTCCTACACGCGCGCCTTCGACTTCACCGTGGGCGACGGGATGAGCGTGCTGGGTGGCAACTGCGTCGGCGGCGGGAGCATGGTGTACTTCGCCGCACTGCCCCGGGCGCCCCGGTTCGTCTTCGAGCGGCGCGGCTCCGTCGGCCGCCGCATGTGGCCCTCGGCCATCGACCGCGACACACTCGACCCCTGGTACGACCGGGCCGCCGAGGCGCTGGGGGTGCGCACCCAGGACTGGTCCGACGTCAGCTACGCGGGCGGCCTGTGGGGCGCGGCGTGCAACCACTCCGGACGCACGGCCAACCCGGTCCCGGTCGCCATCGACAAAGACGCCTGCGTCAACTGCAACTGGATGATGGCGGGCTGCCGGTTCGAGGCCAAGAAGTCGCTGGTGTTCAACTACCTGCCCGCCGCCGTCGCCCACGGGGCGCGGATCCGGCCGCTGCACGAGGTCCAGCGGCTGGAGCGGCTCGACGACGGCGGGTACCGGGTCCACTACAACACCATCGACGACAGCGACTACCGGGTCACCACCGGTTCGGGCGCCATCGACGCCAAGATCGTGGTACTCGGCGCCGGTGCCGGCGCCACACCCGTCATCCTCAAGCGCTCCGAGGAGCGGCTGGGCGCCATGCCGCACGCGGTGGGCCGCTACTTCTCAGGCAACGGGGAGCGGCTCAACACCGCCGTGATCAACGAGGACCGGGTCCGCGACGTCCTGGGCCTGTCCCGCGACGCCGAGCGCGCCTACGAGGCGTTCCAAGTGGGCAAGGGCCCGTGCGTGGCCAACTGGGACCGGTTGGACGCCTCCCTCCCGGAGTACTCGCGCTACTCGCTCGAACAGCTCTACTTCCCCCCGGCCCTGGGCACCATCCTCGCCCAGACCCCGGGCGTGCCCGGACCGTCGTGGTTCGGCGCGGACAAGAAGGAGATGCTGCGCCGCTGGAAGTCGTGGCTGATCATCTTCATCATGAGCGAGGACGACAACGAGGGCGTCTTCGGCCCGCCCCCTCCCACGGGCAACGCCGTGCGCCTGTCCCAGCAGATGCTGGGCCGCGGCCCGCTCAGCTACCGCCCTACCGCCAACACCTGGCACGGCTGGAAGAGCGCCGACGCAGAGATCAAGGAGATCCTGGAGAAGGACGGGATCGCCGAGGTCGCCCCCTGGACCAACGACCTGGTCGGGGCCTACACCGTGCACCCGCTGGCCTCGTGCCGCATCGGCGACGACCCGCACACCTCGGCCCTGGACGACCGCCACGAACTGCGGGGTCACCCCGGGATCTTCGTCACCGACGGCTCCTCCGTGCCCGGCGCCCTCACCGTCAACCCGGCGATGACCATCGCCGCCCTGGCCGAGCGCTCCGTGCCCGGCATCGTCGAGGCCGCCCGGGCGCGCGGCGTCGACGTCACCTACGGCGCCCCCGCTCCCGACGGCGCCACGTCGGGGCGCGGGGGCGTCCTCGACCTCGCCGGACGGCGCTCCTCCTGAGCGCCGGGTCCTCGAGACGGTAGGAGGCTTTCCGTGCTCCCCATCCTCCTGCGGGCGGCCGTGCGCCGTTCGCTCGGCGACGCGCGCTACGTCCGGCCTGCCCCTCCGGGGCGGGCCCGCGGGGACGCCGCCGACCTCTACAGGCGGATCGAACGCGACTTCGGCGTCCTCGCCCCGCCCGTGGCCGTGCTCTCGCCCGCGCCCGAGTGCGCGGCGGCGACCTGGACGGTGCTGCGCGAGTCGCTGCTCGTGCCGGGGCGCACACGGCGCGAGGAGCGGGAGGCCGTGGCCACGGCCGTGTCCCGGTCCAACGACTGCCCCTACTGCGTGGAGGTGCACGGTGCCACCCTCGGCTCCCTCGACGGGGCCGGGGGCGGTGCCGGGACCCCCGCACCGAGGCCGCTGGGGTCGCTCACCCCCGCCGAGCGCGCCGAACTCGGCGCGGTCGAACTGACCTTCCAGCACATCAACCGCCTGGTCAACGTGTTCCTGCCCGACTCGCCGCTGCCCGGGTTCGCCCCCGGGCCGGTGCGCGGACCGCTGCGGCGCGCCACGGGGGCGGTGATCGCCGCCCGTGCCAGGCGGCCGCTGCCGCCGGACACGTCGCTGGAACTGCTGCCGGAGGAGGCCCGGAACGCGCCCGTCCCCGACGATCTGCTCTGGGCGCTCGGGGAGCCGCGGATCGCGGGGGTCCTGGCCGGGGTGGCCGCCGCCGTCGACGCGGCCGGTGCGCGTGCGCTCCCGGAGGGCGTGCGCGCGCTGGTCCGCGACCACCTCGCCGCGCACGGCACCGGCCCCGCAGGGGTCGGCCGCGCCTGGGTGGAGGAGCACGTCGCCGCGCTGCCCCCCTCCGACCGTCCCCTGGGGCGGCTGGCCCTGCTCACCGCGCGCGCCTCCTTCCAGGTCGGTGACGACACCGTCGCCGCGTGCAGGAGCGCCGGGGCCGGGGACGCCGACCTGGTCAGGGCAGCGGCGTGGGCCGCGATGGCCGCGGCCCGCCACACCACCGCCCGCAATGCCGCATCCGTCCGCCGCATCGAACCGAACAGAGGGAACCAGACGTGAACAACCTTCCCAACGTGATCACCGAGCTGCCCGCGGTCATCGCCGACCTGCGGGCCGAGTCCGAGGTCATCGACTCCCTCGTGGAGGGACTCGCCCCCGCCGACTGGGCACGCGAGACCCCGGCCGAGGGGTGGACCGTCGCCCACCAGGTCGCCCACCTGTGCTTCGTGTACCGGCTCGCCGGAACCGCCGCCTCCGACGCGGCGGCGTTCGAGCGGATGACGGCCCAGGCCGCCGACGACTTCGACGGTGCCGTCAACGCGGTGCTGAACACCTACCCCCTGGACGACCCCGAGGCGCTGCTGGCCCGCTGGCGCGCCGACCGGGACTTCGCCGTGGAGTCGCTCGCGGCCGCCCCCGCCGACCAGCCCCTGCCCTGGCTCGTGCGCCCGATCCCCCCGGGGGTCCTGGCCTGCGCGGGCATGATGGAGGCCCTGGCCCACGGCCAGGACATCGCCGACGCCCTCGGCACGGGAGTCGAGCGCACCGACCGGATCGGCAGCGTCGTGGGTTTCGCCGTCCTGGTGTGGGAGTTCGGCTACCAGTCCCGGGGGCTCACCCCGCCCGACACCGAGTTCCGCTTCGAACTCACCTCGCCCTCCGGTCAGAAGTGGGAGTTCGGTCCCGACGGGGCCGAGCAGCGGATCACCGGGGACGCCGCGGACTTCTGCCTGCTCGTCACCCGCCGCCGCCACCGCGACGACCTCGATCTGACCGCCGAGGGGTCCGACGCCGAGCACTGGCTCGACATCGCCCAGGCCTACCGCGGGCCGGCCGGTGAGGGACGCCGTCCCGGACAGTTCGCCCGGTCCTGACCCCTGGTCCGACCCGAGGGTGTTCCCGGCCCGACCCGTTGCGCGGGTCGGGCCGTGTCCGCGCGCAGGGTCGCGTGTCCCACCCGCTGGTGAACGAAGCCCCCTGAGGCGTAACGTGTCCGCGTGATCACTGGAGCGCCGTACACGGTGGCGCGGAACGCACGGAAAAGGGGAGCGGGGGTGGCGGACACGCACGGCCCGCTGACCCCCCCGGTGCTATGAGGTTCGGAGTTCTCGGCCCTGTGGCCGTCTGGACGGACGCGGGTGACCAGGTCACTGTGCCGGGACGCAAGGTTCGGGCGCTTCTGGCCTGCCTTCTGGCCGCCGAGGGGCGGCCCGTTCCTCCGGAGCGTCTCGTCGAGGAGATCTGGGAGGAGCGTCCCCCGCAGCGCGCCGGGGCCGCCCTGCACGCCAAGGTCTCACAGCTCAGGCGAGTCCTGGGGGAAGCCGAAACCGGAGGCCGGGAGCTTGTCGCGCTCAGGGGGGCCGGATACCTTCTGGAGGCCGAGCGCGGTGCTGTGGACGCCCGGCGCTTCCGTGACCTCGTGGGGACCGCCCGTGAACGTGCCGACGCGGTTTCCCGGGTCGCCGCCCTCACCGAGGCGCTGTCGCTGTGGCGCGGGCCGGCCTACGCCGACTTCGCGCACGAGCCAGCGCTCAGGGCGGTGGCCGCGAGGCTGGACGAGGAACGGGTGGAGGCTTTGGAGGCCCGCGCCGAGGCATCGGTGGACGCGGGAGAGTGCACGCGTATCATCGGCGAACTCGAGGAGTTGGTCCGCCAGCACCCTCTGCGTGAGCGCCTGCGCGCCGCTCAGATGCGGGCGCTCCACCACGCCGGCCGTCGGAGTGAGGCTCTGGACAGCTACTCCCGGCTGCGCACCCTCCTCACCGAAGAGCTCGGGCTGGAGCCGGGAGAGGGGGTACGTCGGCTCCAGGCGCAGATCCTGCGTGGTGAGCTCCCCCAGACCCCCTCGTCCCACACCGCGCTCTCCGTCCCCTCGGCCCGGCGTTCGATCCCGCGCGGTCTCACACGGATCGTCGGCCGTGAGGAAGCGGTCGCGGACGTTCGCTGCCTGTTGGACAGGCACCGACTGGTCACACTCACCGGTCCGGGCGGTGTCGGCAAGACTCGTGTGGCACTGGAGGTCGGGGCAGGGGAACAGGACTCGGGGCTGGAGGTGGTGCTCGTGGAGCTGGCATCCCTCGCCCCGGCACCGGGCCCGGACGAGGTTCCCCGCCTGGCCGCCGAAATGGCCCGTGCCCTGGACCTGCGTGTGGGCCCCGGGCCGACCACGGCCGAGGAAGCGGTGTCCGTCGCTCTCGGGGGCAGGGAAGTCCTCCTGGTCATCGACAACTGTGAGCACGTCGTCGAGGCCCTCGCGCCGCTGGTGGAGTCCCTCCTGGCCCGCTCCGAAGGGCTGCGGGTCCTCACCACCGGCCGTGAGCCCCTGGCGGTGGCGGGGGAGCGGCGCTACGAGGTCCGTCCGCTGGAGCTTCCCCCGCGGCAGGGCGCTATTGGTGCGGAAGGGGCGAGGCGGAGCACGGCGGTCATGCTGTTCGTGGAACGGGCCTCGGCGGCTTGCCACGGCTTCACCCTCGACGATTCCAACGCCGCGGACGTCGTGACACTGTGCCGTCGGCTGGACGGCCTCCCCCTCGCCTTGGAGCTGGCGGCACCACGCGTGTGCTCCCTGGGGGTGGGCGAGGTTCTCGAACGTCTGGACGACAGCTTTCGGCTTCTGGACGGCGGCCGGAGAGCGGCGTCTCCACGGCAGCGGACCCTGCGCGCGGTCACCGACTGGAGCTGGCACCTGCTCGCGGAAGGAGAACGCGCGGTGCTGCGAAGGCTCGCCGTCTTCGCCGACGGGTGCGATCTGTCCTCCGCGGAGTCGGTGTGCTCGGGCGGCGGGGTCGCGCCGGACGAGGTCGCCGGGATCCTGGCTCGCCTGGTGGACCGGTCGCTGGTGGCTTCTGCGGCCCACGGGCGATCCGAACCCCGTGCGCGGCGGTTCCGGCTGCTGGAGACCATTGCCGCCTACGCCGGTGAACGGCTGTACGACGCGGGGGAGCGGGACGGGGTCGGCCAACGCCACCTGGACCGCTACACCGAGCTGGCGAGTCGTTGCGCGAAGCTCCTGCGAGGGCGGGAGCAGGGTTCGGCGCTCATGCGCCTGGACACGGAGTCAGCCAACACACGGGTGGCACTGGAACGGGCGCTGCGTGCTAAGGAGACGGAGGGGGCATGGTCCCTGGCCGCCTCCCTGACCTGGTACTGGCTCTTTCGAGGCAGACTCTCGGAGGGCCGTGCCCTGCTCGACGAACTGGTGGCCCAAGGGGGCTCCCTCACCCAGCGGACGAGGAACGACGCCGAGGGATGGTGGGCCGGCCTCGCCCTCCTGGACGGGGCGGGGCTCGATACCGACGGGCGTGTGGGACGTGTCGTGGAGCGGTTCCGCGATGGAGCGGCCGAGTGCTCGGCGTCGACACGCTGGTTCCTCGCGCATGCCCTGTTGAACACCGGGGACGCGGGGGCGGGCAGGCCCGTGGCAGAGCGTGCGCTTGAGGACGCGCGGTGTGCTGGGGATCGCTGGACCGAGGCAGCGGCCCTGTGCGTGTTGGCGGGCCAGGCCCAGGCGCGTGGCGACCTTGAGGCCCTCCACCGAGACGCGACGCGGGCGCGGACCCTGTTCACCGGGATCGGAGACGGCTGGGGCATGATCCAGGCATCGTTCGCCCTCGCCTCGTGGGCTGAGGTGGTCGGTGACTACGACCAGGCCCGGGACCTGCACCGGGAGAGCGTCCGCCGGGCCCGTGAACTGCGGATGTGGCCAGAGGAGGCGGACGCGGTCACCGGCCTGGCCAGGATCGGTGTGCTCGTCGGCGACTTCGCGGAGGCCCGGTCGCACCACGAACGGGCTGTACGCCTCGCGGTCGACAGCGGGTACAAGGTGGGGGAGTTGTTCGCCCGGATCGGGCTCGGCCTCGGCGCACGCCGAGAGGGCAGGCTCGAGGAGGCCCAGGAACATCTGACCGGTGTCCTGGAGACCAATCGTCGTTCCGAGGTCGACACCGACGTGGTGGACGGCCTGCTCCTCACGGAGTTGGGCTTGGTCGCCGAACTGCGGGGCAGACACGATGACGCCCTCCGGCTCCAGGCCGAGGGGTACGCGGTCGCCCGCAGACTCGGTGACCCGAGGGCACTCGCCCTCTCCCTGGAGGGGTTGGCGTCGGCCACCGCGGCGGTGGGGCGCCACGCCGTCTCCGCTCGGCTGCTCGGTACCGCGTACGCGACGAGGGAGTCCGTCGGAGCCCCCCTCCCCGAAGCGGAGAGGGGGGACGTGCGACGGGTGGAGCGCCTGTTGAGGGAGGCGCTCGGCACCGAGGGCTTCGAGGCCGGGTTCGCGCTGGGCCGGAGGATCAGCGCGGTGGAGGCGTTCGCGCTCGCCGTCCCGGACCCCCGGTGAGGGCCGTCCCGCTCAGCACGTGAGAGTGACGGTGTCCGACGTGCGGCGGAACATCATGTTCGGGTCCCACACGATCGCCTGGTAGGTGTGCGTCCCGCTCCGGCGACAGTACATGCTCACGGCCGCCTCGGTGCCGGGCAGGACGTAGCGCTCCTGAATGGTACGCGGTTGGGTGGGTGTCGCCTCCCGCACGAGCCACAGCACGGTCGGTGCGCCGCAGTCGCTGCGGACCTCGGTTTGGATGTGGGACGCGGAGGAGTTGAGAGCCGGCTCGGAGGGAACGGACAGGCACGAGGACGAGGACGAGGAGGCGTCCGCCAGTGCGGGCGGAGCGCTCAGGAGGGTCGCTGCCAGGGTGGAGGCCGCGAGGCAGGCCAGGGTCAAGCGGAGCTTGGATGACATGGGGACCTTTCTTGGACTCGGTGCGGCCTGGTCAGTCGGACAGGCGCAGGGCGCGGATGATCGTCTGCTCGACGGAGTTGTCGTCGGAATCCGTCAGGTGGGCTCGGAGGGAGAGGTATTCGGCGTCCGACCGGCGGGGCACCCAGATCAGGGCTGTGCGGCGGTCGGCGCCGTGCCGGATCACCCAGGCCCTCTTCCAGCTGTCCCCGTCGTCGAAGGACGCCTGCACCGTGAGTTCCTCGACGTCTCCGTGGACCGAGTCGGGGTGGGCCTCGACGGTCAGCGGGATCCGGATCAGGCCCCGTGCGCGCACGCTGTTCCACATGTCCACCCTCGGCTGGTAGCGCACCACCCAGAGGGGCAGCCGTTCGCCTTCGGGCGCGGCCGTGTCGGAGGAGACCGTCCACTCCGCCTCGATACGCGTGGACAGGTCCGCTACCGACGCCCGCGAGGTCCGGCTCTCCAGGCGCAGTTCGCTCTCCCCGGGGGCCAGGGACGCCTGGAGGTGCCCCGTGTCTGAGGAAGCGACGAGGCCGCCGTCCTGGAACAGCAGGACCTCGGCTTCGTCCGTCACCGAACCGCCCTGGTGGCGGTCCTGGTCGGAGTACATCGGCATGCCGAACCACAGATCGTCGCCGCTGCGTACGGCGTGCTCGCCCCACAGGAACATCGGACCGACCACGGCGGCGTTCCACCGTTCCGTGTAGGAGTCGCCCGCCTCGTAGGAACGGGGGACCGAACCGAGTGCGGTGACGTCGCTGACGGTTCCGTCGTCCATGGCACGGTTCTCTCCGAACGCGCTGCTCCACATGGTCTCCCCCGCCTCGACGCGATGGACGGTCGAGGAGGGGAGGTCGTAGGGGAGGAAGACCGTCGCGATGCCGCTCACGCCCGGTGCGCTGGCGAACAGGGCCTTCGTCGCCGCGTTCCCGGGGGTCTGAGCGAAGTGGTCGACCGCGACGGTGGCGAGGTCGTCCGGCTCCACGGTCCGGTCGTAGCCGGTGGGGAACGACCCCTCCACCGTGTCGAGCAGGTGGACGGTCTCCGGGGAGCCTCGCAGTTCCCCCGCTCTGTCGCGGTGCGCCCACGTGGAGGCGACGAACGAGGTCAGGCCTTCCACCGGGGCCGACGGGCCGACCAGGGCGGTGTGCAGCCCGGAGAAGTCGTCGGCCTGGAGGGAGACGCGTACGGCCTCGCTCCCGGCCTGGTTCTCGACACCGATCTCCACCAGAGCCGACTCGGTGCCGTCCGCACCGGGGTCCGTGCTGACGGGCCGGGTCGTGGTCGCGTCCATCACGACCTCGTCGTCGCTGTCGAGCGTGACCAGCGGATGGACCATACGGTGCCAGTCGGCGTCCGGGTCGGTGAAGTCCGAGACGTCGGTGACCAGCATGTAGCGGCCCTCGGGCAGTGAGAAGACGGCACTCTCCGAACCGCCCGCGAACTCCATCACGTCGCTGTCCAGCCCCAGCACCATCGACTCCGCGTCATCGGTGGGGGCTCCGTCCGGTCCCAGGTGGCGAACGCTGAGTTCGTGGCACTCGGTCGAACCGCAACCCGTGCCCGAGGACGCCGGGGTGCGTGCGGCCGCCGCGGTCGGGAGGCGGGCCGTCGGTGTCCGGGGCAGGTCGCCGGGCAGGACGAGATGGCGGTCGGCTGAGTGCACGGACGTGAAGCGGGTGCCCTCACGTCCCTCTGCGGGGGTGATGGCCACGTGTGCGCCGTCGGGTGACACCGACACGGTGTCACCGGTGTCGAGGACGGTCGTCTGGAAGGTGTCGGCGTGGGGGGCGGATTCGGTCTGCGCGGACGCGTGTGGGGCGTGGGAGACCGTCAGGGCGATGACTGCCAGCCCCGCCGTGGCTCTGATGATCGGCTGGCTTCGTGGGTGGGGCATGGGGGAAGAGCGAGTCAACTGCTTGTGCCTCTCTTGTTCCGTTGCTGTGGTCTGCTTCCAGGAAATCCTGCGGTGTGATCCGCTCTCCTGGCTTCCTCATGCTTGTGCGGTGGCCGCGCATGGTCGTTCCAGCAAGGAAGGAGACGTTCGTTCCAGGCGTGCTGGCGAGCATGGGAGGCGTTCGGCGGACGGGTGTTCGTCGTCGGTGGCGTAGGAGAGGAGTACCGGGCATGGCGCGAGACACGCGGACGAGTGCGGACGACAAGGCGGTCCGGGAGGTCGCGGACAGTGTGATGCGGACATGGGCGGCCAACGACGCGGATGCGTTCGCGGCGCTCTTCGAGGCGGACGCGAGCCTGATCGGCGACACGTACATGCGGGGGCGTGAGGGCATCCGCGCCTTCATGGCCCAGGGTTTCGAGGGCCCTTACAAGGGCTCCAGCGTCGTCGTCGAGCCGTTGGACGTACGTTTCGTCCGCGACGACGTCGCACTGCTCGTCACCAAGGGGCGGGTCGAGATCCCCGGGGTCCCCGCGGAGACACCCGGCCTGGCGTTCTTCGCCACGTGCACTCTGGTCCACGGGAGCGGTGGGTGGCTCATCGCTGCCTACCAGAATTCCAAGGCCACGGCTGAGGACTCCTGACGGCGGGCACGCGCGGACGGTAAGTCCGGCGTGCAGGAAACCGTAAGCGGGCGGTGCGAGTGTGGCCTCGTGTGGGGGCGGACCCACCGCCCGCGTTCGTTCATGGGATGAGGAGGAGAGCCATGTATCCGCCAGAGGCGGTGTCCGAGCAGGAGTGGCGGGTCGGCCACGAGCGCCTGCTCGCACAGGAGAAGGAGCTCACACGGCTCCAGGACCGGCTAGCGGAGGAGCGCCGCCGACAGCCCGCGGTCCGCATCGACAAGGATTACGTGTTCGACGGTCCGGACGGCGAGAGCTCCCTGGAGGACCTGTTCGAGGGGCGCCGCCAGCTGATCGTGTACCACTTCATGCTGCCGCCTGGATCCACCCACCAGTGCGAAGGCTGCTCCATGTTCGTGGACAACCTCGGACATCCCGCACACCTCAACGCTCGGGACACCACTCTCGTCCTGGTGTCCCGAGCGCCCTATGAGGAGATCGCCCGGGTCCGCGACCGGATGGGGTGGGAGGTGCCCTGGTACTCGTCGTTCCGTGGTTCCTTCAACGAGGACATGGGCGTCACGGTGGACGGTGCCGATGGTTTCGGGCTGAGTGTCCTCTTCTGGGACGGTGAGGCGGCCTACCGGACGTACTTCACCGCGGGGCGGGGCGTGGAGAAGCTCGGCACGAACTGGAGCCTGCTCGACCTGACCCCGCTCGGCCGTCAGGAGAGCTGGGAGGACAGCCCGGAAGGCGTCCCCCAGGAATCTCCGTACGCCTGGTGGCGGCTGCGCGACGAGTACGGGAGTTGATCCGGTATGGACACGACCACGGGTAACGAGCCCAGAGCGGGCGCACGCGAGTGGACGGTGCTGGCCGTCCTGGCGCTCCCGACACTGCTGCTCTCGATCGACCTGAGCGTCCTGCTCCTGGCACTCCCGCACCTGACGGCCGATCTCGGTGCCAGCGGGACCCAACTGCTGTGGATCACCGACATCTACGGATTCATGGTCGCGGGCTTCCTCCTCGTCATGGGGGCGCTCGGCGACAGGATCGGGTGCCGCAGACTCCTGCTCATCGGAGCCGTCCTCTTCGCGCTGGCCTCGGTCGCGGCGGCGATGTCCACCAACGCGGCCATGCTCATCGCGACGCGTGCCGTACTCGGGGTGGCCGGTGCCAGTCTGATGCCGTGCACGCTGGCGCTGGTCCGCACAGCGTTCCGCGATCCGCGCCAGCGGGGCATCGCGGTGGCGGTCTGGATGAGCTGTTTCATGCTCGGCATCGCGGTCGGGCCGATCGTGGGGGGCCTTCTCCTCCAGTACTTCTGGTGGGGATCGGTCTTCCTTCTCGCGGTGCCCGTCATGCTCCTGTTGCTGGCGGTGGGCCCCTTCCTGCTGCCGGAGACGCCCGCGAGCGGTTCGGCTCGACTGGACGTGGCCAGTACCCTGCTGGTCCTGGCCACGGTACTGCCGGTGATCTACGGGATGAAGGAGATCGCCGCCGAGGGAGTCGCCGGGCTTCCCCTGCTCGCCATCGCCGTCGGCGCGGCCATGGGAGCGGCCTTCGTGGTGCGCCAGCGCACGCTGGCCAGCCCGCTGCTGGACCTGGGGCTGTTCCGGAACCGTTCCTTCAGCGCCGCCCTGGTCGGCCTGCTGCTGGCGACCGCGGCGGTGGGAGGGGTCTCCCTCTACGTGACACAGTTCCTCCAGTTGGTCGGAGGGCTGTCCCCCCTGACCGCGGGGCTGTGGCTGCTGCCGGCGGCGGTCGGCATGATCATCGGTTCGATGGCGGCGCCCGTCCTCATCGACTGGGTCCGCCCCGCCTACGTCATCTCCGCGGGGCTGGTCGCGGCCGCCGCGGGCTGCACGATCCTGGTCTTCGTCGGCCCGGGCGCCGGACTCGCGGTCGTGGCGGGCGGCTACGCCCTCGTCTACTTCGGTACCGGCCCCATGGGCGCGCTCGGCACGGACCTGGTGGTCGGCTCCGCTCCGGAGGAGAAGGCCGGCGCGGCGGCGGGTATGTCCGAGAGCAGCGGTGAGTTCGGTATCGCGCTGGGGGTGGCCGTGCTCGGCAGCGTCGGCACGGCCGTCTACCAGAACAGTATGGGCGGAGGGGAGCACGCCTCGCTCGCCGCGGACGTGGCCTCGGCCGAGGGGATGCCCGCGGCCGAGGCGGCGCGGATGCTGGAACCGGCGCGGGCGGCGTTCGTCGACGGGCTGAACGCGGTCTCGGTCGGCAGTGCGGCGCTCCTGGTGCTGCTCGCCGTCGTCATCGTCTTCGCGCTCCGCCACGTGCCTCCGGCGAAGGCAGGGGCGGATGACGCCGTCGCGGACGCCGTTCCCGGCCCTGTCGAGGAGGGGCGGGACCGTCAGGAGCCGACCGTGTCGGAGTCCTGAACGACACCGTCCCGGGTCCGGCACGGCCGTGCCGGACCCGGGACGGATACGTGCGGCGTGTCCGCACGTACAGGGGCCGCCGAACTCGGCGGCCCCGTTCGTCACGCGCCCGCTTCGGACTCCCTCCCCCGGCGGTCGATGCCTCTTACCAGGTCGGCGGCACGCTCGGCGATCGTGATCGTCGCCGCGTTGGGGTTGCCCCGCACGAGGGTCGGCATCACTGACGCGTCGGCCACGCGCAGGCCCTCCACGCCCCGCACCCGCAGGTCCGCGTCCACCACGGAACCCATCGCACATGTGGAGGAGGCGTGGTAGATGGAGTGCGCGTAGCGCCGAACGAACTCCCTCAGGTCCTGGTCCGAGTCGGAGTCGGGCACCTGGTGAGCCGTCTTCGTGTAGTCGCGCAGGCCTTCCTGCCCGGCGATGTCCAAGGCCATGCGCAGGGCCTCGACGGCCGAGTCCATGTCCTCCGGGGCCTCGAAGTAGTTGTGCACGATACGCGGCTTGGCGGTGGGCATGTCACTGGCCAGCTCCACCCTTCCCCGGCTCGCGGGAGTGAGCATGGACGGACCGAAGGACAGGGCGTGCCCGGTGGGAGCGGCCAGTCCGCTGTCGACGAACATGACCGGTGCGGTGAGGAACTCCACGTCGGGTGCGGGCAGGTCGCCGCGGGTGCGGGCGAAGCCCCCCACCTCGGGTCCGTTGGACGTCATGGGTCCGGACCGGGTCTCCTGGAACTGCTGGACGTTCTCGGGAGAGCCCGCCGCCAGCAGACTGACGGGGTGGTCGTGTGTGTAGACCAGTGGAAGGAGGACGTGGTCCTGAAGTCCGGTGCCCACCATCGGCAGTTCGGCCGTGACGTCGATCCCCAGCGGTGCCAGAGACTCCGGTGCGCCCACACCGGAGAGCATGAGCAGTTGCGGTGAGTTGTAGGCGCCTCCGCACAGCAGGACCTCGCGTTCGGCCCTGATCACCTCCTCGCCCTCGGGGCCGCCCACCGCGACGCCGGTGGCCTTGGAGCCGTTGATGACGATTCGGTGAGCGGTGGTGCCTGTGCGGACGGTGAGGTTGGGTCGCCCCGCGGCCGGGTGCAGGTACGCGGTGGCGGTGCTGCACCGCATCCCGTCCTTCTGGGTGAGCTGGAAGAAGCCGAAGCCCTCCTGCTCGGCGCCGTTGAAGTCATCGTTGGCCGGGTGGCCCGCCTGCCCCGCGGCCTCCAGGAACGCCGTCGACATCGGGTTGCGGGACCGGTTCTCGGAGACCGAGAGGGGGCCGCCCACACCGTGGAAACGGGACTCGCCGCGTTCGTTGTCCTCGGCGAGCCGGAAGTAGGGCAGCAGGTCCTCGAAGGACCAGCCCTCCTGTCCCCAGCCGTCGAAGTCCGCTTGGTTCCCGCGGATGTAGATCATCGTGTTGATGGAGCTGGTGCCACCCAGCACCCGTCCCCGGGGCAGGTAGATCTTGCGCCGCCCCAGGTGTGCTTCCTCGTGCGTGTGGTAGTCCCAGTCCACCTCGGTTCGGAACAGATGCCCGAAGGTCGAGGGGATGTGGATGCGCTCCAAGGTGTCCGCGGGCCCCGCCTCGATCAGGCACACGGTGGTGTCGGGGTCCTCGCTCAGGCGCGCCGCCAGCACACAGCCGGCCGACCCGGCTCCCACGATCACGTAGTCGAACACGGTGCTTCCGTCCCTTTCGCTCGCTGAGGGCGCCATCAGATGTAGAGGGTGTTCGGCTCGAGTCCGGACAGGACGCGTCCGTACAGTTCGAAACCGGTGTCCGGGTACATGAGGGCGTGCAGGTTCAGCGCGGTGATGTCGCGGACCATCCGCTGCATCGGGTGACCGCTGTACACGGAACGCCCTCCGCTGGCCTCGCCGAGGAGGGTGACCGCGTCCTTGGAACGGCGGCACAGTGCCGCCATGTCCGCGCGGCACCGGGCGCGCTCCTGCAGGGACCACTCCTGGCCGAGCGCCCCTTTGGAGTCGACGAGCCCGGTGAGGCGCTCAGCGTGGAACCTGGCCTCATCAGCCATCAGGGATGCCTGGGCCACCTGGAGATGCGTGACCGGTGCGTCGGCCTGCCGTTCGTAGTCGGTGTAGGTGATTCCGCGCTCGGTCGACCGCTTCAGGAAGAGTTCGAGGGCGCCCTCGGCGAGGCCGGTCGGGGTGCCGGCGGAGGTCGCGGCGGCCACCGCCAGCAGCGGGGCCCTGTACATCGGCAGCGTGCGGTTGGCCTCGGAGACGGTCTGCCCCCCCATGACCGCGCCCAGGGGCAGGACACGCTCAGAGGGGACGAAGACGTTCTCGGCCACGGTGGTCACGCTGCCGGAGCCGCGCAGGCCCGCCGCGTTCCAGTCGTCGACCAGCCGGAGATCGGAGATCGGGACCAGCGCCATGATCGGCTCCATGCCCGATCCGTCGGCTGTGGGGGCGATCGCGATGATCGACTGCCAGTGGCTGTGCGGTGCCCCGCTGATGAAGCCCCACTGGCCGTTGACGACGATGCCGCCGTCCGCCGGCTCGGCCGCACCGCCCGGGCTGAGCGTGCCGCACACACGGCCGCCGTACTCACCCAGGACCTCCTCCTGGACATGGTCGGGGAACATGCCGACCATCCAGGTCGGTATCCACCACACCGAGGTGTTCCAGGCCGTGGCGCCGTCCGCCTGGGCCAGGACGGCCGCCACCTCCAGCATGGTCCGGGTGTCGGATTCGTATCCGCCGTACCTGGCCGGTACCCGCATGCGGAAGACGCCGGCCTCATCCAGCGCCTCGACGACCTCGGGGTGCAGCTTCCTGTTCTCGTCCTGCCAGGGAGCGCGTTCCTGCACGAGGGGCACGATGGCCCGCACGCGTTTGACGATCTCCTCCTGAACGGAATCGCTGTCCATCCGGTGCTCCTTCTCCGTCTCGATTACCGGTGGCCCGAGGACAATTCCAGGAATTTCCTACGGGTGCACTTTTCTCTTTGGAGGATCACATCTTCTCCTCGCTCCGACGACTTCTCTATTGCTGGTCTGAAAAGCGTTTTCTCGTGTGGTGGCGGGAGGAGCACAATCCAGGAGATGTGGACGGCATAAGCAGGAGAGACCATGGAGGAACGGCGGGTCCGGAGAACACGGAAGGCGGTAGTGAGCCCGTCTCCCCTCCGGAACCGAGAGCACCAGACGATGGAGGCACGTGTGTCAACGAAGGCACCAGCCAACGCAGGAAACCTGGACGCCTACTACGGTTCCTTCGACTCCGACCAGGAGAAGGAGGCGCTGAGCGTCCCTCTCCGCCTGGTCGCCGCGTGGTCGGAGAACGACGGTGACAAGGTCGCAGACACCTTCGTCGAGGACGGGGTCATGATCCTGCCCGGTGACGTCTACAAGAAGAACCGCGAGGAGATCCGTGCGTTCATGACCGCCGCGTACGCCGGCCCGTTCAAGGGCACCGGTGTCACGGGGGCTCCGGTGGACGTGCGCTTCGCCGCCGACGACGTGTGCCTGGTGCGCACGCACGGCGGGATCCTGGCGCCCGGGGAGACCGAGATCGCCCCTGAACTGGCGGTCCGGTCGACCTGGGTCCTCGTCAAGCGGGACGGCGAGTGGAAGCTCGCCGCCTACCAGAACAGTCCGCGCGGCGAAGGCGCCACCCTTCGCTGGTGAGTGTGCGGGTCCGGACACGGAGCACCGCAGAGTCCGGCCGCCCGGCCGGGAGAGGAGACCACTGAATGTCCAACGACGCTGCCTCACTCGTCGCGCAGGCGAAGGAGTGGGCGGGAAGCTACGGCCCCTTCCCCAACGGTGAGGAGGGGGCGGCCCTGAGTGCCGTTCTCCGTGCGCGGGCCGCCTGGGCCGAGGGGAACGCGGACGCGCTGGCCGACGTCTTCGTCGACAACGGCAGCCTGCTTCTGGGCGACGACCAGTACATCAGCCGTGAGGAGATCCGCGGCGCGATGTCGAAGGCCCTTTCGGGCCCCTTCAAGGACACCCGTCTGGTGGAGGCGCCTGTCGACATGCGCTTTCTCGGCGACGACATCGCGGTCGTCGTGACCGAGGGCGGCGTGGCCCGCTCGGGTGAGGAGTCTCCGGCCGAGGAGTACCGTACGCGGACGGTGTGGGTCTCCGTGCGGCGTGACGGAGAGTGGATGCTGCTCTCCTACCAGTCCAGCCCGCTGGCCTGACCGCCCGCTCGTCTGGAGCGGTCGGCGAGGAGGGGGTGCCCGTGGGCACCCCCTCCTTCTTCCTTCTCTCCGTCCCGCTCCGGACAGCGGGGGCGGGCGCGTTCGATGAAGCGCCCGCCCCCGTGTGCCCCTACAGGCATCCGTGTACCGCGGCCAGGACCTCCTCATGGTCGATCGGCTCGTCCGATGCCGGAGCGTAGTGCGTGTACCTGACCGTGTCCTGCGCGTCGACGACGAACACGGCACGGCACAACAGGCGCAGCTCCTTCACGGCCACCCCGTAGGCCAGGCCGAAGGAGAGGTCCCGGTGGTCCGAGGCGACGATCCCCTCCTTGCCGGCGGCTCCGCACCAGCGCCTCTGGGCGAAGGGCAGGTCCACGGACAGGGTCAGCAGCTCGGCCCCGGGGAGGGAGGCCAGCGCATCGCCCAGGAAACGGGTCTGCCGGTCACAGACCGGGGTGTCCACGGACGGCACTGAGCACAGGACACGCACGGTGCCCGGTGCCCAGGACAGCCCCACGGGCGTCATGTCGGGTGCGATGGCGGTGAACTCGGGGGCCGGGTCACCCACCCGGAGGGGCCCGCCCAACAGGGTCATAGGGCGGCCTTGGAAGGTCGTCGCTCCGGCGGTCTCTCTCATGGTCTCCACAGTCGTGCTCCTCACGTCGTCGATCGTCCGGTGTCGATGGGGTGCGGTGGGGGTCCGCCCGTCACACGGCCCCGGTGTCGCGCAGCGCCAGCCACGACGGTGTTGAGCGTGCCCACGCGATCGTCTTCGCCAGGCCCTCGCGTAGCGGTGTCCGGCACTCCCAGCCCAGCAGGCGGAGCGCCTTCCCGGTGTCGGGTATCCGCCGCCCCAGGTCCTCGTAGGAGGCTCCGAGGCTCGTCCCGGTGTCCACGTGCAGGACGGGGACATCGCCCTCCACCAGCGCACCGATCAGCTCGGCGACCTCGGCCACGGTGCTCTCATGTCGGCTGCCGACATTGAAAGCCTCGCCGACGGCCGACCCGGCGGTGCCGGCGAGGACCGTGGCCTCCACCGCGTCACCCACGTAGGTCAGGCACCTGGTCTGGTGACCTTTGTCGTAGACGGTCAGGGGGCGGCCGTTCAGCGCCCGGTGCACGAGGCGGCTCACGAGGTAGGCAGGCCGCTGGCCGGGACCGAAGGCGTTGAAGTAGCGGACGATGGAGACCGGCAGTTCGTAGCGGTCCGCGAAGGCGAACAGCAGGTGTTCGGCGAGGGCCTTGCTTGTTCCGTAGCTCCACCGCGCGGTCGAGGTCGACCCGAGCACCCGGTCGTCGTCCTCCGCCCAGGGGACAGCGGGATTCTTCCCGAACACCTCGCTGGTGCTCGTCATGACGACGCGGGCCTCGACCCTGAGCGCGGCCTCCAGAACGTGGCGTGTACCCGTGAAGTTGACGTCGATGACGGCCAGGGGGTCCGCGAGGTACTGGTCCACGCCCACGATGGCGGCCAGGTGGTACACGACGTCCGTACCGCTGCGTACGGCGCGGGCCACGTCCCGCGGATCGCGGACGTCACCGGAGACCCAGCGGACGCCCTCCGGGGGGCGGTGGCCGTCGGAGGGGTGGGCGTGGTCGAGGACGGTGACCTCGTATCCCTCCTCCACGAGCCGTTCCACCAAGTGGCGGCCGACGAACCCGCCCCCTCCGGTGACCACGGCTCGGCGGTGCGCGGACACGGTCATCGTCCCACTCCTTCGTAGGAGAACCCGGAGTCGCGCAGTCGGTCCACGTACTCGCGGGGCAGGTTGGCGCGGCCGTCGAAGAACAGGCACGGACGCGAGACCGGAAGCGCGGTCAGGTCGACCGCCTCCATCTCCCGGTGGTAGGCGAGGACCGCCACGCAGTCGGCGTCGGTCACGGCGGCCTCCAGGGACGCGGCCGGGGCGCGGCCGAACACCCGCTCCGTGTCCGCGGGGGCGACCAGGGGGTCGAACAGGCACACGTCCGCACCGGACTTGTCGAGATGCGTGACGGCCGGCAGGACGGGGGTCTCACGCAGGTCGGCGGTGTCGTTCTTGAACGACAGGCCCAGGACCGCGATACGGCTGTCCTCCGGTGCCTTGCCCAAGCGCCGGAGTCCGGAGAGGATGCGGTCGGCAGCGTATCCGGGCATGGCCGTGTTCGCCTCCCGTCCCGCCACCGGTGTCAGCAGGTCCAGCCCGTGTTCGCGTGCTGAGTGCCAGATCATCCAGGGGTCCTTGGTGAGGCAGGAACCGCCGACTCCCACGCTGGGGATGAGCACGTTCACGTTGCCAGAGCCCTTGGGAACCGTGTTGGCCGCCGGGATGACCTCGTGGGCGTCGACGCCGAAGAGCTCGCAGTAGCGGGCGAGTTCGTTGGCCAGCGCGATGTTCAGGTCGATCCACCAGTTGTCGGTCAGCTTGACGATCTCGGCGGCCTCCGCCGATCCCACGGTGATCACCCGAACCCCCAGGCCCCGCCGCCAGAACTCGGCGGCGTCGGCGGTGCTGTCCTCGTTCACGCCTCCGACCACCATCGGCAGTTCACGGAGCTCGCGCATCGCGGTGCCCTCGGCGAGGCGCTCGGGGGCGAACGCCAGCCCGAACTCCTCACCCGCGGCCAGCCCGGGGCGCTCCAGCGCGCGCCGCACCTTCGTCGAGGTCGTTCCGGGAGGAACCGTGCTCTTGAGGATCACCATCTGGCCTTCGCGTAGGTGGCGTCCGAGTTCCTCACAGGCTCCGGCGAGCTGGTCGTCCGCCATCGAGCCGTCCTCCCTGACAGGAGTCCCGACGGTGATGAGTACGACGTCCGCCGCGCTGACAGCGCTCTGGTCGGTGGCGATCCGGATCCGTCCCGCGGCCAGGCCCCGGGCCAGGCTCTCGGGGAGCCCTTCCTCGTGGAACCGGCAGTGTCCGCGTGTGAGCTCGTCCACCAGGCCCGTGTCGGTGTCGATACCGAGGACGTCGTGTCCCCGGTCGGACAGAGTGGCCGCGACGCACGATCCGACGTAGCCGAGACCGATCACCGCCACCGTGGGCAGCCGGTCATGGGGTATCCAACGCATGGTCCACCTCGTGTGAGTGGTCGTGTGGGAGGGGCCCGGCCCGGTGCCGCGGTGTCGCTGGCCACCGGGCGCGGGGTGCCAGGGAGTGGTCTCTCAGCGCCGTGCCGCGACGAACTCCTTCACCGAGGAGACGACGTAGTCGATCATCTCCTCGGTCAGCCCGGGGTAGACGCCCAGGTGGAAGGTGTCCTCCATGACCCGGTCGGTGTTGACCAGGTCCTCCGCGACCCGTCCGGGGCGGTCGGTGTAGGCGGGGTGCCGCAGGAGGTTGCCCGCGAACAGGCGTCGTGTGCCGATCCTGCGCTCCTCCAGGAAGTCGATGAGGTCGGCGGAGGCGAACGGGGCGTCGTCCGCGACGGTGAGGACGAAGCCGTACCAGCTCGGGTCGCTGTCCGCGGTCGCTTCGGGGAGCAGGAGGTGGGGGACGCCGTCCAGGCCTTCGCGCAGGCGTGCCCAGTTGCCGCGCCGTGCCGCGCAGAAGCGATCCATCTTGCCCAGTTGGGACAGGCCGAGAGCCGCTGCGGTGTCGGTCGTCTTGAGGTTGTAACCGACATGGGAGTAGATGTACTTGTGGTCGTATCCGGGCGGGAGGTCGCCCAGCTGCCAGGAGAAGCGCTTGAAGCACGTGTTGCTCTCACCGGGAGCGCACCAGCAGTCGCGTCCCCAGTCGCGCAGTGACTCCACGATGCGGGCGAGGGTCAGGTCGGAGGTCAGCACGCAGCCGCCCTCGCCCATGGTCAGGTGGTGGGCGGGGTAGAAGCTGACCGTGGCCAGGTCACCGAAGGTCCCCGTGTACTTGCCGCGGTAGCGGGATCCTAGTGCGTCGCAGTTGTCCTCGATGAGGAAGAGGCCGTGTGCGGAGGCGAGCCGTGCGATCTCCTCCACCTCGTAGGGGTTGCCCGCGGTGTGGGCGATCGCGATCGCCCGGGTACGGGGGCCCAGGGCCCGCTCCACCCGCTCGGCCGTGGTGTTGTACGTTCCCAGTTCGATGTCCACGTAGACCGGGACGAGCCCGTTCTGCAGGATGGGGTTCACCGTGGTCGGGAATGCGGCCGCCACGGTGACCACCTCGTCTCCGGGTACCAGCGCGCGTTCACCGAGCTGGGGCGAAGTGAGCGCGGTCACCGCGAGGAGGTTGGCCGACGAGCCGGAGTTGGTCAGATGGGCCTTGCGCACGCCGACCTTGCGGGCGAGTGCGCTCTCGAACTTGCGTGCGCTGGCACCCGAGGCGATGCGCATGTCCAGTGCGGCCTCGACGAAGGCCGCACGGTCGTCGGCGTCCAGGACGGCACCCGAGGGCCAGATCTCGGTCTCGCCTGGGACGAAGGGCCCCTCCGCCTCCGTCTGCTCGTGATAGTCCAGGACGGCGTCCAGGATCCTCTTCTTCGCTTCCTCCATGACGGCACCCCTCGTCCTTCCTCGTGTGGTCGTGCTGTGTCAGAAGCCCGTCTCGATGCGGGTGTGGTCTCCGACGACGATCCGGTGGCCGGACCGGGCACCGGTCCCCGTCGACCGGATGACGGACTCCCGGCCGACCACGGAACCCCGTAGGGGGACGGGGCCGTCGATCCGGACGCCGTCCATCAGGACGCTGTCGGCCACGTCGGCTCCGTTGAGTGAGCAGTGCGCACCGATCGACGTCGCCGGGCCCACGAAGGAGTCGGTGACGACGGTCGCCGGGCCGACCACCACCGGGCCGACCACGGTGGAGCGGACCACCCTGGCACCCTCGCCGAGGAAGACCGGTCCCTCCAGGAGGCTGTCCGGGGTGACGGTGCCCTCCGCCACGGAGGGATCGAGTGTGTCGAGCAGGTGGCGGTTGGCGCGCAGCACGTCGTCGGGGCGTCCGACGTCGGCCCAGTACCCCTTGTATGCGCCGGCGCTCACGCCGTATCCGTGCTCCAGCAGCCACTGGATCGCGTCGGTGATCTCCAGCTCTCCGCGGGAGCTCGGTTCGATCGCTTGAACGGCCTCGTGGATCGCCGGTGAGAAGAAGTAGACGCCGATGATGGCCCAGTCGCTGACCGGGACGGCGGGCTTCTCGACCAGACGGCCGACCTTGCCGTCCGCACCCATGTCCACGACGCCGAACTCGGACGGGTCGGCGACTCGTTGCACCGCTATGTGGGCGTCCGAGGCCCGGCTCCGGAACTCCTCCGCGAGCCCGGTGAAACCCGAAGGCAGCAGGTTGTCACCGAGGCAGAGCACGAACGGGTCCTGGCCCAGGAAGCCGCGCGCCGCGCGGACGCAGTCGGCGAGCCCTCGTGGGCGGCTCTGGTGGATGTAGGTGAGGGCCGCTCCGACCCGGCTCCCGTCCCCGAGTTCGTTCCGAACGTGGTCCCCGCCGTCGCCGGTGATGACGCCGATGTCGGTGATCCCCAGTTCACGTACGCCGCGGACCACGTGTTCGAGGACCGGGCGTCCCGCGACGGGGACGAGCTGTTTGGGTCGGGTGTGGCTCAGCGGACGCATACGCGACCCTGTGCCTCCCGCCAGGACAAGGGCCCTCATCGGTCGGGCTCGCTTCGGTGCGGGGGCCGACGTGCGACCGCGGAGACGAGCTCCTCGGACACGCGTTCGACTTCGGCGTCGGACAGTCCCTGGTGCTGGGGGAGCAGCAGCGTGCGCTCAGCGGCCTCCTCCACACCGGGGAGCCGAACCGGGCCCGCTCCGTAGGCGGGCACACGGTGCAGGGGCGCGTAGCGGAAGGTGGTGTAGACGCCCCGGTCCAGGAGTTCGGCCGCCACCCGGTCGCGTTCGCCCGGGGCCAGACGCACCCAGTGGAAGTAGTGGGAGGAGGTGTGGTTCTCAGGTACCGGAGGCGGTGTCTCCACGCCCTCGACGCCTGCCAGCAGCCGGTCGTAGGCCGCGGCCACGCTCCGCCGCCGCTCCACGAACCCGGGCAGCCGTTCCAACTGCACGAGTCCGATGGCCGCGGTCAGATCGTTGCCGATCACCCTGCGGCCGAACACCGCCACGTCCAGCTCCCACCACCGCCGTGCCACTGACCGCGACGCACTCATGCCGCTGTGGTGGTTCAGGCCGTGGTAGGCGAGCCGTCGCGCCCGTTCGGCCTCCTCCCCGTCACGCAGGAGGACCATCCCGCCGTCGCCCGTGCTCATGATCTTCATGGCGTCGAAGCTCCAGACGGCGATGTCGCCGAAGGTCCCACAGGCGCGGTCACCGACCCGGGAGGCCACGGCGCACGCCGCGTCCTCCACGAGCCGCACGCCCCTCTCACGGCACAGCCGGGAGATCTCCGCGACCTCTCCCGGCAGGCCCCCGTAGTGCAGCAGGATCACCGCGCGCGTCCTGTCGGTCAGGCTTCGCTCCACGTCCGCCGCGGTCGGGTTCAGGGTGAACGGGTCCACGTCGCAGAAGACGGGGCGTGCTCCCGCCGCGCACACGGCGTTGGCCGCCCCCACGAAGCTCACGCTCGGCATCACCACGTCGTCGCCCGGCCCCAGACCCAGCAGCTCCACGGCGATGAAGAGCCCCGCGGTCGCCGAGTTGACGAACACCGCCCGGGCCGGGTCGACCCCCAAGTGGTCGGCGAACGCAGCTTCGAAGGCGGTGGTGCGCCGGCCCAGACCGGGCCAGGAGTCGCTGAACACGGCCTCGACCGCGGCCAGTTCCTCCGGGCCCAGGCTCGGCTGGAACACGTTGATCATGACGTGCCCTTGCGCATGGCGGTCAGGGCCTCCAGGGTGGCGATGACGGACGCAGGGGACGGCGCCGCGAGGACCTCGCTGCGCACGCGGTCGGCACCGGAGCGGAAACGCGTGTCCTTGAGCACGCTGAGCACGTGTTCCCTGATGTCCTGCACGTCCTGCGTGCGGTGGTTGAGCCGCAGTCCGGCGGACCGGGAGGTGACGTAGCCGGCCGTG
This sequence comes from Nocardiopsis sp. CNT312, assembly GCF_000515115.1. GTDB lineage: Bacteria > Actinomycetota > Actinomycetes > Streptosporangiales > Streptosporangiaceae > Nocardiopsis. Next base: position 92,162 of record NZ_AZXF01000012.1, read on the forward strand.
ATCGACGACTCCGCGTGCTTGGACGCCTCCATGCCCTCACCGGGTGCTGCCATGACGCCGTGGTCGTCATCGGTGTCGGTGATCAGTTGTGGTACGCCCAGCGAGGCCGCCGCGGCGAAGGTGCCCACCCCTCCGTGGTGGATGATGGCGTCACAGGTGGGGAGCAGCTGGTTGAGCGGCAGGTAGTCGATGGTGCGTACGTTCTCCGGAATGTCGGCGTTCTCCAGCTGTGTGGAGTCCAGGGTCGCCACCACGTCCACGTCCAGCCCGCCGACCGCTTCCAGGATGGCGGGTACGTGCCCCCAGCCGCCCTTGAGGAACATGCGCTGGGACAGGCCCAGGGACAGGGCGACGCGGGGCCTGGAGGGCTTGCCCCGGAGCCAGTCCGGCACCGGGGTCTGCCCCGCGTAGGGCACCCAACGGACCGGGACGGTCAGCGCCTCGGTGGGCAGGCGCATGGCCTCGGGCAGGGGGTCCAGCGTCCACTGCCCCAGAAGCAGTTCGTCGTCGACCGTGACTCCGTGCCGCTCGGCGATCGGACGCACCGAGGCGGCCAGGGGCTCTTGCGCCTCGTCTGCCGACGAAGAGGAGAGGAACAGGTCGCGGCTCCACCCGAAGTAGTCCTGTCCCCACAGCAGCCGGGCGTGGGCGGCGCCGCAGGCGGCCGCGGCGACGGCCCCCGCGGGGAAGCACGGGTCCCACAGGACCAGGTCGGGCTTCCAGCTCCGAGCGAAGTCCACGAAGTCGTCCACGGCTGTGAACGAGTCCTCCCCGGACGGGCGCATGGGGGAGAAGTCCCAGATGGAGGGGAGCATGAAGTGGGTGAACACGTCCCAGGTGTCGCGGTCGCCCCCGGAAGGGGACAGCGCGGCGCTCAACTCCGCCATGTGGCGGCGTTCCTCGGGGTAGGGGTTGCCCGGTCCCATGGGGACCATGTCCGGTGCGCCCACGGAGACGGCGGGAAGGCCCACCTCGACCGTTTTGTCTTCGAGCGCATGGTGTGAGACGACACGGACCTCGTGCCCCTCGGCTTGGAGGGCCCAAGCGAGGGGGACGAGGGGGTAGAGGTGGGCGGCGTTGGGCCAGAGGCAGAAGACGACTCTCATGGGTCCGTTCCAAGTCGTTGCGGATGGTGGTGCGGGGTCAGGAGAGGCGGCCCACGGCGCTCAGGAAGCGTCGGGTGGACTCCTCCTGGCCGGGCTCCGGCCGCCAGAGTCCGGGCGGCACCAGCCCGGGATCGATCAGGTCGAAGCCGTCCATCAGCGCACCGATCTCCTCGGTGGTGCGGTACACCATGGGGGCGGGGGAGTTCTTGTACGTCTCTGTCATCAGACGGCGCTCGCTCTCGGGGGAGTCCGCCGTGCACAGGTGTGACAGAGCGGCGAAGGAGCCGGGGGCGAGCCGTTCACGGTAGCGGGCCATGAGGCCCTGCGGGTCCTCCGAGGACGGGATGAAGTGGAAGACCGCGATGAAGAGCAGCGCTACCGGCTGGGTGAGGTCGATCAGCTCCCGAGTGATCGGGCTGTCCAGGATCGACTCGGGGTCGCGCAGGTCGGCGGTCAGCGTTCGGGCACGGTCCCCGGCCCCCTTGAGGAGCCGTTCGCCGTGGGCGGCCACGACGGGGTCGTTGTCGACGTAGAGGACCTTCGCCTCGGGGGCCACGGAGTGGGCGGCCTGGTGGGTGTTGTCCACGCTGGGCAGACCGGCCCCGACATCGATGAACTGGCGGATTCCGTGCTCGGCGGCCAGGTGGCGGACGACTCTGCCCAGGAAGTGCCGGTTCTCCCAGACCACAGAGCGCGTCAGGGTGACGCCGAGTCGATCGATCACCCGGTCCGCGGCCTCCCGGTCAACCGGGAAATTATCGGTTCCGTGGAGGAAGTAGTCGTACATCCGCGCCGGTGAGGGGCGGTCGGGGGAGAAGGTCTCGTCCTCGGGGATGCTGCCTGCGGTCATCGCTGGTCCTTTCTCGTCTGCTCTCGGCTCTGCTGTGCTCTCCGTCGCCCGGTGGGCGCGGGGTTCAGCCCCGGATGGGGCTGCTCTGATGGGACATCAGGTGCCAGCGGCCGGAACGCCGCACGATCACCCACACCGCCCGGATCTCGCGCTCCGGGGCGACCGCGTCCTCCCCGGGCATGACGATGCCGCCCTGGGTGACCACGAGGGCGACGTCGGGGGACAGGAAACGCATGGCCATCGGCCATCCCTTGACGTGGGCCCCGCGCAGCGGCCCCTCGAAGCCGACCGCCATGAACGAGTGGATCGCCCGGCGGTCGGGCAGTTCCTCGTCCTGGATGAGCAGGCTGCCGTCCGGGGTGAAGACCGAGGCGAAGAAATCGGCGTCGTTGGCCAGCCACGCGGCCTGGATCAGCTGCGGGACGGTGAGCACCTCGCGGCTCAGGTCGTCCGGGAAGTCCTTGTAGTACTCCGGGTCCTCCACCACCCCCGCCTCAGCGAGGACGCGTGTGGCCGTGCTCGTCCCGTGGTCGGCGGACGCCCCGTTCGCGACCGTCGTTTCTCCGGGCATGGTCAGCCTCCTCGTGCCTGTGGATCGCGACCGAATTCCCGGGCGCCAGCCCATCGTCACGGCATTTTCGTTCCGGTGGCATCTCCTGGATTGCCGGCAAAGGAGGAAGGTGTGTAAAAGCAGGGTCGCAATTCCGGAGACGCGGTTGGCCAGCAACGAGTGCGAGATTCGGGAAACGGGCGCTCCAATGCCCCCGGATTCGCTGAATCGATCACTTAAGGAGGCCGCCACCATGACCGGAACCCAGAGGGGGACGGCGGTGGTACTCGGGGCGAGTATCGCCGGGCTGTTCGCCGCCCACGCCCTCGCCCGTGACCACACGAGGGTGGTCCTGGTGGACCGGGACGAGGTGATCGGGACGGATACCGCCCGCCGCGGTGTCCCGCAGGGACACCATGTGCACGGCCTGCTCGCCAACGGCCAGTTGATGGCCGAGGACCTCATCCCCGGACTGAAACGCGACCTGCTGGACGGCGGGGTTCCGATGGGGGACCTGGGCGGGCAGCTGCGCTGGTACTTCAACGGCAGGCGGTTGGCGCCGGTACGCACAGGGCTCGTGGTCATCGGGGGTGACCGGGCGATCCTGGAACACCACATACGCCGACGTACCGAGCTGCTGCCCAATACGGAGTTCCGGCAGAACACAGACATCGTGTCCTTGGTTCACGACGACCGGGCCGCGCGCGTCACCGGGGTCCGAGTCCAGCCCCGTGACGGCGGATCGGCGGAGGTGATCGACGCGGACTTGGTCGTCGATGCCTCGGGGCGCGGTTCTCGGACTCCTGTCTGGCTGGACTCGATGGGCTACGGGCGTGTTCCCGAGGAGAGCGTCAAGATCGGGCTGAGCTACACCACGCGACGTTTCCGCTTCCGCAAGGACCCCTTCGGCGCGGACGTGTCGGTCAACCCGGTCGCCACTCCGGAGCATCCGCGGGGTGCCTTTCTCACCACGTTGGGCGGTGACCGGTGCGCCGTGTCCTTGACGGGGGTGCTGGGGGACACGCCTCCCGGCGGCCTGGAGGAGTTCGTGGAGTTCACCCGGTCCCTGCCGGTGCCCGACGTGTACGAGGCGATCCGCGACGCGGAGCCCTTGGGGGACGCGGTTACCTTCAGATTCCCCGCCAGTGTCCGCCGCAGGTACGAGGCGATGGGCCGCCTTCCCTCCGGGCTGGTGGTGATGGGCGACGCGGCGTGCACGTTCAACCCGGTCTACGGGCAGGGGATGACGATGGCGGCGCTCCAGGCGCGGGTCCTGAGAGAGCAGGTCGAGGGTGGGGCCGACCCCTCGCCACGTGCGTTCTACCGGGCCACCCGCCGGGCCCTGGACCCGGCTTGGTCCATCGCGACCGGCGGTGACCTGGCCTTCCCCGAGGTGGAGGGGAAGCGTACGCCCATGCTCCGCTTCGTCAATGGATACCTGGACCGTCTCCGCCACGCTGCGCATGACGATGTCCGGCTCTCTGAGGCGTTCCTCCGTGTGATCGGTCTGGTGGACCCGCCGGAGGGACTCCTCACCCCGCGGTTGGCCCTCCGCGTGCTGCGCGGGGGACCCAGGGCCGCCCGAACCCGCACCGAACCCACCCGGGTCGGTCAGGGGCCGACCCCCTGACTGTGAGGGCGGCCTGAGCGCCTCCTTCCCCGTAGGCCCGTACGATCCAAACCCTTGCACTGGGAGAATCGCACATGAGGTACGTCTACCGCATGGCGACCGTGGCGCTGGCCGTGGCACTCATCGGCGCCCTGGGCGCCCTGACCGTCCGACCGGTCGCGAGTGAGCAGACGCTCACGGACCGGGCCGCGCCCTTCGCCTTCGAAGCACTCGCCCTCAACTCCGAACCCGACGACGCCCGCTCCGAGCGGGACGTGGCACCCGCTCTGCACCACTTCCGGGGATGGATCTCCGCGGTGGGCGCCGGCGGGGCCCTGACGGACCTGCGGAACCTGGGCACGTCCTCGGACGTGTGCCTGGTCGACCCGCGCGACGACAGCGTCACCCTGCGCAACGCCCCCGGCAGCGGCCAGGACGACTACCCCGTGGTCGAACTGCTGCCCGAGGGCCTGCCCTACGACACCACCATGGCCCCCATGGGCTGCGTCCCCGCCGACCTGGACGAGGACGGCGACCAGGACCTCATCGTCTACTACTGGGGCCGTTCGCCCGTCCTGTTCCTGAACACGGCCGAACCCGGAACGGACCCCGAGGCCGACGGCTTCACCGCCCACGAGCTCGTCGAGCCGATGCAGGTCTGGAACACCACCGCGCTCAACGTCGCCGACATGGACGGCGACGGCGGTCTCGACGTCCTGGTCGGCAACTACTTCCCCGACGGCGCCCGCGTCCTGGACCCCGAGGCGGACGACGAGACGCGCATGGAGATGCAGCAGAGCATGGGGTTGGCCACCAACGCCGGCCGCAACCGCATCCTGCGCACCGAGCCCACCGGCGAGGCCGACACCCCGCCCACGATCACCGACGCCTCGATCGGCCTACCCGAGCGGGCGATGAACGCCTGGACCCTGGCGATCGGCTTCCAGGACCTGTCCGGAAACGGCCTGCCCGACCTCTACCTGGGCAACGACTTCGGCAACGACAACCTCCTCGTCAACACCTCCACGCCCGGGAACGTGCGGCTGGAGCTGGTCGAGGGCGACCGCGACCTGACCACCCCCAAGTCCCAGATCCTGGGCAACGGGTCGTTCAAGGGCATGGGGATCGCCTTCACCTACGTGGACGGCCAGGAGCTGCCCATGATGGTCGTCAGCAACATCACCAGCCCCTACGCGCTCCACGAGAGCAACTTCGCCTTCGTGCCCGACGGGGAGGGCACCGACCTGCTGGAGGGCTCCGTGCCCTTCGACGAGACCAGCGAGGAGCTGGGCCTGGCCCGCAGCGGCTGGTCCTGGGACGTCAAGGCCGGCGACTTCGACAACGACGGCACCGAGGAGCTGTTCCAGGCCACGGGCTTCATCCAGGGGGAGGACACGCGCTGGCCCGAGCTCCAGGAGATCGCCATGGGCAACGACCAGTTGCTCAAGTACCCCTGGGTCTGGCCCAACTTCGGCGAGGGCGACGACCTGTCCGGCCACGAGCACAACCCCTTCTGGGTGCGGGGCGAGGACGGACGCTACGACGACCTGTCCGGACCGCTCGGGATCGCCGAGGACGACGTCACCCGCGCCTACTCCTTCGGCGACGTCAACGGCGACGGGCTCCTGGACGCGGTGGTCGCCAACCAGTGGGAGGACTCGCGCCTGCTGCTGAACACCGCGCCCGGTGCTGAGTCCGGCGTGGTGCTGCGCCTGGTGCGTCCGGGGGCGGTCGACGGTGCGTCCACCCCGGCGATCGGCGCGTCGGTCGTGGTGGCCGACGAGGGGCACCCCCCGCAGACCCGCCAGCTCTACCCGGCCAACGGCCACGTGGGGGCCTCCGACTCCATCGTCCACCTGGCCGCCCCCGAGGGCGACCTGCCGATGGCCCTGACCTGGCGGGACGGCCGCGGCGACACCCACAGCGCCGAGCTGGCGGTCGGGCCGGGCACCCACACGATCATGCTGAACGACGACGGAACGGCGGTTGTCCGATGACTGTCACCAGAGACGGCGGGCCCGCCACGGGCGCCGCCGGGGAGCCGACCGCGGCGCCCACCACGTCCGGTCCCGCGCCGAAGCCGCCGGTGGACCGGCGCCTGAAGGCACTGCGCATGTTCGCCACCTCCATCACCGTGTTCACCGTCGTCGGGCACGTGTTCCTGGGGTTCGAGCAGTCGCCCGTCACACCCATCGTCGCCGTCCTGTTCGCCTACGTCCTCGATCTCGCCCTGGAGACCCTGGACGCGCGGGCCGCATGCCGGACCCCCGGGTACCGGGGCGGCGTCGGCACCATGGTCGACTACCTCCTGCCCACCCACATCGCCGGGCTGGCCTGCGCGATGCTGCTGTGGGGGAACACCTCGCTGTGGCCGTACCTGTTCGCCGTGTCCATCGCGGTGAGCAGCAAGTACCTCTTCCGGATCCCGGTCAAGGGGCGCTGGCGGCACTTTCTCAACCCGTCCAACCTGGGCATCGCGGTGACGCTGCTGCTCTTCCCGTGGGTGGGCATCGCTCCGCCGTACCACTTCACCAACGACACCTGGGGCACCGCGGACTGGCTGATCCCGCTCGGGATCCTCATGGCCGGGACCATGCTCAACGCCAACCTCACCAAGCGGTGGCCTCTGATCCTGGGCTGGGTGGGCGGCTTCGTCCTCCAGGCCCTCCTGCGGTGGCTGTTCCTCGACCACATGCTGGTGGCGGCGCTGGCGCCGCTGACCGGCGTGGCCTTCATCCTGTTCACCAACTACATGATCACCGACCCGGGGACGACCCCCGGCCGCCCCCGCAACCAGATGGTCTTCGGCCTGACGACCGCGCTGGTGTACGGCGTCCTGGTCAGCCTCCACGTCGTCTTCGGGCTCTTCTTCGCCCTCGTCATCACCTGTCTGCTGCGCGGAGCGGTTCTCGTCGCCGCCCCCTGGTTCGACCGCCGCACCGGGGCCGCCGAACCGTCGGCGCCCGAGCCCGCCGCGGCGGCCCGGGACGGGGGAGCCTCCTCATGACCGTCTCCGACGTGCGGACCGGCCCTCTCCGCAGGGCCGTCGCACCCCTGAACGCCCGCTGGCACCGGATCTCCCTGCGCGTGTTCATGGTCATCGTCCTCGCCCACTGGGCGGAGCACATCGTCCAGGCCGTCCAGATCTACGTTCTGGCCTGGCCCGTCCCCGAGGCCCGAGGGGTGCTGGGCATGCCCTTCCCGTGGCTGGTCACCTCGGAGTGGCTGCACTACGGCTACGCCCTGGTCATGCTGGTCGGCCTCATCCTCCTCCTGCCCGGCTTCGGAGGCCGGTCGCGCTTCTGGTGGCAGACGTCGCTGCTCATCCAGGTCTGGCACCACTTCGAGCACCTGCTCCTGCTCGTCCAGACCTTCAGCGGGGCCTACATCGGCGGCGCGGCGGCCCCCACGAGCCTGGTCCAGCTGGTCATTCCCAGGGTCGAACTCCACCTGCTGTACAACTCGCTGGTCTTCGTCCCGATGGTCGTGGCGATGGTCCGGCACACCTGGCCCACCGAACGGGAACTGGAGGAGATGGACTGCGACTGCGCGGACGAGGAGCGTGCGTGAGGGCCCGCGCGCGCCGGGGCGGCGCCTTCACGGCCGTCTTCCTCCTCGTCGCGGGGATGCTCGTCTACATGGGCGCCTCCAACATGGACCGCAGCATCCGGGCGGCCCGCGCCGAGGGGGAGCCGGGCACGTTCACCGCATCCCACGTCGACTGCGTCCAGCACCCGGGGCACGAGTCGTGCACCTGCTACGGCACCTACGTCCCCGACGACGGCGGTCCCGAGCGCGGCGACATCTACCTCTACGGTCGCGACCGGGAGACCTGTCTGATCGGTGAGCCCGACGAGGCCGTGGACATCGGGGCAGCCAGCCGCGTCTACGGCCCGGAGGGGTCGAACGAGTGGATGATGACGGCGGCCGTGATCGCCGCCGGCGTCGCCATGGGCGGCTGGGCGGTCCGGGGGTGGTGGACCGCCGACAGGAAGCGCGGGTGAGGGGGTGCCGCCGCGCCGTCAGCGGCGCGGCGGCACCCTCCCGACGCCCTAGGATGGCGGCATGCGATTCGCCAAGGGCCACGGCACAGAGAACGACTTCGTGATCCTCCCCGACCCCGACGGGGAGCTCGACCTCACGGAGGGGGCCGTCCGCCTGCTGTGCGACCGCCGCGCGGGCATCGGCGGTGACGGCGTCCTGCGGGTGGTGCGCACCCGCGCCCTGGGGGAGGGGCTGCCCCCGGCGGCGCGCTCCGCCGAGGGGACGGAGTGGTTCATGGACTACCGCAACGCCGACGGCTCGGTCGCCGAGATGTGCGGCAACGGCGCGCGGGTCTTCGCCCGCTACCTGCTGCACGCCGGCCTGGTCGCGGGGGACCGGTTCGGGATCGGGACCCGGGACGGCGCCAAGGAGGTCCGGATCGCCGACGACGGCGGCGTCACCCTCGACATGGGCCGGGTGCGCAGGGGCGGGCCCTCCTCGGCGAAGCTGGCGCGGCAGGCGGTGCACGGCGTCCGGGTGTCCGTGGGCAACCCGCACCTGGCCTGCGAGGTCGAGGGCCCCGTGTCCGGGGTCGACCTCACCGCGGCACCGGAGCTCGACGCCGAGGCCTTCCCCGAGGGTGCCAACGTGGAGGTCTACACCCAGTCCGGGCCGGGCGTCCTGGACATGCGCGTGTACGAGCGCGGCTCGGGCGAGACGCGCTCGTGCGGTACCGGGATCGTGGCGGCGGCCGCGGCGGCCACCCCCGAGGGCGAGGGCGCCACGTGGCGGGTGCGCGTACCCGGCGGCGCGTGCACCGTGTTCCTGGACGCCGACGGCGCCCGCCTGCACGGCCCGGCCGTCATCGTCGCTGAGGGGGAGACGTCCCTGGTGTGAGGCAACCTCAGGCCTGGGAGGCCCCCTCGCGGACGATCCGGCGGTGGAACACGGTGAGCGCTCCCAAAGTGAGCGCCAGCCCCGCCGCCGCGGTGCCCAGGGCGTAGAGGGGTTCGAGCCCGCTCGTGGGAATGTACGCGGGCAGGGTCGGCACCGTGGGGTCCCGCAGTGCCCGGAGCGTGCTCGCGGTGGTCCAGGCAGCCCAGCCGACGAAGCCGAGGGCGATCGCCGCCTCCAGGAGCAGGAACCACCGGTGGGTGGCGGCGAAGGACCACCCGCTGATGTGCCGGGCGAAGATGACCTGGGCGCGGGTCCGGGCGTGGATCACGCAGGCGGCGACACCGGTCAGCAGCAGCACGGCGACCGCCGCGACCAGGTTGAACGTCTCCGTGCGCAGCGTGGTCAGGGTGGCGGCGTGGTCGGCGACCGCGCGGCTCTCGACGGTGGGCACCGTGTTGATGTACTCGGCCGTCGCCGGGTCCCGCCGGGCCCGTTCGACGATGCCCGGATCGGGGAACAGGAGCGCGGCGCGGCTCGCGGCGCCGACGTAACTAGTATCGGACAGGACCGCGCCGTTGGGCAGCACGAGGACCACCGGGTCGTGGAGCAGGGGCGGTGACGCGCCGGGGGCCGGGGGCCTGGAGCCGTAGGTGAACACGGACTGTCCGTCGGCCAGGGGGAACGTCTCGACCTCGGCCTCGGGGCCCGCTCCGCCGGAGAGGGCCCCGATCCACGCGGGTGCCGCCGAGGCGATGTCCTCCCTGAACCCGGAGTGGCGCTCCGGGACCAGGGCGCGGACCGGACCGCCGGAGGGGGTGGCGCCGTAGCGTTCGCCGGAGGGGGAGAGGAGTTCCTCCGCCTCCAGGTAGGTGTCGTTGACCACGAGCAGGTCGAAGCCGGGGCGGGTCCCGCCCAACGGCAGGACCGACTCGGGCGGGACCTGGTCGGAGAGGATGAGGCCGCCGCCGGTGTCGACCCGCCGCAGCCAGGGGCCGAGCCGTTCGTCCATGGTGCCGTGCTCGTCGAGGCTGACGCTGCCGTTGACGGTGACGAGGGAGGTGTCTCCCGTTCGCGCGAACAGTTCCAGGCCGGCCTGTTGCTCCCGTACCGTCGCCGTGTGGTGGACGACCGCTCCGAGGACACTGAGAACCAGGAGGAGGACGGGAACCCGCACCAGGTAGACGGCGGTGGTGGCGGTCCGGGCCGGGAGGCGCCCCTTGAGGGCGGGCAGGACGGCGGTGAGGTGGACGGCGCCGAGCGCGGCGGCGTGGGTCGCCAGGGCTGCGGCGAGCAGGGGGACGAGCAGGGCCGCGGTGGTGAGGGCGTAGGAGTCGAGGCGGCTCCAGCCGTTGTAGAGGCCGAGCACGGCCAGTACGGCCGCTGCCGCGCTGGGGAGCGCCACGGCCCACAACCGTGCGATCCGGACCAGGTCGCGTATGAGGATGCGGGTGTAGGAGCGCCCCTGGAGGCGCTGGACCGCGTAGTCCCTGGAGTCGAGGAGGACGCCGACGGAGGCCGAGGTGACCACCACGAGCAGTGTGGCGGCCAGGGTGTTGGACAGTGCGCCGCCGGTCAGGAGGAACCACTGGTCGGACTCGGTGGCGCCGGGTGCCTGGGAGAGCCCGTGTTCGGCCAGGGCCTCCTCCAGGGCCTGTTCGCTCTCCGGCGGCCCGAAGAGGGTGTAGTAGCCCCGTGGGGAGGTGCCGGTGTACTCCTCCAGAGGGTGGACGCTCAGCTCCATGGTGCGACCGAAGGTCGGGAAGCCGTCGGTGAGCCAGTCGGCCCTGGGGGAGTCCGGGTCGTCCAGGACGAGGTACATGTGCCAGAGCGTGTCGGGCTCGTCCACGTCGGGGAAGGTGTACCCGATCGCGGCGCCCTGTTCGGCGGCGACCCGTGTGAGGGTGGGGGCGACGTCGGCGGCCTCGGTGCCTCGGGGGTTCTCGGTGATCCACACGACGTCGGAGTGCTCTCCGGCGGTGGGCATCCGGAGTTCGGAGCCGGACAGGACGAGCGCGGAGATGAGGGCGGCGAGCAGGAGGAGCGCGACGTGGGCGAAGGCGGTGGTCCGGTGGGGCATGGTGTCCATGGTGGGGGAGGGGTGGCCCGCCGGCACGGCGTTGGGCCGACGGGGCCGGAACGGGAAGAGCCCTCAGCACAGGTTCCAGTAGGCTTCGTTGCCGCCCCACCAGCGCGGGGGCGCGTAGGCCTGGGCGGTGTACCCGGGAAGCGTCGAGGGGGTCCGGTCGGTGTAGGTGCCGACCGCCGTCGCGCCGTGGCAGCGGGTGGAGTGGTGGTAGATGGAGTAGACGGTGGTCTTGGTGACACCGTGTGACCAGGTGCCGCCGCCGACGTAGGAGGTCGCGGCCGACGCGATCCCCGCGGCTCCGAGGCCGACGCCCGCTCCGATCAACAGGGTCACGGCGGCTTTCTTCAGAAGTTTCATGTGTCCCCTTCGAGGTGTCCGCCTTTGTGCGTTTTTGTCCCATGGCGGAGCCCGAGGGAAGAATATACCTGCATGTGAATTTTTTCAATGGGGCAGGTGGGATATCGTCCGTTGATTGGGAGGGGAAAGTGTGTTCTGTGTCCTATATGGGGAGTGGGAATGTCATCATGCCTGATCATCGCGCGATAAGCGTTTCGGTCATCTCATAATTAGAGAAGGGCATATTTCAGGGGTGGCGAAAGTCCTTTTCCCGGCACGCCGGTGGAAGAAGGGGCCGGCAGCGGACGGACGAGGTCAGATACCACCGGTGAAACGTCCCGGCGCGAGGCGGCGGCCCGGGTCGAAGGCGTCCTTGACCGCGCGCATCAGCGGCAGGCCCGGCACCGTCCCCCACAGGTCGATCCCGGCGCCGTGTACACCGGGCTCGGCACGCAGCACCGTCGCCGACCACTCCGGCAGGGCCCGCACACCCGCCAGGACCTCACCGACCGCGGCGGCGCCGGTTCCCGGGGCGAAGGCCGCGTAGAGCGCGCCGCTGGCCGCCGACCCCCGGACGCGTACCCGCGCCCCGACCGCACCGGCCAGCTCGCACGTCCGCGCGGACGCCGCCACCGAAGCGGCCGGAGGCCCCGACAGGAACACCAGCGTGCCCTGCTCGGCGACCAGTCCCCACCCCGCCGGGAGCCGATCGGCGACCTCACCGCCGCCCAGCGCCGCCACGGTCCCGGCGACGCGCGCGGCCATCCCCTCGGCCGTCCCCTCCAGGGCCACGGTCAGGTCCGCCCGGCCCTCCGCGGGCCAGTCCAGCGCCACGGCGGAGGGTACGACCGTGCGTGCGCGCAGTGCGGCCGCCATCCGCTCCCCGCGCGCGGCCGAGGGGACCGGCGCGGTGACCGTCCTCAGGGCGGGCGGGAGGGGGTGCGTCCGGAAGGTGACCGACGCCACCAGACCCAGGGTGCCCAGGGCCCCGGTGTGCAGCTTCGCCAGGTCGTACCCGGCCACGTTCTTGACCACCCGGCCGCCGGTGCGCGCCACCACCCCGTCCGCACGCACCACGGTCATCCCGATCACCAGGTCCCGGAGGGCGCCGTGGAGGAGGCGTCGCGGGCCGCACACCCCGGTGGCGACCATGCCGCCCACCGTGCCGCCCGTGCGCACCGGGTCGACGGACAGTCTCTGTCCGGCCCCGGCCAGCACGTCCACGAGTTCGGACACCGGTGTCCCCGCCCCGACCGTCACCACGAGGTCCTCGGCGGTGTGCTCGATCCCCCTCAGACCGGCGGTCTCCACCAGCAGGTCCGCCGAGCACGGCGGCGCTCCCCAGTCCAGGGCGGTCCCCCCGCCCCGGAACACCGAGGCCGCACCGTGCCGGTCGGCCGCGGCCAGGACGCGGGCGGCGGCAGCGGTGTCGGCAGGACGCACCACCAGGGCGGGGACGACCCCGCCCACGGCGTCCCCGGGGCCGCCCGGACGGACACGGGACCCGGATTCGGCCAGGGCCGTGCGCAGGGAGCCCTCGACGGGGGCGGGGTGATCGGGACGCACGCGGATCCTCCGGTCAGAACTGGGTCGCCCGGCCGGACTCCACCAGCGGGTGCACGCCCCTGCGGACCCCCGGCCGTTCACCGCACAGGCGCGGCGTGGGCAGGAGCTTGTCCGGGTTGGCGATGCCCCGCGGGTCGAACGCCCGCCGAAGCCGGTCGAAGGTGTCGAGGTCGTCGGGGGAGTACATGCGCGGCATGGAGCACGCCTTGTCCGTGCCCACCCCGTGCTCGCCGGTGATCGAGCCGCCGTGGGCCACGCACAGGTCCAGGATGGCCGCGGACACCTCCTCGGCACGGCGGTGGCCGTCGGGGTCGGTGTCGTCGAACATCACCAGCGGGTGCAGGTTGCCGTCCCCCGCGTGGAAGACGTTGGCCACGGGGATACCGGTCTTCGCGGACAGGTCGGCGATCGCGCGCAGCACCCGCGGCAGGGCCGTGCGCGGGACGACCTCGTCCTGGACGACGTAGGCGGGGCTCATCGCGCCGACCGCGTCGAAGGCGGCCTTGCGCCCCGCCCAGATCCGGGCCCGCTCCCCGCCGTCGGCGGCGGTGCGGGTGGCGCGGGCGCCGTGCTCGGCGCACAGGTCCCGCACCTCGGCCAGGTGCGCGTCCACGTCCGGGGCGGGGCCGTCCAGCTCGACGATGAGCACGGCGGCGGCATCGGTGGGATAGCCGGTGTCCATCAGCGCGTTGACCGCCTCGACGGACAGGGCGTCCATCATCTCGATCGCCGAGGGCAGCAGCCCGGAGGAGACGATGGCGCTCACCGCTGCGCCCCCGGAGTCGAGGGAGTCGAAGGCGGCCAGCAGGGTCACCGTCCTCTCCGGCAGCCGGGTGAGGCCGACGGTGACCCGGGTGACGATGCCGAGCGTGCCCTCGGAGCCGACGATCGCGCGGATCAGGTCGTAGCCGGGAGCGTCGGGGGCCTTGCCGCCCAGGCGGACGGTCTCGCCTCCGGGCAGGACCAGTTCCAGACCGCGCACGTGGGTGGCGGTGAACCCGTACTTGAGGCAGTGCGCTCCGCCGGAGTTCTCGGCCACGTTGCCCCCCACCGAGCAGACCGCCTGGCTGGACGGGTCGGGCGCGTAGTAGTACCCGTGGGGTGCCGCGGCGGTGGTGACGTCGAGGTTGGGGACGCCGGGTTCGACGACGGCGCACTCGTTGTCGGGGTCGATCTCGATGACGCGGCGCATTCGCGCGGTGCTCAGCAGCACGCCCTCGCGGTGGGGGAGGGCCCCGCCGCTCAGGCCGGTCCCGGCGCCCCGGGGGACGAAGGGCACGCCGTGTTCGGCGCACAGGGCCAGGACGGCGGACACCTGTTCGGTGGTGGTCGGCAGGACGACCACGCCGGGCAGTGAGCGCCGGTGGGTGATGCCGTCGTGGTCGAAGCCGCGGCGCTCCTCGTCGCCCGTGAGGACCGCGTCGCCGCCGCAGGCCTCCCGCAGCAGGGGGATGAGGGTGGTCAGGGCCTCGGACATGGCGCCTCCCCGGGGCTCGTCGTCTCGGCCGCCTCTGGCTTGCAACGTACGCCGGTGCCCGCGGCGGGGCAAGGAGGTGCGGGGCCGCCCCGCGGGGCGGCCCCGGCACCCGCTAGGGCATGCGCTCGTAGGCGGGCAGGGTGAGGAAGTCGGCGTAGTCGTCGGCGAGGGCGACCTCGGCGAACAGCTCGCCGGCCTGCTGGTAGAGGCCCTCGTCGAAGGCCTTGCCCAGGCCCTGGCGGATGTTGGCCATCTCCTCGTCGATGATCTGCTTGACGAGGCCGGCGGTGACCTTGGGGCCGTCGTCGAGCGTGACGTCGTTGTGCAGCCACTGCCAGATCTGGGAGCGGGAGATCTCCGCGGTGGCGGCGTCCTCCATCAGGTTGTGGATGGCCACCGCGCCGGTGCCGCCCATCCACGTCGCCAGGTACTGGAGGGCGACGTTGATGTTGCCGCGCAGGCCGGCCAGGGTGACGCCCCCCTCGGTCTTGTCCACGGCCAGCAGGTCGGCGGCGGAGACCTCGACGTCCGGGCGCTGCTTGTCGATCTGGTTGGGGCGCTCGCCCAGGACGCCGTCGAAGATCTCCCGGCAGACGGGGACCAGGTCGGGGTGGGCCACCCAGGAGCCGTCGAAGCCGTCGCCGGACTCGCGGGACTTGTCGTCGCGGACCTTGGCGAAGGCGTTCTTGTTGACCTCCTCGTCCTTGCGGGAGGGGATGAAGGCGGCCATGCCGCCGATGGCGTGGGCGCCGCGCTTGTGGCAGGTCTTGACCAGCAGCTCGGTGTAGGCGCGCATCATCGGGGCGGTCATGGTGACGGCGTTGCGCTCGGGCAGCAGGAAGCGTCGGCCGCGGGTGCGGTGGGTCTTGATGATGCTGAAGAGGTAGTCCCAGCGTCCCGCGTTGAGGCCGGCGGAGTGCTCGCGCAGTTCGTAGAGGATCTCCTCCATCTCGAAGGCGGCCGGGATGGTCTCGATCAGGCAGGTGGCGCGGATGGTGCCGCGCTCGATCCCCAGGCGCTCCTGGGCGAGGACGAAGACGTCGTTCCACAGGCGGGCTTCGAGGTGGCTCTGCATCTTGGGCAGGTAGAAGTAGGGGCCCTTGCCCTTGGCGAGCTGGCGCTGGGCGCAGTGGAAGAAGTACAGGGCGAAGTCGACGATGCCGCCGCTGGTGCGCTGGCCGTCGACCAGGATGTGCTTCTCGTCCAGGTGCCAGCCGCGCGGGCGCACGATCATGGTGGCGAGTGCGGAGTCCTCCTTGAGGGCGTAGCTCTTGCCCTGGGGGGAGGTGAAGTCGATCGTGCGGTCCAGGGCGTCGCGCAGGTTGAGCTGCCCCTGGACCATGTTCTCCCACAGCGGGGTGTTGGCGTCCTCGAAGTCGGCCAGCCAGATCTTCGCGCCGGAGTTGAGCGCGTTGATGGTCATCTTGCGGTCGGTGGGGCCGGTGATCTCGACCCGGCGGTCCTCGATGCCCGGGGCGGGTGCGGCGACCTTCCAGCCCGTGTCATCGCGGATGTGCTTGGTCTCGGGGAGGAAGTCGAGGTCCTCGCCGGCCGAGATCCGCTCCTGGCGCTCCTTGCGGGCGGCCAGCAGCTCCTGGCGGCGCTCCTCGAAGGCGCGGTGCAGTTCGGCGACGAGGGCGAGGGCGTCGTCGGTGAGGATCTCGTCGAAGCGGTCGTGCAGCGGGCCCGTGATCTCGACCCCTGGCGTGGCACCCATGTCAAACCTTCCGCAATACGAAATAAGCTTCTATTATGTGGAAAAGATACTCTCTTGCCGGGGGGTGGTCAACGCGAATCGCGTGGTGAGCGGTGGGGTAAATTTCCCTCATGTAAAGATTTGCGAATATTCTCGCGGAGTGTTTTCCCGTTCGTGAGTATCCCATCGCCGACGGGGCAAGCCCGGCCCCGCGCGCCGGGCTCGCACCGCCCGGGATAATGACGTGCCAGGACCGCTCCGAGGTGGGACCATCGATCCATCGGCCCCGGGTCCGGGAAGATCCGCGGCGGCCGGGACGTTGACCCACCTGGAGGGATATGTGAGTACTGCTGATACCCGCGGGAGAGCCCGCACCGGAGACGGAACCGACGCATTCGCCGGTGAGGAGGTGTTCCGCGAGGCGATCACCGCCGAGGGGACGTCCGACGGGCCCGGCACCGGCCGACGGGAGGCCCCGGGCACCGGGCCGGAGAACGCACCCGACCGGGGCGAGATGGAGCTGGCCGAGCGCCACGCCCTGCGACGCGTCCAGGGGCTGTCGACCGAACTCACCGACGTCACCGAGGTCGAGTACCGGCAGTTGCGCCTGGAGCGCGTCGTCCTCATCGGCGTCTGGACCCGCGGGACCCAGGCCGAGGCCGACAACTCGCTCACCGAGCTCGCGGCACTTGCCGAGACCGCCGGGGCACTCGTCCTGGAAGGCCTCACCCAGCGCCGCCCCAAGCCGGACCCGGCCACCTACATCGGTAAGGGCAAGGCCGCCGAGCTGCACGACATCGTCGCCGCCACCGGAGCCGACACCGTCATCTGCGACGGAGAGCTCACCCCCGGCCAGCTGATCCAGCTCGAAGACGTGGTCAAGGTCAAGGTCATCGACCGGACCGCCCTCATCCTGGACATCTTCGCCCAGCACGCCCGCAGCAGCGAGGGCAAGGCCCAAGTCGAACTCGCCCAGCTCAACTACCTCCTGCCGCGGCTGCGCGGCTGGGGCCACTCGCTGTCCCGGCAGGCGGGCGGCGCCGGCGGCGGCGGGGGCAACGGAGGCGTCGGCCTGCGCGGCCCCGGTGAGACCAAGATCGAGACCGACCGCCGCCGGATCAACGACAAGATCGCCAAGCTGCGCCGACGGCTCTCCCACATGCGCACGGCCCGCGACGTCAAGCGCGACGTGCGGCGCACCCGCGAGGTGCCCTCGGTGGTGATCGCCGGGTACACCAACGCGGGGAAGTCCAGCCTGCTCAACCGGCTGACCGGTGCCGGGGTGCTCGTGGAGAACGCCCTGTTCGCCACCCTGGACCCCACGGTCCGCCACGCGCGCACACCCGACGGCCGCAAGTTCACGCTCAGCGACACCGTCGGGTTCGTCCGGCACCTGCCGCACCAACTGGTGGAGGCGTTCCGCTCCACGCTGGAGGAGGCCTCCGACGCCGACCTCATCCTGCACGTGGTCGACGGCTCCCACCCGGACCCCGAAGAGCAGATCCGGGCGGTCCACGAGGTGTTCGCCGAGATCGAGGCGGGCGACGTGCCCGAGCTCATCGTGGTCAACAAGGTCGACTCCGCCGCGCCCGACGTGCTCAAGGCACTGCGGACCCGCTACCCCGACGTCGTCGAGGTCTCCGCCCGTACCGGGGAGGGGATCCCGGCCCTGGTGGACCGGCTCGCCGGCGCGCTGCCCGAACTGGCGCGCGAAGTCCGCGCCCTCGTGCCGTACTCGCGCGGCGACCTCGTCGCCCGGGCCTACGAGGAGGGGCGCATCCTCAGCGAGGAGCACACCGGTGAGGGGACCCGGCTGCACGCTTTCGTCCCCGAGATGCTCGCCGCGAAGCTGGAGGGGTACACGCTCAGCACCGCGTGACGCGCGCTGGTGGCCGTGAGCGGCCGACACCCGCCAAGGGGTCGGCCGCTCCGCCGCGTTCCGGGACGGCCCTGCCCCCGATCGCGAACCGATGGTGGGGGAAACCCGCATTAGTCTGCAGGGGAGGTGTACACGGGGTCGGCGGATGGACTACGGTTTTCGCAAGCACACCGGCCGTCAGCGGCCGCCGTCTCCCGACGGCCTGCATTCCCCCGCAGACACGGCCCTGCGGCGCCGCAGCCCCGCCCGGCTCTGTCTGACCGCCCCAGATACGAGGTCGCCATGTCCGCCCGTGTACCTCATGACCGAGCACCCGGTCCGCACCGGCGGGCCTGACGGGCGGGCACGCCTATGGCACTGGTACTGCTCACCAACATCGGTCGGCTGTGGACCGGCACCGAGATGCTGACCCAGGCGGCACTCCTGATCAACGGTGACCGCGTGGCCTGGGCCGGTCCGTCCGCGGAACTGCCCCACCGGATCCCCGGCGTGTTCGAGGACGTCACCGACATCGACGAACTCGTCAACATCGGCGGCGGGCTCGTCACCCCCGGCCTGATCGACGCCCACTGCCACCCGGTCTACGCCGGGGACCGGTACGCCGAGGTCAACATGTGGGCCAAGGGCGCCTCCAAGGGCGACATCTTCGCGGCGGGCGGCGGTGTGTCCACCACCGTCACCATCACCCGCGGAACCGATCCCTGGACACTGTGCAACGCGGTCCGAGAGCGCCTCCGCCACTGGGTGATCACCGGCACCACCACCGTGGAGGCCAAGACCGGCTACCACCTCACCCGCGACGGCGAACTCGCCGACGTGCGGCTGCTGCGCTCCCTGGAGGAGGAGCCCGGCATGCCCCGCCTGCACGTCACCTTCTTCCCCGCCCACGGCGTGCCGCCGGAGTTCTTCGGCCGCCCCGGGGACTACGTCGTCACCGCCGCCTCCTGGGTGCACGATGCCGCCGTCGTCGGTGCCGACGGAGTGGACGTGTACTGCGACAACCAGCAGTTCACCACCGAGGACGCCCGGATGCTGCTGAGCGCAGGTCAGTCCGCCGGGCTGCGCACCACCCTGCACGCCTGCTCGCGCCCCCGGCACGGCGCCGTGCGGATGGCCGCCGAACTGGGCTGCTCGTCGGTGGACCTGCTGCACGAGACCGACGAGGAGGACATCCTCGCGCTCGCCGCCACCAGAACGCCCGTGGTGGCCTGCCCCACCACGTCCCTGCACGAGCGTCGCACCCCGCCGGTACGCACCCTGCTCGACCACTCCGTGCCCGTCGGCCTGGGCACCGACCACAACCCAGGCCAGTCCGGAACCACGTCGATGCCACTGGTCATCTCCCTGGCCGTGTCCATGTTCGCCATGACCGTCCAGGAAGCGCTGGGAGCGGCCACCTCCGGCGGCGCGAGGGCCCTCGGCCTGCGCGACCGCGGGGTGCTGGCCCCCGGCGCCCTCGCCGACCTCGTCCAGTGGGACGCCGACCACGAGGGCGCGTTCGCGTGGTCGATGGGACTGAACACCCTGCGCGTGTGGCAGGGCGGCCAGACCATCCACTAGACGGTATGCAGGAGGGGCGCGCCGAAGACCGGAGCCTCGCCCGCACGGTGCCGTGGGTCGCCGACCAGGCAGAACCTGGAGGGTGGTGCCTACACGTGGGAGGTTCCGGTGTCCTTCGAGCCTGCGGCCGTGGGTCTGGACGTGCACGCCCGCTCCACCCTCGCGTGCGCGATCCACGGACCCACCGGCCCTGCGCTGGCGCGGGCCCCGACCGGTGCCCGCATCGATCGTGCGGTGGCCGCCCCTTCCAAACTCCGGCGGTCCGGCGACGACCGCATCGAAATTGACGCCCGCTACGCGGTGCACCCCGCCCGCCTGCTTCGGCTGGACGGTCACTCCGGTGCGGGTGCCCCCACCGGTCCAGGAGGCGGCCAGGGATCCGTCCCGGGCCCGTGGGGACGCCCGCGCCGACCTCATGCGTGCCCGCCCGCGCCCTCGACGGTCGCCCGGCGGCGCGGTCCCTGCCCGCCCGTCGCCCGGGGCTATCCGCGGACGCCGCGGGCGCGGGCGATCTCGATAACCGCGCGCTCCAGCGCATACTCGGGGTCGCGCCCGGCACCCTTGATCAGCGCGTCGGTCTCGGCCACCACCCCCATCGCCCGGGCGAGCCCGGCGGGGCTCCAGCCCCGGGCCTGCTGCCGCAGGCTGCGCATCTTCCACGGCGGTATCCTCAACCGCTTCGCCAGGTCCGCCTCACCGATGCCCTTCGGAGGCCGACCCGCCGCGGCGACCCCCCGCACCGCACCGGCGAGCGCGCTGTTGATCAGCACCGGAGCGGTTCCCACCGCCAGGGACCAGCGCAACTGTTCGAGCGCCTCGGCGATCCTGCCCTCGATCGCGTGGTCCGCGACGGAGAACCCCGACGCCTCGGCCTTCCCCGAGTGGTAGCGGGCCACGGCCGCGGCGTCCACCCGACCCTCGGTGTCGGCGACCAACTGGGTGCAGGCCGCGGCGATCTCCCGAAGGTCGGTCCCCACCGCGTCCACCAGTGCCTGCGCGGCGTCCGCGGTGATCTGTCGACCCGCGCCGGAGAACTCCCCCCTGACGAACGCCACCCGTTCGGGGCCCTTCGTCGGCCCCTTGCAGTCCACCCGCCGCGCACCCGCCTTCTGCGCGGCCTGGAGCAGCACCTTGCCCTTGGCTCCGCCCGCGTGCGCGATGACCATGTGCACGTCGTCGGCCGGAGCCTTGAGGTAGTCGACGACGGTCGCCGCCAGGTCCTTGACCAGGTCCTGAGCCGAACGCAGCACCACCACGCGCCGGTCGCCGAACAACGAGGGCGAGGTGGCCTCGACCAGGGTGGACGGCCCCACCTGGGCGGGCATGAGGTCGTGGACGTCCACGTCGGGGTCGGACTCGCGGACCTCCGCGACGGCCGCCGCCACGGCGCGGTCGACGAGGAGTTCCTCGGTGCCGACGATGAGGGTGACGAGAGCGGGTGCAGGCATAACCCGAGGATGCCATGTCCCACCGACCGGCGGGGCGCGGCCGGCGCTCAGCGGTCGGGAGAGGGGCCCCTGGCCACGGCCCGGACCGCCCCGCCGTCGCGGACCACCGCCACGTCCCCGTCGCGGTCGGTGCGCAGGTTGACCCGTCCGAGCCGCTCCAACAGCCGCCACGTGTACGGGGCCGGGTGGCCGTGCCGGTTGTCGGCGCCTACCGAGGTGGCCGTCACCGCGGGCGCGGTCGCCTCCAGGAAGGCCGGGTCCTGTGTTCCCGCGCCGTGGTGCGGAACGGCCAGGACGGTCACCGGAAGCAGGCCGGAGTCCGGCCCGGCGAGCAGTCGTCCTTGGGCGTCCTCCTCCACGTCCCCGGTCAGCAGAACCGACAGGGCTTCGCGGTCCGCCCGCACCACCAGGGACCGGTCGTTGACCGAACCGGTGTAGGCGGGCGGCGGCCACAGCACGCGCAGCCGCCACGGGCCCGCATTCAGGGCGTGGCCGCGCCCGGCCTCCACCAGTTCCACCCCGGCCCGTCCCAGGTCCCGGCCGGTGGGCGTGGCGGCGAACCCCGGCGGGGCCAGGGCCGGGCCGACCCGGCGGTGACGCAGTACGCCCGCCACCCCGTCCACGTGGTCGGCGTGGTCATGGCTGAGCACCAGCAGCGGAACCTCCCGCACCCCGAGGCGGTCCAGGCAGCCGTCGACCGCCTCGGGCTCCTCACCGGTGTCGTACACCACGGCCGCACCTGGACCCGCCGACAGCACGAACGCACTGCCCTGCCCCACGTCACAGGCAGCGAAGGCCCACCGCGGCGGCGGCCACCCGTCCGGGAGGCACCGGACGGCCGTGGCCGCGAGCAGCACCACCGCCACGGCCGCCGCCAGCCAGAGGCGGACCCGGCCGCGAGCGACGACGAGGACGAGCACAAGGGCGGCCAGCAGGAGGGAGCCCGCGGCGTCGGCACGCCACGGCACCGCGCCGTGCGGCACCAGGGCCCCCGTGTGCGCCACCTGGGCGATCCACGCCACCCCCCACCCGGGCGGGTACGCCGCCACCGCCGCCCCGGCCGGCCAGAACCAGGCCAGGGCCGTGACGCCGAACCCGGTCACGGTGACCAGGGCCACGACCGGGGCGGCCAGGACGTTGGCGGGGACCGCCACCCACGACACCTCGCCCGAGAGCAGCACCAGCACGGGCGCGACCGCCACCTGTGCGGCCACCGCCACCGCCAGCGCCTCGGCCACCGCCACGGGCATGCGCCGGGACCAGGCAGCAGCCCAGGAGGGCACCAGCAGCAGGATGCCGCCGGTGGCCAGCACCGACAGGGCGAACCCGAAGGAGGCCGCCAGCCCCGGGGCGACGAACAGCACCCCGACCACGGTGGCTCCCAGCGCGCCCAGGGCCGCGTGCGGACGTCCGGCGGCCAGGGCCAGCAGCCCCAGCGACCCCATGAACGCGGCGCGGACCACGCTCGGCTCGGGGCGGCACACCAGGACGAACAGCCAGATCATCAGTGCGCCGCCCGCCACCGCGCACCACGTGGGGGCGCCGGTCCAGCGCGCCAGCCCCAGGACCAGCCCAGTCAAAACGGCGAGATTGGCCCCGGACACGGTCAAGAGGTGGGTCATCCCGGTCGCCCGGAAGTCCTCGGTGGTTCCCTCCGGCACCCCCGACACGTCGCCCACCACCAGGGCGGGCAGGAGGCCGCGTTCGGGCTGGGGGAGTCCGGAGGCGGCCTCCCGCAGCCCGGAGCGCACCCGTTCGGCGAAGGCCTGGAGCCCGCTGGGCGGGCCGGTCTCCCGGGGCGGCCCGCGAACCAGGACGAGGGCCGGGGTCAGCGGGTCGTCCTCTGCGGGCAGGAAGACACCCCGGGCCCGGAACGACTGCCCGGGCAGCAGCGCCCGCCACTCCCCGCCCGAGGCCAGGAGCACGACCTCGGCGTGGGCGGGGTGTTCCCGGCCGTGCTCCCGGACCAGGGAGGTCCGCGCCCGCAGCACCCACTCCGCCCGGCCGGGGCGCGCTGGCCCGCCCCGGGCCCGTGCGGTCTCCACCACCTCCGCGTGGAACTCCGCCGCACGCTCCTGCGCGGCGGCCCGTGCCGTGACGCCGCCGGTCGCCCGGTGCACGTGCGCACCGGCCACGGCGGCCACCGCGGCGGAGCACACCAGCGCCGCCGCGACGGTGAGGGCGAGGTGCCCGCGCGCGCACAGCAGCGCTGCCGCCGCGCCGCACCCGGCGACGGCCGCGAACACCCACGCCGCCCACGGCTGGACCTGCACGGCTCCCAGCGCCGTGAGCCAGGTCGCCACGGCCGGAACCAGCAGTCTCAGGTCGTGCGGCCGGTCCAGGCCGAGGGCGTCCGTGCCGAGCCAGGCGGTCACCGCTCACCCCGCCGTGATGTGGGGGCGCAGGGTCTCCAGGGTCCGCTCCCCGATGCCGCTCACCCCGGTGAGCGCGTCGACACTGGGGAAGGGGCCGTGGGCCTCCCGGTGGGCGACGATCTCCCGGGCGATGACCTCGCCGACCCTGGGCAGCGTCTGCAGGGTCCCCGCGTCGGCGAGGTTGATGTCCACCGGCGGACCCGCACCGGCGGGTCCGGCCGCGGCGCCCGGAACGCCCACCAGGATCCGTTCGCCGTCCGCCACCGGCCGGGCGAGGTTGACGGTGTCGGTGTCGGCCTCGGGCAGGGCGCCGCCGGCGGCCTCCACGGCGTCGGCCACCCGGGAGCCGGGCGCCAGGGTGTACAGGCCCGGATCGGCGACCTCCCCGCCCACATGGACCACGGGGTCCTCCTCCGGTGCGGGCCCGCCGTCGTCGGCGCCCGCCCCGGACTCGGCGGCCTGGTTCGGCGCCGGCGAACTCTGGGCCACCACCTGTGCGGTCACCGGCTCGGGCCCCTCGCGCAGGGCCATCAGTGCCGCGCCCGCGGCGAGCAGCCCCAGGACGGCCAGAGCGAGGACGGACCGCCTGTTCAGGGCGGCGTGGGCCGACCAGCGCCGGGAGACCCGCTCCAGGAGCGGCGGGTCCGGGGTGAACTCCTCGTACCCCGAGGGCGGGCGCCCGGGAGCGCCGTCCCCGCGTCCGTCCCGGTCCGGGGTCGGGGCGGTGACCCGTCCCGGCCGGTCCGGGTCCTCGGAGAGCGGCGTGCCGGATGGCACAGCGTACGGGGCCTCCGGCAGCGGCGGGAGGTTCTCCGGCCCCGGCGGCGCGGGCCCGGACGGCGGTGGGGAGGGGCTCGGGGCGAGGGCGCGCAGCCGCTCGCACGGGTCGGGTGCCGGGGGGCGGCGTCGCGCGCGGCGCTGAAGGCTCATGACCACCACGGTAGGAAGCCGCGTACGCCGTGTCAGCACCCGGTTTCGATCTGTGGACAACCCCGGTCCGGTCCCGTGGCACCGGGCGGACCCGTCCGCGGGATCCGCCCGGCGGCCGGAACCGGCCGCACCCCGGCGTCCCCGCCCCGGCGGGGCGCTCACCGGTCCGGAACGCGCCCGGAGCCGGGCACCCCGCGGTCAGGCGTGGGCCCCGACCCGTGGAACACGAAAGGCCCGGTCCGGCGTGGAGCACGCCGGACCGGGCCGCACCGGTCCGTCCGTCAGGAGGCGGACTGGAGCTGGTGCAGGCGCCTGGCGATCGCGCTCTTGCGGTTCGCGGCCTGGTTCTTGTGGATGACGCCCTTGCTGTGCGCCTTGTCCAGCGCGCGAGCGGCGGTGCGCTGCGCGACGACGGCCTGCTCCACGTTCCCGGCCTCGGCGGCCTCGCGGAACCTGCGGATGGCGGTCTTCAGCGAAGAGCGCACCGCCTGGTTCCGGACACGGGCCTTCTCGTTCTGCCGAATGCGCTTCTTCTGCGACTTGATGTTCGCCATGCGAAAACGTGCTCCAGTTGATCTTGGTCATCGCGCCGGCCGGACAGGCGGCCCCGCCCGCGGGCAGCCGTTCCGCGGGCGGCCGGCATGGACGCCGGCGCAGGGTGTGTGAGCAAGGGCTCAGATTCGAACGTGGACAGTCCGAGACACGGACTCCCAGTATGCCGCACCCGCCGGACCACTTCGTGCAACCGCTCCGGGCCACTGCGGTCACGGCACAGGGCGGCGGGCTCCGTACCAGTGCAGGGCCCGTCCGCCCGGCCCTCGCGCCGGTCTCCGGGGCCGGCCCGTCGCCACCCGCGGTCTACGGGGAGAGCCACTCCGAGGTGTAGGCCGCCAGGTCGTCGGCTCCGGTCTCGTCCGCCAGGTAGAGCGCCACCCCCAGGACCATCCCCTCCGGGGGCTCGGCACGCGTCAGCCCCAGACGGACACCGGACAGCGCGGTCTCCAGGGACTCGGAGGAGGTGCTGGGCCCCCACCGGTCGCTCGTGTGGGCGGGCAGGCCGAAGCGTACGGCGACCCCCTCCCGGTGGGCGAGTGCCGACACCCCCTCGGTCACCTGGCGCACCATGAAACCCTCGTACAGCAGACCCATCGGCATCCCCGAGTCCACGCCCGGAAGCACGACCTCGTCCGCGTGCCCGGTCACCCGGTCCAGGTACCCCTTGGACCAGTACTTCTCCTCGCGGCCGAGCACGAACGACGGCACGCGCGCCCCGGGCACCAGTTCGACGTGCTGGGCCTGCACCGACAGCACCGCCCCCTCGCCCAGCCCCTCGTCCACCATGCCCACCAGTTCGGGAAGGGACGGGTCGTTGACCGTCACCGGCCGGATCTCCAGGTGCAGCCCGTCGAACCCGTCCGCGGCGACCGCGGGCGCCTCCGAGGCCAGTACCTCACGGGCGTCGGCGTCGAACCGGTCCCGCAGCAGCGACGAACCCGTCACCTCGTGCCGCAGCCACGCCAGCGCCCGCACCTCCGGGTACCCCTGCGCCAGCCACGACAGCAGGGCTCCGGTGTCGGGGACCCGTTCCACGGATCCGTCGGCGGCGATGTCCCCGGCGTGCACGTACACCGTGTCCACGCCGCCGGTGTCCAGAACCGCCGCCAGCGGGCCGGTGTCCTCCCACGAGCCCACCCACGCCGCGTCCGACCCCTGCGACACCGCCCACTGGGCGGGCCGCCCCGCGGCCTGGAAGCCCAGGAGTGCCCCCGCACCCACCAGCACGGCCACGACCGCCGCCACCCCGGCCAGCACCCGGGTCATCAGCCACTGCACCGGACGGTTCCCCTCTCGGACGAGTACACGGGGGTCCGCCGCGCTCCCAAGGCACGCCGCCGCCCGCGCGTCGCATAGCCTGGAGCCGGTCCCGGACCCGCGCCCCATACTGTCGCACGCGCCGCGGCCGTCCGCGGAGAGGGCGCCGTCCCGGCCGTGGGATGATGGATGCCGCCGTCGGCCCGAGCCGCGGCGGGGCGGGGCCGAGAACCCGCCCGCAACCCGGACCCGAAACCTGAACGGAGCACGGTGGCACAGTCGAAGCAGCCGAACTGGACCGATCCCGCGCTGATCCGCAACTTCTGCATCATCGCGCACATCGACCATGGCAAGTCGACGCTGGCCGACCGGATGCTCCAGATCACCGGTGTCGTCGAGGACCGCCAGATGCGCGCCCAGTACCTGGACCGCATGGACATCGAGCGCGAGCGCGGCATCACCATCAAGTCGCAGGCGGTGCGCATCCCCTTCACCGCCCTGGACGACAGCACCTACACGCTCGACCTCATCGACACCCCCGGCCACGTCGACTTCACCTACGAGGTGTCGCGCTCCCTGGCCGCGTGCGAGGGCGCGATCCTGCTGGTGGACGCCGCACAGGGCATCGAGGCGCAGACCCTCGCCAACCTGTACATGGCGCTGGAGAACGACCTCACCATCATCCCCGTGCTCAACAAGATCGACCTCCCGGCGGCCCAGCCGGAGAAGTACGCCGAGGAGCTCGCCGGCATCATCGGCTGCGATCCCTCCGACGTGCTCAAGGTCAGCGCCAAGACCGGCGAGGGCGTCGAGGACCTGCTCAACGAGATCGTCGTGCGCATCCCGGCCCCGGTCGGCGACGCCGACGCCCCGGCGCGCGCCATGATCTTCGACTCGGTCTACGACACCTACCGCGGCGTGGTCACCTACGTGCGCGTGGTGGACGGCCGCCTCGGGCCGCGCGAGCGCATCCAGATGATGTCGACCAGGGCCTCCCACGAGATCCTGGAGATCGGGGTCAGCTCGCCCGAGCCCAAGAAGTGCGACGGCCTGGGCGTGGGCGAGGTCGGCTACATCATCACCGGGGTCAAGGACGTGCGCCAGTCCAAGGTGGGTGACACCATCACCGCCCTGAACCGGCCCGCCGAGACCATGCTCGCCGGGTACCACGACCCCATGCCGATGGTCTTCTCCGGCCTGTACCCGATCGACGGCACCGACTACCCCGTGCTGCGCGACGCGCTGGAGAAGCTCCAGCTCAACGACGCCTCCCTGGCGTTCGAACCGGAGACCTCCGCGGCCCTGGGCTTCGGCTTCCGCTGCGGCTTCCTCGGCCTGCTCCACCTGGAGATCACCCGGGCCCGCCTGGAGCGCGAGTTCAACCTCGACCTCATCTCCACCGCGCCCAACGTCATCTACCAGGTGCGGATGGAGGACGGCACCGAGCACGTGGTGACCAACCCCAGCGAGTTCCCCGCGGGCAAGATCGACGCGATCCACGAGCCCATGGTCAAGGCGACACTGCTCAGCCCCGCCGACTACATCGGGCAGATCATGGAGCTGTGCCAGGACCGCCGCGGCGAGCTCCACGGCATGGACTACCTGTCCGAGGACCGTGTGGAGATGCGCTACACGCTGCCCATGGCCGAGATCGTGTTCGACTTCTTCGACGCCCTCAAGTCCCGCACCAAGGGCTACGCCTCCCTGGACTACGAGCCCACCGGCGAGCAGGAGGCCGACCTGGTCAAGGTGGACATCCTCCTCCAGGGCGAGGCCGTGGACGCCTTCTCGGCGATCGTCCACAAGGAGAAGGCCTACGCCTACGGCGTGGAGATGACCAAGAAGCTGCGCGAGCTCATCCCCCGCCAGCAGTTCGAGGTCCCGATCCAGGCCGCCATCGGCGCCCGCGTGATCGCGCGCGAGAACATCCGCGCCATCCGCAAGGACGTGCTCTCCAAGTGCTACGGCGGTGACATCAGCCGTAAGCGCAAGCTGCTGGAGAAGCAGAAGGAGGGCAAGAAGCGCATGAAGATGGTCGGCCGCGTGGAGGTCCCCCAGGAGGCCTTCATCTCGGCGCTGTCCACCGACGGTGGCGGCGACGACAAGGACAAGAAGAAGAAGTAGCCGCACGGCTGAGGGGCGCCTGCGCGCAGGCGCCCCTCAGCCGTGGAACGGTGGCGGCGGCTACCCCTTCACGGCCCCCGAGGTCAGGCCCTCGGTGATGTAGCGCTGGAGGAACCAGAACACCATCAGGGTCGGCAGGGACAGCATGATCGCCCCCACCGAGAACATCCCGAAGTTGGCGTTGCGCTGCGAGGCTACCAGTTGGTACAGGCCCAGCCCGAGCGTCTTGGCGTCGGTGTCGCGCAGGAACACGCTCGCCAGCAGGAACTCGTTGACGGTGTTGATGAACACCAGAAGCCCGACGATCGCCAGGACCGGGGTGACCAGAGGCAGCATGATGCGGAAGAACACCTGCGCGTGCGTGGCCCCGTCCATCTGCGCGGACTCGTCCAGCTCCTTGGGCACGGTGTCGAAGAAGCCCTTCATCAGCCACGTGTTGATGCTCAGCGCACCTCCCAGGTACACCAGCAGCAGCCCCCAGCGGGTGTCGAAACCCAGTTCCGGCCGGTACTCGCCGATGGAGGAGAACATCAGGTACAGGGCGACGATCGCGAGGAACTGCGGGAACATCTGGATGACCAGCAGGCCGACGAGCCCCACCCTGCGCCCGCGGAACCGCATCCGGCTGAAGGCGTAGGCCGCCAGCGCTGACAGCAGGACCGTCACGGCCGCGTTGGCGAGCGCGAAGAACAGCGAGTTGGCGTACCACGTGGTGAAGGGTGTGTTCCCGAACAGGTCCAGCGCGTTGTCGGCGCTCGCCCCCGTGGGCCACAGCCGGGCGCTGCTCAGCGTGCCCAGCGGGTTGAGCGCGGCCGAGACCACGAACAGCACGGGGAAGACCGCGAAGGCCGCGACCACCCACATGAACGCGTGGCGCCAGCCCAGGCGGGCGGCCCACAGCGCGAACCTGGTCGCCGCGGTGCGCCGGTAGCGGGTCGCCGCCGGGTCGACGGTGTACGCCGTCATCGGTCCACCTCCATCAGGGCCTTGCTTCTCCGCAGGCTCACCACGGAGATGAGCGAGACGATGACGAAGATCATCACC
Source organism: Nocardiopsis sp. CNT312 (assembly GCF_000515115.1). Taxonomy (GTDB): domain Bacteria; phylum Actinomycetota; class Actinomycetes; order Streptosporangiales; family Streptosporangiaceae; genus Nocardiopsis. Next base: position 121,491 of record NZ_AZXF01000012.1, read on the forward strand.
GACAGGGCCGCGGCGTATCCGTACTGGGCGGTCGCCTCGTTGAAGGCCAGCCGGTAGGTGTAGGTGATGAGCAGGTCGGTGGCCCCGGCGGTGGAGTTCTCCGACGACAGCGGACCGCCGCGGGTCAGCAGCCACACCGCGTTGAAGTTGTTGAAGTTGAACGCGAACGTGGCGACCAGGATCGGGCTCATCGCGACCATGAGCAGCGGCAGCGTCACGTGCCGGAAGGCCTGCCAGCGGCCCGCCCCGTCGATCTGCGCCGCCTGGGAGAGCTCGCGCGGGACGGCCTGGAGGGCCCCGGTGGCCACGAGGAACATGTAGGGGTAGCCCAGCCACACGTTGGCGAGGATGACCGCGGCCCGCGCGCTCCAGGCGTCGCCGAACCAGTCGATCTGGAGCCCGAGCATCCGGTTGATCAGGCCGAAGTCGGTGTTGAACATGTCCCGCCACAGCAGGTACATGGCCAGCGAGCTCATGGCGTAGGGCAGGACCACCAGGATCCGGTACAGCGCCTTGCCCCGCATCCTCGGCACGTGCAGGGCCATCGCCACGGCCAGGCCGACCACGAACACCAGGCCGGTCACGGCGACGGCGAAGGCGATGTTCCACACCAGGATGCCGAAGAACGACGACGCGAAGGTCGGGTCGAACAGGAACCGGGCGAAGTTGTCGAAGCCGACGTTGACCTTCCAGCCCTGCGGGAGCCGGTCGCCCTCGGGGCCGTAGAAGGCGCCGCGCTCGTCGTCGGCGGTGTACACGGTTCCGGTCTCCGAGTCGGTGACGCAGTCGCACGAGGCGTCGTAGGAGCGGACCGCGGTCCCCTCGAAGGCCGTGGACAGCCCGCTGGAGCGGATGCCGGCGCCGTCGCCCGTGGGGACGGCGAACTCCTCCAGTTCCGCGCTGCGCGCGTTGACCTGCGCCGGGGTGAGGACCGTGTAGCCGAAGGCCCCGGTGATCCTGCCCGATGCGTTCACGGTGGCCGTGGGGAGCGGGTCGAGCCCCTCCTCGTCTCCTGTGTAGGTCCGGCCCTCGGGGTCGGTGAGCAGGAACACCAGCGCGCCGGTCTCCGGGTCGCCCGCGGTGGCGACGGTGAGGGTGTACTCCTCCGCGTCGGGGGTGCGGGTCACGGACAGGGACTCGATGGAGGCGATCGCCTGCTGCTTGTCGACGCGGTGGCCGTCGCTCATGTTGGTGACCGAGGTGCTCATCGTGTAGAGCACCGGCAGGATCTGGAAGGCGACGAGGAACAGCACGCCGGGGAGCAGGTACTTCGCTGGGACGGTGCGCTTGGAGAGGTAGACGTGGTAGACGAGCGCCACCACGCCGGCCGCTACGGCCAGGCCGAGCCAGTGGCCCGCGAGGTAGAGCGGGAGCACGGCCCACACACCCAGGGCGGTGAACAGGCCCAGCAGACCGATCTTGACGACGTGTGCGGTCAGCGAGGTCCCGGGTGCGAAGCGCCCTCCCGGGAGGGGTGGACGGGCGGGCGCCCCGCTGGGGGCGCCCGCGCTGTCGTGTTCGGAGGCCGCCACTACTACTCGCCGATCTGCTCGGAGATCGTCGCGGCCGCGGACTCCATGGCCTTGGCGGGGTCGGTGCCGCCGACGATCTCGGCCTGGGCCACGCCCAGCGGCTGCCAGGTCTCGCCCATCTCCGGGATGGAGGGCATCGGCATGCCCTCGGTGCCGGCCTCGGCGATCGCGCCGATGTTCGGGTCGTCGGCGGAGACGCTCTCCAGCGCCTCGGCCTGGACCGGGGTGCGCGGGTCGGCCGCGTACAGGTCCAGGATGAAATCGGTGTCGGTGACGTAGTTGGTCACGAACTCCTCGGCGAGCGCGGTGTTGGTGCTGCCCTCGGTGACGAAGAAGGACTGGTAACCGATGTAGGGGCTGGCGGGGCCGCCGTCCTCGAACCCGGGGATGGGGCTGATCGCGTAGTCGATCCCGGAGGCGTCGGCGTCGGCGATGTTCCAGGGCCCGGCGACGAAGAACGCGGCCTCCCCGTCGAAGAACAGCGCGGCGTCGTTCTCCGTGGTGATGGAGCGGCGCAGTACGCCCTCGCCGGCCTCGCCGTACTCGGCGATCCTCTCCATGGCCGCGATCGAGGCCTCGGTGTCCACACCGAGGTCGGCGGGGTCCCAGGTCCCGGTGTCGTCCTGCCCGAACAGGTAGCCGCCGGCGGAGGTGAACAGGGCGTTCATCCGGTAGGGGTCGCCCTCCTGGCCGACCGCCATGGACAGGACCTCGCTGACCTCGCCGTCCTCCTTGAGCGCGCTGCCGGCCTCCACGAGCTCCTCGAAGGTCCGCGGTGCCTCCGGCGCCAGCTCCGTGTTGCGCATGAGGAAGATGTTCTCCTGCGAGTACGGAACGCCGAAGAGCTGGCCGTCGTAGGTCATCGCCTCCAGGGAGGTGGAGTCGAGCAGGTCGGCCCGGTCCTGGGGGAGCTCGATCGGCTGTACCGCGCCGTTGCGCACCAGGTTGCCGGTCCAGTCGTGTGCTCCGATGAAGACGTCCGGCGCGTTGCCCGCCTGGTAGGCGTTGAGCACGTCGCCCTGCATGTCCTCGAAGGCCACGGCGTTGACGCTGACATCGATGCCGTTGGTCTCGGCGAACGCGGCGGCGGACTGCTCCACCGCGTCGGCCCGCTCGGGGTCGGTCCAGATGACGAGGGTGCCGGCGGCCGCCTCGCCGCCGCTGTCGCCGGTGCCCTCGCCGCCGCAGGCGGTCGCCGCCAGGGCGATCGCGGTGATACCGGCGAGCGCCGATGCTGTACGGAGTCTCATAGGGGGAGTCCTTCCGGGAGGCAGAGGGGTGGGGTGCGCACACGGGACGCCCCCCGGCCGTCGTCAGTGTGCGCGGTGGTGTGACATTAGCAATTAATTGCAGACTTTGAAAGGGCTTGCGAAACTTGATGGTAAAGATGCGGAAACGTCCAGAAGCGGTCCGGTGTCCTCGGACCCGGACACGTCTCCTGGACGTGGTTCCTACACGCGGAGCCACACCGCGGTGTCGGCGGGCAGCGTGAGGGAGCCCTCCGCGGGTGCGTCCACCGGGGCGCTGCTCAGGAGCACCGTGCCCTCGGATCCGATCTCCACCGGCTCCCGCCGCAGGTTGACCGCGCACCGGAAGCCGGGTTCGCGCTCGAAGTGCAGTACGCCCTCGGGGGCGTCGAGCCAGGTCATCGCCCCGTCACCGAGCGCCTCCAGCTCACGGCGCGTTCCCAGCGCGGCCGTGTACAGCTCCAGAGTCGAGCCCGGCACCCCCTTCTGGGCGGCCCGCGAGAGCTCGCCCCAGCCCTCGGGGAGCGGCAGCCACGGCTCGGACCCCTCCGGACCGAAACCGCACGGCTCCGGCCCCCGCTCCCAGGGGAGCGGGACACGGCAGCCGTCCCGCCCGCGGTCGGTGCGGCCCGAGCGCTCCCAGGTCGGGTCCTGGAGCGCGTCCTCGGGCAGGTCGGTGACCTCGGGCAGCCCGAGTTCCTCTCCCTGGTACAGGTAGACCGAACCCGGCAGTGCCAGCATCAGCAGTGTCGCGGCGCGCGCCCGGCGCAGCCCCTGCTCGCCCCCGCCGAAGCGGGTGACGTGGCGGTGGATGTCGTGGTTGGACAGCACCCACGTGGTGGCGGCGCCCACCGCGCCGTTGGCGGACAGGGACCGGTCGATCACCTCGCGCAGGCGGGCCGGGTCCCAGGGCGAGGTCAGGTACTCGAAGTTGAACGCCTGGTGCAGCTCGTCCGGGCGCAGGTAGCGGGCGACCCGCTCGGCGTCCTCCACCCACGCCTCGGCGACCAGCGCCCGGCCGCCCGGGTACTCCTCGACGAGCGCGCGCCACCGGCGGTAGATGTCGTGCACACCGTCCTGGTCGAAGTAGGGCAGCGAGGTGTCGCCGTCGAGGAGGCCCGCCTGGGCGCCCTCGGGCAGGTCCGGCAGGGCCCCGTCCTTGACCATCCCGTGCGCCACGTCGATCCGGAACCCGTCCACGCCGCGCTCCAGCCAGAAGCGCAGGACGTCGTCGAACTCCTCGTGCACCTCCGGGTTGGTCCAGTCCAGGTCGGGCTGCTCGGCGTCGAACAGGTGCAGGTACCACTGCTCGGGGGTGCCGTCGGGACGCTTCAGGCGCGTCCACGCCGGGCCGCCGAAGATCGAGCTCCAGTTGTTGGGCGGCTCCTCCCCGTGCGGCCCCCCGCCGTCGCGGAACAGATAGCGGGCGCGCTCGGGGGAGCCCGGTTCGGCGGCGACGGCCTCGCGGAACCACCGGTGCGCCGACGAGGTGTGGTTGGGCACGATGTCGATGATCACGCGGATGCCCGAGGCGTGCGCCGACTCCAAAAGGGCGTCGAAGTCCTCCAGTGTGCCGAAGCGCGGGTCGACGTCGCGGTAGTCGGCCACGTCGTAACCCCCGTCGGCCAGGGGGGAGACGTAGAAGGGGGTCAGCCAGATCGCGTCGACACCGAGCTCCACGAGGTGGGGGAGGCGCTCGCGGATACCGGCGAGGTCGCCCTCCCCGTCGCCGTTGGAGTCGGCGAAGCTGCGTACGTAGATCTGGTAGATGGCGGCCTCGCGCCACCAGTGCTCCCGGGGCTCCATGCAGGGGTTCCTTCCGTCACGCGTGTGAAAGCTCTTGCGCAAGATTACCTTCTTCTTGCATCTCTATGTCAGCGATTTCGGCTAGAGTTGCCCCATGGGTCCACGACTTGCCGACATCGCGCGGTACGCAGGCGTCAGCGAAGCGACGGTCTCGCGCGTGCTCAACGACAAAGCCGGGGTCGGCGGCGACACGCGCAAGGCCGTCCTGACGGCACTCGACGTCCTCGGCTACGAGCGGCCCGCACGGCTGCGGCAGCGCTCCGCGGGGCTCGTCGGTATGGTCATCCCCGAACTCGGCAACCCCGTCTTCCCGATGTTCGCCCAGGCCGCCGAGGGCGCACTGGCACAGCGCGGCTTCACCCCGGTCCTGTGCACCCAGGCCCCGGGCGGGATCACCGAGGACGAGTACGTGGAGCTGCTGCTGGAGCGCAATGTCTCCGGCATCCTCTTCGTCTCCGGGCGCCACGCCGACACCACCGCCCCCCACGACCGCTACCGCACCCTCATCTCCCGGCGCCTGCCGATCGTGCTCGTCAACGGCTTCGCCGACGCCGTCGACGCCGCCTTCATCTCCTGTGACGACCACGAGGCCGGGCGCCTGGCCGTCGACCACCTCGTCGCCCTCGGGCACACCCGGATCGGCTTCACCAGCGGACCGGAGCGCTACGTCCCGGTCCGGCGCAGGATCGAGGGGTACCGAGAGGCCCTGGCCCGCCACGGGCTCGACGGCGAGAACCTCGTGGAACTGTCGCTCTTCGGGGTGGAGGGCGGCCACGCCGCCGCGTGCACCCTCATCGAGCGCGGCGTCACCGCCATGGTGTGCGGCTCCGACATGATGGCCCTGGGCGCCGTCCGCGCCGCGCGCCAGCGCGGTCTGCGGGTTCCGCGGGACTTCTCCGTGGTGGGCTACGACGACTCCCAGCTCATCGCGTTCACCGATCCGCCGCTGACCACCGTGCGCCAGCCGGTCAACGCCATGGCCCTGGCAGCCGTCCGCGCCCTGTGCGACGAGATCTCCGGGCACACCGTCTCCCGCACCGAGTACGTCTTCGACCCCGAACTCATCGTGCGCGGCTCCACCGCCGTCGCTCCCGGCCGCCTGGTTCCCGAAGCGACGGCCGTCGCGGTCCAGGGGAAGGCCGCCGCAGGAGGGTGAGGCGCGGCCGGCCCCGTCCGGGGCACGCCGACCCGTCGGTGACACTGGGTGCATGCCTTCCGTCGACCTCGGCGGCGACCCGGTCCCCACGACCGGGGAGCTGCCCGCCGCCTCCCTCGCCGAACTCGGCGACCGGCCCCTCGGCTTCTACGTCCACGTGCCCTTCTGCGCCACGCGGTGCGGCTACTGCGACTTCAACACCTACACGGCCGACGAACTCCTCTCGCGCGACGGAACGGCCACCGCCTCCCGCGAGACCTACGCCGACCAGGCAGTCGGGGAGGTCGCCCTCGCCGACCGGGTCCTGACTGGGGAGCGCCCGCCCGTGAGCACCGTCTTCGTCGGTGGCGGCACGCCCACCCTGTTGCCCGCCGAGGACCTGGGGCGGATCGTCGCCGCGATCGGCGACCGGTTCGGCCTGACCGCCGACGCCGAGATCACCACCGAGGCCAACCCCGAGACCGTCGGCCCCGACGACCTGGCGCGTCTGCGCGAGGCCGGGTTCACCCGCGTGTCCTTTGGCATGCAGAGCGCCCGCCCGCACGTGCTGCGCGTCCTGGAGCGCGGACACACCCCGGGGCGGCCGGAGCGGTGCGTGGAGTGGGCCCGCGCCGCCGGGTTCGAGCACGTCAACCTCGACCTCATCTACGGCACCCCGGGGGAGAGCGACGACGACTGGGCCGCCTCCCTCCAAACGGCGGTGGCCGCCGGCCCCGACCACGTCTCCGCCTACTCGCTGATCGTGGAGGAGGGCACCCGCCTGGCCGCCCGCGTCCGCAGGGGAGAGGTGGCCGAACCCGACGGCGACACCATGGCCGATCGCTACCTCATGGCTGACCGGGTGCTCACCGAGGCGGGGCTCACCGCCTACGAGGTGTCCAACTGGGCCCGCGGCGACGCGGCGCGCAGCCGCCACAACCTCCTGTACTGGACCGGCGGCCACTGGTGGGGGGTGGGGCCGGGTGCCCACAGCCACGTGGGCGGCACCCGCTGGTGGAACGTCAAGCACCCCGCCGCCCACGCCGCCAGGCTGGCGCGGGGCCAGAGCCCGGGACAGGCGCGCGAGGTCCTCACCGCTGATGAGCGCCGGTTCGAGCGCGTCCTGCTGGAGATCCGCGTGGCCGGGGGCTGCCCGCTGGACCTGCTGGAGGAGCCCGGCCGCGCGGCGGCCGAACGGGCGGTGGCCGAAGGGCTGCTCGACCCCGCTGCCCACGCCGAAGGCCGCGCCGTGCTCACCCTGAGGGGCCGTCTGCTCGCCGACGCCGTGGTCCGCGACCTCACCTGAGGGCGGACACGACGAAGGCCCGGCACTCGGCCGGGCCCCCGATCGCGCGTACGCGTGCCTACTTCACCCAGTCGACGTTGAACGGGTAGGGCTTGGCCTGCTCGCCCCGGTTCACCGCCACGCCGCGCTGGATACCGCAGATGAGCGAGAAGACGAAGAGCCCCGCCCAGAGCAGGACGCCGATGAAGACGATCGACAGCACACTGGAGATCATGTACCCGATGAGCATGATGAGCTGGAAGTTCAGCGCCGCCGCCGACTCCTGGCGGACCCACGGGGACTGGTCCTTCTTCACCAGGTAGACGATCAGGGGAACGATGAAGCCGAGGATGCCGCCGCCCAAGTGGGCGAAGAAGGCCATCTGCCGGTCGTCGGAGCCGCTCTGCTGGGGTCCGTAGCCGGGCTGGGGTCCGTAACCGGGCTGGCCCTGCTGGGGGCCGTAGCCCGGCTGGGGCTGGCCCTGCTGCGGGTATCCGCCCGCGGGAGGCGGGGGGTAGCCGCCGCTCTGGGCGTCGTATCCGCCGGTTCCCTGCTGGTAGCCCGGCTGCTGGCCCTGGTTGTAGGGGTCCTCGGGCGGGGGTGTGTTGGGGTAGGCCATGCGTATTCCTTCGTTTGGACGGTTGGGGGCGTCCGGTGGGGCGCCTGCCAGAGCAGACGCACGCGCACCGTGAATCGGTTCCATGCGGTCCGCGTCACAAGCGGCCGCACACCGAACCTTCCGTGGCACCCGGGACCGTAACAGGGGCAGGGACGGTTCCACGGCGCCGTTGACGAGGGAAGTCCCTGTCGAAGGAAGCCTACAGGTGGGCGAAAGGGGCGGATGTCCTACTTGACCCAGTTGACGTTGAACGGATACCGGTACCACTCGCCCCGGTTGGCCGCCACCCCGCCGAGGATGCCCAGGACCAGGCAGACGATGGCCACGACCGCCCACGTCAGCAGGCCGATCAGTACGAACGTCAGCACCCACGACACCACGATGCCGATGGTGACCAGGATCTGGAAGTTGAGCGCCTGCGCGGACTGGTCGCGGACGAACGGGGACTCGTCCCGCTTCACCAGGTAGACGACCAGCGGGACGACCCAGCCGAACCCGGAGAAGAAGAATCCGGCCAGCCCGCCGCCCAGGTGGGCGATCATGCCCATCTGCCGCTCCGACGCGTTCGGCTGCCCCGTCGCCGACGAGGGTTCGAGCCCGCCCGGCGCGTAATCGCCCTGGGGGTACCCGCCCTGCGGCGGGGTGCCCGGCGCGTACCCGCCGGGCGGTGCCCCGGAGCCGGGACCCGGCTCCGGCGGAGGCCCGCCGGCAGCGGGCCCGTTGCCGGGCCCGTTGCCGGGCCGCTGCCGTCCCCGCTCGTCGGGGTCCTCGGGAGGCGGTGTGTTGGGGTAGGCCATGGGGTGCCCCTCCGTATCCGGTTCCGCTCGGCCCCGGGCCGGGGTGCTACTTCAGGAGCCGGATGCTCACCGGGTAGCGGTACCACGTTCCCCTGTTGGCGCCGGAGGCGCCCAGGACCCCGAAGACGATCGCCACCACCCAGATCAGGGCGATGAACAGGGATCCCACCCAGGACAGCTCTGGGAAGAAGATACCCAGACCGATGAAGGCCACACAGGCGAACAGGTAGGGGATCAGCAGGGTGAGCTGGAAGTTCGCCGCCTCCGACGCGTGGTGGCGCACGACCGGGGACCGGTTCCGCTTGGTGAGGTAGATCGCCAGCGGCGGGATCCACCCCAGGAAGGCGATCACGAAGCCCGACAGGTGCGCGAGCATCGACACCAGGGTGCCGTCGTCACCCGGCTGCTGCTGCCCGTAGGGGCCGCCGGGCTGCCCGTAGGGCGGCGGCGCGGTCTGGGGGCCGCCCGGAAAGTCGGCCGGAGGGCCGGGAGGGAAGCCGGGACCGGGGCCCCGCGGAGCGAACACGGGCTGCTGGAGCTGGGGTGCCCACGCCTGGGGCTGCGGCGGGCCCAGCGGAGGCTGCCCCGGCTGGGGAGTGTACTGCGGCTGGCCGGGCTGACCGTAGGGGGGCTGCGGCGGTACGGGCCGTCCCTGGGCGTCCTGCGGGGGAGCGAACGCGGGCTGCCCCGGCCGCCGCCCGGGATCGGGCCGCGGCGTGTAGGAGGGCTGGGGCGCGGACTGGGGGCCCGCGTCGGAGTGCGGCACGGCCGGACCGTACCGCCGCGGCTGTCCCGGCTGGGGGGCGGCCTCGGGCTCGTAGGGGGACGGGGCGTTCGCGGGCGGCCCCTGGACCTGCTCGGGCGGCGGTCCGCCCTGCGGTTTCTCCGGGGACGGGGGGTTCGTCGGGGTCTCGCTCATGTTGTCCTTCGCTCCGCTGCTGTGGGGCGTGTGATGTCAGGGGATCCACCGACGACCATGGGGCCGTGGTCCGGCGACGGCACGGGCGGCCACCCGCGCCCCCTGCGATCCTAGGCCGGGTGCGGTCCGGTGACGAAGTCGATGAGCTCCTCCACACGCCCCAGCAGCGAGGGCTCCAGATCCGCGTAGGAGCGGACCGAACCGAGGATGCGCCGCCAGGCCTCACCCGTCTCCATCCGCCACCCGAGCGCGTCCACGACCCCCTCCTTCCAGGGGACGCCGCGCGGGACCTCGGGCCAGCGCGCGATCCCCACCGCGCGGGGGCGGACCGCCTGCCACACGTCCACGTAGGGGTGTCCGGCCACCAGCACGTCCCCGCCCCGGACCCGCGCGGCGATCCGGCTCTCCTTGGAACCGGGCACGAGGTGGTCCACCAGCACCCCCAAGCGGCGGCCCGGGCCGGGAGCGAACTCCGCCACGATCGCGGGCAGGTCGTCGACCCCCTCCAGGAACTCAACAGCCACGCCCTCCACACGCAGGTCGTGGCCCCAGACCTTCTCCACCAGTTCCGCGTCGTGCGCACCCTCGACGTAGATCCGGCTCTCCCGGGCCGTCCGCGCGCGGGCGCCGCGCACCGCGATCGAACCCGACGCGCTGCGCAGGGGGCCCCTGGACGCGCCGTCTGGGCGCACCAGCGTGACGGGGCGCCCGTCGATGAGGAACGCGGCCGGGGCCAGGCCGAACACCCGGCGGCGCGCCGCCCGGTCCTCCAGGGTCACGGTCGCCTTGTCCCAGGCGACGACGGCACCGCAGAAGGTCTCCTCGGCCGTCTCCACGACCAGGTCCCGGCTCAGGGGCACCTCGCGGACTTCTCTCCTCTTCGGCCGCGGTCCGGTCGCCAGTACGTCGCGGCCGTAGCGGTCGGTTCCCTTGTTGGACACGGTCGTGCAGTGTACTGGTGGGGATTCCCCGCGGCGCGGACCACCGGCGGGGCGCCGAGCGGGTTTGCGGCCGGGCATAGAATTGGCACTGTGGACCACGGAGTGCCAGGGAGGTGGCGAGTTGCTGGATGAGCGCAAGCTCGCGGTCCTGCGTGCCGTCGTCGAGGACTTCGTCAATACCAACGAGCCCGTCGGCTCCAAGGCCCTCGCGGAGCGGCACCCCCTCGGGGTCTCCCCCGCGACCATCCGCAACGACATGGTCGCCCTGGAGGAGGACGGCTACATCACCCAGCCGCACACCAGCGCGGGACGGGTCCCCACGGACAAGGGCTACCGGCTCTTCGTCGACCGGCTCTCCTCGGTCAAGCCGCTCTCGGCCGCCGAGCGCAGGGCCATCGAGTCCTTCCTCACCGGAGCCGTGGACCTCGACGAGATCGTCACCCGCACGGTGCGGCTGCTCGCCCAGCTCACCCACCAGGTCGCGATCGTCCAGTACCCGTCCCTCACCCGTTCGTCGGTGCAGCACGTGGAACTGGTGCCCCTCGGCGGACCGCGGCTGATGATGGTCGTCATCACCGACACCGGCCGCGTCGAGCAACGCGTCATCGACGGGTTGGGCGACATCAGCGAGAGCGCCGTCGACGACCTGCGCTCCATGCTGAACCGGGCCACCGCCGGGCGCTTCCTCAACGACGTCCCCCGCGTGGTGGGCGACCTGCCCGCCCAGGTCGACCCGGAGCACCGCGACATGGCCGTCGCGGTCCTCTCGGTCCTGTTGGAGAGCCTCGTGGAGCGGCACGAGGAGAAGATCGTCCTGGCAGGCACCGCCAACCTCGCCGCGGTCGACTTCGCGGCCAGCCTGCGGGACATTCTGGAAGCACTGGAAGAGAACATGGTCCTCATCCGTTTGCTGGGTGAGGCGAAGGACCCGTCGATGCTCACGGTCCGCATCGGCGCGGAGAACTTCCATGAGGGACTGCGGTCCACCTCCGTCGTATCGGCCGACTACGGCGTGGGAAACCAGTCGTTGGCCAAGATCGGCGTGGTGGGCCCCACCCGGATGGACTACCCCGGGACGATGGGAGCCGTCCGCGCGGTGGCTCGGTATGTCGGACAGATTTTGGCAGGACAGTAACTCAGTGGCCAGAGACTATTACCAGGTGCTCGGAGTGCGTCGCGACGCCTCCAAGGACGAGATCAAGAAGGCGTACCGGCGGCTCGCACGCGAGCTGCACCCGGACATCAACCCGGACCCCGCCACCCAGGAGCGCTTCAAGGAGGTGACCCAGGCCTACGAGGTCCTCTCCGACGAGAACAAGCGCCGGATGTTCGACATGGGCCAGGACCCCTTCGCGCCGGGCGGAGGCGGGGCCGGCGGTTTCGGCGGAGCGGGCGGCTTCGCCTTCGACGACATCATGAACGCGTTCTTCGGCGGCGGACAGCCTGGCGGCCGGGGGCCGCGCGAGCGGGTCCGGCGCGGGCGCAGCATCAAGATCCGCGTCGAACTGGACCTCGCCGAGACCGCGTTCGGGGTCAGCAAGGAGATCACCTTCCCCACCGCGATCCTGTGCGAGACGTGCCAGGGCGAGGGGACGGCGCATGGCTCGCACCGCACCACTTGTGAGATGTGCCACGGCCAGGGGGAGGTCTCCCAGGTCACCCGTTCCTTCCTCGGCCAGGTGATGACCTCGCGTCCCTGCCCGCAGTGCTCGGGGCAGGGCACCGTCATCACCGACCCCTGCGCCGACTGCGCGGGTGAGGGCCGGGTGCGCGAGAAGGTCACCCGGACCGTCAAGATCCCCGCCGGTGTCGACGACGGCACCCGTATCCAGCTCGCGGGCGAGGGCGAGGTCGGCCCCAACGGCGGACCGCGCGGCGACATCATCCTGGAGATCGTCCAGAGGCCCCACCCCACGTTCGAGCGCCGGGGCGACGACCTGCACTGCACGGTGACCGTGCCCATGACGGCCGCTGCGCTGGGCGCCTCGTTCGCCTTCGACACCCTCGATGGCACCGAGAACATCGACCTGCGTCCCGGGACCGACTCCGGACACGTGATCACCCTGGCGAACAAGGGCGTCAACCACCTCGACGGCGGCGGCCGGGGCGACCTGCGTATCCGGGTCGATGTGGAGACCCCCGCCAAGCTGGACGAGGAGCAGGAGGCCCTGCTGCGCAAGTTCGCCGAACTGCGCGGTGAGGACAAGTCGCCGGGCCGGTTCAGCCCCGGGCACGGCGGGTTCTTCGCCAAGATCCGCGACGCCTTCAGCGCCAAGTGACACCGGCCCTCTTCCTGGTCGGGTCCGGTGAGCTGGACACCGACCAGGTGGTCGTGTCCGGCCCCGAGGGGCGCCACGCCGCCGTGGTCCGCCGGATCCGCGAGGGCGAGACCGTCGACCTGGCCGACGGGCGAGGGCGCCGTGCCCGGTGCACCGTGACCGGCGTCGACGGGGAGCGGATCGTCTGCCGGGTGGAGGAGCGCCGGGACGAGCCCGCCCCGAGGCCGCGCCTGACGGTTGTCCAGGCCCTGCCCAAGGGCGACCGCGGCGAGCTGGCCGTGGAGATGATGACCGAGGCCGGTGTCGACGCGCTCGTGCCGTGGGCAGCGCAGCGGTGCGTCACCCGCTGGAAGGGCGCCCGGGCCGCCAAGTCACTGGACAAGTGGCGCGCCAGCGCCCGCGAGGCAGCCAAACAGGCCCGGCGGGCGCGGCTGCCGGAGGTCGCTGACCCCGTCGGTAGCGGGGCGGTGGCGGATCTGCTGGCCGCAGCGGACCTGGGCGTCGTCCTGCACGAGGACGGGGCCCGGCGGCTGGCCGAAATGGCCCTGCCCGAGAGCGGGGACGCGGAGATCGTGCTGGTGGTCGGCCCCGAGGGCGGCTTCTCCGACACCGAACTCGACGCCTTCACCGAGGCCGGGGCGGTGCGGGCCCTCCTGGGGCCCACCGTCCTGAGGACCTCCACGGCCGGGGTGGCGGCGCTGTCGGTCCTCCAGGCGCGCACCGGCCGCTGGTAGCCGGGGCGGACCGGCCGGTCCGCCCCGCACGTCGGCGCCTTGCCTCAGGGAGCGATCGACCGCGTGCCGTCGTCGGAGACCGTGCCGACCGTGGTCGGCCCGGTCTCGGAACCGCCGTCGACGGGTTCCTCGGGGTCGTCCGTGGAAGTGTCCGATCCGCCGCCGTCGGTGGCGCTGTCCGAGGGCTCCTCGGAGGCGGGGCAGCCGTCGCCGCCGGAACCGCTCTCCCCGTCCTGGTCCGCGGCCGTGCCCGTTCCGGGGGGCGGGCACGTGGGGGAGGCGTCGGGAGCGGGCTCGGGGGCGTCTCCCGGGGAGCTCTCCTGTTCGGACGTGGGATCCGGGGACGGGGAGAGCGCCGGATCGGCCGAGGGCTCGGGCTCCCCGTCCCCTGGGGCGGGGCTGGGAACGGAGACGTCGACGCCGGGCTCGGAGGACTCGGGCGGGGCGGTCGTGCCCTCGCGGTCGGCACCCGCAGGGACGATTTCCAGTACCTGCTCGCGGACCTGGGGCGTGGAGAGGACGACGGAGGTGGCGATCATTACCGCGCCCGCCACGGCCGCCGCGGGCCGCAGCCAGGGCAGGCCGAACCACGCGGTGATGCGACGCTGCTCGGTGCGTTCGCGTATCAGGTTCAGTCCCTCGGCGGAGGGCCGACACGAGTCCGCCTCCGCCGCGAGGATCGCGCGGAGACGGTTCTCGAACTCGTCGCTGGGGTCGGGCTGACTGGTCATGTCGTCTGCTCCAGAACAGAGCGCAGGGCGGAGATGCCACGCGAGGTGTGGCTCTTCACCGCCCCCTTGCTGATACCCATGGCGCTGGCGATCTGTGCCTCGGACAGGTCGCCGTAGTACCGGAGCACGATCGCCTCCCGTTGGCGTGTGGGGAGCTTGCGCAGCGCCCTGATGACGGCCTCGCGCTCCAGCAGGTTCATGGCGCCGTGCTCCGCGCTGGGGGCGTCGGGCAGTGCCTTGGGTGCGTGCTTCTCCACGACGGCCCGGTGGCGCAGTACCGACCGCGCCTTGTTCACCACCGCCTGGCGGAGGTAGGACAGGGCTTTGTTGGGGTCGCGCAGACGGCGCCACGCGGCGTGCATCGCCACGAAGGAGTCCTGTACGACCTCCTCGGCGGTCGCGTGGTCCCGGACGAGCAGGGAGGCGAGGCGGACCAGTGGGCGGTAGTGCTCTCGGTAGAGCTCGGTCACCGCGTGGTCGGCGTCCCACTCCATGGAGAGCGGAGCCGCGGCGGCTCCGGCCACCATGGTTTCTGTCGTCACACCGGTTCGACGCACACCCTTGTCGCGGGGTTTACGAAAGGGCATACCTCATTCTTTTCCACGTAGACGTGCGTTCCGTTCCGAACACGATGGGGGGTCAGGGTCGACGGGAGGCCGACGGGCCCGACGCGCACGGGTGCAAAGCCTATCGTGTCCGAACCGTCGGGTACGCGGTACCAACGGATTCGGGACCTCTCCGCCGGCTTGTCACGGGGCGGACCTGCGGCATCATGGGGTCCGCGACTTTTCCGAACGGGACGGGCTCGCACACGGCGCGCGGTCCCGGAAAGCGAACCACGGTGCCCTGACGGAGGTACGTAGATGGCCGAGGCCGACTGCCTGTTCTGCAAGATCGTGTGCGGGGAGGTGCCCGCGGAGATCGTCCGCGAGGGGGAGCGCGTCGTCGCCTTCCGTGACATCAACCCCCAGGCCCCCACCCACGTGCTGGTGATCCCGCGGGAGCACCACCCCGATGCCGCCGCGGCCGCGGCGGCCGGGTCGGGCCTGCTCGACGAGGTCGTGCGGGAGGCCCACGAGGTGGCGAAGGCGGAGGGGATCGACGAGACGGGGTATCGCCTGGTGTTCAACACCGGCAGCGGTGCCGGACAGACGGTCTTCCACCTCCACGGCCACCTCCTCGGCGGCCGCGGGCTGAACTGGCCTCCCGGATAGACGGCTGTTCCGGCCCGGCCGACCTCGAAAAAGCGATCGAGGTCGGCCGGGCCGCGTTGGTAGACTCGTGCCGTGGTCCGATGGGGCCGGTGAGCCGAGCGGGAAACCGGTGAAGGGCCAGGTCGGTGCCGGTCCCGGCACCGCACGCAGGCGATCCCCGCCCCACCGGGCGGGGCCGGATCGAAGGGTGGGACGCTGGCCGCAAGGCCGCACCATGGCCGAGTCAACGCACACGCAACCGCGACAGGACACGCAGGTCAAGGTCGTGGTTCCGGACGAGCACACGATGGTCAGTCTGCTGGGCTCGGGGGACCAGCTCCTCAGGGCGCTGGAGCGGGCCTTCTCCAGCGACATCCACGTGCGCGGCAACGAGTTCACCATCACTGGGGAGCCCGAGGAGACCGCGATCGTGGTCCGCCTCGTCGAGGAGCTCATCGAACTCGCCAAGAGCGGAACGCACGTCACGCCCGACACCGTCGAGCGCATGGTCCACATGCTCCGTACGCCGGGCACCGAGCGCCCCGCGGACGTGCTCACCACCAACATCCTCTCGAACCGGGGCAGGACCATCCGCCCCAAGACCCTCAACCAGAAGCGCTACGTCGACGTCATCGACCGGCACACCGTGGTCTTCGGTATCGGTCCGGCGGGCACCGGCAAGACCTACCTGGCCATGGCCAAGGCGGTCAAGGCGCTCCAGGGGAAAGAGGTCAACCGGATCATCCTGACCCGCCCCGCCGTGGAGGCGGGCGAGCGGCTGGGCTACCTCCCGGGCACCCTCTACGAGAAGATCGACCCCTACCTGCGGCCGCTCTACGACGCGCTGCACGACATGCTCGACCCCGACTCCATCCCCAAACTGATGTCGGCCGGGACGATCGAGGTCGCCCCCCTGGCGTACATGCGGGGTAGAAGCCTGAATGATTCCTTCATCATCCTCGACGAGGCCCAGAACACCTCGCCCGAGCAGATGAAGATGTTCCTCACCCGCCTTGGCTTCGGCTCCAAGATCGTGGTCACCGGCGACGTCACCCAGGTCGACCTCCCCGGCGGCCAGGCCAGCGGGCTGCGCACGATCGAGAACATCCTGCGTGACATCGACGACATCGCGTTCTGTCGCCTGACCAGCGAGGACGTGGTCCGGCACCGGCTCGTCGGCCAGATCGTCGACGCCTACGGCCGCTACGACGCCGCGCGGACCGGCCGCTCCCGCGGCCCCTCCGACCGGCGCGGGCGCCCGGACACCCCCGACGCGCCGGGCGAGGCACCGGCGTCGGACTGAGACCATAGGGTCAGCGACACCCGGGTCGGCGGGGACGCCGGCCCGGGCTCGCGCGCGCACCGGGCGGACCTGCCGTCCGGACACCACGATCCCCAAGCGAGGCAGAACCAGAAGATGAGCATCGACGTCGCCAACGAGTCGGGCTTCACCACCGTGGACGAGGCGCGGCTCTCCCGCCTGGCGCGGCACGTGCTCGACGCCATGCGCGTCCACCCGCTGGCCGAACTGTCGGTCGTCCTGGTGGACGAGGAGCCGATGACGGACCTGCACGTGCGCTGGATGGACGAACCCGGCCCCACCGACGTCCTCTCCTTCCCCATGGACGAACTGCGCCCCGGCGGCCCCGGACGCACCAGCGAGCCCGGGGTGCTCGGAGACGTGATCATCTGCCCCCAGGTGGCTGAGCAGCAGGCCCAGAAAGCCGGGCACTCTACGGAGGCGGAGATCGACCTGCTGTGCACGCACGGCATCCTGCACCTGCTGGGCTACGACCACGCCGAACCCGACGAGCACAAGGAGATGTTCGGCCTCCAGGGTGAGATCCTCGCCGCCTGGCGCGAGCGCGAGGCCGCCGACGAAGGGGGAGCGGGGCGATGAACCTCGCCTCCTCGCCAGGCGCGCTTCCGTCGGCCGCCGCGGACCCGGTCCTGTGGGCCGGTGTGTGCGCGGTGGCCGCCCTCCTCACGGCCGGGGCCGGGTTCCTGGCCGCGGCCGAGGTCGCTGTGACCAGGGAGGCCCCCGTCGGGGTGGCGGGTCCCCCAGCCGCGCGGGCCGCCCGCTCCCGCTGGGAGCGCGTGTCCGCCGACCCGACCCGCCACCTCAACGTCCTGCTGTTCCTGCGCGTGGTCGCGGAGGTGGGCGCGGCCCTGTCCGCGGCTCTGGCCGCCGTGCTCCTGTTCGGGGCCGGCTGGCCGGCCTTCCTGCTGGCGCTCGTGGTCCTCGTGGTGGGCGACTACGTGTTCGTCGCGATCGCCCCGCGCATCCTGGGCCGCCAGTTCGCCGCGCCGATCGCCCGTGCCAGCGCCACCGTCCTCCACCCCGTCCAGGTCGTGCTGGGCCCGGTCGCCGAACTGCTGGTGGGCCTGGGCCGGGCGCTCACCCCGGCGGGCAAGGGCGACCGTGAGGGCCCCTTCAGTACCGAGGTCGAACTGCGCCAACTCGTGGACCTAGCCGAGCAGGGGGAGGTCATCGACCCCGAGGAGCGGCAGATGATCCACTCGGTGTTCAAACTCGACGACACCTCCGTGCGGGAGGTGATGGTGCCGCGCCCCGACATCGTGTTCACCGGCCGCGAGGCCGAGGCCGATGCCGTCCTGTCGCTGGCCCTGGCCAGCGGCTACTCGCGCATCCCCGTCACGGGCGAGGACGAGGACGACGTGGTCGGCATCGTCTACCTCAAGGACGTGGTGGACCGGCTGCACGACCGCTGGACCGCCGCGCCGGACGGGGCCGGAGCGGGCCTGGTCGCCGCGGACGTGATGCGTCCCGCCACCTACGTCCCCGACACCAAGCCCATCGACGAACTCCTGCGCGAGATGCAGCAGCAGCGCAACCACGTCGCCGTGGCCATCGACGAGTACGGCGGCACGGCGGGGCTGGTGACCCTGGAGGACATCGTCGAGGAGATCGTCGGGGAGATCACCGACGAGTACGACCACGAGATCCCTCCCGTGCAGTGGCTGGACGCCGACCGGGTGCGCGTGACCGCCCGGCTGCCGTTGGGGGAGCTCGACGAACTCTTCCCCGACCACGACCTGGACACCCCCGACGTGGAGACCGTCGGCGGACTCGTCGGGTTCGTTCTGGGCCGGGTGCCGGTGGGCGGTGCCCGGGCGCAATACGCTGGACTCAGACTCACCGTGGAGGGACGCGGGGGACGGCGCAACCGGCTGACCACGGTGCTGGTCGAACGGCTGCCGGAGGAGACCGGCGGCCAGGACGAGGACGTAAGGAGCACGGAGCAGTGACGGACAAAACGGGTCTGGGACCCGAGGACGGTAAGCTCATCACCCTCGCACGGGCCTCACGGGCCCGCAACGCCGCGGCCGAGGGCGCGGCGGTGCGCGACGAGACCGGGCGCACCTACGTCGCCACGACCGTGGAGCTGCCCTCGCTCCGCCTCTCCGCCCTCCAGGCCGCCGTCGCTGCGGCGGTCTCCGGTGAGGCCGCGGCCCTGGAGGCGGCGGTCGTCGTGACCGCGGCGGGCGAACTGACCGAGGACGACCGCGCGGTCGCGGAAGACCTGAAGACCCAGGTGGTGGTGATCGCCGCCCCTGACGGGGTGCCCGCGAGCATCACCCGGCGCTGAGAAAAGACGACATGAACGACCTCGACCTGGAGAAGCTGCGGCTTCCGCTGGAGATGCCCCCCCATCCGGAGGGCTTCCGCAGCGGGTTCGCCTGCTTCGTGGGCCGCCCCAACGTCGGCAAGTCCACACTGATGAACGCCCTGGTCGGCCAGAAGGTGGCGATCACCAGCAACCGGCCGCAGACCACGCGGCGCACGGTGCGCGGGATCGTCCACCGGCCGGACGCGCAGTTGATCGTCGTGGACACGCCCGGTCTGCACAAGCCCCGCACCCTGCTGGGGGAGCGGCTGGACTCGCTGGTGCGGTCCACCCTGGTCGAGGTCGACGTGATCGCCTTCTGCCTGCCCGCCAACGAGCCGATCGGCCGCGGGGACACCTACATCGCCAGGGAACTGGCGGAGCAGACCGACACCCCGGTGGTTGCTCTGGTCACCAAGACCGACCTGGCGGGCAAGGGGGCCGTGGGGGAACAGCTCATGGCGGTCAGTGGCCTGGGGGACTGGGACGACATCGTCCCGGTCTCCGCGCGGGGCGGCTTCCAGGTCGACACCGTCGCCGACGTCTTGTGCTCGCACCTGCCGGAGGGGCCGCCGCTGTACCCGGAGGGCGACCTCACCGACGAGCCCGACGAGATGCTGGTGGCCGAACTGGTGCGGGAGGCGGCGCTGGAGGGCGTGCGCGACGAGCTTCCGCACTCCATCGCCGTGGTCGTGGACGAGATGAGCGAGCGCGAGGACACCAGGCCCGACAAGGACCTGGTGGACATCTACGCCTCGCTGTACGTGGAGCGCTCCAGCCAGAAGGCGATCGTCATCGGGTCGAAGGGGTCGCGCCTGCGCGACGTCGGCTCGCGGGCGCGCAAGCAGATCGAGGCCCTGCTCGGCCGGAAGGTCTTCCTCGACCTGCGTGTGCGGGTGGCCAAGGACTGGCAGCGCGACCCCAAGCAACTGCGCAGGCTGGGCTTCGACCAGCAGACCTAGGCTGTGTTTATGGTCCCTCGCAGGCTCGGGACGGTGCTCGCGGCGCGGGGAACCGGCCTCTTCGCCGCCCGCCACCGCCCTCAACGGACGCCTGCGGCGCGGTCCCTCCCGGCTCGTTCCTCGCTGCGGCTTGGCTCGTCTCGCAGAACACTGGCGGCGCCCTCGCGCTCTAACGCCTTTGGGTGAGGTCGGCGGCCAGCGCGCGGGCCGCCTCCTGGACTAGCGGTGCCGCGCGCTTGACGAAATTCCAGGTCACCCGCCGGTCGGGTCCGGAGACGGACACGGCCACCCGGGAGGGTGCGCCCTCCACCGGGACCGCGACGCAGCGCACGCCGAGCTCCTGCTCGCCGTCGTCGACGGCGTAGCCGCGCTCGCGGATGCGCCGAAGTTCGGCGGCGAACGCCTCGGGATCGGTGATGGTGCGGTCGGTGGCCGCGGGCATGCCGGTGCGGCCGACGGTGGCCAGCGCCTCGTCCTCCTCCAGTTGTGACAGCAGTGCCTTGCCCACACCGGCGGAGTGGGGCAGGACGCGTCGACCGACCTCGGTGAACATGCGCATGGCGTGCGGTGAGGGCACCTGTGCCACGTAGACGACCTTGTCGCCGTCGAGCATGGCGAGGTTGGCGGTCTCGCCCAGGGAGTCGACCAGGCGGGACAGGTGCGGCCGCGCCCAGGTGCCGAGCATCTGGGCGGCCCGGTCGCCCAGGCCGATCAGCCGCGGTCCCAGGGCGTAGCGGCGCGAGGGCAGCTGGCGTACGTACCCGTCGCCGACGAGGGTACGTATGATGCGATGGATGGTCGGCAGGGGCAGCCCGGAGGAGTCGGCGAGCTGGCTGAGGGAGGCCTCGCCGCCCGACTCCGCCATGATCTCCAGCAGGGTGAAGGCGCGTTCGAGGGACTGCACGCCGGGGCGCCCGCGCCCGCCGGTGTCCTCGGGGTGGGACGGGGGGTCCGTCCGGGGGGTCTGCGAGGCTGGCACGAGTCCTGCTCCCTGTCGAAGGCCGCGTCAGGTCGATGGTGGCTATTCTGCGATACGAAAACCACATCCCATCACCTGAGTCTTCTATAGCACGGAGCGTCATGGCGGGGTAACGGATTCCGCGGACCGTGGCCCATCGGACGCCGCAGAGAGGAGCAGTGACGTGGCAGCGGACGATCCCCTGTCCCCGGACGAGCTCGCAGCCGGGCTCGACACGCGCCTGGCCGAGGCCGATACGCGGCTCGCCCGCGACTACCCCGGCGCGCCCACGCGGCGCCAGCCGGTGCACACCGTCTACGTCCCCGCCGACCGGGTCCGCCCCGGACTGGCCGCCGACTGGGGGCGGCGCGCCCTGGCCGCGCTCGACGAGTACGCGCCGACCGCCGACGACCTGGCCGCGGCCATCGGGCTCAGCGGTCCCGCCGTCGCCGAGGCGCTGCCACGGGTCCGCGCCAAGCTTGCCGACGAACCGGTGGAGGACCTGCGCGCCGACCTGGAGGACGGGTACGGTGCCCGCGACGACGGGGCCGAGGACGCCGACGCGGTCGCGGCGGCCGAGGCCTTCGCCGCCGACGTCGCGTCGGGGGCGGCCACCGCCTCCTTCGGCATCCGCGCGAAGGGGATGGAGGCGGCCGGGCGCCGCCGCGGGGTCCGCAGCCTCACCCTCGTCCTGCGCACGCTCCTGGACCGGCTCGGGGCCCTGCCGGAGCAGTTCGTCCTCACCCTGCCCAAGGTCACGTCGGTCGAGCAGGTCGAGGCGATGGTCTGGCTGTGCGGGCGCCTGGAACGGGGGTTCGGCCTCCCCGAGGGGCGGCTGCACTTCGAGGTGCAGGTCGAGACGCCCCAGTCGGTCCTGCTCCCGGACGGGACCGCCGCCGTGGCCCGCATGATCGGCGCGGGTGACGGCCGGGTGAGCGCCCTGCACTACGGCACCTACGACTACAGTGCGGCGTGCGGCGTCACCGCCGCCCACCAGGGCCCGGCCCATCCTGTGGCCGACCACGCCAAGGCGGTCATGCAGGTCGCCGCGGCGGGCCGCGGCGTGTTCCTCTCCGACGGCGGCAGCAACGTCCTGCCGGTGGGGGAGCGTGCCGAGGTCCACCGTGCGTGGCGGCTGCACGCCGGGCTGGTCCGGCGCTCGCTGGAGCGCGGCTACTACCAGGGCTGGGACGTGCACCCGCACCAGTTGCCCACCCGTTTCCTGGCCGTCTACGCCTTCTACCGCGAGGCGTTCGCGCCGGCGGCGGCCCGGCTCCGGGACTACCTGGGGCCGGCGCGCGCGGGTTCGGCGGTGGTGGATGAGCCCGCCACCGCCCAGGCCTTGGCCTCGACTCTGGTCAACGGGTGGCGCTGCGGGGCTCTGGACGAGGACGAGATCGCCGCCGCCGGTGTGGACCCCGCCCTCCTGCTGGGCCTGGCCACCCGTCGCGTGGGACAGGAGGAGGCGTGACCGCCCGCACACTGGTCGTCCGCGCCCCCCGCGCCGTCACCCCTGAGGGGGTGCGCCCGGCCACCGTGCTGGTGGGGGACGGGGTCATCATCGACGTGCTCGGCTCCGACGCCGCCGAGGAGGCCCGCCGCCGGTTCCCCGGGGCGCGGGAGGTCGTCCTCGCCGACGACGAGGTGCTCCTACCGGGGCTGGTCGACTCCCACGTGCACGTCAACGAGCCCGGCCGCACCGAGTGGGAGGGGTTCGCCAGTGCCACCAGGGCCGCCGCGCTGGGGGGTGTGACCACGATCGTGGACATGCCGCTCAACAGTGTGCCGCCGACCACCACCGTGGAGGGGCTGGCGGCCAAGCGCGCCGCCGCCGAGGGCAGGGTGGCGGTGGATGTGGGCTTCTGGGGCGGTGCGGTCCCCGAGAACAGCGTTCCGGGGGCGACCGGGGTGCTGGAGGCCCTGCACGCCAGCGGGGTGTACGGGTTCAAGGCCTTCCTGTCGCCGTCGGGGGTGGCGGAGTTCGGCCACCTGTCGCCCGAGCAGTTGCGCACCGCGGCCGAGGCCCTCGCCGGGTTCGGCGGGCGGCTCATCGTGCACGCCGAGGACCCCGCCGTGCTGGAGGCGGCCCCGGCCGCCGCCGGGCGCGACTACGCCGCCTTCCTCGCGTCGCGTCCCGAGGAGGCCGAGCACGAGGCGATCGCGCTGGTCGTCGAGACCGCGCGCCGCACGGGTGTGGCGGCGCACGTCCTGCACCTGTCCAGCGCCGGTGCGCTCCCGCTCATCGCCCGTGCCAGGGAGGAGGGGGTGCCGCTCACTGTGGAGACGTGCCCGCACTACCTGGTGCTGGAGGCCGAGGCGGTCCCCGCCGGGGACACCCGGTTCAAGTGCTGCCCGCCCATCCGGGGCAGCGCCAACCGGGATCTGCTGTGGCGGGCGCTGGCGGACGGGCTGATCGACTGCGTGGTCAGTGACCACTCGCCCAGCACACCGGACCTGAAGGACCTGGACACGGGCGACTTCGGGACCGCGTGGGGCGGGGTCTCCGGGCTCCAGGTGGGCTTTCCCGCGGTGTGGACCGAGGCCCGGCGCCGGGGGGTGCCGCTGGAGGACGTGGTCCGGTGGATGTCCTCGGGGCCGGCCCGGGTCGCCGGGGTGGTGGGCAAGGGCGCCCTCGCCCGGGGGTATGACGCCGACTTCGCGGTGGTGGCCCCGGAGGCCCGGGTACGGGTGGACGCGCGTGAACTGGCGCACCGGAACCCGGTCAGCGCCTACGACGGCCTGGAACTGTACGGGCGGGTGCGCCGTACCTTCCTGCGGGGCGAGGAGGTCGTCGCCGGGGCCGCGGCCGGGCGGTTGCTGGAGCGCGGCTGAGCGTGCGGGGGCGGTGCGCGGTCCGGGGGCCGCGCTTTCTACCGTGGAACCAGTGGGAGAATAGTCCCTTTCATTACTGTCTGGAGAAGCTTTGAGTGACTTGTTCCGCCCCGTCACGGTCGGCCGGTACGAACTGCCGAACCGCCTGTTCATGGCGCCGATGACCCGTTCGCGCGCCGACGAGCGCGGGCGCGTCGACGGTGTGGTCGCCGAGTACTACGCGCAGCGGGCCTCGGCCGGCCTGATCATCACCGAGGGCATCCAGCCCACCGTGCGCGGCCAGGGCTACATCCTCACGCCCGGACTGCACTCCGAGGAGCAGGTGGAGGCGTGGAGGGGCGTCACAGGCGCCGTGCACGACCGGGGCGGCCGCGTCTTCGCCCAGCTCATGCACTCGGGCCGGGTCGGCCACCCCTGCCTGTACGAAGACGGCGGGCTTCCCGTGGGCCCCTCAGCCATCGCCTCCGGCCAGTCCCTCTTCGACGGCTCGGGGATGGTGCCCCACCCGGTCCCGCGAGCGATGACCGCCGACGACATCCGCGAGGCGGTCGACGGCTTCGCCGCCGCGGCGCGCAACGCGGTCGCCGCCGGGTTCGACGGTGTCGAGGTGCACGGCGCCAACGGCTACCTCGTCCACCAGTTCCTGGCCGACGGCGCCAACCACCGCACCGACGCCTACGGCGGCAGCGCCTCCGCCCGGTCCCGCTTCGCGGTGGAGGCCGTCGACGCCGTGGCCGACGCGATCGGGGCCGACCGTACGGGCCTGCGCATCTCCCCGGGCAACACCTTCAACGGCATCACCGAGAGCGACACCGACGGACAGTACCTCACCCTGCTCTCGGCGCTGGCGCACCGCTCCGACCTGGCCTACCTGCACATCATGGAGACGGGCGCGCGCGAACTCACCGAGCGGCTGCGCAAGGAGTGGAAGGGCACCCTGGTCCTCAACACCGGCTCCAAGATGGACACGGCCCCCGCCGCGAAGGTCTTGGAGGAGGGGCTGGCCGACGCGGTCGCGCTGGGCACGGCGTGGCTGGCCAACCCCGACCTGGACGCGCGGATCAGGGCGGGCGGGCCGTTCAACGAGCCGCACCGCGCCACCTTCTACGGCGGCGACCACCGCGGGTACACGGACTACCCGACCCTGGCCGGAGCCTGAGCCGCCGGCGGTCCCGGGACCACCCGGGACCGCCGCCTCAGCCGGAGACCCTATGGGTGCCCTGTCCTGTCAGCCGCGCGATCGTTTCGAAGTCCCCGTCGCAGTGGACCAGGGTGAGACCGCGCAGTTCCGCGCACGCCGCCACGACCAGGTCAACGGGTCCCGCGCTGCGGTGCTCGCCTTGAGAGGTGAGAAGTTCCTGGATCTGCCATGCGCGCCTGTAGTCCCTGTCGTCCAGGTCGATGGGGAGAAGGAGTCTGTTGAACAGCGTGGCGAGTTCGGCGCGGTGCGGTTGTGATCGCGCACTGAACAGGAGTTCGAGTTCAGTGAGGGGGCACACCGCGACGACCCCGTGAACCATGGCCTGGTTCCAATGCTCGTACTCCGCGGGTTTGGCGAGGATGCGTGCGAGGGCGCTGGTATCGGCGAGATAGGACGCCGGGGTCACCGGCGGTAGTTCCTCTTGTCCATGAGTACGTCGAGCTCGATCGCGCCCTCGGCTGCGAGTTCCTGGATGCGTGCGAGGGCACGTGCCCTCTCAAGGCGTTCCGCCGTCTCCCGGAGTGCGGTGTTCACCGTGTCCTTCTTCGTCGTCGTTCCCAGGACTTCGGAAGCTCTGCTCAGGAACTCGTCGTCGATGTCGATCAGGACCTTGGTCATCACGGACTCCTGTATATACAGAATGATATCTAGTATATACGCACGTGGGGCGGTGCGGTGTCCGGATCGGGAACCGCACCGCCCCGGATCAGACGAAGCCGGGGACGGCCCGCCACGCCTGGCCGGGATCCGGGGCGTCGTCGCGTTCGACGGCGGCCTCGATCCTGCCGTAGGGCCGGTCGGCGGCGAAGAACACCTCGTTCGGGTTGTCCAGGCCGAACGGCTCCAGGTCCACCAGGATGTGGTGGTTGTTGGGCATGGAGAAGCGGATCTCCGCGATCTCGGGACGGCGCTCCAAGACCGCCTCGCCCATGGCGTACAGCGTCTGCTGGAGGGCGAGGCTGTGGGTGTCGGCGAACGCCTCCAGACAGGCCGCGCGCACGGACGCGTAGAGCTCGTCGAAGGGCAGGCCGGTGCGGGTGTAGCGCCACCGCGCCGTGACGTCCGTGGCCAGGACGCGGTCGCCCGTCTCCGGGAGCGTCGTGTACCTCGTCTTCGGATAGCCGCGGAACTCCGAACCGGTGGTCTTGAGCACCGTCAGCCCCTCGAAACCGGAGACCACCCACTCCCGGTCGCCGTCCTTGGTGACGACGGTGGTCCGCGTCTCGCCGCCCCGGCGCGTGAAAGCGTGATCGTGCGGCCCCCCGGGGGTGGCGATGCGGTCCCACGAGTACTCGTGCACCTCCTGGCGCGCGCCGTGCACGTAGGGGTGCTCGTCGACGAAGTGCCGGGCCAGGCGCAGTGCGAAGTCCTCGACCGCCCCCACGCCGCCCCACTCGCGGGCCTTGGCGTAGACCGTGTTCTTCTGTGTGTCGGTGGGCAGGCAGGTGCTGTTGTCGCCGACCGTGTGGACCGCCTCCAGGTCGCCGCGCAGCTGCGAGGTGACACTGACGTCCTTGATCCGGTGGACGGCGGTCGAGCGGTCCACGTGGACGAGGCGGACCTCCGCCTTGCCGTACTGGTTGTCTCCGAGTCTGATCCCCATCGGGGCGTGCTCCGTTCCGGTGCGTACGCGGCTGGTGGTGCGCGGTTCTAGGAACCCCGGTAGGTGGAGTAGGAGAAGGGGCTCAGCAGGAGCGGCACGTGGTAGTGCTCCTCCGCCTCGGCCAGTTCGAACACCACCGCCACCTCGGGGTAGAGGCCCCGCTGACCGGTGGCGGCGAAGTAGGCCGCGGTGTCGAACACGATCCGGTAGCGGCCCGTGGGCAGACGGTCGGGGCCCAGGTCGGCGACGCGGCCGTCGCCGTCGGTGCGCCCCTCGGCGACGCCTTCCCAGGGGGCGTCCCCGGCCGTCGACTCCAGGCGGACGGGTACGCCGCGCGCGGGCCGTCCCAAAGCGGTGTCGAGGATGTGCGTGGTCACGTGGCTCATGTACCGTCCAGGAGTCTCTCGATGCGCAGGCCGGCGATCTTGCGCAGCTCGCCGCCGATCACGGAGAGCTCGGTGCCCTCGTCGTTCTCCAGCCGTGTGACGAGGTCGGAGAGGAGTTCGCGGGGCGAACGGCCGCTCGCGCAGACCAGGTAGATCCGCCCGAACCGCTCCTCGTACTCGCCCTGGGCGAAGGCGAAGATCCGCTGGACCCGCCGCGCGGCGTCACCGGGATCCGCGGTGAAGGCCGACTGCTCGCCCTTCGACCACGCGGCCTCGATGCCCTCACCGCGCGGCCGCTCCCCGATCCTGGGGTGCCGTGCGAGGGCGGCCGAGACCTCCCCGCCGGTGAGCGTTGCGGCCTGCCGGTCGGCCAGCTCCCGCAGGGAGTGCCGGTCGCGGTAGGGCGCCGCGGCGGCGACCGCCGCCACCCAGCGCTCCACGTCCAGGCACCGCGCGAGCTCCGCGCGCAGACTCTCCGGGGGCAGGGCGTTGAGGCGGGCGAGGCCGGGGTCGGTCCGCGGTCTCGCGGCGGGCTCGGGCATGACTGGTCTCCATCCTCCGGATGGGTTGGATGATCCCACAGAGTGTTCCGCCGGAAAAGGGCGTGGCCGGCGGGGTCGCACCGAAGGCGCGCCGTTCGTGTGGAATGGGATTTCCGCTGAACCGAAGACCTGGTGGGGAGGGCGGACGGGCCGCACGCTGGACCACACGGTGAACTGCCACCCGCTGTTCGCCGAGCTGCCCCCGGCCGAACAGGACCGTCTCGCCCTAGAGAACACCGTGGCCGCCCGTGTCCTGGCCGCCGTCGGCGGGACCGTCCTGGGGGAACCGCTGAGCGGCGTCGAGGGCTGTCCGCTGCGGACCGCAGCCGACGCCCTCGCCCTCCTCGCCGACCTCTACCACCTGGCCGTCAACGGCGACGGCGTCGCCGCCGTCGTGCGCGGCCACGCCGCTGAGTTCGGGCACGTCCAGATCGCCGACCCTCCGGGCCGAGGGGAGCCCGGGACCGGGGCGCTGCCACTGGAGCGACCCGTCGCCGACGGGCGGGCCCGCGGGTATCGGGGCCTGGTCTCGCTGGAATACCTGCAGACCGTTCCCACCCGGGAGAGCTTCGGGTGGCTGGACTCCCGGGAGTGAGGAGCCGACACGGGCGCACGGAGCGCCCGGCAGACGAGTTCCCGCCGGCGGTACCGGCCCTGCCGCATCCACGGCTTACGTGTGATCCGCGTGGCTGACGGCGGGCTCGGGTGTTGGCCGCACCCAGGGTCCCGCCGGCGGAATCCTCTACAACCCCCCTAGCACTGAAGGGTTCGTCCTAAATGGTACAGACCCTTCCGGTGAGCACCGCCACCGAGGGGGGCGGAAGCAAGGCGGCCCCTCGGGCGTTGTCCCAGCATGTGGACGTCGGCTTAGGAGATCCGAGGCCGTTCTGCTAGCGTGAACCCCGTTATGCTGCGTGAGCTGCTTCTCCTTAGTGGCCGCGGCGGGGGTCGTTAGAAGGTCGGCTCCCTCGCCGCGGGACTTCGGCTTGCCCCGGTCGACCACGGACCAGATGCCAGCATCCCACTGAGGAGACAACACCTATGGTGCCCCAGCAGCAGCCCGGACCCATGCCCTTCCACCGCTACGCGCCGTTCGCGCCGGTGGACCTGCCCGACCGCACCTGGCCGTCCAAGACCATCACCGAGGCGCCCCGCTGGCTGTCCACGGACCTGCGCGACGGGAACCAGGCCCTGATCGAGCCGATGGACCCCGCACGCAAGCGCGAGATGTTCGAGCTGCTGGTACGGATGGGCTACAAGGAGATCGAGGTCGGCTTCCCCGCGGCCAGCCAGACCGACTTCGACTTCGTGCGGTCGCTGATCGAGGACGGCCTGATCCCCGACGACGTACAGATCTCCGTCCTCACCCAGGCCCGCGAGGACCTGATCGAACGCACCGTGCAGAGCCTGGTCGGTGCCGAGCGCGCCACCGTGCACCTGTACAACGCCACCGCCCCCACCTTCCGCCGCGTGGTGTTCAAGGTCGACCGCGAGCGGTGCAAGGACATCGCCGTCCAGGGCACCCGCCACGTCATGCGCTTCATCGACCAGTACCTGGGCGAGAGCGCCTACGTCGGCTACGAGTACTCGCCCGAGATCTTCGTCGACACCGAGCTGGACTTCGCCCTGGAGGTCTGCGAGGCCGTCATGGACGTCTGGCAGCCGGGACCGGGCCGCGAGATCATCCTGAACCTGCCCGCCACGGTCGAGCGTGCCACCCCCAACGTCTACGCCGACCAGATCGAGTGGATGAGCCGCAACCTGAGCCGCCGCGAGCACGTGGCGCTGTCGGTGCACCCCCACAACGACCGGGGCACCGGCGTGGCCTCCGCCGAACTCGCGGTCATGGCCGGGGCCGACCGCGTCGAGGGCTGCCTGTTCGGCCACGGTGAGCGCACCGGCAACGTCTGCCTGGTCACCCTGGGCCTGAACCTGTTCAGCCAGGGCGTCGACCCGCGGATCGACTTCTCCCAGATCGACGAGATCCGCCGCACCGTCGAGCACTGCACGCAGCTCCCGGTCGCGCCCCGCCACCCCTACGGCGGCGACCTGGTCTACACGGCCTTCTCCGGCTCCCACCAGGACGCCATCAAGAAGGGCTTCACCGCTCTGGAGGCCGAGGCCGAGGCGGCCGGGACGCCCGTGGACGAGCACCCGTGGGACGTGCCCTACCTGCCCATCGACCCCAAGGACGTGGGCCGCAACTACGAGGCGGTCATCCGCGTCAACAGCCAGTCCGGCAAGGGCGGCGTCTCCTACATCATGCACCGCGACCACGCGATGGACCTGCCGCGCCGCCTCCAGATCGAGTTCTCCAGGGTCGTCCAGGAGCACACCGACGCCGAGGGCGGCGAGTGCGCCGCCGAGCGCATCTGGGAGATCTTCTCCGGCACCTACCTGAAGGACAGCGGTCCCGTCGCGGTCCTGGCGCACCGCTCGGCCACCGGTGAGGACGGAGTCCACCGCATCGAGGCCGACGTCCGGGTCCACGGCGAGATCCGCGAGCTGTCCGGCACGGGCAACGGACCCATCTCCGCCTTCTGCGACGCCCTGACCGACGTCGACCTCAAGGTCCGCGTCATCGACTACGTGGAGCACTCCCTGGGCGAGAGCGGCGACGCCCGGGCCGCGGCCTACGTCGAGGCCGAGGTCGACGGCCGCGTCCTGTGGGGCGTGGGCGTGCACAACAACATCACCACGGCCTCGCTGAAGGCCGTGTGCAGTGTCATCGGCCGCGCCTGACCGGAACCGGCCCGACGCCGCGGCGCCTGTCCCCGCAGCGGGGACAGGCGCCGCGGCGCGTTCACACCCAGCCGAAGAGCTGGGTCCAGGCGTAGCCGGACTCCCCGACGCCGAGGGCGACCAGGCCGCAGTTGAGGATGTTCCTGCGGTGCCCCTCGCTGTTCATCCAGGCCTCCACCACCTGCGCGGCGCTGGTCTGACCCTTGGCGACGTTCTCCGCGCCCCAGGAGTCGTAGCCGTGGCGGGAGGCCCGATCGCCGGGTCCCTCGCCCTCCGGGCTGTAGTGCGACATGTAGCCGCGCGCGTCCATGTCCTCACTGTGCTCCTGAGCGGCGGCCGTCAGGCGCGTGTCCACGCGCAGCGGGTCGCAGCCGACGGCAGCCCGTTCGGCGTTGGTGAGCTCCACGACCCGGTCGGTCAGGGCGCTCGTTCCGGTCCCCCCGCCGCCGCTCCCGCCGGACGACGAACCGCCACCGGAGCCCCCTCCCGAGCCGCCGGTGCCCTCCGCGCGCGCCGAGTCCGCCGACGGTTCCCCGTCCTCCTCCGGAGGAGAGGGGGAGACGGTGGCCTGGGCGCTCTGCCGTGCGGGCTCGGGCCGGGCGGTCGGTGCCGGATCGGCCTCTGAGGGCGCGGCGAAGAAGTCGTCGTCGAACTCCGCGTCGGGTACCGCGGCCTGTTCGGGAGGGGCTTCCCCGGAGCCCCCGGAGGGCAGGAGCCCGGTGGCGGCCGTCTGGATCAGGTCGAGTCTCTCCCCGGCCCCGGTGAAGAGCAGGGTGGCTGCCAGGGCCAGCCCGACCGGAACGGCGGTCAGCGCCGTCAGGAGCGGCAGGCGCGTGCGTCTGCCGCGCTGCCTGCGGGCATACGCTCTGCCCTTGCGTCGGCGGCCTCGGGCCATGTCGCTGTCCCTCCGTGCGGGTTCGGGCACATCGCGGCCGTGCGGGTACCGCGTGTGTCGGGAGCGTTCTCCCGGGACCGCCCTGGCTGATGGGGCCGGAGCAAATGTCCGAGAAAGGAAGACCAAATCGTAACAAAGAATACTGCGTTGTGGTTTGTGATGGGCGCGCGTGTGGCAGGTCCGAGCGATCCGCGACAATGGGGGCTGTGAGTCTCTACCGCGATGAGGGGGTCGTCCTGCGCACCCAGAAACTGGGCGAGGCGGACCGCATCATCACCCTCCTGACCCGGCGCACCGGCCTGGTGCGCGCCGTCGGCAAGGGGGTGCGCCGCACCAAGTCGCGGTTCGGCGCCCGCCTCGAACCGTGCACCCACGTGGACGCGCAGTTCTACACGGGCCGCACTCTGGACGTGATCACCCAGGCCGAGACGGTCCGCGCCTACGGCGAGGCGGTCGTGTCCGACTACGCCGGCTACACCGCGGCCACCGCCATGCTGGAGACGGCCGAGAAGATCGTCGCGGTGGAGAAGGACCCGGCACTGCGCCAGTTCCTTCTGCTCATCGGCGCCCTGCGTGTCCTGGGGGAGGGGACGCACGACGCGCGGCTGGTCCTGGACGCCTACCTGCTCCGTTCACTGGCCGTGGCCGGATACGCGCCGGCGCTGAGCGGGTGCGCCCGATGCGGCAGTCGCGGCGAGCAGAGGGCGTTCGCGGTCCACGCCGGCGGTATGGTCTGCTCGGTATGCCGTCCCCACGGCGCCGTGCACCCGCACGCCGAGACGCTCCGACTGATGTCGGCCCTGCTCGAAGGCGACTGGCCGGCCGCGGACGCCAGTGAGGGAGGGCACCGCTCCGAGTGCAGCGGGCTGGTCGCGGCCTACCTGCAATGGCACCTGGAGAACGGTATCCGATCACTGCGCCACGTGGAGCGTTCTTGAGTCTGTTCAGCTTCGACCCCGGACACCGGCGGGACTACACGCCGCCCGCCGCGCACCCCAGCGGCGCCCGCCCTCCGCGGCTGCCGACGGCGCTGGTGCCCCGACACGTGGCCGTGGTCATGGACGGCAACGGGCGCTGGGCCAAGGAGCGCGGCCTGCCCCGGACCGAGGGGCACAAGGCGGGCGAGTCCTCCCTCTTCGACGTGATCGAGGGTGCGCTGGAGCTCGGTGTGGAGCACCTGTCCGCCTATGCCTTCTCCACGGAGAACTGGAAGCGCTCCCCAGACGAGGTGCGCTTCCTCATGGGGTTCAACCGCGACGTCATCCGCCGCCGCCGTGACGAGCTGCACGCCCGGGGGGTGCGCGTGGTCTGGGCCGGACGCACGGGGCGGCTGTGGAAGAGCGTGCTCAAGGAGCTCGCCGACGCCGAGGAGATGACGAAGGACAACACGGCGCTGACCCTCCAGTTCTGCGTCAACTACGGCGGCCGGGCCGAGATCACCGACGCCGTGCGCGAGCTGGCCCGCCAGGCCGCCGGCGGGCGGCTGAAACCGGACCGGATCGACGAGGACGACATCTCCGGCCTCCTGTACGCGCCCGAGGTGCCCGACGTGGACCTGTTCGTGCGCTCCTCCGGTGAGCAGCGCCTGTCCAACTTCCTGCTCTGGCAGTCCGCCTACGCCGAGTTCGTGTTCCTGGACACGCTCTGGCCCGACTTCGACCGCCGCGACCTGTGGCGGGCCTGTGAGATCTACGCGAGCCGGGACCGCCGCTACGGTGGGGCGGTGCCCAACCCGGTACCCGAGGAGGACCAGTGACGGATCGTACGGGGGAGAAGGAGACACCCCTGGTCAGGCCGGGGATGTCGTTCCTGGCGCTGGGGGACAGCTTCACCGAGGGCGTGGGGGATCCCTCCCCGGGCGGGGAGACGGAGTTCCGCGGCTGGGCGGACCGGGTGGCCGCCCACGTGGCCGACCACGTGGGCGAGGTGCGCTACGCCAACCTGGCCGTGCGCGGCAAGCTCATGCGCCAGATCGTCACCGACCAGGTTCCGGCGGCCGTGGAGATGGCACCCGACCTGGTCTCGCTGTGCGCGGGCGGCAACGACCTGCTGCGTCCCGGCGGAGACCCCGAGCGCATGGCCCGGGTGCTGGACCACACGGTGGCCCGGCTGCGTGCCGTCGGGAGCCGTGTGCTGCTCTTCACCGGGGTGAACGTCTCCACCGGCTACATGCGCACCACGATCGGCCTGTTCGCGCGCTACTACATGAACGTGCGCGCCATCGCCGACCGGCACGACTGCCTGCTGGTCGACCAGTGGTCGATGCGCGTCCTGACCGACCCCCGCGCCTGGGACGGGGACCGGCTGCACATGTCCCCGGAGGGCCACCGCAGGCTGGCGCTGCGGGTGGCGGAGGTGCTCGGCGTGCCCACGGAGCGGCGCTGGGACGAGCCGTGGCCGGAGGCGGAGCCGGTCGGGTGGCGCCAGGCGCGCAGGGAGGACCTGGTGTGGGTGAGGGAGTCGCTGGGGCCCTGGATCGGGCGCCGACTCACGGGCAGGTCCTCCGGTGACGCGGTGACCGCCAAGTTCCCCGAGCCGATCACGGTCAAGGGCACGGCTGAGCCGACGGCCCCCGCCTCAGACGAAAATGTGACATAAGGCGCAAAAGCAGCGAAAAGACCAACCTACTGTCGCGTAACTATGGCCCTGAGTCGCATCATTGCGTACCATGAGCGGCTTTCGGACCAGTGAACTCACCCAGAAGGACATCCTGTCCTACGTGGCCCTTGGTGACAGCTTCACCGAGGGCATGAGCGACCCCTACCCGGACAGCGACACCGTCCCCGAAGGACGCTACCGCGGCTGGGCGGACCGGGTGGCCGGGCACCTGGCCGGCCACGTGGGCGAGGTGCGCTACGCCAACCTGGCCGTGCGCGGCAAGCTCATCGCCCAGATCAGGGACGAACAGGTGGAGCCGGCGGCTGAGATGGCGCCGGACCTGGTCACCCTGTGCGCGGGCGGCAACGACATCATCCGCCCCGGAGCCGACCCCGACCGGACGGTGGAGCTGTTCGAGGATATGGTGGCGCGCCTGTCCGCCACCGGTGCGCGCGTGGTCGTCTTCACCGGGTTCGACACCAACTGGCAGCCGGTCATGCGCCACCTGCGCGGCCGGATCGCCACCTACAACATGCACATGCGCGCCGTCGCCGACCGGTACGGCTGCGACGTCGTGGACCTGTGGAGCATGGGCTGCCTGTCCGACCCGCGGGCGTGGAGCTGGGACCGCCTCCACCTGTCACCGGAGGGGCACCGCAGGGTGGCCCTGCGCACCTGCGAGGTCCTGGGCGTCCCGGTGGCGGGCCGGTGGGACGCCCCTTGGCCGCCGCCCGAGCCCCGCGCCTGGCGCACCGCGCGCCAGGAGGACCTGCACTGGGCGCGCGAGTTCCTGGTGCCGTGGATCGGGCGCAGGCTCAGCGGCCGCTCCTCCGGCGACGGCCTGGGCCCCAAACGACCCGTGCTGCGGCCGTGCCGGCGCACCGACCACCACGACGAGCCCTGACCGCCCCGGGCCGCAGGCGCCTCTCGGCCACGGTGCCCCCGCCCGGAAGGGGGACCGCGCCCACGCGGTTCCGGAGCCCGGGTGATCTCAGAGAGGCACCGCTCAGCGGGAGGCGCAGGAGGCGCAGGTGCCGAACACCTCGACGGTGTGTGTCACCCCGGTGAAGCCGTACCGGGTGCCCACCTCGGTGGCCCAGGCCTCCACGGCGGGCCCCTCGATCTCCACGGCCGTGGAGCACACCCGGCACACCAGGTGGTGATGGTGCTGCTCGGTGTCGCACGCCCGGTAGACCGCCTCACCCTCGTTGGTGCGCAGCACGTCCACTTCGCCCGTCTCGCTCAGCGCCTGGAGCGCCCGGTAGACGGTGGTCAGGCCGATCTTGGAGCCCTCGGCGCGCAGGTCAGCGTACAGGTCCTGGGCGCTGCGGAACCCGGTGGACCCGGTCAGTGCCTGGCGGACCGTCTCACGGCGCGTACTCATGACTGTTCCACCCTTCCCCCGGTCGTGGTCGCAGGCATCGTATCCGCCAGAGGGCCGTCCCCCGGACCGCGGCTGGCCGCCGACCGCCGCTTGGAGAGGCGGTTCAGCACACCGCTCGCGGCGACCGCCGCACAGAATACCGCCAGCGCCAGGATGACGATCGTGGCCCCCGGTGCCAGGTCTCCGTAGAAGGCGGTGGTCAGACCGCCCACCGAGGAGGCCAGGCCGATCACCACGGCCAGGCCCATGGTCACCCGGAAGCTGCGGGTCAACTGCTGCGCCGCGGCCACCGGGACGATGAGCAGTGCGCTGACCATGAGCACACCCACGATCCGCATGGCGATGACCACCGTCAACGCCGCCGTCACCGACAGCAGGATGCTCAGGAAGCGCACCGGAAGCCCGTGGGCGCGTGCCACCTCCTCGTCCTGGCACAGCACGAACAGTTCGCGGCCGAACAGCGCCACGACGGCGAACACGCCGAGCGTCAGCCCGGCCACGAACCACAGGTCCTCCTCGGCGACGGTGCTCACCGAACCGAAGAGATAGGACGTCAGGGTCGCGTTGCTCGCCCCGGGGGTGAGGTTGATCAGCAGCACGCCCCCCGCGATGCCGCCGTAGAACAGCAGGGCCAGCGCCACCTCGCCGCTGGCGCGGGTCCGCACCCGCACCAGCTCCATGAGCACGGCGCCCGCCGTCGCCACCACCGCCGCCGTGAGCACGGGGGAGGTACTGGTGAGCAGGCCCAGGGCCACACCGGTGAGCGCCACGTGCCCGATGCCGTCGCCCAGCAGAGCCAGGCGGCGCTGGACGAGGAACGTGCCGATGACCGGGGTGACCAGGCCCACGAGAACGGCGGCGAGGAGGGCGCGCCGCATGAACTCGTACTGGAGCAGTTCAGTCACGACCGGGAACCTCGAATCGGATCAGGGCCGTCGCCGAGGCGGACCAGGGGTCGGGGTCGTTCGGGTCGGGGTGGGGGTGCTGGTGCTCGTGGCCCGGGCGCGCGCACGCGCCGGTGGCCGGGGGCGTGGGGCCGTCGTGGACGATGCGGCCCTCGTCCAGCACCACCGAGCGTTCGATGACCTCCTCCAGAGGACCCGGCTCGTGCAGGACCAGGACTACGGTGGCCCCCTGCCCGCGCAGGCGGGCGATGGTCTCGGCCAGCGCCTTCTGGTTCTCCGCGTCCACCCCGGCCATGGGCTCGTCCATGACGAAGGTGTCGGGCCGCCCGGCCAGGGCGCGGGCGATGAGGACGCGCTGCTGCTGGCCGCCGGAGAGTTCGCGCACGGAGTCGCGGGCGCGGCCGGCCAGGCCCACGGTCTCCAGGGCCTCGTGTACGGCGGCCCGGTCGGAGCGGCTGGGAAAGAACGACAGGCGGCCGCGTGTCGCGACCTGACCGGAGGCGACGATCTCGCGGACGGTGGCGGGGACGGCGCCGCCCGCCGTGAGCCGCTGCGGAACGTACCCGATGCGCCGCCACTGCCGGAACCGGCGCAGGGGGGTGCCGTGCAGGAGGACCTCGCCGGAGACGAGCGGCACGATGCCGAGCATGGCGCGCATGAGTGTGGACTTGCCGGAGCCGTTGGGCCCCAGGACGGCCGTGGTCCGGCCCGCGTGGAGGTCCAGGCTCACCCCGTCCAGGACGGGGACCCCGTCGTAGGCGACACGGGCGTCGGCGATCCGGAAGGCGGGAGGGGCCGACGGGTGGCGCGGCAGCAGGGCCTCCGCTGCCGGGGGCGGGTCTGCGGGCGGCGGGGCGTCCCTCCTGAACTGGTCTGACACACCACCAGTATCGGGAAAATGAAAACGATTGTCAAAACGCGTCCGGGTGCTCCCGGAGCTGGTCGCGCGCGCTCAGAATTCCAGGAGCCTGGCGGCGGTCAGGAACGCCACGACCACGATCATGAGCACGCGCGGGGCGCGCCCGCTCCGATCCAGGGCCGGCCAGCCCAGGTAGGCCAGCCACACCAGGAACACCAGGATCAGCACCAGGCACGGCGCGCCGACCCACCAGGGGGCCATCAGTCCCGAGACGAACAGGGCGCCCAGCACCAGCGGTGTGAACCAGCGCGGCATACGGCTCAGCCACACCAGGAGGACCGCGCTGCGCCGCTCCACCGCGTGCCGCAGCCGGGAGGGCCCCGGGTCCCGACCGGGGCCGTCGTGGGGCAGGGGCCGTTCGGGGCCGTGGCCCGGCCCGCTGCCGTGTTCGGGGGAGACCATCGCCGTGCGTTCCTCGTTCCAGTGCGGCCTGCGCGAGCCGGATCGACCGGCGCCCAACGGGCACGGTACCCGCGATCCGCCCGATCCATGTGTGCGGGGCCCGAAACGCGCCCCGGATTCTCGCGGACACGGAATCACCGATCCACTGCAAGCGATCCACTACATTCATGGGACGGGTGTCCCCGAGAACAAGTAACGAGGTCATCCGATGTCAGAGTGCCGCCCCGCGACGGGGACCCCTCGGAGGATGCCGCTTCCCGTGCCCCAGATCACCGTCATCGTGACCTTCGACGCCACCGAACCGCACCTGCAGGACTGCCTGGACTCCCTGGCACGCCAGGACGGTACGGACCCCCAGGCCCGGGCCGAGGCCGTCCTCGTCCCCGTGATCCCGCCCGGCACCGGCGTCCCGGGCACCGGGACGGCGCACACCGACGGCGACGACGAGTCGGTCGAGTCCGCCCCGCGCGACGCCATGGCCGTCGCCAGGGCGTTCGCCGCCGCATCGCCCCCTGGTCTCACGGTCCGCCTCCTGGACGGCGCGCCCTGTTCCGACCGTTCCGCCGCACGCGCCCGGGGGGCCGAGGCCGCCGCCGGAACCCACCTCCTCTTCCTGGACGGGGCAGACGCCCTCACCGGATACGCGCTCGCCTACCTGGCCCGCGGGGCTCGCGACAGCGGCTCCGACCTCGTGGTGGGCGGGGCCCACCGGTTCAACGAACTCGGAGCCTCGCCCTCCCGGGCCCACCGCGCCTACGGTGCCCGCCCCCGCACCGCCGAGGACCCCCGCCACGTTCCCGGCCTGCTCACCGACCCCGCCCTGGGCAACAGGCTCTGGCGCGGGGAGTTCTGGAACGCGTGGCCCGACCACGGCCTGCACCCCGATGACGTCGACCTCGCCCTGCGCCGAGCCGTCCTGTCCGCCCGCACCGTGGACTACCTCCCAGCCCCCGTCCTGCTCATCCGCGAACGCGACGCCGACCCGGCCGTGCCCGACGCCGACCTCCTCGCCCGCCGCCTCGTCGCCGCGGGCACCCTCGCCGCGGGTCTGGCCGCCACCGACCGCGACCTGTGGGACCGCACCCTCCTCGAAGGCGAACTCGCCAGAGCGCTCAAACACCTCGACGAGGCCGCCCCCGACGTTCGCCGCGCCCTGGTCGAACTGGTCGGCACCTACCTCGAACACGTCTCCCCGGAGACCGTCGACGGCCTGCGCGCCCTGCACCGGCTCATGTACCACCTCGTGCGCCGGGACCGGGTGGACGACCTCGCCGAACTCGCCGTCTTCGCGCGCAGCGTCGAGATCAAGAAGGCCCCCGCCGTCCGGCGCGGCCTCGCCTACTACCTGCGCTACCCCTTCTTCGAGTCCACCGACCCGGACAAGGCCGTCCCCCGCCACGTGTACCGGCTCGACGACCACCTCCACGCCAGACAGAAGACCGAGGAGGTGCGCTGGAGGGACGGCCGCCTGCACATCAGCGGCCGGATCGGCCTGCCCCACCTGCCCGCCCGCAAGCGGTGGCAGCAGTACGTGACCGCCCACGCCGTCGATACCCGGGGTGTCCGCCGCGTCCGCCTTCCCGTACGGGTGCGCCGGGCCGCCGAGTACCGCCTCCCCGACGTCCCCGAGGCCGCCCGCCACGACTGGGGCGGGTTCACCGTGGTCCTGGACCCGGCACGGCTGCGCACCGGCGGCCGGTGGGAGCCGGGTGAGTGGACGGTGGAGATGACGGTGTTCAACCGGGGCCTGGTCCGTCACAAGACCATCTCACACCCCGTGCCCGGACCGCCCGAACGGCCCGGATGCCACGAGGCGGCCGAGGATCTGTGGATCCGCCCCCGCTGGGACGCGGCCCGCCGCCTCGTCATCG
This sequence comes from Nocardiopsis sp. CNT312, assembly GCF_000515115.1. Classification (GTDB taxonomy): domain Bacteria; phylum Actinomycetota; class Actinomycetes; order Streptosporangiales; family Streptosporangiaceae; genus Nocardiopsis. The sequence goes on from NZ_AZXF01000012.1 coordinate 160,538, forward strand.
CCGTCGAACCGGTGCGCGCCCGGATCACCGGCCACGGCCACGATGCGGACACCGGCGTCCTGGAACTGCGCGGCGAACTGCTGGGCGAGCCGGGTGCCACCCAGGGGGAACTCCGTCTGACCCGCGCGCCCGGCACCGCCGAGACCGTCCACCCTGCCACCGTCGCGGACGGCCGCTTCACCGCCCGGGTCGACACCCGGGCCCTCTTCGACCGCGCCGTGGACGAGTGCGGCGGCGCGATCCTCCAGGAGGAGTGGGAGGCCCTCATGGTCCTCGGCGGTACGGAGGCGGTTCCCCTCGTCCTGCCCGACGGCGTGGCCGCCACCGCCTACGCCTTGCGGGACGCACGGCGCGAGCTGGCCGTCCAGCGCACCCCCACCGGACACGCGCGGCTGCGCGCCGGACGGGCCCGCCCGATCGTCGACAGCGCCCGCTGGGAGGGGCGCGACCTGGTCCTGGAGGGGGAGTTCGGCGCCGACACCGAACTGTGGATCGTGGCCAAGGCCCGCGGGCGCGACGAGGAGCACGTGTTCGACACCCGCCGGGACGGCCACCGCTTCACGGCCCGGCTCTCCCCGGCCGACACCTCCACACTCTCCGGCCCCCTGTCCCTGCCCGCGGGCTCCTACCGGCTGTGGGGCAGGACCACCGGTGCCGGCCCCGCGCCGTCGGTGGACGCGGGCGTGGAGTACGGCGAGGACCTCATCGCCGAGCCGCCCATCGCGATGAGCACCGACCAGCGCGACTACACCCTCACCTACCAGGGCCGGGGTATCCCCGTCCTCACCGTCGGCAGCGACCTGCGCCCCGCCGAGCGCGGTACGTTCGCCCAGCGCGGCCTCCGGGAGACCGACTACCCTCGCTGGCGCGGCGAGCCTCTCACCGAGGGCGTCCTCTTCGACTCCTACACCGGCCGCCAGTACTCCGACAGCCCGCAGAGCATCTGCGCGCGGCTGCGCGCCGACGAGCGGTGGGAGCACTACCCGATGTCCTGGCTGGTCGCCGACGGCCAGGTGAACCTGCCCGAGGGCCTCGCACCGGTCCGCCTCAAGGGGCGCGAGTACTACGAGGCCCTGGCCCGCACCCGCTACCTGGTGACCAACTCGCGCCAGCCCGCGTGGTTCCACAAGCGCCCCGACCAGGTGGTCGTACAGACCTGGCACGGGTCGATGCTCAAACGCATCGGCTTCGACGTGGAGAACGTCGGCGGCAAGTCGCGCGACTACTTCGACAAGCTCGCCTGGGAGACGCGTCAGTGGGACTACCTGGTCTCCCCGAGCCCCTGGGCCACGCCCATCCTGCGCAGCGCGTTCCGGTTCGAGGGGGAGATCCTGGAGACCGGATACCCGCGCAACGACGTCTTCTTCTCGCCGGACAGGGATCGGATCGCCGCGCGCGTCCGCCGCCGCCTCGGCCTGCCCGAGGGCAAGAAGGTGGTGCTGTACGCGCCCACCTGGCGCGACGACAAGTACTACACCCGCGGCAAGCACAAGCTCGACCTGCACCTGGACCTGCGGCGGATGTACGACAAACTCGGCGACGACCACGTCTTGCTGGTGCGGCGCCACCCGCGGGTCGTCGACAGCGTGCCCGTGGTCGGCGAGGGGTTCGTCCACGACGTCTCGCTCTACCCCGAGATCATGGAGCTGTTCCTCATCACCGACGTGCTCGTCACGGACTACTCGTCGATGATGTTCGACTTCGCCAACACCGGGCGGCCCATGCTCTTCTTCACCTACGACCTGGCGAGCTACCGGGACCGCCTGCGCGGGTTCTACTTCGACTTCGAACAGACCGCCCCCGGGCCGCTGCTGACCGAGTCCGACCAGGTGATCGAGGCCCTCCTGGACATCGACGAGACGGCCGCCCGGCACGCCGACGGCTACCGGGCGTTCGTGGAGCAGTTCTGTCCTTTGGACGACGGACACGCCGCCGCGCGCGTCGTGGACCGGGTCTTCGGCTCCTCCTGAGCGGCCGCCGCGGGCTTGCGGTTGAATGGGGCGGTGATCGTCATCACCCGATACTCCGTGCCCGAGGCCGACACCGAGGCCTTCCGAACCGACGCCGACGCTGCCGTGGCGGCGCTGTCGCGCCGCCCCGGGTTCCGGGGCCACCGGCTCGGCCGCGCCGCCGACGACCCCCTCCTGTGGACGGTGGTCACCGAGTGGGACGGGGCGGGGTACTACCGCCGCGCGCTCTCGGACTTCGACGTGAAGGTGAACGCTGTGCCGCTGCTCTCGCGCGCCATCGACGAGCCCACCGCCTTCGAGATCCTCGACGGCGGTGCCTGAGCACGCCTGTGGATCCGTGCGCGAGCGGAGCCCATGTGCTCTAGCCTGGGAGGGCGGGCACATGGCGCACCCCGCCCCGGTCGCGCCGCGGCCCGCACTTCCCTGATCAGCACCGATGTATCGCGCACCGCGATCCACCGACCGCCAGCCGGATGGAGAGTCACCCATGGCCGCCAAGTCAGAGGCAATGGACGCACTGGTCAACCTCGCCAAGCGGCGGGGCCTGGTCTACCCCTCCAGTGAGATCTACGGGGGTCTGCGCGCCGCCTGGGACTACGGTCCCCTGGGTGTGGAGCTGAAGGCCAACGTCAAGCGCCAGTGGTGGCGCACGATGGTGCAGGAGCGCGAGGACATCGTCGGCTTGGACTCCAGTGTCATCCTGGCCCGCGAGGTCTGGGAGGCCTCCGGTCACGTCAAGGCCTTCGTCGACCCGCTCACCGAGTGCCAGTCCTGTCACAAGCGCTTCCGCGCCGACCACCTCATCGAGGCCTATGAGGAGAAGCACGGCCGCGAACCCGAGGGCGGCCTGAACGCGCTGGCCTGTTCCAACTGTGGTGCGAAGGACTCCTTCACCGAGCCGCGCATGTTCAACGGCCTGCTCCGTACCCACCTGGGCCCGGTCCAGGACGAGAAGGGCCTGGCCTATCTCCGTCCGGAGACCGCGCAGGGCATCTTCGTCAACTACAAGAACGTCGAGCAGTCCGCGCGGCGCAAGGTGCCCTTCGGCATCGGCCAGATCGGCAAGTCGTTCCGCAACGAGATCACCCCGGGCAACTTCATCTTCCGCACCCGCGAGTTCGAGCAGATGGAGATGGAGTTCTTCGTCAAGCCCGGCAGTGACGAGGAGTGGCACCAGTACTGGATCGACACCCGCCTCCAGTGGTACGTCGACCTCGGTATCGCCAAGGACAACCTGCGGCTGTACGAGCACCCCCAGGAGAAGCTCTCGCACTACTCCAAGCGCACCGTGGACGTGGAGTACCGCTTCAACTTCCAGGGCAGTGAGTGGGGCGAACTGGAGGGCATCGCCAACCGGACGGACTACGACCTCCGTACGCACAGCGAGGCCTCCGGCCAGGACCTGTCCTACTTCGACCAGGAGAACAACGAGCGCTACATCCCCTACGTCATCGAGCCCGCGGCCGGTGTGGACCGCACGGTGCTGACGTTCATGCTCGACGCCTACAACGTCGACGAGGCACCCAACGCCAAGGGCAAGATGGAGAAGCGTGCCGTGATGCGCCTGGATCCGCGCCTGTCGCCGGTCAAGGCCGCGGTGCTGCCGCTCTCGCGCAACGCCGACCTCTCGCCCAAGGCCCGCGACCTGGCCGCCGCCCTGCGCAAGCGCTGGAACGTGGAGTTCGACGACGCCGGCGCGATCGGCCGCCGCTACCGCCGCCAGGACGAGATCGGCACGCCGTTCTGCGTGACGGTGGACTTCGACACCCTGGAGGACAGCGCGGTGACCGTGCGCGAGCGCGACACCATGTCCCAGGAGCGCGTGTCCCTGGACCGGGTGGAGACCTACCTGGTGGAGCGCCTGCCCGGCTGCTAGTGCCGGTGGGTTGGACGAACGGCGGCCGCCCGTCCCCGTGTGGGGCGGGCGGCCGCGCGCTGTCCCCGGGGTGGTCAGCGGGGCGGCCGGACCTCGCGCTGCCGGACGGCGGCAGCGGCCCCGAACTCGTCGAGGAGTTCGGTGAGCAGTGAGCGGAGGGTGCGCAGCGCGTCGTCGCCCAGGCGTCGGCGGAGCCGTTCCTCCGTCTCCGTCCGTGCGGCACGGGCGGTCTCGACGGCCGCGCGGCCGCGTGCGGTCAGCCTGACCCGGCGGACCCGGGCGTCCTCGGGGGAGGGGAACCGCTCGGTGTAGCCGAGCCGTTCGAGCTCCACGACCGTTTTCGAGGCGCCCTGCGGGGTCATGTCCAGCCTCTCGGCCAGGTCGCCGATGGTGGGCTCGTTCTCGACGAGTTGTTGGAAGACGTAGCCGTGGGACGTGCGCAGGTCGGCGAAGCCGTGGGCGGCGAGTGCGTCCTGGACGGATGAGGCGGCCGCCGATCCCACGAAGAGGGCGAGCGTGCTGGTGTCCAGGTCGTCGGGTTCCAGTGGTTGTGACATACCCCCATTGTGTATTGACAACCTAGGTTGCACAACTATGGTTGAAGATATGTCGAGAATCGATGAACACCCCAATGTCACGACGACCATCCGCTACCACGAGGCGGTGTCCCGCTTTGCCGACACCGAGGAGCTCACCTCCTTCTTCCACCCGGACGCCGTCCACACCCAGTTGCCCAACGTCCTGTTCCCCGAGGGCACCGTCCGCACCCTGAAGGAGGTCACCGCCGCCTCGGAACAGGGCAGGGGCATGCTCTCCGAGCAGTCCTTCGAGGTGGTCGAGGCGATGGCCTCCGGGGATCGGGTCGCCGCGGAGGTCGCCTGGTCGGGAACGCTGGCGGTGCCGCTGGGCGGGCTGCCCGCCGGACACGTCCTGCGCGCACACGTCGCCACCTTCCTGGAGTTCCGCGACGGAAGGATCATCGCCCAGCGCAACTACGACTGCTACGAGCCGCTGCGCCCCCTCGACCCGGAGGGGGAGGGGGCTGGTGAGGAGGGCGTGACCGGAGCCTGAGGGCGGACGGCCGCGTGCTGGGCGGCGGTGAGGCGGCCGGCTCCGGGGGGAGGGCCGACCGCCTCTGGTCCCGGGCCGCACACGGCCGCGGGCTCCTGCACTCAACGTAGCGGTAGGGCGTGTGCGGTAAGCGGTCGTTTGGTGCCCCTTGTCGCATCGCGTGAGCCGATTGTGACCTGCGGCGCAGGGTCCGCGGTCGATCCGACGCCCTTCGTGGGGTCCGGCATGATGCCTCGTACTTCCATGCCTAGTTCTGCTGGGGTAACGGCCCCTAGCAGAACTAGGTAGGGGGAGGGGCAGTGCACATAGACAAGGACCTGGTCGCGGCGTCGGCCACACCGCTCGTTCTGGGCATCCTGGCCGAGGGCGAGTCCTATGGATACGCCATCGTCAAACGGGTCAACGAGCTCTCCGGCGGCCGGATGCAGTGGACGGACGGGATGCTCTACCCGCTGCTGCACCGCCTGGAGCGCAACGGCTTCGTGCGGGCGTCCTGGGGTACCTCCGCCCAGGGTCGCCGCCGCAAGCACTATGCGATCACCGAGGCCGGGCTCCAGACGCTGACCGAACGGCAGGAGCAGTGGAGCGTGGTCGCCGACGCGCTCAAGCAGGTGTGGCAGGCCGCCGCGCGCCCGCCGATCCTCGGTGACGCACCGGCAGGGGGGATCTCCTGATGAGCGCGACCGTGCGCGCGGACGCCCTGGAGGACCAGATCGACCAGTGGCGCGGATTCGTGCGCCGCCGCCGGGCGATCGATCTCCTCCGCCCCGCCGTTGAGCGCGGATCGGGCCGACGCCAGGAATGCGTCCAGTTTCTCCCTGATGGGGCGCATGCCGGGAACGGGGGAGGGGACCAGCCGGTCGCGCATGTCCAGCAGGGTCCGCATGACCGCCGGGGCTTCCGAGAACAGGTCCACGTGTCGGCCCCCGACATGCTCGAAGACCAGTGTCAGCCACCCGCCCTCGCAGCCCCAGAGCAGCCGGGGCGCAGGAACACCGGACGGAAGCGCCTCCGCCACCGCCCGCTCCCGCCGGTAGCCGGGCAGAGCCGGTGACCTCACCGGAACCGCCTTGACGAACACGGTGCGGCGCTCGGTCTCCACACGCGAGGCGATGCCGACCGTGAGGCCGGGCGGGGTGGTCGTGGTGCGGCGCACCCGCCCGAACTCCGCCTCGAAGGCGGCTTGGGCAGGTGTGCCCAGGTGAATCGTCGCTTCACGGGGGACGACCCTAGCGGGATCGGGCTCAGCCGGAGGTGTAGACGACGAAGGACACCGCGATGTACTGGCACACGAACGCGGCGATGGTCAGCGAGTGGAAGATCTCGTGGAAGCCGAACCAGCGCGGCGCCGGGTCGGGCCACTTGAGGGCGTAGACCACCGCCCCGACGCTGTAGAGCACCCCGCCCACGAGGACGAGGATCCACGTCGCCGGGTGCGTGCCGCTGATCAGCTGCGGGATGAACAGCACCGCCACCCAGCCGATCGCCAGGTACAGCGCCGTGGACAGCCAGCGCGGCGCGCCCAGCCAGAGCAGCTTGAAACCGACCCCGGCGACGGCGCCGGTCCAGATGAGGGCCAGCATCGCCGCGCGCAGGCCGCCGTCGAGCACCAGCACCACGAACGGCGTGTAGGTGCCCGCGATGATGAGGTAGATGTTGGAGTGGTCCATGCGCCGCAGGACCTTCTGCGCGCGCGGCGACCAGCGGCCCACGTGGTAGACGGCCGAGGTGCTGAACAGCATCACCGAGCTGAGCGCGTACACGGCGCTGGCCACTCCGGCGGGCCAGGTGGGGGAGAGGCAGACGAGCACGATCCCGGCGGCCAGGGCCAGGGGCGCCGTGCCCAGGTGCAGCCACCCGCGCAGGCGGGGCTTGACCGCCTCCAGTAGTTCGCCGGCGGCCGTGGCCGCCCGTTCGGGCACGGAGGCCTCACCGGTGCCGGGGTCGTTTCCGTCCGGTCCCGTGTTCCCGTTCTTCCGTGCCTGCTCGTTCGACACCGCCGTACACCCTCCCTCACGTGTACCCGCCCCGAGGCGGGAGTTCTGTGCGAAGCCTAACCTACGGATCCGTAGGTTACTCATTGGTACAGGGGTGGCGCCAGACACAGGCCCCCGCCGGCACAAGGCAGTGCGGATGAGTGGTCGCAGGGCCTTCGTCGGGGCTGATGTGCGGTTTCGGGATTCCCGCCGTCCGAACACACCTGCTGTGACCAGCGGTGCAGCCGATGCGTGAGCCACTGCCCCCGTATCCTGGGGGAGTGGGCCACCCGTACCGGTGCTGAACCATTGGTATAGACCTCTATGAGGAGGGTGAACTGCAAAAACTCGGAAAACTGCAGCTCATGGACAAGGAGTTCCGCGCGGTCTGGATAGAGTCGCGCCCGTCCAGTCAGGGTCGGCTCGACGCGGAGCCGCCGACACGACCGAGGGAGCACCCCCGTGACCAAGTACGTCTACAAGTTCACCGAGGGCAACAAGGACCTGAAGGACCTCCTCGGAGGCAAGGGTGCCAACCTCGCCGAGATGACCAACCTGGGCCTGCCGGTGCCCCCGGGATTCACGATCACCACCCAGGCGTGCCGCCACTACCTCGACAACGGGGAGGTGCCCGCCGGGCTCGACGCCCAGGTCGAGGCCGCCCTGGAGGAGCTGGAGAAGGCCATGGGCCGTCGGCTCGGCCAACCCGACGACCCGCTCCTGGTGAGCGTACGCTCGGGTGCCCGCTTCTCCATGCCCGGCATGATGGAGACCGTCCTCAACATCGGCCTCAACGACGAGTCCGTCGAGGGCCTGGCCGCTCAGGGCGGTGACGCGCGCTTCGCCTGGGACTCCTACCGGCGCCTCATCCAGATGTTCGGCAAGACCGTCCAGGGCATCGACGGCGAGCTCTTCGAGGACGCCATCGACCAGGCCAAGGCAGCCAAGGGCATCACCGACGACCTCGACCTCGACACCGACGACTTCCGCGCGCTGGTCGACCGGTTCAAGGCCATCGTCGCCGAGCAGACCGGCCACCCCTTCCCCACCGACCCGTGCGAGCAGATGAACCAGGCGGTCCGGGCGGTCTTCGAGTCCTGGAACGCGCCGCGCGCCGTGCTCTACCGCCGACAGGAGCGCATCCCCGCCGACCTGGGCACCGCCGTCAACATCTGCTCCATGGTCTTCGGCAACCTCGGTATGGACTCCGGCACCGGCGTGGCCTTCACGCGCGACCCCGCCAGCGGCCAGCAGGGCGTCTACGGCGACTACCTCCAGAACGCCCAGGGCGAGGACGTCGTCGCCGGTACCCGCAACACCGTGCCGCTCGCCGACCTGGAGAACATCGACGCCTCCAGCTACCGCGAGCTGACGGGCATCATGGAGACCCTGGAGAACCACTACAGGGACCTGTGCGACATCGAGTTCACCATCGAGCGCGGCAAGCTGTGGATGCTCCAGACCCGCGTCGGCAAGCGCACGGCCGCCGCCGCCTTCCGCATCGCCGACCAGCTCGTCGACCAGGGCATGATCGGCCTCGACGAGGCAGTCCAGCGCGTCACCGGAGACCAGCTCGCCCAGCTCATGTTCCCGCGCTTCGACGAGACCGCCGCCGGTGACTCCCACCGCATCGGCGGTGGTATGAACGCCTCGCCCGGTGCCGCGGTCGGCAAGGCGGTCTTCGACTCCTACACCGCCGTCAAGTGGTCCCGCAGCGGTGAGAAGGTCATCCTGTGCCGCCGCGAGACCAACCCCGACGACCTGGAGGGGATGATCGCCGCCGAGGGCATCCTCACCAGCCGCGGCGGCAAGACCTCCCACGCCGCCGTCGTCGCCCGGGGCATGGGCAAGACGTGCGTGTGCGGTGCCGAGGAACTCGACATCGACACCAAGAACCGGTGCCTGACCGCGCCCGGTGGCGAGGTGGTCGAGGAGGGCGACATCATCTCCATCGACGGCACCAGCGGCGCGGTCTTCCTCGGCGAGGTGCCCGTCGTGGACTCGCCCGTCGTACGCTACTTCGAGGGCGAGATCGACCCCGCCTCCGACGAGGCAGATGACCTCGTGCGCGCCGTGGACCGGCTCATGCACTACGTCGACGCCGCCCGCCGGATGTACGTGCGCGCCAACGCCGACACCCCCGAGGACGCCGCGCGCGCCCGCCGCATGGGAGCGCAGGGCATCGGCCTGTGCCGGACCGAGCACATGTTTTTGGGCGACCGGCGCCAGTTGGTGGAGCGCCTCATCCTCGCCGACACGGAGAAGGAGCAGCAGGAGTCCCTCGACACCCTGCTCCCGCTCCAGCGCGAGGACTTCGGCGGCATCCTCGGCGCCATGGACGGCCTGCCCGTCACGGTGCGCCTGCTCGACCCGCCGCTGCACGAGTTCCTGCCCGACATCACCGAACTGTCGGTGCGGGTGGCCGTGGCCGAGGCCCGCGGTGAGAGCCACGAGAACGACCTCCGGGTCCTCCAGGCGGTGCACAAGCTGCACGAGCAGAACCCGATGCTGGGCCTGCGCGGCGTGCGGCTGGGACTGGTCGTACCGGGCCTGTTCACCATGCAGGTGCGCGCCATCGCCCTGGCGGCCGTGGACCGGATCAAGCAGGGCGGCCGCCCCCGCCCGGAGATCATGATTCCTCTCGTGGGGACGGTGCAGGAGCTGGAGATCATCCGCGACGACGCGCTGCGGGTGCTGCGCGAGGTGGGCCGGGAACACGGGATCGAGCTCGACTTCCCTGTCGGCACGATGATCGAGCTGCCCCGGGCCGCCCTGACGGCGGGCCAGATCGCGGAGAACGCCGAGTTCTTCTCCTTCGGCACCAACGACCTCACCCAGACGGTCTGGGGCTTCTCCCGCGACGACGTGGAGGCCTCCTTCTTCTCCGCCTACTTGGAGAAGGGCGTGTTCGGGGTGTCGCCGTTCGAGTCCCTGGACGTCGACGGCGTCGGCCGCCTCGTCCGCATCGCGGTGGAGGAGGGGCGCGCCGCCCGCCCGGGGATTAAGCTCGGCGTGTGCGGTGAGCACGGCGGTGACCCGGCCTCGGTCCACTTCTTCCACGAGGTGGGGCTTGACTACGTGTCCTGCTCCCCGTTCCGGGTCCCCGTGGCCCGCCTGGAGGCGGGGCGCGCCGCCCGGCGTACCGAGGTCTGAGCCTTCGGGAGGGGGCCGCGGGGGCACCTGCGGCCCCCTTTCCCTATGCGCGACGGGGTCGACACGCTCTAGACTTCTCCCTAGAGAATCGTTTACCGCAAAGGTGAGATGTGACTCTTTCGTGATATAATCTTGACCATTGGTCCGTCCGTTGCTCCCTCTCGTCCCCCAGTACCCGTCCGGTCACCGGGCGCATCGACCCTTCCGTTGCGGTCGTCGTCCGTGGCACTGTTCGGTGGTGGTGGCGAACCATCGGGGATCGGTGGCCGTCCCAGTGGGGTACGCATTCTCCAGGCAGCGATTCGTGCGGAGGTGGGCCGGTGCGAGCGGCAGGCGACGAGCGCGGCGACGAACCACAGGAGGCTCCGGCCTCCGCGTCTCCGGCGGACGACGAGAGCACACGGGTCTTCGTGCGCGGCGGCCCCGCCGCGCACACCGAGCCCGGGGCCGAAGCCAGCCCGGAGTTCTCCAGGGACACCGCACGGTCCGCCGACGCGGCCACCCGGGTGTTCAGCCGCGAGGACACCGCCGACAGCGGCGTCTACGTCCCCGTCGAATGGGAGGAGCCCCGGCTGCCGGCCGACGAGCGCCCCCGGCGCGGAGGCCGGGCCCCCAAGAGGCCCACGGCCCGCACACGCCGCCCCCGCAGGAGCCGGTTCCGGGTGCGCTGGGTCCTCGTCCTGCTACTGATCACCGCGCTCGTACTGCCCTCCGGGACCTGGGCGTGGGTGTGGTACACCGCCCGCCAGGACGACCGCGCCACCACGGACGCCATCGTGGTCCTGGGCGCCAGCCAGTACAACGGCGTCCCCTCGCCGGTCTTCGAGGCCCGCCTGCGGCACGCCCAGAGCCTGTACCAGAACGGCGTCGCCCCCGTCATCGTCACCGTGGGCGGCAAACTGCCCGGGGACAACTTCACCGAGGCCGCCTCGGGCCGCAACTGGCTGGTCGAGGTCGGCGTTCCCGCCGAGCAGATCATCGCGGTGGAGGAGGGCAGCGACACCCTCCAGAGCATCCAGGCCGTCTCCGAGGTCTTCGACACCAACGGCTGGCAGGACGCCACCCTGGTCTCCGACCCCTGGCACAGCCTGCGCTCCAAGATCATGGCGGCCGACTTCGGCATCGAGGCGGGCACCTCGCCCTCGCGCTCGGGCCCCGCGGTCATCGAACGCAGCACCCAACTGTGGTACATCACCAGGGAGACCGCCTCGCTCTGGTACTACTGGATCTTCAACGACAGCAGTGAGATCCGTGTGAACGCTGCCTGAAGATGAGTTCCATACCGTTTTTCGGACCCTTGGTCGAGTAACGTCGGAAAACGATGGACACCAACACCGGAGCCGAGGGCGCCGAACCCGGCTACAGCCGTGCCGACACCGAACGCCGCGAGCCCGAGCCGCGCAAGAGCCGCTCCCGCGGCCCCTTCGAACGCGACCGTGCCCGGGTCCTGCACAGCTCCGCGCTCCGCCGCCTGGCCGCCAAGACCCAGGTCGTCCAGCTCGGAGTGAGCGACTTCCCACGCACCCGCCTCACCCACTCCCTGGAGTGCGCCCAGATCGGCCGCGAACTCGGCAAGGCCCTGGGCTGCGACCCCGACCTCGTCGAGGCCGCATGCCTGTCCCACGACCTCGGGCACCCCCCGTTCGGCCACAACGGCGAACGTGCCCTGGACGAGGCCGCCGCCGCGTGCGGCGGATTCGAGGGCAACGCCCAGAGCCTGCGCCTGCTCACCCGCCTGGAGGGCAAGGTCGTGGCCCCCGACGGGCGCAGCGCCGGGCTCAACCTCACCCGAGCCACCCTCGACGCCACCGTGAAGTACCCCTGGCGCAGGGGCGAGGGCGGCGACACCCGCAAATTCAACTGCTACCCCGACGACACCGAGGCCTTCACCTGGCTGCGCGAGGGTGCGCCCACCGGGCGCACCTGCTTCGAGGCGCAGGTGATGGACTGGTCCGACGACGTCGCCTACTCCGTGCACGACGTCGAGGACGCCCTGCACGCCGGGCTGGTGAGCATGGCCGCCCTGCACAGCCCCGCCGAGCGCGCCGAGGTGTGCCGCACAGCCGCCGAGCGCTACTGCGACGCCGACACCACCGAGCTGGAGGAGACCCTCACCGGTCTGCTCGCCGAACCCGTCTGGCCCCGCGCGTTCACCGGCGACATCGGCTCCCTCGCCGCGCTCAAGAACCTCACCAGCGAACTCATCGGCCGGTTCTGCCGCGCCGCCGAACGCGCCACCCGCGACGTCCACGGCCCCGGACGGCTCACCCGCTACGGCGCCGAACTCGTCCTGCCCCGCCGCGCCCTGCTGGAGTGCGCGCTGCTCAAGGCGGTGGCGGCGCACTTCGTGATGGCGCGCGAGGAGGCCCTGCGCTACCAGGTGGAGGAGCGCAGGATGGTCACCGAACTGGTCGCCGCCCTGCGCGCGGGCGCCCCCGACGGCCTCGACCCGCAGTTCCGGGCCCCCTACGAGCGGGCCCGCGACGACGCCGCCGCGCTGCGCGTGGTCGTCGACCAGGTCGCCTCGCTCACCGACACCTCCGCCACCGCTCTGCACCGTCGCCTCGTCGGCTGAGAGCCCTGAGCGGCCCCGGCACCGAAGGACGCGGACGGCCCCCACCCGGGCACACGCGGTCGCTGTGCTGACACTGGCGTGCACCCGGCCACCCCTGACCGCGCTCGTGGCCGGGGCGGCCGTCTCCGACCGCCCCCGCCGCTGGCGAGTGCGTTCACGCACAGTCCCTCGGGCTGGGGGCCCACGTGCTGCCCGGGGCCCTCGCCCCGGCCGGAGCGGTGGCGGGAGGCCCGTCCGACCGGGCCGCACGCCAGCGGCCACGACCTGCTGCGGGGCCTCTGGCGGGAGCGGTGACCGCCGCGGGCACCGCCCTGGCCGCAGGGGTGCCGTGGTGGCACGCCGGACGGATGCTCCGGCGCGGGGACGCGCCGGAGCACACCGGTCACTGGTAGCCGCGGATCTCCCGGAAGACCTGCTCCAACTCCTGCTCGCGCGCGTCGAAGACCCGACCGCCCGTCATCTCCGCCAGGTCCTCCATCTCGCCCACGTGGGACTCCCCGAACAGCACGGTGAACACCGGGGCGGCGGCCACCTCCCGCGGCAGCCCCTCCCGGAAGGCGCGGAACTCCTCCAGGGTGGAGCCCAGGTTCACCTCTCCGTCGGTCATCAGCACCACCGACCTCAGGTGGCCGTCGTCGGGCGCCCGGTCCAGGAGCGTGTACGCGCCCCGCAGCGCGTCGTAGGCCGCGGTGTCCCCGTCCGCCTCCAGCGAGCGCACCTCCTCCACCAGGTCCGCGAGCACCGACTCGGTCTCTCCCGGCTCCATCACGAACGTGCTCGGCTCGTGCGCCGTGGTGGAGAACGGCAGCAGGGTCACCTCCTCCCGCTCCTGGAAGGCCTGGGTCCGCTCGGTGAGCGAGCCGCCGTCGGCGCCCGTCAGCGCCTCCAGCGCCGACTTCAGGTCCTCCAGCCGCTTGCCCTCCATCGAACCCGACGCGTCCAGCACGTATACCGTGCGGGCCGGCCGCCGCAGTTCGCTGACGTACTCGGCGACCAGGCCGTCGACCACGTCGAGCCGTGCGGGGAAGGGCAGTTCCACCAGCGGCGGCACGTCGACGGACAGAGCGGCCTCCGGGGAGGCCGGGCGGCGCAGGGTGTCGTCGGCGATCCGCCGCTGGGTCTCCTCCGACAACAGGTCCCCGACCAGCCGGCCGTAGGCCGACCGCACCTCCTCGGAGGGGTCCGCCAGCAGCGTCAGCGGGTAGTTCGCGGTGACCGCGCCGTCCGCCGGGTGGACGAGCGTGAGCGGCTCCTCCAGCACACCGGCCCCGTTCATCGACAGCAGCACGGACTCGTAGTTGATCATCGCGTCCACCGGGCGGCCCTCGCGGGCGCGGCGCTCGAAGGCGTCGGCGAGCCACCCCGAGGAACCGGAGAAGACCTCCTGGCCCTGGAAGAACTCCACGAGCTCGGGCCGGACCCGTTCCACGTCCCCACTCTCCAGGGCCGCGCCGGTGTCGGCCAGCGCCGAGGCCACCCCGATCAGGGCGGAGAACCCGGAGTTGGAGGCGCCCGGGTTGGTCATGCCGTAGGTGAGGTCCTCCTCCTGGACCGCCTCGGCCACGTCGGACCAGGTCACCTCGGTCCCGTCGGACCAGCCCAGTTCGCGGGCGCGCGACTGGGCCACGCCCAGGATCACGGGGGAGACCATGACCGGGGTCTCGGTGTCCACGGCGTCGCGTCCGCCCGGGTGCAGGTGCAGGTACCGGTTGGAGGCGAACCACACCGCGTCGTAGGTTCCGGTATCGCCCGCGGCGACCCGGTCCAGGCCGTCCAGGGTGCCGCTGTAGTCCAGCTCCACCGTCACGCCGGTGCGTTCGCCGACCTCCTCCAGCAGGGGTTCCAGGTCGGCGATCTCGCTCCCGGCCAGGACGCGGAGGGTGTTGGAGAACGGGGCGGGGACCGAGCAGCCCGCCGCTGTGAGGGCGAGCGCCAGCGTCGCGGCTCCAAGGGCGCGGCTCATGCCTCGCCACCCCCCGCCGCGCCGCCGGTATCGGCCTCGTCGCGTGCCGGGGGCAGTCCGTTGGCTCCGTAGGCGTCCTCGATGCTGGTCAGCAGTGCCTCCAGTGCCTCGTAGGTCGGCGGGTGGACGACGTCGGTGATCCGGCCGCGGACCGACAGGTCGTTCGTCCGCACCAGTGCGCCGAAGACGTCGGCGCTGGCCGTGCGGAACCCGTGGGCCGCGGCGAGCTCCTGGAGTTCGGTGTCCTCCGCCAACAGGTGGCCGACGGCGTTGCCGGGTGCGGAGAAGGCGACGACGGCGTGCTCGGAGTGCACGGTCGGGGTGGGGTAGAGGACCCGCGCGTCACCGTCCAGGGCCGGGCCGTCCAGCATGGCGTGCACGTACTGGGCCTCGTACACCCACACCAGCGGGGTGTGTCCGGCCCCGAGGTCGCGGAACTGCTCGAAGGGCTGCTGTGAGGACTCGGGCGGCTGCCCCTGGGCGAGGAAGAGCCGGGAGACGCGCTCGACCATCCCGGGGTCCGGGGAGCCCGGTCGCAGCACCTCCTCGTCGTTGAGCAGGTAGGAGAGCACCACCGCGTACATCGCCGCGGAGTTGGACGTGCGCGGGTCCGTGGTGCGCACCAGGACCTCCTGGCGGTTGCCGGAGCTGACGGAGTCGCCGGGCAGGTCGCGCCAGCGGGTCCGCTCCTCGGTCAGGTCCAGGTAGGCCTGCATGTCGAAGGACCACGTCCCGTCCTCGGCCACCCGGGTGACCCCGGCCGGCTCCAGGGCCTCCACCATGGACTCGTAGCCGAGCAGCACCATGGGTGTGCTGAAGGGCTGGTAGACGGTGGCACCCTCGTTGAGCTCCTCGGCCCGCTGGGCCAGGTGCCGGGAGCCGGGGGAGACGAAGTCGGCCCCCTCCGCGTCCTCCGCCAGGACACGCGACCCGCGTGCGCGCACGGTCACCTCGTAGCCCAGTTCGGCGAACCGGGCGCGGACGCGCTCGTCCTCGAAGTAGGCGACCTTCTCCGAGCCGACGATTCCGGTGACCGCGGTCAGCTCACGGGGCCACAGGACGATCCCGACCACGACGATCAGCGCCGCGGCGAGTGCTCCTGCGGCGGCGGCGGTCCAGGGGGTTCTCCGGCCGGTGCTGCGGGATGGGCCAGACACTGTTTCGGTCCTCCTCGGACAGGGGGGTGCGCCCGAGATTTCCACATTTCGTGGACTTTCATCTGACACTCTGGTAGTGCCAGAGTGGACGGGAACCGAACGCGGCGGACTCCGGGGGCAGGGACGAACGGTCGCTACGGAGAACTAGGCTGAGGTCCGTGGCAGGACGGATCAGGGACGAAGACATCGCACTGGTGCGCGAGCGCGCACCCATCGCGGACGTGGTCGGCGAGTACCTTCAGCTGCGCAACGCGGGAGGGGGCTCGCTCAAGGGGCTGTGCCCCTTCCACGACGAGAAGTCTCCCTCCTTCAATGTCACCCCGTCGAAAAATTTGTGGTACTGCTTCGGCTGCGCTGAAGGCGGTGACGTCATCTCCTTCGTGCAGCGGATCGATAGTCTCAGCTTCGCCGAAGCCGTCGAATCGCTCGCCCGCCAGGCCGGTGTCACCCTCCGCTACGAGGAGGGCGGCCGCAGCACGCGGCGGGATGAGGGCAGGCGCCAGCGCCTCCTGGAGGCGCACCGGGCCGCCGCGGAGTTCTACGCCGGGGCGCTGCTGTCCCCCGAGGCGGTCGCCGCGCGCCGCTTCCTCACCGACCGGGGCTTCGACCGCTCCCACGCCGAACGCTTCGGCCTGGGCTTCGCCCCCGCCGGATGGGAGAACCTCACCGCGCACCTGCGGCGCAAGGGCTTCACCGACCAGGAACTCATCGACGGCGGGCTGGCCAGCCAGGGCCGCCGGGGCGCCTACGACCGCTTCCGCAACCGGTTGCTGTGGCCGGTGCGCGAGGTCACCGGCGAGGTCGTGGGGTTCGGCGCCCGCAAGCTCGACCCGGACGAGGACGGACCCAAGTACCTCAACTCCCCCGAGAGCCCCATCTTCCACAAGGGACGGCTGCTGTACGGGCTCGACCTGGCCAAACGCGACATCTCCCAGAAGAGCGAGGCGGTGGTCGTCGAGGGCTACACCGACGTCATGGCCTGCCACGACGCCGGGGTCACCACAGCCGTGGCCACCTGCGGCACCTCCTTCGGCGAGGACCACGTGAAGATCCTGCGCCGCATGCTGCTGGGCAGGAGCAACCAGGGCGGCCGCGTGGTCTTCACCTTCGACGGCGACAAGGCCGGACAGAAGGCGGCCGTGCGGGCCTTCGCCGAGGAGCACGGCTTCACCTCCGAGACCTACGTCGCCGTACAGGCCGACGGGCTCGACCCCTGTGACCTGCGCTTCCAGCACGGCCCCCAGGCCGTGGCCGACCTCGTCGACGGTGCCGTCCGGCTGTACGAGTTCATGATCCGCAACGTCATGGAGGGCTACGACCTCGCCTCCCCGGAGGGGAGGATGGCCGCCCTGGACGCCGCCGCGCCCATCGTCGCGAGCATCCGGGACGAGGGCGTGCGCCGCAACTACGGCGCCAGCCTGGACCGCTGGATCGGGACCATGGACGAGGCCTTCGTCCAGCGCCGCGTCGCCCAGCACATGCGTTCGAACACACGTGGGGGCGGATCTCCGCGAACCGGCAACCACCCCGTGCCCACCCCGGACGCGGGGGAGGCCCCCTACGACCTGCGCGACCCGTCGGTGCGGCGCGAGCGCCAGGCCCTCAAGATCGCTCTCCAACACCCCGGTCTGGCCGCCGCGTTCGACGCCTTCACCGAGGAGGACTTCACCGTCGCCCAGCACCGGGCGGTGCGCGCGCTCATCGCCGAACGCGGAGGGGTGGCCGCCGCCCACGACCCCCAGGTGTGGCTGAACGGGCTCCGCGAGGCCGCGCCCAGTGAGGCCCAGCGCGATTTCCTCACCCGGTTGGCCGTGGAACCGATCGAGTTCCATGGAGAACTCGACGGACATTACGCCATGCAAATGCTGGGCACAATAAGAACCCATTCCATCAATCGTCGAGAGTCAAACCTCAAGTCCGAACTCTCTCGACTCGAAGGTACTTCCCAGATGGAGGAACAGCGGAGCGTATTTACCGAACTCATGGCGCTTCAACAGCAGAAACGTGCTCTCCAAGAGTCCCTGAGGGGATGAATGTAGCACCGGGGTGACAATAATAAGTCTCCCTCCGAAGGCACCCTCAAGTGCACAATGGAGGGGTGTCTCCCACAGCTGCGAGCAATGTCGTTCCTCCAGTGCGGCACCTGGTCGGCCTCCTTCCGGGCGCGGAGCGGTCGGCGGTCGGCCGGGGCGAGGTCGCCTCGGCGCTGGAGCGTTTGGGCGCGCACCCCGGCACCCTGGACCAGGCGGTGGCCGGCCTCGTCCGGGCCGGGGTACCCGTCGGCGACACCGACGGTGACCAGGACCCCCAGGAGGGCAGACGCTCGGGAGCGGACCTGGTCCGCCTCTACCTCAGCGAGATCGGCCGGGTACCGCTGCTCAGCGCCGAGCAGGAGGTGGACCTGGCCAAGCGCGTCGAGGCCGGCCTGTACGCCCGGCACCGGACCCCCGACGACGGGGTGTGCACGGCCGAGGAACTCGCGGAACTGGCGGAGGCGGGCCTGCGCGCCAAGGCGCGCCTCATCGAGTCCAACCTCCGCCTGGTGGTCTCCATCGCCAAACGCTACCTGGGCCGGGGCATCCTCTTCCTCGACCTCGTCCAGGAGGGCAATCTCGGCCTGATCCGCGCGGTGGAGAAGTTCGACTACGCCCGGGGGTTCAAATTCTCCACCTACGCCACCTGGTGGATACGCCAGGCCATCACCCGGGCCATCGCCGACCAGGCGCGGACGATCAGGGTTCCCGTGCACATGGTGGAGGCGATCAACAAGGTCCTGAAAGCGCAGCACCGGCTCCACCAGAAACTGGGCCGTGAACCCAGCCTCGCCGAGATATCCGCCGCCGTGGGCCTGTGCGGGGAGCGCGTGCTAGAGATCCAGCGGGTCGCCCGCGACCCGGTCTCCCTCCAGACCCCGGTCGGGGAGGAAGAGTCCGACTTCGGCGACTTCATCGAGGACCGCGACGCGGTGGCCCCCGTGGAAGCGGCCTCCTTCACCCTCCTCCAGGAGCGGCTGCACGCCATCCTGGGGGGCCTGTCCGAACGGGAGCGGCGCATCATCGGACTGCGCTTCGGCCTGGCCGACGGCCGCACCCGCACCCTGGAGGAGGTCGGACGGGAGTTCGGGGTCACCCGGGAGCGCATCCGCCAGATCGAGGCCAAGACCCTGACCAAGCTGCGCCACCCCTCACGGGCCGGAACCCTGCGGGACTATCTGACGCACGGCTGACCCGTCCCCTACGGTCGGAGTGTGACGCGCCCTTCCCTCCCCGAGGCCGGTTCCGGCCCACTCGCGAAGCGCACCCTGACCGTCCTCGGCGCCCTCGCGGGTGCCGGCCTGCTGATCGGCGGACTCCTCGTGCTCCTGCCCGCACGCCCACCCGAACGCATCGCCTACTTCGCCGACTGGAACGTGGCGGGCCGCGGCTTCACCGTCGCCGACCTGGAGCGCAGCGGCGCCCCCGAACGCCTCACCCGCCTGATCTGGGCCTTCGGGGACGTCGGCGAGGACGGCCTGTGCCGTGTCCCCGCGCACGACCCCTACCAGGCGTGGGAGCTCTACCAGCGCCGGTATGCCGCCGGGGAGAGCGTCGACGGCGAGGCCGACACCTACGGCCAGGAACTCGCCGGAAGCCTCAACCAGCTCCGCAAGCTCCGCGAGAGGTACCCGGACCTGGACGTCAGCCTCTCCCTTGGCGGATGGAACCTGTCCGCCCACTTCTCCACCGCGGCCCGCACACCCGAGTCGCGGCGGGCGTTCGTGGAGTCCTGCCTGGACCTGTGGATCCGTGGCGACCTGCCTGTGGCCGGCGGAGAGCCGCAGGGCGGCGACGGCGCTGGGGCGGGCCTCTTCGACGGAATCGACATCGACTGGGAGTGGCCCGGGGGACAGGGACGCCCCGGCAACACCGTCCACCCCGACGACCCCGGCAACTTCACGCTCCTGGTCGCGGAGTTCCGCCGCCGGTTCGACGCCCTGGAGGAGGAGACGGGACGCCGTTACACGCTCTCGGTCTCCCTGCCCGGCGGGACTGACACCGGAGCGGCCTACGAGGGCCGGGTCTTCGACCTGGTGGACTTCGCCACGGTCCAGGGCTACGACTTCTCCGGCCCCTGGAGCGAGCGCACCGCCCACCACTCCAACCTGCACGCGCCCGCCTACGCACCCGGCTCCGCCAGCGTGGACCGGGCCGTCCGCCACTACCTGGACCTGGGCGCCCCGCCCGGGAAGCTCGTCGTGGGCGTGCCCGCCTTCGGCCGTGGCTGGCAGGGCGTGGACGGTGGCGGCGACGGGCGCGACCAGGTCGCGTCCGGGCCCGCCGACCACGCCTACGACGGGCCTACGATGGCCTTCTCCGATCTGGAGGACCTTGCGGGCGAGCGCTTCCTCGACGAGGACGCCGGCGCCGCCTGGGTCTACGACGGAGACCGGTGGTGGACCTACGACACCCCCGAGGTGATCGCCCTCAAGGGTGCCTACGTGCTCCGCAACGACCTGGGCGGGCTCATGGTGTGGAACCTGGACATGGACCCCGACGGCGTCCTGATCCGGGCCGTGGACGAGTCGCTGCGCTGACCCGCGCCTTCGGGGCGCCCCGCCCGGGGATCGTCGACAATCCGACGACCCCCGGGCGCGCCGGGGTTGCCACGACGGTTCCCGGGCACCACGCTGAGGGCCATGGCCCACGCGCAGCACACGACCGCCCGTCCGGTCCCCGCCGATCTCCGCCGCGACCTGCAAGCCCGGATCACGGGCACGGTCGCCTTCGACGCCGGCACCCTCGCCCTCTACACCTCCGATGCCTCCAACTACCGCCGCGTCCCGCTGGGCGTCCTCATCCCCCGCACCGTCGACGACTGTGTGGCGGCCGTGCGCACCTGCGCCGAACACGGCGTCCCGGTCGTGCCCAGGGGAGGGGGCACCTCCATCGCGGGCAACGCGATCGGCACCGGCATCGTCATCGACACCTCCCGCCACCTGCGCGCCATCGAGGCCATCGACCCCGTCGCCCGCACCGCCACCGTGCAGCCCGGCGTCATCCTGGACGACCTGCGGGCCGCCACCGCCGAGCACGGGCTGACCTTCGCGCCCGACCCCTCCACCCACAGCCGGTGCACGATCGGGGGCATGGTCGGCAACAACTCCTGCGGCTCCCACTCCGTGGCGTGGGGCACCACCGCCGACAACATCGTCTCCCTCGACGTCCTGCTCAGCGACGGCACCCGCATGACCGTCGGCTCCCGACACAGCGCCGAGGAGTACGGAGAACTGGCCCGGCGCCCCGGACGCGAGGGCGAGATCTACACCGCCCTCGCCCGGATCGTCGAGGCCCACCGCGCCGATCTGCGCACCGGCATGCCCGAATTCCGGCGCCGCGTCTCCGGCTACGCCCTGGACCGGCTGCTGCCGGAGAAGGGGCGCGACGTGGCCGCAGCGCTGGTGGGGACCGAGGGCACCTGCGTGTTCGTCCTCGGCGCCACCGTGCGCCTGGTGGAGCCGCCGCCCGCTCGGGCCCTGGCGGTCCTGGGCTACACGGACGCCGCCACTGCCGCCGACGCCGTGCCCGACCTGCTCGGCCACACGCCGCTCACCGTCGAGGGCATCAACGACCACATGGTCGCCGCCCTGGACCGCAACGCCTCCTCCACCCGCGTCCCCCTGCCCAAGGGGCGCGCCTGGCTCCTGGTGGAGATCGGCGGCCGGGACCCCGAGAGCGCCGCCGCGGCGGCCGAGCGCATGCTCTCCGGGCTGTCGGGGGCCTCCCGGCCCGAGGAGGCCGCCGTGGTCGCCGACCCTGTCCACCGGCGCGCCCTGTGGCGCATCCGCGAGGAGGGCGCCGGACTCCTCCAGCGCACCCCCGACGGGCACGACGCCTGGTCCGGCTGGGAGGACGCCGCGGTCCCCCCGGACCGCCTGGGCGACTACCTGCGCGAGTTCGACCGCCTCATGGAGCGCCACAAACGCTCCGGGGTCGTCTACGGCCACTTCGGCGACGGCTGCCTGCACGTGCGCATCGACTTCGGGCTGGAGCACGAACAGGGGCGCCGGGAGTACAGGGCCTTCATGGAGGAGGCCGCCGACCTGGCCGTCCGCCACGGCGGCTCCCTGTCGGGGGAGCACGGCGATGGCCAGGTGCGCTCCGAACTCCTCGACCGCATGTACCCGGCGTCGGTCCTGCGGGCCTTCGCCGAGTTCAAACGCGTGTGGGACCCCGAGGGGCTCATGAACCCGGGCATCATCGTCGACCCGCTGCCCCTGGACGCCGACATCCGGGCGGCCTCCGGCTCCCGGCTGCCCCTGCTGACCGAGACCGCCCTGGCCTACACCGAGGACGGCGGCGACTTCGCCCGGACCCTGCGCCGCTGCTCGGGGGTGGGCAAGTGCCGCCGCCAGAGCGGGCCCGGGGTCATGTGCCCCAGCTACCAGGTCACCCAGGAGGAGAAGCACTCCACACGGGGGCGCGCCCACCTCTTGTTCGAGATGGCCTCCGGAGAGGTGCTCACCGACGGCTGGCGCTCGGAGGAGGTGCGCGAGAGCCTGGACCTGTGCCTGTCCTGCAAGGGCTGTCTCAGCGACTGCCCGGTCAACGTGGACATGGCCTCCTACAAGGCGGAGTTCCTGCACCAGCACTACCGGGGCCGCCTCCGCCCGGCCGCGCACTACTCCATGGGATGGCTGCCCCTGTGGGCACGTCTGGCCGCCCTGGCACCGGAGGAGGCCAACCGGGCCGCCCGGCTGCCCGGGGTGTCCCGGCTTGCCAAGCGGCTCGCCGGGGTCGCCGCCCAGCGCGACCTCCCCTCGTTCGCACCCACCACGTTCACGCGGGCCTTCCGTCGGCGCGCGCGCCGGGGCGAGGCGCGCACCGACGGCCCGCAGGTGGTGCTGTGGCCGGACACCTTCGGCGACCACCTCACACCCCGCGTGCCCGCCTCGGCCGTGCGGGTCCTGGAGGACGCCGGGTTCAGCGTCGTGCTCCCCAAGGGGCAGGTGTGCTGTGGTCTCACCTGGGTGTCCACCGGACAGTTGGGCGTGGCGCGGGCGGTGATGCGCCGAGCGGTCGCCGCCCTGGCGCCGCTGGTCGAGCGGGGTCTGCCCGTGGTGGGGCTGGAGCCCAGTTGCACCGCCGCGCTCCGCCACGACCTGGTGGAACTGCTGCCCGGCGGTGAGAGCGAGCGGGTGGCCGCCTCCGTCCACACACTGGCGGGTTTCCTGCGCGCCCGGGCCCCGAAGTGGCGTCCGCGCCCCCTGGGGGCCAGGGCGCTCACCCAGGTGCACTGCCACCAGCACGCGGTGCTGGGGTTCGACGCAGACCGCGAACTGATCGAGCGGGCCGGGATCGACGGGGAGGTCCTGGACTCGGGCTGCTGCGGCCTGGCGGGCGACTTCGGCTTCACCGAGGGCCACTACGAGGTCTCCAGCGCCATCGGCGAGCGCGAACTCCTGCCGCGGGTGCGCGAGGCGGCCCCCGACACCCTGGTGATGGCCGACGGGTACAGTTGCCGCACCCAGATCGGCCAGGGCACCGGGCGCCGGGCCCTGCACCTGGCCGAGGTCCTCGCTCGGGGACTGGAGTCCTAGATGCCCATCTGTTCCCGGAGCGTGTGCAGTGTGCGCGAGACGGTGTCCGACAGCCGGGGGTCGTCGGGGTCCAGCCCCTCGCCCAGGTGTACGCGCCAGTGCGCCTCGCTGCCCTGTGGGGATCTGCGCGCCACGAGGCGGAACCCGCCGGAGGAGTCGGGCCTGGGGTAGGGGACGAACCGGTTGACCAGGATGGTGGCGGTGACGCGTTCGGCGACCGTCTCGGCCAGGCGCCGGTAGTCGACCGCGTCGGGCCCCGAACGCAGGGCAACGGTGCGTGCGCCCCCGCCCTCCTCCTGGAAGGTGAGGGCGTCGGGGGTCCAGCTGGCCTGGTCGATGTCCTGCCAGGGCACGGAGCGGCCGTCGGGCAGGTACAGGGCCCGGGTCGTGGCCACCAGCGGCGCGTCGGGGCCCGCCTGGGCGGGCGCGTGGGCGAGCACGCGCTCGCCCCGCGCCAGCCGGGCGCGGACCGCTTTGGGCACGCCGCGTCCGAACGGGGCCACTAGCGGCCCTGGACGTCGTCGGGCCGCCCGCCCGCCCCCTCCTTGGCCGTGCCCTCCTCCCAATCGACGAACTCCATTTCCTCCTCGGTGGGTCGGCGCAGGAAGTCGCGGACCGAGGAGACCGGCAGGGTGTGCACGGCCTTGTCGTAGACCGTGCGGCCGGCGTTGCCGACCTGGGCGCCGACCAGTCCGGCCGCCTCCTGCACGGCCGGGTTGTCGGCGACCTTGCGGGCGGAGCGGACGAGCTGGTCGTAGCGGGCCCTGCCCGCCTTGGCTCCCAGGACGTAACCGATGGCGAGTCCGGCTGCGAACGTGATCCGGTAGCGCATGGGCTCCCTCTCAGGCCGTGGTGGACGATGGGGTGGTCCGTGCCCCGACGTTACCCTGTCGCGACCCGCACCACACGGCTCGACACCGGGCGCAAGCACTGCTTGGGAGACGCTAGGCTAGGGGTGTCGCCGCGGCTCGTAGAGGCGCGGCGCGCGTGTGATCCCGCGTAGCTCAATCGGCAGAGCAGCCGGCTGTTAACCGGCAGGTTACTGGTTCGAGTCCAGTCGCGGGAGCCCTGGAACGGGAGCCCGGCGGTGTCGGTGGGCTCCCGTTCTTTGTTCCGCTGTTCCACGCCGCAGGGCCGTCGGCCGGGGACCCGGGTGGCGGTGCGCCGCTCCGGTCAGGAGGTCCCAGCCCGGCAGGTCCGGGGCTCCGGGCCGCGGATGCGTGGTGAGAGGGGCGGGGAAGCTCGGGGGAGGCGCCTTCTCCGAGCGGGTGATCGCCTGCTTGACCACCGCTTCCGGCGGACGCCGGGAAAGGCGTCGCGAGCAGTGTCCGGGAGACGCTAGGCTAGGGGTGTCGCCGCGGCTCGTAGAGGCGCGGCGCGCGTGTGATCCCGCGTAGCTCAATCGGCAGAGCAGCCGGCTGTTAACCGGCAGGTTACTGGTTCGAGTCCAGTCGCGGGAGCCGCAGAGCAGGGCCTCATCCTTCGGAGGGGGCCCTTTCGTCGTTGGTGGCGCGGGCCGTCCACGGCGCGGGGCGTGTTCCACACGCCCCTCTCCCGCTGTCGGGCTCCGGGCTCCAACGCGGGGGACGAGGGTGCGGCGTTTCAGATTCGGGCGAGGCCGCCGAGGATCAGCCGGCGGTTGCGTCGGGGCATCTGGTAGCAGCCCGGCACCGGGGGTGCCACGGGGAGCGTGCGCCAGCGCTGGACTTCGAGGACCCCGGGGCTGAGGATCTCCCAGCCGTTGAAGCAGGCCTCGATCTCCCGGCGTGAGCGCCACCAGCCGGAGCCGAGGTGCTCGACGAGGATCTCCTGGAGACGTGTGGCGCGCAGGGCGTCCCTGGGGAACTGCTCGGGGTCGGGGCGGCAGTAGTGGCTGAGTGCCAGGTGGCTTCCGGGGGCGAGGCCTTCGCGCAGCGCGGATATGCGCCCTGCGGGGTCCTCGTCGTCGGACACGTGCTCCACGGTCCCGCTGAGCAGGAGCCCTACCGGTCGGTCCAGGTCCAGGAACCGTTGTGTCTCCGGATCGCGCAGGACCCGTCCGGGCTCGGTGAGTCCGCCTTTGACGGTGAGGGTGTTGCCGCCGCCGCGGAGCAGCGCGCGGTGGTGCGCGAGGACCATGGGGTCGTCCGTGGCGTAGACGATCCTGCCCTCGGGGACGAGTTCGTGCGGATCGCCCGGTGCGGGCAGGCCGGCACCGAGCTGGAGGAACTGGCGGATGCCCGCTTCTTCGGCCAGGTAGCGTACGGCGCGCTGGAGGAAGGCGCGCTCGCCCAGCACGATCTCCTGGAAACCGGGGGCGGCCTGGTCGGTCCGGGTGGCGAGTTCGCGGTCTCCCTCGAAGTGGTCCTTGCCCTTGAGGTGGAACGAGCGCAGCCGCGCGATGCTGGGCTGGGCCAGGTCAACGACGGGCGGCGGTTCGGCCCGGACGTGTTTTCCCCCCGCCTGCCTCAGGAAATCGGGGGAGGTGAATCGAGACATCGCCGTCCTCTTGCCGGAAGTGGGGTCGACTCCTGGGATTGTATTCCTCATCGGTGGTGTTTGTTAACCGAGTCGGACAGACAGGTCACCGAAATGAGAGGAGAGGCTGCTTGTCGTAGCAGAGCTGATCGTGGGGTCAGTGTTCGGTAACTGAGATTTATACACCTGATGTCCTTTATGTGAGGAATCTGGGTTGTTTCACAAGGCCACAACCGGTGGGGGTGTCATGCGCACACGTGGTCCTGCAAGGGATGTCTGGCCGCCTCGGTGCCGGAGAGCGGTGCGGACAGCCGACGCGAGCCCTCGAACACGATTCGGAAACATTCACGGATCAAAAGTCCTGTCCACCACCGTTCACCCGTGGAACGCAGGTGAATGCGTTCGTCCGGAAAGCGGTGGTCGAATTTCCTTCGCGCACCCACGGCCTGCGGAAATACCCGCACCGCCATCCGCAACGGTGGCATCGACCTCCGGAGCCCGCTCCCGGGCGACCGCACGGAGCCTCCCACAGCCGATATGGAGGAGCTTTTCGTCAAGAACGCAGCGCTGAACAGTGGTGATGGACGATGGACCGTCGCCACTGCTCTTCCCGCAGGGCGACCCCGGTCTTCTCCGGCAGGCACCGAACCCCTCCCACACACCGTTTAGCCTGGAACCATGCACCGCCCCCACACCATCCTGAGCTGCGCCGTTTCGCTCGACGGGCGTATCGACGACACGGGTCCCGAACGGCTCCGGCTGTCCAACGACGCCGACTTCGCGGAGAT
Organism: Nocardiopsis sp. CNT312; assembly: GCF_000515115.1. Classification (GTDB taxonomy): domain Bacteria; phylum Actinomycetota; class Actinomycetes; order Streptosporangiales; family Streptosporangiaceae; genus Nocardiopsis. Next base: position 187,100 of record NZ_AZXF01000012.1, read on the forward strand.
CGACGAACTGCGGGCCACCTGTGACGCGATCCTGGTGGGTGCGGGCACTCTTCGGGCCGACGACCCCAGGCTCCTGGTGCGCTCCCCTGCCCTGCGCGAGCGCCGCCGAGCCCAGGGGCGCACGGAACACCTGCTCAAGGCGGTGGTCACACGTACAGGCGACGTCGACCCCGCCGCCCGCCTCTTCTCCACCGGGGACGCCGGAGCCGTCGTCTACTCCAGCCGCGCCGGGGCCGAGACCGCACGTCGACGCCTCGCCGACCTGCCCTCGCCCCATCCCCCAGCCGAGGCCGTCGACGCGGGCGACCCGCCCACGGCCACGGCGATCCTCGCCGACCTCGCCGAGCGGGGGGTACGGCGGCTCCTGGTGGAGGGCGGCGGGCACATCCACACCCTCTTCCTCACCTCGGGGCTGGTCGACGAGCTGAGAGTGGCCGTCGCCCCGTTCTTCGTGGGACAGCAGGACGCCCCGCGGTTCGTCCTCCCCGGCTCCTACCCGCACGATCCCGCAGCCCCCATGTGTCTGCTGGAGGCCAGAGCCCTCGGCGACGTGGCCGTCCTGCGCTACCGCTTGGGCGAGGAGGACCCGGAGTGAGTGGGGGGCCGCCCCCGGAACAGGGTGAGGCGGACGCCCACTGGCTGCGGCGCGCCACCGAGCTCTCCCGCCGCTGCCCGCCCTCGGACACTGCTTTCTCCGTCGGCGCGGTCGTGGTGGCCCGCGACGGCACCGTGCTCGCCGAGGGCTACTCCCGTCGCGACCACCCCCGTGACCACGCCGAGGAGGCGGCCCTGCGGCAGGTCGACCCGGACGACCCCCGGCTCGGAGGTGCCACGGTGTACTCCTCACTGGAGCCGTGCAGCGCCCGCGCCTCCCGTCCCGTTCCCTGCGCGGAGCTCCTCCTGTCCACGCCCGTCCCGCGCGTGGTGTTTGCCTGGCGCGAGCCCGCCCTGTTCGTGGACTGCGACGGCGCCGAGCGGCTGCGCCGCGCCGGGCGCGAGGTGCTGGAGCGCCCCGACCTCGCGGAGGGCGTCCGCGAGGCCAATGCCCACCTGTTCGGGCCCGCCTAGAGTCGGTCCACGCCGGTGACGGCGAGGACCGCGCGCCCCTCCTCGTCGGAGGCCTCCAGGTCGACCTCCGCGCTGATCCCCCAGTCGTGGTCGCCCGCCGGATCGGCAATGATCTGGCGGACCCGCCACAGCCCGGTCTCCTGCTCGATGAGCAGCATCTGCGGGCCGCGCGCGTCCGGGCCGACACCGATCTCCTCGTGTTCGTCGAAGTAGGCCTCCAGGGCCTCCTCCCATTCTTCGGCGTCCCACGCGCCGTCGGCGTCGGCCAGCCTGCCCAGCTCGGCGTAGCGCCTGCGGGCGGCCAGCTCCACCCGACGGAACATCTCGTTGCGCACCAGGACCCGGAAGGCCCGCGTGTTGGCGGTGACCGGGCGGACCCGCTCCTCCGCCTCGGCCTCCCCGCCGGGGGTCTCCTGCTCCGGGTTGGTGAGCCGCTCCCACTCGTCCAGGAGGCTGGAGTCGACCTGGCGGACCAGTTCGCCGAGCCACTCCACGAGATCGTGCAGCTCCTCGGTCTTGGCGTCGTCGGGAACGGTCTGGTTGAGCGCCTTGTAGGCACTGGCCAGGTAGCGCAGCACCAGGCCCTCCGACCGCGCCAGTTCGTAGAAGCCCACGTACTCGGTGAAGGTCATCGTCCGCTCGAACATGTCCCGCGCCACCGACTTGGGCCGCAGCGGGTGGTCGCCCACCCACGGGTGCCCGCGCCGGTACACCTCGTAGGCGTGGTCGAGCAGTTCCTCCAGCGGCTTGGGGTAGTCGACCTCCTCCAGCCGCTCCATGCGCTCCTCGTACTCGATCCCGTCCATCTTCATCCGCTGGACGGCCTCCCCGCGCGCCTTGTTCAGTTGGGCGCCCAGGATCTGCCGGGGGTCGTCCAGGATGGACTCCACCACGGTCAGCACGTCCAGGGCATAGCTCGGGGACTCAGCGTCGAGCAGTTCCAGGGCGGCCAGGGCGAACGTGGACAGCGGCTGGTTGAGCGCGAAGTCGGCCTGGAGGTCCACCGTGAGCCGCGCGGTGCGGCCCTGCTCGTCGGGTTCGGGGAGTGCCTCCACGATGCCGCCGTCCAGCAGCGACCGGTAGATGGCGATGGCCTCGCTGATATGGCGGCGCTGTGACCTGCGGTCGTCGTGGTTCTCCGTGAGCAGGTGCTTCATCGCGGCGAAGCAGTTGCCGGGACGCCCGATCACGCTGAGCAGCATGGCGTTGCTCACCCGGAACCTGGACGTCAGCGGCTCGGGGTCGGCCGCGATGAGCTTCTCGAAGGCCGACCGGTCCCAGGAGACGAACCCCTCGGGGGCCTTCTTGCGTACCACCTTGCGCCGTTTCTTGGCGTCACCGCCCGCCTTGGCCAGCGCCTTCTCGTTCTCGACAACGTGCTCGGGTGCCTGCGCGACCACGTTGCCGACGGTGTCGAACCCGGCACGCCCGGCCCGCCCGGAGATCTGGTGGAACTCGCGGGCGCGCAGCCGACGCACACGGACACCGTCGTACTTGCTCAGCGCGGTGAACAGCACGGTGCGGATGGGCACGTTCACCCCCACGCCCAGGGTGTCGGTACCGCAGATGACCTTGAGCAGCCCGCGCTGGGCCAACCGCTCGACCAGGCGGCGGTACTTGGGAAGCATGCCGGCGTGGTGGACACCGATGCCGTGCCGTACGTACCGGGACAGGTTGCGGCCGAACTTCGTGGTGAAGCGGAAGGCGCCGATCTCGTCGGAAATCGCCGCCTTCTCGGCCTTGGAACACATGTTGATGCTAGTCAGCGACTGTGCGCGCTCGACCGCCTGGGCCTGGGTGAAGTGCACGATGTACACCGGTGCCTGGCCGTCGGAGAGCAACTCCTCCAAGGTCTCGTGCAGCGGCGTCACCCGGTAGTCGTAGTAGAGCGGGACGGGGCGCTCGGCGGAGGCGACCACCGCGGTGGCGCGGCCGGTGCGTCGGCGCAGGTCCTCCTCGAAACGGGAGACGTCGCCCAGCGTGGCCGACATCAGCAGGAACTGGCACTGGGGGAGTTCGAGCAGGGGCACCTGCCACGCCCACCCCCGGTCGGCCTCGCCGTAGAAGTGGAACTCGTCCATCACCACGGTGCCGATGTCGGCGCGCGCGCCCTCCGCGAGCGCGATCTGCGCCAGGACCTCGGCCGTGCAGCAGACGATGGGAGCGTCGGCGTTCACGCTCGCGTCACCGGTCATCATGCCGACGTTGTCAGTGCCGAAGATCGCGCACAGGTCGAAGAACTTCTCCGACACCAGCGCCTTGATCGGCGCCGTGTAGAACGCGCACTCGTTGCGGGACAGCGCGGCGAACAGGGCTCCGGTGGCGACCATGCTCTTCCCGGAGCCGGTCGGGGTGTTGAGGATGACGTTCGACCCGGAGACGACCTCGATGAGGGACTCCTCCTGGTGCGGATACAGCGTGAGGCCACGCTCCTCGGCCCAGGAGGCGAACGCCTCGAAGAGGGAGTCGGGATCGGGTTCGGCCGGAAGCGCATCAATGAGACTCACGCTTCCTATACTGCCTGCTTTCCCCGACCTTTCGGGACGGCCTGTGGACGGAAGAGAACGAGCCGGGCTCTCCCGGGTGAACGGGGAGAGCCCGGCTGTGCTTATGGGGCCTCCGTCAGTTGTTGCGTGGCCCGGGAGGGCCGGGTGCGGCTGATGGGGTCTTTCCTTCAGCGGCTTCCCAGGAGTGGCCGCCCGTCGCCCGCCGCCCTCAGAGGACGGCCTGCGGCGCGGTTTCTTCTCCCGGTGCCCGGGCACCCCGAGGCCGGTGCTACTTGACCAGGCCGAGCTGGCGGACGGTGTCGCGCTCCTCGGTCAGCTCCTGGACGGAGGCGTCGATGCGGGCGCGGGAGAACTCGTCGATCTCCAGGCCCTGGACGATCTCCCACGTGCCGTTCTTGGACACGACCGGGAAGGAGGAGATGAGGCCCTCGGGCACACCGTAGGAACCGTCGGAGGGGATGGCGGCGGAGGTCCAGTCGCCCTCGGGGGTGCCGTTGACCCAGTCGTAGACGTGGTCGATGGCGGCGTTGGCGGCCGAGGCGGCCGAGGAGGCGCCCCGGGCCTCGATGATCGCGGCACCGCGCTTGGCGACGGTCGGGATGAAGTCGTTCTCCAGCCAGGCCTGGTCATGCACTGCTGAGGCGGCGTTGGAGCCGTTCACCTCGGCGTGGAACACGTCCGGGTACTGGGTGGCGGAGTGGTTGCCCCAGATCGTGAGCTTCTTGATGGCGTTGATCGACACGCCGAGCTTCTTGGCGAGCTGGGTGAGCGCACGGTTGTGGTCGAGGCGGGTCATCGCGGTGAACCGCTCGGCAGGGACGTCCGGGGCGTGGTTCTGCGCGATGAGGGCGTTGGTGTTGGCCGGGTTGCCGACCACCAGGACGCGGACGTCGTCGGCGGCGCCGGCGTTGATCGCCTCGCCCTGGGGCTTGAAGATGCCGCCGTTGGCCTCGAGCAGGTCGCCGCGCTCCATCCCCTTGCCGCGCGGGCGGGCGCCGACCAGCAGGGCGACATTGGTGCCCTCGAAGCCCTGGCGGGCGTCGTCGAAGATGTCGATGCTCTCGAGAAGCGGGAAAGCGCAGTCGTCCAGCTCCATGGCCGTGCCCTCGGCGGCCTTGACCGCCTGCGGGATCTCCAGCAGTCGCAGTTTCACCGGGGTGTCGGCGCCCAGCAACTGGCCAGAGGCGATCCGGAACAGCAGCGCGTAGCCGATCTGGCCAGCGGCGCCGGTGACGGTGACGTTGACGGGTGCTTTGGACATGGCGTTGAACTCTCCTGACGACGGTGTGTGACCCGCTTGCCAGCGGGTAGGCGGCGGTGCCCGTGCCGGGCCGACAGGGATCCGGCCAGGGTGCGCGCCGCGGTTCCCCACCCTAGACCGACCGTCTTCGGGAGGCGTGACCCAGGTGCGGGGATGGCGGGCGCGTCCTGGAGGGAGAACACGCCGACCCCGGTGGGATAACGGATTTACGGTGAGGAAATGATGGGCGTATCCCTGTTAGGATGACGCGTGCCGAAGACGGCGGGCCGGTAGCTCAGTTGGTGAGAGCAGGGGACTCATAATCCCTGGGTCGCGGGTTCGAGTCCTGCCCGGCCTACCCCTCTCTAGCACGAAAAAAGCGCCGCCGACCTGCGAAGACAGGCCAGCGGCGCTCTTGCGTTCCCTACGGTTGTGTGCGGCCTTCTACGGCTGGGTCCGGGTGCTCACGGGGAATACACGTTGAAGTTTTAGAACCCCTCGAAACCGGCTGCCGCGCGTTGGCGGGCTTCCTCCTCTCGGCCGGTGAGGCACCGGGCATAGACACGAAGCAGGACGTCAACGCTGTGTCCCGCCCATTTCGCCACCTGAGCGGGGTCGATGCCCTCGTTCAGCCAGATGGAGACACAGGCGCTGCGCAGGTCATAGGGGCGCCGGGCCAGCGGGCTGGCGGACTGTTCTTCGGTGAGTACCGACCGCCGGGCTTTGTGCCAGCCCTTCGCATAGGTGCAGGTGGCCAGTTGTTGGCCGCGTTCACCGAAGAACACCAGGTTGTCCGGCCCTTTCCTCTCCCGCTGTCGGTGCTCCCAGAGAATCCGGCTCAACTGGGGGAGGCAGGGAACCGGCCGGGTCTCACCCTCGGCCCGGCCCTTGGGGGGCCTCTTGTCTCGCTGCTTGCCGCTGTCCGTCCAGCGACGTCCCACGTCAGGGGCCACTTCCCGCACGTTGATCTCGCCCCAAGCGCCGCTCGGAGCGCTCCACTCGCCCTTCTCCTCATCCCAGATGAAGGTGGGGAGCGTCACGTCCGACCAGAGCAGGTTGACAGCTTCCTCGGGGCGCAGAGCAGCGAAGTACATCACTGCGAAGAACGGCCGCAGAAGCGGACCGCTCCTGTTCTCCGAGGCCACCGCATCGAGTAGTTTCCGTGCCAGCGCCGGATCGGGCACCGAGCGTTCGTCCACGACGTTGTTCACTTTCGGTGGTGACCATTTGATGGCACCTGTCGGGTTCCGGTGGAAACTGACCGGATTTCCAGACAGATGTTGACGTTCCACGGCGAAATCCAGACAGTGTGACAAGATTCGCTTTCCCTTCACCGCGGACTTGGCTCCCAGGCTCCCGCCCCCGTTCTCCGGAAGCTTGCTCGTGACCAGCGTCAGCGTCCATCGGGCCACCGCGGGATCCTTCAGGCGCTCTACCGGCAGAGTGTGGCTCTCAAGCCATGCCAGGGTCTGCTCGATCTCCGGCGGGCGCTCTCCGTCCCGGTGCTTCTTGTTGAGGGCCCAGTTGCGCATGGCTGTTCGCACTTGGCCATCGGTGGGGCGGTCGGGAGCGCTCTCGTCCAGCAGGGCGACCGTGGCCTTCGCCAGATACTTGGCCCGGTCCAAACGGTGGCCGGCGGATGCGTTGTTCCAGTGCGTGTCGATGTAGTCGCACACGAACTCGAACCACGAGGTTTTCGGCTCCTGTGCTCCCTCCGGCTTGTCCCAGGAGACAGGCTGCCCCGTGGTGAGGTTGAACGCCTCACCACGGTTGGTGGCGGCCACCAGCTCGGAACGGAAGGAGTCGGCCATAGCGGCGGTGCTGTGCGGTTCCCGGAACTCCTGGGTGCCGACACGCCAGCGCACGGTGTGCGTGGTCTTGCGCTTGCCCTTGTAGACCTGGATCTTCTTCCAGATCCGAACGTCATAGGTCGTGTCGTCCATCAGGAGGTTTCCTCCAGGGTGGTCATGTACTGCTCGAACACCGAGCGGCGGATCCTGAGCTGGCCGTTGGGGAGCTTGGCGCACTTGGGGGCCCGCCCCTTCGCCCTCCAGTCGTTGAAGGTCGAACGCGCGATACCGAGCTCCTCGCAGAAGTCGTCGACCGTGAGCCACCCGCGCGTGCGCTGGACCGGGATCCGGGGCTTCGTCGTGCTCATTCGGGCGCGACCTCCAGGTAGACGCGGACGTGACCGGAGTCGTGGCGGCTCGGGTAGGGCCGGGACGGATTGGCCGAGGGGAGCGCGGTGGTGATGGCGTCCACGACCCGGTCGACGATCTCGGGCGGGCCGATCACCCGGACCTTGGCCAGATCCAGGCGGCGCTTGCTGCGATCGGTCATGCTGGTGGTGCCTTTCCTTCGGATTGGGTGTGTGGCCCCGGCCGGGGCTTTGGTCGGCATCAGGCCGGGGCCACTTCATGGGCGGGTTCGTACGTGCGCCGGGCGTGCTGAGCGCACGTGGTGCACACCTTCGGGTGGTCGGTGGTCTCGAACCGGCGGAACGCGGCGTGGCAGCGCACGCACGGCCCGGTCTCCGCCGGCTTGGGGTCGGGCGCATTAGAGAGTGGGGGGAACGCAGCCTCCGCAGCGCCGCCAGCCTCCGCGACCGGTGCTGAACTGGGGTTTCGTGTGGAGTCTGGGGCGGAGGCTGCGGAGGCTGAGTGCCGGTCCGCAGCCTCCGCACCCCGGTCGGGCCCCTCCGGCCGGGCTCCGTGCAGGGTGAGCGTGTAGAGCTGGCGGCGGTGCCGGTCGGCGGAGCGGCCGGCCTTCTCGAAGCCGATGCCCACCGCCCGCAGCACGGGGGCGTCCCGCTTGAGCTGGCCGCTGGCACGGGTGGCGTCCACGGGCCAGGACTTGGGCCGCGGCTCGGGCACGGCCACCTGTTCCAGGAGCTGGCTCATGGACCCGGTCCAGGAGCCGCGCTGCTCGATGAGGTCGGCCACGGCCGAGGCGAACGGTTTCGCGTCCATCAGGTCGGCGGTGCTGACCTCGGAGGCGGCCCGGTAGGTGTCCAGGGTGTCCCAGCCCTGGACGGTGTCCAGGGCGGCCAGTACCCGGGCGAAGTCGGCCATCCGGGGAAGCTCGGCCAGGTGGGTACGGGGCAGTTCGGCCAGCACCGCGCACAGCAGGTCCAGCAGTGCGCCCCGGATCCGGGGCGCCGCTTGGCTGTAGGCGGCCTTTACCTCGGCCTCGGGGCGGCGCTGGTCGGCCTTGATGGGCTGGAACTCCGCGGTGAGCATCCGCTCGGAGAGGTCGCTGGCCAGGGCTCCGGTGTCGATGGAGGTCAGCGCGATGAGGCGGCGGAAGGAGACGACGTTGACGTCGTCATCGGAGTACAGGGCCCGGTCGACCAGGGAGTCGCCGGTGACGGCCTTGCACAGGGTGTCCGACAGCCACGCCGGGATCGTGGACACGTTGTCCAGACACACCGTCCAGCTCGCGCCCGCAACGGTCGCCCACGTCTTGATGTCCTTGGGCAGGGACCGCAGCGGCGCCTGGGAGCGGTCGATGAGGTTGACCAGCATCGCCAGCGCGGTCGACTTGCCGGTGCCCTGCTCGCCCTTGCCGGCCAGGATCGGGTGGGGGAGGTCGGGGATGAGCCCGGCGACCAGCCACCCGACGATGAGGCGGAAGGTGGGCTCGTCGACGTTGAGCAGGTCCCGCAGCGCGGCCAGGCCCTGGCCGGTGCGCCCGGCCGGGGCACAGACGTCCATGGGCTGGGTGAGGCGGGTTCGGCGGAACAGGACCGGGCTGCGCTCGGTGGTGTGCCACCCCTGCCCGGTGGCGATCACGCACACCCCATCGGTGGTGCCCAGGTCCAACACGACCGCCGGTGCTCCCTCATCGGTGCGGTGCGGGGCCAGGCGCAGGTGGATGGTCTGCGGGTCCTGTTCCTTGGCACGCCCTTCCAGAACAGAGATGGCGTCGGTGAGCGCCGACTGGGAGGGTGCCGACCGGTGTTCGGCGTAGTACTGGCGGGAGAGCTGGACCCGCAGGCCGTCCTTGCGCAGGAGCGGGAACGCGACGCGGGCGCCGTTCCTGCGCACGGCGTAGGCCTTGCCGTCGTCGCCGTTGACGACGTCGACGTGGCGGTCGGCCAGCTCCACCAGGAGCGTGGCCTGGGAGGGCTTCTTCTCCTTCTCACTGTCGCTGTTCCCGCTCATCTAGGCGGCCGTCCTTCCTGGTCGTGGTGTGGTGCGGCGGGGCTCGCGCAGGCCTTTGGCCAGCCCGGAGGCGATCGTGGCGTCGATCTCGCGCGTGCTGTTGGCCTCGCCGGCGGCGTTGGCCTCCAGCGCGGCGTTGCGCAGCGCGTCGCGGATCCACCCCTGGTCGAACAGGCCTTCGCGGGCGAGTTGGCCCAGCGACGCGGCGGCGATGTAGAGGTTGGTGTTGCGTGTGCCGGGCGGGGCGCTGCGCACCTTGGCTAGCTCCCCGCGCACGGCGGCCCGCACGTAGGCGGCCCGGCGCCGGTCGCTGCGGGCGATCGTGCCGAGCGCGTCGGTGAGGGGCCCCGGAGGCCGGTTCGCGGGGGCGGTGGGCCCGCTCCGGGGGTCGGGCCTGCGCAGCAGGCGCGTGATCCATTCCGGCAGCGGTGAGGGTGCGTCGCGGTTCCATGCTTCGTAGTGGCCGGTGCCGTCGGGTTCGTCGACGAAGGAGCCGGGGCCGACGACGTAGCCGCCCCGGCTGCGGGTGTCGATCTTCCAGCCCAGCCCGTTGCCCTGGTCGCCGCTGGTGTTGCCCAGGGGCGGCCCGTCGGGGTGGGTGAAGTACAGGTGGAGGCCGCCCCGGCGGGTGGTCACGGTGAAGGTGTCCAGGGGTAGCGGCGCTCCGGCGCGCTCGGCCAGCACGGCCAGCACGTCGCGGCCGTCTTCGACGTCGGGTAGGTCCCATTCGGGTGGCGGGTTCTGGCCGGGCTTGGGCACGTCGAGGTCGACCACGAGTAGTGCGGCGGGGCCAGTGGCGATGCCGTAGTTGGCCTCGGGCCAGCGCCGCCACCAGGCGCGGATGCGTCCGGGGTCGGTGGTGGCCTGGCTCTTCCACCGCACCTGCGGTGTCTTGCGGCGGGGGGTGAGGGGGAAGACGGGCCAGCCGCGGCGGGCTGCGGCCAGGGCGTAGTCGACGGGGGCGAAGGCGTTCATGGGGGCCTCCAGGCGCTCACGAGGGACTCCTCAGATCGGGTGGTGCTGCGCAGAAGAAGGGGCGCGGGCCAGGGTCGGTGGTCTCAACAAAGGGGAAGGGGCCGGTCCCGCCGCGCTGTGACGGGACCGGCCCCTTCCCGGGGGTTGTGCTGTGTGGTTCAGGTAAACGTCAAGCCGCGTGCGGGGTGTCGGCGGAGCGGTGGCGGATCCGTCGGCGCTGGCGGGTGGTGGTTCCCGCCCACACGCCCGTCACCGGCCGCCGTGCGGCCAGCGCGGTTGCCAGGCACTGGTCAGCCACCGGGCAGGCGGCGCACCACACGCACGCCTGGTAGACGGTGTCCTCGGTCTCCTGCTCGGGGTGCCACCGGTCGGGGCGCGGCGAGTGGGCGCACAGCGCCTGTTCGATCCAGGCCAGGCCGGGCGCGGGAACGCCGGCCTCCCGCCGGCGGGGGCTGTTCGGGGTCACCGCCGCTCCTCAGTGGTTGTTGTGGGGGTAGCTGGCGGCCGGGTCGGAGGGGTCGTACCAGGTGCCGCAGCAGTCGCACCGGCGGTCGTTCAGGACCGGAGCGAGGCGGGTCCAGCGGCGGATGAGAGCGCGCATAGGATGTGGTCCTCTCTGTGATCGGAGAGAGGCGGCCCCACCCTCGCTGTCCAGGCACCGGGTGGGGCCGCCGTCGTTTCGGTGGACCGGGTGGTCCCCCGCCCCGCCCCGCCCGGCACGGGGCGGAGAGGTCCGGGCCATCACCCGGTACGGATCGTTGCAAGGCCCGCGCGCAGGGGGTCGCGCAAGGGGTGTCACAGCGGCCCGTAACCGCTGTTCAGGCACCGTTACGGGCCGCTGTCACAAGGCCGTCTCGAACCCCGTGACACGCACGCGTGACGGGGTCCGTGACAGGCCCCGTAACGGCCTTGAGACGCAGCCTGTTACGGGGCCTGTCACGGTCTTCTACTCGTCGGTGTCGATCCCCGGAGGGACAATGAAGTCTCCTGCCAGGATGCGATCGCGCGCCGCCTCCAGGGCCTGGCGGGTGTAGCCGCGTTCGGGCTTGGCCCCCGGGTGCCACCGCACCGGCTTGGGGTCCTCGTCGACCTCCATGACGCTCATCCGGGCGCGGACCGTGGGGCGCGACCACCGGAGCTCGGCCGCCAGAGCCTCCACCGACACGCCCTTGACGCCTTCCGACAGACGCAGCGCGGCCTGGATCAGACGCGGGAGCTGGTCTTCTCCCAGCGCCAGGCCGTCAGTGAGGTTGCGGAAGATCTCGTCGGCCTCTTCGCTGTTGGCGGACCCGCGTCCGGCCCGGTGCTCCAGGTCGCGGCGGGTGCGGCGGATGGAGTCTCCCAACCCCTTGAGCATGTCGCCCAACGGACCGGCCTGCTCCGGAGCATCGGTGCTCTCCGGGGCCTGCTCCGGTTCGGGTGCGGGCGGCGGGGCGGGACGGCGCTTGGAACCGTCCAGGCCGGGCAGCCATCCCGCCTTGCGGGCCCGCTCCCACCGGTCCATGTACAGGCCCGGGTTGACCCGCACGGTGACGTCGTCGAGTTCGGGCCGCCACGGGGCGGTGGCCTCGGCCGCCTCGGCTCCCTTGGCCGGGTCGGCGTACAGGCCCCGGAACAGCCGCGGGTTCTCGGCCGCGTCGTGGCGCACCATCCCGTACCCCTGGGCGGGCATCTCCGAGGCCGAGGGCAGCTTGCCCTTCCACCCGAACAGGTGGTTGAGCTCGGTCTCGTCGTTGACCCGCAGCCCGATACGCACCTGCATCTGAGCGATCAGCGACTTGGGGACCGCGTCGGAGACGGCGCGCAGCGAGCACACCAGCGGCCGGATGGAAGCCGCGCGGGAGCGGTCCGACAGCTCGGTGATCTTGTCCTTGACGTCGGAGGGCAGGGAGGCGGTCTCGTCGGTGACGATCTGGATGTGGGGCACCGCGCTGGAGACGGGCACCTTAGTGTCGTTGGCCGCGCGCATCAGGTCGGCGTAGCCCACCTTGCGGGCCTCCACCGCGGCCAGGGCGAAGTCGAGCATGCGCCGCATCTCCGCCGGATCGGTGGCCACCCAGTCGATGGCGGACCGGGAGGAGCGGCCTTCGACCCAGGGACGAAGGTAGGGCTCGAACACGCCGCCGCCGTTGGGGTCGATGCCCCACACGATGACGTCGTCGCAGCGCAGCAGTGAGGCCATGATGGCCGCCAACTGCGAGGACTTGCCCGATCCGGTGGCACCGATGAGCAGTGCAGAGGCCCACTTCAGATCCAGGGACACCTGGGAGCCGTCGCGGTAGACGCCGTTGCCGATGCCGTCGTAGATGGAGCGGCGCGTGTAGTCCTCGGGGTAAGGGACGGTCTCGGCCAGGGCGTCCACCGTGGAGACGAACAGCTCGAAGGTGCGCCGGGACTCGGGGACGGCGGCGACCTCCACCCCGCACCCGGCGGGCAGGTCGGCGTCGTCGGCCAGGCGGCGGGTGCTGCGCTCCAGAGCGTCCAGCCCCGCCGCCGGGGGAAGCTTGCCCTTGACGGTGTAGCCGGTCTTCCAGGTCCGGGCCGGGTCGCGGGGGTCGGGGTAGTCCCAGGCGCGGATGTCGGTGACCACGGTCCCGGTGATGCGGCACACCCGGTCGATGCGCCGCTCCCACTCCACCGCCAGATCCAGGCGGGCCTTCTGCTCGGCCTCGGCGCTCTTGCGCTCCTGGGCGGCGATCTCCCAGGAGGCGGCCGCCGGACGCAGCAGTGCCGAGGCGACGGCACCCACCCCCAGGGCGGCCAGCAGGTCCGCCGACCACGGGGTGCCCGCGGCCAGCGCCAGCGAGGTCCAGCCGGTGAACCCGGCCCAGCGTGCGGGCCGGTACAGGCGCGGCAGCAGCGCCGCCCCGGCCGCGGCGGCGCGGGTGTAGGCCGCGGTGGCGCCGATCGCGCCGACCGAGGCCGGGCCCCACCAGGGCAGGGCCACATCGGGCAGCGTCCCCAACGTGGCCACCGCCAGCGCGGCGGAGGCGGCGTTGGCCGCTCCCAGGAACGGCCCCTGGGCGTGCGACCAGCGGCGGCGGATCTGTTCACGGTCGCGTGCACTCTTCTTCTTGGACTTGCGGGGCGGGGTGGCGGTCGGCATGGGCCGATACTCCTTTTCCAGACGCGGTGAAGGGCCGGGGCCCGTGGCGGGTCTCCGGCCCTTCACGGCCGTGCGGGGGGTCGGGGTCAGTCGTCGCGCTGGGAGGCGTCCCAGCGGTGCTCACCGGCGCGCGGCGCCTCCAGGCGCTGCAATTCGGTCTCGTGCGCGGCCCGGAACAGGCCCGGCAGCTCGTCGGCGACGTCGGCGACCTGGTGCACGGCCGCGCTGAGCTGGTGCATGTACTGCACCACCGCCGGGTGCAGCGGCTGTTCGCTCTGGGCCACCGCCGACATCTCGTGCAGCCCCGACCCGATGGTGCGCAGCATGCCCGGCAGGGCCTGCAACCCGCCCTCGTAGGTGAGCATGTGCACGTCGGCGCCGCCGAACGCCGCCAGGGCGGCGCGCATCTCGTCGGCGGCCGATTCGGCCCGGATGATCTCGTTGGGTTTGTTCATCACGTGTCCTTCCACGGGCGCGCCGGATCCTCCGGCGCCGATGGCCAGGCGCTGCCCGGCGGTGATCTCGCCCGGAGTGCGGGCGCTGGTACCGATGACGCGGCCGGTCAGCGCGCGCCGGGGTCGGCTGGAGCGCTCGGAGGCGCCCAAGACCGCCACCGCCAGCGCGGAGGCGGCGGCCGAGGCGTCCGACATCGGTCCGTAGCGGTCATCGCTGCGCACCCGCGACCACAGGCGGCCCCACCAGCGGGTCAGGGCACGCCACAGCGCGCCCGCCCGCAGGCGGCGGATACGGGCGCGCACGTAGTCGCGGGTGCGTCCCGAAGCGCGGCGCACGCGCACCCGCCCGGCCTTGACACGGGGGTGGCTCCAGCCGCGGCGCAGCCCGCCCCAGGCCCGGCCGAGCGGTCGTCGCCCGCTCGGCCGCGGGGCGGCGGGGTCGGTGATCGAGGTGGAGCGCCCCCGCGGGGCGAAGCCGCGGGCCCCGCCCCACCGGCCAGCACCGCCGGAGATCCTCGGAGAGCGCACTCCGGGCCGGAAGGCCCTGGAGCCGCCCCGCACACCGCCGACGCGCCCCCCAAGGGAGGGCCTGGCGGCGCCCCGCGTCGGGCCGGTGCGGCCCAGGCCACCTGCGGCGGATCGGGGCAGCACGCCCCTACCGCCACCGCGCCGTCCCAGGCCGAGGGGCGCAGCCCCGGACCGGACCGAACGTGCCCGGCCGGGAAGGCCGACGCCCGCCCGGAAGCGGCCAGTGCCTGCTTGGCCCCGCCCGGCCCCCGGGCCCCGGCCTGTGCCGGCGCCCCGGCCGAGTAGGCCGCGGAACCGGCCCCCGCCGCGCCCGCCTGCGGGAACAGCGGAGGCCCCGCGTCGGGCGGCCGAGCGGCGGCGGGCCCCGTGAGCCAGGTAGGCGGCCCCGGCGACCGCGGCCACTGCCCCCATAGCGGCCAGACCGGCCGGACCGGCCGCTCCGTAGGCCAGGCCGGAGGCGGTGGCCGCGTTCGAGGTGGCCAGTTCCAGCAGCGGGGGCAGCGGCGGCGGTTCCCCACTGCTCTCCTGGCCGGTGTCGCCGGGGAGGGCCTCGGTCTCCTCCGGCACGGGATCGGGCGCGGTGGTGCCGGCGGCCGCGCGTTCGGTCTCATCCAGGTCCGGGAGCGGTTCGGCGTTGGGGACCTCCACGCCCTGGTCGGGTTCGGTGTCGTCGTAAGTGCTCATGCCGCCCCCGTTCAGATCAGGTTGGACAACATCGGGGTGAGCGCGCTGATGAAGCGCGCGACGGCGTCGGCGCCGCTGATGATCAGGCCGACGAAACCGCTGATCAGCGCCGCGACCGATTCGGGGGCGCGGAAGAACCACAGGATCAGCGAGCCGACGATGAAGACGACGAAGAGTTGGCCCAGGCAGCCGCGGAACATGACGGGATCTCCTCGCAGAGGACAGGGGGTGGAAGGGGCCCCTTCACGGGGCCGCCGTGCCGCGCGCGGCGGAGAAGGTGTGCGCACCCGCCGGAAACGGGCGGGCAAGAGGTGCGCCCCTTCTCCGCCCACGGGCGGAGAAGGGGCGGGGCGAGTTCAGGAGTCGTTGGCCTTCGCCGGGTCGAACACCGGGTAGCCCTCGGCCCACAGGGCCGTGCGGGTGTCGCGCACGGTGGATCGAGCGATGCCGGTGTCGCGCACGATCTGTCGGGTGGGCACGTCTCGCCCATGGGCGGCGATGTAGAGCATCACCTCACGCCGGTGCCCTTCCAGTTCCAGGTATCCGGCCAGTTCAGCCAGAGCGGGCGGCTGCTCCGCCCCCGCTCCCGCCCGTGGGGCGGAGACCGGGGTGCCCGCGCCCGTGCCCGCCCCGTCGTCGGCGTGCGCCTGGGCGACGGTGGCGCTGTGCCCGCCCGGGGCGGGCGGAACTTGAACGCTTCGGGCGGCCGGGGCGCCCCCGGTGGGCGGGGCGCCATCCAGCAGCGCCTGAAGGGCGTCGGTGCCCCGCTCGGCCAGAACGGCCACGTGCTCCTCGGCCAGCGCGGCCAGGACCCGCCGCATCCGGTCGACCTCCCCCGCCTCCAACTCAGCGGACGGCTGAGCCGGACCGCTCTCCTCCAGAGCGGGGATGAACGCGCCGGCGGCCGTCGCCTCCAGGCGGCGGCGCTCGGCCTCCCACTGGCCGGTGCGCCACTGGTCGGTGTTGGCGCGGATCACCGCCCGAATCACCGTGGTGGCACCCCACGAGGCGGCCGAGGCCCCCAGCGCGATGACCGCGCCAGTGATCCCCACCAGGCCCAACAGGCCGGTGCCCCCGGCGATGATGCCGGTGGTGTTGAGCCCCACCGACACCACCAGCAGGAGCGCGATCGCACCGAGCATCAGCGCCAGCACCCGGCGGGCGTCCGGCCCCAGCGCGGCCAGATCGGCCTTGTTGTGGGTGCGCACCAGCCCCTGGAAGGTCAACAGCAGGATCACCGGGACGGTCAGTAGCGCCTCGGCCAAGATGGCGACCAGCACCGCGATGGGCAGCTCCCACGAGGTGTGGGCCCAGGCCCCGATACCCAACGCGGAGGCGGCCGACCCGGCCAGGGACACCCCGATCAGCATCCGCCGGATACGCGGATCGGCCTGGTGCAGGGCCAGCGCAGAGGCGGCCGGGTTGTCGGCCTCCTCGTAGGTGTCGATGGCCTCCAGCGTGGCGGCAGCCCGGTCGGCGCGGGTCTCGGCCACGGTCAGCGCCCTCTCGCCCCGCTGGGCGTGGGAGCGGCGCCGCCGCCGTGCCTGGGAAAGCCGGTCCTCTGCCTGCTCGGCCTGCTCGGCCAACACCGCCCGCGACACGGTATCGGCCACCGCGATGCGCTGGTTCAGGGTGCGGGGGTTGGCGGCCGGGTCGGTGGTGAGGGTGGAGTCGTCCACCCCGTGCAGGTCGTCGGTGGCGGTGTTCAGGCGCCGCCAGGTCTCTACCGCCTGGGCGGGGTCGGATCCGCCGTCCGCGGGCGGCCGGTGGGGGGTCTTCTTCTTGCGCAGCATGGATCAGCCTTCCTTGGGAGTGGGGCGGGTCTGGGTCATCAGGTGGGGGCCGCCACTCACACGCAGCAGGACCGCCACGAGGGTGCACAGCAGGGCCAGCGCGGCCAGGCCGAGCGCGAAGCCGGTCATCGTCTCTCCTTGCACGTGGGGGTCAGGCGGCCGTGTCGGCCAGAGCAGCGATGCGTTCGCCGTAGGCGTCGACCAGGGCGGCGATCGTGGACGCGGCCTGTTCCACACCGGAGCGGACGCCGCCGGGGTGCTCTGCCAGGGGGCTAGCCAGGGGGAGGTGGTCGATGGCGCGGTCTTGTAGCAGGTCGTCGAGGATGTCGGCGCGGGCGGCCCGTTCGTCCTCGCTCTCCCCGGGCAGGGACTCGGCCCCCAGGTCGGCCAGCAGCTCCAGCCAGGGGTCGACCAGGTCGGCGGTGGGGAACAGGGCGTGCGGCATGTGGGGCTCCAGAAGACGGGGCGGCCCCGGACAGCAGGGGTGTCTGGGGCTGCGGGCGGGATCGGCTGCGGGTCAGTGGTCCGGGTCGGGTCGGCGGCCGGCGAGCATCCCGGCTTGGTCAGGCGGACTTCTCGTCGCGGACGGCGGCCTGGGCGTGCACCTGGACACCGGCACCCTCCCAGTCGGGGCAGCTAAGAAACGCGATGTGGAAGTTCTGCGGGTCATAGACCGGGGTGTTGACTGCCTGGGCCAGGTCGTTGAGGAAGGCCGCGCCCTGGGTGTGAGAAGCCTTACCGGGGCGTTGGTCGATCCCCATCTCGATGCTGAGGCCGATCACGCTGGTGCTGACACCCACGCGCACGTAGGGCATGTAGTCGGCGTCCTGGTCCATGCGACCGACGATCACCGAGGCGATCGCGAGCAGATCGGGTGTGGTCAGGTTCCGTGCGGGGCGGCCGGTGTCGAGGTCAGTGGCCATGAACGGGTCTCCTTCGTTCGGGTGGTGTGGGCCCGGGTGGTCCCCGCCCGGCCCTCTCCTTCGCCGTGTTGTGCCGGCGGGGTGAGGGCTGGACAGGCACCCCAGGGGTGCGGCGCGGCCATTCCTTCAGACCAGCCCGTAGGTAGGTCTGTCGTGGTCACGACTTCCCTTCGCCGCCCCTTGTCTGCTCGGGGTGGGGTCAGGGCTTGCGCGCTATGTGCCTCAAGAGGCTTGTGAAAGCTCGTGCGCTCCGGGATTCCACACGGTGGACAGGGCTCTGCCCTGGCCGCCGGAGTCCTCTTCCGGGCTGCTTCGACCTCCAAGAGGCCATAGCAAGAAGCTAACAGTTGATAGGCATAAAAATCAACTGTTAGGAACAAGGGTGCTCGAAGTCGCGTTCTGAACAGGAGAGACGCTGGTTGGTCACTGTTAGGAAGTAGGTACGATGTCCGGGTTGAAGCCGGGATGTACGCACGAGAGGACCCGCATGCCTGCTGATTCACGCCGCCCGCGCTCGGAGGCTGTCTACGAGCAGGTCGCACGCAACATCCGCAACGGCATCGAGGCGGGCGTGCTCCGGCACGGTCAGGCCTTGCCGTCCACCCGGCAACTTGCTGAGGAATGGAAGGTCAGCGTCCACACCATCAGTGAAGCGATGAGGCTTCTCATCGAAGACGGGCTGGTGATCAGCAAGTCTCGATCTCAGCGAGTCATTCACGCGCCGAACCAGACGGCTCGGGGCGGGATCCGCCTTCGGACGCCGAACGTGCTGTTGATCGGTGGTTACGCGGGAAGTGGTAAGAGCGAGCTCGGGCGAGTGCTCGCACGGGAAACCGGCTGGCCGATGCTCGACAAGGACACCCTGACCCGACCGGTCGTTGAGGCCGCGCTAGAGGTTCTGGGCACCTCTCCGCATGACCGGGAGTCGGACACCTACTTGACCCTGATCCGACCACGTGAATACGAGGCGCTGGCCGCAGCGACCCGGGAGAACGTGGAATGCGGCACTAGCGTGATCACCGCAGCCCCGTACATCCGCGAGTTCACCGACCCGGCATGGATCGACAGGACCAAGGCCACATACGAGGGGCTTGGTGCGAAGCTCACGTTCGTGTGGGTGAACTGTGACGCGGAAAGCATGCACACCTACATCCGCCACCGGGGTGCCGCACGAGATGCCGCCAAGCTGGCCGACTGGCAGGGATACCTGAACGGCATCGACGTGGATTTCAGGCCGTCCACCGACCACGTGGTGGTCGAGAACTCGACATCGGCTCCGCCGTTGCAGAACCAGGCGGACGACCTGGTGAAGAAGCTGATGGTGGAGAGCTCGTGATGAAGGCCGGGATCATTCTCTACGGCCCGCCGGCGGCCGGAAAGAGCTCGGTCACCCGTGAGCTTCAGAACCTCGATCAGCGATTTGAGCTCTTCCGCCGCATGAAGACCGGCCGTGGGCGATCCTCCGAATACCGAATGGTGACCCCTGAAGACATCCAGGAAGCTCATCGGCGGGGTGAGGTCGTTTGGCAGAACGAGCGCTACGGCTCCGTCTACGTGATCGACCGTCCGGGGCTGGTGGCGATGATGGAAGACCGGATACCGGTCGTGCACCTCGGCCAGGCCGAGGGGGTCTTGGCTGTCCTCACGGCTGTGCCCGCTTGCTGGCTGGTGGCCTACCTCTGGTGTCCTCGGGAGGTCGCCCTTAGCCGGATCAGAGAGCGGGCCACCGGAGACACCGAAGAACGGGTGAGGGTGTGGGATGAGACACCGGAACTACCCACCGCCGACCTGATCGTGGACACGAGCATGACAGCGATATCAGAGGTGGCGAAGCGCGTCGAATCATCGCTTCCGCGCTGAATCTGGCGACCTTCAGAAAGAACTACTGAGGTTTAATTTGTGGGGTTACTGGTCTTGACAGGCCACTCCGGCAGGCTATGCCGAAGGTATGAGGTATCCCACCGGCGGCGGGCTGACCGCCGCAGAACGCCAGCGACGCGAGACCATCCGCATGGCCGCCGCCGACGACTTCGACACCGGGGCGAGCGTGACCGAGGTGGCGCGGACCTACCAGGTGTCACGGATGTCGGCCTGGCGGTGGCACCACGACTACGAAGCCGGCGGCAGAGCGGCTCTGGAGTCCACGGGCCCGGCC
>NZ_AZXF01000066.1 GCF_000515115.1 Nocardiopsis sp. CNT312
CCGGTACGTGGGTGCGGGTGTCCGCGGTCGGGGCCTGGACACAGCTCGCGACGGTCCATAACCTGACCGTCCAGGGCGTCCACACGTTCCACGTGGCTGTCGGAGAAACAGACACTCTCGCTCACAATCAAAGCGGCTCTTGTCCTGCAAACCTTAAGGGTACAGTTGATGGTCTTCATGATCTGCTTCCCTCTGCTGCGCAGAGCAGAAGAACAACTGCTGGCGCCAGGGGTGTGGACGGAGAAGGGGCTGTTTATGATGTGTATGCTGCAGGTGGAACAGCTAATATGAGTGCTGCACAGAGGGCTGCCGCGCCGGGGTTGACAGTTAGCACTGGACGCAGGAACGTTCATGCGGAAGTCGCTGCACTCGATGGCTTGGATGCTACCGGAGGATCTCCGTCGCAGGTTGCTGCGAGCAGGCCTTTCTGTGCGGCATGTCAGCAAGAAATAACTAATCGAGGAGGGACGATCTTTGGTGATTCATTTGCCGTTTGGTTTCGATGACATCTGATGGAAAATTCTCGTAAAATTTTGCTCTCTGACGGTGCAGGTTTGGGTATGAGGGCTGCTGGAGTTCTCGCCCTTATGTTTGTTGGTGCCCTTAGGCGGCTTCAAGATGAATGCTTTTTAGAGAGGGGTGATATTTCTGCTTGTGTCGAGGGTGTTTGTTCAGAAATTGCTCTCCACGGTGTGATTGTCGAATCCGGCGTGCAAAGGTTTGAAACTTTCTTTGATGCCTTCATGGAGGATTTCGACAGCGATGGTGCAAGTCATCTAGAACAAGCTCTGGCTGACATAATAATTGCGATTAATGAATTGCTCGACATGTCGAATGGCCAGGCTTCTTTGGATTTTATATCTGAATGCTTTGATGATTGGGTTTTTTGGTGGATTGAAGGGGATTTGGATCAGCGTGAGGAGGTTTTGGATGTTGAAGGTGATGCGAGGCTTGTTTGGTATAGGTCCAAAGTTTCCAGGGTTGTTGAGGGGTTCTGCTCTGCTGTCATAGGGGAGGCTGATGTTTCTCAATACATTAAAGAGGCGCGAGATGTCGGAAGGGAGATTTCTTTCTGGGTTGTAGATTGATTTTCATGTGAAATTTTTATATTGTAGCGGAGAGTCAGGAAGCCTGAGGACCTTTGGGGCGACCCGCATGAGGAACGAAACGGGGCCGCGCGGACATCCTCCGCACGGCCCCGTCGCTCTTCTCTCCGATCCGTTCACGCCTCCCACAGGGGGCGGCCGACGT
>NZ_AZXF01000067.1 GCF_000515115.1 Nocardiopsis sp. CNT312
ATGTGGCTGCAGACCTCGGCGGGCACGTGGGTGCAGGTGTCGGCCGTGGAGGCCGGTGTCCAGCACGCCCGGGTGCACAACCTGACGGTCGCGGGTGTCCACACCTACCATGTGGAAGCGGGGGAGCTCGACCTCCTCAACCACAACTGTGGTGGGTCCATCGATCCGAAGTTGGTGAGATTCTCGCAAGATTCAGTGAGTCCTCGTTTTGGTAGTGGGGAAACGATCGAACAGACATCCGCAGCATTGAGGTCTGGTTATCTCAAGCCAACCGAATTGCCGACTGTGCGCCTGACCGTCAGAAATGGTGACATTTACACCCTTGACGACAGGAGGCTTGTGGCTTTCCAGAAGTCTGGTGTTCCGATGCCTTTCCGGATGGCCACGGCGGAAGAAGCTGCCAGCGAAGCATGGAAGTTTACAACCCAGAATAGGGGTAGATCTATCTTGGTCAGATATTTTGACAATCTTACCGAGTGGATGCCATGAATTGGCCGGACGAGGCGTTGAACGAGGTTAGGAGCAGGGAGGACCTTGCTCGTTTCCTGATCGAACTTTCCAGGAAGATAAGAAGCGGTGAAATGCCCGTAGAGAACTTCACTGCAGAAGGTCTTGTTGATGCTGCTGGGCGTTGGACTTACTCTATGGACGGGTTCTTTGAAAATATAATCCAAGAGCCTGTCCCTGAAATCCCTGACTGGTCGATGGTTGCTGCGATTTTTCGGTCCGCACTCATATACGAATAACTTTGCTGCGGGTCAGGGGTCTGTCAAATAATTAGACCCTCGTTTTGACGGGTCTTCGGATTTAGTGGGGGTTGGCCTCCCTGCGGGCTCTTCGGGTGGTCGCGCAGCGTGACCGCAGGCGCTGATTAGCGCGGTTGCGGAACCCGAACGCGTTGCGCGCCTCGAGCTTGATCAGCCGGTTGTTGCCCTCGCTGGCGGCGTTGGTGATCCCGGTGACCAGATACGCCTCGATCCCCTCCCACCACGCCTCGACGGTCTCGGCCAGAGTGACCGACTCGGGCAGGTGAGCATGGTCGGCCACATGGGCGTAGAAGCGGTGCAGGGCCACAGCAACCGCCGAACGGCCCGGAAGCACGCGGGTGCGTCGTGCCGTGTGGGCAACAGCTTCGCGCCCGGTACGGCTGTGGTGATGGCCGACGGGTCGACGGTGCCCATCGAGGACGTCGGGGTCGGGGACCG
>NZ_AZXF01000013.1 GCF_000515115.1 Nocardiopsis sp. CNT312
GGAGGGGCGCGCGGTCTACGCCGCCACCCGCGGCCACCTCACCCGGGTGGCGGTCACCGACCGCCCCGACCCGCACCGGCCGCCGCTGGTGTGGACCTCGCCCCTGGAACACCTGGAGAAGGGGGCGGCGACGTGACCGCCCTGGAACACGCCCTGGACCAGATCCAGCGCGGGGCGTGGGTGCTCACCACCCGCACCGCCGACGACGGCACGGTGACCTACGTGGCCCACCGCCCACCGGGCTGGTCCGGCCCCGGGGACCCCTTTGAGGAGATCACCGCACCCGACACCGCCACACTCCGCGCCCGACTCACACACAGGTGTCGCCGGGACGCCTAGTCTCCGCGCGCCCGGGACCCCTGGAAGCCTCCCGGGCGCGCGGGCTTCCCCTGGCAGGGTGTGTGAAAAGAGGAAGGGCCCCGTGGATTGCGGCTGGAGCAGCAATCCACGGGGCCCTTCCCTCGGCGACTCCGCGATGTCGTCGCAGGTCACCCCGTGCGGCCCCAGCAGGATTCGAACCTGCGACACCCGCTTTAGGAGAGCGGTGCTCTATCCCCTGAGCTATGGAGCCACAACGGAACCGGGACGCTCGGCCCCGGCCGTTTCCGGGTCAAGCGTAACCCAGAACGGGGGTGCTTTGGGGTGTCGGCCCGCGTTTCGGGGCCTCGCCTTCCGGGATTGGTGGAGGGGATCGGAGTACGCTGACCTACGATGGGTTGTCCTGGTAGTAGTGTGATGTTTTTCACCACTTATGGCGCGTTTTAAGTTATAAGTCGTGCTTCTGCCGTTCGGTGCGGGAAGTGAGGTATGTCCTTGCACCATGGCGACCAGGAAAGACGCCGAATATCGGGTGGTCGGTGCCGATGCGTACCGCAGGGCCGTTCCTGGTGGACACCACCCGCTGAATCGGCTCCGTGTGGCCGCATGTGGACATGTAGTACGTTGCCTTGCGGCCAACGGGTCAGGTGTTGGAAGACATGCAGCCGGAGGATCATTCGTGCCGTTCACCGCTGATTCGGCGCGCCGGGGAGCTCGCGCACCGCAGAACCGGACGCCGACCACCCCTGCGGCACCCCACCGTGGTTGTCTCCGGCGGGCGACCGCCCTCGCGGCCTCGGTGCTCATCGTGATGCCGGGCTCCTTCGGGGTCGCGGCCCCCGCGTCGGCGCAGGACAACGAGCTGCGCCAGTTGCGTGAGCAGGCCGAGGCGGCCTCGGAGGCCCTGGAGGCGGCGACTGAGGAGTACGTCGAACGCCAGGACGCGGTGGCCGCGGCGCAGGAGGAGCTGATCGGGATCCTCCACGACCTCCAGGGGGTCGAGTCCGACCTGCGCGAGATGCGCGAACCGCTCGCCCAGTTGGCGAGCACGCTCTACCAGCAGCCTGCCGGCGGCAACGTCCTCGCCACACTCGCGACCGGCACGCTGGAGGAGGACCTCCAGGTCCAGTCCTACGCGGGCAAGATCGCCGAGGACAACGAGATCCTCATCCAGGACGCCGCCGACCTGCGTGAGGAGCAGATCGAGCTGGCCAGCCAGGCACAGGAGCTCCAGACGGAGACCCAGCTGGAGGAGGTCGAGCTGGCCGCCGAGGTAGAGGACCTGCGTGAGCAGTCCGAGGAGAGCACCGAGGAACTGACCCAGGAGCTGGAGCGCCTGGGACTCGACCCGGGAACGTACATGGCCGCGGCGGAGTGCGACTCCGACCGGGCGGTGGACGCCGAGGGCTACGCCAACGGCCTGCTGCCCCAGTCGTCGCTGTGCCAGCTCTACGACGACGACAAGTACCTGCGCGCCGACGCTGCCGTGGACTTCCTCGAACTCAACCTGAGGTACGTGGAGGACTTCGGCGAGAACATCTGTATCACCAGTGCCTACCGCGACCTGCCCAACCAGCACCGCGTGTACGGCGAGGTCGCGCCGGGCTTCGCGGCCGTTCCCGGCACCAGTAACCACGGGTTGGGGCAGGCGATCGACCTGGGCTGCGGCATCCAGAACTACCAGTCCGAGCGGTGGCTGTGGATGCAGGAGAACGGTGCCGACTTCGGGTGGATCCACCCGGCCTGGGCCAAGTCGAGCCCGTTCGAGCCCTGGCATTGGGAGTACACCCGCTGACGGGACCCGCCGGGGGTGCGTCCGGGGCACGGCCCCCCTTCGGCGGGTCGCGCGGGTCTACACGAGTTCGGGGCTGATCTCGCTGGTGCAGGCGGAGCAGCGGGTGGCCTCCTTGGGTACCTGGGTGCGGCAGTGCGGGCAGGCGCGGGTGGTGGCCTCCTCGGCCTTGGTGTCCCGCTCCAGCAGCGTGGCGACCGGGAGCACCACGAGGAAGTAGAGGACCGCGGCGGTGATGAGGAACGCGATCAGGGCGTCGCCGAACGCGCCGTAGAGGAAGCGGCTGCCGTTGATCTCGAAGTAGAGGTCGCCGAACGTGGGAACCCCGCCGAAGATGCCGATCAGCGGGGTGACGAAGCCTTCGGTGAAGGCGGTGACGAGGTCGGCGAAGACCGCGCCGATGACGACCGCGACCGCCAACTGGACCAGGTTGCCGCGGAGCAGGAATGCTTTGAAGCCGTTCATGGGTTTTGCCCTATATTTACTCGGGGTTTCAGGGGCGACGCGCACGGTAGTGCGCTTGGTCAGCATTCACTACGTTTCGTCATGAGTCAACTTCGTATGGTGATCGACAGGTGGGAGGAGACGCCGTGTCCCGCCAGTTCCCGGGCCTCGTCGGGGGTGGCGGCGATGAGGACCAGTGCGCCGCCCCTCCCACCGGTTCCCTCCCCGTCCGAGGGCACGGCCAGGACGGGGCGGTCGCCCACCACCGGCCGGGCCGGTCCCGTGGGGAAGGGGTGCGGGTCGGCGGGGGCCGGGACGGCGAGTATGTCGACACGGCTGCCGGGGGAGAGGAGCCCCGCCACCCCGGGGTCGTCCACACGCACCGGTACGGCGACCAGGTCGGGACCGTAGGCCCGTGCCGGCGGGTCGGAGAGGCGGGCGTCGGTGACCACCTCGCCGCGGCGCACCGGTGCGTTGAGCCGGAGCCCGGAGGTGTCGGTGCCGGGTGTGAGAGTGCCGCGGGGCAGGGCCCGCTCGGGCAGGGCGCGGTGGACGAGGTCCCCGTCGGCGAGTGGGCGGGAGGCGTCGAGGTCGCGGGAGGCGACCAAAACCCCGACGGTGGCGGGGGGTGGAGGGCGCAGGAGCAGGACGCCGCTGGCCAGGGCGGCTGCCGTGAGCAGCGCTGCGAGGGGGCGGCGGTGGCGGTCGAGCAGGCGTGTCAGGACCCGGCGGTGCCGGTGCGGGCGCGGAGGGTGGGCCATGCTCCGACGCTAGACGCGGGAGGGGCGCCGCGGGCGCTGTCCACAGGGCTGGATGTGCGCCGCCGCGGAGGCGGCGGCGCGCGGGCCGATGCGCCGGGCGTGCCTCAGCTCGCCTTGGCAGCGGTGGCGGCCCCACTGCTCGCGGTGCTCTTGGCGGAGTCGCCGGAGGAGCCCTTTGAGGAGTCGCCGGAGGTCGGGGAGCCCGACGAAACCGAGGTGTCGGAGCCCTTGGCGGAGTCCGAGGAAGTGGAGGAGGAGTCGCTCTTGCCGTTCTCGCCGGAGGCCGAGGTGATGGAGCTGTTCGAGCCCTTGCCGCTGTCGGTGCGGTAGAAGCCCGAGCCCTTGAAGACGATGCCGACGGCGGAGTACACCTTGCGCAGGCGGCCCTCGCACTCGGGGCAGACGGTCAGCGAGTCGTCGGTGAAGCTCTGCACGACCTCCATCTGGGCGCCGCACTCGGTGCACGCGTACTGGTACGTAGGCACTGTTCGGGTCCTCCTAAGCTGGCACTCTCGCCCGTTGACTGCTAAATAGTAATCGCTCGCCGGTCCGGACCGCGACGGACCCCGTGCCCGACACGGTCCCCGGGCGAAAGACGCGGGAACCACTCCGGCGGCCGGGCACGACCGCCAGACACAACACCCCCGGTAGACGGGTTAATCCCGGTGCGGCGCCGCGGTGCGGACGCTCCGCCCGGCCCAGACCGGGGAGCGGGGCTCGAAGGCGCGCAGCCCCCCCACCGGGGTGACGACCGCGTCCACGGGGCGGTCGTGCGGTTCGCCGGGCACCGATTCCACGAACTCCTCGTCATAGACCACCGCGACCGACGGCGTGCGCGGCCCCGTGCGGGCCAGGACGCGGTCGTAGCATCCGGCACCGCGCCCCAGGCGCATGCCCCGCCGGTCGACGGCCAGCGCGGGGCAGACCACGGCGTCGGCGCGGGCCGGGGCGTCCGTCCCCTGCCGGGGGCCGACGGGTTCGAGCAGCCCGTGCCCGGCCGGGGCCAGGCTTGCGGGACCGTCGAAGACCGCCCAGTCCAGGTCGCCGCCGGGCAGGAACACCGGCAGGAGCACGCGTACGCCGCGCTGCTCCAGGGCGGTCGCCAGCGCGCGGGTGTCCGGTTCACCGCCGACGGAGTAGTAGCAGGCCACGGTGGTCGCCCCGGTGAGCCAGGGTGCCTCCAGGAGCGTGCCCAGGACCGCTGCGCCCGCGAGCTCGCGCTCGTCCGCGCTCCGGGCGCGCCGTGCCGCCAGGACGCGTCGCCGTGCCCGCCGCTTGTCCGTTACTGTCCGCCCTTCGTCGTTCATGGATTTCAGTCTCCCATGGTCCCTTCTGTCATGAAGAGGGGGCTTTACCACCGTTGGTGAATTCCCGATTGCCTCTCCGCGTCATCGCAGCGAAGACCTCAGGACTTCTCAACGCGCCGGTGGCGCGGCCATCGTCAAGGGACGAGCTGTTGTCCTAGAGTGCCGACATGATCGCCGACACCGACCAGACGCGGCAGGCCCCTGCCGCCACCTCCGTCATCAAGGCCGTCGTGCCGGCCGCGGGTCTGGGAACGCGCTTCCTGCCCGCGACCAAGGCCACGCCCAAGGAGATGCTGCCGATCGTGGACAAGCCCGCGATCCAGTACGTCCTGGAGGAGGCGGTCGCCGCCCGTCTGTCCGATGTCCTGATGATCACCGGACGCAACAAGCGCTCCATCGAGGACCACTTCGACCGCGCCTACGAACTGGAGGAGGCACTGGAGGCGAAGGGCGACGACAAGCGCCTGCGCGCGGTCCGCGAGTCCAGCGACCTCGCCCAGGTGCACTACGTCCGCCAGGGCCAGCCCCGCGGACTGGGGCACGCCGTCCTGTGCGCGGAGGCCCACGTGGGCGACAACCCGTTCGCCGTCCTGCTCGGCGACGACCTCATCGACACCGCCGACCTGCTGCGCCGCATGATCGAGGTGCGTGAGCGGTTCGGGGGCAGCGTGGTCGGGCTCATGGAGGTGGAGCCCGAGCAGGTCTCCCTCTACGGGTGCGCGGGCATCGAGCCCACCGACGAGGAGGACGTGGTCACCGTGACCGACCTCGTCGAGAAGCCCGACCCCGAGCAGGCACCGAGCCGCTGGGTGATCATCGGCCGCTACGTCTGCGACCCCGCGGTCTTCCCGATCCTGCACGAGACCCCGCCCGGCCGGGGCGGGGAGATCCAACTGACCGACGCCCTGCGCGAGCTCGCCCGGCGCAAGCCGGAGGACGGGGGCGTGGTGCGCGGGGTGCTGTTCCGCGGCCGCCGCTACGACACCGGCAACAAGGCCGACTACATCCGCACCGTGGTCGACTTCGCCTGCCGCCGCCCCGACCTCGCCGCCGAACTGCTGCCGTGGCTGCGCGACTTCGTCGAGAGCCGTGACTCCGCACCCGCCTGATTCCCGGCCGGTGCCGCGCCCGTAACGCGCGGCCGACGCCTCCCGTGGTGACAATGGGGCGCGGGGCGCGGGGCGCGCCCCGCGTGCACCACGATCGGGAGGACCCCCTGTGAAGAGCGTTGAACGGCACATCAGTGACTGCCTGGCCCTGGTCGCCGCACCCGCGCCGGTCGAGGTGGACCTGCTCCGGGCGCACGGTGAGGTCCTGGCCGAGGCGGTGGCCTCCCCGGTGTCGCTCCCGGGGTTCGACAACTCGGCGATGGACGGCTACGCCGTGTACGCCGCCGACGTCGCAGAGGCGGCCGAGGACGCCCCCGCCGTACTGCCCGTGGTCGCCGACCTCGCCGCCGGGGCCGGCACGGGTACGAAGGTGGCCCGTGGCTCCTGCGCCCGCATCATGACCGGCGCGCCGATGCCCGAGGGGCCCGACGCCGTCGTCCCGGTGGAGTGGACCGACGGGGGAACGAAGAACGTCCGTGTGCGGCGTCCGGCGCGGGTCGGCGACGCCGTCCGGCCCGCCGGGGGCGACGTCCTCGAAGGCGCCGAGGTGCTCTCTCCCGGCTCGCGGATCGGTGCCGGTGAGATGGGGGTGCTCGCCGCGGTCGGGCGGCGCTCCGTCCCGGTCTTCCCCCGGCCGCGTGTGGTGGTGCTGGCGACGGGGGAGGAGCTGGTCGAGCCGGGCCGCCCGCTCGGCCCCGGCCAGATCTGGGAGTCCAACAGCCACATGCTCGCCGCGGCCGCGCTGGACACGGGGTGCGAGGTGCACCGCCAGGGCTTCGTCGGCGACGACCCCGACACCGTGCTCGGCGCGCTGGAGGGCCTGCTCGCGGGGGCCGACGTGCTCGTCACCAGCGGCGGGGTGAGCATGGGCGCCTACGACGTCGTCAAGGAGGTGCTCGCGCGCCAGGGCACCGTGGAGTTCACCCGGGTCGCGATGCAGCCGGGCAAGCCTCAGGGGTTCGGGACCCTCGGCCCGGACCGGACCCCGATCCTCACCTTGCCGGGCAACCCGGTGAGTGCTTTCGTCTCCTTCCAGGTGTTCGTGCGCCCGGTCCTGCGCAAGCTGCGCGGCTTGGACCCGGGGCCGCTGCCGACCGTGCGCGCCGTCCTGTCCTCGGCGGTCACCTCCCCGTCCGAGCGGCGCTCCTTCCTGCGCGGGGTCCTGCGGGGGCCCGAGCCGGGCTCGGACCTGCCGACGGTGGTGCCCGCGTCGCGGCAGGGCTCCCACCAGTTGTCGGCGCTGGCCGACGCGAACGCCTTCGTGGTGGTGCCCGAGGACGTGACCGCGCTGCCTGCCGGAGCGGTCGTGGATGTCATGCGCCTGCCGGAGATGTGCTGACCCGCCCGGACCGGGGCCCGGCGCGGGTGCACTACGGTCGTGGTGGGCGCGCGTCCGGGCGTGTCCGGGGCGGGCCCGCGGGGACCGTCCCGCCGTTCGAGCGCAGACGAGGCCGACCATGAGCCACACCCCACGGGCGGAGGGGGCCGACCGCCCCTCCGGCTTCACCCACCTGGACGAGACCGGAGCGGCGCGGATGGTCGACGTCTCGGGCAAGGACGTGAGTGCGCGCACCGCGACCGCCACCGGGCGGGTCCTGCTCGCCCCCGGGACCGTCGCCGCGCTGCGCGGGGGCGGGGTGCCCAAGGGGGACGCCCTGGCGGTGGCCAGGATCGCCGGGATCCAGGGGGCCAAGCGGACCCCGGACCTGGTCCCGCTGTGCCACCCCGTCGCCGTGCACGGTGCGGACGTGGACCTGACGGTCGTCGACGCGGGCGTGGACATCAGCGCGACGGTGCGCACCGCCGATCGCACAGGTGTGGAGATGGAGGCGCTCACCTGCGTCATGACCGCCGCGCTTGGGCTGGTCGACATGGTCAAGGCGCTCGATCCGGAGGCCGAGGTCACCCGGGTCCGGGTCGAGGAGAAGACCGGCGGGAAGAAGGGGCACTGGAGGCGCGGTGAGTGAGGGAGGTGTGCGCGTCGCGGTGGTCACGGCCTCTAACCGGGCCGCGGCCGGGGTCTACCCGGACCGGTCCGGCCCGGTGATCGCCGAGAGGCTGCGCGCCATGGGGTGCGCGGTCGTCGGTCCCTGGGTGGTCCCGGACGGTGAGCCCGTGGCCGAGGCGATCCGCAGGGCCTTGGGCGAACGAGTGGACGCGGTGCTCACGACCGGCGGTACGGGGCTCACCCCCCAGGACCGCACACCCGAGGCCACGCGTCCCCTGCTGTCCTTCGAGATCCCCGGGATCGCGGAGGCGCTGCGGGAGGCCGGGCGGGAGAAGGGCGTGCCCACCGCCGTCCTGTCACGGGGCCTGGCGGGGGTGGTCGAGGCGGACGGGCACCGCATGGTCGTGGTGAACCTGCCGGGTTCCCGTGGCGGGGTGAAGGACGGAATGGATGTGCTGGAATCCGTGCTTGTCCACGCGGTCGACCAGTTGCGTGGCGGGGATCACGTTCGACCCGAATGAGGTGCCGCAATGACCGGAATCACATCTGCGCTATTCCGTTCACGGGTAATCGCTTGACCTTGTTGCGGTTTTCGGAACACAACTATGAGAGTTAGGTGGAAGCCGATTTGCACGATGCTGGTGTGACGATCGGCGGTGTGGCCTTCGTTGGTGGAATACTGGGAGACTCTCCCGGTGGCGGGTGTGTTGCAGGTCCGTGAACACGGGGGTGTGTCCGTGACCGTGATTCTCCAAGAGGCGCGAAAGGGACGGCCGTGTATCGCAGACGTGGGTGGCCCGTGGTCCTGTACGAGGGACCGGTCGCGCTGCGCCCGCTGCGCCTGCGCGACGCCGCCGCGCTGAGGGAGGCCCGGGTGCGCAACCAGCGCTGGCTGCGCCCATGGGAGCCGACCTACCCGGACATGCCGCTGCGGACGGGTGGACTGGCACCCTACGCCGGGATGATCCAGGCCATCCGGGCCGAGGCGCGCCAGGGGCTGTCCATGCCCTGGTCCATCACCTATGACGGGGTGTTCGTGGGGCAGTTGACCGTTGGCTCCATCGTGTGGGGTTCGGCGAGGTCCGCGCAGGTGGGGTACTGGATCGACAGCGCCCACGCCGGGCACGGGATCACCCCGACCGCGGTCGCCCTCGCCGTCGACCACGCCTTCTTCACGGTCGGCCTCCACCGGGTCGAGGCCAACATACGGCCCGAGAACCGGGCCAGCAGGCGGGTGGTCGCCAAACTCGGGTTCCGCGACGAGGGGGTCCGAAGACGCCAGTTGCACATCGACGGCGCCTGGCGCGACCACATCTGCTACGCGGTCACGGCCGAAGAGGTTCCGCAGGGGATGCTGCGTCGCTGGCGCGACAGTGTTTCCTTCCCGGAGCCGGGTTCAGGTCCGCCATTGGGGCCGGAAGGCCCGAACGGAGGTCGGATGGGACGTGATCGGGCGCGCTAGGGGCCCTGGGCCGGTTGAACACGGTTCGATCACCACCGAACACAGGGTGCAAACCTCTCTTTAGCCAGATTGGCTAATTACTTTGCGTTAAATTTCAACTCCTCTCCGTGTTCATTGGCTGACCTGCGGTTTTCCCTGTGGGGCAGGGGGAGCTGAAACAGATGGTCTAAAATCTCGCGACACTCCGGCCTGAATGTGGTTCATTTATGGACACGGGGTCGTAACGTGCGGAACGTAGACGCATTGACGATGCGGCCGGCACGTGGATATGCCCCAGGGGAATCGGGGGCGGAGAACCGCGTTGCGGGGTGTCGGCGAGGTGTCCACAGACCGATATCCGCTGGCCGTCATCGTGAGGAGGGGTGATGAGCAGCTCTCCTCTGTACCTGGCCATCGTGGTGGTCTGGCTTATCGTCCTCGTGCCGATGCTGCTGCGCAAGGACTCGGCGGACGGCGTCCACGAGGACGAGCACCGCGGCGACGAGATGCCCGAGGCCTTCGGTGAGGAGTTCGACAGCGACCCGGACGGCGTGCCGGAGGAGGACGCCGATGACCGGTCCGCCGGACGTGAGCCTGTGGCCGAGCAGCCCCGGCGCGCTGGGGGCCGCCACCGCGGCGAGTCGCGCGCACGGATCATCGCCCGCAGGCGCCGCCGCACGTCCGGGCTCTCGTTGCTGAACGTGGCCACGGCCCTGGCGGTGGTGTTCGGCCTCGGGCCGTGGTGGGTGGTCGCGCCGCCCGTCCTGCTGCTGGCCGGACACCTGGTCCTGCTGAGAGAGGCGGCCAAGGCCGACGCCGAACACAGGTGGGCCCGGGTCCGGGCGCGTCGGCGCGTCGAACTCCGGGAGCGCCGCGAGGCCGAGGAGGAGCAGCGCATCGAGGCGGAGCGCGAGGCCAAGGTCATCGCCCTGCGCGAGCGCCGCAACCAGGTCTACGACCAGTACGCGGACGCCCGGCTCCGGGCGGCTGGGGACTGAGCCCGGGGGCCCGGGAAACGGTTCGGACCACCCGGGGACTCCTGCTAGGCTTGGTCTCGTCTTCGGGGCTATGGCGCAGTCCGGTAGCGCACCTCGTTCGCATCGAGGGGGTCTGGGGTTCAAATCCCCATAGCTCCACCGAAGGTGAGAGGCCCTGCTTCCCCAAGGGAGCGGGGCTTTTCCCGTGCCGTGCGGCGGCGAGGCGCGGGCCCGGGTATCTCGCGGCGCGGGCCCCGCCCCCGAGGGCGGGGCCCGCGCCGCGGGGCGGTCCGGTGTCTCGCTGTTCCCTGCACACGGGTCCTGGTCCGGACCGGAGCCCCGAGTGTCACCGGCGAAGCTGCTATCCCCTCGAAACGGGGCGGGCCGGGCACTGCCGCATCGTATCGCCTTCTCTCCCCGCTTTTCCAGAGCCCTGCGGGCTGGTCCGCCGTTTCACCCCACCGGAAACGTGCCGCTGTAGAGTTCGGGCATGGCAGGCGGTTACCACCACGGAAATCTGCGTGCGGCCGTTCTGGAGCGGGCCGCGGAGGTCATCGGCAGCGAGGGGCCCTACGCCTTCAGCCTGCGCTCGCTCGCCGCAGACCTCGGGGTCAGCCACACGGCGCCCCGGCACCACTTCGGCTCGCGTGAAGGCGTCCTCAACGCGCTGGCGGCCGAGGGGTTCA
The DNA here is from genome assembly GCF_000515115.1 of Nocardiopsis sp. CNT312. Taxonomy (GTDB): domain Bacteria; phylum Actinomycetota; class Actinomycetes; order Streptosporangiales; family Streptosporangiaceae; genus Nocardiopsis. The sequence continues at coordinate 10,784 of NZ_AZXF01000013.1, forward strand.
CCGAGCTCGCCAGGCGCCTGCGGCGTGTACGCGAGGCCGGCGGCGGCCTTCTCGACGCGGGGGTGGAGTACGTGCGGTTCGCCCTGGACCGGCCGGCCCACTTCCAGGTGATGTTCGCCCCGACCCTGTTCGATGAGGCCGACGCGGAGCTGAGCGTGGCCCGCTCGGCGGCGTTCGCCGAGCTCACGGCCGGGGTGGACGCCCTCGCGCGCGAGGGGGAGGAGCTCGAGGACAGGGCAGCCGCCGTGGTCGCCGGCTGGTCGGTGGTGCACGGTATCGCCACCCTCGCCCTCACCGGGAACCTGGACTCCTCCGGCGTGCGGAGGCTGTTCCACGACACCGACCTCGTGGAGATCACCCGACGGAGCGCAGGTCTGCTCTTCGGCCCCCGGCACCCGAAGGACCCGTGAATGGAAAGTTCGATAATCCTGTTCATGCATGACCGAAACCGGGGGTAAAAGCGGTCCCTGCTGGATTTCCCACAGCGGGATAATCGGAAGGCGTGATGGTGACGGAGCGTGGCGGGGGGCGGCGGCCCCCGGCGCGGTGTGTGAGGCGCGCGGCGCGTCTGGGGCCGGCGGTGCAGGTACACGTCGGTGCGTGCCCTGGGCGGGGCTGGGCAGTCCCGGTTCCCCCTGACCGGAAACAGAGCCTTCTTTGACCGAAAGGGAGGTCTTGTCCTTCCTGGTCAATGGATTCCCGGTATTCTCCCCCGTCACGTCTGTGCTGTCTGATCTGCTGTGACACGGAGAGTATGGAAACTCCTCAGCAAGGGGTACCGGACCGCCGGTTCTGCGGGGATTCGGGGAGGGCCGGTCTCTTGCCGGACTTGTGTACCCCCGGTCGGATAGTACATCTTGGTCTGCGGGATGGGTAGAAAGCCGCAAGAAAGGTAGCCGCCATGACCACGCATGCCCAGGGTTTGCGCCCTAACGGCTGGAGTTGGCAGTAGCCGACTCTTGAAAGACCCGTGCCGCGTCCTGGTTTCGGTCCCGCGAGGGCCACGACCAGGACGCGGTGGCCGTTCGCGGGTGGATACGCCCGCCTCGGCGGGGTAGGGAGTCACCGACTGCCCCGGTCCCCGCCGGGACCGGACCGAACCGACGTTGAAGGGGACGAACCCCACGTGTCCGATTCCCCCCACGACACCGGCGGTTACCAGCGACCGGAGAAGCCCGACCGGGGCGGAGGGTACGAACCCCCTGGCACCGACCCCTCAGAGGTTCCCGCGGAGGCCGCCGAGGAACCGCGCGAGAAGAAGACCGACGGCCGCGGCCCGACCGCCTCGGAGCGCTTTCGCCGCACCACCCCGGCACGGCGCAGGCCCATCCCCCCGCGCAGGAGCGGAGGCCACTGGCGGCTGCTCTTCGGGACGGTCGTCTACGTCATGGTGGTCGGCGGTATGGCCGACTACACCGAACCCGGGACGCGCGCCCTGGGGCACCTGGTCTTCTGGTCGCTCATCGGTCTGGCCCTGCTGGTCGCGGTCGTCCGCGAGGAGCGCCACGGGTGGGAGCCCGCGCCGCGCTGGCCCTGGATGGCCGCAGCGCTGGGCGGGGCCAGCGCCGTCGAGGTCCTGGTGCCGCTGACGGGGTCGCCGGCGGTCATCGTCGGCTCGCTGATCCTGCTGGGCCTCGGGCTGTTCGTCGTCATGCTGCTGGAATGACCGGTTCCTCAGGTGGCCTCGTCGTCGAACGGGGGGCGCTTGCCGTTCAGGCGGGCCGCGGGCCTGGGCTCGTCCTCCCCGTCGGCGTCCCAGAAGTGCTTCTGCACGAAGCGCCGGGGGTTGAGGTCCTTGACGTCGAAGTCCTTGTACTCGGGGCCCAGCCCCTCCTTGAGGTCGGAGGAGGCGGAGTTGGCCATCGTCCTGAGCTGGCGGAGTACACGTCCCACCTGCTGGGCCAGCTTCGGAAGCTGGTCGGGTCCGAAGATCAGGACTCCGAGCAGGAGCAGCAGGACGAACTCGCCACCGCTGATGTTGAACATGCGTGCCCACGCCCTTCGTGACTCCGACCGGCTCTATGCAGGTTAACCGGTATTCGCCCGGATCCGGAACAGTGTCCGGAAGATGGTTTTCCGTCCGAAACCAGGCCGGCCCCCCGCCCACGGGGAGCGGAGGGCCGGAAAGGACGTGTGGCGGTCAGATCGTACGGACGTCCGCCGCCTGCGGGCCCTTCGGGCCCTGGATGATGTCGAACTCGACCGTCTGATCTTCTTCCAGGTTCCGGAAGCCGGTACCCGTGATCGCCGAGTAGTGGACGAACACGTCGGGCTGACCGCCGTCGACGGCGATGAACCCGAAACCCTTCTCAGAGTTGAACCACTTCACGGTGCCCTGAGCCATGTGCTCTCCCTTGGGGACTACTTCGGGGCCGCACCCTGCTGGCCCCGGGTCGCCGGGCGCCGTCCGGCGAGGTCGTCCCCCCGACAAGCGCCCACGTGCAGTTCCGCGAGGCGCCTCGGGCATCCATGGAAACAACAACAGCAACCGTTGGCGACATTACCAGGACCGGTGCTCTCCTGCCGAGGCTTTCCCGGAAGAAAATGTGTCGTCGACTGTCCTCTTTCGGCTACGGGAAACTATTGCTTTCCTTCGCCTCTGGTACTAATGGAGCGGAACTCCTCATGTCTCGGGAAAACTTCGGTGAACTCCTCGCGCGTCACGCGTCACTGCCGTAGATCCACACGTCGAACCAGAGCAGTTCGCGCCAGAGGGAGCCGTCGATCGGATAGGCCGCCAGAGCCGGGTAAAGGTAGGCGAAGTGCGCGAGGAACAGCAGGAGCACGACGCCGAACACCGTCCCGCCCGCGGCGCGCCGGTACACGCCGTAGCGGTGGCCGTCCCCGTCCGGGCCGAGGACGATCCCGAGTACTAGGGTGATGGCCAGCGCGAGGAAGGGCAGGAACGGCAGGGCGTAGAACAGGAACATCGGACGGTCGGGGAAGGCGAACCAGGGGAGCCAGCCCGCCGCGACCGCCACCAGGACCGCACCCGCGCGCCAGTCCTGGTGCAGCACCCACCACACGGTCAGCGCCACGAGGGCGAGGATGCCGGTCCACCAGATGACCGGCGTGCCGATGGACACGATCGAGGCCACGCAGTCCCCGGTCCCGCACCCCACCGCCTCACCGTTGTAGTGGAACATCACCGGGGTGCGCATGACCAGCCATTCCCACGGCTCGGAGATGTAGGCGTGGTCGCTCTCCAGACCGTGGTGGAAGTTCATCATCCGGTCGTGGTAGTCCCACAGGCTCCAGAGCGCCTCCGCGGGCCCGTGAAGGGCCTCGGGTAGCCAGTCGGGCGCCGTTCCCGCGCCGCGGTCGCGGTTGTAGCCGCCCGCGGTCGCCAGCCATCCGGTCCACGACACGAGGTAGACGACCGCCGCCGCCACCACGGTCTGCACGAACGCCGGAACCGCGTCGATCCGCAGCCACCGCCAGAACGGACGCCGCTGCCCCGCGCTGGTCCGCGCACCGTAGTCCCACGCCACGGTCAGCAGGCCGAACGCGGCCACGAAGAAGAGGGCCGACCACTTCGTGCCGATGGCGAGGCCGAAACACAGCCCCGCGCCCCAGCGCCACCACCGCGGGCCCAGCCAGCCCACCGTGGCCATGTCCGTGCCGGCGGTCGCCAGACGGGCCAGCCGCTCACGCGTCCTGTCGCGGTCCACCACCAGGCACGCGAACCCCGCCAGGAGCCACAGGGTCAGGAACATGTCCACCATGGCGATCCGGCTCAGCGTGAAGTGCAGGCCGTCCACGGCCATGATCAGCCCCGCAGTGCAGCCGAGCAGCACCGATCGTGTCATCCTGGTCCCCAGGCGCACCAGGACGAGCACCGAGACCGTCCCGGCTACCGCCGCGGCCAGCCGCCACCCCTCCGGTGTCATGGTCCCGGCGAAGGGTGTGAGGGACCACACCCAGTCGCCAAGGGCGATCATCCACTTGCCCACCGGCGGGTGCACGATGAAGTCGCCGCCGCCGCTGAAGATGTCCTGGTCGCCGTTGGCCAGCAGTTCGTTGGCCCGCTCGACGGTCTCGTGCTCGTAGCCGAACGTCCAGAGCCCGTAGGCGTCCTTGGCGTAGTAGGTCTCGTCGAAGTAGATGCGCGCGGGCTCGCCCAGGTGGAAGAACCTCAGGGCTCCGGCGAACAGGGCCACCACGACGGCGGCGGCCCAGCCCGGCCACCCACGGTGGGCGGGGGAGGGGCGCTCCGGCCCGTCGGTGTCAGAGGCGGTCCCCCGGCGCGACGGGGGACCGCCAGGGGAGGGCTGGGTCTCGGAGGAAGGCGGGGTGGTGGTCATGGGCGGCTCGTAGGTTGGGATCGTCAGATGCGTGATCCGACCGCGGACGGATCACGCGGCGGGTCGATCGGTCGGTGATGAGGCCAACCGTAGCGCGACAGGACGGGGATGACAGTGGTCGAGGGTGAGGAAGGCATGGGCGGTGCCGGGACGCTGACGCTCGCGGGTCTGCCCATCGGGAATCTGGAGGACGCGCCCCCCCGGCTGCTGGGTGCCCTTGAGGAGGCCCGGGTGATCGCGGCCGAGGATACGCGCAGACTACGCCAGTTCGCCTCCCGCGCGGGAGTCCGGTTGGGCGGTGAGACGGGGGCGCGCACGGTCTCCTACCACGACGCCAACGAGAGCCGCAGGTCCGATGAGCTCCTCGACTGCCTCAGGTCCGGCTCCGACGTCCTCGTGGTCACCGACGCCGGGATGCCGGGGGTGTCCGACCCGGGCTACCGCCTGGCCGCGGCCTGCGCGAGGGAGGGGATCCGGGTGACCTCCATCCCGGGCCCCTCGGCCGTGACGACCGCGCTCGTGGTTTCCGGATTGCCCACCGACCGGTTCTGCTTCGAGGGCTTCCCGCCCCGTAAAGGCCTGGCCGGATACCTGGCGGAACTGGCCGCCGAACGCCGCACGATGGTCTTCTTTGAGAGCCCGCGCCGCACGTCGGCGACCCTGGCGGCGATGGCCGAGGCCTTCGGCCCCGACCGGCGTGCCGCCGTGTGCCGGGAACTGACCAAGACCTACGAGGAGGTGCGCCGCGGCGGGCTCGGGGAGCTGGCCGCCTGGGCGGCCGAGGGCGTGCGGGGGGAGGTCTCCGTGGTCGTGGAGGGCGCTCGCCGGGGCGGCGTGGGGGCTGGGGACACCGACCTCCTCGCGGCGGTCGCGGAGCTGGAGGAAGAGGGCGTGCACCGCAAGGAGGCGATCGTCCGGGCCGCCAGGGAGGCGGGGGTGCCCAAGCGCCGGGTCTACGACCTCGTCCACGGTGTGGGACGGAAGGGGGAGGACGGGTGACCTCCCCGTAGGGGATGATCGTGGCATGCGTAGTGCACTCTTCCAGAGCTCCCGCGAGATCGGCCGAGAGGGTATGGCCCTCCAGAACGGCAAGATGCTCCGTGTGGGCCTGAACGGCGAGGTCCTGGCCCGGCAGGGGTCGATGGTGGCCTACCAGGGCGACGTCGACTTCTCCTACGAGGGTTCCGGCAACGTCGGCAGGTTCCTCAAGAAGGCGTTCACGGGTGAGGGGATGCCGCTCATGCGGATCACCGGGCGCGGCGACGTGTTCCTCGCCCGTGACGCCTGGGATATCCACCTCATCGACCTCGAAGGCGACTCGCTCACCGTCAACGGCGACAACGTCCTGGCCTTCGAGGCGGGTCTGAGCTGGGACATCAACCGGATCAAGGGCGCCGGTATCGCGGCCGGAGGGCTGTTCAACACGGTGTTCACCGGCCAAGGACGAGTGGCTGTGGCCTGCCACGGAGCGCCGGTGCTCCTCAACGTCGACCAGCCGACCTTCGTCGACACCGACGCGGCGGTCGCCTGGTCCAGCTCCCTCCAGGCCGGGGTGCGGAGCACCATGAAGGCCGGGGCCCTCATCGGCCGCGGCAGCGGTGAGGCGGTCCAGTTGGCGTTCCAGGGGCAGGGCTTCGTGCTCGTCCAGGCCTCCGAGGGCGCGCCGCCCGTGTCCCAGGCCTGAGCGGGCGGAGCCCGGAAACGGCACAGGGCCCGGACCCCGAGAGGAGTCCGGGCCCTGGGGCCGCTGCGTCAGACGACGGCGCCGTCGTCCTCCTCGCGCGCGGCCTTGGCGGCGTCGCGCTTCTTGCTCTTGAGCGCCTTGAGCACGTGCGGGGCGGGCGTCTGGTCCCACTTCTGCAACCAGATGGCCAGCGGGACCGCCACGAACACCGTGGAGACCACGCCGGTGCTCAGACCGACCAGCATCGCGATCGAGAAGTCCTGGAGCGAGGACCCGCCGAGGGCGGTGAGGAAGCCCAGGATGATCAGCGCCCCGACCGAGGTGTTGACGGTACGCGGCAGGGTGTTGAGCACCGCCCGGTTGGCGATCTCCGTGAACGAGGACGTCTCGTCCCTGGCCCACTCGTCGCGGATGCGGTCGAACACCACGACCGTGTCGTTGACGGTGAAGCCGATGACGCTCAGGATCGCGGCGAGGAACACCCCGTCGATCGGCTTGCCCCACCAGATGAACAGGCCGATCACCAGCGTGATGTTGAACGCTAGCGACAGCATCGTGGAGACGCCGAAGGACCAGCGGAAGCGCCAGGCCAGGTAGATCAACTGGAGACCGAGCGCCGCGCCGAGGGCGATCATGGCCTTGTTGCGCAGTTCGTCGCCCATGCTCGGGCCGATCAGCTCATCGCTGACCAGCGCCACACCGCCGGTCTCGGCGGCCAGGGCGTCCTCGACCGCCGCGGCGTCGGCGTCGGAGAGTTCACCGGTGCGCACGGAGATGTCGCCGTCGCCGGCCTCCTGCACCACGGCGGTGTCCGAACCGGGGAAGTCGAGTGCGGCGATCGTCTCGCGGGCGTCGTCCACGCTCAGGGCCTCGTCGCCAGTGATCTCGTACTCCAGGACACGCCCGCCGGTGAACTCCACACCGAGGTTGGTGTCCCGGACGAACGGCGCGGCGATGGAGACGACGACGATGGCGCCGGCGGCGATCAGCGCGACGTTACGGAAGCGCATGAGGTCGGGGCTCTTGCGGGTCAGCCAGGCGCGCACCTGGCCGATCCGGTCGATTCCGGTGATCGCCGGGTGCTTCTTCACCACCGCGCGGCGGACCGCCCACTCGACGAACACGCGCGCGATGACCAGGGCGGAGATCATCGAGGCGAGGGTGCCGATGCTCAGGGTGACACCGAAGCCCTGGACGGTACCGGAGGCGAAGAAGAACAGCAGCGCCGCGGCGATGAGCGTGGTGACGTTGGTGTCGAGCACCGCGCTCCACGCCTTGCGGCTGCCCTCGGCGAAGGCCTTCTCCAGGCTTGGCGGGATGGCCCGGCGGCGACGGCGGGCCTTGGCCGAGGCGGAGCCCTTGTCGTCTTCGGAGCCGCGTGCGCCCTTGTTGGCCTCGAACACCTGCTTCTGGCGCTGGTACTCCTCACGGGAACGTTCGAAGATCAGCACGTTGGCGTCGATGGCCATACCGATGGCCAGCACGAAACCCGCCAGGCCGGGCAGGGTCAGTGTCGCCCCGATCGCGACCAGCGCGCCGTAGGCGATGAGTGTGTAGAACGCCAGCGCGACCGAGGCCAGCAGGCCGACGAGGCGGTAGACCAGCGTGATGTACAGCGCGGTGAAGGCGATACCGAGCAGCGCGGCGAACGCGCTGGCCTGGATGGCGGCGGCACCGAGGGTCGGGCCGACGGTCTGGCGCTGGATCTCGGCGACCGGCAGCGGCAGTGAGCCGCCCTCGATCAGAACGGCCAGGTCACCCGCGGTCTCACTGGTGAACTGGGTGCTGGTGATGTTGGTCCAGCCCTCGGCGCTCCCGGTCCCGCACGCGTAGTCCTGGCCGAGTTCCGGCGAGGAGATGATCTGGTCGTCCAGGACGATGGCCACGCGGCGGCGCGGGTCGCCCATGTTGTAGCAGGCGGCCTCGGCGGTCAGGGCCTGCCACTGGTCGCGGCCCTCGCTGTCGAAGTCGACCCGTACGTTCCAGGTCGCTCCGGTGGTGTTGTCCAGCAGGGCGTCCGCTCCGGAGATCTGATCGCCCTGGACGGCCGCCTCGCCCAGTTGCAGGTACGTGCCCTGCGAGTCGGGGAGCGTCGTCACGACGTCCTCGGGGTTCTCCGCGCTCTGTCCGCCGGTCTGGCCGCCGGTGACGCCGCCGCCGCCCATGCCTTCGAGGAGTTCGGCGATCTCCTCCTCGGTCATCTCGGCCTCGCCGGACCCCTCGTCGCCCTGGTCGCCCTCGGCGGCCTCCTCCGCGGCGTCGGCGGGCACCCGCGCCTCGTCGGCGGTGCTCTGCGGTGCGTTGGCGGTGTCGCCGGCGGTGACGCCGGTGGTGGGTTGGCCGGTCCCCAGCACGGGGTGAATACCCAGTTGGGCGGTCTGGCCGATGATCTCGGCCGCTTCCGCCGGGTCCTGGACACCGGGCAGTTCGACGATGATCCGGTTCTCACCGGAGCGCGACATGTTGGCCTCGGCCACGCCGAGACTGTCGACGCGCTGGCGCAGGACCTCGATCACCTTGTCGGTGTTCTCGGCGTTGGCCGGGGTGTCGGGGCCGTCCTGGGTCTCCAGGACGATCTGTGTACCGCCGCTGAGGTCGAGCCCCAGGCGCGGCGGGATGAACCATGCCGCGCCGAACGCGACGACGATGACGAGCAGGGAGATGAGCGCGCGTATCCAGCGCCCCTGTGCTCCCGTTTGACTGGACAAGGGGTAGGGCCTCTCACTACGGATGGTCGGATCGCCCGGCGCGCCCGTGCCATGGCGCGGCGCTGCCGGGAGGGGGGCGGTGTCAGGTGGTGGAGAGCGCGGTGAGAGGCGGTGCCCGTGTGGGCGGCAGTTCCCCCGCCGCGGCCTGCTCGGGCAGGGGGTCCGTCTGGGGACGTTCCAGGGGCCACCACGGCTGCTCCCACGCCGCCAGGCGCAGGGCGCACGCGGGGACGGCGTCGGGGAGGTCGCGCGGCGCCGAACGCTGGTCGCACGCGGCGACCGTCGGCCCGTCGGCGAGCACGGGGTGGTCGGCCGGGACGGAGGCGTATTCGCCCGCCGGATCTCCGCCGTGCGCCGCGACCGCCTCCTCAGCGGCGGGCCGCGTCTGCGGGGCCGACCCGGGGAACCCGGAGCCGAACGGCAGGGTGAGTACGACCAGGAGCACCACGCTCGTGACGAGGACCGTGGTGTCCAGGGCAGGGCGCAGCGGCGCACGGGTGTCCGTGGTGATCACCGCCTTGCCTGAAGGATGTCCGTTCGTCGCCGGATGAGTCGCGGTCCGGCGGCGTTGGGCAGAGCATACGGGCCCGGTCGGACCCGGGGGCATCGTCCCACGGGTCCCCGCCGCGGCACTACCCGCCTTGGCGTCCTGCCGCCACGGTCCCGCTCCCGGGTGCGAGCGAGCTCCGGCGGCTTTAGTCTTGAGGCATGTCGTCGAATCGCCACATCCTGACCGCGGTCGCCTGGCCCTACGCCAACGGCCCGCGCCACATCGGCCACGTGTCCGGCTTCGGAGTCCCCTCCGACGTCTTCTCCCGCTTCCAGCGAATGTCGGGCAACCGCGTGCTGATGGTCAGCGGCACCGACGAACACGGCACCCCCATCCAGGTCCTCGCCGACCAGAAGGGCCAGAGCCCCCGCGAGGTCGCCGACCACTACAACCGGCTCATCGCCGAGGACCTCGTCGCCCTGGGGCTGTCCTACGACCTGTTCACCCGCACCAGCACCGGCAACCACTACGAGGTGGCACAGAAGCTGTTCACCGCGCTGTACGAGAACGGCTACGTCTTCACCCACACCACCAAGGGCGCGATCTCGCCCTCCACCGGCCGCACACTGCCCGACCGCTACGTCGAGGGCGTCTGCCCGATCTGCGGCTACGACGGCGCGCGCGGCGACCAGTGCGACCACTGCGGCAACCAGCTTGACCCGGTCGACCTCGTCGCCCCCCGCTCCAGGATCAACGGCGAGACCCCCGAGTTCGTGGACACCGAGCACTTCATGCTCGACCTGCCCGCCTTCGCCGACATCCTCACCCGGTGGCTCAAGGGCAAGGAAGGGCAGTGGAGGCCCAACGTCCTCAAGTTCTCCATGAACCTGGTGGAGGACCTCCAGCCGCGCGCGGTCACCCGTGACCTCAACTGGGGCGTCCCCATCCCGCTGGAGGGCTGGTCGGACAACCCCAACAAGCGCCTGTACGTGTGGTTCGACGCCGTCATCGGGTACCTGTCCGCCTCCATCGAGTGGGCCCGGCGCGTCGGTGAGCCCGACGCCTGGCGCCGCTGGTGGCAGAGCGAGGACGCCGAGTCGTTCTACTTCATGGGCAAGGACAACATCGTCTTCCACTCGGTGATCTGGCCCGCGATCCTCATGGGCGCCAGCGGTGAGGGCGACCGCGGTGGCGAGGCGGGCGAGCTGGGCGCGTTCAACCTGCCCACCGAGGTGGTCTCCAGCGAGTTCCTCACCATGGAGGGACGCAAGTTCTCCTCCTCCCGGCGCGTGGTCATCTACGTGCGTGACTTCCTGGAGCGCTACTCCGCCGACGCGCTGCGGTACTACATCATGGCGGCCGGCCCCGAGACCCAGGACACCGACTTCACCTGGACCGAGTTCGTGCGCCGCAACAACGACGAACTCGTGGCGGCCTGGGGCAACCTGGTCAACCGCTCCATCTCCATGGCGGCCAAGAACATCGGTGCGGTCCCCGAGGCAGGCGAGCTGACCGAGGAGGACCTGCGGGTGCTGGAGCACTCGCGCACGGCCTTCGACACGGTCGGCCAGAGGCTGGAGCGGTCGCAGTTCAAGACGGCGCTCCAGGAGGCCATGCGCACCGTCGCCGAGGCCAACAAGTACATCTCCGACCAGGCCCCGTGGGCGCTGAAGAAGACCGACCCGGACCGTATGGCCACCGTCCTGCACGTGGCGCTCCAACTGGTCAGCGACGCCAACACACTGCTCACCCCGTTCCTGCCCGAGTCCGCGAACAAGGTGCACACCATGCTCGGCGGCACCGGCACGTGGACCGGGATGCCCCGTCTGGCGACCGGCCACGACCGCATCGGCGGTTCGGGCGAGGCGGTGGACTACCCGGTGATCACCGGGGACTACGCCGACGACCAGGCGTACTGGGGGACGACCCCGATCCTGCCGGGTACCCCGCTCAGCCGCCCGCAGCCGCTGTTCGCCAAGCTCGACCCGTCCGTGGTGGACGAGGAGCTGGCCCGCCTGGAAGGCGACGGTGAGTAGGCGCAAGGGCCGGGCGGTACGCGAGCGCAACAGCAGGACCCCGCCGCCCCCGCCCGAGCCCCTGCGCACGGCGGTGCCCGACTGCCACACCCACATGGACATGCAGGAGCCCGGAGTCGGGGAGATCATCGCCGCGGCCGAGAGCGTGGGCGTGACGCCGCTGCTCCAGGTGGGGGTGGACCTGTCGTCCTCGCGCTGGGCGGCGGAGACGGCCAAGGCCCACCCGGGCCGGGTGTGGGCGGCCGTGGCCCTGCACCCCAACGAGGCACCGCGTATCGTGCACGGCGACGGTGCGGAGGGCGTGGAGGTCGACGAGACCGACTGGGCGGGCAAGGCCCGTCCCGGCGGCGGCTACGAGCTCCTGGAGCAGCAACTGGCCGGGATCGACGAACTGGCCGCGCTGCCGCATGTCGTCGCGGTCGGTGAGACCGGTATGGACACCTTTCGCACCGGCGCCCAGGGCAAACGCGCGCAGGAGGAGTCCTTCCGCCGCCACATCGCCATCGCCAAGCGGCACGGCAAGGCGGTGATGATCCACGACCGCGAGGCCCACGAGGACGTCCTGCGTGTCCTGGAGGAGGAGGGCGCGCCCGACCGGGTGGTCTTTCACTGCTTCTCCGGGGACGCTGCGATGGCGAAGGTGTGCGCCGAGCGCGGCTACTTCATGAGCTTCGCGGGCAATGTGACCTTCGGCAGCGCCGAACCGCTGCGCGAGGCCGCGCGCGCCGCACCGCCCGAGCTGGTCCTGGTGGAGACCGACGCGCCCTTCCTCACCCCCAAGCCCTACCGGGGGCGGCCCAACGCGCCCTACCTGGTCCCGCACACGCTGCGCGCGCTGGCGCAGACCAAGGGCATGGACGAGGACGCCCTCGCCGCCGCTGTCGTCGACAACGCCCGCCGCGCCTTCGGTATCTGAGCGCCTCCGGCGTGGCCTTTGTCTTGGTTGTCGCCCGCCACCACCCTTCAACGGAGGCCCGACGGCGCGGTTCCTTCCTGGTTCGTGCTCGGGCGCCTACGAACACGGGAACCTTCGGCCCCTAGGGCCTGCCTTCGCGCCCCCGCAGGCTCGGACGGAGCTCGGGGCGCGGAGAGTCGGCCTCTTCGTCGTCGCTGCCTTCTCGCTCGTTCCTCGCTGCGGCGGAGACTCCTCCTGCGGAGACCGGTACGCCACTCGTTCCTCGCGAACCCGCCCCCGGCACCTCCACCAGTCCCGTGGGTGCCCGAGCCCAGGCGGCGGTGCCGGGGAGGCGGGACTACCGTCCGCCCTTGTGGCGCCGGGCCTCCCGGGCGATCCTGCCGTAGGTCTTCGTCCGCTGCTTGTCCTGTGCCCTCAGCCGGTGCTCGGTCCGGTCGCGGTTGCGCTCGGCCTCCCTCCGGAGCTTGTTCCACCGCCCCAGACGAGCCGGGTCGAGGTCGCCCCCGTCGGCGGCGGCGTTGACCGCGCAGCCCGGTTCGGGGCCATGCGAGCAGTCGGTGAAGCGGCACAGCTCCGCCAGTTCCCGGATGTCGTCGAAGGTGCGGTCGACCGCCGAGGTGTCACCCGTGACGTCGACCCGGCGCAGCCCCGGGATGTCCAGGACCAGTGCGCCCCCGGGCAGGACCAGCAGTTGCCGGTGGGTGGTGGTGTGCCGTCCGCGCTTGTCCTGGCGGATCTCTCCGGTGGCCATGAGCGTACGTCCGGCGATCGCGTTGACCAGGCTGGACTTGCCCGCCCCGGAGGTGCCCAGGAAGACCCAGGTGCTGCCCGGCAGCAGGATCCGGGCCAGGGCGTCCACCCCCTCGCCGGTGTGGGCGCTGACCGGGTACACGTCGGTGCCCGGAGCGGCCGACGCGGCCAGTTCGAGCGCTTCGGGCAGGCGGTCGCCGGCCAGGTCGGCCTTGGTGACGGCGACGGTGGGCGCGGATCCACCGGACCAGGCCAGGCTGAGGAACCGCTCCAGGCGGCCCGGGTTCGGTCCCTGGTCGGCGGCCTCGCAGATGAGCACCCCGTCGACGTTGGCAGCCAGGACCTGGTCGTGGGAGTCGGCGGCCACGCCTTGGCGGACGAGGGACGAGGAGCGCTCCAGGACGTCCTCGACCAGCCAGGTGTCGCCGGAGCGGCGCAGGGCCACCCAGTCGCCGCTCGTCGGTGCGGCGGCCGGGTCGGTGCGGGTGGCCCGGCGCACGGCGGGCGCGTGTTCGGCCTTCTCCGGCCCGGGCAGCAGCACCTCGGCGCCGCCACGTCGGGCGGCGGCCACCCGGGCGGGGACCAGGGTGTGCGGACTGGTCAGGGCGAGGGCGTCGAAGGCCTCAGCGACACGGTCGGTCCAGCCGAGGCGGGTGAGCGGGTGTGACGCGTGTGCGTCGGTGTCGTGGTGGTACACGTCGGGCTCTCTGTACGGGCGGGCCCGTGAGTGCTTCAGGGCTCGCTGATGATCGGTGAACCGTTGCGGGGGGCGGGGTCGAACACGGTCATCGCGAGGTCCTCTCCTTGGTCGTCTCCGGTCCGGGCACGTGCGGCGCCCCCGGACCAGCTGATCCTAGATCGGTCGGTTCCGGGGGCGCCAGGGGTTTTCGCCGCTTCCGCGGGGGCCGTGTCAGCGGCGGCGGGTCCACACGTCGTCGGCCGCCGGGGCCGAACGGTCCAGGGGTGGTGCGGCGGCGCGGCCGGGCGTTCCGCGGGGGCGTCTGGTCTCTATGTCGTCCGAGAGCATGAGGAAGAGGCTGGCCGTGAGGATGGTGACGAACAGGCCCACGATCAGGGGCAGCAGGAACTCGGTGGCGCTGCCGCCGGGGAGGGGCTGTGTGGTGCTCCAGTCGGTGTCGGGCGTGATCCGTACGCCCATCATGGCCGTGTAGTGCATGGAGGCGATCGCCACGGCCATGAGTGGTGAGGCGAAGGTCAGGGCGGCGGCACCGTTGAGCCGGGTGGCGCACCAGAGCGCGACGGTGGCGGCGGCCAGGGCGATGCCGATGGCGGTGGCCACGTAGCCGGTCTCGTGGGACATGGTGCCGCGGAAGTTCATGGAGAACATGCCCATGTAGTGCATGGAGACGACGCCGAGGCCGGCGATGGCTCCGCCCGTGAGCAGGCGGAGGGGGTGGTCGTGGTTGAGGGTGAGGCCGAGGGCCACGGCCATGACGGCGACCGCCAGCAGCCCGCTGATGACCGTGAGGGGAGGGTCGTAGCGCACGGTGAGCCCGTCGGGGGAGTAGCCCATCATCGCGATGAAGTGCATCGACCACACGGCGATGGCTCCGAGGGAGAAGGCGGCGAGGGCCAGCCACTGCCATCGGAGGGGGCCGCGGGTGCGGCGGGCGCGCGAGGCGAAGGCCAGGCCGAGAAAGGATCCGATCACCGAGACTGCGACGGAGATCGGGAATGCGGGCCCGTGGCTGAGGAGGTGCTCGATCACTGTGCGGATCTCCATGGCCTATTGATTGGGGGGTAAGTCGGTACGAAAGTAGTGAAATTGCGACACTTATATGTAGGATTATCAAGAGATGGCCGATATCGGCCAATATCCATAGGGGGGTTGCCCTCATGGAGAACGGGCCCACCGGATCGGATCCGGTGAGCCCGTGGAGTGTGTGTCCGCTGTTGGGTGCAGGGATCAGCCGTGCCTGCCCCAGACATCGTCCTCAGGGGTGTTCCGAGTGTTCGGAGCGGCCCGGCGGTCGGAGTCGGTCTCCGAGCCGCCGGTCGACCCGTCGCGTGATGACGGGGCGTCGTCCCGTCCGCTCTCGGTGAACATCAGGGCGGTGCTGCACGCGAGGACGAGGGCGAACAGGCCCAGGATCAGCGGGATCATGAGTTCGGTGACGCCCGAACCCTGGAGTGCCACACCGTCCCACTCGGTGTCGGGGTTGATCCGGACACCCGCCATGCCCACGTAGTGCATGGCGTTGACCGCGAGGGCCATGACGAGGGAGGCCCCCACCAGGGAAACGACGTTCCTGAGCCGGGTGGCGCACCAGAGCGCGACGGTGGCGGCGACCAGGGCGATGCCGATGGCGGTGGCCACGTAGCCGGTCTCGTGGGACATGGTGCCGCGGAAGTTCATGGAGAACATGCCCATGTAGTGCATGGAGACGACGCCGAGGCCGGCGATGGCTCCGCCCGNGAGCAGGCGGAGGGGGTGGTCGTGGTTGAGGGTGAGGCCGAGGGCCACGGCCATGACGGCGACCGCCAGCAGCCCGCTGGCGATCGTCAGGAGGGGGTCGTAGCGCACGGTGAGCCCGTCGGGGGAGTAGCCCATCATCGCGATGAAGTGCATCGACCACACCGCGACGCCGCCCAGGGTCAGGGAGGCCAGGGCTAGCCACTGCCATCGGAGGGGGCCGCGAGAGCTGCGGGCGCGCGAGGTGAAGCCCAGGCTGAGAAAGGATCCGATCGCCGCGACGACGATGGTGATCAGGAAAACGCCCGGTTGGTGGTGTTGCAGGAGGTGGTCGATCACTGGTGCTTCTCCATTCCTCCGGCCGCTACGGGAAAGAATCGAGAAACGCTTTACCGTGCCGCTGGGGATTACTCGGGTTGTGGTGCTCTGGAGGCTGCCTTCATCGGTCCGACGGTGGGTGTCCCGTGGGGGGCACCCCGTTCCGGTGCTCCCCTCCGGAGCGCGGCGGCGAGCGGACGTGTCGCACCAGGATCCGGCATGAACGGGAGAATGCGGGACATAGCAGGTCAATCTACCTGCTGCGACGTGCCTGGTCAGTAGCCATGTGTCGTTTTAAGAAACGGTGACTTAACATTCACCGGAGCTTGCCCGGTTCGATACGGGCTCCGCTCGGGCCCAGGCCTTCACGCCGCCGGAGGTGATGCGGGAGAATACCCGCACAGCCCCCCGACACCGCAGGGAGAGAACCGGTATGTTCCGGATCGCTGTCAGCCACCTCACCGACGACGGGTGGCGGATCATCCCGGAGCTTCGGGAGACCGCCATGACCGTGGACGAGGCGCTGCTCGCGCTGGCCAGGCACCTGCCGACCGCCGACACCTCCGGGATCGGCGGGGACGCGGTGCAGCGGTCGGTCAACCGCGTCAACGACTTCCGCCGGGACGTGTCCACCGAGGACGGCGGCCGCTACCGGGTGGTCATCGCCCCGATGATGTAGAGGTACCCGGTCCTGGAGAACTCGGTCTCCGCTCCCGGGACCGTCCGGCTGGATGCGGGCCGCCCACCGCTCTGCCCGGTGCCCGGTCCCCGCGGACGCGCCGCGGCGGCCGGGAGGTCCGGCCGCCGCGCGGGAATCAGGATCAGATCCTCCGCGGATCCTCGCGGTACTCCGGACGCTCCACGTCCGGAAGGACGCCCTCGTGCCGTAACACCGGCTTCGGGCGCGGTCCGGACCGCACCACGGCGGTCGCGGCCACGCCGCTCAACAGCGTCGCGATCGCCACCCCGGCGGTGAGGTTGATGAAGGCCGTGGCGAACTGGGCGGCCGCTCCGGCTGCCTGTGTGAACGGTGTGACCACGGCGACGGCCGTGATCAGTCCGATCATCCACCCGAAGAACGCCCGGGGCCGTGGTGCCGTGACCAGAAGCAGGTGTAGCAGAGCGGTGGCCAGCAGAGCGGCCGCGGCCGCCGTGAAGGCGTAGACCGCGGTTCCGGTGTCACCCAGGTGTCCGGCCTCCTCCGGTGCGAGCACCGGTATTCCCAGAACACCCCGTGCGACCACGGTTCCGGCCAGGACGACCAAGGCCGCCACGACCGCGGTGGCCAGTCCCCCGGACCATAGCCGTACCGCGTTGACCGGACGTTCATGCTCGGATTCGCCCATGCCCCGATCCCCCCAGAAACGGCGCCGAACTCGGTCAAAGCACACATACCCGCAGCTCCGCAGCGGTAACCAACACGTGGAACACTGGGATCATGGCTCACTTCGCGCACGCGCGCGTCGATCTGGACGCGATCGCCGACAACGCCCGCCTCCTGCGTGAGCGCGCGGGCGGGACCCCCCTCATGGGTGTGGTCAAGGCGGACGGCTACGGCCACGGCATGCTCCCGGCCGCCCGTGCCCTTCTCGCCGGAGGCGCCGCCTGGCTGGGGACGGCGTTCATCCACGAGGCCCTCGCCCTGCGCGTGGCCGGGATCACAGCACCCCTGCTCGCCTGGATCATCCCGCCGGGCGAACCCCTCCGAGAAGCGATCGCCTCCGACGTCGACCTCGGTGTCAGCGATCGGGCCGTCCTGGACGGCGTCGTCGACGCCGCGCGGAGCCTGGGGCGCACCGCCCGAGTCCAGCTCAAGATCGACACCGGCCTCAACCGGGGCGGTATCGGCCCCGGCGTGTGGCCCTCGCTGGTGGAGGCGGCGGCGCGGGCCGAAGAGGCCGGCCACCTGCGCGTCAGCGGGGTGTGGTCGCACTTCGCCTGCGCGGACGAACCCGGGCACCCCTCCATCGTCTCGCAACTGTCCCAGTTCCGCGAGGCACTGGAGAGGGCCGACCAGTGCGGGCTGACCCCCGAGGTCCGACACATCGCCAACTCCGCCGCACTGCTCACCCTCCCCGAAGCGCGCTTCGACCTCGTGCGCGCCGGTATCGCGGCCTACGGCCTCAACCCCGTCCCCGACGTGGAGGTTCCGGGCCTGAGACCGGCGATGACCCTCCGGTCAAGGATCGCGCTCACCAAGCGCGTCGGCCCCGGCAGCGGCGTCTCTTACGGGCACCGCTACGTCACCGACCGGGACACCACCCTCGCCCTCGTGCCGCTCGGGTACGCCGACGGTGTCCCGCGCCACGCCACCAACCAGGGCCCCGTGCTCCTCGGAGGACGCCCCCGTGTCATCGCGGGAACAGTCTGCATGGACCAGTTCGTTGTCGATATCGGCGATGACCCGGTGGAGGCGGGTGAGTACGCGGTACTCTTCGGCGACCCCACCGGTGATCCGGACACCCCCACGGCCCAGGACTGGGCGCGGGTGCTGGAGACCATCCCCTACGAGATCGTCACGCGGGTGGGCGTCCGGGTCCCCCGCGAGTACACCGGCGGCTCCTGAGCACGCCGCCACGACCGACCTACTGCGAGACGCATGACAGACGTAACAGCCACCAACGCCGGGGCACCCCCCGTCCACGCGGTCCGGGCCGCCACCGACGGCGCGATGCGCGCCCTGGGACGCGGCGTGGCCGCCCTCACCCGTCCCGGGGACGTGATCCTCCTGTCCGGCTCCCTCGGCGCGGGCAAGACGACGTTCACCCAGGGGCTCGGCGAGGGCCTGGGCGTCCGGGGGTCCGTGACCTCGCCGACCTTCGTCATCTCCCGCATCCACCCCTCACTGACGGGAGGCCCCGACCTCGTGCACGTGGACGCCTACCGGCTCGGCGGCGCCGACGAGATCGACGACATCGACCTCGACACGACCCTCGCAGACTCGGTGACGGTGGTGGAGTGGGGCGAGGGCGTCGCCGAGGGGCTGAGCGAGGACCGGTTGGAGATCGCCATCGAACGCCACCCCGACGACACCCGCACCGTGCGGCTGCGCCCCGTCGGCGGCCGGTGGGCCGGAACCGAGATGCCCGGCGGCGGCGCCGGGCTCGGATAGGCGGCCGCCCGTGCTCTTCCTGGCCTTCGACACCGCCACCCCGGCGGTCACCGCCGCCGTCGGCGAACGTTCCGGCGACGGCACCTACACCTCGCGTGCGAGCGCCTCGTCCGTGGACGCCCGGCGCCACGGCGAGCTCCTCAGCCCCACCGTCGTCCGACTGATGGATCAGGCGGGGGCGGACTTGGGCGACCTCGACGGGATCGCCGTGGGCATCGGCCCCGGCCCCTACACGGGCCTGCGGGTGGGGCTGGCCACGGCCCACGCCCTCGCCGACGCCCTGGGGATCCCCTGCCACGGGGTCACCACCCTGGACGCGCTCGCGTTCGCCACCGGACGCGGGGAACCCTTCGCCGCGCTGACCGACGCCCGCCGCAAGGAGGTGTTCTGGGCCCGCTACGACGACCGCCTCACCCGGGTCGGTGAGGTGCGTGTCGACCGGCCCGCCGACATCGACACCGGCGGCCTGCCCCTGGTCGGGCACGGTGCCGAGATGTACGCCGAGGTGCTCGGCTCCGGCGCCGCCGCCCCGGAGCCGCTCTACCCGGACGCCTCCGCCATGGCCGAACTGGCGATGCTGCGCCTGGATCGCGGCCTGGCGCTGCCCGAGCCCCTGCCGCTCTACCTGCGCCGACCCGATGCCGTGGTGCCCGGGGCCCCGAAGAAGGTGCGCCAGTGGGTGAAGTGACCGACGTGCACCTGCGCCCCATGGACACCGCAGACGTGCCCGCCGTCCTGGGCCTGGAGCGCGCGCTGTTTCCCGACGACGCGTGGAGCGAGGCCATGCTCCGCGACGAACTCGCCCAGCCCACCCGCTCCTACGTGGTTGCCGAGTCCGGCGGGGCGGTCGTCGGCTACGCGGGGCTGCGTTTGGTGCCGCCCGAGGGCGACGTCCAGACCATGGCCGTGGCCGAGCCGGTGTGGGGGCACGGCATCGGCCGCACCCTGCTCACCGAACTCCTGGAACGGGCCGCCGCGGGAGGCGTCACCGACGTCTTCCTGGAGGTGCGCGACGACAACCCGCGCGCCCGCAGGCTCTATGAGGCGTTCGGCTTCGAGGCGATCGGGGTGCGGCGCGGATACTACAAGGGGGTCGACGCCGTGGTCATGCGGCGCATGGCCCGGCCCGGAGCGGGCGGGGAGGGGCAGCGATGAGTGGGCAGCCGTTGATCCTGGGGATCGAGACCTCGTGCGACGAGACCGGCGTGGGCCTGGTGCGCGGCTGTGAGCTGCTCAGCGACGAGGTGGCCTCCAGCGTCGACCAGCACGCACGCTTCGGCGGCGTGGTCCCCGAGGTGGCCAGTCGGGCGCACCTGGAGGCGATGGTCCCGACCGTGCGGCGCGCCCTGGACGGTGCGGGCGTGGCGATGGACGACGTGGACGCGATCGCGGTCACTGCGGGCCCCGGCCTGGCGGGGGCGCTGCTGGTGGGCGTGTCTGCGGCCAAGGCCTACGCGATGGCGCTGGGCAAGCCGCTGTACGGGGTCAACCACCTGGTGGGGCACGTGGCGGTGGACCAACTGGAGCACGGGCCGCTGCCCAAGCCAGCCCTCGCGCTGCTGGTCTCGGGCGGGCACACCTCGCTCCTGCTCGTCAACGACCTGGCCACCGACGTGGTCTCGCTCGGCGACACGGTCGACGACGCCGCGGGCGAGGCCTACGACAAGGTGGCGCGGCTGCTGGACCTGCCCTACCCCGGCGGTCCGCCGATCGACAGGGCCGCGCGCGAGGGCGACCCGGGCGGCATCCGCTTCCCGCGCGGAAAGTGGGGCGACGGCACCTACGACTTCTCCTTCTCCGGCCTGAAGACGGCCGTGGCCCGCCACGTGGAGGACACCGACCGCGCCGGAGGGCGTCTGGTCGTCGCCGACATCGCCGCCTCCTTCCAGGAGTCGGTGGTGGACGTGCTCACCCGCAAGGCCGTGGACGCCTGTGTGGACCACGGGGTGGGCACGCTCGTGATCAGCGGGGGCGTGGCGGCCAACTCGGCGCTGCGCGCCCTGGCGCGGGAGCGCTGTGAGAAGGCGGGGGTCGAGCTGCGGGTGCCGCGACCGCGCCTGTGCACCGACAACGGCGCGATGATCGCCGCGCTGGGCGCGGAGGTCGTGGCGGCCGGGCTGCCGCCGTCGTCCCTGGACCTGGCCACGGACACCTCCCTGCCGGTGGGCTCGCCCCTGGCGGGCCGCTGAGTAACCCTCCCGGCCCCGATCCTCGTCCGTTCCGAGCCCCCGTCTACCCTGCCGGTTCGGAGTCGTAGCTCGCGCGGTGGGCGATCACGTCGTCCATGTGGGTCTCGGCCCAGGTCTTCAGCCCGCGCACCATGTGGTGCAGCGAGACACCGAGGCCGGTCAGTTCGTAGGTGACCGTGACGGGCACGGTGGCCACCACGGTGCGGCTCACGAGTCCGTCGCGTTCGAGTGAGCGCAGTGTCTGGGTGAGCATCTTCTGACTGACGCCCGCCAGCGCGCGGGACAGCTCCGAGTAGCGCATCGGCCGGGGCTCCCCGGTGCAGCCTCCGCCGGACCGCTGCGGGCCGTCGCCGCCGAGGGCGGCCAGGACCAGCGCGACCCACTTGCCGGAGATCCGGTTGAGCAGTTCGCGGCTCGGACACGCCGCGAAGAAGGCGTCGTACTCCGTCTTGGCCCGTGCCCGCCGCTGGGCCGCCGTCGTGGTCGCCACCGCTCGCTCCTCCACCGACCTCAAGGTGCTCTACGCACTTTCAGGTGCCTACTTCCTCTTGGAGAGCCAGTACACCAGGCTGGGCCGCGAAGCCGCAAGGCATCCGAACGGCACACCATCGAAGACAGAGGTACGAGCATGTCCTCCTCCCTTCCCGGCGGTACCTGGACCCTGGGCGACCTGCCCGTCTCACGGTTCGGCTACGGCGCCATGCAGCTCGCCGGGCCCGGCGTCATGGGTCCCCCGGCCGACCGCGACGCCGCACTCGCCGTCCTCCGCGAGGCCCGGGACCTCGGGATCACGCACATCGACACCGCCGGCGTCTACGGCCCGCGCGTGACCAACCGGCTCATCCGCGAGGCGCTGCACCCCTACCCCGAAGCGCTGCACGTGGCGACCAAGGTCGGGGCCGAACGCGACGAGCGGGGAGGCTGGCCCCCGGCCCGTGAGCCCGAGGACCTGCGCCGCGCCGTCCACGAGAACCTCGAAGACCTGGGCCTGGACGCGCTCGATCTCGTCAACCTCCGGCTGGGTGACGCCCAGGGTCCGCAGCCCGGATCGCTCGCCAAGCCCCTCGAAGTACTCGTCGGGCTCCGTGAGGAGGGGCTGGTCCGGAACCTCGGGGTGAGCAACGCGACGGCGGAGCAGGTCGCCGAGGCGCGCTCGATCGCGCCGATCGTGTGCGTGCAGAACATGTACAACCTCGCCCACCGCCAGGACGACGGGATGATCGACGAGCTCGCCGAGCAGGGCATCGCCTACGTGCCCTTCTTCCCGCTCGGCGGGTTCAGCCCCTTGCAGTCCGAGGCGCTCTCCGCCGTGGCCGCCCGGCTGGAGGCGACACCGATGTCGGTCGCCCTGGCCTGGCTGCTCCAGCGGTCGCCGAACATCCTGCTCATCGCCGGAACCTCGTCGGTGGCGCACCTGCGCGAGAACGCCGCCGGTGCGGGGCTCCGGCTCTGCGCCGAGGACCTGGCCGAACTCGATGTGATCGGCCGACCGTGAGGTAGTCGTCCGGGGCGGGCAGCCGCCCCGGACCGGCGCCGATGGAGCGGCATTTCCCCTGATGCAGAATGTGATCTCCGCTATCCGTCATAAAGCTGTCGATACCGTGAAATCGGACGTGTCACCTTCGGTGTGAAAGCGAGTGTTCTCCGAGGACTCCACCGCCGGTTCCGGTGGGCGCGTCGCGGACGTTTCCCCCGGTCCGGCGGTTAATCTGCCGTTGTCGCCTCCGGCGGTTCCGGTATTTTCACTTTGTGTTCGCTTTTTCGCTCATCGATTCCCTCATCGAGTCGAGCGTCCGGGGCCCGAGGCGCGATCTGGTCGATAACGCGGAGGAGTCGGATGAGACGGCAACAGCGCAATCGGGGGGCGTTCCTCACCAGAGCGGCGGCGGTCACCGTGTCCGCGGCCCTCATGTGGAGCGGACAGGTGGCCCTCCCCCCGGCGGCGTCCGCCGACGCCAGGCCCCCGGCCCCGGAGCGCCCGGGGATGCCGTCCCGCCCCGGGGTGCCCGGGGGCGCGGAGATGCCGGGGCTCGCGGGCTTCCCCGAGCACCCCGTCTCGGTGGACGTCGGCGACGCCGCTCCGGGAACGGAGGGGGCGCCGCTGCCCGGCGCGATCAACCTGGAGGACCACGAGGGCTTCGACACCGGAGGCCTCATGGGCGGGCTCTGCGCCAAGGGCCCGAACAAGCGGGTCGAGGGCGCTTTCAACAACGAGACCGGGGCGTTCCTGCCCAAGGGGGCCTACGTCGACCGCAAGGGCCATTTCCGGCCGGACGGCCCGTGGGAGACCGTCCGGGGACGGTGCCACTTCCCCGTGCTGGGGGCCTGGGACCACCCCGGTGTCGAGCGTCGGATCACCGCCAAACACCGCAACCTGGGTACGGGTGACGACTACTACGAGTTCACCATCGCCTACGGTACGGCCTTCGAAGCGAGCACCAGCACCGGCCGCAGCGTCTCCAAGACCGTGGCCGACGACATCTTCAGCACCACTAAGACCACCAGTCACGACCACTCCTGGGCTTGGGGGTTCGCCCAGGACGTCAGCCGCCTCCGTGCCATGATCATCTCGCCGTGCACCGAGGTGTGGCTCTCGGCCACGCCCATCAAGCGGACCGTGCGCGTCCACCCGGTGTTCGAGGTCTTCGACCACGGGTTCCACCGCACCGCCGAGCGCACGGCCGGGGACGACTGGCGCGTCGCCGACGACGGTTCCCGCCTGCTCTTCGCACCCGGGTTCCACATCGACGGGACCGCCGACCGCCTCCTGCTCGACGGAACGCCGGACCTGCTGATCCAGAAGCACCAGATCAACCTCGACGACGACCTGTGCGCCTGACGCGGTGACCCGCTTCCGGACCGGCGCGAAACCGGGGCCCGGGACTGGAACGAGGTTCGGTCCCGTGGTTGGGTGCGGTGTATGTTCGCTATCACCGCAGCACGCATCGCACCCGACGACCCCGTCTCCGGTCTGGAGGCGGGCGAGCGCCCCGCCCCCGAGGCCCGCGACGGCTGGGCGGTCGTCGACGTCAGGGCGGCCTCACTCAACCATCACGACTTGTGGAGCCTGCGCGGCGCCGGCCTGACCGAGGAGCGCCTGCCGATGATCCTCGGCTGCGACGCCGCCGGGGTGGACGACCGGGGAAACGAGGTCATCGTGCACGGCGTCGTCGGGGACCCCTCCTTCGGGGACGAGACCCTGGACCCGCGCCGGTCGCTGCTCTCGGAGGTGCACCAGGGGACGTTCGCCGAACAGGTTCTGGTACCGCGGCGCAACCTGGTGCCCAAACCTCCGGAGCTGTCGTTCGAGGAGGCCGCCTGCCTGCCCACCGCCTGGCTGACCGCCTACAGCATGCTCTTCGGCAAGGCCGACCTGCGCCCCGGGTCGACGGTACTGGTCCAGGGGGCGGGCGGTGGTGTCTCCGTGGCCCTCGTCCGTCTGGCGGTGCACGCCGGGCACCGCGTCTACGTGACCAGCCGCAGCGAGGCCAAGCGGGAGCGCGCCCTGAAACTGGGCGCCTACGCGGCACTTCCCTCCCATGAGCGTCTCCCCGAGCGGGTGGACGCGGTGTTCGACTCGGTCGGCCAGGCCACCTGGAAGCACTCGGTCCGCTCCCTCCGGCCGGGCGGGGCGATCATCACCTGTGGCGCCACCAGCGGGGACGCGCCCTCGGCCGAGCTGACCCGGGTGTTCTTCCTCCAGTTGCGGGTGATCGGCTCCACCATGGGCAGCCTGCCGGAACTGGCCGCACTCACCGAGATGTGCGTGCGCACCGGCATCCGGCCCGACATCGACCGGGTGCTACCGCTGGACCGGGCCGCGGAGGGCTTCCGGGCCATGGCGGAGGGCGAGCAGTTCGGCAAGATCGTCTTCACGGTGTGAGGGACCGGTGCCCGGTCCGGTCGGACCGGGCACCGGGTTCAGGCCACCGTCGCCCTTCGGCGCTGGCGCTGCCAGAGGCGGATGAGGGCGGCGAGTTCGTCGAACTCGCCGGGGGCGGGGACGAGCGGTCGGTCCAGGAGGTCGCCGTGGGGGCGGCACGGGCGGGACAGCGGCGGTCGGGTGGCGGCCTCGGCACGGGCGCGCTCGGCCTCGTGCCGCTGGTCGGCTTCGTGCAGGAGGTAGTAGGGGCGCACGAGTGCGGCCTCCTCTGCGGGAATGCACTCCGAGGGGCGTGCGAGCTGGGCGGAGGGCTGTGGTTTCACGGAAAGTATGCGCTTGTCCGGACGTAGGTACGGGGGCGGGCACCGGGGCGGCGGACACGGGTGGAGGTCGCCGTGCCGGTACGCGGAGTCACCGGTGTCGGGTCGGGGGAGCCCCGGCCGGTGTTTCCGGAAAAGACCTTAGGGGATTCTCGGCGCGGATGGCGCGATTACGGCTCAGTAATTTCAGGAGCATTCGAAAACTCTGCGTTTGCGCTGATCAGCGGTGTCATGAAGGGCGATTGTGTCAAAGGGGAATTGTTGGATTAATCGGTCATAGGGTTCATGGTGTGGTCCATTCCGCAGCGAACGTGTTTCCGTGTCCGATGATGGGTCGTTGCGTTCCCCGGGCGGGGGCGCCAGGTATTCGAGGGGAATTCACATGGTGTTCGGGGGCGGCCCGTCCTGCCCCTCCGCGGAGTCGGCGCGTCCGTCCCGGGGCCGGACGGTGCCCCGGGCCGAGGGATGCGCGTGGGAACGGTGCGACGTGGGAAACGAAGGGGTATGAGTACCTCAGGAAGCGACGACACCGCGGGGCCCCTCACACCGGCCTCGCTCGCGGCGCTGGCGGTCTTCGCGCTCGCGGTGACCGCGGCGGCACTGATCGGGGCCCTGGGAGCGGCCGACACCGCCGACCGGTACACGGAGCTGAGCCTGCCGTCCTGGGCACCGCCGTCGTGGGTGTTCGGCCCGGTGTGGACGGTGCTCTACGCGCTGATGGCCGTCTCCGGCTGGCTGGTGTGGCTGCGCCGACAAACGCCGGGCGCCGTCGTGGCCCTGGCCCTGTTCGCCGTCCAGCTCCTGCTCAACGCGGTGTGGACGCCCCTGTTCTTCGCCGCCGAGCAGCGGGGCCTGGCGTTCGTGGACATCGTCGCGCTGCTGACGGTGCTCACGGTGACCCTCGTGCTGTTCTTCCGGATCTCCCGGTTCGCGGGCGCGCTGCTGCTGCCCTACTGGGCGTGGACCGCGTTCGCCCTCGTGCTCAACCTCGCCGTGTGGTCGCTCAACACGGCCGGGTGAACGCCGGGGGCGCCGAGCCGCCTCCAGGCCCGGCGCCCCCGCGCAGCACGGGGGTCCGATGCCCCCGCGGGTCCTACTCGTCGTCCTCGTCGTCGCGGCGGCGCTTCTTCTTGCCGTCGCGGCCCGGCCGCAGCAGGGCCTCGGCCAGGGCCAGCATGGTCTCCTCCAGGGAGGCCAGGCGCTTGCTCATGTCGTCGTGGGAGTTCTCCACCGCCTCGGTGACGGTCTCCTCGAACTCGTGGCGGTCCGGGCGCTGCTGGAGTTCGCGCAGTACCGGCTCCACGGCGGAGACGACGTGCGCGTCGATCTCGTCCAGCCTGCCGCTGTGGTCCACCTGGGGCCGCTCCACCAGTTCGGTGAGGCGCCGGTGCAGCTCCTTGACCTCCATGGTCTGCGGAAGCTGGGTGAGCCGCTGGTTGAGCGCCTCCAGGCGGTCGTCGATGGCCTCCATCCGGCCGTCGACACCCTCGAAGTGCCCGCTCACGCCCTCGAACTGGCCCTCGACCCCGTTGACGCGGCCGTTGAGGCCGTCGATCCGGCCGTCGACCCGGTCCAGCTTGCCCTCGACCGACTCGAAACTCCCCTCGAAGTGGCCCTCGAAGGTGTCGAAGCGGTCGGTCAGCCGCCCCAGCTCGTGGTCGACCTTGCCGGTGATCTGCGACAGGTGGTTGTCCACCTTGCCCGTCAGGGCCTCGCGGTGGCGCTCCAGCCGCTCGTCGAGGGCGGTGCGGTGCTCCGTGCTCCGCTCACCCAGCTCCTCGGCCAGGCCATGGTGCCGCTCGGCCGCCTCGGCGGAGGCCTTGGCCGTGGACTCCTCCACGAACGCCCGCAGCCCGGACAGGTCGGCGGTGACCCGCTCGGCGTCCTGCTCGACCCGGGCACTCAGCGCGTCCGCACGTTCGGTGAACGACTCGCGCAGCCGCTCGACGGCCGTCTCGCTCTGCTCGCGGCTCTCGCTGCGGCCCAGTTCGATCTGCTCGTCCAGTTCCGCCAGGCGCTGGCGCAGGTGTGCGCGCAGCTCGGTGAGGGCGGACTCCTGGTACTCGCGCAGCTTGGCGACGGCACCGGTCACGTCCGCGACGGCGGCCGCGGCCTCCGCGTGGTTCTCGTCGGACTGCGTGCTCAGGTAGCCGGTGCTCTCGGCGACCTTGGCGGCCAGGGCCTCGTGCCGCTCCTTGGCGGACTCCGACAGCGCCTCCAGGTCCCGCGCCAGGTCCGAGGTGCGCTCGTCGAGTCGCCCGGTGTTCTCCTGGAGCCGGGACAGCACCGCCTCGCCCTGCTCTTGGACGAGGGTGTGCAGTTCCGCGGCGGACTCCGACACCGTGGTGGTGATCCGCTCACGCAGTTCGGTGTCGGCGGCGGCCAGGGCCTCCCGGGCCTCGCCGACGGCGGTGGTGACCGCCTCGCGGCCGGAGGCGACCGCCTCGGACAGTTCGGTCCGGCCCGACTCCAGGGCCGCGGCGATCTCCGTGCGGCCCTCGGCCAGGTCCGCGGTCAGTGCCTCGTGGCGCTCGCCCAGCGCGGTGTCGAGCGCGGCCAGGGAGGTCTCCAGTTGCTCCGTCCTGGCGTCGACCGAGGCCACGGCGGCGTCGAGCGCGTCCAGGCGCTCCTGGACGGTCTCGCTCAGGGCGGTGAGCCGCTCGCCGAGCCCGTCCACCTTCTCCGCGGTGCGGTCGCCGGTCTCGGCCATGCGCTGGAGGCGGGTGAGGGCGGTGTCCAGGTTCCCGGCCACGCGCTGGGTGTCCGAGCGCAGGGCGGGCATGTCCGCCAGGGGTTTGACCTGGCGGCCGAGCACCTCGATGTGCTCGGCGAGGGCCTCGGCCCATTCCGGCGGCCGGGCCAGGAAGTCGTCGATCCGGCCGTTGACCGCGCCGACCGCCTCGCCCAGGGCGGTGAGTTCGCGTTCGCGCAGCTCCCGGAGCAGCCACTCCATGCCTTCGAGGCGCTGGCGCATCTCCTCGCTCACCGCGCCCTGGCTCTTCTGCTCGGAGACGTGCTCCTGGGCGGCCTGGGAGAGCAGGTCACGCATGCGGTCGGAGATTCCGCTCTGGCCTCCCCCGTTGAGGAAGTTGTGGTTGGTCTGTTCCACCGAGGCTGCTCCTTATTGGTTCCGGTGCTCCCGTCACGGCCCGGGAGGGACGTCAGGGGCCGGGCGGTCGGGTTCTCGATGGTCCCTCGGGGGGCGGGTGCTCCGCGATCGAAAACTCCCGTGTGCGACGAAAGCGTGGCTCAGTGTAGACGAGTGGAGCGTGGTGCCCTGAGGCGTCGAACCACGTGCTGGTCGGGTGATCGGGCGCCTTCCGGATGGAACCGTGAGACGGAAGCGTTCAGCGGGGGCCAGTTTAACGACACGCACACCCATGTCCCCAGAGGACAGCGGAAGATGCCGGCCGCGGAGGTAACGATCTGGTCTGGGGGATGTGAACGTTGTGTGGAGGCGGCCCCCTTCACGCTTCTCGGCCGCCGTCGACCTCCCGGCAGAGCAGGCAGAACGGCCGCTGCCCGATCCGGGTGAGCACGACCGTCACCGGTTCGGAGCCGGACGGCTTCAGGCTCCGGCGCAGCCGCTCGGTGTCCACGGCCGACCCGCGCTTCTTGATCGTCACGCTGCCCGCGCCGCGCCCCCGGAGCGCGGACCTCAGCCGCTTCAGTGAGAACGGCAGGGTGTCGGTGACCTCCAGGACCCGCCACAGCGGTGAGGTCACCGCTTGGTCGGAGGTGAAGTAGGCGATCCGTTCGTCCAGCAGGGCGCCCTCCACCCGGGCCGCGGCCTCGGCCACCAGGTGTGAGCGCACCACCGCGGGGTCGGGGTCGTACAGGTACCGCAGGGGCGGTGCCACGGGAGCCGGCCCCAGCCCCGGCTCCTCGTCCAGGTGCACCGCGCCCCGCTCGGAGGGGGGCGACGCCTTCGGCTCGCGCAGGACGGTCGCGCGCCGCCGGACCCCTTCGGCGAGCGCGCCGAACCACAGCGCCGTCTCCTTCAGCTCCCCGTCCACGGAGACCCACTCGGCGTCGGCACCGGCGGGGAGCGCCTCGTGCGGGATGCCGGGCGCCGCCTTCAGACAGGCCGCCTCCGAGCCCTCCGCCAGGCGGGTGGCCGTGTCCCAAGGCGGGGAGTAGGCGGCCGGGTCGAACACCCGACCCCGCCCGCTCCTGCGGGCCGGGTCGCAGAACAGCAGGGGGTAGGCGTCCGGGGCGACCGCCTCCGCCTTCCCCTCGCGTACCCGGGCGAGGCCTTCCAGGCCCAGGGCCGCGATGTTGGCGCGGGCCACCGCCACCGTCAGCGGGTCGGCGTCCACGCCCTCGACCGGGACCCCGTGTTCGGCCAGGGCCAGCAGGTCCGCGCCGATCCCGCAGCACAGGTCGCCCGCCGCGCCACCGGCCGGGTCCGCGGTGGCGGCGGTCCGCGCCGCCCGGTACTCGGCGACGGTCCGCCGGGTGGACTGCTCCAGGCCGTCGGGGGTGAAGTACATCTCCCGGGCCCGGTCACCGAACTTGGCGCGGCCGCGTTCGCGCAGATCGACCTGGGTGAGGAGCGCATTGACCAGTTCGGGAACGGGTAGATGCGGGTCGAGGGCGGCCACCCGGGGGTCCGCGCGCAGCGCTGAGGCGGTCCCCAACCGGTCGGCCGCGGCCTCCTTCGGGTCCACGCGCTCCAACACCTCCCGGCCCGCGTCGGTGAGCAGCGCGGAGAAGGCGGGCACACGCACGGGACCTCCAGGGGTGGGACGGTGGCCGCGGCCGCTCGGGCCGCCGGGGGCGTTCGGGCGGCGGGCACGGCACGGTTTTGGGCCCGCGCTTCCCGCCACATTTCCATTCTGGCACTCTCGGGGGTAGAGTGCTAACCGCGACGAGGCCGGTCTGGCACCCGCGACGACAGGCCGCCGCGGTCGCCCCTTTTACACAGTTGGCCCGTACCGCCGTACGGGCCGCAGTACAGGACACCGAGAACCTTGAAGGGGGAGGTCACTACAGTGTCGACCGCCACCAAGACCGTGCTGAAGCCGCTTGAGGACCGCGTCGTGGTCAAGACCCTGGAGGCCGAGCAGACCACCGCCTCCGGTCTGGTCATCCCGGACACCGCCAAGGAGAAGCCCCAGGAGGGCGAGATCCTGGCCGTGGGCCCCGGCCGCCTCGACGACAACGGCAAGCGCGTCGCCCTCGACGTGAACGTCGGCGACGTCGTGCTCTACAGCAAGTACGGGGGCACCGAGGTCAAGTACGACGGTGAGGAGTACCTGGTCCTCTCCGCCCGCGACATCCTGGCGGTCGTCGAGAAGTAGGTCTCGACGAGGTCCTCTCAGCAGGGCCAGGAGCCATTCGCATCCCGCACCGGTCGGCGCCACGCCGGGCGGGGCGGGATGCCCTTGTGTGTGACCACCGTCAGGAGGAAGAACCCAAGCCATGCCGAAGATCCTGGAGTTCGAGGATGAGGCCCGCCGCGCCCTTGAGCGGGGTGTGGACCGTCTCGCCGACGCCGTCAAGGTGACGCTCGGCCCGCGGGGCCGCAACGTCGTCATCGACAAGAAGTTCGGTGCCCCCACCATCACGAACGACGGCGTGACCGTCGCGCGTGAGGTCGAGCTGTCCGAGCCCTACGAGAACCTGGGCGCCCAGCTCGTCAAGGAGGTCGCCACCAAGACCAACGACGCCGCCGGCGACGGCACCACCACCGCGACCGTCCTCGCGCAGGCGCTGGTCCGCGAGGGCCTGCGCAGCGTGGCCGCGGGCGCGTCCCCGATGTCGCTGAAGAAGGGCATCGACGCCGCCGCCCAGGAGGTGTCCAAGACTCTGGTCGAGCGGGCCCGTCCCGTCGAGGAGCGCGCGGACATCGCCTACGTCGCCACCAACTCCGCCCAGGACGCCGCGATCGGCGACCTCATCGCCGAGGCGTTCGACAAGGTGGGCAAGGACGGCGTCATCACCGTGGAGGAGGCCCCGACCTTCGGTCTGGACCTCGACTTCACCGAGGGCCTGCAGTTCGACAAGGGCTACGTCTCGCCCTACTTCGTCACCGACGGCGACCGCCAGGAGGCGGTGCTGGAGGACGCGCACATCCTCATCAACCAGGGCAAGATCAGCAGCCTCAACGAGCTGCTGCCGCTCCTGGAGAAGATCGCGCAGGACAAGAAGCCGCTGCTGATCATCGCCGAGGACATCGAGGGCGACGCCCTGGGTGCCCTGGTGCTGAACAAGATGCGCGGCATGCTCAACGTCGCCGCGGTCAAGGCGCCCGGCTTCGGCGAGCGCCGCAAGGCCATGCTCCAGGACATCGCGGTCCTCACCGGCGGCCAGGTCATCGCCGAGGAGGTCGGCCTGACCCTGGAGAACGCCGACCTCGACGTTCTGGGCAGTGCCCGCCGTATCACCGTCACCAAGGACGACACCACGATCGTTGACGGAGTGGGCGCGCAGGGCGAGGTCGACGACCGCATCGCCCAGATCCGCAAGGAGATCGAGGCCAGCGACTCGGACTGGGACCGCGAGAAGCTCCAGGAGCGCCTGGCCAAGCTGGCGGGCGGGGTCTCGGTCCTGCGCGTGGGCGCGGCCACCGAGGTCGAGCTCAAGGAGAAGAAGCACCGCCTGGAAGACGCCATCTCGGCGACCCGCGCGGCCATCGAGGAGGGCATCGTCGCCGGCGGCGGCGCCTCCCTGGTGCACGCCTCCACGGCCCTGGGCGACCTGGGCCTGAGCGGCGACGAGGCCACCGGTGTGGCGATCGTCCGCCGTGCGCTGGTCGAGCCCGCCCGGTGGATCGCGGAGAACGCGGGCGCCGAGGGCTACGTGGTCACGCACCGCGTCTCGGAGATGGAGGTCGGCCACGGCTACAACGCCGCTAGTGACACCTACGGTGACCTGACCGCCCAGGGCATCATCGACCCGGTCAAGGTCACCCGGTCCGCCGTGGAGAACGCCGCGTCCATTGCGGGCATGCTGCTGACCACCGAGGTTCTGGTGGCGGACAAGCCCGAGGCGGACGAGGACGAGGACCACGGGCACGCCCACTAGCGGGGCGGACGGTCTTCGGGGGCGGGGCGCGGTGGCGTCCCGCCCCGCTCGATACCACGGTATTCCCAAAAGCAACGCAGATTTTTGTAGTGTTTTCGAGCGTTTTTTCTTAAACGTAACCATTCCGTAGTTGTCGATTGGAGTGGTCAGGTCCCCGGATGGGGGCATCATTCGTTACGTGACGGATGCAGGCGCCCGGGGGGGCGCTACCGCGCAGCGGACAGGGGCGCACGGGGGTGCGGACGCCCCGACGTGCGACAACGGCCTGAACCGCCTGGGGTTGCTCGCGGTCCAGGGGGACGACGGCGCCATGGACTCGTTCCTGCGCGAGGTGCGTCCCATGGTGGTGCGCTACTGCCGAGCCCGGCTCGCCCGGGTCTCGGGGCTGGCCCACCACTCCGACGACGTCGCGCAGGAAGTGTGCATCGCTCTCATCTCGGCCATCCCCCGCTACGAGGACCGGGGGCGGCCCTTCGCGGCCCTGGTGTTCGGCATCGCCGCGCACAAGGTCGCCGACACCCTCAGGGGGGCCGGCCGGGTGGAACTCGTCCCTGCGGACGCCGTGCCGGAGACCCCCGACGACGGGCCCGGCCCAGAGGAGGCGGCGGTCCGCGTGATCGAGGCGCAGCGGGCTCGGGAGCTGCTGGAGGAGCTCCCGGAGAGACAGCGGCAGTTGCTGGTGATGAGAGTGATCGCCGGATTGACAGCGGATGAGACGGGACATGTTCTTGGAATGTCGGCGGGAGCGGTACGGGTTGCCCAGCACCGGGCTATTGCTCGGCTTCGGCAGGTGGCCCTGGCGAACAGCCTCCTCCCGTGAGACCGCGCGCAGGGCGCGGTCGCGCCCGGTGTGCCCCCGACGCCCCTCTGCTCGCGGGCGGGGCCTGTGTGCCTACCGCACGGGGAGCTGAGCCCCGGCGTCAAACGGTGATTCCGCTCACTTTCCGTGCGCGGTGACGTGTCAGGCTCGGCTTTTCTCCTGAGGCGCACCGGGCCACGGCCTAGGATGAGGTGACACGCGGGGGCGAATCCGCGCAGGTGTGCCGGGACAAGCGGAGGTTGTGTCATGGGTCACGAGTACAGCGGCTACGGAGACAAACTCCTGCCACCGGGGCTCACCTACGACGACGTCCTCCTGGTCCCGGCCTACTCCGCCCTCCAGCCCGGTGATGTGGACACCTCCACCCGACTGACCCGCAACATCGAACTCACCATCCCGCTGTTGTCGGCCGCGATGGACACCGTCACCGAGGCGCGGATGGCCGTGGCCATGGCCCGCCAGGGCGGCGCGGGCGTGCTGCACCGCAACCTCTCCGTCGAGGACCAGGCCGACCAGGTCGACCTGGTCAAGCGCTCGGAGTCGGGCATGGTCGCCGCGCCGGTCACCTGCCGCCCCGACGACACCCTCGCCGAGATCGAGCGCCTGTGCGCCCACTACCGCATCTCCGGTGTCCCGGTCACCGACTCCGACGGCGCGCTGGTGGGCATCGTCACCAACCGCGACATGTGCTTCGAGGACGACCGCTCCCGCCCGGCCCGCGAGGTGATGACCACGGAGAACCTGGTCACCGCCCCCGTCGGCGTCTCCCGGGACCGGGCCTTTGAGCTGCTGCGCGCGCACAAGGTCGAGAAGCTCCCGATCGTCGACGACCACAACCGCCTGCGCGGCCTGATCACCGTCAAGGATTTCACCAAGAGCGAGCAGTACCCCCACGCCACCAAGGACGCGGACGGCCGCCTCGTGGTGGGCGCCGCGGTCGGGGTCGGTGCCGAGGCCGAGGAACGGGCCAAGGCGCTCGTGGAGGCGGGCGTGGACTTCATCGTGGTGGACACCGCGCACGGCCACTCCTCCGGGATGGCGGACATGGTCGCCAAGCTCAAGGCCAACTCCCGCGCCGACATCGTGGCGGGCAACGTCGCCACCCGAGCCGGGGCCCAGATGCTCGTGGACGCGGGGGCCGACGCCGTCAAGGTGGGGGTCGGGCCCGGCTCCATCTGCACCACCCGCGTCGTCGCCGGTGTGGGCGCTCCCCAGGTCACGGCGATCCTGGAGGCAGCCCAGGCGTGCCTGCCGGCCGGTGTCCCGCTCATCGCCGACGGCGGGCTCCAGTACTCTGGCGAGATCGCCAAGGCGATCGCGGCCGGGGCCAGCACCGTCATGCTCGGCAGCCTCCTGGCCGGGGTCGAGGAGAGCCCGGGCGAGCTGATCTTCATCAACGGCAAGCAGTTCAAGGCCTACCGGGGCATGGGCTCCCTGGGCGCGATGCGCGGACGCTCCTTCTCCAAGGACCGCTACGCCCAGGCCGAGGTCGCCACCGAGGACAAGCTCATCCCCGAGGGCATCGAGGGCCAGGTGCCCTACCGGGGGCCGCTGCACGCGGTGGCCCACCAGTTGGTCGGCGGTCTGCACCAGTCCATGTGGTACGCGGGCACCCGTACCGTGCCCGAGCTGCGCGAACGCGGCCAGCTCATGCGTATCACCAACGCCGGACTGCGCGAGAGCCACCCGCACGACATCACGATGACGGTCGAGGCCCCCAACTACAACGCCCGCTGATCGGCTCCATGGTCTCCGACGAGCACGGTCCGTCCGACGGCACCGGGCACCCGTCGCGCGTGCCCGCCCGCAGGGCGCGTCTGGCCGAATCCCTCACCCAGGACCGGGCGGGACGGGCCCTGGCCGCCATGACGGAGCAGGAGCGCGCGGACCTACTGGCGGACGGCGGAACGTTGGGAGCCCCGGGCTGCCGGGGCCCGGTGCCGTCCCCGGGGCGTACGCCGGTCTAGACTGCGTCTTTCGACGGGCGCCGCCCGGCGCCTGGTGACCCGGAAGCGTGATCGCATGCGACGCCTGCCCGGTGCGGTGGTCCCAGCACTGGCCCTCCTCCCCCTGATCTCCTCCTGCGGCCCCGCCCAGGCCGACCCGTGGGGCGTCGAGATCGTGGAGGAGGGGCTCCCGTCGGCTCCGCTGGACCCGCGCGGAGAGCACAGCCTCCTCTGGTCCGGCGAGGAACTCCTGGTCTGGGGCGGGGACGGCCCTGGCCGGGGCCAGCACAACTCTTTTGCCGACGGCGCGGCCTACGACCCCGACACCGGTACCTGGCGGATGCTGGCCGAGTCCGGTCTGGAGCCGCGGACCCGCCACACCGCGGTGATGGCGGGGGACCGGATGCTGGTGTGGGGCGGGTTCACCGCCACCTACGACGAGACCGACGCCATGACGGCCCGGGACGGCGCCCTCTACGACCCGGAGAGCGACACCTGGGAGCCGATCGCCGACGCCCCCGAGGCGCGGGACCTGGCGCGCGCGGCGGTCGTCGGCGACCACGTCGTCTTCGGCGGAGGCCGGGGCGCGGACTTCCTGGTGTACTCCCTGGCCGAGGACGCCTGGCACACCGTCGAGGTCTCTCAGCCCATGGGGGAACAGCAGGCGTACACCGTGTACGACGTGGCCGCCCGCGGCGACGGTGTGGTGGCGGTGGCCGCCGCCGGCCCCCTGGGCCGGGAACTCGTCACCCTCGCCTTCGAGCCCGGTGAACACGATCGCGCCGCCGTCCGTCCGGTCCCTGAGGCGCAGGAGAACGAGGGCGGGACCGTTAGCGCGGGGCTGGCGACCACGTCCGAGGGCACCGCCCTGCTCACGTTGCGCGTCGGCACCACCACGCGTCTGTACCGGATCGACGGCCACGGGCGGGCCCAGCCGGTGGAGACGGCGGTCTCGCCCCACTTCCTGCCACCCGTCCGGCTGGTCACCAGAGGCCTCCTGTCAGGGGACATGCACGCCGTGGAGGGGCTCGGACTGGTCGCCGCCCGGCCCGGGGCCGTCAGCCTCTGGGACCACGCATCCGAGCGGTCCGGCGACTGGCGGCAGGGCAGCCGGGTCGACTACTGCGGCCCCCTCGTCCCCGCGGGCGAGGGCCGCCTGCTCGGCTGGGGCGGCCTGGGGTGCGGGGACGAGGGTGTCAGCCTTACCATGGACCTCTGACGCGGGGGTCTGTGGACCGCGGCCTTCCTACTCGACGGGCTTGAGGGTCCACACCTCACTCACCCGGGCGTCCGTCTCGGACAGGATGAGCGGCGCGCCGAGGCGGGTGGAGGAGTCGGCCACCGCGAGGGTCATCTTGGGCTCGTAGTTCACGAAGCGGAGGTCCATCCCGCCCTGCTTGTCCAGGCGCCAGCCCTGGTGGCGGTGCTTCCCGCACGGCATCTGCACCACGCGGGACCCGTCTCCGGCGGGGGTGGCGACGGTCAGGCACTGCCCGCTGTTGATGTTCTCCAGGTGGTAGAACCCGTTGTTCACGTGGTTGAGGTGCCACGCCTGGTCATCGATCTCCAGGCATTCCCACTGGATGACCCCGGCACCTTCCTCCAGGCTCGATCCGCCGACCCCCGCGCACAGGCCGCTGTTGGCGTTGACGAACCGGTACACGTTGCTCTGGGCGCGTGATGGCGTCCTGGCGTCGGTGTCCTCGGCGGGGGCCGCCGCGTGGGCCACGGCCCCGCCGAGGACCGCCTGGAACATGAGCGCGGCGCCGATGAGCGACGCCGCACGGGTCGGAATGCGCCTACCTTGCATGGAGTTCCCTTTCGCTAACCCAAGGACGGGACCTTGGGTGACCAAGAGAAAACATAGCGTGACTGAGGGGGTCGTGTGGCCGACCGGAGCAGATGTCCGGGAGCAGAGCGAAACAGGCGCATGAGGGGCACGGCGGGGACCGATAGACTCGCCGCGGCAGTCAGGGTGCCGGGCCGCGGCCCGGCCCACGTCACGAGGGGGATCAAGCGTTGGCTCAGGTGGAGATCGGGCTGGGGAAGAACGCGCGCCGCGCCTATGAGCTCGATGAGATCGGGATCGTGCCCGCCCGGCGGACCCGGGACCCTGAGGAGGTGTCCCTGGCCTGGCAGATCGACGCCTACCGGTTCGAGACGCCGCTCGTCGTGAGCCCCATGGACAGCGTCGCCTCCCCCGAGACGGTCATGGCCGTCGGCAGCCAGGGCGGCCTGGGCGTCCTCGACCTGGAGGGCCTGTGGACCCGATACGAGGACCCCGCCCCGCTCCTTGAGGAGATCCGCGGGCTTGACGACGTCGCGGCCACCAAGCGCCTCCAGGAGATCTACGCCGCGCCGATCCGGGAGGAGCTGATCGGCCGCCGCATCGAGGAGATCCGCGACTCCGGCCTGGTCACCGCCGCCCGCCTGTCGCCGCAGCGTACCGCCCAGTACCACAAGGCGGTCGTCGACGCGGGCGTGGACATCTTCGTCATCCGCGGGACCACGGTCTCCGCCGAGCACGTGTCCGGCCGCGCCGAGCCGCTCAACCTCAAGCAGTTCATCTACGACCTCGACGTGCCCGTCGTGGTCGGCGGCTGTGCCACCTACACCGCGGCCCTGCACCTGATGCGCACCGGTGCCGCCGGGGTCTTGGTCGGGTTCGGCGGCGGATCCGGGCACACCACCCGCTCGGTGCTGGGCGTGGCCGTTCCCATGGCCAGCGCCATCGGCGACGTGGCCGC
Organism: Nocardiopsis sp. CNT312; assembly: GCF_000515115.1. Classification (GTDB taxonomy): domain Bacteria; phylum Actinomycetota; class Actinomycetes; order Streptosporangiales; family Streptosporangiaceae; genus Nocardiopsis. Next base: position 48,470 of record NZ_AZXF01000013.1, read on the forward strand.
CGCCCGCCGCGACTACCTCGACGAGTCCGGTGGCCGGTACGTGCACGTCATCGCCGACGGCGGCATGACCACCAGCGGCGACATCGCCAAGGCCCTGGCCTGCGGCTCCGACGCGGTCATGGTCGGCTCCCCGCTGGCCCGCGCCACGGAGGCGCCCGGCCGCGGCTACCACTGGGGCAGCGAAGCCCACCACGGCGAACTGCCGCGCGGTGAGCGCGTGGCCGTCGGTACGATCGGCGACCTGGCCTCGATCCTGCACGGACCGGCCTCCACCAGCGACGGCTCCATGAACCTCATGGGCGCGCTGCGCCGCACCATGGCCACCGCCGGGTACAGCGACCTGAAGGAGTTCCAGCGGGTCGAGGTCGTGGTCAACCCGCACCGCTGAGAGCCGGGGCGTCCCGGGAGGGGCGTCCCGCCGGTCAGGGTGGGCGGGGCCCCCGGGCGGGTATGCGTGGAGGGGAGCACCACCGAGGAGGAGAGGCGACCGATGGCGACGACGTGGCTGGGACCGGGGGAGCGCTCCGAAGCGCTCACGTCGATGGCCGGAGAGGAACTCGACGTCCTCGTGGTCGGTGGCGGCATCGTGGGAGCGGGCATCGCGCTGGACGCCGTCTCGCGCGGGCTGTCCACCGGCCTGATCGAGGCGCGTGACTTCGCCTCCGGAACCTCTAGCCGTTCCAGCAAGCTCATCCACGGGGGGCTGCGCTACCTCGAACAGTTCGACATCGAGCTCGTCCGCGAGGCGCTCACCGAACGCGGTCTCCTGCTCAGTACGATCGCCCCGCACCTGGTCCGCCCGGTGCCGTTCCTCTTCCCGTTCTCCCAGCACTGGGAGCGGTTCTACATCGGTGCGGGCGTCACCCTCTACGACACCCTCGCACTGACCTCGCGCAACAACCGCGGCCTGCCCGCGCACCGGCACCTGACCAGGGCCGGGGCGTTGCGAGTCTTCCCCGCGCTGCGGCGCGACGCCCTCACCGGCGCCGTCCAGTACTGGGACGCCCAGGTCGACGACGCCCGCTACGTCACCACGGTTCTGCGCACCGCCGCCGGGCTCGGAGCCCGGATCGCCTCGCGGGTGCAGGCGGTCGGCTTCCTGCGCGAGGGCGAGCACGTGGTCGGCGCCCGCGCCCGGGACCTGGAGGCGGGCGAGGAGGTCGCCGTCCGCGCCCGCCAGGTCGTCAACGCCGCCGGGGTGTGGACCGATGACATCCAGGAGATGGTGGGCGGGCGCGGCCAGATCCACGTGCGCTCCTCCAAGGGGGTACACCTCGTCGTCCCGCGCGACCGCATCCAGGCCTCCTCGGGGATGATCCTGCGCACGGAGAAGAGCGTGCTGTTCGTCATCCCGTGGGGACGGCACTGGATCATCGGCACCACCGACACCGACTGGGACCTGGACAAGGAGAACCCGGCCGCGAGCCGCACCGATATCGACTACGTCCTCGACCACGTCAACCAGGTGCTGCGCACCCCGCTGACCAGGGACGACGTCGAAGGCGTCTACGCGGGGCTGCGTCCGCTGCTGTCGGGTGAGGACGAGCAGACCTCCAAGCTGTCCCGGGAGCACACCGTGGCCCACCCGGTGCCCGGACTGGTGCTCATCGCGGGCGGCAAGTACACCACCTACCGCGTGATGGCCAAGGACGCCGTGGATGCCGTCGCGCACGGGCTCGGTGGCGGCGTTCCGGACTCGGTGACCGACCGGCTGCCGCTGGTGGGCGCCCAGGGCTACGCGGCGCTCCAGAACCAGCGGCACGTGCTCGCCCGTGAATCGGGGCTGCACGTCTCGCGCGTGACACACCTGCTGCGCCGCTACGGCGCCTCGATCCACGACCTGCTGGCGATGGTGCGCGAGCGCCCCGACCTCGGGCGCCCGCTCGCCGCAGCCGACGACTACCTGCGCGCCGAGATCGTCTACGCGGCCCGCGCCGAGGGCGCCCGGCACCTGGAGGACGCGCTGTCCCGGCGCACCCGGATCTCCTTCGAGACCTGGGACCGGGGGATCGGTGCGGCCGGGGAGGCCGCCGAACTCCTCGCCGAACCCCTCGGGTGGAGCGCCGAGCAGGTCGCACGGGAGGTCGAGTACTACCGCAAGGGTATCGAGGCCGAGCGCGCCGCACAGGAGCAGGACACCGACCACGAGGCCGACGCCATCCAGCACGGCGCCCCGGAGATCGTGCCGGAGGCGGCCATCAGCCGCCCCGGGGCCGACCACCCCTGAGGCGGCGCACCGCGCCCCGGACCGGAGGTGGGACGGAAGGGGATCTGGTGATCTGTGACATGTGCCACTAAAGTGCGGTGTCAGGCTCTCCGGCCCGCACTCACTGTGAAGGATCCCCCCATGATCACGGTGCTCCTCGTCGAGGACGACGTCCGGCTCGCCGATGCGCTCACCGGCGCCTTGGAGGGACACGGGTACACGGTCGTACAGGCACGTACCGCGGCCACAGCCCTGGCCTCTCCGCCGGTGGACCTCGTACTGCTCGACCTCGGCCTGCCGGACATGGACGGTATCGAGCTCTGCCGACGCCTGAGGGAACGGCACGACGTCGGCGACACCGCCCTCATCATGGTCACGGCCCGCGGAGGGCGGTACGACCGTGTACGCGGCCTGCGCGCGGGGGCCGACGACTACGTCGTCAAACCGCTGGCCATCGAGGAGCTGTGTGCGCGTATGGAGGCGGTCCTGCGGCGCACAAGCCGCCGGGAGGACCCGGTCCTGTCCGCCGGGCCCGTGACCGTCGATCCCGGGAACCGTTCCGTCACGTGCGCGGGTGCCCGCATCGAGCTCACCCGGAAGGAGTTCGACCTGCTCACCGTGCTCATCAGGGAGGAAGGAGCGGTCGTCTCCCGTGAGCAGTTGCTGTTGCGGGTCTGGCACACGGCGTGGCCGGGCACGCGCCGCACCCTGGAGGTCCACGTGGGCACGCTGCGCTCCAAGCTGGGCGTTCCGGGGATCATCGAGACCGTTCGGGGCATCGGTTACCGCCTCGTCGTCCCCGAGCGCGCCGCGGCGCGCTCAGCGGACTCCTGACCGGGCAGGCCTGGGGAGCGGGTACGTGCGCCGACGCGTCGTCATCGTGTATGTGACCCTCCTGGTCGCCGGGTGCCTGGGGCTGGCCCTGCCGCTGTGTGTGAGCCTTGCCGAGCGGGGGACCTCGGCCATGCTGCTCGACCGCATCAACGACACGACCAGGTTCGCCAGAATCGCCGAGTCGGCGGTGGTGACCGGGGAGGCGGGGAGCCTCCGCGGCGAACTGGTCGCCTACGACCGTCTGTACGGGATCACCGCTGTCGTCGTGGACCGGGAGGGCGCCGTCGTCGTGTCCTCCCGTGAGGGCGTCGGACCCACCGAACTGGGCCTGGGGACCGAGGAGGTCCCCGCCGCCGTGCGCACGGCCTTGGCGGGCAGCCGTGCGGGCGCCGACACGGTGATCTGGCCGTGGGACGGCGGAGCGCTCGTCGTCGCCGAACCCGTCGGGGGCGCGGGCGAGGTCGTCGGAGCGGTCGTCACCGTCTCTCCCACCGGTGCGCTGAGGCGGTCGATCCTCGTTCAGTGGGGTGTGGCCTGTGCCGTGGCCGCCGCGGTCATGGTCGTCGGCATCGCCGCCGCGGGTCCCCTCACCAGATGGGTGCTGAGACCGATCATCGACCTGGAGGAGGCGACTCGCGCGGTGAGCGGCGGAAGCCTCGACGCACGGGTGCGGACGGTGGCCGGACCGTTCGAACTCCGTCGGCTCGGGGAGTCCTTCAACCACATGGCCGACACGATCGCTTCCATGCTCGAGAACCAGCGTATGTTCGTGGCCTATGCCGGGCACCAGGTCCGCAACCCCCTGGCCGCGTTGAGGCTGCGCGTGGACGCGCTGTCACCGCACCTGACCGCGCAGGGGCGCCAGGGGCACCGGCTGGCGCTGGACGAGGTGGACAGGCTGGCGCGGGTCTGTGACAGCCTGCTCACCCTGGCCAGGGCCGAGGATGCGGAGCATTCGACGGTGCGCGAGGACGTGTCCGCGGTCGCCGAGGAGCGGGTGGCGGCCTGGTCCCCCATCGCGGAGCGGATCGGCGCCGAACTGGTGGCGGAGGTGGTGCCCGGCGTCCGTGTCCGGTGTGTGGAGGGCACGCTGGACCAGGCGCTGGACGCGCTGATCGACAACGCTCTGAAGTTCGGCGGAGCGGGGGCGCGGATCGTGGTGGGTGTCGCCGCCCCCGTCCGGTCCGCCGAAGGGGGCGGCCACGTGGACGTGCATGTCCTCGACGACGGGCCCGGACTGCCGGAGGAGCAGCTGGCCGCCGCGGTCCGGCCGTTCTGGCGGGACGGCCACCGGGGCGGGGGCGGCAGCGGCCTGGGCCTGTCCGTCGTGGTCACCCTGTTGGAACTCCAGGGGGCCCGGCTCACCCTCCGGCCCCGGAGGCCCCACGGGGTCGATGCCCGGGTGCGGCTGCCGCTGCGGGCCTTCCCCGACCCTCGTGCCGGGGCCGTGGTCAGGCCGCCGGCGGCCCATAGGCGTTCTTGACGGAACGGTAGTACTCGACCGCCCCGGGGTGCAGGGGGACCGGCAGGGTGGCTATGGCCGAACGCGGGTGCAGGGAGAGCGCGACGGGGTGTACGTCGACCAGATCGGCACGGGACTCGAACAGCAGACGGGTCAGTTCCCTGGCGGTCTCTGCGGGCATCCCGTCCCCGACCACCAGCAGACTGGGCACGCCGATGGTGCGCACGGCCGGGACGCCCTCGTAGGTGTCGGCGGGGACCGGCATATCGGAGAAGTACTCACCGTGCCTCTCCGCCATCGCTGGGACGTGGTCGGAGAGGTCGATCAGACGGATCGGAGTTCGTGCGGCGAGGTCGGCCACCGCCCGTGTGGGCAGCCCCCCGGACCAGAAGAACGCGTCCACGCGCCCTTCCGCGAGGGCCTGCGCGGACTCGCTCACGTGAAGGTGGACCGCTTGCACCCGTGGGCCCCCGGACTCCGCCGACACACCACCGCGCTCCTCGCCCCGCGGAGCCACCCGCAGTTCCGCGAGGTCCAGGAGCCTCTGGGCCGTGAGCTCGGTGCCGGAGCCCTCGGCGCCCAGGGACACCGTCGCTCCCGAGAGGTCCGCGAGTTCGTCGTAGGGCGAGTCGGAGCGGACCACCAAGTGGGTGTGGTTGTCGTAGAGGCGGGCCAGAGCCGAGATGGGCAGGGGCTCGTCGAACGGGGGGTCGCCGGACACGGCCAGCGCCGCGACGTCGGCGAGCGTGAAGGCGGCGTCCACGGAACCGGCCGCGATCAGCCGGTTGTTGTCTACGCTCGCCGCGGTCTCCACGGGCACGATCTCGGTGGCCGCGCGGGAGGACGCGGCGGCGTCGGCGAGACCCGAGCCGTACTCGTGGTAGACGCCTCCGGGGCCTCCGGTGCCGACGCGGAGCCGGAGAGGCTCCTCGTACGGGGGCTGCGAACCGGCGACAGCGAGGACGACGAGTACCGATGCCGCCATCCGAAGTGCTGTCCAAGACCGACTCCGATACCGCGCCCGTGCCATGGGCGGACGATACCAAAGCGCGCTGGACCTCAGCGGAGGCTCAAAAGAGACGGTCGGAGCGCGTGCGGGGAGTGCGGATCCCGTTAGGTTCCCTGTGGGATGGGCCACACAGGGCGCGGTCCTGGGGTTTCGGGACGTCTCACGCGGACCAACGAAGGCCTTTCTCCACCCCCCCTGACCGCTGAGAGATCCGAGAGGATTCGACCATGCGACGTGCGACACGGATTCTGGTAGCCCTGCCCGCCGGGGCGCTCATGCTCGCCGGCTGCGCCCAACCCGCAGAGCAGTCGACCGAGGAGGAGTCGGGCCTGGGAGCGGGCGCTGTCCGTGAACAGCTCAGCATCGTCACCGGTGGGACCACCGGTGTGTACTTCCAGGTGGGAGGCGTCCTCGCCAACACCATCACGGACGGGGTCGAAGGACAGTCCGGTTCCGCGGAGACCACCGGCGCCTCGGTGGAGAACCTGCGGCTGCTCGGCTCGGGTGAGGCCGACATCGCCATCGCCCAGGGCGACGCGGTGTCGGAGGCCTTCGAGGGGAGGAACGACTTCGAGGGCCGGGCGGTCCAGTCCTACGCACTGGCCGTGCTCTACCCCAACGTCTTCCACGCCGTCTCCCTGGAGGAGAACGCCGTGGAGCTGGGGCTGGAGTGCTTCAGCGACATCGTCGACACCCGTTACTCGGTGGGTGCGGTGGGCAGCGGTAACGAAGCCACCACCACCAACGTGTTCTCGGCCCTGGAGATCTCCACCTCTGACATCGAGATCCAGCAGCTCGGGTACGCCGACACGGACTCGGCCCTGCGCAACGACCAGCTCGACGCCGGTTCGTGGGTGGTCGGCGAGGGGCACGCGGGGCTGTCCGAACTCGCCACGACCGAGGACGTCCACCTCATCCCGATGTGCGACGAGGAGGTCTCCGTCATCACCGCGGCGACCAACAGCTACACCGAGCACACCATCCCCGGCGGGACCTACCCGGGTATCGAGGGGGACGTCCAGACCATCGCGGTGTGGAACCTCATGGTGGTCGGCGGTGACTTCAACGAGCAGCAGGCCTACGACATCACCTCGGCGATGTTCGACAACATCGACGACTTCGTCGCGGCGTACGCTCCCGGTGAGGAGTACATGGTGCCGGAGAGCATCCTGAACAGCCCGGTGCCCGTACACCCCGGCGCCGCCCGATTCTACGAGGAGCAGGGCGTCGAACTGCCCGAGGACCTCCTCGCGCAGAGCTAGGCCACCGGATCGATGGCCGCCCGGAACGAGACGGCCGGCCGGCGGCCGACGGGCGCCGGCGGTGTCCCGCGCCCGTCGGCCGCGGCCCTCTGGGGAGGTCTCTTCGTCCTCACCGCGGCGGCGGCCCTCCTCCTGTGGCCCGTATGGCCGGCCCTGGGGCTGACCGATGACGGTGAACCGCTCGGCACCCTCCCCCTCGCCGAGGGCGAGGTGTTCACGATCAGCTACGTCCACTCCATCGACGGGCTGCCGATCGAGGAGAACCTGGCCGTGCGCGAGGGCCGCTTGGTCGCCGAGTCCACCCGGAGCGTGCAGTACGGCGCGGGGATGGGACAGATCCCCGGCGAGGGGCACGGGTACGCCGAAGGCCGCTGGTGGGTGGTCGAGGCGATGGATCGCGACGTCGGTGGCGAGGTGGTGCTCCGCCCGGGATCGGCCGCGGTCGACCATCGTCTGCGCACGCCCGGGGCCGAGGTACGGCTCTCCCCGTGCCTTACCTCCCACAGGGTGGTCATCCGCCCCGTACGGGTGTCCACGCTCCGGCTGCTGTTCGGCCAGGACCCCCGGCCGGAGTGCCCATCCGGTGCCGACAGCCGCCCGCACCCCGAACGGACCCTTCGAGAGAACCTGAGGAAAGACCATGGCTGATACCCCCACGCAGGCACGGGGCGACACCGGAAGGGCCGACGCGGGGAGCGGGCGGCGCCGGGGAGGCATCGGCGCGCGGGGCCGGAGCGGGGCCGCCCCGGATCTCCTCCCCGACGTGGACGGCCGGGCCGGGAGCGAGGCCGAGTGGTCGCGGATCGCCCGTCAGCGGTGGGGTGCCGGGCCTGCGGGGACCGCCGCGGGCCTGCTCGTCCTGGCCCTCTCCATAGGACTGACCTGTTTCCAGCTCTACATCGTCCTGTTCGCCTCGGGCCTGGACGGGCACCACCAGCGGATCATCCACCTCCTGTTCGTCATGGTGCTGGTCTTCCTCACCATGAGTCCGTTCAAGCTGGACACGGCCTCCCGTCTCTCGGCCCTGGCCCTGGTGCGGGCGCTCGTCCCAGGCGGGGGAAGCCGGGAACGGCGCGACGCCTCGGCACGCACGGTCCTGCGCGCCGCCGGCGGCGCGCTCGACCTGGTGCTCGTTGCGGCCGCGTGCGTCGTCAGCGTGTACCCGATCCACTTCCAGCAGGAGCTGGCGAGCCGCGCGGGCGCCTACACCACCACGGACTGGATCCTGGGACTGGTGCTGATCGTCACGCTGCTGGAGGCGACCCGCCGGGCGGTCGGTCTGATCATGGCCGTGCTGGTCCTCGGGTTCGTCTACTACGCATGGATCGGACCGTTGATCCCCGGCGAGTTCGGGCACTCCGGAGCGACCATCCAGCGCATCGCGACACACAGCTACCTCGGTGACGGCGTCTACGGCCTGACCCTCGGCGTCGTCGTGACCTTCGTGTTCGTGTTCATCCTGTTCGGCGCTCTGCTCAGCAAGACCGGCGGCGGCAACTTCTTCGTCGGCCTGGCCTACGTGCTCACCGGACGCATGGTCGGCGGCCCCGCCAAGGGGGCCGTCCTGGCCAGCGCCATGCTGGGATCGGTCTCCGGGAGCGCCATCGCCAACGTCGTCACCTCCGGGCCGTTCACGATCCCGCTGATGCGCAAGGTCGGCTACCGCAGGGCGGAGGCGGCCGGGGTGGAGGCCGCGGCGTCCACGGGCGGACAGGTGCTGCCGCCGATCATGGGTGCGGGCGCCTTCATCATGGCCGAGCGCACCGGTATCGCCTACGCCGACATCGTCAAGGTTGCCGTGCTCCCGGCACTGATGTACTTCGGTGTGATGTTCCTGTTCGTGGACATCCTGGCGCGCAAGCACGGCATCCCCGCGGCCCGGAACCAGGACCTGCCGCGGATACGGCGGGTCCTGGCGGCCGGCTGGCACTTCCTGCTTCCGCTCCTGCTGCTCATCGTGCTGCTGCTCAACTACGTCACCCCGGCGAGGGCCGGCCTGTACACCTGCGGCGTGCTGCTGGTCGTGGCGATGGTACGGGCGGGCAGCCGACTGTCGCCGAAGGACTTCCTCGACGTCTTCGTCCTGGCCGCGCGCAACACGCTTCCGGTGTCGGTGGCATGTGCCGTCGCGGGCGTCATCGTCGGCATGGTCGGTCTCACCGGGCTGGGCCTGACGCTCTCCCACGTGCTGCTGACGGTGTTCTCGGGGAACCTGGTCATGACCTTGGTGATGGTGGCGCTGGCGTCCCTCATCATGGGGTTCGGCCTGCCGGTGACGGCCTCCTACGTGGTCATCTCGGTTCTCGCCGCTCCCGCTCTGGGAGAATTGGGACTGACGGTGATCGTGGCACACATGATCATCTACTGGCTGAGCCAGGACTCCAACGTGACGCCCCCGGTGGCGCTGGCGGCGTTCGCCGGGGCGGGGATCGCCAACGCGAGCCCGATGCGTTCCGGTGTGGCGTCGTGGAAGTTCGCCAAGGGGCTCTACCTCATCCCCCTTCTGATGGCCTACTCGGCTCTCATGGCCATCGACGGCCCCCCGCTCGACCTGGTGATCGCGGTCCTCAGCGGATGTGTGGCGCTCGCGGCGGCCGCGGTGGCGATCGAAGGGCACTTCTTGCGGCCCGTGGCGCTCCTGGAACGGGCCGGGCTCGCGCTGGCCGCGGTTCTGGTCCTGGTCGCTCCGGAGTGGAGCGGGATCACCCGGGGTGTGCTGACGACGCCGGTGGCCTCCCACTGGTTCGTCCTGGCCGGATCGGTGCTGGGGGCGGCGCTCCTTGGCTTGCAGCTGTTCGGTCGGCGGACCGCCGCGGCCACCGGTGCGAGGGGAGGCCCGGCGGACGCGGAGCCGACCGTGCGCGGTGCGTCCCCCGAAGGATGACGGAGCCGCTGGCGGGGCCGCCGCGCACGGGACGGCGGCCCTCCCGCGCGCCAGCCACGGCCACCGCCTAGGATCGACAGCCATGTGGCCCTTTGCACGGAACCCGGAGCGGGACGCCCGGAGCACCGAGGCGGCGCTGGTACCGGCCGCCTTCGGTACCGACCCCGTCCTGCGCTCCGGCTGCGCGGCGGTACGCGAGGGCGGCGTCGCCGCCGGGCTCACCCTGCTCGCGGAGGAGCGCGACGACCCCGAGGTGCGTGTCCACCGGGCGGAGGCGCTCGGCCGGGCCGCCGTCGGCCGGCTGGACGGGGTCGCCGCTCTGGCCGAAGGCTCCGCGGACCGGGCCGACGCCCTGCTCTGGCTGGGGTACGCCCTGCTTGCCGCCGCCCTCTCCGGACCGGTCGGCGCCGCCGCGGGCCGCGCCGACCGCAAGGCGCTGGACGCGGCGCTCACCGAGGCCCGTCTCCCGCTGGAGGCCGCCGCGCGGCTGCGCCCCGACGACCCGGCGCCCTGGGCGGCCCTCCAGACGGTGGCCATGGGGCTGGGTGCCGACCGCGGGGAGAAGGACCGCATCTGGGGCGAGGTGGTCGCGCGGGCGCCCCACCTGCTGCCCGCGCACATGACCCGGGTACGGACGCTCTCCCCGGCCCGGGGCGGGTCGGCCGAGGAGATGTTCGCCGTCGCGGGCGCCGCCGCCGACACCGCGCCCGAGGGCAGCCCCCTGCCGTCGGTGCTGGCGCTGGCCCACGCCGAGTACCTGCGGGCCGAGCGCGCCCGGATCGTCGCCGAGGGCGGGTCCGGCTACATCGCGGGCCTGGGCCTGGGCCGCTTGACCGGGGAGTCCGTGCGCGAGCTGTTCGACGCCGCGCGGGCGTGGGCGAGGGCTGGGGTCGAGCACGAGCGCGACGTCCAGGCGCACCACCTGTTCGGGTGGGCCTTCTACCGGGTCGAGGCCACCGAGGCCGCCGCCTGGCACCTGGGCGCGGCCGGCCGCTACTACTGCGACCTGCCGTGGTCGTTCTTCGGTCGTGCGCGGGCGGGGGCCGCCGATGCCATGTCCCGGCTCGGTGTCGTCCCGGGAGGCGGCCGTGCCTAAGCCCGAGGGTGCCGGGGCCGCCGCCTCCCGGGTGATCGAGGTGCCCCGCACGGGGCTCGTCGTGCTGATCGGGGTGTCCGGTTCGGGCAAGTCGACGTTCGCGGCACGCCACTTCCTGCCCACCCAGGTGGTCGGCTCCGACCGCTGCCGGGCGCTGGTCAGCGACGACGAGAGCGACCAGGGCGCCAGCGCCGACGCCTTCGAACTGATGTACACGCTCGTCGGTATCCGGCTGCGCCGGGGGCTGCTGACCGTCGTGGACGCGACCAGTGTCCAGCGCGGCGCGCGCCAGCGGCTCGTGCGCCTGGCCAAGGAGTACGACGTGCCGTCCACGGCCATCGTGCTGGACGTGCCCGAGCCGCTGGCCCACGAGCGCAACCGGAGCCGACCGGGACGGGTCGTGGCCGAGAACGTGATCCGCCAGCAGTACGCGGATCTGCGCACGGCCCTTGAACAACTGCCCCGTGAGAGGTTCCGCACGGTGCACGTGCTGCGCGGGCCGGGGGAGATCGACGCGGCCACCGTCGAACCGGTGCGGTCGCCGGTGGAGCGCACTGAGCTGGCGGGGCCCTTCGACGTCATCGGCGACGTGCACGGCTGCCGTGCCGAGCTGGAGGAGCTGCTCGGAGCTCTCGGCTACGCGGTCGTGCGCGACGGCGGGGGGCACCCGGTCGGGGCCCGCCACCCGGAGGGCCGCACCGCCGTGTTCGTCGGCGACCTGGTGGACCGCGGCCCGGACAGCCCCGGCGTGCTGCGCCTGGTCATGGGGATGGTCGGCGACGGCGACGCCCTGTGCGTGCAGGGCAACCACGAGAACAAGCTCGTCCGGGTGCTCAGGGGATCGGGGGCCCGCCTCACCCACGGACTGGCTGAGACCGTGGAGCAGCTCGGCCGGGAGGACGCCGCGTTCCGGGCGCGCGTGCTGGAGTTCTGCGACGGGCTGGCCCACCATCTCGTCCTGGACGGCGGGAGGCTGGTCGTCGCGCACGCCGGGCTCAAGGAGGGGTACCACGGCCGCGACTCCGGCCGGGTGCGCTCCTTCGCCCTGTACGGCGACACGAACGGTGAGACCGACGAGTACGGCCTGCCGGTGCGCCTGCCGTGGGCGCGCGACTACCGGGGCGGAGCGGCGGTCGTCTACGGGCACGTGCCGGGCGAGAGGGCCCGGTGGCTCAACGGCACCCTCTGCCTGGACACCGGCTGCGTGTTCGGCGGACGGCTCACGGCCCTGTGCTACCCCGAGCGCGCACTGGTGGACGTGGCCGCGCACCGCACCTGGTCCGAGCCGGCCCGGCCGCTCCCGCCGGAGACCGGCGGCACCGCCGAGGAGGGGGCCGCGCCCGGGGGAGGACGGCCGTAGCGCCCCGCGGCCGCTGAGGCGGCGGGGAGCCCGCCGCTTTCGGAGGATCGCACGAGACCGGCCGTGTCCTCCGTCCGTCCCATCCGCCGAACACGGCCGCGTGTCGCCTCGCCTTCATGTGCTCTCCGCTGCCCCGTCACACACGGGGGCCAGGATGTGCACGCTCGCAAAAGTGGCGAAGTTCTCTAAGCGTCACACAACCCCCATCGAATGAGATACGGGAGAAGGCGTGCCCTCAACCTTCCTTAGAACGCCGTCCAGACGTGCCCTCGCCTCTGCCTCCGCCGCCATGGCCCTCGCCCTGACCGCCTCCCTGACGGCGTCCCTCCCCGCCGCCGCCGCCGCGGCCACCACCCCCGTCATCAGCGAGGTCTACGGAGGCGGCGGCAACTCCGGTGCCGACCTGCGCAACGACTTCATCGAACTCGGCAACCCCACCGACGCCCCCGTCTCCCTCGACGGCTGGAGCGTGCAGTACCTGCCCGCCTCGCCCAGTGCGGGTACCCGGGTGCAGGTCACCGGCCTGAGCGGGACCATCGGGGCGGGGGAGTACTACCTCGTCGGCCAGAACGCCGGTGCGGGAGGCAGCACCGACCTGCCCGTCCCCGACGCCACCGGTACGGTCAGCATGTCCGCTTCCTCCGGTGCCGTGCTCCTGGTCGAGGGCACCGACCCGGTCGAGTGCCGCACCGCCGCCGCATGCGCGGCCGAGGACGGGATCGTCGACATCGTCGGCTACGGCAGCGCCGTCGTCCACGAGGGCACGCCCGCGCCGAGGCTGGACAACACCACCTCCGCCTCCCGTGACGGCGATCTCACCGACACCGACGACAACGGCGCCGACCTCACCGCGGGCGCTCCGTCCCCGGTCAACTCGGCAGGGGAGACTTCCGGCGACGGCGGCGACCCGGCCGAGCCCGGCGACCTGCGCATCGCCGACATCCAGGGCACCACCCGGACCTCCCCGTACGTCGGCCAGGACGTGGTCGGTGTCCCGGGGATCGTCACCGCAGTGAACGTCTTCGGCTCCGCCCGCGGGTTCTGGTTCCAGGACCCCGAGGGCGACGGCGACCCGCGCACGAGTGAGGCGCTCTTCGTCTTCACTGCCTCCACCACCCCCGACGTGAGCGTTGGCGACGAGGTGCTGGTCTCCGGCGGCGTCAGCGAGTACCGGCCCTCCGGAGGGTCTCAGACCATCACCCAGATCGGCTGGGCGGACTGGACCGTCCTCTCCGAGGGCAACGGGACCCCCGCCTCCGTCCTCCTGGAGGAGGGCACCCTGCCCGACGCCTACGCCCCCGAGACCGGCGGCGACATCTCCGGCCTCGAACTGGAGCCGGACACCTACGCGCTCGACTTCTGGGCCGCCCACGAGCACATGCTCGTCCGGGTGGAGGACGCGCCGGTCATCGGCGAGACCGACCCCTACTACGCCTTCTGGGTGGGCACCGAGTCCGACGAGCTGGTCTCGCCGAACGGCGGCACCGTCTACGGCTCCTACGACGACCCCAACAGCGGCCGGATCAAGGTCGAGTCGCTGCTGGACCGCTCCACCCACCCCTTCCCCCAGGTCAACGTAGGCGACCTCATGGCGGGCGTGACCGAGGGCCCGCTGTACTACAGCCAGTACGGCGGCTATCTCATCCGCGCCACCACCATGGGCGAGCACGTGCCCGGCGACCTGGAGCGCGGGCCCGTCCGCGAGGCCGGGCGCGGTGAGACCACCGTCGCCACCTACAACGTCGAGAACCTCGACGCCCAGGACGGCCAGGCCACGTTCGACGAGCTGGCCACCGGCATCGTGGACTACCTGCGCTCGCCCGACATCATCGGCCTGGAGGAGATCCAGGACGACAACGGCCCCGTCGACGACGGCACCGTGACCGCCGACGCCACCCTCCAGAGGCTGGTCGACGCGATCACCGCCCAGGGCGGGCCCGTCTACGAGTGGCGCTACATCGCCCCCGAGGACAAGCAGGACGGCGGTCAGCCGGGCGGCAACATCCGCAACGTCTTCCTCTTCAACCCCGAGGAGGTGGACTTCGTCGACGCCGAGGGCGGCGACGCCACCACCGCCGTGGAGGTCGTGGACGGGCGCGGTGGCCCGGACCTGAGTGTCTCCCCGGGGCGGATCGCGCCCCAGGACGAGGCGTGGGAGGACAGCCGCAAGCCGCTCGTGGGCCAGTTCCGCGTGGACGGCGAAGACCTGTTCGTGGTGACCAACCACTTCGCCTCCAAGGGCGGCGACGAGTCCCTGCACGGCGTCCGCCAGCCGCCCACGCGCTCCAGTGAGGAGCAGCGCCACGCGCAGGCCCGCGTGGTCCGCGCGTTCACCGACGAGCTGTTCGAGGCCGACCCCAAGGCCAACGTCATCGTCATGGGCGACCTGAACGACTTCCAGTTCTCCGAGACCCTGGACATCCTCACCGGGGACGGGCCCCTCACCAACCCGATGCTGGAGCTGCCCGAGGAGGAGCGCTACAACTACGTCTACGACGGCAACTCCCAGGCGCTGGACCACATCCTGGTCAATGACGCCCTGGACCGCCGCATGGACATGGACTACGCCATCGCGCGGATCAACTCCGAGTTCCACGACCAGGTCAGCGACCACGACCCGCAGGTGCTGTGGTTCGAGGCCGGCGGCCGGGGTCACGGCCGTGACCGGGACGATCGGGGCCACGGCCGTGACCGGGACGACCGGGGCCACGGCTGGGGCTGGGGGCGCGGCCCCGACCGTCCCTCCTGGTACTAGGGTCCACCGTCCCGGCCCCGGAACCACCGGGGCCGGAACCCGGCGCGGCGCCGACCCGACAGGGGCGGCGCCGCGCGCATGCACTGCGCCTGTGGACGGCGGCGCCCGGATGCGGGGGACGCCCTAGACTGGGCGGACATCCCTTGAACTTTCGCGGAAGGTCCTCCGTCGTGTCCGTAGGTGCTGAGAGCACGTTCGACACCGTTCTCGTCGTCGACTTCGGTGCGCAGTACGCGCAGTTGATCGCCCGTCGGGTCCGGGAATGCCACGTGCACAGCGAGATCGTGCCCTCGACCATGCCGGTCGGGGAGATGCTCGCCAAGAAACCCAAGGCCATCATCCTGTCCGGGGGTCCGTCGTCGGTCTACGCCGAGGGCGCCCCGGCGGTGGGTGCCGAACTCTTCGAGACCGGGGTGCCCACGTTCGGCATCTGCTACGGCTTCCAGGCCATGACGCGCGCGCTGGGCGGCACCGTCGAGCGCACCGACCTGAGCGAGTTTGGCCGTACCGAACTGTCCGCGGTCACCGACTCCCTCCTCTTCGGGGGGATGCCCGCCCGGCAGCTCGTGTGGATGTCGCACGGCGACTCCGTGGTCGGCGCCCCCGAGGGCTTCCGGACCACCGCGAGCACCGCCGGGGCTCCGGTCGCCGCCTTCGAGGACACCGACCGCCGCCTGTTCGGCGTCCAGTTCCACCCCGAGGTGATGCACACCGAGCACGGCCAGGAGGTGCTGCGCCGCTTCCTCCACGAGGGGGCCGGGTGCCGTCCCACCTGGACGATGGTCAACATCGTCGAGGAGCAACTGGAGCGCATCCGCGAGCGGATCGGCGACAAGCGCGCCGTCTGCGGCCTGAGCGGCGGGGTGGACTCCGCCGTGGCCGGGGCCTTGGTGCAGCGCGCCGTCGGCGACCAGCTCACCTGCGTGTTCGTCGACCACGGACTGCTGCGCAAGGGCGAGGCCGAGCAGGTCGAGAAGGACTTCGTGGCGATCACCGGGGCGAGCCTGAAGGTGGTCGACGCCGAGGAGCGCTTCCTCGACGCGCTGGCGGGGGTCACCGACCCCGAGGCCAAGCGCAAGATCATCGGCCGCGAGTTCATCCGTGTCTTCGAGCAGGCCGCCCGCGAGGTCGTCGCCGAGGGCGGCGAGCAGGGCGCCGAGGTCGAGTTCCTGGTCCAGGGCACCCTCTACCCGGACGTCGTCGAGTCCGGTGGCGGCACCGGCACCGCCAACATCAAGTCCCACCACAACGTCGGCGGACTGCCCGAGGACCTCCAGTTCACCCTGGTGGAGCCGCTGCGTGAGCTGTTCAAGGACGAGGTGCGCAAGGTCGGCGAGGAGCTCGGCCTGCCGCCGGAGATGGTGTGGCGCCAGCCCTTCCCCGGGCCGGGCCTGGGCATCCGCATCATCGGCGAGGTGACCCGCGAGCGCCTGGAGGTGCTGCGCGAGGCCGACGCGATCGCCCGCGAGGAGCTCACCCGGGCCGGGCTGGACCGCGACATCTGGCAGTGCCCCGTCGTGCTGCTCGCCGACGTGCGCTCGGTGGGCGTCCAGGGCGACGGCCGCACCTACGGCCACCCCGTGGTGCTGCGCCCCGTCAGCAGCGAGGACGCCATGACCGCAGACTGGTCGCGGGTCCCCTACGACGTGCTCGCCAAGATCTCCAACCGGATCACCAACGAGGTCCGCGAGATCAACCGGGTGGTGCTGGACGTGACCAGCAAGCCCCCGGGCACCATCGAGTGGGAGTAGCACTCCCCGGCGCCGCAGGGGCCCGGCGGGGCGACCCCCGGGCCCACTAGGTCGGGGCGCCGATCGGCACGACGGTCCGGTCCTGCCCGGAGAGGTGGGTGAGCTGGAGCGAGTCGGGCTCGGCCTCCTGGGGGATGAGGAAGACCAGGTCGCCCTCGACCGATGAACCGGGGGCGATCCCCTCCGGGTTCCACAGACTCGCCTGGCGCTCCGCAGGGGTCGGGGTCTCCGCCGCCGTGGGTTCGTCGCTCACGGAGGTCAGTATGAACTGCTCCTGCGAGCGGAAGGAGAGCGGGGTGCCGCTGTCGTTGTCCACGGACAGGCGCACGATGCAGTACGTCCCGCCGGAGAGCACGCTCGACCGGGAGTCCGGGTCGGGCTCACAGTCGACGTCCTCCACCGTGTAGGTGACCATGCCGTCGGCCGACGTCACCGAGCCGTCCGGGTTGATGCCGTCGGCGGCCTCTGCCTTGTCCTCGTCCCGCTCCCGGCCGCCGCCGTCGGTGCCGGTTCCCGTGTCCTCCTGCTCGACACCGGAGTCCGTGTCGTCGCCGAACGGCGGGAAGTCGATGTTGGACACGAAGAGCAGCACGGCGGCCAGGGCCAGCAGGACCGCGACGCCGATCGCGACGGCACCCAGGAGGAGGCCCCTGCGGCGCCGGGGTGCGGCAGGCCGGTGCGGGGGCGGCGGCACCGGTGGGACGTAGGGCTGGGGTCCGGGCCGCTGGGCCTGTGGGTCCTGCACGACGGGGATCGGCCCCGTGGACGCCGGGTGCTGCGCGGGTGCCGGTGCGGGGTGCGGGGGCTGGCCCGGGGCCGCCTGGCGGGGCGCGGAGGGCGTGGGCGCGCTGCGGCCGGGAGGGGGCGCCTGCGGCCGGGAGAAGGTGCCACTCTGGTGCGCGGGGTACTGGGCCGGGGGCGGCGCGGGGTAGGTGCCGGGGCGGAGCGGCTGCTGCCGTACACCCGTCGCCGGGTGCGGGGCGTGCGGGTGGCCGGGCGGTACCGGCGGCAGGTTCGGCCGCCACGACTGGTGCAGCGCCTGCGAGACCATGTCGTTGGGGTTGCCGGCCTCCTGCCCTCCGGCCAGTTCCAGGAGGAGGTCCTGCGCGGTCGGGCGCCGTCCGGGCTCCTTGGCCAGGGCGCGTGAGACGAGCCGGTCCAGGGGGCTGTCCAGGCGGCCGATCTGCGGTTCGGCGAACAGCACGCGCTTGCCGAGGGTCATGGCGTCGCCGTTGCCGAAGGGGTGGGTGCCGTTGCCGGCGAAGGCCACCAGGCATCCCCAGGCGAAGATGTCCGCGGCGGTGGTGACCTGCTCCTCCAGGAGCTGTTCGGGGGCCATCCAGCCGGGGCTGCCCATGACGATGCCGGTCTGTGTGTGGTTGGTGGCGGTGTTCATCGCGCGGGCGATACCGAAGTCGATCACGCGCGGCCCGGACAGCGACAGGAGCACGTTCGCGGGTTTGAGGTCGCGGTGGACGAGCCCGGTGCGGTGGATGGCCGCCAGCGCCGCGGCCACGCCCAGGGCGAAGCCGTGCAGGGTCGAGGAGTCCAGCGGACCGTTCTCGGAGACGTGCTCGGCCAGAGCGGTCCCCGCGATGTACTCGGTGACCATGTAGGGGCGGTTCTCGAACGTCCCGTGGTCGAGCACCTTCGCGGTGCAGAAGGAGGCGACCTTGCGGGCGTTCTCCATCTCGTCGCGGAAGCGCGCCCGCGTCGCCTCGTCGAAGGCGAGTTCGGGGCGGATGACCTTGATGGCTACCTGGTGGCCCTTCTCGCCTCCGGCGCTGCCCAGGTAGACGGTGCCCATGCCGCCGCTGCCCAGCTTCCCGGACAGCATGTAGGGACCGATGGTGGCCGGATCTCCGGCGGCCAGCGGTTCCAGGTTCTTCGGGAGCCCATCCGACGGCAAGCGACCCTCCCCGACGGTGTCCAAACCGCGTCTCGCCCCAAGGTATAGGGGTTTGCGCCCTTATTCCCAACTGTGGACCCATGGTCGTTATGGGGTGAGGCGCTATCCGACATGACAGTGGTGGTAGATCCCCGGCACGGTCCCCTGGTTCTCATCGGCCGGTCTCCCTTCGGGAACGGGAGCGGTGAACACGCCGGTTCCGCGGTCGGAGCAGGTGTGCACGCAAGGTAGGGAGTTCCTTTACGATTGGGGACTCGTGACCGTCATTACCACCGTAACCGTCCGGGTCCCCGCCAAGGTCAACCTCCGGCTGGCGGTGGGGCCCAGACGTGAGGACGGGTTCCACGCGCTCGTCACCGTGTTCCACGCCGTCTCACTGTTCGACGAGATTACCGTCACGGCGGCCCCCGCGTGTCAGGAGGCGGCCCTCGCCGCGCTCACGGCGAGCGGTGGGACCGTGGACCTCTCCGGGGTTCCGCTGGACGGGACCAACCTCGCGGCCCGCGCCGCCGAGCTGTTGGCCCGCGAGACCGGCCGGGGCACCCCGGTCGGCATCCACCTGGACAAGCGGATCCCCGTCGCCGGGGGCATGGCGGGCGGCAGCGCCGACGCCGCCGCGGCCCTGGTGGCCTGCGACCGGCTCTGGGGATGCGGGCTCTCGTGCTCCGAGCTGCTGGAGCTGGGGGCGCGGCTCGGCAGCGACGTGCCCTTTCCCCTGCTGGGCGGTACCGCCGTGGGGACGGGCCGGGGCGAGCTGCTCACGCCCCTGGAAGCCCCCGGGCGGTACCGGTGGGTGTTCGCGCTCTCGGGGGAGGGCCTGTCCACGGCGCGGGTGTTCGGCGAGTACGACCGGCTGCGGCCGCAGGCCCCCGAACCGGAGCCCTGCGCCGCGATGGAGGAAGCGCTGGCCTCGGGGGAGGCCGCCGCACTGGGCGCGGTGCTCACCAACGACCTGGAGCGGGCCGCGCTGTCCCTGCGTCCCGGCCTGGGGCGCACACTGGCGGCGGGCCGCGAGGCGGGTGCCCTGGGGGCCCTGGTCTCCGGCTCCGGTCCGACCTGTGCCTTCCTGGTGGGCGACGCCGACGACCCGAGGACGGCTGCGGTCGAGGTCGAGGTCGTGCGTGCTCTGGAGTGCCGGGGGGTGGACGCGTGCGTCGCGGCGGATTCGGGGGGCGTCCCCGGCACCGTCGTCGTGTGAGGCAAATCACGCGAAGGGGCGTCGCGGGCCCCCGGTGGGCGGTTGACCTCAAGTTCGGTTGAGGTCGAACACTGGTCACCATGACGACCGCAGCCGCCCTGTCGCGCTACGCCGATCTGCCCGTGCTCATTGCGCTCATGGAGGGTGACGAGAAGCACAAGAGTGCCGCCCACTCCGCCCTCGACGTCCTGTGGGTGCTCTACGACCAGGTCCTGGAGGTCGCCCCTGACACGGTCGAGGACCCGGCCCGGGACCGCTTCCTGCTCTCCAAGGGGCACGGCCCGGCCGCCTACTACGCCGTACTCGCCGCCAAGGGCTTCCTCGACACCTCTGCCCTGCGGGGCTGGGCGTCCTTCGGCTCGCCGCTGGGGCACCACCCCGACGCCCTCCTCGTGCCCGGAGCGGAGATCGGCAGCGGCTCGCTCGGGCACGGACTGCCCCTGGCCCTGGGGACGGCTCTCGGGCTGCGCATCCAGGGGACACGGCGTCCCGACGGCACACCGCCCCGCGTGGTGGTGCTCGTCGGCGACGGCGAACTCGACGAGGGCAGCAACCACGAAGCGATCGCCGTCGCGGGCAGGTTCGGAGCGGACACGCTCACCACCGTCGTCCTCGACAACGGTTCGGGACGGCACGGCTGGCCGGGCGGGATCGGAACGCGCTTCGAGACCGAGGGCTGGACGGCCCGGCGGGTCGACGGCCGCGACCACGGTGCCCTCCGCGCCGCGCTGACCGACCCCCACCCCGGCCGCCCCCTGGCCGTGGTCGCCGCCCTCCGATAGGAGCACCGCCATGACCCGGACCGCTACCAGGCCCGCCGCCCCCGCGCGGGGCGCCATGCGCCAGGCCTTCGTCGAGACCGCCTCCGCCGCCCTCGACGACGATCCCCGGACCGCCCTCGTCCTCGCCGCGATCTCCGCTGGTCTGTTCACGCGGGCGGCGGCGCGCCACCCCGGCCGCGTGATCGATGTCGGCATCCGCGAACAGGCCATGATCGGCGTCGCCGGCGGGCTCGCCCTCACCGGCCTGCGCCCGATCGTGCACAGCTACGCGCCCTTCCTGGTGGAGCGCCCCTTCGAGCAGGTCAAGCTCGACTTCGGCCACCAGGGGACCGGTGCCGTCCTGGTGAGCATCGGCGGCTCCTACGACGCCGCCGCCGAGGGCCGGACCCACCAGGCGCCCGGAGACGTGGCCCTGATCGACACCCTGCCCGGATGGGCGGTCCACGTGCCCGGACACCCCGACGAGGTCCGCGAGGCGCTGAGGGTCGCGCTCCCGGGCGACCAGCCGGCCTATGTCCGTCTGTCGGACACCGGGAACCGGGTGCCCCTGCCAGTGACCGGGAAGCTGGCCGCGGTGCGCTCCGGGTCGCCCCGCTCGGCCGGGGTGGTCCTCGCCGTAGGCCCGATGCTCGACCGTGTCCTGGCGGCGACCGAGGACCTGGACGTCACCGTCGCCTACACCTCCACTGTGCGCCCCTTCGACCGTCCGGGGCTGAGCGCCCTGGTCGGAGCGGCGGGCAGCGCCGACGTCCTGGTGGTGGAGCCCTACCTGCGCGGCACGTCCGCACACGAGGTGGCGGCGGCGCTGTCCGACCGGCGCCACCGCCAGCTCGGCCTGGGCGTCGGCCGCACCGAGGAGCTGCGCGCCTACGGCCGACCGGAGCAGCACGCGCGTGCCCACGGGCTGGACACGGAGGGGATCGCGCGGGCCGCGCGGGACTTCTTCCTCCCCTGAGCCCGCCGCCGCGCCCCGGGGTCGGGAGGGGAAGCCCGTCCTCCGTCCGGGGCACACCCGGTGTGCCGTGACAATGGAAGGTGTTGGCTTCCTCCCCTCCCTGAAGGGAGGGGATTCCGGCAGCCGCCTAACGGCGGTTCGGGGCTCTGGCCCCGTCACGGGTCGCCCCGCGGCCTTCCTGCTTCGACACCGACTGCCCCGTCCGGGAGGACTCCCGTTGAGGTCTTACACCGGCTCCCCAGGCAGATGCCGCCAGCCCGGCGGCCTTGATGTTGATCGCCGCGTTGATGTCGCGGTCATGGGTGACGCCGCAGGAACAGGTCCACTCGCGCACGTCCGGCGCAAGCCCCTCCGCCAGGGCACCGCAGGCCGAGCACAGCTTGGAGGAGGGGAAGAACCGGTCGATCACGACCAGCTCCCGCCCGTACCAGGCGGCCTTGTACTCCAGCATCGACCGGAGCTGGCTCCACGCCGCATCCGAGATGGCGCGGGCGAGTCTCCCGTTCTTGACCATGGTGCGCACGGTCAGGTCCTCGATCACGACCACTTGGTTCTCGCGGACGAGTCGAGTCGAGAGCTTGTGCAGGAAGTCCTTCCTGCGGTCGGTGATGCGGGCGTGCACCCGCGCGACCCTGTGGCGGGCCTTGTCCCGGTTCGCGCTGCCCTCGGCCTTGCGGGAGAGCTCCCGCTGGGCGCGGGCCAGCCTGGCCCGGTCACGGCGCTCGTGCCCGGGGTTGGCGACCTTCTCCCCTGTGGAGAGGGTGACCAGGGAGGTGATCCCGGCGTCGACGCCGACCGCGTCGCTGGGGGCCGGGGCGGTGCCGACGGTGTCCTCGCACAGGATCGACACGTGCCAGCGGCCCGCCGCGTCCCTGGACACCGTCACCGTGGAGGGCGCGGCGCCCTCCGGGAGGGGCCGGGACCACACGATGTCCAGCGGTCCGGGCATCTTCGCCAACGTCAGCTGGCCGTCACGGTATCTGAAAGCGGAGCGGGTGTACTCCGCCGACGCCTTCGACCTCTTGCGCGACTTGAAGCGCGGGTACTTGGCGCGCTTGTCGAAGAAGTTGCGGAACGCCGTCTGCAGATGCCGCAGCCCCTGTTGCAGCGGAACGCTGGAGACCTCGTTCAGGAACGCCAGACCGGGGTCGTTCTTCCACTGGGTGAGCGCGGCGGAGGACTCGTTGTAGTTCACCCGCCGCTGCTCGGTGAACCACGCCGCCGTGCGCTCTGCCAGGGCGCGGTTGTAGACCAGGCGCACGCAGCCGAACGTGCGCGACAGCTCCGCTGCCTGCGCTGGGGTGGGGTAGAAGCGGTACTTGAACGCCCGCTTCACCGTGCTCCTGGCCATGCTCACATTCTAACCGAGGTTCTTGTAAGATCGAAGCAGGAAGGGGGAGGGCGCTTCCTCCCGGCCCTGAAGGACCGGGTCTCCACGCCCAACACCCGATGAATCTCGTCAATCTCCAGGACGTGTCCCTGGCCTACGGGCCGCTCGTCCTCCTCGACCAGGTGTCCCTCGGCGTCGACGAGGGCGAACGCATCGGTGTCGTCGGCCGCAACGGCGGCGGCAAGTCCACGCTGATCTCCGTGCTCTCCGGCCGCCTGGAGCCCGACTCCGGGCGGGTCGTGCACAACCGGGGGCTGCGCGTGGGCTACCTGCACCAGCGCGACACCTTCCCCGACACCACCGTCGGCGGGTTCGTCCTGGGCGAGCGGGCCGAGCACGAGTGGGCGGGCGACGCCCGTATCCGCGACATCCTGCGCGGCCTGCTCAGCGGCTGGGACCTCGACACCCCCATGGCGGGGCTGTCCGGCGGCGAGCGCCGCCGGACCGGTCTGGCGCGCCTGCTCGTTGGCGACCACGACCTCATCGTCCTCGACGAGCCCACCAACCACCTCGACATCGAGGGCATCGCCTGGCTCGCCGGGCACCTCAGGGGCCGTTCGGAGTCGCTCGTGGTCGTCACCCACGACCGCTGGTTCCTGGACGCCGTCACCACCCGCACCTGGGAGGTCGGGCGCGGTTCGGTCGAGCGCTACGAGGGCGGGTACGCCGCCTACGTCCTGGCCAAGGCCGAGCGCGAGCGCATGGCCGCCGTGGCCGAGGAGCGCCGCCAGAACCTCATGCGCAAGGAGCTGGCCTGGCTGCGCCGGGGCGCCCCGGCGCGCACCTCCAAGCCCAAGTTCCGTATCGAGGCGGCCAACCAGCTCATCGCGGACGAGCCGCCGCCGCGCGACAGCGTCGAACTGGTCCGCTTCGCCAGCTCCCGGCTCGGCAAGACGGTCGTCGACCTCAAGGACGTGTCGGTCGCGGTCCCCGACCGGGTCCTGCTGGACCGTCTCACCTGGCAGCTCGGTCCCGGCGACCGGATCGGCCTGGTCGGGGTCAACGGCGCGGGCAAGTCCACGCTGCTGAGGGTCCTGGGCGCCGAGCGCGCGCCCGACTCCGGCACGGTGCGCACCGGCAAGACCGTCCGTCTCGCCCACCTGTCGCAGAACGTCGAGGAACTCGACCCGCAGGCGCGCCCCCTCCAGGCCGTGATGGACGTGCGCGAGCACGTCACCATCGGCAAGCGCGACTACACCGCGAGCCAGATGCTGGAGCGCTTCGGTTTCCGGGGCGAGCGGCAGTGGACGCCGATCGCCGACCTCTCCGGCGGAGAGCGCCGCCGCCTCCAGCTGCTGCGCCTGCTCATGGACGAGCCCAACGTGCTGCTTCTGGACGAGCCCACCAACGACCTGGACATCGAGACCCTCACCGAGCTGGAGGACCTCCTCGACGGCTGGCCCGGCTCCCTGGTCCTGGTCAGCCACGACCGCTACTTCCTGGAGCGGATCACCGACCGCGTCCTGGCCCTCATGGGCGACGGCACCCTCGCGTTCCTGCCGCGCGGGGTGGACGAGTACCTGGAGCGCCGCGCCGCGACCGCGGGGGAGGGCAGTGTGCCCCGCGGTGCCTCCGAGACGGCCGTGTCCGGGAGCCCGGCGGCCGGGCCCTCGGCGGCCGAGCGGCGCGCCGCTCAGAAGGAGATGCAGCGCGTGGAGCGCCGGATGGACCGGATCGGCAGGCGCGAGGCCGAGCTGCACGAGCTGATGGCCGCGGCTGCGGAGGACTACACGCGCCTGGCCGAACTCGACGCCGAGGCCAAGGAGCTCGCGGCGGAGAAGGAGCGGCTGGAGGAGGTCTGGCTGGATCAGGCCGAGGCCGTCGACTAGAGCCGCGGGCGCGTCGGCAGGCTGTCCAGGGGGGCCAGCAGGGCCCGCAGCAAAGACGCGAGTCGCACGCGGTCCTCGGCGGGCATCGGGGCCAGGAGGGACTCCTCGTAGCTGATCAGGGAGGCCAGCGCGGCGTCGATGCGCTCGGCACCGCGCCTGGTGAGACGGACCAGGACACCGCGTTTGTCGGCCGGGTCGGGGCGCCGCCGCACGAGCCCGGCCGAGGCCAGGCGGTCGACGCGGTTGGTCATGGTGCCGGAGGTGACCAGAGTGGCGCGCAGGAGCTTTCCCGGGCTCAGCTCGTAGGGCGGCCCGGATCGGCGCAGTTCGGCGAGGACGTCGAACTCCCACGGCTCCAGGGCGTGTTCGGTGAAGACCGTGCGCCGGGCGCGGTCGAGGTGGCGTGCGAGCCGGGAGACCCGGCTGAACACCTCCAGCGGCGTCACGTCCACGTCTGGGCGCTCGGTGCGCCACGCCTCGATCAGCCCATCCACCTCATCGCGCATGGGACACAGCATATCTCTTGACATCAAGATAGCGGGGAGGGTACGGAACCCTCCCCGCCGCCGTCGGTCCTTCGCTAGCGCTTCCTCCGGGTGTTGATCCCGGGGCGGGGCTCCAGCCTCCCCAGGCCGTTCCAGGCCAGGTTGACCAGGTGTGCGGCCACGACCTCGCGCCCGGGCCTGCGTACCTCCAGCCACCACTGCCCGGTCAGCGCCCACATACCCACCAGCGCCTGGGCGTACATGGGGGCGAGCGCGGGGTCGTAGCCCCGCTTGGCGAACTCGTCCACCATGATGTGCTCGACCCGGCTGGCCATGTCGTTGATCAGGCTGGCGAAGCTGCCCGTGCCGGAGGCCACGTGGGAGTCGCGGGTCAGGACCCGGAAGCCCAGGGTGTGCTCCTCCACGTAGAGCAGCAGTGCCATGGCGGCCTGCTCGATCTTGTCGCGGGCGTTGTCCGCGGTCAGAGCGTGGCCCACCATGTCCAAGAGCGTGCGCATCTCCCGGTCCACCACGACGGCGTAGATGCCCTCCTTGCCGCCGAAGTGCTCGTAGACGACGGGCTTGGACACACCGGCCCGCGCGGCGATCTCCTCGACGGAGGTCGCGTCGAACCCCCGTTCGGCGAACAGCTCCCGGCCGATCTCCACAAGCTGTTGCCGACGCTCCTTGCCCGTCATGCGCTTGCGGCGCGCGCGGGTTCCCTGCTGGCTGTCGGCTGCTCCCATGATGGCTTCAGATCCTAGACCGTGACCCGTTTGGCCGCGAGGCGTTCCTTGTTGGGCCAGCGCACCTTGGTGGCCCAGCCCAGCTTCTCGAAGATCCAGATGACCCGGGCGGAGATGTCGATCTGGCCCTTGAGGACACCGTGCCGCGCGCAGGTGGGGTCGGCGTGGTGCAGGTTGTGCCAGGACTCGCCGAAGGACGGGATGGCCAGCCACCACACGTTGCGGGAGCGGTCGCGGACCTCGAAGTTCTCCTCGCCGATGGTGTGGCAGATGGAGTTGATCGACCACGTGACGTGGTGCAGCAGGGCGACGCGCACCAGGCTCGCCCAGAAGAAGGCGGTGACCGCGCCCCACCAGGACATGGTCACCAGTCCGCCGATGACGGCGGGTGCCAGCAGGGAGAAGAGCACGAGCGGGCCGAAGAGCCTGCTGACGAGGACGATGTCCTTGTCCTTGAGCAGATCCGGGGCGAAGCGCCGCGGTGAGGTCTTCTTGTCGTCCAGGTACAGCCACGCCATGTGCGCGTAGTACAGGCCCTTGGCCACGGACTTCCAGTCGTCGCCGAACCGCCAGGGGGAGTGCGGGTCGCCCTCGGCGTCGGCGTACTTGTGGTGTCGGCGGTGGTCGGCGACCCACTTGATGACGCTGCCCTCGATGGCCAGGCTGCCCGCGACCGCCAGGGCGATCCGCAGCGGGCGGTTGGCGCGGAACGAGCCGTGCGTGAAGTGGCGGTGGAAGCCGACGGTGATGCCCAGTCCGCTGACGAGGTAGAACGCCGTGGCGATGGTGATGTCGACGAGGCTCAGCCCCCAGCCCCAGAAGAAGGGCACGGACGCCGCCAGCGCGATCAGGGGGATGAACACGAACGCGAAGACCGTGGCGCGCTCGGCCCTGCCGCGCAGTTCCGGTTCGTACTCGGGTACGGCCTCGCGCGCCGGAGCGACCTTGTCGATCGGTAGATCGGGGGCTGCGGTCATGTTCTGCACCAACCTTGTCCAGGGAGCGTCACTGCGGTCAGGACGGCGTCCGTGGAGTACCGGGCACCCCTGCCGACGGCCCAACCTATTCCTACGTAACCGTAACCTACGTGGCCGTAGGTTTGGCAACCCCCCCGAGGAACGCGCTATGTTGGTGGCGAGCGTCCGGGCGTGCTGTGGTCATGCCCGTTACGTTCCCGGATGATGTAATTGGCAGCATCTGGGGTTTTGGTCCCCATCGTCCAGGTTCGAGTCCTGGTCCGGGAGCAATCCACACCGCCGCCGCACCGGCCCGCAAGGGCCGCTGCGGCTCACGGGGGCGGCTCCGGCACCCGGCGGGCGTGCGCACCGCGTCCGTGGTGCGGTGGTGTCACGTCCCCGCGAGGCGGAGGTGACGCGCGTGTATCCTTCCCATGTCGGCCGCTGGATCATCCGACGGCCGCCCGTGCGGCACGCGGGCCGGGCCGCCGAGGGGTGAGCCGACAGATTCGACCGCCAGCCTATTCACGAGGGGTCCCCTTCAGTGAGTGTGAACCGCCCGGCCGCCGTCATCGTCCTCGCCGCCGGCGAGGGTACGCGGATGAAGTCCAAACTTCCCAAGGTCCTCCACGAGATCAGCGGCCGCAGCATGCTCGGGCACGTGCTCGCCGCCGCCCGTGCACTCGACCCGGAGCACTCCGTGGTCGTGGTCGGGCACGCCCGGGCCCGGGTCGGCAGCCACCTGGAAGAGGTCGCGCCGGAGGCCGTCACCGCGGTCCAGGAGGAGCAGAACGGCACCGGGCACGCGGTCCGCATGGCGGTCGAGGACCTCGCCTCACGGGGCATCGTCCTCACCGGAACGGTGGTCCTCACCTGCGGTGACACGCCGCTTCTGCGCGGCAGCACGCTCGCCGCCCTGGTCGCCGCGCACGAGAAGGAGGGCAACGCCGTCACGGTGCTCTCCGCGCGCGTGCCCGAACCCGGCGGCTACGGCCGGATCGTCCGCGAGGCCGACGGCGAGTTCACCGAGATCGTCGAACACGCGGACGCCACGCCGCAGCAGCACGGGATCGACGAGATCAACTCCGGCATGTACGCCTTCGACGGCGCACTGCTGTCCGAGGTGGTCCGCCGCCTGTCCACGGACAACGCCAAGGGCGAGGAGTACATCACCGACGCCGTGGCACTGCTGCGGGGCGACGGCCACCGGGTCGGCGCCTGGACGGCCGACGACTGGCACGAGGTCCAAGGCGTCAACGACCGGGTCCAGCTCTCCCAGGCGCGCTGCATCCTCAACGACCGCCTGGTCGAGGAGCACATGCGGGCCGGGGCCACGATCGTCGACCCGGCGACCACCTGGGTCGACGCCGAGGTGCGGATCGGCCGTGACGCCGTCGTCGAGCCGAACACGCGCCTGCGCGGTGCCACCGTGATCGCCGAGGACGCCGTGGTCGGCCCGGGGACCGACCTGAAGGACACGGTGGTCGGTGAGGGCGCGCACGTGCGCGAGACCACCGCCGACCAGGCCGACATCGGCCCGCGCGCCACCGTCGGCCCCTACGCCTACCTGAGGCCGGGCACCCGCCTGGCAGAGGGCGCCAAGGCCGGCGCCTTCGTCGAGGTCAAGAACTCGACGATCGGCGCGGGCTCCAAGGTCCCGCACCTGACCTACGTCGGGGACGCCGACATCGGCGTGGGCAGCAACATCGGCTGCTCCTCGGTGTTCGTCAACTACGACGGCGTCGAAAAGCACCGGAGCACGATCGGCGACCACGTGCGGATGGGCAGTGACAACACCATCGTCGCGCCGGTCCGGGTCGGCGACGGCGCCTACTCCGGCGCCGGCACCGTGGTCCGCGAGGATGTTCCGCCCGGTGCCCTGGCGGTGTCGGAGGGGAATCGGCAGCGCAACGTCGAGGGATGGACCCGGCGCAAGCGCCGGGGCACCGCCGCCGCCGAGGCGGCCGAGCGGGCCGAGGCGGAGAGAACAGACAGTTTCGAGCAGCAGTAACCGTGGGGGAGAAGTACGTGAGCGGAATGAAGGCCACCGGGCAGAAACAGCTGATGCTCTTCTCGGGGCGCACGCACCCCGAGCTGGCGCAGGAGGTCGCGAAGGAACTGGGGATCGAGGTGGTCCCCACCCGGTTCGACACCTTCGCCAACGGTGAGATCTTCGTCCGCTACCTGGAGTCGGTGCGCGGCAGCGACGCCTTCGTCCTCCAGTGCCACTCGTCGCCGATCAACGAGTCGATCATGGAGCAACTGATCATGGTGGACGCGCTCAAGCGCGCGTCCGCCAAGCGGATCACCGTGGTCACGCCCTTCCTCGGGTACGCCCGCCAGGACAAGAAGCACCGCGGCCGCGAGCCCATCTCGGCGCGGCTGATGACCGACCTGTTCCGCACCGCGGGTGCCGACCGCATGATGGCGGTCGACCTGCACACGGACCAGATCCAGGGCTTCTTCGACGGCCCGGTGGACCACCTGTTCGCGCTGCCCATCCTGGCCGACTACGTGTCCGAGCAGGTCAAGCCCGCTTCCGACATCACCGTGGTCTCGCCGGACGCGGGCCGGGTGCGCACGGCCGACCGCTGGGCCGACCGCCTCGGCGCGCCGCTGGCGATCATCCACAAGCGGCGCGACCCGGACGTGGCCAACCAGGTGCGGGTGCACGAGGTCGTCGGCCGGGTCGAGGGCCGTACCTGTGTGCTGGTCGACGACATGATCGACACCGGCGGCACCATCGTGAAGGCCTCCGAGGCCCTGGTCGAGAACGGCGCGGAGAAGGTCGTCGTGGCGGCCACACACGGCGTGCTGTCCGGCCCGGCGGCGGAGCGGCTCCAGAACTCGCCGATCTCCGAGGTGATCATCACCAACTCCCTGCCGATCCCGGAGGAGCGTTCGTTCGACAAGCTCACACAGCTCTCGATCGCGCCCCTGATCGCCCGCGCCGTCAACGAGGTCTTCACCGACGGTTCCGTGGCGAGCCTCTTCGACTAGAAGCCGTCGTGAACGCTGCCGCACCGCAGGGGGTGAGCGAGGGTGCCCGCGGGGGGCTGGCGGAGGCGTCGAAGGCTCCCGTTCTCCGAGTGCCTGAGCACGACCGAACCGCGCCGCCAGGCGTTCGCTGAGGGCGGGCCGAAGCGGAGCGAAGGTGCGAAGAGAGCGCAGCCTGGCGGGTGGTCGTCCGCAGGCCGTGTACGGAGTCCTCGGTGAAGCCAGTAGACTTGACCGAGTGTCCCCGTGTCCATACGGCGCTGCTTTCCGCTGCGCCGCAGGGGTCGGGAACGGGGTGTGTGACGAGCGTTCCCGGGCCGGTCGGGTCCGGTGGCGGCTCGCCGGGCACGCCTGGAACCAGGGCGGTCGCGTCCCCCACGAGGGGTGACCCCGCCGCTGTCCCCGCCCAGGGCGGGAATCGCCGTACTACTGGAGTCGTGTTCCCCGTGCTGCGGGGTTGAACCCGAGGAGTTTTGTCGTGTCCGAGGTACGTATCGCTGCCGAGCCCCGCACGGAATTCGGCAAGGGCGCCTCCCGTCGCGCCCGCCGCGCGGGTAAGGTGCCGGCCGTCCTCTACGGCCACGGCACCGAGCCCCGCCACCTGAACCTGCCGGGCCACGATCTCATGCTCGCCCTGAAGACCCCCAACGTCCTGATCCGCCTCGACGGCCTGGACAAGGACAACCTCGCCCTGCCCAAGAGCGTCCAGCGCGACGCCCTCAAGGGGTTCCTGGAGCACATCGACCTGCTGGTCGTGGCCAAGGGCGAGACGGTCGAGGTGGACGTCCCCGTGCACCTG
The DNA here is from genome assembly GCF_000515115.1 of Nocardiopsis sp. CNT312. Lineage (GTDB taxonomy): Bacteria > Actinomycetota > Actinomycetes > Streptosporangiales > Streptosporangiaceae > Nocardiopsis. The sequence goes on from NZ_AZXF01000013.1 coordinate 79,135, forward strand.
ACCGGTGAGGTCAAGGCCCCGGGTGTGCTCAACCAGGAGCTCGTCACCGTGGCCGTGGAGACCGAGGCCACCCACATCCCCGAGAGCTTCGAGTTCGACGTCACCGGTCTGGAGGTCGGTACCAACCCGACCGCCGCCGAACTGAAGCTGCCGGCCGGGACCACACTGGTCACCGACCCCGAGACCATCCTCCTCACCGTCTCCGCGCCGCGCGCGGAGGAGGAGGCCCCGGACGAGGAGGCTCCGGCCGAGCAGGAGTCCGCCGAGTAGGCGGCCGCTCCGCACAGTCCGCACCGCGAACGCGCGGCTCCCGGCGGGGGCCGCGCGTTCGGCGTACGGATAGGGTCGTGACCCATGGATCTGTGGGGCATGCTGGGGATCAGGAAGAACGAGGACATGGCCGAGACCGAGCGCTGGCTGGTCGTCGGGCTGGGCAACCCCGGCCCCAAGTACGCCGGCAACCGGCACAACGCCGGGTTCATGGTGGTGGACGCGCTGGCCGCGGCCGCCGACGAGCGGTGGAAGGTCCACAAGGCGCGGGCCGAGGTCGTCCAGACCCGGGTGGAGGGCGTCCCGGTGGTCCTGGCTAAGCCGCGGTCCTTCATGAACGTCTCCGGTGCACCGGTGGCGGCTCTGGCCGCGTTCTACAAGGTGCCGGTCGAGCGCGTCGTCGTCGTCCACGACGAGTTGGACATCGACTTCTCCGCGCTCAAGCTCAAGCGCGGCGGCGGCTCCGGCGGGCACAACGGCCTGAAGTCGATCACCGCCTCCCTGGCCGGCCCCGGCTACGTCCGGGTGCGCTTCGGCGTGGGCCGCCCGCCCGGCCGGATGGACCCCGCCGCCTACGTGCTCAGGGACTTCTCCTCCGGTGAGCGCTCTGAGCTCGGACTCAACGTGGAGCGCGCCGCCGACGCGGTGCGCACCGTCCTCAGGGACGGCCTGGAGCGGGCCCAGAACATCTTCCACACCGCCGTCTGACGGGACCGCCGCGCTACGGCGGCCGAGAGTGGGTTGCCCCGACAAGCCGACACGTCACGCGACTTATCGACTACTTTTGGTTACTGTTCGGATCGTTGGCCCAGGGCAGCGTCCGATGGCACACCCTGCTTCCGCCCTTCGGTGCGGGTTCCGCCGTGCCGGGTGTGCTCACTCCAAGTGATTCGACGGAAACAGTGTGCGGTATGGGGGGCGTGTTGGTCGCGACCGGTGGAACGGAGACCGTCCAGGACCTGGGGGCTGCGGGGGGCGTCGGCACCGACGGCCCCCTCGCCCGTGCGCGCGAGCGGCCGTGGACGCGGCCCTACCTGGCGGGGCTCGTGGCACTGGACCTGTGCGCCGCGTCCGGTGTCGCCTTCGGCGTGACGCTCGCCCGGTTCGGCGACACCCTCCGTGAGCCGCAGACGCTCCCCTACCTGCACCTGTCGCTCCTGCTGCCGGTGGTGTGGGTGGTCTTCGTCTGGCTGGCCGGCGGGTATGAACGGCGCTTCTTGGGGGTGGGGACCGAGGAGTACCGGAGGATTGCCGTCTCCGGGGTCTTCCTGGCCGCCTCCGCCACGATCGGGGCCTACGCCGTCGCCTTCGACCTGTCCCGGGGCTACGCGCTCGTCGTCCCACCGCTCATCGCCGCGGTGAGCCTGGCCCTGCACTACGCGCGCCGCAAGGCGCTGCACCGTCGCCGCCGCTCCGGCCGCTGCATGAGCGGTGTGGTGGTCGTCGGCTACCGGAGCGCGGCACGCGACCTCATCCACCGCTTCCGGGGTGAGGTCTACCACGGCATGAGGGTCGTGGGGGTGTGCCTGCCCGAGACGGAGGCCGCCGAGTGGGAGCGGGTGGAGGGCTGCCCCGTCCTGGGGTCGTTCACCGAGGCGGCCGAGGCCGCTGAGCTGGCCGGGGCCGACACTGTGGCCGTGCTGGCCTGCCCCGAGATGGACGGTGTGGAACTGCGCCGACTCGCGTGGCGGCTGGAGAAGAGCCGGACCGACCTCATCGTGGCCTCCGCGCTCATGGAGGTGGCCGGTCCGCGCACCTCCATCCGGCCGGTCGCGGGATTGCCCCTGCTGCACGTCGAACACCCCGAGCTAGCCGGGGGCCGCCGGGTGATGAAGGGGTTCTTCGACCGCTGCGCGGCCGCCCTGGCCCTGGCCGTGCTCTCCCCGTTCTTCCTGGTGCTGACCGTGCTCATCCGTGCCGAGGGCGGCCCCGCGCTCTTCGCGCAGACGCGGGTGGGCAGGGGTGGTGCCGAGTTCACCCTGTACAAGTTCCGTACCATGGTGGTCGGAGCGGACGCGCTGAAGGAGACGCTCCGGCCCCGGAACGAGCACGACGGTGTGCTGTTCAAGATGCGCCGCGATCCCAGGGTCACCCCCGTGGGGGCGTGGCTGCGCCGGTACTCGCTCGACGAGCTGCCCCAGCTCGTCAACGTGGTCCGGGGGGAGATGTCGCTCGTCGGTCCCAGGCCGCCACTGCCCGAGGAGGTCGCCCAGTACGGACACGATGTGCGCCGTCGGCTGGTGGTCAAGCCAGGTATGACGGGGCTGTGGCAGGTCAGCGGTCGATCCGACCTCTCCTGGGAGGAATCGGTCCGCCTGGACCTGAGGTACGTGGAAAACTGGTCGCTGACATTGGATATCCAGATCCTGTGGAAGACGTGGTCAGCGGTGATCCGTGGTGCGGGGGCCTACTGAGGTGAACAATATCCGAAACGATCATGAGGTGGCACGGGACCTGGCGACCGAGGCCGGTCAGCTTCTGCTGAGGCTGCGGGCCCGGCACGGGTTCTCCGAGCCCGAGGTTCTGCGCACCCTGGGTGACAGGACCTCCCACGAGTTCCTCTTCTCCGCGCTGGGGCGTCTGCGGCCCAGCGACGCGGTGCTCTCCGAGGAGGGCGCCGACGACCCGTCGCGGCTCAGCGCGCGGCGCGTGTGGATCATCGACCCCCTGGACGGGACCCGGGAGTTCGCCGAGGCGGGCCGTACGGACTGGGCCGTGCACGTGGCGCTGTGGGAGAACGGCGACCTGGTGGCGGGTGCGGTCGCCCTGCCCGCGCAGGGCAGCACGGTCTCCACGGTGGATCCGCCGTGGCTGCCGCAGGAGCGCCCCGAGGGGCAGCGGCTGCGGATCACGGCCAGCCGGTCGCGCCCGCCCGCGTTCGTCCAGCGCATCGCCAACCAGCTCGGTGCCGAGGTGGTCCCCATGGGGTCGGCCGGGGCCAAGATCTGCGCGGTGATGCTCGGCATAGCCGACATCTACGTGCACGCGGGCGGCCAGTACGAGTGGGACAGCGCGGCGCCGGTGGCGGTCGCGCGCGCCGCGGGCCTGCACACATCCCGGATCGACGGGTCGCCGCTGCGCTACAACGTGTCCGACCCGCTACTGCCCGATGTCCTTGTATGTCGATCGGAATTGTCGGGTATGTTGTTGGCAAGCATCCGCGACGGTGCGGACCTGGACAGCGCGGGGCCGTACGCGGGGGGCTGAACCACAGGGTACCTCCGCCGTCGGCCGTGTCGGTATCACGAAGGCGGATTCATGGGTCAGTCCAGTCAGCAGGCGCCCGGGCGCTACCAACTCTCCCAACTCGACGTCCTCGAGGCCGAGGCGATCTTCATCATGCGCGAGGTCGCCGCGGAGTTCGAGCGCCCGGTGCTGCTCTTCTCCGGCGGCAAGGACTCCATCGTCATGCTCCGGCTCGCGGAGAAGGCCTTCTGGCCCGGTGCCGTCCCCTTCCCGGTCATGCACGTGGACACCGGCCACAACTTCGACGAAGTGATCGAGTTCCGCGACCGCCGGGTCGCCGAGGCCGGGGTCCGGCTCGTCGTCGCGTCGGTGCAGGAGCAGATCGACGCGGGCAAGGTCTCCGAGCCCACCGGACGCTGGGCCAGCCGCAACCGCCTCCAGACCGCAGCCCTGCTGGAGGCCATCGAGGAGAACCGCTTCGACGCGGCCTTCGGCGGTGCCCGCCGCGACGAGGAGAAGGCCCGCGCCAAGGAGCGGATCTTCTCCTTCCGCGACGAGTTCGGGCAGTGGGACCCCAAGAACCAGCGCCCCGAGCTGTGGAGCGTGTTCAACACCCGCATCGACCGCGGCGAGCACATCCGCGTGTTCCCGATCTCCAACTGGACCGAGTTGGACGTGTGGGCCTACATCAAGCGCGAGGGCCTGGAGCTGCCCTCCATCTACTTCGCCCACGAGCGCAGCGTCTTCGAGCGCGACGGCGTCCTGTTGGCCGACTCTCCCGTCATCCAGCGCGACGAGACCGAGACGGTCTTCACCGAGACCGTACGCTACCGTACCGTGGGCGACCTGACCTGCACAGGAGCGGTCAAGTCCACGGCGGTGGAGCTGGACGACATCATCGCCGAGATCGCCGCGACCCGGATCACCGAGCGCGGACAGACCCGGGCCGACGACCGCGCCAGCGAAGCCGCGATGGAGGACCGCAAGCGCGAGGGCTACTTCTAGCCGCCCGGGCCCCGGTCCGGCGCCGGACCGGGGCCACCGCCCTCCACCGGCTCCACCCCTTCGACCCTGGACCAGGAAGCATGAACAACGACATCCTGAGGTTCGCCACAGCGGGCTCCGTCGACGACGGCAAGAGCACCCTGATCGGCCGACTGCTGTACGACTCCAAGTCGATCTTCGAGGACCAGCTCGACGCGGTGGAGCGCACCAGCGCGGACCGTGGCGAGGAACAGACCAACCTCGCCCTGCTCACCGACGGCCTGCGCGCGGAGCGCGAACAGGGCATCACGATCGATGTGGCCTACCGGTACTTCGCCACACCCAAGCGCACCTTCATCATCGCCGACACCCCGGGCCACATCCAGTACACCCGGAACATGGTCACCGGCGCGTCCACGTCGGACCTGGCGATCATCCTCGTGGACGCCCGCAAGGGCCTCCAGGAGCAGAGCCGCCGCCACGCCTTCCTCACCGCGCTGCTCCAGGTGCCGCACCTGGTGCTGGCGGTCAACAAGATGGACCTGGTGGACTACTCCCAGGAGCGCTTCGAGGAGATCAGGGCGGAGTTCACCGACTTCGCGAGCAGGCTGGACGTGGACGACCTCGCGTTCGTGCCGCTCTCGGCCCTGCACGGCGACAACGTGGTGGACCGCTCGGAGAACATGCCCTGGTACGAGGGGCCCTCCCTGCTGCACCACCTGGAGAACGTGCACATCGCCTCGGACCGCAACCTGGTCGACGCGCGCTTCCCCGTGCAGTACGTCATCCGCCCACACAAGTCCGACGACCCCGACCTGCACGACTACCGCGGCTACGCGGGCCGTCTGGCCGGGGGGGTCCTCAAGCCGGGCGACGAGGTGACCCACCTGCCCTCCGGGCTCAGCAGCCGTGTGGCCAAGATCATGACCGCCGACGGCGAGGCGGCGGAGGCCTACTCCCCGATGTCGGTCACCCTCCTGCTGGAGGACGAGATCGACATCTCCCGCGGCGACATGATCTGCCGTCCGAACAACGCGCCCCAGGTGTCCCAGGACATCGAGGCGATGGTGTGCTGGATGACGGACACGCGCAAGCTCGCGCCGCGCGCCAAGTTCATCGTCAAGCACACGACCCGCACGGCGAAGGTGATGGTCAAGGACCTGCGCTACCGCTTGGACGTCAACACGCTGCACCGCGACGAGCAGGCCGACCACCTGGAGCTGAACGAGATCGGCCGGGTGCGGCTGCGCTCCACCCAGCCCCTGTTCGTGGACGAGTACGCCAAGAACCGCGAGACGGGTGGTTTCATCCTCATCGACGAGGCCACCAACACCACGGTGGGCGCGGGGATGGTCGTCCAGGCCGACTAGCGGTGTCCCTCGGTGTCCATTTGATCTCTCCGGGTCATATCCTGGGGGTGTGGATGGCTATCGTCTGGTGTTCGTCGGAGGGATGGGGCGTTCCGGGTCGACCCTGATCGAGCGGCTCTTGGGGGAACTGCCCGGGTTCTGCCCGGTGGGTGAGACCGTGCACCTGTGGCGGCGCGGCCTCGTCGAGAACGAGCGGTGCGGCTGCGGCGCCCCCTTCCACGACTGTGGTTTCTGGGCCGAGGTCGGCAAGGAGGCCTTCGGCGGCTGGGAGCGTCTCGACGCCCCGGACCTGCTGCGGCTCAAGGCGGGGGTCGACCGGACCCGCCACCTGCCCGCGCTGCTGCGCGGCACGGTCCCCGGCCCCCTGGCCTCGCGGGGCGAGCGCTACACCGGGTTCTACCACCGCCTGTACGCTGCGGTGGCGCGGGTCGGCGGCGCGCACGTGATCGTAGACGCCAGCAAACACGCCTCGCTCGCCGCGTGCCTGTTCCGGCGCTACGGCACCCGGATGCGGTTGCTCCACGTGGTCAGGGACCCCAGGGCGGTTGCCCACTCCTGGAGCAAGCGCATCGCGCGCCCCGACGCCTCCCCGGCCAGCAGCGAGCCGGAGATGGCGCGCTACGGCACCGGGCGGGCGGCGGTGCAGTGGATGGTGCAGAACACCGCCTTCGAGGCGCTGGAGCGCCGCGGCTTGCCCACCCTGCGGGTGCGCTACGAGGACTTCGTGACCGACCCGGCGGCCGAGTTCGCCCGGATCGCCGCGTTCGTCGGCCACGGGGGCGCGCTGCCCGACCTGGAGGGCGGCCTCGGCGCGGCGGCGACGCACGCGGTGTCGGGCAACCCGATGCGCTTCACCGGCGGACCGCTGGGGGTGCGTCCGGACCACGGGTGGCGCGCCTCCCTGGCGCCGTGGCGCAGGCGCCTGGTCACGGCGCTGACCGCGCCCGTACGCGGGCGGTACGACTACTGAGCGCGGATTCCCGGTTCCGCATGTGTCCACATTGTGACAATGGGTAGTTATTTCATTACTCCAGGATGGCATATGCGAAGTGGGGGAGTGCGACGTGCTCAGGAGACCGGGACGCGGACTGGCGGCGACAGGGGCGGCACTGGCCACCCTGGTCCTGGCGGGAGGGGTGTCCGCGTCGGGTGACGGACGCGGCGAGGAGCACATGCCCGCCTCGGACCGCTGGGTGCCGCTGCTCGGGCTCGCCCTGCCGCAGTGGTACGGGTGCACGGTCTCGGAGATCCTCGAACCCTCGTGCGGTGTGTGGTGGGGCGCCAGCCCCTACGAGGACGACGTGGAGCCGCTGGAGGAGCTCGTTGACCGGGACATGGACCTCGTCTACACCTGGCGCGGGGTCGACCAGGGGCACGTCCCCGGCAAGCGGGAGAAGCGGCTGGTCGCCCAGGGGCGCATCGTGCACACCAACATCGAGGCGCGCCGCTTCAACGAACGCGGCCACCCCGCCGTCGACTACGAGGACATCATCGACGGCGAGTACGACGCCTCGCTGCGCTCCCAGGCCCGGGGGATCGCCGCCCTGAAGGTCCCCTACTTCGTCACCTTCGACCACGAGGCGGACGCGGGCAGGCGCTACAAGGTGCGCGGTACCCCGGAGGAGTTCGTGGCCGCCTGGCGGCACGTGGTCGACCTGTACCGCGAGGAGGGCGCCGACAACGCCGTCTGGGTGTGGAACGTGACCGGGTGGCCGGGCAACCTGGACCGGCTCCCCGGGCTGTGGCCCGGCAACGGCTACGTCGACTGGATCAGTTGGGAGGGCTACAACATGACCGGCTGTGAGAGCCACCCCGGCTGGACGCACGTGGTCTCCTTCGAGGAGGCCATCGCGCCCGCCTACGAGTGGATCCAGAGCGAGGGCCCCGAGCACGGTATCGACCCGGACAAGCCGGTGATGATCGGTGAGATGGGCACCACCGACATCGGCCCCGCCCAGACCCTGCTCTGGTACGCCGACATCCCGGGAGTCCTCAAGCGCTACGAGCGGATCCGCGCCGTCAAGCTCTGGGACAACCGGACCACGCACGAGTGCGACTTCCGGATCGGGGCCAACGAGTTCGCCAGGCTGGGCTATCGGGTGGCCGGGCTGGACCCCTACGTCCACATGCCCGGCCGGGTCCACCGCCTGTCGGAACTCACCGGCGACTGACCGGGGCCGGGCCGGTCAGAGGCCCTTGCCCCGCAGGTGCAGCGCGCGCAGCACCCACCCGGAGGGCAGTCCGAGCACGACGAGCAGTGCCAGGTAGGCGCGCCCCTCGACGGCCCTGTGCCGCAGGGTGGTGCGCACCCACCGCAGGGCGGTGCCGCGCCGTCCCGCCGCCGCCTCGGCGAAGGCGATCTGGCCAGCCACCCGCGCGTAGCCCCGGCGGACGAGGGAGAACTCGGGGTAGCGGTCCAGGAGCCAGCGCAGGGCACTGGAGATGGTCTTCCAGCGGCCCGCGAAGTGCGACCGGCGGTGCCACAGGACGCGCACTCCCGGTTCGGGCACGTTCCTGATCGGCCCTCGGCGCGCCATCCGCAACAGCAGTTCGTAGTCCTCCGCGTAGCTGCCCGGGATCTCCTCGCTCACGGTGCCGCACCCGTCGACCATCGCCCGCCGCCTGATCAGGAACGTCGACGGGTGCAGTTCGGTCAGCCGCGAGCCCAACAGGTCGCCGAAGGTGACGCTGGTGCGGTCCAGTACCCGCTCGGACTCGGTCCTGTCGTAGACCACCCGGATGCCGCAGCACACCATCTCGGTGTCCGGTTCGGCGACCATGACGCGGACCTGGGCCCGCAGTTTGTCCGGGAGCCACGTGTCGTCGTCGTCGCAGAAGGCCACCAGGTCGGTGTCCGCGGCCAGGACCCCGGTGTTGCGCGCCCCGGCCAGGCCCGGGGTGAGGGTGTTGGTCACCACGCGCACCGGGCGGTCGCCGCCGCGGCGGGTGAGCGAGGGGTCCGGCTGGTCGTTGTCGAAGACCACGATCGCGGTGATACGGCCCGGGTAGTCCTGCTCGTCGATCGAGCGCAGGGTGCGCCGCAGCAGTTCGGGCCGGTCCCGCGTCGGGACCACCACGGTCACGTCGGGCCAGGGGCCCTCGGCGGAGACGGTGGGCACCGGTTCGGGGGACGCCGGGGCATCGGTGAGCAGGTCGATGAGCTTCCCGGCCCGCAGCGCGGCGCGGTCGGGACCGGGCCCGTCCCCGGGGCGGACCAGGAAGTCCTCCGGGGAGGCGAGCGCCTTGTCGATCAACGCCTCCAGCTGCTGGGGGGTGGAGCACGCCCGGACGCGCCCGGACCGCTCCAGGCGCTCCACGAACAGGAGCTGGTGGTCGTCGACGTGCTCGTCCAGTTCGGGGTCGCGGGCCACGACGATGGGCAGGCGTCCGTTGTCGCGTGCCTGCACGATGCTTCCCGGCCCCCCGTGGGTGACCACGGCCCGGGCCCGGCGCATGTGCCGGCCGAGCTCAGCCGGCGGCAGGAACGGGGTCCCCTGGGCCCGCTCGGGGGGCGCGCTGTGTCCGTGCTGCACCAGGACACGCAGATCGGGGTTGCGGCGGGCGTAGTCGTCGGCCCACCGGACCAGGCGGTCGAACGTGTGGTGGTCGGTGCCGACGCTGACCAGCACGTCGGGGTGGTTCCGGTCATGGGAGTGCGGTGTCGTGCGGGTGGTCTCTTCGGTCAAAGCAGCGGTCCTACCGTGATGGCGCCGGGCATGAACGACCGCTGCTCCTCCCACTGGGCGAGGAACAGGCGGGTGAACGGGCGGCACAGCCGGGCGGTGAGGGTGGGGGTGTCGATGCGGTCGTAGACCTCGATGTAGACGGTCGGCACTCTCAGCAGCCAGGCCAGGGCGAAGAACGGCAGGGCGACCCCGGCCCCGGTCGACACGACCGCCGCCGGGCGCCGTTCGCGCAGGACCCGCGCGGCCAGGAGCGTGTTGCGCGCGAGGTTGCCCACGTGGCGGGTGGTGGGGTGGTGGGCCCAGCGCACGTCCTCACCGCGCAGGGAGGCAGCCGCGTCGGGGGCGCGGAACGTCACCCACAGGCGCTCCCTCCCCGACCACCAGGGCCGCAGGGACAGCAACTGGGTGAGATGGCCGCCGTTGGACGACACCAGGAGGATCGGTCGATCGGACATGCCGTCATCATGTCATAACACACAGTCACATCGCGGGGATGTGCGCGCACTGACGGGGAGAGAGGTGGCCGCGCAGCCGCCACACCGTCAGCGCGTGGCCCAACGCACCGGCCGCCACGGCCGCCGCCAGCACGGCGAACCCCTCGCCCAGGGTCGCCCGTGCGAGCAGGGGGAGGGAGGCGAACCAGCAGAGCGCGCTGCCCGTGGCGATCATCACCGGGCCGTTGAACGGGTACAGCCTCACCTGGTGCCGCAACTGCCACAGTGGCAGCAGCTTGCGCACCGCTTGGGCCGCCACCAGCGCCACCGCCGCCCCGGTCGCGCCCAGTACGGGGATCAGGGCCGCGCACCCCAGGAGGTTCACCGCCAGGGACAGGCCGTTGTTGAGCAGGTTGAGCCCGGTCCGCCCGCTCATCGTCAGCACCAGGTCGCCCATGCCCAGCGCGGACGCGGTGAGCTGGCCGGCGCACACCACGGCCAGCGCCGTGGCGCCCGTGGCGTAGTCCGGGCCGAACAGGGCCATGATCAGGGGCGCGCATCCCAGACCGGTGAGGTACAGGGGCCACGTCACGCACACCAGCCACGACGTCCCCGCTTGGTACAGGGTGCGCACACCCGTGTGGTCCTCCTCCGCCGCTAGTTCCGCGAACCGGGGCTGGGCCGCCGACAGCACCGCCTGCGTGGCGAACTGCCCGCCGACCATGATCCGGGTCGAGGCCGTGAACACCGCGGCCTCCGCGAGCCCGCCCAGGAACGCCGCCAGCACCACTCCGCCGCGCTGCACGCCCATCTGTGCGATCCCGGCCACCGCGCGCGGCAGCGCGAACCCCCAGAACGTCCGCGGCGTGACCCCCTCCGCAGTGTCCCCCGCACCGAGGGGCGGTCTCCGGGCGGCGCCCCGCGAGAGGATCCGGCCCAGCCAGAACCAGGCCAGCACGGCCGCGGGCAGGTACGGTCCCGCCCACGCGAGGGTCAGCAGACCCGCCGACCCCGACAGCCCCACCGCCACCACCAGCCCCAACTGGGCCAGCGGTCGCCCCACCTTGTCCACCAGCACCGTCGCGGCCATGACATGGTGGGCGCGCGTGGCCGCCAGAGCCGTGTCGAGCATGACCGCGCAGGGCAGGAACACGGCCAGGATCCGCAGGTAGAGGGCGGCGTCCGCCACGGCCAGGGCGCGGGCCATCGGTTCGGCGAAGACCATCAGCGCACCGCCCGCGGCCACCGACACCGCGGTGGCCGGCCCCGCCGCGAGCCGCAGGAGCGCGGCCGTCCCCCCGGCCGTGCCGTGGACGCGCAGCCGGGCGATGAAGTACACCAGGCCGTCCGGGGCGCCCGCCCCTGCCACCACCGCCGCGATCAGGAACACCGAGGTCGCGGAGAACAGCAGCCCCGCCGTCTCCTGGGAGAAGGCCCGGGTGACGGTGACGGTCAGCGCCAGCCCGAGCACCGCGCTGACGGCGGCCCCCGCCATGTTGAGGACCCCGCCCCGCAGGACGCGGCCCAGCCCGGAATCGTCGGTGGAGGCGGTCACGCTCGCCACGAGGGGGTGCGCCCCCACCAGCGGGTCAGCGCGGCGTCGCTCTCGGCGAAGCGGTCGGTCAGCTCGGCGCGCAGCGACGCGGGCATCGCCGACCGGCCGCGCGCGTTGTGGCGGCCGGGGACCAGCCCCGGGCCGGGGGGCAGGCCGAGGAAGCGCTCGATCGCCGACAGCTCCCGCGCGGTGCCGTCGAACAGCTCCGCGTGGTCCACGGCGTGCACCCGGTCCCGGCCCAGGTACCGCTCCAGTCGTGCGAGCTGGTCGGCGTACCGGCCGCGTGCCAGGTAGGCGTGGTGCTGGTGGGAGTGGGACCGGTATCCCGGCTCCTCCGTCAGCCGCGCCTCCTCACCCGCCAGCCGCCGCTCCTCCAGATCGACCGCACGGGCGAAGGGCTCGGTCTCGAACCCGCGGGCGCTCTCGTGGGCGTGCGCCGAGTAGGCGCGCTCCACGGGGTCGCGCAGGATCACCACGACCCTGACACCGGGCAGGTCGCGGGCGATCCGCCGTGCGGCCAGCGGGTGGAACAGGTAGTAGGGGCTGGACTCCATCACACGCACCCGGGGGCGTCCCTCCCGTTCCCGCACGGAGGACAGCAGCGGGAAGTGCGCCCGGTACCACGCGAGCCCCCGGGCGTAGTCCGTGTCGAAGTAGTGCACCCCCTTGCGCAGGGTCGGCCCCGTGACTGCCGGGTGCTGGGACAGGCACTTGAACAGGGACGTGGTCCCCGCACGCTGGGCACCGCAGATGAGCAGGTCCGGCAGGGCGCGGGCGGAACTGGTCACGGCCCCCACCCCGTCGGCCAGGGGCAGCAGGGCCTGCCGGACCGGGGCGGCCAGGCGGCGCAGGGCGGGGCGGGTGTCCTGTGGCATCACGGGGTCCTTCCATGACGGGTGGGTCGTGTGTGGGGCGGCGGCCGTCAGCCGGTGCGGGCGGCCTCGTGCGCGGCCCTCTCCCGGAGGACCTCCAGAGCGGGCAGCAGCCAGTCGTCCACGGCCGCCATCGAGGCCCCGCACTCGTCCTGGCGGTCGTGCAGGTACCGGGTGGCCAGATCGATCAGGTACAGGGCCATCACCGTCGACACCGCGTGTGCGCCCAGCCCCGTTCCGGACATCAGGGGGTCGAGCAGCAGACGGGGGCCGCTGTCCAGCCACCGGTGCACACCCGGGTGCACCCCCGCCTGGACGCACTCGTTGAGGTCGTAGTGCAGCGCGTCGAAGCCCACGGGGGCGTCCATGGCCAACCGCTCCCAGTCCCAGACGAAGGCACGCCGCGCGGTGCCGGCGATGTTCCACCTGGTCAGATCGCCGTGCCAGGCCCCGAACGGCAGGCGCACGTCCGGCAGCCCGACCAGGGCCTCACGCAGCGGCGCGGCCTCCGGGCGCGCCCCCAGGCGCAGGATCCGCTCGGCCAGGGCACGCCGGTAGGGGCTCTCCGCCAAGTGCAGCGTGCGGCTCCCCGCCAGGTCGGCGATCTGGGTGACACAGCGCAGCAGCTGGTGGCGGGTGGGACGGTCGGTCTGGTAGCCCACAGGCAGCGCCTCCTGCACCAGCAGGGGGTAGCCGTTCCACTCGCCCTCGTGGAGCAGGCGCGGGACCGTCACGTCCGGGAGGCGCGCGTCGGCCAGGCGGCGCAGCGCACGGCTCTCGTCACGCACCAGGCGCGACGTCAGGTCGTTCACGGCGACCTTGGCGTAGCCCACGGTACGGCCCCCGGGGGTGAGCAGCAGGAGCACTGGTTTGCGGTTGGCGCGCGGCGGACCGAGGTGGATCGCGACCGCCAGCTCCCGGTCGAGCGCCGACGCGAGCGCGTGCTCGATTCCGGGCCCCGCCCCCACGTACAGCCGGTCGCGCAGCACCAGGGGGGCCAGCCCGGTGGTGAACGCCGCGGCCAGGAGCGCCGCACGCAGCCGGTCCGCTGCCGAGTGCCTCCGGGAGAAGGACGCGATGCCCCGGGTGGCGGCCGAGCGGTCGTAGACGGGCAGGATGACCCGCGGATCGCGCGCGCTGGGCACGGGCAGGTACTGCTGTCCCCGGTCCCGGCGGGCGCGTCGGCCCACCTCCCCGTCCCCGGGCCCGAGCAGGCCGCCGCACGGCCACAGCACCGCGGCGAGATCGGTCAGGTAGGTCGTCTCACGGTTCACCGGGGCCCCCAGGCAGGCACACCCCTCCCCGAAGGGCCGGAGTCGGCCGTTCGAGGCGCCAGAGCAGGGCGAGAGCGATCACGGTGACCGCCATCGGGGACATCAGCGCCACGTAGAAGAACATGTACCAGAACAGCAGCAGCACGGTCAGGAGCGCGCCCTGGCCCACCGGCGAGGCCTGCGCCCGGTGGCGCCACACCGTCCAGGCGGGGAAGGCCAGGAACAGGAGGGCGCCCGCCCAGCCGTGGGCGACCACAGTCATCCACAGTTGGCCCGCGTTGCCGATGACGTGCTGTCCGCACTCCGGGCACTCGGCCGTGGGACCGATCGCGATCGAGTCCGAACTGCCCAGTGCCTGCCGCGTGGTGCCCCAGCCCAGGACGGGGGAGTGGGCGGCGGCGTCGACGGCCGCGGAGTTGGTCGCGGCGCGGCCGTCGTCGCTGTGCGGGTTCTCGGCGCGTGCGCGCACCGTCTCCCCCAGGGGCGACACCGCCAGTGCCAGTACTCCCACCGCGACGGCCGCCGCGCACGCAGCCGCCAGGGCCGTGTGCCCCCGGCGCAGCGTCTGGACGAGCGCGTAGACCAGCGACAGCGCCAGCCCCGCCCACACGGCGCGGTTGAGGGAGTGGACGACCGGCAGCACCGCCAGCGCGCCCGCCGCCAGCGCCCCCCAGCGCGCGGCACGGCCCCCCTGGAGGAACCAGCCCACCACCAGCCACACCAGCAGGAGGGAGACCATGTACCCCCAGGTGTTGGTGTACTCCCACGGTGCTTTCGGCCGGGCGCTCTCGTAACCGAAGACGTCCATGACCTGCGCCGAGGCCGGGTGCACCAGGGCCTGGACGAAGGGGTCCGAAGCCAGCGTGCCCGGAAGGAGGTGCTCCAGCGGCGCCGTGAACTCCAGTCGCGGGGCGAACACGCCCAGGTAGCCGCCCGCGATGGTGGCCAGGCACAGGACGGACAGGCACCACACGACCGTGCGCGTGGGCAGTTCGCGCTCGGACAGGTTCCCGACGTAGAGCATGAGGACGGTCAGCACCAGGTAGTTCACGACGCGCAGCACCGCCCCGGCGTAGCCGCCGCTGTCGGGGACGGTCCCCGGGGCCTCCAGCGGCACCAGAGCCAGGCCCAGCACGGTCCAGGCGAGGAAGAGCCCCCACATCCAGAACCCCGGGGGCAGGCGCAGGCCCACCCGCCGGTGGCGGCGCAGCAGTTCCGCCGCCATCGGCACGGCGAACAGCCAGTACGCGAACTGCCCCAAGCCCAGCGCCCACCACAGTGGATATCCGGCCAGCAGCCAGACCAGCGGACGCCCGGACGTGGCCGCCGGCACACCGAGGAGCACCGAACCGGCACGGGCACCGCGCACGGACGCGGAAGCGCCCGCCATCAGTTCCCGGCCTTGGCGGAGCCGACGGAGGCGGCCGGGGCCGCACCGGCCGTGAGCCCGTCGGACGAGGGGCCGCCGGACGAGGGGCCGCCGGACGAGGGGCCGCCGGACGAGGGGCCGTCGGACCCCTTGACCCGGGTGGGCCGGGCCTGTGAGCGGGGCTGGCGGGGCAGGACGGCCGCTCCGGCCACGGGTACCCCGAACCGCGCGGCCGTGTCCAGCAGCGACCTCAGGTCGGCCCGGCGGGTGCGGCCAGCCTCGACGACCGGAAGGAGCAGGTCCACCGAGGCGGACAGAGCGTGGACGTCGGCGCGCTCGGCAGCTGAGGGCACGGCGATCACCGTGTACTCGGCCCTCTCCCGCAACAGGCGGACCAGACCCGGCATCGCGGTGCCCTGCACGTCGGCGGCGCTGCCGGGGCGGCCGTAGCGCAGCACGCGCAGGTGTGCGGCCGCGGCGGATCGCGTCTCCAGTTCGGCGGGGTCGGTGCCGCCCGTCAGGGCCTCGGCCAGCCCCGGGCCCTCGGCCAGCCCCAGCAGTGCGGCGCCCCCCGGGTCGGGGTCGGCGCACACGAGCAGGGTGTCGGAGCCGGTACGGACCAGGGCCGCCGCCAGGTCGGCCGCCGCGGCGGTCCCGGCGCGTCCGGACGCGGTGGCGGCCACGAGCAGGACACCGCCGCGCCTGCGGGCCCCGGAGGCGTCCCGGGCGCGCAGGCGGGCGCGTACGGCGTGCGCGGCCCCGTTGACGTGCTGGCCGCCCCGGTCGCCGTCGTCCGGCAGCAGGGGGGAGCCTCCGGCGGTGGCGGACAGGTCCATCAGCACCGGGACGCCGCCGATCCGCCCGGTGTCCTCGGCACCGCGCAGGAACGGGTCCAGACGGTCGCGGGCCGCGGCCAGGAGCAGCCCGGCGAGCAGCCCGAGCGCCGCACCCGCGGGCAGCCACAGGGCCGGCAGGGGGGCGGCGGCGCCCTCGGGGAGGGCGGCCGGGGTGATGACCCGGCCGGGGCGGAGCGTCTCCCGGAGGGTGCCGAGCGGGCTGATGTCGCCGCCGAGGTCGGCGATCTCCGCGCGGAGGGCGACCGCCCGGGTGGAGTCGCCCTTCAGACCGGACAGCTCCTCGTAGCGCAGTTCCTGCTCCCCGCGCAGGGCCTCCAAGCGGTCGGAGAGGAGTTCCTGGACGTAGGCCTCACGCTGGGCGAGGTAGGCCTCGGCGTAGGCGTCGGCACCGCGGCGGGCGGCTTCCGGGCTCCCGGCCGCGTAGGTCACCTCCAGCACGTTGCTGTTGGCGGGGACCGTCAGGGACAAGCGCTCGCGCAGATCGGAGGTGGAGGGCGGTGCTCCGCCAGCCCCACCGAGCCGTTCGGCGACGGCGGCGGAGACCTCGTCGGAGAGGAGCACCTGCGCCTCGGTGTCCAGGTTGATGTCCCCCGTGAGCCGTCCGGCCTGCTCGCCGGTGAGCTCGGGCAGCTCCGTGGGGCGGACCTGGACGGCGGCGGTGGACTCGTAGGTGCGGGGCAGCGCCAGAACGCCGGCCGTGGCGAGGAGCGTTCCGCCGAGGACCCCGGCGGCCACCGTCCGCCAGCGGCGTCGCAGCAGGGCCGTGTACTCCCTCAGTTCCGGTCCGGGCGGGACGGCGGCCTCAGTGTCCATCTGAGCCTTTCCACGCGAGCAGTGGTGTCAGCACTTTTGGTCAATGGTTGTGCACTGAGTGTAGTTCCTTTGCGGGTCGGCGCAGTGAGGGAAACGGCCGTTTCGGCTAGGAGCAGTGCGGGAGGGCGGCCAGTCACCAAGCCGGCACGCACGGGTGCGGCGGGAAGCCCCGCCGCACCCGTGCGGGGAAGACGGGGTCAGGCGACGAACGACGGCAGCACCGGGGGCAGGCCGGTACCGGACTCCCAGGCCTCGTCGCAGGCCTTCTGGGTGCTCACGGTGTGCGCGCGTACGGAGCAGTCACGGTAGGCGGTGATCTCCTCGTCGTAGACCACGAACATGGCACCCGCGGCGGCCGTGATGAGGATGCCCGCCGCGCCGACCACCACGCTCGCCGCCGCGACGGGCGCGTAGGTGCTGTTCTTCCGGGCGGCGCGGCGCGCCGCCCGGAAGCCCTGGACGACCCCGAACACGGACAGCACCACGCCGTAGGGCAGAAAGAGCAGGGCGGCCGCTCCCAGGAACAGGCCCCACAGGCCGCCCCGCTCGAGCTTGGGCGGCTGCTCGTCGGCTCTGGGCTCCTTGTCGGTCACGTTCACTCCTTCGGTACGCCCCTAGGGGCGCCGTGCCCCCGCGCGCGGGGGCACGGGGCATGCGTCGGTGTCGGCGGGTCCGGGGACGGAGCGGGCCCGCGTCGGCCGGGCCGCGGGCGGCCTACGACCGGTCCCCGTGGGTCTGACGCTACCTGGCCGGATAGGGTGGGGGATCGGGCGGGCCGAGTCGATCCGTCCGGCACCCGTCGGCCTCGCACGCGGACCGTGCCCCGCCCGGGGCGCGGAGGTCACCCTCCGCGACGCGGTGGTCGCGCTCCACCGAGAGCCCGTCGCGGGTGCCGCCGAAACCCCGTCCGGACGCCGCGCCGTTCCCGGCGCCCCGGGCACGGGAGTCCCGCTCCCGCACGGTTCTCTACACGCTGGGAGACGCACATTGTCCGCGCGAGTGGTCGTCCTCATATCGGGCACGGGCAGCAACATGTCGGCCCTGGTCGAAGCGGCCCGGGATCCCGCCTACGGCGCCGAGGTGGTGGCCGTGGGATCGGACCGCCGGGGTACGCGGGGCATCGAACGGGCCGAGGCGGCCGGCGTGTCCGCGTTCGTCGTCCCCTTCCGGGACTACGCCGACCGCTTCGAGTGGAACCGGGCCATGGCCGAGGCGATCAGCGCCCACGAGCCGGACCTGGTGGTCTCCGCCGGGTTCATGCGCATCCTCGGCCCCGCCGTCCTCCAGCGCCACACCGCGGTCAACATCCACCCCGCTCTGCTCCCCTCGTTCCCGGGCGCGCACGCCGTGCGTGACGCGCTCGCCCACGGTGTCCGGATCACCGGCACCACCATCCACTTCCTCGACGAGGGCGTCGACTCCGGTCCGATCATCGACCAGGTCGCGGTGCCCGTCGAGGACGGCGACGACGAGTCCAGCCTCCACGAGCGGATCAAGACCGTGGAACGGCGGATGCTCGTCGACACGGTCGGCAGGCTCGCCCGGGAGGGCTGGACGGTCGACGGCAGGCACGTGCGGTTCGGCCGCACCGAGCACAGCGTCACGGACGCGAGCGACACGAAGGAGAACCGGTGACCCAGCAGGCCATCAGGCGTGCGTTGATCAGCGTGTACGACAAGACCGGTCTGGAGGAGTTGGGCAAGGGCCTGGCACAGTCCGGTGTGGAGATCGTCTCCACCGGCTCGACGGCCGCACGGCTGCGGGACGCCGGCGTCCCCGTCATCCCCGTCGATGACGTCACCGGGTTCCCGGAGATCATGGAGGGCCGGGTCAAGACCCTGCACCCCCACGTGCACGCCGGACTCCTCGCCGATCAGACCAACCCCGACCACGTCGCCACGATCGAGGGCCTGGGCATCGCCCCCTTCGACCTGGTGGTGGTCAACCTCTACCCCTTCCAGGACACCGTCGCCTCCGGGGCCTGCGCCGCCGACTGCGTCGAGAAGATCGACATCGGCGGACCGGCCATGGTCCGCGCCTCGGCCAAGAACCACGCCAGCGTCGCCGTGGTCGTCGACCCGAACGCCTATGACACCGTCCTCGGCGCGGTGCGCGGCGGCGGGTTCACCCTGGAGCAGCGCAAGCACCTGGCGGGCCTGGCCTTCCGGCACACCGCCGTCTACGACGCCGCGGTCGCCTCCTGGTTCGCCGACTCCTACGCCCCCGACACCGAGGCCGCCGAGTCCGGGTGGCCCGCCTTCCTGGGCACCGGCCACGCACGCAGGGACGTCCTGCGCTACGGCGAGAACCCGCACCAGAAGGCGGCGCTGTACACGGCTGAGGGCACCGCCCCCGCCGGGCTGGCCGGGGCGGTGCAACTGCATGGCAAGGCGATGTCCTACAACAACTACGTCGACGCCGACGCCGCCCTGCGCGCGGCCCACGACTTCGGCGACCCGTGCGTGGCGATCATCAAGCACGCCAACCCGTGCGGTATCGCCGTGGGCTCCGACAACGCCGAGGCCCACCGCAAGGCGCACGCCTGCGACCCCGTGTCGGCCTACGGCGGCGTCATCGCCACCAACCGGCCCGTCGGCGAGGAGCTGGCCGGGCAGGTCAAGGAGATCTTCACCGAGGTCGTCGTCGCCCCGGCCTTCGACGAGGCCGCCCTGGCGATCCTCACCGCGAAGAAGAACATCCGCCTCCTCGCGGTCGCGGACCCGGCCGCCCCCGCCGTCGAGCGGCGCCAGATCAGCGGCGGCCTGCTGGCCCAGTCCCGCGACCTCATCGACGCTGAGGGCGACGACCCCGCGAACTGGGAGCTGGCGACCGGGCGGCCCGCCGACGCGCGGACCCTGGCCGATCTCGCCTTCGCCTGGCGGGCGGTGCGCTCGGTCAAGTCCAACGCCATCCTGCTCGCCGCCGACGGCGCCACCGTGGGTGTGGGCATGGGCCAGGTCAACCGGGTGGACTCGGCCCGGCTCGCCGTCACCCGCGCCGGCGACCGGGTGCGGGGGGCGGTCGCCGCCAGTGACGCCTTCTTCCCCTTCCCCGACGGCCTGGAGATCCTCACCGAGGCGGGAGTGAGCGCCGTGGTCCAACCGGGCGGCTCCATCCGGGACGAGGCTGTCGTCGCCGCGGCCGAGGCCGCCGGTGTCACCATGTACCTCACCCGCACCCGTCACTTCTTCCACTGATCGTGAGGAGCCCGAGCACATGAGCGCGACGATTCTCGACGGCAAGGCCGTCGCGAAGGCCATCCGCGGCGACCTGGCCGAGCGGGTGGCCAAGCTCAAGGCCAAGGGGGTCGTCCCCGGCCTGGGCACGGTCCTGGTCGGCGACGACCCGGGCAGCCACTCCTACGTCCGGGGCAAGCACCGCGACTGCGCGCAGGTGGGGATCGCCAGTATCCGCCGCGACCTGCCCGCCGACGCAGCCCAGGAGGACGTGGAGCGGGCGGTGCGTGAGTTGAACGCGAACCCGGACTGCACCGGCTACATCGTCCAGTTGCCCCTGCCCCGGGGGCTGGACGAGAACCGGGTGCTGGGCCTCATCGACCCGGACAAGGACGCCGACGGCCTCCAGCCCTCCAACCTGGGCAAGCTGGTGCTCATGCAGGACGCCCCGCTGCCGTGCACGCCGCGCGGCATCGTGGAGCTGCTGCGCCGCTACGACGTGCCGCTCAAGGGTGCCGAGGTGGTCGTGGTGGGCCGTGGTGTGACGGTGGGCCGCCCCCTGGGCCTGCTGCTGACCCGCCGGACGGAGAACGCCACGGTCACCCTGTGCCACACCGGTACGCGTGACCTCGCCGAGCACACCCGCCGTGCCGACGTCATCGTCGCCGGGGCCGGCGTACCCGGACTCATCACCAAGGACATGGTCCGCCCGGGTGCGGCGGTGCTGGACGTGGGCGTCTCGCGCACCGGGGACGGCCTGGTGGGCGACGTGCGGCCCGACGTCGCCGAGACGGCCGGGTTCCTGTCCCCCAACCCTGGTGGTGTGGGCCCGATGACCCGGGCCATGCTGCTGGTCAACGTCGTGGAGCGGGCCGAGCGCCTGGCCGCGTGAGACACGGGCGGTGGTGCCGGGGCGCCACCGCCCGTCAACCACCACGGGTGAGCACCGTCCGGGCCCGTGAGGACGCAGAGAGCGCAGCGGGGGCCGTCAGCTCGCCTCGCGCGCCGGCTCCCCGGCCGGTGTCGGCCGGACCAGGCCGAGCGCGACGACCTCGTTGGCCAGCCGGGTTCGGCGGTTCTGCCCTTCGGGTATGCGGAACTTCTGGTACAGCCGCAGGAGGTGCTGCTTGACCGCGGCCTCCGTGACGACGAGGTCCTCGGCGATGTCGCGGGCCGTGGCCGGTGCGACGAAGGCCTCCTCCGACAGCGCGGGCTGGCACAGGGCGGAGAGCACGTCGAGTTCGCGACGGGTGAGCTCGGGTGCCGCGCCGCGGCGGAGTTCGATGTCGGGGCTGATCTGCTCCCGGTGCAGGCCGGCCACGCGGCAGCGCGCGGTGCCGAAGGTCACCACGTCGTCCTCTTCGAGCACCCGGCGGGCGACGGGTCTGCCGTTGACGCGTGTGCCGTTGCGCGACAGGCCCAGGTCGACGACGTACACGTAGGGGCCGCGGCGGACGAGTTCGGCGTGCAGCAGGGAGACGCTGCGGTCTGCGAGGCGGATGTCGGCGCCCTTGCCGCGTCCGACGGTGGTCACCTCACCGGTGATCTGGTGGAGGTCACCGGTCTCTTCGACCCGGAGATGGGGCCCGTCCACAGTGGCTCCTCCCGGACTGGTGGTGTGGCGCGGCCGGTGGATGTGCGGGTGGCGGCGGGGGCGGGGCGGCTGTCGAGTGGAGACTGCTCGTTCTGCGCTCTGAGTGGGCTTCATAGGGGTGGGGTCCTCGCTCGCCTTTGCACTCGTCTCGTCTCTGGCTACCCGTGCCGCGGGCGTTCTACGCCCCTCCCCCCGAGTTAGGCGGCTCCGGCACGGGAATCACGGGTGTGGCGTCGAACAGGACGGTGGTAACGGTCGTCAGAGTTGTTGGTCTACGGCAGGGCCGTTTCTGTTTCTGCCGGGATCGGGGAAGCCGGCTCAATAGAATGGGCGGGTCTCACCCACGCTTGAAGGCCCGACGTCCTCTCCTGAGCACCCGAGGGCGTCCGGCCGGCTCTCGGACACGGGTGCTGACCGGGCCGTGCTGCGGCCGAGACTGATCTCTCAACCGGACGGGTCGATACGCGGTGGACAAGGGACGGACGGAGTTGGCGGACAGGGACGAGGAGGAGCCGGTCGAGGAGCGGGGCGGCCCCGAGTACGGCGAACGCTCGGAGGACAGCCCCCCGGACGGGCCGCACGACGGACCGGAGCCCCCCTTCTGGCTGGTCCAGACCCCCTACGCGCTGGTGCTGTCGGCCCTGGCCGCGGGGATCGTGGTGGTGGCCGCCGCCCACTTCAAACGGGGGCCGACGATCATCGCCGGGGCGCTTGTGCTGGCCGCGCTCTTCCGGTCGGTCCTGCCCAGGGAGTGGATCGGACTGCTCGCCGTCCGACGCCGCTGGGTCGATCTCGCCACGCTGGTCGGGATGGCGGTCATGTTGATGGTGCTGGCGTGGGTGGCGCCGCAACTCTCCGACTAGGCGTCGAATAAGCTTGACGTCGAGATACCGCGACACCGACAGCGACCGCCTCCCGGAGTGCACGGACACCGGGCGGGATCAGGGGATCGCCGAGCGGGCGGGGCCGGCCAGGGCCACGAACCTGTGGCCGGTTCCTCGCAGCGAGGCGGGAGCGCAGACTGAAGGGACAGCCGCACAGCCATGGCCAAGATCAAGGTCGAGAACCCCGTAGTCGAACTCGACGGCGACGAGATGACCCGGATCATCTGGTCCTTCATCAAGGACCGCCTGATCCTTCCCTATCTCGACATCGACCTCAAGTACTACGACCTGGGCATCGAGGAGCGCGACCGCACCGACGACCAGGTCACGGTGGACTCCGCCAACGCCATCAAGGAGCACGGCGTCGGCGTCAAGTGCGCGACCATCACCCCCGACGAGGCCCGGGTCGAGGAGTTCGGCCTGAAGAAGATGTGGCGGTCGCCCAACGGCACCATCCGCAACATCCTGGGCGGCGTCGTCTTCCGCGAGCCGATCATCTGCGAGAACGTGCCGCGTCTGGTCCCGGGCTGGACCAAGCCGGTCATCATCGGCCGCCACGCCCACGGTGACCAGTACAAGGCCACCGACTTCAAGGTGCCCGGCCCCGGCACGGTGACCATGACCTACACCCCGACCGACGGCGGCGAGCCGGTCGAATTCGAGGTCGCGAACTTTCCCGAGGGCGGCGGCGTCGCCATGGGGATGTACAACTTCCGCCGGTCCATCGAGGACTTCGCGCGCGCCAGCCTGAACTACGGTCTGGACCGCAACTACCCGGTGTACCTCTCCACCAAGAACACGATCCTCAAGGCCTACGACGGCATGTTCAAGGACGTGTTCCAGGAGATCTACGACACCGAGTTCAAGGAGAGGTTCGAGGCCACCGGCCTGACCTACGAGCACCGCCTGATCGACGACATGGTCGCCGCCGCGCTCAAGTGGGAGGGCGGCTACGTCTGGGCCTGCAAGAACTACGACGGTGACGTGCAGTCCGACACCGTCGCCCAGGGCTTCGGTTCGCTGGGACTGATGACCTCGGTCCTGCGTACCGCCGACGGACGCACGGTCGAGGCCGAGGCCGCGCACGGCACGGTGACCCGCCACTACCGCCAGCACCAGCAGGGCAAGCCCACCTCCACGAACCCGATCGCGTCGATCTTCGCGTGGACCCGTGGCCTGGAGCACCGCGCCAAGCTGGACAACACGCCGAAGCTGGCCGAGTTCGCCACCACGCTGGAGGACGTCGTCGTCAAGACCGTCGAAGGCGGTCAGATGACCAAGGACCTCGCTCTGCTGGTCGGCGGCGACCAGGAGTGGCTGACCACCGAGCAGTTCCTTGAGGCCCTGGACGAGAACCTGTCCAAGCGCCTCGCGTAACTCTGATCGTAGGTGAGGCCGATCACGTCCGGGTGTCCCTCGCGGAGGCCCGGACGTCGTCGTCTCCCGGTCGGAGAACTCGGATCCGATGCGCTGAACACGGCTTTCGTGGTGGTTCGAGCGACGTTCGCGATCATTTTCCCCGGTGTGTTTTCCGTGTTCGGCGCACACACAGGGGGCACCGGTGCGAGTATGGGGGTGTCGGACACGCAGGTCGGACTCCTGATGCGACGTAGGACACGTAGCTGTAATTCGCACCTTTCGCGAAGTTTGACCTATTGTGGAGACGCGCCGGTGCGAACCGGCAGGCCAGAGTGGGTGTGAACCCCCTCCGGCCCCAGAAGCCGACGTGCCGTCCGTGCGCCCGCTGGGGGGTAGGCGCGCACAGTACGGAACGTCACGAAGAAGGGCCCGTCGCCTCGCGCGGCGGGCCCTTCGTTTCTGTGGTTTCCCGCGGGCTCGCAACGTCGCTCACGGCGCGCAGGACCGGCCTCTCCGTCGTCGCTGCCGCCGTGCTCGTTCCTGGCCTCGGCAGCGACTCCTCCCGCGGGGGCCGGTACGCCGCTCGCGCTGCTTGCACCCGTGGCCTGTCGGACAGACGGGCCGGGTTCAGTCCTGCATGGCGCTCTCCGGGACGGGCTCGCCCGCGCGGATGGCGGTGAACATCTCCTCGGAACGGACCTCGTCCCAGACGACCACGGAGCCCACCCCGTCCAGGGTGGGGGTCGAGCCCACCGGCACGGAGGTGGTCTGCGTCCCGCCGCGCATCGCCAGCACCATCGTGGCCAGGTGCCGCAGGTGGACGTCGTCGTCGACGATGAAGGTGTCCGTGCCCGCCGTCACCAGCGGCATCACCCGGAACGGGTTGAACAGCGTCGACGGCTCGGTGGCCGTCTGGACCAGCTCGGCGAAGAACTCCCGCTGCCGCTGGATGCGGTCCAGGTCGGCGCGGGGGGTGGCGCGCGTGCGCACGTAGCCCAGCGCAGTGCCGCCGTCCATCATCTGGCAGCCGGCCTCGATGTCCAGCCCGGCCTTGGGGTCCTGCATGGCCTGCTCGGGGCACAGCTCCACGCCGCCGACCGCGTCCACCAGGTCCACGAACCCGCCCATGCCGATCTCGACGTAGTGGTCCACGTGCACCCCGGAGGCGCGCTCGAAGGTCTCCACCAGCGGCCCAGGGCCACCGCAGACCTCCTCGCCGGCGTCGTCGGTCCCGCAGACGGCGTCGGCGAACGCGGTGTTGATCTTGTTGTCCGCGTACCCGGGGATGGCCATCGGAACGTAGGAGTCGCGCGGGATGCTGACGATGGTGGGGGAGGCGTCGCCCTCGGGGAGGTAGAGCAGCATAATCGAGTCGGTCCGGCGGCCCTGCGCGTACCCGGTGGCCAGCTCGTCCATCTCCTCCTCGCTGAGCCCGTCCCGGCTGTCGGAACCCACGATCAGGTACGTGGTGCCCGGCTGGTCCTCCGGTCGGCCCTCGTAGTCGGTGATGGCGTCCACACGGACCAGGCGGTTGTCAGCCCAGGAGTAGAAGAGGGCCGGCGGGACGGTGAGCAGGATGATCAGCACGACGAGGACGCCCGCCGCGACGTTGCGGAAGCGCTTCTTGTGCCGCTGCCGGGTCCGGCGGCCCCTCCCGGTCCCGTCGTACACCGTCCCGGAGCTGTGGGTCCGGCGCCTCTCGGGCCGGATCGGCGGCGCATCCCCGGTCTCGGGGATGCGCCGGGCCGTCCCCACGGTCCGCCGTTCGGACTCGCGCTGGCGGTAGAGCCTCTCGAACTCGTCCGGCTTGTCCGGATCACCCGCGCGGCGGAACACGCCCGCCCGGTCGTGTTCGCTGGTGGGGCCGGAACCGCCCCGGTTCTGTGAGTTCGTCATCGATCCGCCCACCCGTCGCGCTTCTGCTCGGTTCGAAAGGTTCCTGCTGCCCGTGTATGACCGCGAAAACTGTAGCCGGGTTCGCACTCGTCTACGGTGGTCCGGGCCACCTTCCGGGAACGCGCGGCTCAGCGCAGCCGGTGCGCCCCGGCCGAGGGCAGGGCGGAGCGGACGCGGGGCGGGACCCGGCCCCGGTCGGTGAAGGCGCGGGTGAGGGCGGCCGTGATCGGCTCCACGCGCTCCTCCGCGGCCAGCGCGACCAGGGTGCCCGCCCAGCCGGACACCCGTACGCCCCGGGCTCCGGAGCGGGAGGCGGTCTCGGCGGCCAGTTCGACCTCGGCGGTGGTCAGGCCGCAGCCGCGCAGGGACAGGTGGGAGGACTCCAGTACGGGTCCGGTCTCCCCGGCACGTCCGGAGCGCAGCAGTCCCACGGCCGCGTTGAGCCGGTGCACCTCCGTGAGGGCGCACCCGGCGTGGTCGCGCAGCGCGGGCTCACGCAGTTCCCGCAGCGCCGCGCGGGGGTCCCGGACGGACCGGAGCGGTCCCAGGGCCTCCTGGGCACGCCGTAGCGCCGCCGTATGCGCGGGCCGCGGATCGCGGTGCGGCAGGGCCCCGGTGTCGACGACGAGCAGGCACAGCCCCTCTCCGGCCAGGTCGAACGGCAGGATCACCGTCCGCAGGGTGTCGGGCCGCACACGGACCGCGTGGCCGGGGCGGGCCGTGAGCACCACCCGCTCGTCGGCGGTCGCGCCCTCCGGCGGGGGACCTCCCGTGAGGTCGGCGAGCGCGAGCGAGACCGCTCCGGCCACGGCCGACGCGTACCCCAGTGAGGCGTGCCGGGGCAGGTCGCCGTCCAGGAGCACGCGCAGCCCCTGGCCGCTGCCCAACAGCCCCGTGCGTCGCGCTGAGTCCGTCGCCGCGGTCACGGCCCGGAAGGAGGGGTCACGGGGTCTCAGCGGCCCTCTCGGCGTCGCCACGCGGACGCGGCCGTCTGGGGAGGTGTCGACCGCGGCGGTCACGCCCCAGGGCAGGGCCGTGTACAGGGCGGCGCCGCCGACGGCCGCCGTGTGCTCGCCGAGGAGCGCCGCGCGGCCCGGCGCGTGCCACACACCCGAGGCCGCCGAACCGTAGCGGGCGCCGAACTCCGCCAGAAGCATGTCAGCTCCGGGCGCGGCCGACGGCCACGTGCCCCGAGGGCCGGCCGACCGTACGCCCAGCGCGGCACGCAACCGGGTCACAGCGCGTTCCAACAGACGACCTCTTTCACTTGGTTCTCACTTGGCACACGCAGCCCACTCCTGTGCGCCGACGGCCGCGTGTGGCGGGTTCCCCTCCCGCCCGTTCTCCTCTAGTGTTGCGCCCACCAGTGGCGACCGTGGAGTGAAGGGGGCCATGCCCGCAGTTGTGGACCGGGGCCGTGCCGCGGCCCGGCGCTACCACCACATGTCCATGGACGCCTTCTGGGCGCTGCGCCACAGGAACGCGGTCTTCGACCACCTCGTGCGTGCCCTCGGCCGCTACGCCGAGTGCAGCGGCAGCCTGCTGGCCGGTGCGGTCACCTACTACGCCTTCCTGTCGTTCTTCCCGCTGCTGGCGCTGGCCTTCGCCGCGGTCGGTTTCGTGGCGGCGGGCCAGGCCGAGCTGACCTCCTACCTCGAAGAGGCCCTGGACCAGATCCTGCCCGGCCTGTCCGACCAGCTTCCCGTGGAGGAGATCGCCAACGCGCGCCTGGGCGCGGGCCTGATCGGTGTGCTCGGGCTGCTCTACTCCGGCCTGAACGCGGTGTCGGAGCTGCGCCAGGCACTGCACAGGGTCTGGCTCAGGAAGGTCAAGGACAGCCCGAACTTCCTGCTGGGCAAGGCCATCGACCTGTTGGTCATGCTCGGACTGGGTGTGGCGCTGCTGTGCACGGTCGCCTTCACCAGCGTGGCGCAGGCGGCCACCGGCTTCCTGCTGTCCCTGGTGGGGCTGGACGGCTCCCTGGTGGCCAATCTGGCTCTGCGGGGCCTGGCCCTGGTGATCGCGGTGGCGGCCAACACGGCGATCTTCGCGATGGTCTTCCGCCTGCTCTCGGGGAGCGGCCGGCCGCTCCGGGAGCTGTGGCACGGGGCCCTCCTGGGTGCCGTCGGCTTCGAGATCCTCAAGTCCGTGGCCGCGATGCTGCTCTCGGGGACGCTGAGCAACCCGCTGTACGCCTCGTTCGCGGTGCTGGTGGGGCTGCTGGTGTGGATCAACTTCGTGATGCGCATCGTGGTCCTGAGCGCCTCGTGGGCCGCGACGTGGCTGCCGGTTCCGCCGCCCTACACGGCGATGCCCGAGCCCTCCGACGTTGCTGGCTAAATACGCGAAGAGCGACTTTTAGTCTTATATAAGGAAAAACACTCACTCGTGGAACAGAGACCCGTATGCGCGGGGTGCGGGAAGGGTAGTCCTCCTCTGTCCCGTTCGACGTTTCATCGGGACGCACCGGCTGCCGACGATGACAGTCGGCGATCACCCCCCTCGGAGGGCAGATGGGAATCGCATTCAAGTCGTCCGAACGCCCGACACTCGGTGTGGAGTGGGAACTCCAACTCGTGGACCGGCAGAGCCGCCACCTGAAGCAGGAAGCGGAGGAACTCCTTTCCGAACTCCCCGAACTCAGCGCCCGCACGGACACCCCTCCGCTGCGGCACGAGCTCATGCAGTCGCAGGTGGAGGTGGTCACCGGCATCTGCGAGACGGTGGAGGAGGCCAAGCTCGACCTCGAGCGCAGCATCGGCCGGATGCGTGCGGTCCTCGAAGCGCGCGGTACCACGCTGACCTGCTCGGGCACCCACCCGATGGATGACTGGCGCGACCAGTCCTTCAGCCCGGGAAAGCGCTACGACGAACTCATCGAGCAATTGCAGTGGCTCGCCCGGCGGATCCTCACCTGCGGGGTCCACGTCCACGTGGGCGTGCGCAGCCCGGAGAAGGCCATCCCCATCGTCAACGCGCTCACGAAGTTCCTCCCGCATTTCCTCGCTCTGAGCGCTTCCAGCCCTTTCTGGAGCGGACACGACACGGGGCTGGCCTCCGCCCGCTCCGTCGTCTTCGGGGCCCTGCCCACCGCCGGCCCGCCGCCGAACCTGTCCGGATGGACTGCTTTCGAGGAATACCTCGCAACACTTCAGCGGGCGGGTACCATCGCCTCTATCAAGGAAGTGTGGTGGGACATCCGGCCGCACCCGGATTTCGGCACCATCGAAATCCGGATGTTCGACGGGATTCCCACCCTGCGCGAGGTGGGCATGGCCGCCGCGCTCTCCCAGACCCTGGTGGAGGCGTTCGACCACCAGCTCGACCGCGGGTACGCACTGCCCAGCCCGCCGTCCTGGCTGGTGAGTGACAACAAGTGGCGCGCCACCCGCTACGGGCTCGACGCTCGTGTCATCACGGATATCCATGGAACCACCGTTCCGATCCGCGACGACCTCTACGAGCTGGTCCGCGAGCTGCGTCCCGTCGCCGCCCGCCTGGGCTGCGCGGAGGACCTGGACCTGGTCTCCGAGACCCTGGACAAGGGCGCCTCCTACGAACGGCAGCGCGCGGTCGTCGCCGACGGCGGATCGCTCGACGACGTCGTGGACATGCTGGTCGACGAGCTCCGCGGCGGCCCCGCGCGCGCAGAGGTCGGCATCGGCGGCGGAGCCGGTGCACGCTGATACGCGAATGAAGAGGGGACCCCCGCATGCAGGGACGTGACCTGCCGGAGCAGTTGACCGCTTTTCTGGCGCGCCATGAGAGGGAGTTCACCGGCTTCCGCCGGGACCTGCACATGCACCCCGAACTCGCCTTCGCCGAGCACCGGACGACCGGACGGATCGCCGAGCGGCTGCGCGAGGCCGGGCTGGAGCCGCGTGTCCTGCCCCGGGGCACTGGCCTGGTGTGCGACATCGGCAGCGGCCCCGGGGGACTGGTCGCCCTGAGGGCCGACATCGACGCCCTCCCCCTCACCGATGAGAAGAAGGACGTGCCCTACCGCTCCACGGTCCCCGGGGCGGCCCACGCCTGCGGTCACGACGTGCACACCACGGTCCTGCTGGCGACGGCGGTCTTCCTCGCCCAGCAGGACCGTGCCGGGTCCCTCCCCGGGCGGGTGCGGCTCATCTTCCAGCCCGCCGAGGAACTGCCGGGCGGTGCCGTCGAGGTGGTGGACAATGGTGCCCTGAAGGGTGTGGAGCGCATCTTCGCCCTGCACTGCGACCCCCGGCTCACGGCCGGACGGGTCGGGCTGCGCACCGGCGGCATCACCGCGGCGTGCGACCAGGTGATGGTCCGCCTGTCCGGACCCGGCGGGCACACCGCACGGCCGCACCTGACCTCCGACCTCGTCTACGCCCTGGGCAAGGTGGTCACGGAACTGCCCGCCGCACTGTCCCGCCGCGTCGACCCCCGGGCCGGGTTCAGCCTGGTCTGGGGGCGGATCAGCGCCGGTGCGGCCCCCAACGTCATCCCCGACGACGCCGTCGCCGAGGGCACCGTGCGCTGTCTGGACGACGAGGCGTGGCATGCGGCACCCGAGACCATCAAGGGCCTGGTCGAGTCGGTGGCCGGCCCCTACGGGGCCGAGGCCGAGGTCACCTACCGCCGGGGCGTCCCGCCCACGATCAACGAGGCCGGGAGCGTGGAGGTGATGCGTGAGGCGGCCACCTCGGCACTTGGTGCCGACGCGGTGGCCGGCACCCCGCAGAGCCTGGGCGGGGAGGACTTCGCCTGGTACCTGGAGCACGTCCCCGGGGCCCTGGCCCGCCTGGGCACCCACTCGCCCGACTGGGAGGGGCCCATGCTGGACCTGCACCGGGGGACCTTCGACGTCGACGAACGCGCCATCGGCGTGGGCACCCGGTTCATGGTGACCACGGCCCTGACAGCGCTGTGGAACCGGAGCCGTGCCGGGGACCGGGTGGACGACGAGGCCCTCGCCTGAGCCGCTGCCCCGCCCGCCAGCGGTTTCCCCGGAACGTGTGACGCCACTGTGACACCGGAGTCCGGCGGCCGGGTGGCATTCTGAGGTGTATGAACCAGCCACTCACTGTTGAGCAGATCCGGCGGGCGCCCAAGGTCCTGCTGCACGACCACCTCGACGGCGGCCTGCGCCCGGCCACCGTGGTCGAACTCGCCCGGGAGACCGGCTACACGGGGCTGCCCACCGACGACCCCGACCGACTGGGTGCGTGGTTCCGCGACGCCTCCGACTCCGGTTCCCTGGAGCGCTACCTGGAGACCTTCGCCCACACCACCGGGGTGATGCAGACACGCGGGGCGCTCGTGCGCGTGGCAGCCGAGGCAGTGGAGGACCTGGCCGCCGACGGCGTGGTCTACGCCGAGCAGCGCTACGCCCCCGAACAGCACCTGGAGGGCGGACTCACTCTGGAGGAGGTCGTGGAGGCCGTCCAGGAGGGACTGGAGCTGGGCCAGAAGCGCGCCGCGGACCAGGGGCACGCCATCAGGACCGGCCAGCTCGTCACGGCCATGCGGCACGCCGCGCGCTCGTCGGAGATCGCCGAACTCGCGGTGCGCTACCGCGACGCCGGCGTGTCCGGGTTCGACATCGCCGGAGCCGAGGCCGGGAACCCGCCCACCCGGCACCTGGACGCCTTCGAGTACCTGCGCCGGGAGAACTTCCACTTCACCATCCACGCCGGTGAGGCGTTCGGCCTGCCCTCCATCTGGGAGGCTCTCCAGTGGTGCGGGTGCGACCGCCTGGGCCACGGCGTGCGCATCATCGACGACATCACCGTGGCGGAGGGTGCCCCGCCCCGACTGGGCCGGCTCGCCCAGTACGTGCGGGACAAGCGGGTGCCGCTGGAGATGTGCCCCAGCTCCAACGTCCAGACGGGTGCGGCCTCGTCGGTCGCTGAGCACCCCATCGGGCTCCTGCGCGACCTGCGCTTCCGCGTCACGGTCAACACCGACAACCGCCTCCAGAGCGGGGTCGTCCTGTCGGAGGAGTTCGCGAAGCTCTGTGCCGCCTTCGGCTACGGCTGGGACGACCTGGAGTGGTTCACGGTGAACGCGATGAAGTCGGCCTTCCTGCCCTTCGACGAGCGCCTGTCGCTGATCAACGGTGTGATCAAGCCCGGGTTCGCGCAGTTGAAGTGGGCGACGTCCTGATGGAGCGGCCGGGCTCCACGACCTACGCGGTGACGTTCACTCGGGTCATGGCCGCGCTCTGGACGGCCGTCGCGCTCCTGCTGCTGGTCGAGGTGCTCCTGGCGGGCCGGGGCCGGTCCGCGTGGATCGCGGGTGCGGTCCTGGTGGTGAGCATCGCCGCGGTGTACCTGGTGTGGCTGCGGCCGTGCCTGGTCGCCACGGAGCGGGGCCTGCGGGTGGTCAACCCGGTGCGGGAGACGTTCGTGCCGTGGTCCGCGGTGGTGTGGGTGGACGTCACCGACGTGCTGCGCGTGCACACCCCGGACCGGATCGTGCGCTCGTGGCCGCTGCGGGAGACCCGGCGGTCGCGGGTGCGCGACAACCTGAGACGGACGTCGGGCCTGGTCGACCCGGAGGCCGGTGCCGGGGACGCGCCGCAGCGCCCGATGGACCGGATCGCCGCCGAGTTGCGGGGAGAGGCCGAGCACCGCAAGGCACGGCCGCTGAGCGGGCCGATCAGGGACGTTGCCGAGGCGGGCCCCGCGGCCCTGGGGACGGGGGACCGGCCCCAGTCCATGGTGCCGGTGGAGGTGTTCGCGGTCCTGGCGGTGACGGCCGCCGCGATCGCGGGTGTCCTCGTGTCGGTGCCCGGGGGTTGACGGCGTACGCCGCTTCTGATTAGGTAAGGCATGCCTAAGGGAGAGTGCTTCGGGCGGGCGGACTTCGCGCGGATGGTCCGTCCGTCCGGTTCTCCTCCCGAGGGCGGCGCGCGCGGTTCAACTGAATACAGGAAAGGTGTCCCGTCCGTGAGTCCAACGGGATCTGCGGGGATTCCGCACGGCGGGACACCGGGGAAGCGCCGCCTCCGGCCTGGTCACGGCCGGTACCGTTCATCCCAAGGCCTCGGGGTGTACAGCTCGCCACGCCGGTACCGGTTCCTCTGCACCACGGCCGGAGGCGCCCCGTTTCCCCGCCCGCCTCACGCTCGTTCGAGCGTGCCGTTCAGCAGTTCGCCCAGCCGTCCGGCCCTCTGCGTGACGACCTCCAGCGCCTGGTCGGACTCGAAGGGCGCGAAGACCGACCCCACGGCGTCGTTGGTGACGATCGCCAGCCCCAGGACCTCGGCCCCCATCTCCACCGCCGCGATGGTCTCCATCGCGATCGATCGCCCGACCACGTCCGCCCCCGCTTGGCGCAGCAGCGCCAGTTCGGCCGGGGTCTGCAACTGCGGACCGATGGTGGACACGTACACCCCCTCCGCCAGGGAGGGGTCCACCTCCTCGATGAGCTCACGCAGCCGCAGGGCGTAGGCCTCCGACAGGTCGACGAACCTGGCCCCCGTCAGCGGTGAGCGCGCGGTGAGGTTGATGTGGTCGCGCACCACCACCGGGACGCCGGGGGCGATGTCGGCTCGCAGGGAGCCCGCCGACCCCGTCAGGACCGCGATCCGGGCCCCGGCGGACAGGCCGGTGCGCACCGCGTGGGTGGCTGCCATGGGGTCATGGGTCTCGTACTCGTGGACGCGCCCCATGAACACGACCACACGCTTGTCGCCGACCCACACGCTCCGCACCTTGCTGGAGTGGCCATGCGCGGTCGGAGCGAGGAAGCCGGGCAGCTCCGTCACATCGAACTCGATGTCGACGGCCCCCAGTGAGTCCGCAGCGCCCGCCCACCCCGAGCCGAGCACCACCAGTGCGTCGAAGGTGTCGGCACCGGCGCGCGACAGCAGCTCCCGTGCCGCCTCGGACGCCATGTCCTTGGCCTCTTCGCTGGTCCGGGGCTCCTGCTCTGTGTTGCTCACACCCCGGATGGTACCCCTGGGTAGTCGAATCAATCCGAAGAGCGGCGCAGTGTGTCCGACGGGTGGAACGCCGGTGCCGGTCGTGCGACACCACGGACGGGGCCGTGGGCGCGCGGTGATGGGCGCGGCGTTCGGGGAAGGGTGTGGGGGATACGGGTGTGTCCTTCGTCCCATTATCGGGTGAGAAGGCCGCGTCGCGGGTCCGGCCCGCGCAGGTATCCGGTGGCCCGGCGCCCCGTGCGCGGGGGCTCTTGCCGATACCGCGGGCGGACATGGACGACAATGGGTGCGAGCGAGAACCTGGTGGTGTTCGGCCCCGCCCGACTCCCGAGCCGGACGGGTGCGGCGGCCGACCGAAGAGGGAGTGAAGCAGCGTGACGAAAGTCGTGATCATCGGTGGCGGACCCGGGGGCTACGAGGCGGCGCTGGTGGCTGCCCAGCTCGGTGCGGACGTGACCGTGGTGGAGCGCGACGGGATCGGCGGCGCCTGCGTCCTCACCGACTGCGTCCCCTCAAAGAGCCTCATCGCCACCTCCACTCGGACGACCTACGTACGCGAGTCCGAGTCCCTGGGCATCAACGTTCCCAGCGGCCCCGACGGCAAGTCCGAGGTCGAGGTCGACCCGAACACGTTCAACCCGCGCATCAAACGTCTCGCCCTCGCCCAGTCCGAGGACACCCGGGCCCGGCTGGTCAAGGAGGGCGTGGAGGTCGTCGCCGGTGAGGCGCGCCTGGTCGACCCGCACATCGTCGCGGTGGGGGAGCGGCGCATCCGCGCCGACGTCATCCTCATCGCCACCGGTGCCCACCCCCGTGAACTCCCCACCGCCGAGCCCGACGGCGTGCGCATCCTCACCTGGCGCCACCTCTACGACCTCGACGAACTCCCCGAGAAACTCATCGTCGTCGGCTCCGGCGTCACCGGGGCCGAGTTCGCCAGCGCCTACCAGTCCCTGGGCTCGAACGTCTCGCTCGTCTCCTCCCGCGACCACGTCATGCCCACGCAGGACGCCGACGCGGCCCAGGCGCTGGAGGAGGTGTTCACGCGCCGTGGCATGAACATCCTGAACCGGACGCGCGCCGAGTCGGTCACCAACAGCGGGACCGGTGTCCGGGCGACCCTCTCCGACGGGCGCGTAGTGGAGGGCACCCACTGCCTCATGACCGTGGGCATGATCCCCAATACCGAGGGGATCGGCCTGGAGGAGGCCGGGGTCCGGCTGGGGCAGGGCGGGTTCGTCGAGGTCGACCGGGTCTCCCGCACCACCGTGCCCGGCGTGTACGCCGCGGGTGACTGCACCGGGGTCAACATGCTGGCCTCCGTGGCTGCCATGCAGGGCCGTATCGCCATGTGGCACGCGTTGGGCGAGGCCGTGTCGCCGCTCAAGCTGTCCACGGTGGCCTCCACTGTGTTCACCCACCCCGAACTCGCGGCGGTCGGCGCCAGCGAGGACGACGTGCGCAGCGGCCGGATCGACGGGCGGTCGGTCACGCTGCCCCTCAACACCAACCCGCGTGCCAAGATGAACGAGGTCAACGAGGGCTTCGTTAAGCTCATCTGCCGACAGCACACCGGCATCGTCCTGGGCGGTGTCATCGTCGGTCCGCGCGCCAGCGAGCTCATCCTCGCGGTGTCCGTCGCGGTTCAGCAGAACCTGACGGTGGACGACCTGGCGCACACCTTCGCCGTGTACCCCTCGCTCTCGGGCAGTGTCACCGAGGCGGCGCGCTCGCTCATGCTGGCCTCCCCGGAGTAGGCGGGCGATCGGGGCCGCGGGGTCCGCCGTGCGTGGGGCCAAGCACGTCACGGCGGATTCCGGCCCCGGACTCTTAACCCGATCCGACACCGGTGCATGTAGGCTCGGGCCCGTGATTTGTCCTAAGTGCCAGAGCCCCATGCGTACCTATGACCGGCAGGGCATCCACATCGACCGGTGCGATGTCTGCCAGGGCATCTTCCTGGACCGGGGCGAGCTGGAGAGCATCCTGGCTGCCGAGCAGCGCCACTACGCTGCCCCTCCGCCCGCCGCCCCCCAGGGCCCCCCACCCGCCTACCCCCAGCAGGGGCCCCCGCCGGGGTACCCGCGCCCGGGCGGCTACCCCGACTCCCCGAAGGGCTACCGCGGCGGCTACCCGGACTCTCCCAAGGGGTTCCGCGGCGGCTACCCGGACTCCCCGAAGGGCTACCGCGGCGGCTACCCGGACTCTCCCAAGGGCTACCGCAAGCGCCGCAAGAGCTTCCTGGAAGAGCTCTTCGACTGAGTCGGCCGTGCATCCGCTGATCTGCTCCCGCTGCGGTGAGTGGAACGAGGTTCCCGACACCGGAGCGGGCGCGTCCGCCCTGCGCTGCCACGCCTGCGGCCGGGAGCGCCCCTACCGCCGCCTGCCGCTGTACTGCGTGTCGGGCCCCAGCGGTACCGGCAAGTCCACCATCGCGGGCCTGCTGCTCGAACGGCTCCGGGACCGCTTCGTCGTCCTCGAACAGGACCTGCTGTGGGTGGGCGGGCTGCGCGACCCGGCCGACCACCACCGCCTGTTCCGCTCCACCTGGCTGCGCACGGCCGCCATGGTGCAGCAGAGCGGGCGCCCCGTCGTGCTCTGCGGCACGGTGATGCCCCCGGAATTGGAGCCGCTTCCCGAGCGGGCGCTGTTCGCGCGGATCCACTACCTGTCGCTGATGTGCGACCCCGACGTGCTCGCCGACCGCCTGCGTGCCCGCCCGGCTTGGCGGGCCTGGGACGAGGAGCGGATCGCGGAGAACCGCGAGTTCGTCGAGTGGATCGCGGCCGAGGCCGACCGCCTCACGCCCCCGCTGACCCTGGTCGACACCACCCGCGCCGCCCCTGAGGACACCGCCGAGGCCGTGTGCGGCTGGGTGGAGGAACTGCACGCGCGCTTCGCGTCCGGGGTCTGAGCCACCGGCGGCCCCGGGCGGGCGGAGAGGACGCCGCGGGCCCCGGGAGCGTGCCCGGGGCCCGTGTTCGCGGTCGCGCGCCGCGGGGCTCAGAAGTCGAAGCCGCCGAAGTCCCCGCCGCCGAAGTCGCCTCCGAAGTCCCCGCCTCCGAAGTCGCCGCCGCCCGCGTCCCCCAGGTCACCGGCACCCATCATGCCGCCGCCCATCATCGACCCCATCATGGAGCCCATCATCATGCCGGTGAACATGCCCATCATCATGTCCGTGCCGAAGTAGCCGCCGGCGTAGGGGGAGTAGGCCGGGCCCGCGTCGTAGTAGGGGCGCCGCTCGCCGTCCACCTCCACCAGGCGCACGTCGGGCTGCCCGCCGGTGCGCACGGCCTGCGCGCACACCGCGCACGCGGTGACCGACCGGGGCGCGCCGCCGGGCGGGGCCCAGACGACGTCCTCGGCGGAGGGGCCGTGCTGCGGGTTGAAGAAGCAGGGGCCGCGCCGCTCCGGCACCGGCTCCCCGTTCATCCGGGCCCGGGTCGCGGCCATGTGGTAGCGGCCGTCCTCCAGTGACTGGGTCACCGCCTTCACCTGTTCGGGCTCGGTGATGGTGTCCAGGCGTGCCTTGGCCTGGTCGTAGGAGTCCATGGCCCGCGTGTAGTCGACGCGTGTGGCCTCGTCGACGGCGGTGAGGTCGATCTCCAGCCTGGCGACGTCCTCGCCGAGCCGCACGACGTCCTCGGTGGCCATCTGCTTGATCTCGGCGACCTGCTGGGCCTTCTCCGCTGCGCGCTTCTTGCGGCTGCGGTGGACGAACCAGGCGCCGCCCGCGACGAGCGCCACCAGGAGCACGATCAGGACCACGCCGGAGGCGGCACCGGCATCGGACTCGGACTGCTCGACGGCGTCGGGCACGGCCACCAGGGTGTCGATCTGGTTGCCGCCCTGGGCCAGGGCGATCTCCCGGATCTCCCCGGGGTCGTCCAGGTTGGGCGAGGTGACGGCGAAGGCGTCGGAACCGGCCAGGACGCCGTAGGCGCCGTCGCCCACCTCGGCCATCACCGGGTCCATGACGGCGTCGACGCTGGAGTTGGAGTTGGCGGTCCCGCTGGGCAGGATCACGTAGTAGACCGGCACGTCCGAGCCGGACGCGGCGTTCTCCAGGGCGAGCTCGTCGGCCGGGGAGATCTGGTCGATGCTCGGGTCGATGTAGACGCCGTCGCCTTCGAGTTCGTCGACGATGGCCTGGGTGTCCGGTAGTTCGGGCTGGACGTCGGCCGCGGCGGGCAGGGCCGCGGTTCCCGTCACCGCCGCCACGAGTCCGGCGGTCAGCACTGTGGGTGTTGCCAAGCGGCGCGTCATGGTGGTTCCTCTCGCCTCCCTCACCGTCAGAGACGAACGGCGCGGGCCCGGGGTTCCCGGACGGGGGCGCTGTGACCTCAGTGTTCGCGGTCTCACACCCCGAGCATACGGCGCGTGGCCGGGGAGGCCGTGCCGGGCACCGGGGAGACGAGACAATCCAGGAAAGCACCGTTACGGGGTGACAGGGGTGGCTACCATGGGTCATGAGGACGATCCGATGGCCGGAGGCGACGACATGTCCGTTCCCACCGTTGCCGGAGACCCTGCCTCCGATTTCGACAAGGTGACCTTGCCGATGCCCCCACAGGACGGGTTCACCGCCGACGATCTCGACCGGATCCCGGATCTTCCGCCGCATACCGAACTCATCGACGGCAGCCTGGTGCTGGTGAGCCCCCAGAAACGCTTCCGCATGCTCATGCTCAAGCTGCTCGAACAGCAGATGGACTCCCAGGTTCCACCCGGCCTCACCGTCTATCGCGAGTTCACCCTCCGCCTGGGGGAGAGGCAGCGGCCCGAGCCCGACCTGATGCTGGCACGGGACCAGGAGACGGATGGACCGGATGACACCTGGGTCGGACCGGAGCCCGTACTCCTCGCCGTGGAGATCGTGTCACCCGAATCGCACCTGCGCGACCACGAGCGCAAACCCGAACTCTACGCACGGGCGGGCATCCCCCACTTCTGGCTGGTGGAGCAGGAGGAGTACGGAGCGGCGGTGCACGTCTACGAACTCGACCGGCTGTCCGGCCGGTACGCGCCCGCCGGTGTCCACCGCGACCGGGTCAAGGTCGCCGCGCCCGGCCACCTGGACATCGACCTGACCCGGACGCGCTGAACCCTCCCCCTCCGGCACTACGGGACCCTAGGAGTCCTTGACCTCGCAGACCACCGCGCCGTTGCCCACGCTCTCGCCCGGGGCGACCTTCAGCCCGGTGACCACGCCCGCCTTGTGCGCGCTCAGCGGCTGTTCCATCTTCATCGCCTCGATCACGACCACGGTGTCGCCCTCGGCGACCGCCGTGCCCTCGTCGGCCACCACCGTGACCACCGTGCCCTGCATCGGCGAGACCAGCGCGTCACCGCCCACCGCCGCAGCACCGCCGCCGCGCCGCGCGGCCCGCCTCCTGCGGCCGCCCGGGTGGGCCGCAGGTGCGGCGGTCGCGGTGCCCAGGGACGCGGGCAGCACCACGTCGATGCGCCTGCCGCCCACCTCCACGGTGACCGTCTCGCGCTGCTCGGGCTCCGCGTCGCCGCTCTCGCCCGACCACGGCTCGATCCGGTTGTCGAACTCGGTCTCGATCCACCGCGTGTACACGCCGAACGCGCGCTCCGGGTCGGCCGGGGCGAACGCCGGATCGGTCACCACGGCCTGGTGGAAGGGGAGCACCGTGGGCATGCCGCCCACCGTGAACTCCGCCAGCGCCCGCCGGGACCGCTCCAGGGCCTCGGTGCGGGTCCGCCCGGTCACGATGAGCTTGGCGACCATGGAGTCGAAGGCCTGCGGCACCGTGAACCCGGCCTCGCAGCCGGTGTCCACGCGCACGCCCGGGCCGCCGGGCAGGGCGAGCTCGGTGATGGTGCCGGGGGCGGGCATGAAGCCCCGTCCCGCGTCCTCGGCGTTGACGCGGAACTCGAAGGAGTGGCCGCGGACCTGCGGGTCGCCGTAGCCCAGCTCCTCGCCGTCGGCGATGCGCAGCATCTCCCGCACCAGGTCGAGGCCGGTGACCTCCTCGCTCACCGGGTGCTCGACCTGAAGGCGGGTGTTGACCTCCAGGAACGAGATGGTGCCGTCGGTGCCCACCAGGAATTCACACGTGCCCGCGCCCACGTAGCCCGCCTCGGCGAGGATGGCCTTGGAAGCGCTGTAGAGCCGCTCGGTCTGGTCTGCGGTCAGGAACGGGGCGGGGGCCTCCTCCACCAGCTTCTGGTGGCGGCGCTGGAGCGAGCAGTCGCGAGTGGAGACCACCACCACGTTGCCGTGGGTGTCGGCCAGGCACTGGGTCTCCACGTGGCGGGGCCTGTCCAGGTAGCGCTCCACGAAGCACTCACCACGCCCGAAGGCGGTGATCGCCTCGCGCACCGCCGACTCGTAGGCGCTCTCGACCTCGTCCATGGTGTGGGCGACGCGCAGCCCGCGCCCGCCGCCGCCGAACGCCGCCTTGACCGCGATCGGCAGCCCGTGCTCCTCAGCGAACGCGACGACCTCCCCGGCCCCGGAGACCGGATCGGGGGTGCCCGCCACCAGGGGCGCGCCGACCTTCTGCGCGATGTGGCGGGCCGCCACCTTGTCGCCCAGGGCGGTGATCGCCGCCGGGGGCGGCCCGATCCAGGTGAGCCCGGCGTCGATGGCGGCCTGGGCGAAGTCGGCGTTCTCGGCGAGGAAGCCGTACCCGGGGTGGACGGCGTCGGCTCCCGTGCGGGTGGCCACGTCCAGGAGCTTGGCGATGTCCAGGTAGGACTCGGCCGGGGTGGTGCCGCCTAGGGCGTGGGCCTCGTCGGCGATCTTGGCGTGCAGCGCGTCCAGGTCGGGTTCGGCGTAGACGGCGACGCTGGCCAGTCCGGCGTCGCGGCAGGCGCGGGCGATACGCACGGCGATCTCGCCGCGGTTGGCGATCAGAACTTTACGCACGGTGGGAATTCCTTCCGCTGTGGCTGGAACGGGAGCGCGCCGTCCGCTCGGCGGGAAAACTCAGGTGGTGGCACGGGTTCACCTCGTGCTCAGGCGCCAGGCACCGGGGCCGGGCCGCAGCGGGGCGCGCAGGAGTCGTGAGCGGTCCCGCCAGCCGGAGGCGGGCCGTTCCGTCTCCTCTGGCGTGCGGGCACGCGCGGCGGCACGCGCGGCGAGCACGGCGGTCAGGGCGGCGATCTCCTCCTCGGAGGGGGTTCCGCGGACCACCGTCAGGTGGCGCGGGTCATTCGGCGCGCTCACAGCGGGATGTTTCCGTGCTTCTTGGGCGGAAGCTGTTCGCGCTTGTTCCGCAGGGCCCTCAGGGCCTTGGTCACCTGGTCGCGGGTCTCGGAGGGCATGATCACACCGTCCACGTACCCGCGCTCGGCCGCGGAGTAGGGGTTGAGGAGGGTGTCCTCGTACTCGGTGATGAGCCGTTCCCGCTCGGCCTCGACGTCGTCGGCGGCGGCGAGCGTGCGCCGGTGCAGGATGTTCACGGCCCCCTGGGCGCCCATGACCGCGATCTGAGCGGTGGGCCACGCCAGATTGACGTCGGCGCCCAGGTGCTTGGAGCCCATCACGTCGTAGGCGCCGCCGAAGGCCTTGCGGGTGATCACGGTGACCAGCGGGACGGTGGCCTCGGCGTAGGCGTAGAGCAGTTTGGCGCCGCGCCGGATGATGCCGTCCCACTCCTGGTCGGTGCCGGGCAGGAAGCCGGGCACGTCCACGAAGGTCAGCACGGGCACGTTGAAGGCGTCGCAGGTGCGCACGAAGCGTGCCGCCTTCTCGGCGGCGGCGATGTCGAGGCAGCCCGCGAGGCTCATGGGCTGGTTGGCGACCACGCCCACGGACCGCCCGTCGACGCGGCCGAAGCCCACCACGATGTTGGTGGCGAACATCGGGTGCACTTCGAGGAAGTCGCCGTCGTCCAGGACCGCCTCGATGACCCGCTTCATCTCGTAGGGCTGGTTCGCCGAGTCGGGGATGAACGTGTCCAGGGCCAGGTCGGTGTCGGCGGGTTCGTCGCCCCGGGGGTTCTCGGGGGGAAGCTCGGGCGCCTCCTCCAGGTTGTTGTCGGGCAGGTGCGCGAGCAGGGCCTTGACGTAGTCGATGGCGTCCTGCTCGTCGGCGCCCATGTAGTGCGCCGCGCCGGACCTGGTGTTGTGCGCGCGGGCCCCGCCCAGCTCCTCCATGGAGACGTCCTCGCCGGTGACGGTCTTGATGACGTCGGGGCCGGTGATGAACATCTGCGAGGTCTCGTCGACCATCACGACGAAGTCGGTGAGCGCGGGGGAGTAGACGTGCCCTCCGGCGGCGGCCCCCATGACCAGGGAGATCTGGGGGATGACTCCGGAGGCGTGGGTGTTGCGCTTGAAGATCTCCGCGTACAGGCCGAGTGCGACGACGCCCTCCTGGATGCGCGCGCCGCCGCCCTCGTTGATGCCCACGACGGGGCAGCCGTTGGTGAGGGCGTGGTCGAGGACCTTGGTGATCTTCTCGCCGTAGACCTCGCCGAGGGACCCGCCGAAGACGGTGACGTCCTGGCTGAACACGGCGACGGGTCGGCCCTCGACCGTGCCGTGCCCGGTGACGACGCCGTCGCCGTAGGGGCGTTTGTCGGCGAGCCCGAAGTTGGTGGAGCGGTGTCGGGCCAGGGCGTCGAACTCCACGAACGAACCCGGGTCCAGGAGGGCGTCGATGCGCTCGCGCGCGGTCATCTTGCCTTTGGCGTGCTGTTTCTCGACGGCTCGCTCCGACCCCGCGTGGACCGCCTCATACCGGCGTCGTCGCAGGTCGGCGAGCTTGCCAGCGGTGGTGTGGATGTCGATCTCCGCCGCGGCCAGTGGTTCAGGGGCTTCGGTGGCCATAACAGTCCAGGTTAGTCGTCGTTATCGCTCTGACCAGTACCGGGGTCATGTTACTTGCGCGTAGGTGCGGGGCGGGTACGCGGGAGTGCCGCGGTGCGTGCCGCCGCCGGGCGAGGGGGAGGGCCGGGGAATTGCGGCGTGATCCAATGTGAATTCGCTCTGGAAATACACAATTGTTAACGCTCTGGCAAAACCGACGAAATGCGCCCCCTGGGACATCGGTGCAGGCACGGTCTCTGTAAAGTCGTCCCTATGACAGCGGTAAGCGCAGAACGCGACAGTGCACGACAGGAAGTCCCCGAGCAGCTTCGCAATGACGTCAAACTGCTCGGCGAGATGCTCGGGACGGTTCTCGCCGAAAGCGGCGGCAGCGACCTCCTGGAGGACGTCGAGAGGCTCCGGCACGCCGTGATCGGCGCACGCGAGGGCACGGTCCCCACCGAGGAGATCACCGCGCTCGTCGCCGGGTGGCCCCTGGAGCGGGCCAAGCAGGTGGCTCGCGCCTTCACCGTCTACTTCCACCTGGCCAACCTGGCCGAGGAGCACCAGCGCATGCGCGCCCTGCGCGAGCGCGACGACCTCGCCCACCCGCCCGGCGAGTCCCTGGCCGCCGCCGTGCGGGCCGTGCGCGAGTCCGGAGGCGGCGAGGAGCGGCTCGACGAACTCGTCGAGGGCATGGAGTTCCACCCGGTGGTGACCGCCCACCCCACCGAGGCCCGCCGCCGCGCCGTGTCCACCTCGATCCTGCGCATCAGCGCCCAGCTCGATGCCTGGCACTCCTCCCACGAGGGCAGCAGCGCCGCCGCCGAGGCGCACCGCCGCCTGCTGGAGGAGATCGACCTGCTCTGGCGCACCTCCCAGTTGCGCTACACCAAGCTCGACCCGCTCGACGAGGTGCGCACCGCCCTGGCCGCCTTCGACGAGACCATCTTCGACGTCGTCCCGCAGGTGTACCGGAGCCTGGACACCGCCATCGACCCCGAGGGCACCGGCACCCGCCCCCCGCGCGCCAAGGCCTTCGTGCGCTACGGAAGCTGGATCGGCGGCGACCGCGACGGCAACCCGTTCGTCACCCACGACGTGACGCGCGAGGCGATGCTCATCCAGTCCGACCACGTGTTGCGCGGCCTGGAGGGCGCCTGCACCCGGGTGGGGCGTACGCTCACCGCCTACTCCAACCTCACGCCCGCCAGCACGGCCCTGCTCGACACGCTCTCCTCCGCCCAGGCCGGATACCCCGACCTCATGGGCGAGATCTTCGACCGCTCGCCCAACGAACCGCACCGGCGACTGCTCCTGCTCGCCGCCGCGCGGCTGCGCGCCACCCGTGAACGCGACGCCGACCTGGCCTACCCGAACGCCGAGGCCTTCCTCGCCGACCTGCGCACCGTTCAGGAGTCGCTGGCCGAGGCGGGCGCGCGCCGCCAGGCCTACGGCGAACTCCAGCACCTCATCTGGCAGGCCGAGACCTTCGGCTTCCACCTCGCCGAACTGGAGGTGCGCCAGCACAGCGAGGTACACGCCGCCGCCCTCGCCGAACTGCGCGAGGGCAAGCGCCTCTCGGAGAAGACCGAGGAGGTGCTGGCCACTCTGCGGGTGATCTCCTGGATCCAGGAGCGCTTCGGTGTGGAGGCCTGCCGCCGCTACATCGTCAGTTTCACCCGCACCGCCGAGGACATCGCCGCGGTGTACGAACTGGCCGAGCACGCGCTGCCCGCCGACCGGGTGCCCGTCCTCGACGTCATCCCGCTCTTCGAGACCGGTGCCGACCTGGACGCCTCACCCGGCGTCCTCGACGGCATGCTGAAGCTGCCGGCCGTCCAGCGGCGGCTGGACGAGACCGAGCGGCGCGTCGAGGTCATGCTCGGCTACAGCGACTCCGCCAAGGACGTCGGACCGGTCAGCGCCACCCTGCGCCTGTACGACGCGCAGGCCCGCCTCGCCGCGTGGGCGCGCGAGCACGACGTGCGGCTCACCCTCTTCCACGGCCGGGGCGGCTCCCTGGGTCGCGGCGGCGGTCCCGCCAGCCGGGCACTACTCGCCCAGGCCCCGGGCTCGGTGGACGGGCGGTTCAAGGTCACCGAGCAGGGCGAGGTCATCTTCGCCCGCTACGGCCAGTCCGCCATCGCCCGCCGCCACATCGAGCAGGTCGGCCACGCCGTCCTGATCTCCTCCACCGACGCCGTCCAGGACCACGAGCGCTCGGCCGCCGAGCGGTACCGCCCGCACGCCGACACCATCGCCGAAGCCGCACAGAAGGCCTACCTGGACCTGGTCAACACCGAGGACTTCGCCGTGTGGTTCTCCCGGGTCAGCCCGCTGGAGGAGCTCGGCGAGCTGCGCCTGGGCTCGCGCCCCGCCCGCCGCGGCGCGGCCCGCGGTCTGGGCGACCTGCGCGCCATCCCGTGGGTGTTCGCCTGGACCCAGACCC
Source organism: Nocardiopsis sp. CNT312 (assembly GCF_000515115.1). Lineage (GTDB taxonomy): Bacteria > Actinomycetota > Actinomycetes > Streptosporangiales > Streptosporangiaceae > Nocardiopsis. Next base: position 123,871 of record NZ_AZXF01000013.1, read on the forward strand.
GCGTGAACCTGCCCGGCTGGTTCGGGCTCGGCACCGGTCTGGCGGCGGTCGAGGACCTGTCCGTGCTCCAGGAGGCATACCGCGAGTGGCCCATGTTCGCCTCGCTGCTGGACAACGCCGAGATGAGCCTGGCCAAGACCGACCGGACCATCGCCGAGCGCTACCTGGCGCTGGGCGGTCGGCCAGAGCTGGCCGAACGGGTGCTCGCCGAGTACGACCGCACCCGCGCCCTGGTGCTCAGTGTGACCGGACACGGACGGCCGCTGGAGAACCGGGCGGTGCTCTCCCGCGCGGTGGACCTGCGCAACCCGTACGTGGACGCCCTCTCCCACCTGCAACTGCGCGCCCTGGAGGCACTGCGCGGCGAGGAGGCGGACGCCCTGTCGGAGCAGGACCGCCAGCACCTGGAGCGGCTGTTGCTGCTGTCGGTGAGCGGCGTGGCCGCCGGGTTGCAGAACACCGGCTGAGCCCCGAGGGAACACCGGCGCCCCCGCACCGAGTGCGGGGGCGCCCGCTGCTTCGGGGGGCGGTGTCAGCCCGGGAAGCCGGAGGTGTCCAGCGTGATGCCGAACGGTTCGGGAAGGTCGATGTCCTTGCCGAAGGGGACCTTGGTCGCCGAGGTATACCGGCCGTTCTCGGGCGCTGAGAACAGGGTGGTCTCGCCTCTGCCCGTCTCCGGGTCCCACCGGTCGACCAAGAGGTAGAGGGGCACCCCGGCGTGCGCGTAGCCCCACAGCTTGGCCTTGCGGTCCTTCTCCGCCGTGCCCTTCGACGTCACCTCGACGGCCAGCAGGGCGTCCGAGACCATGGCGTCGGGGTCGTACTCCAAGACCGAGTACGGGAGGACCACCAAGTCGGGGATGAACAGGCTCGACCGCAGCGGAACCCGTACATCAAGTGTCTGGTGTACGTCGGCTTCGGAAAGACCGCTCCCGTCGCGCAGGATCTCGCGATAGAGCTGCTTTTGCAGCAGGGCGACGATCCGCGCGTGTTCGCGAGAAGGGGGTGCCACGAAGAAGAGACCGCCTTCGATGATCTCGGCCTGCCAGCCCTCGGGCAGGTCCAGCGCTTCCCATGTGCGCAACGACAGTTCCCAGGCGGATGGAGTGTTCGCCGACCTCTCCGCTTGCGTGATACTCACCTGTCGTGCCACCTCCGGTAGCTGAACGTAGTAGCGCGTGATCACCGATGCGCCGGTTTCAGGGTAACCCGTGCCCTCCCGTCGGGACAGGTTTTCCCCAGGCGATCGCCGCGCTGCCCGGGAGCTGGACGAGGCTCTGTTCGGGAGGAGTCAGGCCGGGAAGCCGGAGGTGTCCAGCGTGATGCCGAACGGCTCGGGCAGCTTCAGCGGCTCGCCGAAGAACACCTTCTCGACGTGCTTGTAGACGCCGCGCTCGGGCTCGGCGAACAGGGTCGCGGCCTCCTGGCCGGTGTCCGGGTCCCAGCGGTCCACTAGCAGGTACAGGGGGATCCCGGCGTGCGCGTAGCCCCACAGCTTGGCCTTGCGGTCCTTCTTTGCCGTGCTCGGCGAGGCCACCTCGACCACGAGGATCGCGTCGGCCGCCGGGTTCTCGGCGTCGGGATCGGGCGCGGACTCGGGCAGGACCATCAGATCCGGGATGTACACGCTGTCGGTCACCGGGACCCGGATGTCCTGTGCCTGGTGGACCTCCGCCTCGGAGACGCGGCTGCCCGGGCGCAGGATCTCACGCATCAGCGCTTTGTTGACCAGCCACACGATGTGGTTGTGGTCGTATTTAGGGGGCGTCATGATGACGATGTCGCCTTCGATGATCTCGGCCTGCCAGCCCTCGGGCAGGTCCAGTTCCTTCCAGGCATGCAGCACGACGTCCCACCGGGACGGTACCGGGGTCACCGATCCGGTTTCCGCTTCCGCGATACTCATCTGCGGCGCCACCTCCGGTAGCTGAACGTAGCAGCGCGTGATCACCGATGCTCCGGTTTCAGGATAACCCGTGCCCCCCATCGGGACAGGTTTTCCCCAGGCGATCGCCGCGCTGCTGTAATGGGGCCATGACCCCTGACACCGAGGACCTCCCGCGCCCACCGCTCGACACGGCGGCGCTCACCGCCGCGGTGGTCCGCCCCGGCGGGACGTGGCGCTCCGTCGAGGTACTGCCCGCCGTGGGCTCCACCAACACCGAACTCGCCGTCCGCGCCAGGGGCGGCGCCCCGCACGGCACCGTGCTGGCCACCGAGCACCAGACCGCCGGCAAGGGCCGCCTCGGCCGCGGCTTCACCACCCCCGACCGCGCCGCGCTCACCTTCTCCGTCCTGCTGCGCCCCCGCGCCCACCCCGACGCCCTCGGCTGGCTGACGCTGCTCATGGGGGTGGCCGCCGTCAGGGCGATCTGCACGGAGACCGGGGTCGCCGCCGCGCTGAAGTGGCCCAACGACGTCATCGTCCCCGCGGGCTCCCGGCCCGGGACGGAGGCCGCCGACGGCAAGCTCGCCGGGATCCTCTCCGAGGCCGACTTCTCCGACACCCACGCCCCGGCCGTGGTCGTGGGCATGGGCCTCAACGTGTCCCAGACCCGCGCCGAACTCCCCGTGGACACCGCCGCGTCCCTGCGCGGAGAGGGGGCCGCCGCTCCGGACCGCACCGCCCTGCTCACCGCCGTCCTGGCCGGGTTCGGGGAGCTGTACACGGCGTGGAGCGAAGCCGGTGGCGACGCCGGGGCCTGCGGCCTGGCCGACGCCTACCGGGACCTGTGCACCACCGTGGGCCGCCGGGTCCGCGTCCACCTGCCGGGGGGCTCGGTACTGGAGGGTACGGCCGCTGCCGTGGACACCCAGGCCCGGCTCGTGGTGCGCGGACCGGTGGGTGAGCGGGTGCTGACCGTCGGCGACGTCGTGCACGTCCGCCCCGGAGAATGACGACACCCGTATGCGTGCTGTTTCGGCTCCAGAACTCCCGATTTACGAAAGATCATGACATGATCATTGGTACAACGATCGGGAGTCGTGATCCCCGCCGCGTGGAGAGGTGTGCTCCCGTGATGGCCCGACGACCCCTCCTGTCAGGGGAGGCCGCGGGCGTAGGCTGGTGAGGAACAACCGCGCCGCACTGCCGACGCAGTGACGCAGTGCTCGTACCCCGTATTCACGGGGATGGTCTGAGAGAGAACGTATGCCGTCGCGTCCCGACCCGAAAGCGATCGAGTCCGTCCTGCTCGGCGGTGAGCCGGTATACACCAAACGGCAGGCGATCGAACTCTCCGGCGCCGAACCCGAGATCGCGAGCCGTGTCTGGCGTGCCCTCGGCTTCCCCACCCAGGCCGACGACGCCGTCGTCTTCGCCGAGAGCGACGTCGAGGCGCTGCGCATCACCCACTCCCTTCTGCAGGAGGGGCTCCTGGACGAGCAGGGCGTGGTCCGCTTCGCCCGAGCCATGGGCCAGACCATGTCCCGCCTGGCCGACTGGCAGACCAGCATCCTCAGCACGCTCATGACCGACGACGGCGACTCCATCGGCAGCCCGCTCATGAACCAGGTCAAGGAGCTGCTGCCGGACGTCGAACGGCTGCTGCTGCACATCTGGCGGCGGCAGTTGGCCGCCTCCACCGCGCGCACCCTGACGGTGATGTCCAACCACACCGACACCGTCCCCAACTACTACCCGCTCATCGTGGGCTTCGCCGACCTCGTCTCCTTCACCACGCTCAGCCGCGAACTGGACGAACTCGAACTCGCCGACGTCGTGGAGGGGTTCGAGGCCACCGCCGCCGACATCGTCGCCACCGGTGGGGGGCGGGTCGTCAAGACGCTCGGCGACGAGATCCTCTACGTCGCCGACTCCCCGGCCGAGGCCGCCGACATCGCCCTGCGCCTGGCCTCCGGGGTCACCACCCACGTGGAGGTGCCCGACGTCCGCGTCGGGGTGGCCTACGGTCCCGTGCTCACCCTGCACGGCGACGTGTTCGGCACCACCGTGAACCGCTCCAGCCGCCTGACCTCCTTCGCCCGGCCCGGCACCGTCCTCATCGACGACGCCCTCGCCGAGCGCCTCCAAGGCCAGGAGGGCATCCAGGTGGTGCAGGTGCGCGCCCGCCACGCCCACGGCCTGGGGCTCATCCAGCCCTACGCGCTGCGCCGCAGCTTCGAGCCCGGCGGGGCGTGAGCCGGGCGGGAAAGCCCTGCCGCGCGGGCGATCGCGGATAGGGTCGGGTGGTACCGAACCGGCCCGCGAACGTTGAGGTGGTGATCCAGTGCCCGGCACCCCGAACCCGGTGGAGCGGCTGCGCACCTCGGGGCTCTTCAGCCTGGAGGGCGTCGAGGCCGACGTCGAGAACAACGTCTGGATCGTGGGCGACGCGCGGAGCGCGATCGTGATCGATGCCGCCCACGACCACGAGCGGATCGCGCGGGGGCTGGGCGACCGCGAGCTCATGGCGATCGTGTGCACCCACGCCCACAACGACCACGTGAACGCGGCGGTGGCGCTCGCTGAGCTGACGTCCTCCCCGATCCTGCTGCACCCCGACGACGCCGAACTGTGGGAGCGGGTCCACCCCGACCGCGAACCGGACGCGCCGCTGCTGCACGGCGAGACCCTCGTCGCCGGGGACCTGGAGCTCCGAATTCTGCACACGCCGGGCCACACCCCCGGCGGGGTGTGCCTGCACGCGGCGGAACCGGGGGTGCTGTTCAGCGGTGACACCCTGTTCCCGGGCGGGCCGGGTGCGACCGGTCAGCCCTTCTCGGACTTCCCGACCGTCATCGCCTCGATCCGCGACCACCTGGTGGGCCTGTTGCCGGAGACCGTGGTGCACCCCGGCCACGGGGAGTCCACGACGATCGCTGAGGCCGCCGAGTACCTGGACGAGTGGGCTAAGCGCGGGTTCTGACCCGCGAGCCCTGCGCTGGAGCAGGGGTCAGGTAGCCGAGCCCTGCACTGGTGCAGGGCTCGCGCTGTTTTCCGGGAGTGGAGGGCGTACCGGATGCCCTGAGGGGCTTTGTGGGTCGGTGAAACCCTTGCCGTTTTTCGCCGGGTCTGACCTGCGGTGATGCACCCCTTCTGCACGCAACCGGTCTCTAGGACTCTCGATGGTACGTGACGCGCGTCACATTTCACTTCTGCAAGCCTGTGTCCTGCGCAAACGCCGTGCACGCAAACCCGGGTTCTCGTGACCGAACCGGATTCGGTGTACACGCCCCGCTGACCGCGCGGGATCTCCGTGCGCCCAGTGTGCCACGGGCACCCCGCCCCTGCCTTCCCCTCTGTTCCGGGAAAGCGGGTTCACCTCGTCAGCGTCCACGTGGCTGCCTGGGGTTCCCAAGTACCTGAGGCAGTCCCCTGGAACAGCGGATCAAGGAACGGAGAGACAACATCGAGTGCCTGGTCCAGTGTGCGGGCAGGCAAAGCCAGGGCTCGCGCTGATTCAGTGGCGTAGCCGGGCTCCCACAGGCCGCGATCGGGAACGGAGAACCGAAGGGGAAGTGGCAATCCTCTGCGCTCGGCCTCGGATCGCAGAGCATCGTGTTGCAGGGCTGCGGGCAGGCGTGCCCGGCTGATGACAGAGACCAGATCGACGAGGTCCTTGAAACGAGTGGAGGGCCGACGTTCGGGGCCGTGTCGTTCGAGAATGGCGCAGGTCTTGTCGGCGATGTGGTCGACCAAAGGATAGACCCGGTAACCGGTGCGCTCCAGGCCGGGAACGTCAACCGTGGGCAGAGGCGGGACGACTTCGGCGCTGCCGGTCATGCGGATGTTCTCGGCTACGACGTCCACATGGAACTTGGTCCACACGGTGGCCCCCAGACGGGCGGTGACTGGAATGCGCACCCCGTTGGCACCATCGGAGATGAGTGTTGATCGGCTGGTTTCGAAGCGGAACCAGTCCCCGAGGTCCTGTACGGCTGCCTCGCGTAGGTCCCGCTCGGCTGCCTCACGGCTAGTGTCTCGGTAGATATCGATATCTACGGTACGTCGTACTGCTAGTTCACGTGCGAGAAGTGCGGTCGCCCCTTTGACGATCCACTCGTTGTCGATGAGGTAGAGCCGGGCGAGAAGCCGGTCGTAGGCGAACTGGCGCTGCAACTCTGGCAGGGGCCACGGGCCTTTGGGTCGTGCGCTAGAGCGCAAACGGTCGGTGAGAGCACGACGGAACGCGGCGGGTGTCTTATAAGGCAGGGTCATGGTGGTGCGGTGCTTGTTTCCGTTTCGGAGATCTGGCTGAGCCAGTGGTTTCGTTCGGGAGCGGTGGTCAGGTCGAGGAGCCAGCGCAGTAGGGCCACCCCGTCACCGCGGCGCAGGCCGAAACGCCCGGCGTGGCCGGCGAGAGACCGGGCCATCGTGGAAGGACGGCTGTGCCCGTCTCGCAGCGCTTCGGCTAGGACGTGGCCGACCGCGCCGGGGTCTTCGCGAGCGGACAGCAGGTCGGAGACGATGCGCGGTGGCCGGGTCACCAGAAGACCGTTCAGGGTGGTCCACTCGGCATCGGCGAGGTGGCCGCGGTGCAGGCGCAGGTCGGGCCGCCGGGACTGTCGACGTCCGGGCAGGGTGAACTCGTGGATGTCGGCGGGCAGGTGTCCGAGTCCGTAGAGCGCTGCGGCCGACCGGTGGGAGACGACGCCGTCGGCGGGTCTTCGTTCCCAGACTGGGGCGTCGGGCGAGAGCTGTAGCCAGGCTGCGCGCAGTTCCAGGTGCTCCGGGGCGGGGGCGCCCCTCATCCGGTAGACGCCGTGGGCCACACGCTCGACAGTGGCCCCCTTCGAAGAGAGGCGGGCGAGGGTGCTCCAGGCCATCCCGGTGGCTTCGGCTTGGCGGCGGGTGAACAGCCCTCCCTGTTCCTCAGCGAGGTCGGTGAGGGCTACCATGCTCGTCATGAGAACCATGTCTGCATTCTATAGCGATAGCGCTATAGAACGCAGCGCTCATTCTGGATCGATGCTGCAAAGTAGCTGTGTCCGCTATAGATCGCAGTGCTTGCCAGGCGAGATTCCGATCTCTCCTCTGATCAAGCTGTGTGCCGGGGTTACACGGTGGTGCGGAGGGTGTTGATGAGGCGGGCGATCTCGGCGGCCTCCTGGTCGGCGTCGATGCTGAGGGCGAGCCGGCGGACTTGGTCCAGGGCGATGAGCAGGTTGGTGGAGAGCATTGGCGGGGGCGGGGTGCTCCAGAGCGTGGGGACGGGGCGGGCCAGGTCGGGGCGCAGGCGGAGGAGGGCGCGCACGGCCCGGTCCAGTTCGGAGAGGTCACCGGGGCCAGTGGCGGCCGGTACCGACCGCCGGACGCGGCGGGGGAGCGGTGGGCGCTCCTGCTGGGACGTGGGGAACACGGGCGACTCCTGTCTGTTCGTGTCGGGCGGGCCTACGACGCTTCGCGCGGGCTGGGGCAGGGTGCGTGCGGCGTCGGCGTGATCGAGGCCCACGCGCATCCCCGCACCGGGCAGTGCCAGTACGAGTGCGGGCGGGTGCGCGCGATGACCGCTTGGGCCTGGCGAATCCGGGCGTCGAGACCGTCCGGGGTGGTGTCGGTCAGCGGCGTGACGTCGGCATCGCCCTGGTAGAGGGCGATGTAGTGGCCTTCCACCGCTCCCCACAGGACCAGCCACAGCGGTCGGTGGTGCGCGTGGAGCCTCCGGGCGGCTAGGTACCCCGCCTCGTCGTCGCCCGCGTGCCGTGCCACCGCGCCCACCGCTCTCCGCTCGTGTCCGGGTCCACCGGGGCGGCCGACCCGTCTGAACCCAGCATGTGGCCCCGGGTGGGGGTCCCTCCACCGTCCGAGAAGTTTCGGCAAACACCTGATGCGCTGAGGAATCCCGGCGTAACCTCTTGCGCATGGCGGAACCCCCTTTCCTCGATGTGCTCACCAAGTTCCGGGAGCTGAACGGGTTTTCCCAGAAACAGCTCGCCGCGCGCGTCAACGCTTCGGTCGCGGCGGTTTCCCGGTGGACGAACGGGCACGCGATGCCCAAGCTCTCCATGGCGGAAACGCTGGATGCCGAGTTGGGCGCGGAGGGGAGGCTGCTGGCGGCCTGGCGCGAGGCCACATCAGGAACCACACTGCCGGAGTGGGCGCGGTCGCTTGCCGGTATCGAGGCGGAAGCGCGCACGGTGCAGGTCGTGTCACCGGTGGTCGTTCCTGGCTACCTTCAGAGTTCCCTGTACGCGGCGGCAGTGTTCCGATCCGGTTGGCCCCTGGCCTCCGATGAGGAGATTGCTCGACTCACCAAGCTGCGCACGGAACGCCTCGACCATCTGCCCCGGCTGCGGGTGACAGCGGTATTCCCAGTGACGGCACTGACCGGGATGGATGAGGAGGTCAGGAGGGATCAGGTGGCCCGCCTGCTGGATCTCGCTGGTTCAGGCCGGGTGGCAGTGCATCTTGTTCCGGAAGGCTCGATTCTGACCGACCCCGTGGCGCCGATGATGGTGTTCCGGCTGAACTCTGGGGAACTGGTGATTACCAGCGACAACCCTGACGGTAACGTCATCCACGCGACTCACACTCATGAGCGGTTGTCTGCACTCGTCACTGGGGCGCTGGCGGTCGCGCTCCCGGCCCGACACTCCCTCGAAGCGTTGAAGGAACTCGCATGAACGACTGGCACAAGAGCAGCTACAGCCCTAATGGGTCCAACTGTGTCGAGGTTGCCGAGGGCGTCACCACGGCGGTGCGGGACACGCAGAACCGCGAGCTGGGACACCTGGAGTTCGCGGCCGGGGAGTGGCTCGCGCTCGTGGACTCCCTCAAGACCTGCTGACAGCACGAGGAGGGGCGGTGCCACCGGTGGTGGTGCCGCCCCTTTTGTGTGCGAGGTGGGGGTGTGCAAATGATTTCAATTCGGACCAAGGGGATAGTTCTGACTCGGGAGTGAAAAGGGCTTCTCCCTTTCTGTTAACCGCGCTGAGCTGGGATGATGTCCGTCGGGGAGAACTTTTTCTCCCTGACTTCGCAGAAAAGTGCGACACCACGCCCCGCGTGCCCTAATCTTCTTTGCGAAAGCCCAACTGCATACGACGAAGACCCCGCGACGGTAGACAACCGGCCGGGGTCGTGGTCAGCAAGACACACCTTGAAGCAAAGGATTGCCGACATGGCTCATTCTAGCCGTGCGGTCCTCAGGTCTGCCCTGGAGACCCTCGAAGCCCTCCTCCTGCCCGCGCGCGGACGCCACGCCCGCCGCCGCTCGGCCCGGGTCCGTCGCTACGCGCCGCTGCCCGTCCCCGAGCAGGCCGCGTCTCCGGTGCCCGAACCCGTGCCTGAGTCCTGGCTCGCGCCGCCCACCGTGCGCACGCCCGCCAGGGACGCCGCCCTGGTGCGGCCCTACTACACCGCCTACGAGCGCGAACTCGCCTACACGCGGGTCCACCCCGCCCGGCGTCTGCGCGCCCGCGCCACCACCCCCGGCCCGCGCGGCCCCCGGGTCCCGGCCGCCCCCTACGCCCCCACCCACGCGCGCCCGAGCGTCCCCGCGCCGCGACCGGCCGGGGACCTGCTCGCGGTTCCGCCCCCGCCGGTGCCCGGCGAGTTCGACGAACTCGCGCGGCTGGTCCGCCTCTTGCAGGACCAGCGTGCCGGCCGGCGGAGCGGGGCGGCCGCCTGAACAGCGCGGCCACGGTTCGCTGTCGTGTGGTCGGGGTCCGTTGTTATGGGATCGAGTACAGGGCTCAACCCTCCGAAGCCCTACCGGAGATGAGCACCTCCAGGTCCGGTCCCAGCTCCTCCGGGGGCAGGTCCAGCAGGTACCGCTCCAGATGGCGGCGGAAGGCGTCGGCCGCGTGCGAGGGCTCCACGTCCCGGCGCTGGGCCAGTGCCACCGTCCGCAGCAGGCGGGGCCTGGCCAGCGGGGTGCCGCGCAGGCCCGGCCGGCTGCGCAGCACCATGCTCGGCACCACCGCCAGCCCCAGGCCCGCCTCCACGAACCGCAGCACCGCGTCCATCTCGCCGCCCTCCACCGCCAGCTCCGGGTCGAACCCGGCGGCCCGGCACGCCCGCAGCGTCGCCTCGCGCACGTCGTAGCCGCGCCGGAACATCACCAGCGGGCGGCCCCGCAGCTCCGTGATGCGCATCGAGGCCCGGCCGTTGGGGGAGGGCAGCGCGAACGGGCTGGCCACCACGAGGTTCTCCCGCAGGATCGGCGTGGTCGCGAAATCGGGGTCGCTGCTGTGCAGCGGCAGGATGATCAGGGCCAGGTCCAGCGCGCCCCGGCCCAGGTCGCGGATGAGGTCGCGCGAACCGCTCTCCTCCACGTGGAGTTCGATGCCCGGAAAACGGGTATGGAAGTCGGCGAGCACATCGGCCAGCAGTCCCGCGCACAGGGACGGCGTGGCGCCCAGGCGCACCCGGCCGCTGCGGATCCCGGCCAGCTCGGCCACCTCGCGGCGGGCCGTCTCCAGGTCGGTGAGGATGCGCTGGGCCAGCGGCAACAGCGTCTCGCCCGCCGGGGTGAGTGTGATATTTCCCCTGGCACGACTGAATAACGGCGCGCCCAACTCGCTCTCAAGGCTGCGGATCTGTTTGCTCAAGCTCGGCTGGGCAACGCGCGAAAGCTCGGCTGCGCGGGTGAAATGGCGCGTGCGGGCCACAGCGACGAAGTACGCGAGCTGTTGGAACTGCATGTTCCATAGCCTACGGCTATGGACACCAGGGTCGTGATGACTTGGACGACGAACTTAACCCGAAATTAAAGTGACAGGCTGTGGCGAACAGTACCTTGACCAAGAAGCGGTCTACGGCCTACGGATCCACGGTCGCGCTCAAGTCAGCAATGGCTGTCAGCGGCGTGGTCCTCGTGCTGTATTTGATCGCGCACATGTACGGCAACCTGAAAGTCTTCGCTGGCCAGGAGGCCTTCGACGGCTACGCCGAGGGGCTCCGCGACCTCGGCTACCCGCTGCTGCCCCACGAGGGCTTCCTGTGGATCGTGCGCGTGGTCCTGCTGGCGAGCATCCTGATCCATATCTACAGCGCGGCGGTCCTCACGATCCGGGCCCGCAAGGCCCGTGGGCACCGGTACGCGGTGACCAAGCGCGTGCAGCGCTCCTACGCCTCGTACACGATGCGCTGGGGCGGCGTCCTCATCGCGCTCTTCGTGGTCTTCCACATCCTGCACCTGACGACGAACACGATCGCGCCCGGCGGCAAGTCCGACAGCGCCTACGAGCGGCTCGTCAACGGATTCCAGCCCGAGTACTGGTACGTGACCCTGTTCTACGTCGCGTCGGTCATCGCCGTGGGCTTCCACCTGCGGCACGGGATCTGGAGCGGCATGGCCACCCTGGGCCTGAACAAGGCGCCCCGCCAGGGCAAGATCAACGGCGTCGCCGTGGCCATCGCGCTGATCGTGACCGTCGGCTTCCTCCTCCCGCCCATGGCGGTCACCTTTGGACTGGTGAGTTAGTTGTCTGAGAACGACCTGTACATCGAGGGTGCCCCGGTCCGGGACGAGAAGGCCCCCGAGGGACCGATCAACGAGCGCTGGGATAAGCGCCGCTTCTCCGCCAAGCTGGTCAACCCCGCGAACCGGCGCAAGCTCTCCGTGATCATCGTCGGCACCGGCCTGGCCGGCGCCTCCGCGGCGGCGACCCTGGGCGAGGCGGGCTACAACGTCACGTCCTTCTGCTACCAGGACAGCCCGCGCCGCGCGCACAGCATCGCGGCGCAGGGCGGGATCAACGCCGCCAAGAACTACCGCAACGACGGCGACAGCATCCACCGCCTGTTCTACGACACCGTCAAGGGCGGTGACTTCCGCTCCCGCGAGTCGAACGTCTACCGCCTGGCCCAGACCAGCGTCGAGATCATCGACCAGTGCGTGGCCCAGGGCGTACCGTTCGCCCGCGAGTACGGCGGCCTGCTGGACAACCGCTCCTTCGGCGGCGTCCAGGTGTCCCGTACCTTCTACGCGCGCGGCCAGACGGGCCAGCAGCTGCTCATCGGTGCCTACCAGGCCCTGGAGCGCCAGATCGCGGCCGGCACCGTCACGATGAACACCCGCCACGAGATGCTCGAAGTCATCGTCGTGGACGGCAAGGCGCGCGGCATCATCGCCCGCGACATGGTCACCGGCGAGATCGAGACGCACTTCGCCGACGCCGTGGTGCTCGCCACCGGCGGCTACGGCAACGTGTTCTTCCTGTCGACCAACGCCATGGGCTGCAACGTCACGGCCTCCTGGCGCGCGCACCGCAAGGGCGCGCTCTTCGCCAACCCGTGCTACACGCAGATCCACCCGACCTGCATCCCGGTCAGCGGCGACTACCAGTCCAAGCTGACCCTGATGAGCGAGTCGCTGCGCAACGACGGCCGCATCTGGGTGCCCAAGGAGATGGGTGACGACCGCGACCCGCGCCAGATCCCGGAAGAGGAGCGCGACTACTACCTGGAGCGCATCTACCCGGCGTTCGGCAACCTGGTGCCGCGCGACATCGCCTCCCGCGCCGCCAAGAACGTCTGCGACGAGGGCCGCGGCGTCGGCCCCGGCGGTCTGGGCGTCTACCTGGACTTCGCCGACGCGATCAAGCGCATGGGCCGGTCCGCCGTCGAGGCCAAGTACGGCAACCTCTTCGACATGTACCAGCGCATCACCGGCGAGAACCCCTACGAGGTTCCGATGCGCATCTACCCGGCCGTGCACTACACCATGGGCGGCCTGTGGGTCGACTACGACCTCCAGAGCACCATCCCGGGCCTGTTCGTGACCGGTGAGGCCAACTTCTCCGACCACGGAGCCAACCGCCTGGGTGCCAGCGCTCTGATGCAGGGGCTGGCCGACGGCTACTTCGTCCTGCCCAACACCATCAACGACTACCTGGCGGACGGGCCGTTCGAGCGGCTCGACGAGAGCCACCCCGACGCGGTCGCCGCCAAGGAGCAGGTCACCTCCCGGATCGACAAACTCCTGTCGATCCAGGGCTCCCGCACCGTCGACTCCTTCCACAAGGAGCTCGGGCAGATCATGTGGGAGTACTGCGGCATGGAGCGCAGCGAGGAGGGCCTGACCAAGGCCATCGGGCGCATCCGCGAGCTGCGCGCCGAGTTCTGGCGCGACGTCAAGGTGCTCGGCACCAACGACGAGCTCAACCAGGCCCTGGAGAAGGCCGGCCGGGTGGCCGACTTCCTGGAGCTGGGCGAGCTCATGTGCATCGACGCCCTGCACCGCCGCGAGTCCTGCGGCGGCCACTTCCGCGCCGAGAGCCAGACCGAGGACGGCGAGGCACTGCGCCACGACGACGAGTTCGCCTACGTCGCGGCCTGGGAGTTCGGTGGCGAGGACAGCAAGCCCGTGCTCCACAAGGAGGCCCTGGAGTACGAGTACGTCGAGATGAAGCAGCGGAGCTACAAGTGAACATCACCCTGCGCGTTTGGCGCCAGAAGGGCCGGGACGACAAGGGTCGGATGGCCAGCTACGAGCTCACCGACGTCTCGCCCGACATGTCCTTCCTCGAAATGCTCGACGTCCTCAACGAGAAGCTCACGCTGGAGAACGAGGACCCGGTGGCCTTCGACCACGACTGCCGTGAGGGCATCTGCGGTGCCTGCGGTGTCGTGATCGACGGCGAGGCCCACGGCCCGGAGACCACCACCACCTGCCAGTTGCACATGCGCAGCTTCAACGACGGCGACACCATCACGGTGGAGCCCTGGCGCGCCACGGCGTTCCCGGTGGTCAAGGACCTGGTCGTGGACCGCGGCTCCTTCGACCGGATCATCCAGGCGGGCGGCTACATCAGCGCCCCGACCGGTACCGCCCCGGACGCCCACGCCAACCCGATTCCGAAGCCGGACGCCGACCGCGCGTTCGACGCCGCGACCTGCATCGGCTGCGGCGCGTGCGTGGCGGCCTGCCCCAACGCCTCCGGCATGCTGTTCACCGCCGCCAAGGTCACCCACCTGGGCATGCTCCCGCAGGGCCAGCCCGAGCGGGACGCGCGCGTGGTGAAGATGATCAACCAGCACGACGAGGAGGACTTCGGCGGCTGCACCAACATCGGTGAGTGTGCCGCGGTCTGCCCGAAGGGCATCCCGCTGGACACGATCTCCCAGCTCAACCGCGACCTGCTGGGGTCGCTCGGCCGGGGCAACGGCTAGAACGCCGCCCTCTCGGCCACGGGGCCGTGTCCCTTCGGGGGCGCGGCCCCTCGCGTGTGTGGTCAGTCGTCCGCTAGTCCGAGACCGCGGAGCCGCGTAGCGATTTCCGGGACCTCCGCGACCGCGCCGGTGGTGACTGCGATGACGAGGTCGTAGGCGGCGTCCGTGTCGATCTTGCGCGTCTCCAACCCGTTGAGTTCGAGGAAGACCACAGCACCCAGCCAGGCGAGCCGTTTGTTGCCGTCGGCGAGGGGGTGCCCGATGAGCAGGGACTGCATGAGCGCGGCGGCCTTCTGCCACAGATCCGGGTAGGCGTCCGTGCCGAACGCCGTTGTCTGCGGCCGTAGGACCGCCGCATGGAGCTGCCCGGCATCCCGCAAGCGGGTGTGTGGGGGGAGGACACGCTCGATGACGCCGAGCAGATCCTCCTTGGTGAGGTAGGTCGTCATTCGGCGAGCCTGGCCAGCAGTTCGGCGTCGCGTTCGGCGATGCGTGCCGCCACCTCCCTTGCTCTGGCCGTCTGACGCCGGGCGAGATAGTCGGAGATTGCGGTCACCGCTTCGGAGTTGACACTGTTGCCGTCTTCTTCGGCCGCGGCCTTCAACCTGGTGTGGACATCGTCCGGTAGGCGCAGGTGCATGTTCATGTGGGGCATGATACCGGAAAACGGTATCTCTTTCTGGTTCTGGTGGTGAAAGAGCGCTCACCCAGCGGGGTGTTGGACAGCAGCACCGTCAGGGGTCTGTCAGGAACTCGGATGGGGCCCGGAGGTGCCGGCGGGCGACTGCGGCCGGGCCGCGGGCGACAGGGCACGCGGCCCGCCGCCCCCTGAGTGCCGCGTGCCCCGAGGGGTCAGGCGGGCGTGCGCATGAGGAACCGGCTGGTCCCGATCCCCGGCTGCTCGACCTGCTGGACCACCCGAAAACCGAACCGCTCGTAGAAGTCCACGCTCTCGGGGGAGAGCGTCTGCGTGAACGCGGGCAGCCCCTCGTCGTCGGACCGCGCCAGCCCCGACTCCAGCAGCTCCTTCGCCAGGCCGGCACCCTCCAGCGCGGGGTCGACGCCGAGCACGGCCAGGTACAGGTGCGGCTCCTGGGGCGCGGCCATCTTCCACTCGGCGCACAGGCGGACGAAGGCGCCCAGCCGTTCACGGCCGATCAGCGGTACCCAGTGCGGCCAGGTGCGCGGCGACACCAGCGGCCCCTCCGGGTTGCTCGACGCCGGGGCCCACAGGGCGGCGGCACGGATGACCGGGTCCTCGAAGGCGCCCTCGGCGATGGACACCACACGGGTGTCACCGGCCGGGACGTACCCGAAACCCGCCGCCAGGGCGAAGAAGCGGCGGGTACGGGCCATGCGCTGGGCGTCGTCGGGGAACAGCCACCGGAAGAGCGGGTCGTCGGCCAGGGCCCGGCTCAGCACGCGCGCCACCCCCGGAATGTCCTCGATGGTGGCTCGGCGGGCGGCGGCGGTGACGGTGGGGCTCATCGGGAACACACAACTCTCCGGTCGGGGGCCTCGCACCACCATTAGATCACGAGAACATCACGAAGGGGATGGGTCTGTGGACTCCGCGGTCGGGACCGGCTGGTCGAACACGTGCGCACGAACCCAGGCGTGCATGGCGATCGCGGCCGCCGCCCCGGCGTTGATCGACCGGGTGGAGCCGAACTGTGTGATCGACAACACCGCCTCGCACACCTCGCGCACCTGCTCGGACAGACCCGGCCCCTCCTGGCCGAACACCAGGACCGCCTCACGCGGCAGCGGGTAGGTCTCCACCGGCACCGAACCGGGCAGATTGTCGACCCCGATCAGGGCGAGCCCGCGCCCGCGCGCCCAGGCCACCAGCGACGCGGTGTCGGGGTGGTGGTGTACGTGCTGGTAGCGGTCGGTCACCATGGCGCCCCGCTTGTTCCAGCGTCGGCGGCCGACGATGTGTACGGCCGCGCACCCGAAGGCGTTGGCGGTGCGCACCACCGAACCGATGTTGAAGTCGTGCTCCCAGTTCTCCACCGCCACGTGGAACGGGTGCCGCCTGGTGTCCAGGTCGGCCACGATGTGCTCGTGCCGCCAGTACCGGTAGCGGTCCACGACGTTGCGGCGGTCGCCCCCGGCCAGGAGGTCGGGATCGTAGCGCTCTTCAGCGGGCCAGGGGCCGGGCCATGGCCCCACACCCACGCCACCGGGCCGCTCCCCGTCGTCGGAGGAGGTCGGAGCGGCGGTCACCGGAGCGGGCTGTTCATTCACCCGCCCCAGTGTAGGGACCACGTCGGCGGGCCGGTCCGCGGATCACCCCGCCACGGACCGACAGGGCGGCGGACCCGGAGGGAGCACGCGCACGAGGCCGTCAGACGGCCTGGCGCCTCTTCTCCCGTCGTTCCACGACCAGGTGGGCGAGGCCGCGCCAGCCCAGCATGGTCGCGGCGAGGAAGACACCGGTCACCACGACGAAGGAGTAGGGCGCGTCCTCCCCGGTGGCCAGGCGTGCCACCATGCCCCCGGCGACCGCCACCGCCCACACGAAGACGCCGGTCGGCCACAGCCGGGAGGGAGACCGCCACGCCAGGGTGAGGGCCCACCCCAACGCGAGCGCGGCCGCGAACGGCCAGGCCGTACCGAGGACCGAGCCGAGGGCGGTGCCGCTCTCGTGCTCGGCTCTGCCGATCAGCACGAAGGCCAGCACGCACACCAGGTCGGCGACGAAGGCGAGCGGAGCCGTGAACGAACGCATAACACCAGGTTAGAACGGCCTGTGGCGGGATGCACGGCGGGACCGCCGGGCGCCGTCGCCGCGGCGACGGCGCCCGGCGGTCGGTCAGTGTCTGGACAGGCCGTCCTTGAGGAACTCCACCTGGAGCAGCATGAGGTTCTCCGCCACCACCGGGTCCGACGCCATGTGCGTCACCCCCGACAGCGGGAGCACCGTGTGCCTGCGGCCCGCCGCCAGCAGGGCCGAGGACATCCGCTGCGTGTGCGCGAACACCACGTTGTCGTCGGAGAGCCCGTGGATCATCATCAGCGGGCGCTCCAGCTTGGCGGCGTCCGCCAGCAGGGAACTGCCCTCGTAGGCCTCCGGGTGCTCCTGCGGCGTGCCCAGGTAGCGCTCGGTGTAGTGCGTGTCGTACAGCTTCCAGTCGATCACGGGCGCGCCCGCCACCGCGGCGTGGAACACGTCCGGCCTGCGCAGCACGGCCAGAGCCGCCAGGTAGCCGCCGAACGACCACCCGTGGATGCCCACCCGCTCCGTGTCCACCAGGTCGGGGTGGCGTCCGGCGGCGTCCTCCAGCGCCGCCACCTGGTCCTCCAGGACCGGCCCGGCCAGGTCCAGGTGGACCGCCTGCTCCCACTCCACGCTGATCCCCGGCGTGCCGCGGCCGTCCGCGATGAGCACCGCGAACCCCTGCTCGGCGTACCACTGCGCGGTCAGATAGGCCCCGCGCGCGTTGAGCACCCGCTGCGCGTGCGGCCCGCCGTAGGGCGCCATGAGCACCGGCAGTCGACGCAGGCCCTTGCGGTACCAGCTCGGCAGCACCAGCGCCGTCGGGATCTCCCGCTCACCGGCCCGCCAGGTCTCCACCCGCAGGGTCTCGGGCAGGTCCGGGGTCTGCGCGAAGCTCTCGATCTCGCTCCGCTGCCGCTTGGACTCGACACTGACGTCGCGGAACACCAGGGTGCGCACACCGGGGAAGTCCATCGACCGGTGCTGGAGCAGGAGGGTGTCGTCGCGCAGCCACCCCGATCGCAGACCGCTGTGCACGTCGGCGTCGGAGGCGGACGAGCAGCCGTGGCCGGGGATGTTGACGGCCCCCGAGTTCCCCGTGGCCAGGTCCACGTACCACAGCGACACGTCGCCGGGACGACCGGCAGGGGAGCCCGAGTACAGGATCCGGTCGGCGTCCACGTCGAGTACCGAGCGCACGTACACGTCGGTCGGGCTGACCGGTTCGTCCCCCACGTAGACCCGCCGCTCACCGGTTCCCGGATCGCGTGCAACCCACACCAGGGCACCGGACCCGGTGTACGCGGGCACCCCTGAGGGGATCTCGACCCACACGTCGTCGGTGTCGGTGCGCACCTCGCCCACCCGGCCCGTCGCCGGGTCGGCGTCGAACACGGTCAGGGTGCGCTGGTCGCGGCTCTGTGCGGTGAACACCACGGTCGGTGTGTCCTCCCCCACCCGCTTCCAGCCCGCCCGCGGCACGTACGGGAGGGACCGGCGGTCCCACTCCACCCACACGGGACCGCCGCCGGCGATCGGCAGTACCGCCAGCCGCACGTCCGGGTTGTCCGTGCCGGCCGCCGGGTAGCGCAGGCTGGTGGGCTCTTGCTCCGGAGCGGCCGGGTCGTCCACGTGCCAGCGCGCCACACCGGACTCGTCGACCCGTGCGGCCAGGAGGGACGTACCGTCGGGGGACCACCAGAAGCCCCGGTGGCGGCCCATCTCCTCGGCCGCCACGAAGTCGGCCAGACCCCAGGTGACGTCGGGCCCGTCGGGTTCGGCGACGGCCCGGTCGCCGTGGCCGCCCTCCCCGGCGTCGACGTCGATCACCCGTAGTGCCCCTCCGGCGACGTAGGCCACGCGGTCGCCCCCGGGGCTGATCCGGGGGTCCACGACGGGACCGGTGGCGGGGAGCTCGGCCGGGGTGGAGCCGCCGGCGGACAGGTCCACGTAGAAGAGCCGGCCGGAGAGGGAGAACACGGCCCGGCTGAAGGCCGTGTCCACGGAGTAGGCGACGATGCCGCCGCCGCTCTCGCGCAGCCGCTCCCTGCGCGCGCGCTCCTCAGGCGGGAGGTTCTCGTCGTCGGCTCCCAGCTCTCTGGGGTCGGCGACCACCCGGGCCGTATCCCCCTCGGTCTCGTGCACCCACAGGCAGGTGGCGGTGTCCACACCGTCGCGCCCCCTCAGGAAGGCCACGCACCGCCCGTCCTCGGAGATCTGGAACGCGTGCGGGACACCGAGGGAGAAGCGGTGGGTCCGGGCAAGTTGGCGAGGAAAGCTCATGGGCCGATTCTCGCGCATCACCGGCCCGGACGACGCGTCCCCGGCGGCGCGCCCCGGCCGACGCTCCAGAAGAGGGCCGGACCCCGCCGGCCTCCCGGTATCGTTCACCGGGTGAAGGACAGGCGACTGATGATGGTCCACGCGCACCCCGACGATGAGAGCATCGTCACGGGTGCGACGCTGGCGAAGTACGCGGCGGAAGGGGCGGGGGTCACCCTCGTCACCTGCACCCTCGGCGAGGAGGGCGAGGTCATCCCCGACGACCTCGCGCACCTGGCCTCGGACCGCACCGACACGCTCGGGGAGCACCGGGTCGGCGAGCTGGACAAGGCGTGCGTCGCCCTGGGCGTGCGCGACCACCGGTTCCTCGGCGGAGCGGGCCGCTACCGCGACTCCGGGATGATGGGCGCCGCCGCCAACGGCAGCCCCCGCGCCTTCTGGGGGGCCGACGTCGAGGAGGCGGCCACGCTCCTGGCCGAGGTGATCCGCCAGGTGCGCCCCCATGTGCTGGTCTGCTACGACGAGCACGGCGGATACGGCCACCCCGACCACATCCAGGCCCACCGGGTCACCCGCCGCGCCTGCATCAGGGCCGGGGAGCGCTCCATGCCCGGAACCCCGTGGCAGGTCCGCAAGCTCTACGCCATCGCCCAGCCCGTCTCGCGGATCGAGGCCGCCATCGCCCGGCTGCGCGAGGAGTCCGGTTCCTTCACCCCGCCCGCACGGGTGTCCGACATCGCCCGGGGCACCCCCGACGCTCAGGTGACCACACGTGTGGACGCCACCGCGCACTGGGCGGCCAAGGCCCTGGCGATGCGCGCCCACGCCACGCAGATCAGTGTGGAGGGGGAGCGGTTCGCCCTCTCCAACGGCATCGCCCAGGAGATCGACGCGGTGGAGTACTTCACGCTGCTCATGGGGCCCACACCGCGGCTGCGCCAGGGGGAGCTGGAGACCGACCTCTTCTCGGGCCTGTGAAGACCGGAGCGGAGCGCGTACCGTTGCCTGACGTGACCACCACCGAAACACGGGGCACCCCGGCCCGCGTCGCGTCGACCCTGCTGCACGGCGCGACCCTTGTGGTCCTCGCGCCGCTCGGAGCGCTGGTGGGGGCCGTCTCCACCGTCGGCGCCGGGTGGCTGACCCGCTACTGGGAGGCGGCGTCGTACGTGCCGACGCTCGTCCTGGCCGCCCTGGCCGCCTACCTGGTCCTGCTGTACGCCGGTGCCCGCCTGGTCGCGTGGGGCTGCGGGAGCCCGGTCGGCGCCGTGGTCTTCGGGGCGGGCTACGTGCTGGCCCTCAGCGCCCTGGTCGGCTACACGCGCGGCGGCGACCTCCTGCTCACCGCCCACATCGTCAACTACGCCTACATGTTCGGCGCCATGCTCGCGCTGGCTCTCGCCTTCGTACGCAGCGGGCTCGGGGAGGCGGACCGCAGGAACCGGTTCGGCCCCTCCTGAGAGCGTCCCACGCGTGCCCGCTATCCCCAGAACTGGAGGAGCAGCTCGCCGTGGAAGGCCATACCCGGGAACGCCGGGTTGGGCAGGACCAGCGTGAACAGCCCGTAGAAGAGGTCGGTGAGGGGCCCGTTCACCGACGGGAACCACAGCACCGCGAAGACGGAGATCGATCCGAACGCCCCCCAGGCCCGTCCCGGGCGCACCGCCCTCCCGGGCAGCCAGGGCGCGAGGACCTCGAACCCGTCCAGGCCCGGCAGGGGCAGGAGGTTGATCGCGGCGGCGGTCAGGTTGGCCAGGGACAGGAACGCCATCGCGGCGATCGCCCAGTTGGTGGTGTCGTTGCCGGGCGGGACCAGCAGTGAGACGGTGAGCGCCAGCAGTGTCGCCGCGGCCAGGCTCGCCAGTGGTCCGGCCAGAGCCACCAGCACGCGCCTGCCCCGGCCGGGGATGCGGTCCCAGTCCACGTAGGCGGGCGGGCCGGTCAGCCCGAGGCCGCTCAGGCACAGGTAGGCGACCGGGAGCACCAGGCCGCCGAAGGCCTCGTGGTAGGCGAACGGGTTGAGGCGCAGATAGCCGCTGCCCCGCAGGGAGCGGTCACCGGCCAGGTAGGCGGCGAGCGCGTGCCCGAACTCGTGCACGGCCGAGGAGACGATCCACCCGAGCAGGATCAGCAGCGGCGGGATCAGCGGGGTGACCCTCGTCCCCTCCGCCACCCAGTCCAGCTCGACGGCCTGCCAGGACAGCCAACCCGCGAACCCCGTCAGCCCCAGCAGCAGGAGCAGCACCGGGCTGGGCAGGAAGTCGGTCCAGCCCTGCCGCGCGGGTCCGGTGTGCCCGGCGGGGTCCTCCCCGGAGGCCGGTTCCGCGGCGTGGCCAGGGTCCCCGCCGTCCTCGGCGCCTCCGGCCCGAGAGGGGACGTTGAGCGCGTCCTCGGGCATCCGCTCCCACGGGTCGGCGCCCAGGGCCCCGGTCGCGCCGTCTTCCGCCGCGGACGCGTCGGTCGGGTCCGCCTGTCGCGGGGTCTCGGGCGTGGGCATGGCACTCCTGCGGGTCACGGACGGCCTCTCGGGCTCCAGGGTACGGCGTGCGCCGCACTCCTCCGCGGCGGGTGCCCGCCGCAGGTCACACCACCGCCCGGGGGGCGACGGCCGACTTGTGCAGGCACGCGAGCGCGAACGCCCGTCCCGTGGCCGTCAGCCCTCCGCGCCCCTCCACCTCACCGCCGACGAGCAGGTCCAGCGCCTCCAGCAGCCAGTTGACCGCCGTCACCATGGCACGCACCTGGTCCGAACCGGTCTCGGCCGTCTCGCTCCGGGTCGCCGCGTGGCGCCCGGCCGGCATCGGAGACTCCACCGGCGTCCACCCCGACTCCACCAGGACCCGTTCCGCCGCGGCGGCGTCCGACTCCGCGCGCCGCGTGTGCGAGCCGGTGCCCTGCGGGGTGCGGTCCAGGAGAATGCCCAGCAGGGTCTCCACGGCCGCCCGCTCGATGCCGCCCGACCGGCATACGGCCCCGGCGGCGGCCCACCACAGCGCCTCGGTGTCCCCCCGGAGTAGTCGGCCCCGCCGGGTGAGGACCAGCCGCCGGCCCGAGCACCGCACCGCGTGCATGCTCCTCAGCAGCTGGTGCAGCGCGATCACCTGGGTGCAGTCCGTCTCACTGCGCGGGGGCTCCGGGCTGCTCCGCCAGCCGAAGTCCTCGCACAGGCGGCGGACCACGGCGGGGGAGAGGTATCCGACCTGGGTGAGCGCGATACCGTCCTCGGCCAGGTCCAACAGCGCCCGCAGCGGTTCCATGGCGCGATCAGCGGTGCGCGGGACGTCCACCCCGGCGATGAGGAGGCCCACCAGGGGCCACATGCGCTGGCGGTGCGGGTGGGAGGAGGACCCCAGCCACGCGCGGACCCGCTCCTCGCGGATCCGGTCCAGGTGGCTCAGGCCCTTGCTGTCGGGCTGGATGAGGAAGGAGCGCGCGAACCGCTCCTGCGCGGGCCGCCACCCGTGCCTGCCGGGCCGGATGTCGCCGAGGGAGATCGCCAGCTCCAGCGCGGCGGCGGTCTCGCCGTGCGCCCTGATCTCGGCCTCGCCCACCGAGGCGCCCCAGGTCAGTTCGGGCAGGTCCGGTGGCTGCACGCCCGACTCCCACATGAGCCGCTCGTACATGGCCAGGCCGGTGTCGTGGTCCTCGTCGTAGGTGGTGAGCAGGGTGACGGTCTCCGCCGAGGTGCAGACGTGCGCGTAGCGGTGCAGTTGGAGGAGGGAGAAGAGGCGTCCCAGGGAGCGGACGGCGAACAGCCGCTCCTCGGCGGAGTCGTGGAAGCGTACGGGCAGCTCGTACCAGCAGAACCGCTGGAGGCGGTGCTGGGTGAGGCGTTCGATGTCGTGGTCGGGGACCAGCGTGTCCAGGGCGCGGCGCGCCGATTCGGCGATCCGCTCATCCCGTTGCGCCAGTTCCGCGAGGGCGCACGTGACTGCTTCGCGCATGATGGGCGCTCACCACCTCCCGCCGTACCCGGCGCCCGTCGGCCCGGGGCGGGGCCGGGGCGCGTTCGTCCACACGGAGCCGAATCGGCTCGCCGAAGTGGAACCGTGCCGTCTGTTTACCCCGGTCGGGGCGAAGAATGCGTCGCCTCCGGAGGACCGCGCCTCAGGGAGCCTCCGGCGGTCGGCCGCCGCGCCGTCTCGGCGGGACGGGAGGGACGACACGGCTGGCGGCGATACCGGATTCGGAGACCTCCACCGGTGAGCCGTCACGGCGGCGCAGGCACAGCACCCCGTCCGTCCAGGACTCCACCACTCCGACGATATCGGTGAAGCCGCCCTCGGGGAGGCGGATCCGCAGGGAGACGCGCCGACCGACGTCCTCGCGGGTGATTCGATGGACCAGACGGCCCCCCATGTGCATCCAACCCACCCCCGATTGTGCGTCACACGTTCTCCAACGCCATACTAGGAGGACGATATCTGTGCCAATCGCTGACAGAGTTCCCGGCAGGGGAGGCCGCGGTGCCCGCACACCGCCGCCCCTTCCGGGACTCTCAGGGTCCCCGTCAGGCTCCCGCCGCGGGGGTGAGATCAAGGAGTTCGACGTGACCTACGTCATCGCGCAGCCCTGTGTCGACGTGCTGGACAAGGCGTGCATTGACGAATGCCCCGTGGACTGCATCTACGAGGGCGACCGCATGCTCTACATCCACCCGGACGAGTGCGTTGACTGCGGTGCGTGCGAGCCGGTCTGCCCCGTCGAGGCCATCTACTACGAGGACGACCTTCCCGACCAGTGGTCGGACTTCTACAAGGCCAACGTGGAGTTCTTCGACGACCTGGGCTCCCCCGGCGGCGCCGCCAAGCAGGGCAAGATCGACCGGGACCACCCGCTCATCGCCAAGCTGCCGCCGCAGGCGGAGTAGGATCCGCCCCTCGGCCGCGTCCGCGGCCGACCACGCACACCCCCTTGGCGCAGAGGGTGCCGCCCCGCGCGGGCGGCCCGATCGACGCGGTCGCGCCGGCCCCCGACGGGGCCGGCGCGACCGCGTCATGAGCAGTGGTAAGCGAACCCCAGGGAGAGAGAACACCGATGGCCCAGCGGCGACGGGTGACCGACCGGCTCCCGACCTTCCCGTGGGACCGGCTCACGCCGTACAAGCGCACGGCCGCCGCCCACCCCGACGGCATCGTCGACCTGTCGGTGGGCACGCCCGTGGACCCCGTTCCCGGTCTCGTCCGCCGCGCCCTGACCGACGCCGCGGACGCGCCGGGATACCCCGCCACATGGGGGACGCCCCGGCTGCGCGGCTCGATCTCCGACTGGCTGGAGCGGCGGCACGGCGTGCGCGTCGCCGAGGGCGCGGTCCTGCCGACCGTCGGCTCCAAGGAGCTGGTGGCGCACCTGCCCGCCCAGCTCGGGCTGGGCCCGGGCGATACCGTCGTCCACCCCGAGCTGGCCTACCCCACCTACGACATCGGGGCGCGGCTGGCGGGCGCGGAGCCCGTGGCCTCCGACGGCCTGGCCTCGCTCGGCCCGGCCCCGGTCGGGCTCGTCTGGGTGAACTCGCCGAGCAACCCCACCGGCCGCGTGCTGGGCGTGCCGCACCTGCGCAAGGTCGTCGCCTGGGCACGCGAGCGGGGTGCGGTGGTGGCCTCCGACGAGTGCTACCTCGGCCTGGGGTGGGAGGGCACCGAGCCGGTGTCGATCCTGCATCCCGAGGTGTGCGATGGGTCCCACGAGAACCTGCTGGCCGTGCACTCGCTGTCCAAGCGCTCCAACCTGGCGGGCTACCGGGCCGCCTTCGTCGCCGGGGACCCCGCCCTGGTCGAGGAGCTGCTGGCCGTGCGCAAACACGGGGGGGTGATCATGCCGGCCCCCGTCCAGGCGGCCATGGCGGCGGCATTGGACGACGACGCCCACGCGCGGGAGCAGAAGGAGCGCTACCGTGCGCGCCGCGAGCGGCTGCGCACCGCCTTCGAGGCCGCGGGATGGCGGATCGAGCACTCCGAGGCCGGTCTGTACCTGTGGGCGAGCCACCCCGGGCACGACGCGTGGGGGGCGGTGTCCGCCCTCGCTGAGCGCGGCATCCTGGTGGCGCCCGGCGAGTTCTACGGCAAGGCGGGGGCGGGCCACGTCCGGGTGGCCTTCACCGCCACCGAC
The DNA here is from genome assembly GCF_000515115.1 of Nocardiopsis sp. CNT312. Taxonomy (GTDB): domain Bacteria; phylum Actinomycetota; class Actinomycetes; order Streptosporangiales; family Streptosporangiaceae; genus Nocardiopsis. The sequence goes on from NZ_AZXF01000013.1 coordinate 149,043, forward strand.
GAGCGTGTGGACGCGGCGGCCGCGCGCCTGCCCTGAGACCTCATTCCAGGACGAGTCCGCCGGGGTCCGCAGTGGACCAGGCCTCGGCGTCCTCCGTCCCGTCGGAGATCCGCCACTGCCGCCCCTGGTAGGCGACCGAGGTCAGCCCGTACTCCTCGGCGTGGGCGACCGCCCAGAGCGCCATCGCCCACCCCGTGTCCCCCGTCCGGGGGTCCTCCTCCAAGGGCAGGCTCTCCGGGGCGATGCCGAAGACCCGGGCCATCTCCTCCCGGGCGCCCTCCGGGTCCGCGTCGGCGGCCCGGACCGCCTCGACGGTCTCCGGGACGTACCAGCACGTCATCGCCGGTCCCAGCGTGCCGGTGAACGCCTCCGCCATGTCCGCGGACAGGAGTTCGTGCTGGTCGTAGGCGTAGCCGTCGGCGCTGCGCTGCACGGCCTGGGCCGCCTCGAACACCGGCAGCGACTCCCAGCCCTCAACCTCGGCCAGTGCCGTGTAGAAGGCGGTGCTGGCGTACACGGGGTCGAGGATCTCCTCGGGCTCGCCCCACTCCTGTGAGGGCCGCTGCTGGAACAGGCCCAGCGAGTCACGGTCGCCGAACTCCAGGTTGTAGAAGGTCGACTCCTGCCACACGGTCGCGAACGCCACGGTGACGGCGGACCCGGGCAGGTCGTGGCCGAAGGCCACACCGCTGACCGTGGCCGCGTTCCTCGCCTGGGCGGGCTCCAGCTCGTACTCCCCCTGGGCCAGGTCCAGCCGGCACCCTGGTTCGGGGGGCTCCGCGGTCTCCACCGGCTCCACGGTGGTCAGCACGTAGTAGGCGCCCCCGACAAGCGCGCCGCAGACGAGGGACAGGGCGAGGAGGATCTTGACGAACGCGGAGAGTCTCCGCCGCTTACTGGGCACGGGCGAACCATCGGGTCGGTGGACGGGTGGAACGCGTCCGCGCGGGAAGGGAGTAGGTCCGCGAGGCGCGTGAGGCGTGTGAGTGCCACGGCGAAAGTGTAGTCGGCGAGTGAACCAGGACATAGCGGTGGGAAGAACTCGTTCCATCAGGGGCGGGGTACGGCATTCCGCAGGCCGCGCAGCGGCTAACGTGGTGACACATGACCAGCTCGTACACAAGCCCGCTGCCCGACGAGATCGACGCACTCTGGGAGCGGCGCACCGAACTCACCCCTGACCACGCAGAGCCCCGTGCGACCATCCTCGCCGCGATCGACCAGATCGACGAGGGCAAGGCCCGCGTCGCCTTCGTCGACCCGAGCACCGACGAGGTCGTGGTCGACGAGCGCGCCAAGCGCTCCATCCTGCTCGGCTTCAAGGTCCTGGAGATGAAGGAGTCCCGGGCGGGCGACTTCCACCACCACGACCGCATGCCGCTGAAGACCCGTCTCGACGGGGTCCGCGTGGTGCCGGGCGCCATCGCCCGTTGGGGCTCCTACCTGGCGCCGGGCGTCGTGCTCATGCCCTCCTTCACCAACATCGGCGCCCACGTCGGCTCCGGCACCATGGTGGACACCTGGGCGACCGTGGGCTCCTGCGCCCAGGTCGGCGAGAACGTCCACCTGTCCGGCGGCGTGGGCGTGGGCGGTGTCCTGGAGCCGCCGCAGGCCTCCCCGGTGATCATCGAGGACGACGCCTTCCTCGGCTCCCGCAGCATGGTCGTGGAGGGCGCGCGTGTGCGGACCGGTGCCAAGCTCGGCGCGGGGACCATCCTCACCTCCTCCACCAGGGTCTTCGACGCCGAGACCGGCGAGGAACTGGAGCGCGGGCAGGCTCCGGCCTGGTCGGTGTGTGTGACCGCCAACCGTGTCAAGAGCTTCCCCGGCGGCGACTTCGGCATGCCCGTCCTGCTGGTGCTCAAGCGCTTGGAGGAGGGGGCCGAGCACGACAAGCTCGCCCTGAACGACCTCCTGCGCGAACACGGCGTCAACGCCTGACGGGGTACGGTCCGCCGTGGCGCGGACGCCCTCTCCCGTACACGCGGGGGAGGGCGTCCGAGCCCCGGGAGGCCGCGGATGTCCCTAGGCTGGGACCGGAAGACGACGACCTCACCGGAAAACAGGGGCGAGACGATGCTGGACCTGACCTCGGACGTGGCGGACCTGACCGCCGCCCTGGTGGACCTCCGCTCCGAGAGCGGTGAGGAGAAGGCCCTCGCCGACGGGGTCGAGCGCGCGCTGGCGGGCCTGCCGCACCTGGAGGTGCTCCGCGACGGCGACGCGGTCGTCGCGCGCACCGGCCTGGGCCGCCCCCGACGGGTGGTGATCGCCGGCCACCTCGACACCGTGCCCGTGGTCGGCAACCTCCCCTCGCACGTGGACGGCGGACGCCTGTACGGCTGCGGCACCTCCGACATGAAGGCGGGCGTGGCGGTGCAGCTCAAGCTCGCCGCCCTGGCCGCCGAACCGGTGCACGACGTCACCTACGTCTTCTACGACAACGAGGAGGTCGACGCCTCACGCAACGGCCTGCGGCGGCTGGCGGCGCACAGCCCCGAGTGGCTGGCGGGCGACTTCGCGATCCTCATGGAGCCCACCGACGGCGTCATCGAGGGCGGCTGCCAGGGCACGATGCGGGTGCGGGTCACGGTTCGGGGCACCCGCGCGCACAGCGCCCGCTCGTGGATGGGCGAGAACGCCATCCACGGGGCCGGGGCCGTCCTCGACGTGCTGCGCGCCCACACCCCCCGCGAGCCGGAGGTGGAGGGGCTGCGCTTCCACGAGGGGCTCAACGCCGTGTTCGTCGAGGGCGGGGTGGCGGGCAACGTCATCCCCGACGAGTGCGTCGTCACGATCAACTACCGCTTCGCGCCGGACCTGTCGGTGGCCGAGGCCGAGGCCTACCTGCGCGGGCTCTTCGACGGCTACGAGGTGGAGGTGACCGACGCCGCGGCCCCGGCACGTCCCGGCCTCGACGACCCCTCGGCGGCCGCGTTCGTGGCCTCGGTGGGCGGCGGCCGGGCGCGCGCCAAGCTCGGCTGGACCGACGTGTCCCGGTTCTCGGAGCTGGGCGTGCCCGCGGTCAACTACGGCCCGGGCGACCCGACGCTGGCGCACACCCGCGACGAGTACGCTGACATCGCCAAGATCCGTGAGGCCGAGGAGCGGATGCTCGGCTGGCTCACTGGGGAACGCTGACCGGGCGGGACGGCCGCCCTTTCATGAGGCATCACCGTTTTCCCTGGTGACACGCTCGGTTCACGCATGGGCGGCTCCCGCTCGACTAGGTTGGCGGGCATGACGGAAGAAGAGGCACACATACGGCACGCCGGTCCCCTGACCTACCGGGGGAGCGCCATCCCCCAGACCACCACGGACCAGCGACTGCTGGACCAGCGCGGTCCCACGGACTGGGTGCACACCGACCCCTGGCGGGTGCTGCGCATCCAGTCGGAGTTCGTCGAGGGGTTCGGGCTGCTGTCGGAGATGCCGACGGCGGTGAGCGTGTTCGGGTCGGCGCGGGTCGCTCCCGACCATCACTTCTACGACGTGGGGCTGAGGGTCGGCACCGAGCTGGCCAGGGCCGGGTACGCCACCATCACCGGCGGCGGGCCGGGGATGATGGAGGCCGCCAACAAGGGTGCCCAGGAGGCGGGCGGGCTGTCCGTCGGCCTGGGTATCGAGCTGCCGTTCGAGCAGGAGCTCAACCCCTACATCGACGTGGGGATGACGTTCCGGTACTTCTTCGTCCGCAAGACCATGTTCGTGAAGTACTCGCAGGCCTTCGTCGTGCTTCCCGGCGGGTTCGGGACCCTGGACGAGCTGTTCGAGTCGATCACGCTCGTCCAGACCAAGAAGGTGACCCGGTTCCCCGTGGTCCTGGTCGGGACGGAGTTCTGGGGCGGGCTGGCCGAGTGGATCGAGTCGAGCCTGTCCAAGCACGGGCTGATCGGCCCACAGGACACGCACCTGTTCCGGCTCACCGACGACCCAGACGAGGTCGTCGACATCATCCGCACATCCCACTCCGACCTGGCCCGCGAGAACGGGGCCACCCCGCCGGGCATCAGCGGTTAGGAGCGGGTTATGGGAGGATGGGGCCCGTGCCTGTCTTCATCATGATCCTGCTGGGAGCGGTCGCTGTCACCGTGCTCGCGGGCGTCGTCCTCGTCGTGCTCGGCAGGGGCGGGGGACTCGCCGGCGTGGAGGCCGACCGCCCTCCGCTCGACCTGCCCGCCGACCGCCCGGTCGGGACGGCCGACCTCCATCGGCTGACGCTGCCCCTGTCGCTGTTGGGCTACCACGTCCGGGCGGTCGACGACCTTCTGACCCGGCTGTCCGACGAGCTGGGGGAGCGCGAACGGCGGATCGCGGAGCTGGAGGAGCGGCTCGCCGGCGCCTCCCCGGCCGCCCCCGGGGTGTCCTTCGCGCCCGGCGGTGAGGGCGACCGCGTCCACGCGCGCTACGAACAGTGACGATTCGGGGGCTCCGGAGTGAGGTCCGGGCCCACGCTATGCCGTGGGTCACGCTGTTCGCGCCCCTGTCCTGACGCATGTCGCGTTCGTGTGCTCTATTCTCAGCGCAGCACAAACGTACCCCCCTGTTCCACCTGTGAGGGTGGACCGTTGCTCAGGATGGCGAGGATGGACACACCAGCCGAAGTGGAATCCGGTTCCGATGGTGGGAGCGACGGCTCCCCGGGCCCTGTGAGCCAGATCTCCCTGTGGGCCCCGCCCCGGTCGACCCGTTACAAGAGCAAGCGCCGAAAGCGGATCCTCCTTCTGGTCGGATCCGTGGCGGCGGTCGCCGTGCTCGCGGGAGGAGCCGCGGCGGTGGCGGTGTTCGTCGGCGGCGACTCCGGCTCCGTCGGTGGGGCTGTGGCGGCGGGTGAGTTCGTGGGCTCGTGGTCGGGGGAGATGAACCAGGTCGACACCGAGGGGCAGCACGTCGCCGACTGGGATGCCCGTGTCTCGATCGAGGAGGGCGCTGAGCACGGCACCTCCGCCTGGATCACCTTCTCCTGTTCGGGGAGCCTGGTGCTGTCGGCGAGCGAGGGCGATCGGGCCGTGTACGCCTACACCGAGACCGCCGACCCCGAGGACCGGTGCGTCGACGAGGCCGAACTGACGCTGTGGCCCGAGGAGGACGGGCGGGGGCTGAGGGCCGAGTGGTCGTCCGTCACCGACGAGGGCACGCGCATGACCTCCACGGGCGTCCTCGGCTGACCGGTTCCGGGCTGCCCAGGGGGATCCGGTTCCCTTTTGTTTCGATTGGTTCCGAAGGGGGAGAAGTCCGGTCGGCTGTCGGGCTCTCCCAAGATTCGGTCAGTACCGATATAACCTTTAATGAACAACGGTTCCTCGCCGGTGGGCCCGTGCGATGGTCAGGCGTCTGTCTGGCGCACACACCCGGGGCCAACCTCCGAGATAATGGGAGGAGCGGCACGCGCGCGCCGGTGCGGGCGCGGGGCCGCGGGGAACCGGTGCGCGGTTCCGGGACCGGGACGCTTCGCCGGATCGGTACCGGTGACGCGGCCGGCCCCCTGGCCACCTGCGAGGAACATCGAGAAAGGGGAATGGCATGGCGGCGATGAAGCCGAGGACCAGCGATGGGCCGATGGAGGTCACCAAGGAGGGTCGCGGCATCATCATGCGAGTCCCCCTGGAGGGCGGCGGGCGCCTGGTGGTCGAACTGACACCGGACGAGGCGGGCGAGCTCCGGGACGCGTTGCAGGGTGTCGTCGGCTAGGTGAGCCGATCCGTGCCCGCCCCCACCCCGGGCCGGACATCCCCGACGATCCCCGAGGTCACCGATCTCCCGAACGAGTGAACGATTGCGAGCGGCCCGTGCCCTTCACCACGCAGATCCAGCCCCGACGGGGAAGCCTTGCCGATTCCACCGCGGACCTGCTGGTCCTTCCCGTGGCCTCCGGTGATGACGCGCCGATCGCGGCCGGAGGGGCCGAAGCGGTTGCGGGCCTTCTCCCCGCTCCCCTCGACGATCTGTTCACGCACTATTCGCTCACCGGCGCGCCCGGTGAGCTCGTCCAGTTCCCGGTGCCCCGGGACGGGAGCCTGACACGGCTGGCGCTTCTGGGGGTGGGGCCGGGATCGCCCGGAGACCTCCGGAAGGCCGGTGCGGCCCTCTCCCGGGCCGGCCGGGGACGGGAACGGGTCGCCCTGGCCTGGCCCGGCCACGGCGCTGACGCTGCCGCTGCCTTCGCCGAGGGGGTGCTGCTCGCCTCCTACACCTTCAGCATGAAGACGGGCGAGACCCCCGCGAACCAGCGCCCCGCCCAGACCGTCGACGTCGTGGGCGAGGACGCCGAGGCCCTGGCGGACGACCTCCGCCGAGGGGCAGCCCTCGCCGCGGCCACCGCGCTTGCGCGCGACCTCATCAACACCCCCTCACTGGCCAAGGGCCCCGAGTGGATGGTGGCCCGGGCCCGCGAGGTCGCCTCCGGGGCGGGGCTGGACGTACGGGTCTGGGACGAGAAGGACCTGGTGGACGAGGGCTTCGGCGCCATCCTCGGCGTGGGGCAGGGGTCCGTGCGTCCGCCGCGCCTGGTCCGGCTCTCCTACACGCCCGAGAACCCCACCGAGCACATCGTGCTGGTCGGCAAGGGCATCACGTTCGACACCGGCGGTCTCTCGCTCAAGCCCAACGACAACATGAAGCTCATGAAGACGGACATGAGCGGCGCGGCGATCGTGCTGGGCGTGCTGTCGGAGCTGGCGTCCGTGGGCGTCTCGGTGCGGGTCACCGGCCTGCTGCCCCTGGCCGAGAACTCCTTCTCCGGTTCGGCCACCAGGGTCGGCGACGTGCTCACCACCTACTCCGGCACCACCGTCGAGGTGCTCAACACCGACGCCGAGGGGCGCCTGGTGATGGCCGACGCCTTCGGCTACGCGGTCGCCGAGCTCGGCCCGGACGCCCTGGTGGACGTGGCGACGCTGACCGGCGCGGCCAAGGTCGCGCTCGGCACCGGTATCGGCGCACTGTACAGCAACGACGACACGATCGCCGTCGAGCTCTCGGCGGCCGGTGAGCAGTCCGGCGAGCCGCTGTGGCGGATGCCGCTCACCGACGAGTACGCACCGACCACCGGTTCCCGGATCGCCGATCTCGCCAACGTCGGCACCCGCGGCAAGGACTTCGGGCCGGCGGGCGCGACCGAGGCTGCCCTCTTCCTGAGGGAGTTCACGGCGGACGTGCCCTGGGCCCACCTGGACATCGCGGGTCCGGGCCGGTCGATGTCGGAGAGCGGCGTCCTCAGCAAGGGCGGCACGGCGTTCACCACCCGCACGCTGCTGCGCTGGCTCGCCTCCCGCTAGAGGGCCGGGCGGTGGATGGCGGCCAGCAGGCCGCCGCCCACGGGCAGCAGCAGGGGGACGAACGAGGCGTCCTCGCGTACCTGCCGGACCGTCTCACGCACCGCCGTCTCCACCGGGTCGGGCGCCCTCAGCGGGCCGTCCGGCTCCGGTGACACGGTCAGGGCCTCGTTGAAGGCCAGGATCCCGCCCGGGCGCAGGAGGCGCAGGGCCTCCCGCAGGTAGAGCGGGTAGCCCTCCGGGTCGGCGTCCACGAAGACTAGGTCGTAGCCGCCGTCGGCCAGACGGGGCAGCACCTCCAGGGCCCGGCCCCTGATGAGCCGGGCCCGGCCCGTGCCGAACCCCTCGGCGGCGTACACCGACCGGGCGTGGTCCTGGTAGGCGGCGTTGGTGTCCACGGAGGTGAGGATCCCGTCGGCGGCCATCCCCTTCAGGAGCCAGACCCCCGAGACGCCGCAGCCGGTGCCGACCTCCACCGCCGACCTCGTGCCGATCGCGGCGGCGAGGAAGCGCAGTGCCGCACCCGCGGCGGGGTCCACGGGCGGGGCGGTGGACCGCAGCGCCGTCTCGTAGGCGTCGGCCAGAGGGCCCTCCCCGACGGCTTCGTGGGCGAAGCGGTTCTGCTCGGTCCGTGCCCAGGTGATCTGGGCCGCGGCCTGTTCCGTGCTCGCGATGACGGCCTCCTCGCGTCGTGGTCGGTTCGACGGTGATCGGACACGCTCCGTAAGGGAGTGGTCGCGTTCAGGCCGCCTCTCGGCAAAAGATTAACGTGAAACAGGGGAGAACTCCGAGCGTGACGGCGGGAACTTATCCGATGTCCTCCGGCGTTGAACCAGGGTGAACGGTCGTCGACCGGGCCCCACGGACCCCCGCGATCGACGCGAGGAAGGAGCAGCGGTGCCAGAGCCCCGCCCGGCCGCGGAATTCGAGGAATGGGAGCCCCCGAGCTGGGACGAGGTGGTCCGCGTCCACTCGCCCCGCGTCTACCGGCTCGCCTACCGGCTCACCGGGAACAAGCACGACGCGGAGGACCTCACCCAGGAGGTCTTCATCCGGGTGTTCCGCTCCCTGGCCAAGTACACCCCCGGCACGTTCGAGGGCTGGCTGCACCGCATCACCACCAACCTCTTCCTCGACACGGCGCGGCGCAAGGCCCGCATCCGGTTCGAGGGCCTGGCGGACAACGCCGACGAGCGCATCGAGGGCCGGGAGCCCTCCCCCGCGCAGCGCTACGACGACCGCCACTTCGACGCTGACGTGCAGGCGGCCCTCGACGCGCTCCCCGCCGAGTTCCGGGCCCCGGTCGTCCTGTGCGACATCGAGGGCCTGTCGTACGAGGAGATCGCCGCCACGCTGGACGTCAAACTCGGCACGGTCCGCAGCAGGATCCACCGCGGCCGTGCGCAACTGCGCCGTGCACTGGAGCACCGGCGCGCCCTGGCAGCCGAGAAGGAGGCGCGTGAGGCGCGTGTGAGCACCCGGGAGGCGGAGTGAGTATGGGCCACCTCGGAGAGCGCCTCTCCGCGCTCGTCGACGGAGAACTGGGACCGGTCGAGCACGAACGCGCCCTCATCCACCTGGCCGGCTGCGAGACCTGCCGCTTCGAGGCCGACATGCTGCGCAGGCTCAAACGGCGCCTGACCACGCTCGGCGAGCCCGAGCCCGACCACGACTTCCTGGGACGCCTGAGCGGCCTGGCCGGGGGCGGAACCAGCGGCCGACCGCCCGGCCCGCCGCCCGGGGGCGCCGGATTCGGCATGAGCCCTCCGCTGGGTTCCTCCCGTCCTCTCGGCGGTCACCCTCCCACGGGTCCGTTCGCCGCGGAGGCCGTGGCGGACGCCTCTCCCGCCGCACCTGTGGCCCCGCCCCCGGCGGACCGTCCGGTGCGTCGCCGCGCCGACCGGTTCACCTCCCTCCTGCCCGCGTTCCCGGGCGGCAGGTACGCGGTGGCCGGGGTCGCGGTGGCCACGGCCCTGCTCGGCTCGGCGTTCGTGGCGGGCGGCGGTGACGACGACACACCGGTGGTCGAGCCCCGGATCGCCGACTTCGCGCTCGAACACGCGCTGACCGTTCGGCAGCTGCCCTTCGGTGAGGAGCCCCCGGCGGAGACCGTCACGGGCGCCGCTCCCAGCGAGACCGAACAGACCCGGTGAGACCGGAGGAACCCTCCTCCCCTCCGCCCCCGCTGGCCGCGGTCCTGCTGGCCGCTCTGGCGCTGTGTGTCCTGCTCACGGCCCCGCCGGGGCACCCCGACTCCTCCGGAGTCCCCGCCGAGGGCGGCGACGACGGGATGGGCCACCTCCTGGGTGCCGCCGCGGCCGAGGACGAGGTGCCCTACACCGCCGTGGGCACGGTGTCGTTTCCCGGTGCCCGGCAGGAGCGCGCCCTGCACGTGGTCAGCCGCCCGGGGGAGGGGGTCGCCATCGCACCCCTCGGCTCACGGGAGCCCGCCTTCGTGATGCGCGAGTCCCCCGAGGCCCTCGACGGCCGTCTCCTGCGGGTGCTGGCGGACACCTATGCCGTCGTGTACGCGGGGCCCGGGGAGTTGGAGGGCCGACCGGTCCACCGGGTGGACGCGCTGAGGGCCGACGGCACCCGCGCGGGCCGTTTCCTGGTGGACGCCGGCACCGGCCTGCTCGTGGGCCGTGCGGTGTACGACGGGTCGGGTCGGCCCTTCTCGGTGTCGCGCCTGTCCGGGGTCCGGGTGGGCGCGGCGGACTGGCCCGAACACGCCGCCGGCGGCGAGCCCTGGGGCGACACGCTCTCCCCGGACGAGCGGGAGGAACTGCGGGAGGGCGGCTGGTACCTGCCCGAGCACCTCGCGTGGAATCTGCGGCTCGTGGACGCCAGGTCGACCCGCTTGGACGGCGCGCGTGTCGTGCACGCGGTCTATTCGGATGGTCTGTCCCAGGTGTCGGTTTTCCTCCAACGTGGGAAGCTGGAATCCGAACATCCTTCCGCACTCGGTGACGAATCCACCGGAACCGGGGCGGGGGGTGACGGCATCACAACAGAACATGACACGATCTTCGGCGGTGGTACCGGTCAGTACCGGAACGTGTGGGAATCCGGTGGTTTCGTCTACACGGTTCTGGCAGATGCCCCCACAGGACTGGTGTCCTCCGCAGTGACCGCGTTGCCGGAACCCGGGGCCTTCGGGTTCTGGGCCAGAGTGCAGCGCGGCCTGTCCCGGTGGGGGATCGGCTGACCCCCGTCCCGGTAGCGCCGCGCCTCGCCCCCTACCCCAGCGACCGCCAGCGGAGGCCGCATGAACCACACACCGCCCCCAGGTCCAGCGGAACAACCTGATGCATCCCGCATGTCACAGGTTCCGCAGCACCCTCACACACCCCAGGCCCCCTCCCCTTCGACCCAGACCTCCCAGCAGCACCCGTTTCCCCCGCCGGACCCCCGGTTCCAGCCCCAGCACTTCACACAGGCCCCGTACCACCCGGGCCAGGGTCCGCCCGCCGCACCGCCGCGCCCGCCCGGACGCGGGATACCCGCGTGGATGGCACTGTCCGGGATGCTGGTCGTCGCCCTCATCGCCGGCGGTGCCGGCGGCCTGGTGGGTGCCACCGCCTCCTCCTCGGGGGACGGGGAGGCCGCCCCGGACCAGGGGCCGCAGATGAACGAGCCGCCGCCCGAGGCGCCCCAGCGCGACCCCGACACCATCGCGGGCGTCGCCCAGCGCGTCAGCCCGAGCGTGGTCTACATCGGCAGTGCCAGCCCGGTGATTCCCGGCGGCGGGTCCGGGTTCGTCATCGAGGGCGACTACGTGGTCACCAACGACCACGTCTCCTCCGAACTGGAGGAGGCCGGCATCCGGATCGAGTACAGCGACGGAAGCCTGTCGGACGCCACCGTCGTCGGTGCCGACCCCACCTCCGACCTGGCCGTCCTGGCGCTGGAGGACCCGATCGACGTCGAGCCGCTGGAGTTCGGCGACTCCGAGGAGGTCATCGTCGGCGACGAGGTGATCGCGATCGGCGCACCCCTGGGCCTGGCCGGGACGGTCACCCAGGGCATCATCAGCGCCACCGACCGGCCAGTGAGCCCCGAGGGCGAGGACGTCGGCCAGTTCTACGCGCTCCAGACCGATGCCGCGATCAACCCGGGCAACTCGGGCGGCCCCCTGGTCGATCTCCAGGGACGGGTCATCGGCGTCAACTCGATGATCATCACCATGGGCGGCTCCATGGGGGAGGGGACCGGCAACATCGGTCTGGGCTTCGCGATCCCCTCGTCCGAGGCACAGACCGTGGTGGAGCGGCTCATCGAGAACGAGGGCGCGACCTACGCCGACATCGGCGCGGAGTTCGACCTGAGCAGCCCGACGGCGGGCGCGGTCATCGTCGACGAGCCCGGTGCCGTGGAGCGCGGCGGCCCCGCGGACGGGGCGGGGCTGGAGCCCGGCGACGTGATCACGTTCCTGGACACACGGCGGGTGAACTCCGGCCAGGAACTGCTGGCGATGCTCCGGGACCGCTCCCCGGGCGACGAGGTTGAGCTCGTCTACCGGCGCGACGGGGAGACCGTCACCACCGATATCGTCCTGGGCGCGTCGGGCGACTGACGCGCCGCGGGCCCCGGAACCGTCGGTTCCGGGGCCCGCGGGCCGCCGTCCACTCCTTTAGGCCCTGTCCTCTGCATGTGCTGCTGTACTCCAGGGGGCCGGTTCGGGCGCCCGCGTGGTCCTGGAGGTACCGGAGGCGTGTCCGCGAGGAACGGGTGCACACGCCGTGGGCGCCGAAGGTTCCCGTTCTCCGGGAGCCCGAGCGGAAAGGGGACCGCGCCGTAGGCGTCCGTCATTGAGGGCGGTGGCGGGCGACGGGCGGGCCGAAGCGGAGCGGAGGCTCAAGGAGACACCGCCTAGCGCCCGGCGGGGGAGATCCCCAACTGCATGCCGGACAGCCCGCGCGGCTTGCCGACCAGGCCGTCGGCGATCGAGGTGAGGACCTTGCTGGCCTCGGTGTCGGGGTCGGTCAGGACGAGTGGCCGACCGGAGTCGCCGCCCTCGCGCATGCGGGTGTCGAGGGGCACTTGGCCCAGCAGCGGGATGTCGGTACCCAGGGTCCGGCCCAGGGCCTCGGAGACGGTCCTGCCGCCGCCCTCGCCGAACAGGTGCAGCGGCTCGCCACCACCCGGAGGGACGAAGTACGACATGTTCTCGATGACGCCCGCGATGCGCTGGTGCGTCTGGGCGGTGATGGCGCCCGCGCGCTCGGCGACCTCGGCGGCGGCCTGCTGCGGGGTGGTCACCACGAGCAGTTCGGCGGTCGGCAGCAACTGGGCCACCGAGATCGCGATGTCGCCGGTGCCCGGGGGCAGGTCCATCAGCAGGACGTCCAGGTCGCCCCAGAAGACGTCGGAGAGGAACTGCTGGAGGGCCCGGTGCAGCATGGGGCCGCGCCACACGACCGGCGTGTTGCCCTGGGTGAACATGCCGACGGAGATGACCTTGATGTCGTGCGCGGTGGGCGGCAGGATCATGTCCTCGACCTTGGTCGGGAAGTCCGACGCGCCGAGCATGCGCGGCACCGAGTGGCCGTAGATGTCGGCGTCGACGACACCGACCTTGTGGCCCCGGGCGGCCATGGCGGCGGCGAGGTTGACCGTCACGGACGACTTGCCGACACCGCCCTTGCCGGAGGCGACCGCGAAGACCCGGGTCAGCGAGCTGGGCTTGGCGAAGGGGATCTCCTTCTCCGCCTGGCCGCCGCGGAGCTTGGTCTGGAGCTCTTTGCGCTGCTCTTCGTTCATCACGTCGAGTTCGACGGCCACGGAGGCGACCCCGGTGACCTTGCCGGTCACCGCCTCGGTCACGTCCTTCTCGATACGGCCCTTCATCGGACAGCCGGCCACGGTGAGGTAGATACCGACCTTGACGGAGCCGTCGTCGGCGATGTCGACGCTCTTGACCATACCGAGGTCGGTGATGGGGCGGTGGATCTCCGGGTCGAGCACCGTGGCGAGGGCTTCGTGCACCTGCTCGGTGGATGGTGTGGAGGACATAGTACTCAATCGTAGATCAGCGGAAGCCGGCGTTGGCCTGTGGCGTCTCCTGCACGGACCACCCCCTCCAACGGCGCGCTGTCACCGGCCTATTCCCTGGCGGTGCCGCGGGTGCCCCGGAGGGGCCCGTCCGTACTGTGACCAGGCGTTTACGGCGTGCCCTTAACGCTGTCGCTACACCACCGGATAGTAGCCTCTGCCCACTATGGGAAACGTGCCGCCGCCATCCGGTCCGTCCTGGCCGGCCCCGGAGAGGGCCGGTGGGCGGACCGACGAGGCGTGGGCGCGGGAGCAGACCTGGGCGGGGCCGCCCGGCGGCGGCCGTCTGACGCCCCCCGGCGGGCAGCCCGCGGCGAACGCGTCCCCCTCGGTGTGGGCGTGGCCGCCGCCGCGTCCGGTGCGCACCAGTGAGTTCGCCTGCGCGGAGATCCCCGGGGGTGAGCAGTATCACCGGCTGGCCCGCGGCGACCGGTTCCGTTGGTGGGTCCCCGCCCTGTCACTCGTGATGCTGGCGATCCTGCTGTTCGTCCTGGGCGTGGCGGTCGCCTTCGTCGTGACGATCGTCGCGGTCCTCGGCGGCAGCAGTCTGCTCGCGGACTCGCCGCGGGTCGGGGAGATCGCGGGACTGGCCATCGGCCTGGGCTCCTCGGTACTGCTCCTGCCGATCGTGCTGATCGTGGTGCGCGTGGTCCAGTGGCGTCGGGTGCGGTCGCTGCTGTCGGTCGAGGGCCGGCTGCGCGGGGGGTGGCTGGCCCGCTGCTCGGCGCTGGCGCTGGCGTGCGTCGCGGCGGTGCTCGGCGCCTACCTGCTCCTGGTGGGCCCGTTCGGCCTCTCCGGCCCCGAGGCGGGGCCGTCGCCCGACGCACGGGTCGTGGCGGCGGCGGTCGCCGTGATCGTGCTGCTGGTGCCGTTCCAGGCCGTGGCCGAGGAGTTCGGGCTGCGCGGTCTGGTGATGCAGCTCGTCGGCTCCTTGGGGGCGCCGGCCGATGCTCCGGAGGGCCACCGGGCGGTCGCACGGGTCCTGCGCTCGCCGGCTCCCGCGGTCCTGGCCGGCGGGACGCTGCTCGCCGCGCTCTACGCCTCCGCCTTCCCCGAGGACGGGTGGACGGCGGCCACGCTCGCCGTCATGGGCCTGTGCGCGGCCTGGCTGACTTGGCGCACCGGCGGCCTGGAGGCGGCGATCGGCCTGCACGTGGTCAACGGGCTGGTCCAGATCGTCTTCAGTGTGGCCGAGGGCCGGATGGCGGCGATCGGGACCGGGGCCGTCGTCGGCGCGGGTCCGCCGGGCACGGGGACGCCCCTCGGCCTGGTCCTCGCGGTGGTGCTGGCGGGTGCGTACACGCTGGGGGCCGTCGTCCTGGTGCGCCGTACGGGCGTGCGGCGCACCAGCCCGGCCGCGCCGTCCTGAGTCCCCGACCGCCGTAGGGCGGACGGCTACGCGCAGACGGCGGTGTCGGACTCGGCAGAGGTGGAGTCGAGCTCCTCCAGCACGCCGCCGTCCTCTCCGTCGGAGGCCTCCGCGCTCGGGCTCCGACCGCCGACGGCCAGCCCGTCCCAGTCCTGCGCTCCCATCACCAGCTCCAGTTCGGGGCCGAGGCCGTCGACCTCCTCCACGGTGGCCGCCGCCAGCTCCGCGGCCAGCAGCTCGGCCGCCTCCCGCTGGTCCGGCGCGTGGTAGACGGTGGTGGCGGCGGGTGTGCGCTGGACCGGGTTGCCCACCCCGCCCACCACGAACCCGCGCCCCTCCAGGAGCACACCGACCTCGGCTGCCAGTCCGGTGACCCCGGTCCCGTTCAGTACGCGCAGGGAGACGTCGCCCGGGGTGAGGGAGGGCTCCTCGTCGGCCTCCGACGCGCCGTCCTCCTCCTCGGGGAGCACCTCGCCGTTGGCCACCGCGGCGAACAGGTCACCGGCCTGCGGCTGCATCGGATCGACCTTGTACTGGTGGGTCTCGGAGTCCACCACCGGGACCGTCACCATGTTGACCTGGTCCAGGTCGACGCCGCTCATGCTGAGGGCCAGGTTCGCCATGGTGTCCACGGTGAGCCGGTCGTCGGTGACCATGCTGTCGGTAACCGAGTCCACGAAGGAGTAGACGGAGGCCGGGCTGGAGAGGAACTCGCCGCTGGTCACCTTCCGGACGAGGGCGCCGATCAGCCGCTGCTGGCTCTCGATGCGCTCCAGGTCGCTGCCGTTGTCGGTGCTGGCCCGGGACCGTGCCAGCCCCAGGGCCTGCGCGCCGTCGAGCGTCTGAGTTCCGGCCTCCAGGACCAGGTGGGCCTTGGGGTCGTCGATCGGCTCGGGGATGCACATCTCCACGCCGTCGACGGTGTTCACGATGTTCTCGAACCCGGCGAAGTCCACCATGACCATGTGGTCCAGGCGGATGCCGGTGGCCGTCTCGACCGTGTTGCCCAGGCAGTCCATGCCGCCGTAGGTCGCCGCGTGGTTGATCTGCTGGAGGCCGCCGGTCCAGCCGGGGTGCTCGTCGTCGGCCTCGCAGGCGGGGATGTCCACGATCAGGTCGCGGGGGAGGTTGACCATGGTCACCGCGTCCCGGTCCGCGTCGATGTTGACGATGATCAGCACGTCGGGCCGCTCGCCCTCCGACTCGGTGTCCACGCCCAGCAGGAGGAAGTTGTGGATGCCCTCGACCGGGTCGGGGCGTTCGCCGTCGCCCCAGGACTCGGGGTCGATCGCCTCGGTCTCGATGCCGAACGCGCCCTGGTACGCGGTGTAGACGGCGAGGCTGGCCGCGATCAGCAGGGCTGTCGCGAAGCTGGCGGCCCACTGGCCGATACTCATCCTTCTCCTCAGGAGCGGGATGGGCCCTCGGGGGTCGGCGAGGGGTGCCCGCGGTCGGGGATGGGGAGGGGGCAGGTCACCCTGGGGTCGCACCGCACATAAGCGTTGGTGTTGTGGACGCGGCCGTAACAGTGATGGGACTTTACCTAAAATGAGTAGATTAGACCAGATCTGTTGGATTTTTTGCCGGTAAACCGGCGTTACGAGCTGGTCCGTTCAGGGCCGTCTACGAGTTCGGGTCCGGGGCGGGGGCCACCCCCGACGGGTCGGAGACCTGGCCGCGCACGTCCTGCGCCGCGCCGCCCCGAGCACCGGAACCGGTCTCCGGGAACACCCACGTCCGGTAGGACCAGAACCGGAACAGCGTGCCCAGGCCGACCCCCACGACGTTCCCGGCGATGTTGGAGGCCAACGGGCCCTCCAGCTCCAGGACGTAGACGGCCGTCCCCTGGCAGCCGAGCTGGATGAGCATCCCCACCGCGTTCATCGCCAGGAACAGCGCCGTCTCGCGCCCGTAACCCGTGCGCGCGCGGTGGCGGTAGGTCCAGAAGCGGTTGCCCACGAACGCCACCGCGATCGAGAGCAGTGTGCCGACCGCCTGGCCGAGCATCGTGTCCGTGCCCAGCGCCCACAGGAGGTTGGTCACACCCAGTTGAACGGTGTAGGCCACCGCCCCCACCGAGGCGAACCGGCTCAGCTCCCGGAGGAGCCCGGCGATCCTCGGATGACGGAGAAGGAAGTCACGCACGCTTGGGGTCTCCCGTCGCGGTGGTCGGGGCGGGCACCGGGCCCGCGGCCGGTCCGCGGCGTGCGCCTCGCGAGGACGCGGAGCGGGCACACCCTAGACTCTAGCCCGGGGCCGGAGCGCGGATCCCCGGCAGGAGGGGTCTCCACCCCCGACGAATCGATGATCATTGAGGCATTGTGAGCGAGCGTAACCGCACCGTCCCCCGCGTGGGAATGGTGGGAGGCGGACAACTCTCCCGGATGACCCACCAGGCGGGCATCGCCCTGGGAATCGACTTCTCGGTGCTGGCCGCCGACCCCCGCGACAGCGCCGCCCGCGTGTGCGGCGACGTCGTCCTGGGGGACGACCGCGGGCTGGAGGACGTTCTGGCCTTCGCCAAGGCCTGCGACGTGGTCACCTTCGACCACGAACACGTGCCCGAACCCGTCCTGCGCGCCGTGGAGGAGGCGGGCGGCCTCCTGCGGCCCGGCCGCCGTGCGCTCCGCTTCGCCCAGGACAAAATCGTCATGCGCACCCGCATGGCCGAACTGGGGGCCCCCTCCCCGGCCTGGCGGGCCGTGAGCGCCCCCGAGCACGTGAACGCCTTCGCCGACGAGCACGGCTGGCCGATCGTGCTCAAGGCGGCGCGCGGCGGCTACGACGGCAAGGGCGTGTGGATCGCCGACGGCCCCGAGGAGGCCGCCGGGGTCCTCGCGCGCGCCACCGCCGAGGGGGTGCCGCTGCTGGCCGAGGAGAAGGTCGGCTTCCGCCGCGAACTCGCCGTGCAGGTGGCGCGCTCCCCGCACGGGCAGGTCGCGGTCTACCCGGTGGTGGAGACCGTGCAGCGCGACGGCATCTGCCACGAGGTGATCGCCCCCGCGCACGGACTCGACGAGGAGAAGGCGACCAGGGCGCAGCAGACCGCGATCGAGATCGCCCACGCCTTGGACGTCACCGGGGTCCTGGCGGTGGAGATGTTCGAGACCTCCGGGAGCGTGCTCGTCAACGAACTGGCGATGCGCCCCCACAACTCCGGGCACTGGACGATCGACGGTGCCGTGACCTCCCAGTTCGAGCAGCACCTGCGCGCCGTGGCCAACCTGCCCCTGGGCGCACCGGGCACCGTCGCCCCCTACACCGTGATGGCCAACGTGCTGGGCGGCGCGGACCCCGACGTCTACGGCCGCTACCTGCACGTCATGGCCAAGGACCCCGGGGTGAAGGTGCACATGTACGGCAAGGACGTGCGGCCGGGGCGCAAGATCGGGCACGTCACCGTGACGGGCGACGACCACCGGGACCTGCTGGCGCGGGCCCGGGACGCCGCCGACTACCTGCGAGGAGACGACCAGTGACCGACAGCGCAAACGGCGGTGGCCCCGCCGTGGGGATCGTGATGGGCTCGGACTCCGACTGGCCGGTGATGCGCGAGGCCGCCGAGGCCCTCCGTGAGTTCGACGTGCCCTTCGAGGCCGACGTGGTCTCCGCGCACCGGATGCCGCACGAGATGATCCGATACGGCTCCGAGGCCGCAGGACGGGGCCTCAAGGCGATCATCGCCGGTGCGGGCGGCGCCGCCCACCTGCCGGGGATGCTGGCGTCGGTGACGACCCTGCCGGTGGTGGGGGTCCCGGTGCCGCTCAAGTACCTGGACGGTATGGACTCACTGCTCTCGATCGTGCAGATGCCGGCAGGGGTGCCGGTCGCCACCGTGGCCGTGGGCGCGGCCCGCAACGCCGGTCTGCTGGCGGTACGGATGCTGGCGGCGGGCGACCCGGAGCTGACCGAGCGGATGGCGCGGTTCCAGGAGGAGCTCATGGCCCAGGCCCACGCCAAGGGCGAGCGGCTGCGCCGCGAGGTCGCCGAGGACGGCCGGCCGGCCGGGTTCGGCCTGGGCCGCTGACGCGCCGCCCTCGGGCGGCACGTCGGCGGTGGGGCGGCGCGGTTCAGGCCGGGACGGCTCGGTCGTCCGCGCCGTCCACGCAGGCCTCGGCGGGCTGCTCGCCCAGGTAGCCGAGCTCCAGGAGCCGGACCACCCGCACGAAGCCGTCCCCGTCCGCCTCGGGAACCCCCTCCGCGGGGACGAGGAGCTGTTCCCCGCCTCCGGGCTGCCCGAAGTGCGGGGTGATCGGCCCGACCAGCGCGGTCAGGTCTTCGAGCACCGCGTAGCAGTGGTAGTTGTGCTCGGTGCCGCCCGGGTAGGTGTTCAGCGAGTCGGGCGGCAGGGCCCGCTCGGCGTAGGGGGCACCCGCCGGGGCGAGGAACGTGCCACGGGGGGAGCCGAAGCGGTCCAGCAGCTCCCCGGAGCCGAGGACGCGGAGCCCGCTGACGGGTTCCCCGTCCTGCACAGCGAAGCCGTTGTGCTCCGGGTAGTCCCACCCGTCGAACGTATCGCCGGTCGCCGGGTCCACCTGGTCCTCCAGGTACCACCGGTCCAGAAACGCGGCGGGGGTCAGCCCGCCGAAGCGCTCATACCCCTCCACCAGCGCGGCGACCGGCCCCTCCGAGGGCAGCGACGCCGGCCCCAGCCGCGGGTCGCCGCACAGGTACCTCTCCAGTTCGTCGGCGGTCGGCGGCTCGTAGCGCGCGGGGCAGCCGTCCAGCGCGGAGGCCGTCGGAGGCTGTTCCACGGAGGCTGTGGCGTGGGCGGGTGCGGCGGCCAGGGCCAGGGCCAGGGCGGTGCCGACCAGCGGCGTGGTCCTCGGCATCGGACTCCGTTCGGTACTCGGACACCCGGCGATGGCCGAGTGTGTTCACTTGAGTGCGCAGAGCAGTGAATCACGATCGCGGGCCGACCGCCGGGCAACGCACGGACGGGAGGGGAAACACGAAGGGAGCCCCCCGCGGGGAGCTCCCTTCGATGCCTGGGTACGGCTACTGGCGTCCGAGCGCCCGGTAGGTCCAGCCGGAGGCCCGCCAGAACGTCGGGTCGAGCGCGTTGCGACCGTCGACGATGCGCTTGTGGGCCACCGCCTCACCGATCTCGTCGGGGTGGGCCTCCCGGAACTCCGCCCATTCGGTGAGCAGCAGGACCACGTCCGCGCCGCGCACGGCGTCCGTCATGGTGGGGGCGTAGCCCAACTGCGGGTAGGCCTCGCGTGCCCGGTCCATGGCCCGGGGGTCGTACACCGTCACCCGTGCCCCGAGGGAGGCCACGGTGGCGGCCACGTCCAGGGCCGGGGAGTCCCGGATGTCGTCGGAGTTGGGCTTGAACGCGGCGCCCAGCACGGCGACCGAGGTGCCGGAGAAGTCCCCGCCGATCAGCTCGCGCGCGATGTCGATCGTGCGGGCGCGGCGGCGCTGGTTGATCGCGTCCACCTCGCGCAGGAAGGACAGGGCGGGCTCCACCCCGAGTTCGTCGGCGCGCGCCATGAACGCCCGGATGTCCTTGGGCAGGCAGCCGCCGCCGAAGCCCAGCCCGGGGCCGAGGAACTTGCCACCGATGCGGTCGTCGTGGGACAGCGCCTCGGCGAGCTGGATGACGTCGGCCCCGGCGGCCTCCGACACCTCGGCCATCGCGTTGATGAACGAGATCTTCGTGGCCAGGAAGGCGTTGGCCGACACCTTGACCAGCTCGGCGGTCTGGAGGTCGGTGACCAGGAAGGGCACCCCCTCGTCGATCTGCTTCTGCCACAGCTCGCGGACGACCTTCTCGACCCTGCGGGAGTCGGTGCCGAGCACGATCCGGTTGGGGTTGAGGGTGTCCTCCACCCCGAAGCCCTCGCGGAGGAACTCCGGGCTCCAGCCCAGCTCGGCCTCCTCACCCGCCGGGGCCAGTGCGCGCAGGCGCGCGGCCAGGGTCGCGGCGGTGCCCACCGGCACGGTGGAGCGGCCGACGACCACGGCGGGGCGGGTCAGGTGGGGGGCCAGCAGGTCCACGGCGGAGTTGACGTAGCGCAGGTCGGCGGCGCCGGAGTCGTCGCGCTGGGGGGTGCCCACGCAGATGAGGTGGACGTCGGCGAACTCGGCGGCCTCGGGGAAGGAGGTGGTGAAGTTCAGCCGGCCGGCGTCGAGGCTGCGGGTGAGGAGTTCCTCCAGCCCCGGCTCGTAGAAGGGAACGCTACCGGAGCGCAGCAGTTCGATCTTGGCCTCGTCGACGTCGAGCCCGAGAACCTCGAAGCCCAGTTCGGCCAGGCAGGCCGCTGTCGTGGCCCCCAGATATCCGGTGCCGATGACCGAGACGCGCATTCGTTCCGCCACTTATGGAGCCCCTTCCTGAACGTGCCGTTCGCGCCTGTGTACTCGTTGTGCCCACTTGAAGCGGTCAGCATCCTGTTTTCGGTTTGAAAACGGACATAGGAGAGCCCGGGGCGAACATCCCAAGAGCCATCACCCTACGCGCCATGGTGCGGCACGAGGGCGAACAGGGCGTGAACAGTCAGGCGCACAGGCTACCCGCGGTTCCGGACGCCGAGCACCGGGGGACCCGCTCAGCTCCGGTCGTCGAAGGAGCGGAACTGCTCGGGGGCGACGTCCAGTGGGTGCCGCGAGGCGGGGTCCCCGCCCTGCCTGCGGAAGGGCGTCGTGGTCTTGTCCGGGTCGCCGGAGCCGGAACCGTGCGTCGGCAGGGGAGGGGTGTCGGAGAACCGCTCGCCGGCGGGCTCGGCCGGGAGCGGGCGCGTGGGGCGGGGGCCGCCGTCGCGGAGGCGGTCCCCGCCGGGGGCGGTGCCGTCGGCGGCGGGGGGCGTTTCCGCGACGGCGCGCCGGCCCCGCCACCGGGTGGGCGTCATCGCCGAACCGAGCAGGAGGACCCCCGCGGCCAGAGCTGGTGCGAGCCCGGGGCCAGCGGGGTACAGGAAGCCTTCCGGGTCCAGCCAGCCCAGGGCGGTGCCCACCGTCTGCGGCGACAGCACCGGCCACAGGCCCAGCGCGGTCAGGAGCAGCCCCGCCGCGGCGGCGCACAGCGGTGAGGCCCCTCCCGCCGCCAGGTAGGCGCCGACGGCCCCCGCCAGTGCCAGTACGATCGCCGCCGACACCGTCGCCGCGGTCACCTCGCCCCCGGCGAGTCGGGGGAACAGGTCCGTCCCCCAGGCGAGGGCGGCCCACAGCGGCGGGGCCAGGGCGATACCGGTGAGCAGACCGACCAGATGGCGGAGCACGGGAGCCACCTTCCTTCGCTCGGGTTCAGCCGCAGACCTTGTCTTGGGCGGTCCTGACGGTCGAGGCGCCGTCGGTGGCGGACGCGTTCCCGGCGGGCTCGCGTCCGGTGTCCTCCGGAACGTGCAGTGCCGTGAAGTCGAACCCGATCACGATGTGGAGTCCACCGTCCAGCGTAGGCTCCTCCACCGTCTCGGAACCGGGGAACATCCCTGAGACGTAGGCCGCGGCTTCCCCGTTCCCGGGCGCATGGCGGACCTGGGTGAGGGACACGTCCCGGCGCCCCCAGTTCGCGGCGGGGGCGCTGATCTGGAACCCGGCAGCGGCGAGCTCGCGCTCCGTGCGCGAGGCCAGCCCGGATCCCGCGGTCCCGTTGAACACCCGGACCCGGATGTCAGCCGGGTCGGGCCGCCCGTCCCGGACCGGTGCGGAGCCGTCGATGGGGCGGTTCTCCCGGAAGCGGTCGAACAGCTCCCGCGCGGCGGGCTCGTCCCACAGCAGCGCGGACTCCCCGCGCGGGGTCCGGTGGTCCATGTCGGCGATGGGCACCTGGGTGAAGGAGACCTCCGACAGCTCCAGGTCGCGCAGGTGGTAGCCGAGCCGGTTGATGGTGTCCGTGTCCAGCCCCTCGTCCACGGTCACCGACGACAGCGCGCTGCGCAGGAACTCGGTCATCAGGGAGGGGTCGGAGAGCGTCCGGGTGCTCACCGCCCTGTCGAGCATCGCCGAGAGCACCTGCTGCTGGCGGTCGATGCGGTCCAGGTCGCCGCGCTCCGTGGCGCGGGTCCGGGCGAACGCCAGGGCCTCGGTCCCGTCCACCCCGTGCGTGCCGGCCGCCATGTCCAGCCGGGCCTTGGGGTCGTCGATGGCCTCGGGAAGGCACACCTCGATCCCGCCGAGGGCGTCCACCACGTCCACGAACCCGTCGAAGTCCACCTCGACGTAGTGGTCGATCCGCACGTCGGTGAGGGCCTCCACGGTCCGGACCGACATGGTCGGACCGCCGTGGGCGTATGCGGCGTTGATCTTGTCCGGCCCCTCGCCGGGGATCTCGACCCACAGGTCGCGGGGGACGCCGACCACGGCGACGCGGTCGTTCTCGGCGTCGACCCGCACCAGCATGATGACGTCGGACCTGCGGCCGGGGGTGGAGCCCACACTCAGCGCGTGCCGGTCCTCGCGGCTCATCTCCCCGCGGGAGTCGGAGCCGATGACCAGGAAGGTGAGGCCGCCGGACTCCTCGGGGCGGCCGTCCTCGGAGAGCGTCCCGAACACGTCGAAGCGGTTGAGCGTTCCCGACATCCACCCCGTGACCGCCCAGGAGGTGCCGGAGGCGACCAGGACCAGCGCCGACAGGGCGCCCACCACCAGCAGGGCGGTGCGGTGGCGGCGCACGGCGGCCGGGGGCACGGTGACCCGGCCCGAGCGGCCCGAGCGTTGGGGTGCGGGCGGGAGCGGCTGGGATCGCATGCGGCGGAACTCGTCCGCGGGTCCCGGCCCTTCCGTGTTGCCGTCACTCATCGGCGTCCCCGTCCCACCCGTGCAGCGGTGTCCGTCATCAGTGTGTCGGGCGTGTCCTTCCGGCCCCTTCGGAGCCGGAATCCCTTTACTCCTAGGTTGTCACCTGATGTGCTCAGAGTGGCCGGACGGGCACTCTCGGCGTGTCGCCCGCTCGGGGCGGCTCCGGGAGGGGCGACGGATCCGCGTGATTCTCGCTCTACGCGAGTGGGATATTCCCCTCAATAACCAATGTGACCTGGCAATGGGCGGATGTATGCCCTACTCCCAGTACAGAACGGGCAGGAGCCTCCCCTGGCTCCGGCGAGTACCGCCTCCCTCGACTCCCCCCGACACCTTCGGAGTGCACGATGACCGCGCCGTCCGGTGAGGCCGCCTCCAGCAAGAACTGGCTCGCCACCGTCCTCCTCAGCTTCTTCCTCGGCGTCCACCGCTTCTACACCGGCAAGACCGGCACCGGCATCCTGATGCTCATCACCTTCGGCGGCCTCGGCCTCTGGGCGCTGATCGACTTCATCGTGATCCTCGCCGGCGCGTACGAGGACTCCGACGCCCTTCCCGTCAAGAACGGCTGAGGCCCTGCCCCGTTTCGGCCCAGCGGCCTTCCACCGGGCCGGAACGGAGGCCGCCGTGCAGTACCGTTGACCCGCGTCCCACGCATCAGCGACCCGTATCGACCTGGGGAAGTATCCGTGTCCTGGCCGCCGGTCTCCGTCGTCATGCCCGTCCTCAACGAAGAGCGCCACCTCGCCGCCGCGGTGGACCACGTCCTGTCCCAGGACTACCCCGGCGCACTGGAGGCCGTGCTCGCCGTGGGGCCCTCCACCGACCGCACCCGCGAGGTCGCCGACGGGATCGCCGCCGCCGACCCCCGCGTCACGGTCGTGGACAACCCCACCGGCAGGACCCCGGCCGGCCTCAACGCCGCCATCGCCGCCTCCCGCCACGGCATCGTCGCCCGCATCGACGGGCACGCCATGATGCCCTCCGACTACCTGCGCGTGGCCGTGGAGACCCTGGAGGAGACGGGCGCCGACAACGTCGGCGGGATCATGGCCGCCGAGGGCACCACCCCCTGGGAGAGGGCCGTGGCCGCCGCCATGACCTCCAAGGTGGGCGTGGGCAACGCGCGTTTCCACACCGGAGGCGAGGGCGGCCCGGTCGACACCGTCTACCTGGGCGTCTTCCGCCGCTCGGCCCTCGAACGCGTCGACGGCTACGACGAGGCGTTCCTGCGCGCCCAGGACTGGGAGATGAACCACCGCATCCGCACCACCGGCGGGACCGTGTGGTTCCAGCCCCGCATGCGGGTGTCCTACCGGCCGCGCCGCAACGTGCGCCTGCTGGCCAAGCAGTACTTCCACTACGGCCGCTGGCGGCGCGTGGTCGCCCGCCAGCACAAGGGCACGATCAACCTGCGCTACCTGGCCCCGCCGCTCGCCGTGGCCGGGATCGCCGCCGGCCTGCTCGGAGGGCTCTTCCTCTGGCCGCTGTTCCTGGTACCCGCCGCCTACCTGGCCCTGATCACCGCGGCGTCGGTCCCGCTGTCCCGGGGCCTGTCCGCCGCGTCCTGGCCGATGGTCCCCCTCGCCCTGGCGACCATGCACATGTCCTGGGGGGTCGGCTTCCTCACCAGCCCGCCCGGCCTCGGCGCGGACTCGCGCACCGCCGCCGTCCGCACCTGAGCGCTCACCCGCCGGGCCGCACCGCCCCCAGCGCAGCCACCGTGCCGGGCACGTCGTCCACCACCACCGCGTCCACGCCCGCACCGGCCAGCAGCGCGGCCTCCGCCGGGTCCGGACACCACGACACCACCTCCAGGCCGGCGCGGTGCGCCAGGTCCACGGCGTAGGACACCGGACGCCGCCCCGGCCGCGGCCGTTCACCGCCCAGTCCGAAGGCGCGCGCGTCGATCGCCACGACCGGGCAGCCCAGCCCGACCGCGCCCGGCACCGCGTGGTCGGCGGGGGTGCGCACGTAGGGCATCCACGCCGTCGGGACCCCCGGAGCCCCCTCCGCCACGGCCAGCAGGACACCCGGATCGAACGAGCAGACCAGCACCCGGCGGCGCCGGGCCTCCCGGCGCAGGTAGGGGAGCAGCAGCGAGACGGTCCGCCGTGCCGGGGCGTCCACGGCGTCCTCCACCACCGACTTGACGTCCACGTCCAGGCCCACCCCCTCCGGCAGCGCCGCCAGGCCCTCGTCCAGGCCGGTGATCCCGGCCCGCGCGCACTCCCCGGCGGTCAGGTCCACCACCGCTCGGCCGTCCGCCAGCCAGGCGTCGTGATAGAGCACCAGGGCGTCGTCGGCCGTGCGGCGCACGTCGATCTCCACCCAGTCCGCCCCCGCCTCGGCAGCCGCAGCGTAGGAGCGGACCGAGTTCTCCACAGCGCCGCCGACCACGCCGCGCCCCGCCCCCCGGTGGCCGATCACCTCGGTCGGGGCGAACACCGGGCTCACCGGGCCTCCCCGGCCCGCGCCCGCCGCAGCAGCGCCTCCGCGACCTCCACGTCGCCCGGGTTGGTGACCTTGATGTTGGCCTCGTCGCCCCCGACGATCCGGACCTCCTCACCGGGCAGGTACCGCAGCACCACACCGCAGTCGTCGGTGGCGACCAGGCCCGGGTCGGCCGCCGCCAGGGCGTAGGCGCGGCGGACCACGTCCAGCCGGAAGCCCTGCGGGGTCTGCATGCGCCGCAGTTCCGAGCGCGGCGGAACGTCGGCGATCACCTCACCGCCGGTACGGCCGGGTGCCACACGCACCGTCGTGTCGGTGCTGGGCACGGCCACCCCGACCGCGCCCGCCGTCCCCAGGGCCGCCACGCACGCCGAGACCGTGGCCGGCCGCAGCAGGGGGCGCGCGGCGTCGTGCAGCAGGGCCAGGTCGGTTCCGGCCGCCCCCTCCATCGCGTCCAGCGCGGCGCGCGAGGTCTCGGTCCGCGTCGCCCCGCCGGGAAGGACCGCGCGGACCTTGGTGAACCCGGCGTCGGCGACGATGTCCTCCACCCGCCCCACGTGCTCGGCGACCATGAGCACGACGATGTCGTCCACGTCGGGACAGTCCTCGAAGGCGGCGACGGAGTGGGCGATGATCGGCTGCCCCGCGAGGGGAAGCAGTTGCTTGGGGGTGGCCGCGCCCATGCGCGATCCCACCCCTCCGGCGAGGACCGCGGCGATCACGCGCGGGATCTGGGGAGCCATGCGCCGACCCTAGCGGACCGGTGGCCGGGGCCCTGGCGCGGTCCGCGGCGCCTGTCCCCGGATGGGTGGGTTCGGCCGATCCGTCACGGCGGTAATCTGTGGACGCCTGTTGTGGCGCGTCCGATCCGGAACCCGGTCCACCCGGGACCGGAGGGGCGCGGCCCGCGACATCCCCCAGGCGCTGGGTCCCGGGGCCTGGCCCGCCGGTCCGGTACGCGCAGGCGAGTACCTACACGCCCGTCCCGGGCCGAGAGCCGCCCGGACGTGAGAGACAACCCTTGGAGGTGGCGGTGGCGTCACGGACGCTGGCCGTCTGGGAGCACCGGAAGGTCGTCGGCCTCCTGGTCCGGCGCGACCTGAAGGTCAAGTACCAGCAGTCGGTTCTGGGCTACGCCTGGACGATGCTGGAACCCATGGCCATGACCCTGGTCTACTTCTTCGTCTTCGGGATCGTCCTGAACGCGAGCCGCGGCATGCCCGAGGGCGCGGCGGAGACGGGCGGCTTCCTGCTGTTTCTGGTCGCGGGCATCCTGCCGTGGACCACCTTCAGCCAGATCCTCGGCGAGGCCCCCCGGACGATGATCACGCACTCCAAGCTGATCACCACCATGAAGGTGCCCCGCGAGATCTTCCCCCTGGCGTCCGTGGGCACCAAGTTCGTCGAGTACCTGCTCACCTGGCCGATCCTGGTGCTCTTCGTCATCGTGCTGGGCGGTCGCCCCTCGGTGGAGGGACTGCTGCTCTGGCTGCCGCTGGCGGTCGTGCTCACGTTCGCCTTCGGTCTGGGCGTCACCCTGCTGCTGTCCTCGGTCAACGTGCTGCTGCGCGACGTCGAACGCCTGACGCGCATCCTCACGCGACTGCTGTTCTACGGCTCGGCGATCCTCTTCCCCGCCTCCATGGTCCTGGGCGAGGACAACTCCGTCCCGGCGTGGGCGGAGACGGTCTTCCAGCTCAACCCCCTCCTGGGCATCTTCCAGATGCACCGCGCGGTGTGGTTCGCTGGGTTCGAGGAACTCGTGCCCACCACCCTGGCGTTGACCTCAGCGGTGGTCGGTTCGCTCCTCATGCTCGTCATCGGATACTGGACGTTCCGCCGCCTGGAGATGTCCGTCCTGAAGGAGTTGTGATGGCGCAGACCAGCTACGGCACCGCCGACGGCGGTCCGGTCATCGAGGCCAAGGGCCTCGGTGTCAAGTTCGCCGTGAACCGGCGCCGCAAGCGCAGCCTGCGCGAGATGTTCATCCACGGCAGCAAGCGCGACCCCAACGCCCAGGGCAACGACTTCTGGCCGCTGCGCGACGTCTCCTTCGAGGTCGCCCGCGGCGACTGCGTCGGCATCGTCGGCAAGAACGGCACCGGCAAGTCCACGCTGCTCAAGCTCATCGCCGGGGTGCTCATCCCCGACGAGGGCGAGGTGCACGTGCGCGGCAAGGTCGCCCCGCTCCTGGAGCTGCGGGCCGGGTTCAACGACAACCTCACCGGCCGAGAGAACGTGTACCTGGTCGGCTCGCTGCACGGGATGAGCGAGAAGGAGATCGACGCGCGCTTCGACGAGATCGTCGAATTCGCCGAGATCGAGGCCAAGTTCATCGACTCCCCGGTGCGGCACTACTCCAGCGGCATGAAGGTCCGGCTCGGCTTCGCGCTGATCTCCCAGCTCGAACACCCCGTCATGCTGGTCGACGAGGTGCTGGCCGTCGGCGACAAGGCGTTCAAACGCAAGTGCTACGAGGCGATCGAGCGCATGCTGGCCAACCAGCGCACGATGGTCCTGGTCTCCCACAACGAGGGGGACCTGCGCAGGTTCTGCAACCGCGGCCTGTACATCCGGGGCGGCGAACTGGCGCTGGACACCGACATCGAGGCCGCGCTGGAGGCCTACAACGCCGACACCAAGGCCGAGATCGCCGCGCGCAAGAAGCGCGCCGAGGAGAAGAAGAAGCGCGAGGAGGCCAGGAAGCAGGCCGAGCAGGAGAAGGAGCAGGGCGACGGCGGCCAGGCCGCCTAGACTGTGTTTTTTTGAACCTCCGCCCGCCCGTCGCCCGCCACCACCCTCAACGGACGCCTGGCGGCGCGGTTGCTTCTTCTGTTCGTGCTCGGGCTCCTACGAACACGGGAACCTTCGGCCCCTACGGCGTGTTCACTCGTTCCTCGCGAACCCGCCTTCGGGACCTCCGCCAGCCCCGTGGGAGCCCGAGCCACCCCCCTGCGGTGCGGCACTGCGTTCAAAGAACAGCTCCTAGACCGCCGATGGGGCCTGGCGTCCGGGGCCGCGGGCGGTAGGTGTCGAGGTTCGCCCCACCGCGAAACCGAGCGCTCACGTCCGCCCCAGGACGAACCTCGTCCGCGTATGCCCGTACCGGGCGCTATGAGCGTGTCAGTGGTTGATTGGCTGCCCATAGTGAGAAACGGTGTCCCTCAGTACGCAGGAGAGGGCACGTCATGGCCGAGGGCACGGTGGCGCGGTCGACCGCGCGGATGTTGGAACGCAGAGGCGTCACACGGGCCGGGGCGAGCCGTGTGAGCGTGCTGGTGGCCGTCGCCGCGGCCGTCTGGTTCTCCCGGGGCGACGCCGTGGGCGCCGTCGTCGGCGCCCTGTTCCTGGCGGCCGTCCTGTTCTGCGACGCCGTCCGGTCGCGTATGCGCGCCGACCGGCGGGACGCGCTCACCATGTGGCTCGCGGCGATGCTCGCCCAACTGCGCGAGTACGTCGTCTACGCCGGGCTCGCCTTCGGCGCGGTCGCGGCCGGGATCGAGGGCGCCTGGGCCTGGGCGGCCGGAGCACTCATCGCCCTCGCCCTGCGCGACTCGTTCCTGGTGTCCCGGTCGGCCCCGCCCGCCGCCGCGCCGGCCCCCGGGTTCAACGAGGCCGCCACGGGCGCGCAGCGGCCCTCCGGCGGCCTGCTGAAGGACCTCCTGCCCGCGCCGCCCCAGGGGCCCAAGGAGAGCGACCCGGCGATCACCGGACGGCTCTTCGGCACCGGTGGCGGCAGCGGCACCGCTCCCCGGAGCGGCCCGGCACCCGAGCCCCCCGCCCGGAAGCCGCGTCCGGCCGTGCCGGGGAGCGCGCCCCCGGCCGTCCTGCGCCGCCTGCTGGCCTTCACCCAGTCCACCCGCTTCCTGGTGATCGCGGTGACCGCCACGTTCTGGGACGCACGCGCCGCGCTGCTCACCCTGACCGTCGGGTGCGCCCTCGCGGTGACCTGTGAGCTCATCGACCCGACCACCGGGGACGCCGGGTGAACCCGCCCCGAGAGCGCCTGCGGGCCAGCATCCCCGACCTGCGCGTCCTGCGTGACGACGGCCACCTCTGCACCCTGCTCGGACGGGCGGCCCCCGGCGCCGTGACGCCCCTGCTCCCCGCGCTCACCGGCCTGCTCGTGGTGGGTACGCTCCTGGCCGCGGTCAGAGGGGAGCTGGCAGGCATTACCCTGTTCGCACCGGCCGCCGCGCTGCTGCTCTCCGGTCCCTCATCGGGACACCCCCACGACGGGCGCTTCGACCGGCTCGTGCCGCTGGTCCTGCGCGCCACGGAGTACGGGTACCTGGTGGTCCTGGGACTGGCGTCCGGTGTGCCGGGTCCGCTGGTGTTCGTACTCTTGGTGGTGGTCGCCTGCCACCACCGCGACGGCGTCTGCCGTCCCGCGGTCGGTGTCGCGCGGCCCGCATGGGTGCGCCGGGCGGCGCTGGGCTGGGACGGCCGCATGCTCGTCCTCGCCGTCGGCGGAGCGTTCGGCGCGCTCACTCCCGCCTACGGTGTGCTCGCCTCGTACCTGGCGGTGCTCCTGGTGCGCGAAGCCGTGCGCTCCTGGAGCACCACGCCCGTGACCGAGGTGTGCACGACCGTCGCCCCGCCCTGCCCCGGGGACGGCGACGGCCCGGAGGAGCCCGCAGCACCCCCGCACGGGCACACAGACGGTGGCCGACCGGCCGCCGGAACGAACGGGGAGGCGTGAGGCGCCTCCCCGATGAAGGAGGAACACGCCCTCATGCTCGGAATGGTTCTCGCCGCAGGAGCCGGACGGCGTCTGCGCCCCTACACCGACACCCTGCCCAAGGCCCTGGTACCGGTGGACGGTGAGACGACCATCATGGACATCTCCCTGGGCAACCTCGCCGCCGCCGGGCTGACCGACGTCGTCGTCGTGGTCGGCTACCAGGCCCGCGCCGTCGAGGAGCGCAAGGAGGCCCTGGAGGAGCGCCACGGCGTCAGGATCACCCTCAGCTACAACGACAAGGCCGAGGAGTGGAACAACGCCTACTCCCTGTGGACCGCACGCGAGTTCTTCTCCGAGGGTGTCCTCCTCGTCAACGGCGACACGGTGCACCCCGTGAGTGTCGAGAACACGCTACTGGGAGCCAGGGGCCCGGAGCTGCTCCTCGCGGTGGACGATGTGAAAACTCTCGCCGAAGAGGAGATGAAGGTAACCCTCGACGAGGGGGGACACGTGCGCACCATCACCAAGCTCATGGACCCGGCTACCGCCGCCGGGGAGTACATCGGCGCCACCCTCATCGAGGGCTCGCTCGACGCCCGGCTCGCCGACGCCCTCAAGGCCACCTGGGAGCGCGACCCGCAGCTCTACTACGAGGACGGCTACCAGGAACTCGTCCGCCGCGGGGAGAAGGTCGCCGTGGCCCCCATCGGACGGGTCGACTGGGTCGAGGTCGACAACCACGACGACCTTGCCAAGGCCAGGGAGATCGCATGCCGCTACTAGCGAGAATGCTCGCCTCCCCCCTGGCCATCGACGTGCGCCGCGGCGCCGTCGCCTCCCTCGGGGACGTGCTCGCCGACCGGCGCATCGCCACCGAGGGGCGGATCGCCGTCGCGGTCGGCCCCGGGCAGGGCGCCAGTATCGTCGCCGACCTGGACCTGCCGCACAGCGAGGTCTTCCAGGTCGACGACGGCACCGTCGACGCCGCCACCGAGCTGGGCACGAAGCTGCGCGCGGGTGCCTACGAGGCGGTCGCCGGGATCGGCGGCGGCAAGACCATCGACGTCACCAAGTACGCCGCCACCATGGCGGGCATCCCCATGGTGGCCGTGGCCACCAACCTGGCCCACGACGGCATCGCCTCCCCGGTCAGCTCCCTGGAGCACGAGGGCGGCAAGCCCTCCATCGGGGTGACGATGCCCATCGCCGTGGTGATCGACCTCGACTACGTCCGGGCCGCCCCCGAGCGCCTGGTGCGCTCCGGTGTCGGCGACGTGGTCAGCAACATCTCCGCCATCGAGGACTGGCACCTGGCGGGCCGCCTCAAGGGGGAGCCGGTCGACGGCATGGCCGTCACGTTCGCCCGGGTCGCGGCCGAGGCGGTCCTGCACCGGCCCGACTCCATCGAGTCCGACGCCTTCCTCGGCGTGCTCGCCGAGGGGCTGGTGCTCTCGGGCATGGCGATGTCGGTGGCCGGGTCCAGCCGTCCGGCGAGCGGGGCCTGCCACGAGATCCTGCACGCCGTCACCCAGCTCTACCCCGGGGTCGGCAACCACGGCGAGCTCGCCGGGCTGGGTGCGCTGTACGCGTCCTTCCTGCGCACGCGCCGCGAGGGGTGGCCGGAGCCACGGCTGGAGGAGATCCGCGCCTGCCTCGTGCGCCACGGGCTGCCGACCCTGCCTTCCGACGCGGGGCTCAGTGACGAGGACTTCGCCCGGGCCGTCGCCCACGCACCGGGCACCCGGCCCGGCCGGTTCACCATCCTGGAACACCTGGGCCTCACCGAGGACGAGATCGCGCGGAGTGTCGCTGACTATGTCGAAACCATCGGTCGCTGACGTCCGGTCCGGTGGCCAACCCCCCGGAATCAAGGAGCGCGTCAACGAGGAGCACTGGGCCGGCCGGTACTACATGCGGGACCTCTCGCCGTACCTGAGCACGCTCTTCGTCCGCCTCGGCGTCCCCCCGAACCCGATCACCTACCTGATGATGGCCTGCGGCGTGCTGGCAGGAGCGGTCGTGGCCTTCGGCGGGCTGTGGTCGGCCGTCCTCGCCGCGCTGCTGGTCCAGCTCTACCTGCTGCTGGACTGCTCCGACGGCGAGGTGGCCCGCTACACGGGCCGCACCAGCGTGGCCGGGATCTACCTGGACCGGATCGGCCACTACGTCTCCGAGGTGGCCCTGCTCGTCGGCCTGGGCGTGCGCGCCCAGGGCGAGTGGTCGGCGGGCGGCTGGGTCGTCCTGGGGATGGCCGCGGCGCTCGGCGTCGTCCTCATCAAGGCGGAGACCGACAACGTGGTGGTGGCCCGGGCCAAGGCCGGGCTGCCCGCCGAGGTCACGGCCGAGGCGATGCGCCCGCGTTCGTCGGGCCTGAGCCTGGCCCGGCGCCTGGCCTCCGCGCTCAAGGTGCACCGGCTCATCCAGGCGGTCGAACTGTCGCTGCTCGTCGTGGTGGCGGCCGTGGCGGACGCCTTCCTGGGGGACCTGGCGGCCACCCGGGTCCTGGTGGCCGCGTGCGCCGCCGTGGGCGTGGTGATGAGCGCCGCGCACTTCGTGAGCGTGGTCGCCTCGCGCAGGCTCGAATAGCGCGAAAGTGACAATCTCGTCACCTGCGGAGCCGTGTGTCCTACCCGTCACACGGCTCCGTACACATTTGGCTTATCTTCTCATTAGTCTGTTCGTGTGAGCGTTGGCTAGAGTCAACCTCTCCGTTGTCTGTCGTCCACTGAACGGTCGCGAGCCTTGGCCACATCCCTGATTCCGTCCTCACCGGTCTCCGGCGCGCCCGCGGCGAGCGAACCCCGAGCACCCCGAGCCGAACGGAGCCGCCGCGAGGTGTCCGGTCCCACCCAGCCCACGCTGTCCTGTGTCCTGCTGACCATGGGCAACCGCCCCGCCGAACTGCGCCGGGCGATCACCAGCGTGTTCGAGCAGGAGGGGACGGACGTCGAGGTGGTCGTGGTCGGCAACGGCGCGGACCTGCCCACGCTGCCCGAGGGCGTCACCACGGTGCGCCTGGCGGAGAACGTGGGCATCCCCGAGGGGCGCAACCACGGCGTCCGGGCCACCAGGGGCGACATCGTGCTGTTCCTCGACGACGACGGCTGGTACCGGTCCCACGACCTGGCCGCCCACGTGCGGGACCGCTTCGCCGCCGACCCGTCCCTGGGCGCCCTGTCCTTCCGGATCGCCGACCCCGACGGCGGTCCCGACCAGCGCCGCCACGTGCCCCGGCTGCGGGTGGGAGACTCCCGGGTGTCGAGCCGGGTCACCACCTTCCTGGGCGGGGCGTGCGCCATCCGCCGCAGCGCCTTCGACGAGGGCGGCGGCCTGCCGGGCGAGTTCTTCTACGCCCACGAGGAGACCGACCTCGCCTGGCGGATCATGGACGCCGGGTACACGATCGAGTACGACGCCCAGGCGGTGATGTACCACCCGGCGGTCCCGCCCACCCGGCACGAGAACTTCTACCGGCTCAACGCCCGCAACCGGGTCTGGCTGGCCCGCCGCAACCTGCCGTGGCCGCTGGCCCTGGCCTACCTGGGCACCTGGGTGGGGCTGACCGTCCTGCGCGAGCGCGACCGCTCCGCGCTGCGCTCCTGGTTCGGGGGCTTCCGCGAGGGGTGGCGCGAGGACGCCGGCCGGCGCAGCCCCATCCGCTGGTCCACCGCCTGGCGCATGACCCTCGCCGGCCGCCCCCCGATCATCTGAGATCCCGGGACCACCTGTGGCCGAGGCTACCGAGGTGCCTCTCATCCCACGGCCGGACGCGAACCCGGCCGCCCTGCGTGCGGCGTTGGTGCGACTCGCCCCCTCGCGGCTGAAGGAGTTCGACCGCAGACTCGTCGAGGCCAGCACCAAGGCTCAGACCAATCAGAGCCTCGGTCCCCTGTGGCTGTTCTGTCGTTCGTGGGACCAGTTCATCGAGGTCGAGAGACACCCCGATATCGCGCGTCGACAAGCGGAGTTGTTGGCCATGGTGAACGAGGGACACCCAAATACCCGGGAAGCGGCCTCCGAGATCTCACGCATCCTGGCCCGGGCGGATACGAGGCTCGGCAGGTGAGAACGGGCCTGGTGCTTCGATCGCCTGAGGCCGGGCAGCCGCGTGCCCGGCCTCCAGATCAGAGAACGATGTCTTCCCGTACCCGCGGGTCAGTTCGTTGCGCTGTCGAGGTGGGTGACGTTGGGGCTCTTCTCCGTCGGCACGAAACGCGGCCAAGTGGAGGTGTCGCACTCCGCCGCGTGGAGCGCCGCCCGGACGTTGGCTGAGAAGAGCCGCATGGCGTCCTCCAGGCTTCCCGCGTCGACCCCCATGGTGACGGAGACCGTCCGTTTCGCCAGGCTCCCGGCCACGTCCGGGTCGACGATGCCGGGGTCGCACTCCTGGAGGTTGTCGAGTTCGTCGATGAGTCGGTCGACGAAGGCGTCGAAGGCGTCGAAGGCGTCATCGCTCTCGGGCGCGTTCCGGGCGTCGAACTCCAGATCGGCGACAAGGTGGTGTACGGTCACAGCTCCTGCTCCTCCCAGCACGTGGCTCGTCGCAACTGCCCGAGAAGGTCCTTGAGGTAGTTTGCCCCAGAGGGTGTGAGTTTAACGGTCTTGAAGTGCTTGTCAGCGCAGGGACAGTACATCTTGTAGTACTTCTTCCTCCGCTCGCCCCGCCATCGTCTGCTCTCAGCGTCCCGGAGTACTGCTTCCAACTCCTTGTTCGGGTGGCGGGGTCGAGCCATGCGCAGTCCCAGTCGATCGTATCCGTGTCACCGGTGGCGCTCCTGATAACGGCGCCGAGTACAGGTCAAGACTAGGGACGGGCCGTCGTGTGTGTAGGCGGTTCGCGGACATTCCCGGAAACGGTCCGGGCGTCCGGGCGCCACGCTACTTCGGCAGGGCGATCCCGAAGGCGTCCTCCCCGGATCCCTCTTCGAGTTCCAGGTCGGCCTGGGCATAGGCCGTCGCGGAGATCAGCGAGCCGCGTTCCACCTCCAGGAGGGTCACCGTCCCGTGGCTGTTGCCCGGAGCTCCGATGAGGGGCTCTTCGACCCCGTCGCCGTCCATATCCAGAACACCGACGGTCCAACCGAAGTGATCGGCCTCGTAGACGGTTCCCGGGACACCTGCAACGGATTGATCGATCCAGAGCGAGTCGGTCGCCGCGAGTCCGCCCTGGATGTTGCCGAAGAGGATCGTGGCGGCTCCTGCCCCGGGGTGACCCGAGAGGGCTTCACTGCGCACACCGATCACCAGGTCGTCGATTCCGTCGCCGTCGACGTCGCCCGCGGCCAGGTCGGCGGCGAAGTAGTCCTCCGTCTCGGGTCCTCCGCCGATTCCAGGAGTGTCCTGGTCGAAGAGTTCGACGTTGTCGTGGGAGAGGCCGTCGGAGCCCGCGTAGAAGACCGCCAGCCTTCCTGCGGCACCGTCCTCACCGACCTTTTGGTCGGAGACGCCGACCGCGACGTCGAGGTAGGGATCGGCGTTGAAGTTGCCGATGGCCAGGGCGCTTCCGGAGAACTCGCTGATGCCGTCGACGTGGGCGGAGTCGATGTAGTCCCCGCTGGACGGAGCGTCGGTGAAGGGACCGAACATCACATGGATTGAACCCCGATCCGAACCGCTGGGGATCTGTTCGCCGATGGTCGCCGACACCAGGTCGTCGTTGCCGTCGCCGTTGATGTCGCCGATGGCGAGCTGTTCGGCGAAACGGTCCTGGGATTCCGGGCCACCGGGAACGTTGTCCGTCGACTGGTCGAGCCAGATGGTGGATGCCATGTCGAGCCCGGATCCGGAGCCGAACACCACACGTGCCGTGCCCGCGTTCGGTTTGCTGTTGGCCGAGTCGAGAGGCTGGCCGATGGCGAGGTCGTCGTAGCCGTCGCCGTTCAGGTCACCGGTGGCCAGGGAGTAGCCGAAGATCTCGTCCTTGACCACGTCACCGGGGATCCCCGAGCTGCCCTCGTGGATGGACTGGCTGCGGTCGTTGATCAGGCCTGAGCTGCTTCCGTACTGGATGGTGACGTAGCCGGCCCCCTCGGTGCTGCCTACGGCTTCGAAGGGGGCGCTCACCACCAGGTCCGCGTACCCGTCGGCGTCGAAGTCCCCACTGGCCAGTACCTGCCCGAAACTGTCACCGGCTTCAGGGGCTCCGGAAACGTCGGCTGAGTCCTGCTTGAGGAGGTAACTGCTTCCGATCAGCCCCGAGATGCTGCCGGTGGCCACGGCCACCGATCCGGCATCGGAATGGCCGTTGAGGGTGTCTCCCGGCAGGCCGACGGCCAGGTCCGCGAAACCGTCGCCGTTGAAGTCGTAGGCGTCGGCGCGAGGGTCGCTGACGCTGGAGACGAGGGCGTAGGTGCCCGTGCCGCCCAGAACCAACAGCACTACCGCGGCTGCGAACCACTTCTGGGATGTGGGCAGCTCAGAGCCCTGGCGCTTCATCGGTCCCCTTCAGCCGAAACGGGTGGACGGCGGAACCTTAACCCTCTTGAGTCTCGCTATTATCACAAAGTTTGCTCGGAATTTTTCTAATTCATTACTTTTCACCTGTTATTAAACCTTAACTCTACTTAAGTTCATTTTGTTCTATGGTGTCCGGGTTCTGTCGGGTCGGCCTCACGCTCGCTTCACGAGGCCGTTCCGTTGCTGTTGGCCTGCGGATAAAGGAGCCTCGTGCACGCGTCGCACCGTGGCGGAATCTTGGACAAACGGATCTGGACGTCGTGGACGGCCGGTGCCGTGGCTCTCTCCTTGATGCTCAGTTCGCTGCCCCAGCCTGCCCTGGCCCAGGAGCCGACGGCTCCGGTCCTGCCGGTGGAGACCCCCGAAGGACCCGAACAACAGGGCGGGACCGCGGCCGGCCGCGAACACGAGGTTCCCGCCGAGCGGACCGACGCCACCGGGGACAACAGCATCGATGTCGGCGACCTCCCGGTCGACGGCGAAGCCCTCCCCCTGGACGACGGCGCTGCACCCTTCACGCCGGTCGAGCCCGACTTCGATCCCCAGGAACTCGCTCCGCAGGACGACACCACAGAACAGGCCCAGAGCAGCGGATTCGACCCCGACGCCAGTGTCGAGCTGACCGACCGGCGCACCCGCTGGACCAAGGAGTTCGAGAACCCCGACGGCACCACGACCACACAGGTCTACACCGACCCGGTCCACTTCCAGGACAGCGACGGCACCTGGCACGAGATCGACACGACCCTGGTCCCCGACACCGAAGCCGCAGCCGCACGCTCCCTGGACGGCGACGGCGCGGACCGCGTGGCCATGGCCGCAGAGGAGGACCGCCTCACCCTCTCCACCAACGCCGAGGACACCGAACTGGCCTCCCTCGACGTCGGTGAGGACGGTGAGCACCGGGTGGCCTTCGGCCTCGACGGCGCCTCCTCAGCGGCGGGAAGCGTGCGAGGCGACACGGTCCACTACGAGAACGTGCGCCCCGACGCCGACCTGGAGCTTCAGGCCACCCCCGGGATGGTCAAGGAGACCATCGTCCTGAACTCCCCCGACGCGCCCCGGGAGTGGACCTTCCCCCTCCAGCTCGACGGCCTGACCCCCGAACTGGACAACCAGGGCGCCGTCCTGCTCAAGGACGCCGACAGCGAACCCCAGGCGGTCATCCCCACCGGCTGGATGGAGGACTCCTCCCACGACCCGGACACGGGTGGCCCCGCCCTCTCCGGTGACGTCCACTACCGGCTGGACCACACCGACGGCCAGTGGTCCCTCACCGTCACGCTCAACGACGCCTGGCTCGATGACCCCGACCGCGCCTACCCCGTCCGGGTCGACCCGAGCGTGGCCGACGTCGACACCGACGGCGACGCCTACGTCCAGGACGACTGGCCCACCACCAACTACAGCGGCGACGACGAACTCAAGGTCGGCAGCTACAACGGCGGCGCCAGCAGGGCCATGAGCTACCTGCGCTTCAACGACGTCGTCAGCGAACTGGACAACCGCTACATCCTCAACGCCGACCTGGTGCTGTTCAACCACTGGTCGTCCTACTGCACCCCGCGCGAGGTCCGCGTCCACCAGGTCACCGAATCCTGGTCGGCGACCACCGTCACCTGGGACAACCGCCCCTCGGTCGACTCCGCCCTGGCCACGGACTCCTTCGCCCACGGAGAGACCTGCGGCGGCTCGGCGTGGGAGACCCTCGACCTGGGCAAGAACGGCGTCGACCTGGTCCAGGGCTGGGTCGACGGATCCGTGTCCAACCACGGCCTGTCCATCCGGGCCGACTTCGACTCCAGCCACACCTGGAAGCGCTTCGGCAGCCGCCAGTCCGCCAACCCGCCCTACCTGGCCATCACCCACAGTTCCTGGGGCGCCTCCTACGACGTCGACTCCCTGACCGCACCGGTGACCGGAGGCCAGGGCGGCGAGGTCACCGTCACCGTCACCAACCTCGGCGACATGGACTGGGAGCCCCAGGGCTGGAGTGAGTTCCGGCTGGGTACCCGTGTCCGCGACACCGACACCGGTGACCTGCTGGACGCCGTCGCCTTCACCCGCCTGAACGAGCGCATCACCCCCGGCGACTCGGCCACCCTCAACGCCCGTATCCCCTCACTGCCGCCGGGCGAGTACCTGCTCAACTTCGACATGCAGCGGCTGCGGGACCAGGCATGGTTCTCCGAGCAGAGCGTGCCGGTCTCCACCGTCAGCGTCGCCTCCCAGGACGTGGGGCCGCGCATCAACGACGTCTACCCCCGCCCAGGAGGGCAGGTCGGCAGCCTCACCCCCACCCTCTTCGCCGCCGGCGAGACCATCGACCACTGGCCGACCGACGCCGCCGTGGAGTACTGGTTCGAGGCCTGCGCCGACACGGGTGAAGAGCCCACCGACTGCGTCGACTCCGGCTGGCAGGACACCCGTACCTGGAGTGTGCCCGAGGACACCCTGACCTGGGGCGAGCAGTTCCAGTGGCGGGTCCGGACCCGTGAAGGGGACCAGACCAGCCCCGCCAGTCCGTACTACCCCGTGGTCACCGCCGTCGAGCAGCCCGCCATCACCCACCACCTGGGCGGGGTCGGCCTCAGCGGTGCGGGGCGCGACGTCGACCCCCTCGTGGGCAACTACACCACCACCGACACCGACGCCCACGTCTCCGCTGCCGGACCTGCCCTGTCGGTGCTCCGCACCTACAACAGCCGCGACCCGCGCACCGACACCATCTTCGGCTCCGGTTGGAGCACCCGCTTCGACATGCGGGTCGAACCCGACGGCGACGGCACCGGCAACGTCGTGGTCACCTACCCCAACGGCCAGCAGGTCCGCTTCGGACACAACCCCGACGGCACCTACGCACCGCCCTTCGGCAGCTTCGCCACCCTGACCTCCACCGCCCAGAGCGGATGGCGCCTCAGCGACAAGAACCAGACCGCCTACCTCTTCGACTCCGACGGCCGCATCACCGAGGTCACCGACTTCCGCGGCCGCACCCAGACCTTCGACTACGCCGCCGACGGCACGCTGGACAGCGCCACCAGCCCCGGCGGACGCAGCCTGCACTTCACCTGGACCGGCGGCCGCGTCAGCACCGTCACCACCGACGCCCCCGAATCCGGGGAGCAGCCGCTGGAGTGGACCTACACCTACGACGGCGACCGCCTCACCCAGGTGTGCGGCCCCGAGGACGCCGACGGCGCCTGCACCGCCTACAGCTACACCGACGGCTCCCACTACCGCACCGTCGTCCGCGACGCAGGCCCCGTGGCCTACTGGCGCCTGGGCGAGGACGAAGGCGCCGGAGAGGCCGACAGCGACCTGCTGCTGGACGGCGACCGCCACACCGGCACCTACCGTGACGTCCAGCTCGGCACCACCGGCGTCCTCCAGGGCACCCCCGAGAGCGCGGCGACCTTCAACGGGACCTCCTCCCGCGTGCAACTGCCGGACTGGCTGGTCACCGACACCCCCTACCTGACGATCGAACTGTGGTTCCGCACCACCGGGGACGGGGTGCTCTTCAGCTACCAGAACCACACCCTGGAGGAGGCGGCCTCCGGCTCCCACACCCCCGCGCTCTACGTGGGCACGGACGGCAAGCTCCGCGGCGAGTTCTGGAACGGAGCCTCCTCCCCCCTCACCTCCAGCGGCGCGGTCGACGACGGGCAGTGGCACCACGCCGCGCTGACCGCCTCCGGCGACACCCAGTCCCTCTACCTGGACGGTGTCGCCGTCGGCACCATGAACGGCCAGATCACCCAGAACGACCAGCGCTACGTCTACGTCGGCGCGGGCTACTGGAAGGACTGGCCCGCCACCACCGGCGAGGTGTCCCACTTCTCCGGCGACATCGACGAGGTCGCCGTCTACGGCCGCCCCCTGGGCGCCGGGACCATCGCCGAACACCACGCCGCGGCCACCCTCTCCCAGAAGCTGACCGAGATCACCCTTCCCAGCGGCCGCACCCGGGTGCAGTTGACCCATGACGCCGTGCACGACCGCGTCAGCACCTACACCGACTCCCACGGCGCCACCTACCAGGTCTCCGACCACACCCTCACCGGTACCCCGGCGACCCCTGAGAGCGACGACGAGGAAGCGGTCCCCGAAGACCTCACGGTCACCGTGACCGTCACCGACCCCGACGACCGCGACTCCAGCTACACCTACGACCCCCTCAACGGCCACCGCCTGCTCTCCCAGACGGACACCTCGGGCAACACCGGCCGCTTCTCCTACGACACCGGCGGCTTCCTCGCCGCCACCACCGCCCCAGACGGCACCGTCACCCGCACCGGGCGCGACGAGCGCGGCAACAAGGTCTCCCAGACCACCTGCCGCGACTCCGACGACGAGGACTCCTGCTCCACCGGCTACTACGACTACTTCCTCAACACCGACGACCCGCTGGACCCGCGCAACGACCAACTCACCGCCCAGCGCGACGCCCGCTCCAGCGGCCCCGAAGACGACACCTACCTGACCGCCTACGGCTACAACGCCTTCGGCGACCGGGTCTCCACCACGTCCCCCGCCACCAGCGCCTTCCCCGACGGCCGGGAGACCACCCAGACCTTCACCGACGGCACCGAAGCGGCCGTCGGCGGCGGCACGGTCCCCGCCGGGCTCATGGCCACCGCCACCGACGCCAAGGGCGGAGTGACCTCCTACGCCTACACCGCCGCCGGAGACCTGGCCCAGGTGGACGCCCTCAGCGGCCTGACCACCACCTACACCTACGACGCCCTGGGGCGGCAGACCGCTGGCACCGTGGTCACCGACACCTTCCCCGGCGGCGCCACCACCACCCGCACCTACGACGGCGCCTCCCGCCTGGTGACCGAGACCGGACCGGAGGTGGCCAACGCGGTCACCGGCCAGACCCACCAGGGATCGGTCGCCTACACCTACGACGCCGACGGCCGGGTCCTCACCGAGACCGCCACCGACCTCGACGGCGCCGACGCCCCCCGCACCACCACCCGCACCTACGACGACCACGGCCGACCGGCCTCGGTGACCGACGCCGAGGACCGCACCGAGACCTACACCTACGACGCCTACGGCAACCAGGCCACCCGCACCACCGCCGACGGCCAGACCTTCCGCTACTCCTACACCCCCGGCGGGGACCTGGCCGAGACCGTCCTGACCGACTACACCGGCCACCCCGACGACCCGCAGGATCCCGCCGACCTCGTCCTGGACTCCTACGCCTACGACAGCGTGGGCCGCCTGGCCGAGCACACCGACGCGATGGGCCGCACCACCGCCTACACCTACTACGACGACGGCCTCACCGCACAGGAGACCCGGGTCGGCTTCCGCGAGAGCGACGGCTCCACCCGCGACATCGTCCTGGCCTCCTACGACTACGACGCGGCGGGCCACCTCGTCAGCCAGAGCACCGGCAACGGCACCCTCACCACCACCCGCCAGGTCAACGCCGCCGGGCTGGTCACCACCACCGTCGCCGACCCCGGCGGCCTGGCCCGCACCACCGCCTACACCTACGACGCCACCGGCGCGGTCCTCACCGAGACCCGCAGCGGCGCGGGCGGGAGCCGCACCGAGAAGGTCACCTACCAGCGCGACGCCACCGGCACCTGGACCAGCCGCACCGTCGAGAACGGTGACGACGACCTCACCACCACCCGCACCGTGGACCAGCGCGGCCTGGTGCTGTCCGAGACCACCCCGGCCGGGCACACCACCGACCACACCTACGACGTGCTGGGCAACCTCACCACCACCCGCAGCCCGGCGGTCACCGTCCAGGAGTGGGACACCGCCGACGTCACCGCCCGGCCCACCACGACCCTGGGCTACAACACCTTCGGCGACCTCACCCACGAGAAGGACGAGCGCGGCAACGCCACCCACACCGCCTACGACCTGTTGGGCCGCCCGGTCACCACGACCCTGGCCGACTACACCCCCCACGGTTCGACCACCGCGCTGACCCCGACCCTGACCACCGCCTACGACGCCGCCGGGCGCGTCGCCTCCGAGACCGGCGCCCGCGGCAACACCACCACCTACGCCTACGACCAGCTCGGCAACACCGTCCGGATCACCCAGCCGCCCGCCGAAACGGGCGGGACCGCCCCGGTCACCACCCTCACCCACGACCTGCTGGGCGAACAGCTCTCGGCCACCGGCCCGACGGGTGCCCGCACCGAGGCCACCTACGACGACCTGGGCCGCCAGGTCACCCAGACCCGGATCGAACGCCACCCGACCCCGGCGGCGCACACCACCACCTACGCCTACGACGACGCCGGGAACCTCACCTCCACCACCACGCCCTCCGGCGTCACCGCCTCCACCACCCACAACCCCCTCGGCCAGCCCGTGGCCAGCACGGATGCCGCCGGACAGACCACGACCTACGGCTACGGCCCCACCGGTCTGACCACCTCCGCCACCGATCCGGCCGGAGCCACCGCACGCACCGTCCACGACCTGGCCGGTCGGCCCACGACCACCACCGTCGAGGACGATTCCGGCACGGTCCTGGCCACGACCAGCACCGACTACGACGACGACTCGCGTCCCGTGGCCACCACCGACGCCCTGGGCCACACCACCACCACCGGCTACGACCCCATCGGGCGGATCACCACCCTCACCGAACCCGTCGACGAGACCACCTCGATCACCACCACGTTCGGCTACGACGCGGCGGGCAACCGCACCCGCCTCACCGACGGGCGCGGCAACACCACCTGGTACACCTTCACCCCCCACGACCTGCTCGAATCGGTGATCGAACCGGCCACCACCGCACACCCCGCGCTGGCCGACCGCACCTGGACCACCGTCTACGACGCGGCGGGCAACCCGGTGGCCGAACACCAGCCCGGCGGCGTGGTCCAAAGCACCACCT
The DNA here is from genome assembly GCF_000515115.1 of Nocardiopsis sp. CNT312. GTDB lineage: Bacteria > Actinomycetota > Actinomycetes > Streptosporangiales > Streptosporangiaceae > Nocardiopsis. The sequence goes on from NZ_AZXF01000013.1 coordinate 192,968, forward strand.
ACGACGCGCTGGGCCGCATCACCGAGGTCTCCGGAACGGGCGCCGAGGCCACCACGCGGACCGACGCCTTCGGCTACGACCTGGCCGGACGGCCCACCACCGTGGGCGGCAGCACCTACACCTACAACGACCGCGGCCAACTGCTCACCTCCGCGGGGGAGTCGGGGACCGCCTCCTTCGCCTACGACGCCGACGGCCGCCTCACCCAGCGCACCGACGCTGCGGGAACGACCAGCTTCGGCTACGACGGCGCGGGGCGCCTGTCCACCGCCGCCGAACCGCTGACCGGCACCACCCACAGCTACACCTACGACACCGGCACCGGACGCCTGGAGGCCGTCGCCTACGGCAGCGCTGGTGTGGAGCGCTCCTTCGACTACGACGCCCAGGGGCGTCTGGTCAGCGACTCCACCCTCGCGCCGGGTCCGGTCCCGACGGTGTCGGTGTCCTACGCCTACGACGACGCCGGGCGTCTGACCGGCAAGACCACAGCGGGTACGGCCGGGGCGGGCGAGCACGCCTACACCTACGACCACGCGGGCCGGCTGACCTCCTGGACCGCTCCGGACGAGACGGTCACCGACTACACCTGGGACGCTGCGGGCAACCGCACCTCGGCCGGCGGGGAGAGCGCGACCTACGACGAGCGCAACCGGCTGATCAGCGCGGCGGGGACCGACTACTCCTGGACCGCGCGCGGGACGCTGGCCCAGACCGTCGATGAGGAGGCCACGACCACGGCGTTCACCCACGACGCGCGTGGGCGGATGATCAGCGACGGCGGGGTCACCTACGTCTACGACGCGCTGAACCGCCTGATCGACCGGGGCGGCCAGAGCCTGGCCTACGCGGGCAAGGAGAACGACGCGGTCGCCATCGGCGGGGAGCTGATCGCCCGCGGCCTGGACGGCCGGCCGCTGGCCACGGCCCCCGCGGGCGGTGGCGGTGGTGTGGTCACCGTCAGCGACATGCACGGTGACGTGATCGCCGGGGTGGACCCGGTGGCCGGGACCGTGACCGGCTCGCGCACCTACACGCCGTTCGGTGAGGTGGCCGACGAGGCGGGGACGACGGGGTCGCTGGGCTTCCAGGGGGAGTACACCGACCCGGAGACCGGCCGGGTGAACATGCACGCCCGCTGGTACGACCCGGCCAGTGGTCAGGGCTGTTTCAAAGTCGGGTGAGGTCGGGATCAGCGCTGGTCACGCGAGTCCGAGAAGGTCGAGCGGGCGACTGAAAGCCTCGTAGGACACCCAACGCACCGCCTCGGGGATGCTCGTGTGCCCCAGCTCTGCCAGCAGCGGGATCACCAGGTTGCGCAGCATCGCCATGTTCTGCGGACCGTGCCCGGTCCGCACCCGCGAGGCGTCCTCGCCGAAGCTCACGTCCCGTACATGGTGTAGCGCCTCGATCCGCCAATGACCCCGCACCAGGCCCGCCAACCGGGCGGCGTCGGCCCGCTCGGCGGGCAGGCTCGTGATGACGTAGGCGTAGGTGCGCCGCACCCGCCCGGTGGCCGCCTCCTTGACCCACCGGTGCACCCGCAGCACCTGCGCCGCGTGCGGGAACGCGATCCGGGGTGCGGTGAGCACCTTGACGGTGCGCCTCTCGACCCGCCCGTGTGCGCGATCGGTCTCGGTGGACAGGGCGGGCGCCTTCGCCCATGGAAGCGCTTTGACCTGTGCGAACAAGGTCGGCTGGTTGCCTTTGACGGTGAACACGTAGTGGGCCTTGCGCTCGCTGACCAGGTGCCGGGCGGTGTCGGTCTGGGTGTGCAGCGCGTCTGCGGAGACCACGCTGCCCTCGATGTCCAACCCGTCAAGGACGTCGGCGAGCGCGGGGATCTCGCTGGTCTTGTCCGCTACCCGGATCTGGGCGGCGACGTGCCCGGCGGGGGTCATCGCGGCCAGCAGGTGCACGGCCTGGGAACGGCGGGTGCGCGAGCCGCGCACGCTCTTGCCGTCAATGATGAGCACAGCCAGGTCGGCGGCGGTGGTCATGCGGGTCAGGGCGGCAGGATCCAGGCTGGTCAGCACCCGTCGGATGGTGGCCGTCGAGGGGGCGGTGCGCACTCCGAGTCCGGGGCAGGTGGTGCGGGCTCCCAGACGGGCCAGGGTGCGTGGGGGTGCGTTGGCCGCCCATTGGCCGATCGCGGTCAGGGAGCGGGCTCCGGCCAGCACCGCGCACAGACAGACCAGGACGATACAGCCCAGGCGGTGGCGGCGGCCCCGCCGGTCGCGGGGATCGGCTTCTTCCTCGGCGGGCGCGGACAGGGCGGGGGAGGGCATGGCAGACTGGGGGTGCAACGGAGTCCTTGTGAGGCCAGGGGTGTGGAAGTTCCTGACCTTCTACCAGGGCTCCGTTGTTGTGTTCAAGGCACCTTCCTCACGCTGGAACGCTTCTGTGACCAGGAGCGATGCCATCGATCACCGACTTTGCAACACCCCTG
>NZ_AZXF01000014.1 GCF_000515115.1 Nocardiopsis sp. CNT312
CCGCTGCGGCTGGCCGGGTCCCGACGGGCGTCCACGGTCATCCGGGTGGCGCGTTCGCGCAGCTCATCGGGGTATTTCCTCGGTGCTGGCATGTCTCTCATCCTTCCCAGGTTTGAGAGCCTCCATCACACCCGGCACGAGACACACCAGAGCAAAAGCGCTTAGATCAGGGCCTTTCGCGTGTGCGGCCGGGGCAGCCCGGGGCCGTTCCTGAAGGAGACCGACAGGGGTGCCAGGTGGTAGGCGCTGTGTTCGGCCTCTTGTGCCACGAACATCCGCGATTCGGGATCGGCGGAGACGTATTCCAGGGTGGGTGGAACCGAGACCGGGCCACCGAGGAAGACGCGCCCGGTCAGCGGGGCGGAGCCTGCGGAGACCGGCCGTACCGGCGAAGAGGCGTGTCCGGCCCTCGGGTTCCGTCCTCCGAATCCGGCCCCGGGGGCGACTCGGCCAGTTCCGGAGGAGCGAACTGGAATATGGGCCTCCTTCGGGAGGAAACACCTGGTATGGGGAAATACCCGGCAATGCCCGCCCTAGTCGTTTCTCCGGTACCGCGAAGATGATCGGAACAGACGGGCGAACACCTGCCGAACGGCGTCGTCACCCGGGAAGCCGAGGCACTGTGACGGCTCTGACGTGCCGTGGCCGTTCCGGGCCGGGTAGTGTCGGTCACCGGAGCCCGGCGATCGGGTTCGCGGACGAGGGAGCAGTACCCGCACCACGACAAGACTGCCACGAAGGGGTCACCGTCATGGCGTGGATCGTGCTCATCGTCTCGGGCATGCTGGAGGCCGTCTGGGCCGCGGCGCTGTCCGCCTCCCAGGGGTTCAGGCACCGGCGCCCCACCCTGCTGTTCTTCGTCTCTCTCGGCCTGAGCATGGGTGGCCTCTCCTGGGCCATGACCTCCCTGCCCACCGGCACCGCCTACGCGGTCTGGGTCGGTGTCGGCGCCACCCTGACGGTGTTCTGGGGGGTCTTCAGCGGTCAGGAGCGGATGACCGCCGCCCGGCTCCTGCTGCTGCTCCTGCTGGTCGGATCGGTCATCGGCCTGAAGGCGGTGAGCTGACGTGCCGTGGTTCGTCCTGCTCGCCAGCGCCGTGTTCGAGGCCGCCTGGGCCACCGCGCTGGGCATGTCGGACGGTTTCTCCCGCCCCGGGCCCACGGCCGTGTTCCTCGTCACCCTGACCATCAGCATGCTCGGCCTCGGCTGGTCCGCCAAACACATAACGATCGGCACCGCCTACGCTGTGTGGGTCGGTGTCGGTGCAGCCCTCACTGTCGCCTGCGCGATGGCCACCGGAGCAGAGAGCGCCTCACCCGTCAAGGTCGTCTTCATCGCCGGGATCGTCGCCGCGGTGATCGGGCTTAAGCTCGTCCCGGAAAGCCCGCGGACCGGTCCCAGGCGGAGCCCCGAGAAGGGCCGGGCACCGGGCGGCGCCCCCACGCACAGCCCGGAGTCCGACCGGAGGTAAACGCCGCGCCGACGGTGTGCCCCGGCCTTCTCCGGCCGGAGCGCCGCGAACCCCCGCCAACACAGCGTGCACAGACAGGATGACCGAATGCGCCCGAACCTCACCCGGCGTTCGACCCCGTTGTCGGCCCCCGAGACCGGGGAGGGATGCCCTCCCGCGCCGCCGGCTGGGGACGGTCGGCGCTTCCGCCCCGAGGTCCAGGGGCTGCGCGCCCTGGCGGTCCTGCTCGTCCTGGTGTACCACCTGGACGAGCGGCTCCTGCCCGGCGGCTATGTCGGCGTCGACGTCTTCTTCGTCATCTCCGGTTTCCTGATCACGTCTCTGCTGTACCGCGAGGCGACCGGGAACGGCCGGGTCTCGCTGGTCCGCTTCTACGTGCGCCGAGTCCGGCGGCTCCTGCCCGCCTCGATCGTCGTGCTCGTGGTGACCGGCACCGCCTCGCTCCTGCTGCTGCCGATCACCCGTGTCGCTGACACCGCCTGGCAGCTCATCGCCTCCGCGGCCTACGTCGAGAACCTCTACCTCGCCGACCAGGCCGTGGACTACCTCGCCGCGGAGACCCCGCCCAGCCCCGTGCAGCACTTCTGGTCGCTGTCGGTGGAGGAACAGTTCTACGTCGTCTGGCCGCTGCTGTTCGCCCTCTGGCTGCCGGCCCGGCGGCTCTGGCGCAGCGGAACGGCGGTCCTGGTCGCCTTGCTGGGCGGGGTCTTCGCCCTGTCCCTGGCCGCCTCCGTCTTCCAGGTGGGAGGCGCGACGGCCTACTTCCTTCCCACTACACGGGCCTGGGAGCTCGCCGCCGGCGGCCTGCTGGCCATCGCCCTGGCCCACGGCCGACTGCCCGCTGCGCTGCGGCCGTTCCTGGGCTGGGCCGGCCTGGCGGCGATCGTCAGCTCGGCCGCGCTCTACGACTCCGGGACCGTCTTCCCCGGCTGGGCCGCCCTCCTGCCCGTGCTGGGCACGGTGGCGGTGATCGCCGCGGAGGACTCCCCCGGCCACCTGTCCGCCTCGGCGCTACTGAGCACGCGTCCGGCCCGCTTCATCGGCGACGTCTCCTACTCGCTCTACCTGTGGCACTGGCCGGTCATCATCCTCACCCTCGCGGTGCTGCAACGGGACACCCTGGGCGTGCTCGGTCTCGTCTTCGCCGCAGCACTGTCCCTGCTGCTGGCGTGGGGGTCGAAGGTGTGGGTGGAGGATCCGGTACGCGCCCGCGGCCTGGTCCCCGACGGGCGCAGGGCCCTCACTGTGGCCGTGGCCGGGCTGGCGGTGGTGAGCGCCGTGGCGGCCGCGGGTCTGGTGCAGGTGGAGCGCGCCCGCAGCGCGGAGTTCGACTCCGGCGTGCACACGGGCCCGGCGGCGCTGGGAACCTCCACCCCGTCCTCCGGGGACCTGCTGTACCCGACACCCTTGGAGGCCGCGGAGGACGTCCCCGTGGTCTACGACGACGGTTGCCAGGCCCCCCATGCGGCCACCGAACCCTTCGACGGGTGCGTGTACGGCCCCGAGGACGCCGAGACGACCGTGGCCGTCGTGGGCGACTCCCACAGCACCCAGTGGTTCCCCGCGCTGGAGGAACTCGCGCGGGAACACGGTTGGCAGCTTCTCATCCGTACCAAGTCCTCCTGCGCTTTCACGGACACGCTGCAGCTCTACGACGGCAGCCCCTACCAGGCATGCCAGGACTACAACCGCGCCGTGGTCGACGAACTGCTCCAGGCTGAGCCCGACCTGGTGTTCACCAGCTCGTCGATCAGAACCGACCCCGCTGAGGCGGAGGCCTCCGACGCGGAGGCGAAGACGGCGGTGGCCGAGGGGATGGCGCGGTTGTGGCGTGAGGTCGCCGCCGCCGGGACCGAGGTCGTCATGATCCGGGACACGCCCCGCACCACCGGTGACGTCCTGGAGTGCCTGTCTGCCAACGGTGACGACCTCGCACGGTGCGACCGCCCCGAGGTGGAGGCGCTGGAGCTCGGCGACCCCCAGGAGCAGGCGGTCGGCATGATCGGTGAGAACGCGGCGCTCATCGACATGAGCGACCGGCTCTGCGGGGAGGGCACGTGCCCGGCGGTGATCGGCAACGTGGTCGTCTACCGCGACTCCCACCACATCACCGCCACCTACGCGCGAATGCTCTCGGAGGACCTGGGCGAGCGCGTCAGCGCGGCGCTCGGCTGAGCGGGGCGGGCCGCGCTCAGCCGTCGGTTCCCGACTGTGTGCCGCCACCGTCGGGCTCCGCTGTCCGCACGGTCTCCGGGAAGAGGACGCGCAGCCGGTGCGCCACTTCGGTGAACCCGGCGCCCGCGAGCAGGTCCACCTGCTCGCGGGCGAAGTCCGCCCGCCGCTCCTCCTCCGTGGAGTCGATGAGGCCGCGGACGATCGCCACCTGCACGTCCTGTTCGGCGGCGGCCCCGGCCGCGGCGCCCTCGGCCGGCCACCAGTAGCTCTCGTACCCCTCCTCGTCGACGTCGCTGCCGGGGCCGCGCTCCGACGGCGGCCCGGCGTCGAAGGGGGTGAGCTCCTCCAGTTCCGCCAGATCGCCGGTCTCCTCCGGAGGCGCGGTCGGCGGGAAGGGGTGCGGGTCCAGACCGTCCTCGGCGGCGCGGATCGCCTCCCACAACTCCCGGTCCTTGCGCAGACCCGCGAGTCTGCGGAGGCGCTCGGCGTCCGCGTCCGGGAGGCGCAGCCGTACGTCCTCGGCCCACGTGACGATCCCCGTGCCGGGCACCGGCCGCTCGGCGGCGAGCAGCGCGCCGAGTTCGCACTCGGCCGGACCGGCGTCGCAGGGCGAGACCTCGCGGGCGAGGTCGGCGGCAGCGGTCACCACGGCGTGCACGGCGGGGGCCGCCGGGTTGCGCAGGCGCAGGTCCACGTATCCGTCCCAGCGCCAGTGGACCACGGCGGAGAACTCCAAGCGGTGGTCGGCGGCGGCGCTGCGCAGCGCGACGGTGCGCACGCGCGTGCCCGGGACCGCGTCTTCGGCTGGGTCGCTTCCGGGGCCGTCCCGGCCGACTGCGTCGGTGCCGTCGGGGGGTCCGGCCTGCTGCGCGCCGCTAGGGGGCACCGGGCGGCGTGTCCGGGGGAGCAGGGCGGCGGCCAAGAGAAGGGCGGGACCCCACAGCAGAAGCCATACCGGGGGGAGGAGGTAGGCACCGCAGGGGGCGATGAGCAGGAGCGCGCCGAGGGCCAGGGCTCGCGGACGGAGGACGGGGGACACGGCGGGCACGTCTCCTCTCGCGGTGCGTGGTGGGGGCGGGAACGGGCGGCCCCGGCGTCCGGCGGGGCCGCTTGCGCACCAGTCTGCCGGAGTGCCCGGCTTCGGGAGGCGGTAACGGCCCTCTTCGCGGGGAAAAGCGCGGAACGCGCCACCCGGTTTCGGGGGCCCTCCCGCACAGGGGCCCGTCCCGGTCCGGGCCAGGGGGCCGGGAGCCCGGGGGGCGGCTGTCCGGGGGGAGCCGCCTCCGTGCGGGGGGCCGGCGGGTCACAGGGGCCGATCAACCGTCGGGGCCAGGAGGGGGAGGCACGTGGGGACTTCTCCTTTCGGTGTTCCGGCCGCCCCGGACGAAAACGGAGCAAAAAGGCCGGATGAGGAGGGGCGCCGCTGTTCGAACACGTTCTACGGTGGCACCAACGGCCGGGGCGATCAAATCGACCTGTGGAAAAACACACGCGGAACACCGCCCTACCGTGCGGCGGGGCGGAGAACACATGTATCGACCGATGGCCGCACTGATGGCGTCGAAGCACGCATCGGGTGCGCGGATTCCTGATACCGGTATGTCGGCGCGGCCTTCTCGGGGGATCGGCCCTGGCTGCCTTTGCGTCCCCTGGTCACCTGCCCGGGGCCGGCCGCCGACGAGGAGCGGCGCCCGGCGGCTCGCGCGCTCAGTTCTCCGAGGCGGCCTTCCGGTCGGACTTCTTCGGTCCGGTCCCGGCCCCGGCGTTGTCCCGGTCGAACGCCTCCTGGGCCCGGCCGTCGCGCTCCCAGGTGACGAAGCGCTCACTCTCGCCCAGGAGCATGGTGGTGAGCCACACGGCGGCACCGACGTCGTCGGTGATACCCAGCAGCGGCACCAGGAGTTCGGGGATGAAGTCGACCGGGGAGAGGATGTAGACCACCAAGAGGATCATCCCGGCGAACTTGGCGGGGGTGAGCTCCTTGTAGTGCCCCTTGGCCCGGGCACCGATCATTCTCGGAACGGCCTTCACCCGCTGCCACACGGAGATGTCGCCGCGGGTGTTCTGGACGACCTGCCAGGCGGCGGCGCCCGCCGCGGCCCGATTCTCCTTGCGCATCGTTCTCCTCCTCGGGGGGACACACCGCTTCTCACGATGTGACGTGATCGGCGCCTGATTCGTTCCCCGGTCCCGGCAGGCCAACCACGGTCCGGGGTCTCGAAACGGCGCCGTGTCCGTCCTCACCCCGCACTCCTCCGTCCACAGATTCCGGAGGAGGTGTTGAGACCACCGCACACCTGCGGGATCCTTGGATCGTCACAGCGCCGGAGAACAGGGCGCACGCCCTCCCACACGACCCCTTTTCCCGACCACTAGCGATCACGCCCCGCTTTGTCCACGGCGTGGCCACATCCGGCCATGACCCATACGACATTTCGGCGGGTACACAACCTCCCATCCACTCTCCGATCCCCACTGCCAGCACCGGAACCCGAAATACCGGCCACGGCCCTCCCACCACACCGCCGACCGCCTCGGGCACCGCCCGATTCCCACAGCCGAAAGGGGCGAATACGAGGACTCCCCCGCTGAGCCACACATTCGTTACGATGCGTCCGAGCGGCTTCTCCGAACGGCAATGCCGGACCGGACCGGACATCCCGTCAGCCCCCAGCGCTCAGAACCGATGGAGCTTGCCCAGTGTCCAATGCCCTTCCACGCTCGGCGACGACCGTCGCCCTGTTGGCGGACGTCCCCAGCACGGGCCACGTGGGTGAGGTCCGGGCACGGCGGTTCACGATGCACGGCGACGGTATCGGCGAACGCAGCGCGGAGTTCGTCTCCTTCGCCCAGCAGGAGCTCGCCGCCGGACGCAAGGTCGTCGCCCTCTACCCCGCCTGGCGCGCCGAACGCCCCGAACGCGCGATCAACTTCGTACGCGGCGCCGCGGGCACCGACCATGTCGCCGGGATGGCCCTGAACCTCTCCCCACTGGCCCTGTCACTGATCGCCGACCAGCTCGCCTACCTCGCCCCCTACCTCCCCCCGGGGATGGTCGCCGCGCTCTGCGAGGAACTGCCCCGGCACATCCTGGCCGGCGCATGGCTGCGCTCGGTCTCCAACCTGTCCACCATCCCCACCTCCCTGCGCCAGCACATGGGCTCCTACGCGCCGTCGGTCTCCTTCCTCGCCTACTGCGCCCCCATCGCCCGCGTGGAACGCCTGCGCCCCTCCGACCCGGTGGGGTCGCTGCCCTTCCAGCCCGTGCAGCCGGTCCAACTGCTGTGCTCCACACCGGACCCGGGGATCACCCGGACCTTCGACGACCACCTACCGCCCGCCGTCCGCCCCGTGGCCACCCGCAGCCTGCCCGCCCAGCCGCTGGGACCCGAGTACTGGGGCAGCGCCAGGTACGTGGAGTTCGTGGCGCTGAGCGCCCACCCCCAAGCGCTGGCCTACGCGGCCGGCTCCATCCGCGCCTCGGCCTGCTCCTGGTGCGGTGAGCCCACGGCCGCCCCGCGCTGCCCCTTCTGCTCCGCCACCGCCTCACGGACCCCGGTGCCGCCGATCGGCGGGCAGCCCGCGCCGGCCCCCGACGGCCGCGCCGCCCCCCGCACCGCGCAGGACCCCCCGCCGGCCACCGACGCCTCCGCCCCGGCTCCCCCGCCCCAGACCCCGCCGGTCCCGGGACCGCCTCCCCAGTCCGACCCCCACCGGTCCTACTCCCACTAGCGCTCTGTCCGCCTCGCGCGCCGCCCGATGACAAGGAAACGAAAGAGCCGTCCATGATGAACCCCCGCCAGCGACGAGGCGTCCTGCTCATGACCGTGGCGGCGATCGGTGCCGTCGCCGTGTTCGCCTCCGTGTTCACCTACCTCAGCTCCCAGCAGGAGCGGCTCGGCGACACCGCCACCGTCCTGCGCCTGGCGGCGGACGTGGACGCCTACCAACCCATCGGGGAGGAGTCCGTCGAGGCCGTCCAGGTGCCCCGCCTGTACTTCGACCCGGAGATCTTCATCACCGACCTCTCCGAGGTGGAGACCCCCGCCGACCAACAACTGGTCGCCGCCGCCCACCTCAGGGAGGGCGTCTACCTCCAGCAGGGCATGGTGCTGCCCCAGCCCACCCTCACCGAGGGCGAACGCGAGATCGCCATCATGGTCAACGCCGAGACCGGTGTGGCCGGCAAGGTCACCCGCGGCTCCATCGTGGACATCTACGGCACCTTCCAGGCCCGCGACCACGGCGAGGCGTGCGCGGTGCGCGTCATCACCGAGGTCGAGGTCCTCGACATCGGTGAGCTGCGGCCCCAGGAGAGCCCGACCGGCGGCGTGTCCGGGGTCGTCCCCGTCACGTTCCGGCTCGAACCCGAGGACTCGCTCCGGCTCACCTACGCCGAGGACTTCTCCTCCACGCTGCGCCTTGCCCTGGTCGGCCCCGAGGGCGGCGGCTCCCTCGGCTCCGGTGACTTCTGCAGCGGCGACTTCGACGAAATCATCGGTGCCGGGGACGGCACGGGAGACGCGGGCGGCGACCCCCTGGTCCCCGACCAGCGGCGCGCGCCGGAGAGGGGATAGACCGTGAACTTCCGCGTACTGGCGGGGATGCCCAACTCCGCGTCGGAGATGGTGCTCGCCGCGCGCTTCGAGGAACTGGACACGGCCGACCTGGTGGCCATCCGCCCCACCACCTCCACGCTGATGGACACGGCCGGGGAGTTCCGCGACCTGGACGTGGTCCTCGTCCACCAGGACCTCGGCCCGGCCCCGGTGTTCGACGCGATCCGGGACCTGTCGCACCGCCACCCCCATCTGGCGATCCTGCTGGTGTCGACGACCATGGACCCCGACACCTTCACGGGGGCCATGGAGGCGGGCGCGCGCGGGGTGCTCCCCGAAGACGCCGGAGCCGCCGAACTGGAGACGCGGGTGTCCAAGGCGGCCGAGTGGTCGCGTACCCTGCGCCGTCACCTGGAGTCGGCCTCCCTGGACCTGCCGGCCTCCTCCGGAGTGCGCGGCCGTCTGGTCACGGTCAACGGCGCCAAGGGCGGTGTGGGCACCACCACCTGCGCGGTCCACCTGGCGATGACGGCGGCCGCGGCGGGACGCGTGGTCTGCCTGGTCGACCTCGACCTGCAGACCGGCGACGTGCCCGCCTTCCTCAACGTGCGCCACCGGCGCTCCATCACCGATCTCGTGGACTCCGGGGACGACATCAGCCCCAGCATGCTGGCGGACACCCTCTACGTGGACCCGCGCGGCCCGCACGTGCTGCTCGCCCCCGAACACGGGGAACGAGGTGAGGACGTGGACGCCCGCGCCGTCCGCCGGGTCCTGTCGGCCCTGCGCTCACGGTACGAACTGGTCATTGCCGACTGCGGCTCGGCCATGAGCGAGGCCACCGCCATGGCCGTGGAGACCGCCGACGCCTCGGTGGTCGCCGTCACTCCCGACGTTCCGGCCATGCGCGGTGCCGGGCGGCTCATGGCCATGTGGGAAAGGTTGCAGATCCGCTCGCGCGACTCGGTGTTCGCCCTGGTCACCAGGCACAGTCGCAAGAACGAGGTGCAGCCGGACTTCGTGCGGCAACTCCTGGGGACCAAGGTACTGCGTACCCCCGTCCCGGCCGACTACCGCGCTCTGGAGCCGGGGGAGAACAACGGCGACCCCACCAAGGTCACCGATGAGGCGCTGCGCAAGGCCTTCGGGCGGCTGGCGGCCGAACTGGGTCTGCTGGAGCCGCCCGCCGGAAGCGGCGGCAAGGGCGGCTCCGCGCCCTCCGGCCCGACGGCCTCGCCCGCCACCCACGACATGTCCGGGTTCCTGGACGCCTTCCCGGGCGGCGGGGCGGCTGGCCTCGCCCGGGGCGGCCACACGGCCGGAAGCGGAGGGTTCGGTGGCTGAGCGGGCGACCGGGCGCGGACGGGGCGACCGCGGCGGGGCGATCGTGGAGTTCGCGGCGACGCTGCCCTTCCTGGGGCTGGCCCTGGCCCTGGTGTGGCAGGTCCTCCTGATCGGGCTCACCGCCATGTACGCCTCGCACGGTGCTGCCGAGGCCGCACGCCAAGCCGCCGTGACCCCCGACGACATGGAGCGCATCGACGCCGAGGCCCGCAAGCGCGTCCGCGCGCCGTGGGACGGCGAGAACGTGCTCACGGTGGAGATCACGGACCGCGGCGGCGCGCGTTACGCGCAGGTCACCCTGGCCATGCCGGTGTTCCTGCCCGGGACGGACGGCCCCTGGGACATCACCGCCGAGGCCGTGGTCGTGACCGAGGTGCGGCCGAGGGGGGCGCCCACGTGAGTGAGAGGACCGCGCGTGCGCGGCGAAACCGACGCGACTCCGACCGGGGCGGCCCCCTCATGGAGTTCGCGGCCATGTTCCCGTTCCTGCTTCTGATCTGCGTCATGTCGATTGAGGTGTTCATGACCTTCGTGGCGGCCGAGCGCATGGAGTCGGCCGCGCGGGCCGGGGCGCGTGTGGCCGGGGAGCAGTCGAGGCTCGGGGCGCTGGATACCGCACGCGACTCCCTGCCCTCGTGGATGCAGGACCACGCGTGGATCGACAGCGGCGACAACGACAGCGGCGGCTACTACGTGGAGATCACCTACTCCCTGCCGGTCGTGTTCTCGTCGGTGCCGCTGGACCTGTCGATCACGCGCCGCGTGGACATGCCCCATGTGTGAGGTCGGTGCGGACCCCGCCGCGCGGGGACGCGAGAGAAGGAGGCGACCGTGGGTCTGAGGGACCGTCTGGAAGAGGACGGCACCGGCGCGGAGCGCGGCGAGCACGGCGGTGTGACACACTGGCGCCGCCGCCTGCTGGAGGAGATCAACCTGGAGGACCTCACCCGGCTCACCCTGGCGCAGCGCCGGGTGCGGCTGGAGAAGGTCGTCGGGCACATCCTCTCCCGCGAGGGGCCGGTGCTGTCGGACCGTGAGCGGTCGGTGCTGATCCGCCGCGTGGTCGACGAGGCCTTGGGGCTGGGCGTGCTGGAGCCGCTGCTGGCCGACGAGACCGTCACCGAGATCATGGTGAACGGCCCCGACCACGTGTTCGTCGAGCGAGCCGGGCGCATGCAGCGCGTGGACGCCACGTTCAACGGCGAGGAGCAGTTGTACCAGACCATCGACCGGATCGTCTCCCTGGTCAACCGCCGGGTGGACGAGTCCTCACCCATGGTGGACGCGCGCCTGCCCACGGGTGAGCGGGTGAACGTCATCATCCCGCCGCTGTCGCTGTCCGGGCCGGTGCTGACCATCCGCCGCTTCCCCCGGCCCTACCCCGTCGAGGAGCTCGTGCGCATGGGCAGCCTGGACACACCTACGGGCCTGCTGCTGGCCGCGATGGTGCGGGCGCGGTTCAACATCGTGGTCTCCGGGGGGACCGGCAGCGGCAAGACGACGTTCCTCAACGCCTTGTCGGCGTTCGTGCCCACCAGCGAGCGTATCGTCACCATCGAGGACTCCGCCGAACTCCAACTGATGCAGGAGCACGTGGTGCGGTTGGAGTCGCGCCCGCCCAACATCGAGGGCCGGGGCGGGATCGCCATCCGCGACCTGGTGCGCAACGCTCTGCGGATGCGTCCGGACCGCATCATCGTCGGCGAGGTGCGCGGGGCGGAGACCATCGACATGCTCCAGGCCATGAACACCGGCCACGACGGTTCGCTGGTCACCGTGCACGCCAACTCCGCCGAGGACGCGATCCACCGGTTGCAGACCCTGGCGACCCTGGGCGAGCAGCACATCCCCTACGAAGCGATCCGCGACCAGATCAACAACGCCGTCGACGCCATCGTGCACCTGGGCCGGTGGCCGGACGGCTCGCGCCGCGTCAACGGCGTCTCCGTGGTCTCCTCCCGCAGGCGCGAGGAGTTCCGGCTGGAGCCGGTGATGTCCTTCGACGCCCTGCCGATGGGAACACACCGGTCCATGGAGGGCACCTTCCGCCACCTGCCGCTGCCCCGGCACGTGGCGGGACGGATCTACCAAGTGGGCGAGACCGTCCCCGCCGCGTTCGGCGTGGCGACCGAGGAGGCACGATGACCTGGCAGATGGCCGCGATCCTGGGTGCTCTGGCCCTCGTGCTCGCCCTGGCGCTGTGGGCGCTGTGGGAGTTCGTGGCCAGTTCCCAGCAGCGGCGGCTCATCGCGGCGCGCAGCGCTCTGGCGGAGGCCGAATACGCCGCGTCCACGCCCTCGGCCCGGCTGGAGGCGGCGATCCACCGCACCGAGTGGGGTGCCCGGCTGCACCGGCGCATCGCGCGCTCGGGCGCGCAGGTGCGGGTGTCCACCTTCGTCCTGGCCCTCATGGGTTTCTCCCTGCTGGCGGTAGTGGTCGTGTGGCAGGTGCTGGCGCCGTTCTTCGGCCTGCTCGCGGTGGCGGGGGTGGCGTTCCTGTTCTTCTCCTACCTGAACCGGGCCGAGGCCAGGCGGCGCGAGGAGTTCACCGCGCAACTGCCCGACCTGGCGCGGGTCCTGGGCAACGCCACCTCGGCGGGGCTGGCGATGCCGACCGCGGTGGCCATGGCGGCCGAGGAGCTGGACGGGCCGGCCGGTGAGGAGCTGGGCCGGATGGCCGAGTCCATGAAGGTCGGGGCGAGCTTCGAGGAGGCCGTGCGGGAGCTGCGCGAGCGGATGCCCTCCCGGGAGCTGGGCGTGCTGCTGTCGACACTGGTCGTGGCGTCCCGCTCGGGCGGTTCGCTGGTCACGGCGCTGCGCAACATCTCCACCACGCTGGAGAACCGCAAGGAGACGCGGCGCGAGGTGCAGACCGTGCTCAGCGAGACCACGAGCACCGTGTGGGCGCTGGGCTTCATGTCGGTGGGTGCCCTGTTCATGATCAACGCCATCGAACCCGGGATCATGCGGACCATGACCACCTCGGTCGAGGGCATCGCGGTGCTCATGGTGGTGGCGGCGCTGTTCACGACCGGCTTCCTGCTGGTCGCCCGGATCACCAGGATCGACCTGTAGGAGACGACGTGCTGAACTCGATCCCCCTGGTGCCGCTGGCCGCGGGGCTGGCCGCCGCCCTGGTGGTACTCCTGGCCTGCTACGGCGCGCATCTGGCCACGTCCGGGACCCGGGTCCGGGTGGGTGGCCCGGCCGCACCGCAGCGCGACGCTCCGGAGCGCACGTTCGTGCTGCACCGGATCACCGAGCTCGTCGGGAGGCCACTGGCGGGTTCGATGGTGGCCTCGATGTCCGAACAGCGGCGTGCGTCGATCATGCGGCGGATCGAGGCGGCGGGGCGGCCCGACGGGCTGACCCTCACCCGCTACGTGCAGCGCAGGATCGGCGAGACGGTGATCTACGGCGGGGGCGGCCTGCTGATGCTGTTCTCGGGCAACGCCGTGCTCGCGGTGCTGGTCTTCGCGTTCGCGGCGCTGACCGACTTCAACCTGTACGTGCAGGGCCAGGAGCGCTCGGACAAGGTGCAGTCGCAACTGCCGGACTTCCTGGACGTGCTCGCGGTGACGGTGAGCGCGGGGCTGTCGTTCCGGGCGTCGCTGGCGCGGGCGGCCGATTCGATGCCGGGTGTGCTGGCCGACGAGTTCAAGCTGGCGTTGCAGCAGATGGAACTGGGGACCTCCCGCCGGGAGGCCTTCGACATGCTGCGGCGCCGCAACCGCAACGACTCGCTGAGCAAGTTCGTGACCGCCATCCAGCAGGCGGAGGAGCTGGGCGCTCCGCTGGGCGACACGCTGGTGGACATCAGCCAGGACATGCGCCGCGCGGACGCGCAGTACATGCGCCGCAAGGCCCAGCGGATGAACCCCCGGGTGACGATGGTGACGGCGGTGACGCTGCTGCCGGGGCTGCTGCTGCTCATCGTGGGGTCGATGTTCCTGGGCACGGAGGTCGACCTGGGCCTGATCCTGGGCGGGTGAACCGCGGCGGGGCGACCGCTGCGAGCGGCCAGGGCCACAGACCGTGACCTGCCGGGTCCCGGACACCTTCACGTAAGTTAAATATGCTGACATGTCGGATACCGCCATAGACGGTACCGACGCTGCGGGTCCCCTGCCCCGGGCCCGACACAGCCGTCCCCTTGGCCCTTGCCGCCCCTCCCGCAAGGAGTATCCGTGAAAACTAGCCCCCGTATCGCGGGCCGCTACCGGCTCGACGAGCTCATCGCCACCGGCGGCATGAGCGCGGTCTGGCGGGGCCACGACACCCGGTTGGACCGGACGGTCGCGGTGAAGCTGTTGAAGGACACCGCGTTCCAGGACAACCGCCAGGCCAGGGAACGGTTCGAGCGCGAGGCCCAGGCCGCCGCCCGGCTGAACGGGCACGGGTTCGCGGCCGTCTACGACCGCGGCGAGGACACCGTGGGCCCCGACAGCCTCGCCTACCTGGTGATGGAACTGGTCGAGGGTGAGTCTCTGGCGGCCCTGATCGAACGCCGCGGGAAGCTGCCCCCCGCCCGGGTCATGGAGATCACCGCCTCGGTGGCCACGGCCCTGGAGACCGTTCACTCCGAAGGCATCGTGCACCGCGACATCAAACCGGCCAACATCCTCATCGAGCGGGGCGGCACGGTCAAGCTCGTCGATTTCGGCATCGCCCGGATCAGCGGCACCGCCTCGCTGACCTCCACCGGAACGGTCCTGGGCACCCCCGTCTACGCCTCGCCAGAACAGCTCACCCTCGACGAGATCACCGGGCTCGCCGACGTCTACTCCCTGGGCGTGGTGGCCTACCACGCCCTGGCGGGGAAGCCGCCTTTCACCGCCGACGACCACTACCGGCTGCTCTCGGACCACGTCTCGTCCCCGCCGCCCCCCTTGCCCAGTGACGTACCGAAACAGGTCGCGGCCGTGGTCATGCGAGCACTGGCCAAGGACCCGCGGGAGCGGTGGGGGTCGGCGGAGGAACTGGCCGCAGCCTGCCGGACGGCCGCCGCGGGCCGGACCGACCCGCCGAACACGCGAAGACCCCTGGCGCTGCCCGTCGCGCTGCTGGCGTCCTGCCTCGCCGTCCTCCTGCTGTCGGCCTCCCTCCTGCTGTGGTCACCGTGGTCTGAGGCCGACGGAGGCGAGTCCGCCCAGGGACCCGTCGTCTCCGGTTCCCGGGCCACCGCGCCCGGCCAGGACGGATCGGAGCCGGCGGCCGAGCCGGCGACGGACACCGACGACCGGCCCGGGCACCGGGTCTCGGATCCCGGCGGCTCCTCCGGCGCACAGGAGACCCCCGGCACCGCCCCCTCCCCCACGGGCCCGGCGGCCTCCCCCGAAGGGGGAACGGACCCCGGTCCGGCCCCGTCCCCCGCCGACCCGGGCCAGACGCCCCAGCCGACCGGCGGAACCGTCCCCGACGTGGTCGGCACGACCACCTTCCAGGCCCTCCAGGCCCTGCGCGGTCAGGGGTTCGGCGAGGTCTCCGGCGAACACCGCGCACCGGGGCTGCTCAACCTGCTCATCGCCCCCGCCACCTGCGAGGTGGAGTCACAGAGTCCGGCCGCCGGAACGACGGCCGGACTCGGTGACCCTGTGGTGCTCACCTACTACGCACCCAGTGCCGACGAGGACTGCGGCCTGTAGCGTTCGCTCGACGCCCTCAGCGGGCGGGAACGGGAGCACCGACAGCACCAGGAACAGCTCCGTCTCCTCGTAGGCCAGGTGTGCCCCGCCCACGGCCGGAGAGCGCCCCCTGGTGAGCCGCCTGTCCGGGGGAAGAACGGCCGGGCCCGGAGCGCACGGGCGACGAACACCTGAGAAACGCGCCGGGGCGGGGTGCGGCACCTCTGAGGAGGCCGCACCCCGCCACCGGTCACGGAAGCGGTGGCGGGGTCAGGCCGGGGCCCCGATCGAGCACCCGATGGCGTAGGCGTCGGTCTCCCCGGCGGTGGGGTTCCCGTTCTCCTCGGCGGGCATCACGACGAGGACGACCTCCCACTCGTCACTCTCGAAGGTGTCGGTGCCGCCGACCTCCTCCTGGTTCTCCGCCGTCTCGGCGAAGCCGTCGGCCTCGAAGCCGGCGAGCCCGGCGTCCCTGTCCTCAGAGGAGACGCCGAACACGTTCACGGCGCAGACCTCGCCCTCGGCGGGGTCGGAGGTCGCCCGGAGTTCGTACCCCTCGGGGACGGGGATCTCCTCGGGCCATCGGTCCTGGGCCTCGACGGCGTCCTGGGCCTGCTCGGAGGGCTCGACTTCGGTCTGCTCTGCGGTCGCCCCCTCCGGTTCATCGGAACAGGCGGTCAGCGCGGACGGGGAGAGCAGGACCGCGGCAAGCGCGGTGAGGATGCGGGGCATGGGGAGGTGGTCTTCCCGCGGGGGTCGCGTCGGCCCACGGGCACCGTCCTGGGGCCATGCGGACCGACTCCGCGAAGGGGTGCCACGTCTCCTGAAAAGGGACACAGGCGCCAATAGCCACCCATATCAGGGAAATCACCAGAGATCACATCTGCCACCGATACGCCCGATTTTTCACGGAGCCAGCCCCAGAAGAGACCGGGCTCCACTATCGCCGGACAGGACACCGAAACAAAAGGAAGGGTGGAGCGGGGACACCCCCGTAATCGGCCCCCGCTCCTCACCCCCTATTGTGCCGGACAACAAGTGGAGACGCGCGGATTTCCCGAAAGAAAACACCCCGAGACGCGGAAGCCACTTGGCCTTCACCCCCGCATCGGCCATCGCGTGAGAAAAACGGACAGACACCCATGACGAACAGTACAAAGAGATCCTCCACCACACCCCCTCCCACCTTGACCGCAACACCAGGCAGGGGCAGGAAATGTACCCAGTTTCCATCCTTATACCGACACACCGCCCCCCCAATAAAGCGAACTAAAACGAAGAAGAGGACAGATCATTTCCACCTTCCCAAAAGGAGCGCTCTACATGAAATCCAGCAAAATACCCCCCTGCCCCAGGGTCCTCCATTTCCCACACTGTTCATACAGACGAACCCGCCCGGTCACCTTTCCAATGAAAAGGCTTGCCACCCCTTCCCTCCCCCCGGTGCCTCCGCTCCGATCCGCGCACCAACCGCCCTGGCCACGGCCGATTCCGGCCCTGCGTACGCACCGACAACACACCGGCCGTGACCTACGCCGTCGAGGACGGCTACCGTCCGCCAACGGCCGCACCGGATGTGGACAGCCGTGCGGCTCACAGGTAACTTCTTAGTTCGATCACCATCGAACTCACGAGTGTGCGCGCCCCAGGGGAGCGGGCCGCCCGCTCGACGGGGAACCCGGGGGAAGAGCCACCATGTCCGACGTCGCGCTGTCCGTACTCGACCACGCCACCATCGTGGAGGGCTCCGACCCGGGAGAGTCCCTCCGCTCGGCCAGGGAACTCGCCCAGAACCTGGAGGCCTGGGGCTACACCCGGTTCTGGCTCTCCGAACACCACAACATGCGCGCCGTGGCCAGCGCCGCCACCTCCGTCGCCCTCGGGTTCATCGCCGAAGGCACCTCGACCATCCGTGTCGGCTCGGGCGGCGTCATGCTCCCCAACCACGCCCCCCTGGTCATCGCGGAGCAGTTCGGCACCCTCGCCTCCCTCTACCCCGGTCGCATCGACCTGGGTTTGGGCCGCGCACCCGGAACCGACCCCCACACCATGCGCGCGCTGCGCCGCGACCCCGCCTCGGCCTCAACCTTCCCCGCCGATGTCCAGGAGCTCCAGGCCTACTTCGAGCCCGCCCAGCCCGGACAGGCCGTCCGCGCGGTCCCCGGGGAGGGCCTGCGCGTACCGCTGTGGATCCTCGGCTCCAGCCTGTTCGGCGCCCAGCTCGCCGCGCACCTGGGCCTGCCCTACGCCTTCGCGTCGCACTTCGCTCCCCAAGCCCTGTACGAGGCCCTGGCCGAGTACCGTTCGGGGTTCCAGCCCTCCGAACAGCTCGACCGGCCGCACGCGGTGGCGGGCGTCAACGTCGTCGTCGCCGACACCGACGCCGAGGCCCGCCGCCTGTTCACCTCACAGCAGCAGAGCTTCGCCGGGATCGTGCGCGGCGGGCAGCAAGGCCTGCTCCCGCCGCCCATCGACAGCATGGACACCTTCTGGCTCCCCGGGGAGAAGGAGCGCGTGGACACCACGCTCCGCTACTCCTTCGTGGGAGCGCCCGGGACCGTCAGGGCAAAGATCGAGCAGTTCCTCGCCGACACCGGTGCCGACGAGCTGATGGTCTCCTCGATGATCCACGACAAGAAGGCACGCCTGCACTCCTACGAGGCCCTGGCCGACATGTTCGACCTCAAGGGCCCCGGTGTCGACCTGCACTGACGGGCACTCAGCGCACGGCCGCCGTCGGGGCGGCCGCGATGCCGGCCCCGACGTCGGCGAACCCCCGGCCCCAGCCGTCGGCCCCCGCGTACGGCGCGCCCCGGCCGGGTCCGAACGGGCCCTGGCAGACCTCCGCGAACCGGTGGACGGCGGCGAGGGTGCAGGTTTCGGAGGGGGCCGCGGCCCTGTCCTGGGCCGCGGCCTCCCGGGAACGGCTCCACGGGGAGGCCGCAAGCCTCAGCGCACGGAACCCGGTCAGGGCCGTGTGGCGCAGCGCGTGGTCGGTGTCCATCGTCTCCGAGGCCGGTGAGCGTTCGGCACCCTCCGCCAGCACGGCGTCCCCGGCCGGGGTGTTCACCGACGGGTGCAGCCCCCCGGACAGGCCCAGCGCCAGGCGGGTGAAGGCGACGACGGCCCCGGTGACGACGCCGCCGGTGAGGAGCGCCGTACCCCAGCCGCCCGAGGCCACCGCCGAGACGTCCAGGCAGAAACCGGTGATGACGGCCACCAGAGCGACGGCGAACAGGCGGAGGGACGCACCCCGCAGGCGGGCCCGTGCGGCGAGCGCGGCCCGCAGCTCCGGGGAGTCCACGATGAGCCGTCGGGCGTGGAGCTGGGCCCGCACACGGTCGATGCCCCGGCTGGCGACCGCGTGGCGCATCAACTCGCGCCCGCCGATCGCCGCCCGGCCGCGGAACGCCCGGACGATGTCGCGGCGGATCTTCTCCTTCTCCGACGCCTGTGGCTCGTCCGGCCCGACGAGGGTGAGGAAGCCGTCGCGGGTGGGCGCGCAGACCCGGCCGTGCAGGCGGGCCTCCATGAGCGCGACCTCGGCGGTGCGCACGGCGCCCCCGGCCAGGTAGCCGAGGTGGAGCGGGGTGAGGCCCTCGGGCGGGCATACTCTGGCGGACTCGGGGACCCGCGTCCGCGCGAGTCTGAGCGCCTCGGCGCTGCGGAGCACGGCGACCAGGGGCGGAACGGTGATGACCAGGGCCAGGACGAGAGCGGCGAGGAGGGGGAACGGACCGTCCATGTGCCTTCTTCCGTGGGGGATCAGAGGAATCAGGGTCTGTCGCGCGGGCGGGATCCGAGGGCAGTCTCACCGTGGCGGGAAGACCGGACCGGAGCGCGGGGGCCGGGGGCAGCCCCTCCTGCAGTGTGGATTCCCCTGAGAAGACCGTTACTCACCCCTGGGACCGGAGTTTCGGTCGGGCACGGTACACCGGGACGGCGAGGGCGTGACACACCGCTGCGGACCAAGCGCTATCAGTCGCGGCCGGGGTTCGCATTCAACGCGCTCTTCCATACCCTCTTCACAATCCCCGCGAGTACCACGATCACCCTCATGCAAGCAGAGGTATTCATCAGCAAATTCTGAACCAGGAATCACATCTCCGCGCCAAGTAACATCATTCACCTTTATAGCGCCACTGGAAGCTCAGCTCATGTGAGATGGACTCTCCTACCTGAAGTCCACGGAGCAGCTCCTTCCGAAGCGGGCACCAGCGACGCTGCAGTTCAACGGATTGGGCATGAGTGCAGCGCACAGAGCCACATGCCGTCCTCGCAGGGGTGGCAGGACAGCACCACGGGGTGCTCCGACCCGCGAAAAGGCGGCCACCAGTCCTGAAAGACGACACCGGTGTGGCCGCTTCCGGCCACACCGGTGATCCCCCCTTGGTTCCACCCACCCGTTTCACCCCCGCGGCCGAGGTTTGTCCCAGAGCGAAGACCAGCGTCGGCCTTCACTCTGGGACAAACCTCGACCACACGACAGCACACCCCGGCCCCAGCCCAGGGTCACGCCCCGCCGCCCCCTCCGTCAGCGCCGCCACCGGAACCACCACCGCCGAACCCCCCGCCGGAGTTCCCGCCCTCGAACCAGGTACTGCTGTCGAAGCCCCCGCCACCCACAGGCCCCGCACCGGCACCCACACCAGCCCCGGCCGGCTCCGCACCGCCCTGACAGGCCCGTGCGAACCCGGCCAGGTCCTCCAGCCCGCACACCGGTGCGCCCCCGTCAGCCGCCCCGTCGCCGTGGGTGTACACCGGGTGGGCCACAGCCCCCGGCGCCCGCCGGGTGTACAGCCCGCGCAGGCCGGTGACCGCCACATGGCGCTGCGCCTGCCCGTGCGTCATGGTCTCCGCCGCCGGGTACCATCCGGTGGCCCGCACCAGCAGGTCCGCCCCCGCCCGGGTGTTGACCGTAGGACGCGCCCCACCAGTGAAAGCAAGGACGAGATAGGCCGCCACGGCCAGAAGGCCCAGGAACAGGCCGGCCACGACCACAGCCGGAGCCCACTCGAACCCGCTGATGCCTGCGGCGATACCGGTGGTCGCTGCCCCCGCCGCGATCACGTAGACGGCCACGGTCCACCCCTGGAGGGCGGAGCGCCGCGCCAGTAGCTCGTCGAGTCCGGGGGCGTGGGCGATGAGCCCGCGCCCCACCAGCGACGACCGCACCGCGTCCATGGCGTCGCCTGCCGCGGTCCGGCGCACCAACTCACTACCCCGCGCGCCCGCACTGGCCTGGACGGTCTCGACGACGAATCGCTGAACGCCGTCCCGTTCCGTCCCTCCCGGAGCCAGGGGGTCGCTCAGGACGAAGAAACCCCTCCCGTCCTGGTCGCGGATGCGTCCGCCGAGGAAGGCACCCGTCACCGCCACCTCGGCTGCCCGCTCGCGCCCCCCGGCCAGGTAGCCCAGCTCCGCCGGGCTGAGGTCCCCCGGCTCCAGCGTGAACAACACCGGGGGGACCGCTCTCATCACGGATCTGTAGGCGGCGCTGTTGCGGATCACGGCGGCCAGGAGGAAGCCGCCGACGAGGAGTGCCGCGGCCAAGGCCACGGCCAGATAGACCGTGCTGTTGTCCACTGCGCTGCCTTTCCTATGGGGGGGTCGGGGGTCGGCTACCGGGAAACGGTCGCCCAGATGGTGATTCAACACCATACGGTGGGATTTCGCTGGACCCGACTTGGTTCGGTCCGGTCTGGCACTCTGTTCGTCCGGTGTCCGGCCAGCCCGTCCGGCGCCAGCCACATCCCCTGCGAGGACGGGGTTATCCACACCCGCCCATGGCGCGCATGGGGGTGTGCATGCGATCATGGTGACCCGTCGAGCACCCATCGTGACCCCCTGGGCGGAAGCAGCCGTGACCGAACCCCTCGGGTGTCCACTACCCGACCCAGGTGGACACGCGTCCCACCCGACACGGGGAACGCGGGCCAAGCGGACACGGATGCGGCCGGGCCAGCGGACGGCGATGGTGCGTGGCCACATTCGGCCAGGGGGAGAGCCAGAACCCTCGCGGATACTGGATAGTGGACCCCAACGGGGGTATACGCCCCCCGTGTGCCCCGACCGTCCTCCCAGCCCCGCGCCCCCGCGACGCGACCACGACGAAGCGCACTCACCCGACCTCCCCCACAAGGAGCCTGCGGACATGAGCATCCTGACCAAGGCCCGCGCCTACCTCTCCCCGACCTCCGCCCACAAGAAGAACGACCAGGGCGCCAGCATCACCGAGTACGGTGCACTGCTGCTTCTGGTGGCCCTGATCGCTGGAACAATTCTCGCATCAGGAATCGACAATATCATCAGCGGAAGACTTGGGGGAGTCGTCATTAGCATCTTCAGTGGAACTGAACCTGCCCCAGAGTCCGAGGAAAGTTAAGAGTAAGGATCAGAATAAATCTGAATCCAAATAAGACCAGTGAATTCGACCCACGGAAAACCTCGCCCGGGAATATTTAGAATAATACCCCTAGGCGCCCCCATTATATCGATAACGCTCATCACATCCGGCTGTGTAGCCTCCCCTGACGACACCAATCAGACAGAACACCCCCCAGGGGAAGAAACTAGTCCAACTGACCAGCACCCCACATCAAGTGGTTCCATACAAAACGAACCCTTAGCAAGAAGTCACACGTCATCTACAGAAATCGGAGACGACCTTCAGATCAATGTCATCTCCTTCGAGCGCCTCAAAAACGAAATACTCAGACTTCGCCTTGACATCAAAAATAGCTCTTCCGAGAACTTCCTTCTGCACGATGGACTTGCAGAAAACGGAGAGTTCTATACAAGCGGAGGTGTTACACTTATTGACACAGAGAATCAGAAACGCTATCTCAGTTACGATGAGAGCGACGGATCTTGCCTGTGCCAACCCCTGGAAAGCGAAATATCAAGTGGCTCCACTGAATCCATATGGGTAGCTTTCCCCGCCCCACCAAGCGACATCGAACAAATGACTGTCGTTACACCGCTCACGCCTCCAATGTTTGACATTCCTATCACTGATTCATCCGAGGAACTGGAGCACGGAGAGCTTGCTGAACCCGTCATCCTAGATCTCACCCTGATCTCTGATGACCTAGAAGACAATACAGGACGGACTGAGAATGAAGATGAAGTCAGCATCATCTTGTCCTCAGATGTACTTTTTTCAACAGGCAGCTCAGAGCTGACGCCTGAAGCCGAGAGCATTCTCGAACAGGTCGCTGTTGAGATCAGCGATGCAAGTTCCACGCTAGTGAATGTGGATGGATACACTGACAACACTGGCAGCGACTCAATAAATGGTCCGCTATCACTTGAGCGAGCCGAGTCAGTTGAGTCAACCCTATCTAAACTAACCACCCGCGAAAATGTTTCCTTCGATATCGAAGGCCATGGAGCAGCCAACCCCATCGGAGATAACTCAACCGAAGAGGGACGAGAGAGGAATCGTCGAGTGACCATCACATTCGAAAAATAGAGGAGGTTCCAGTGAAGAGATCAGTGCCTAGAGTAGGAGCCCTCCTTCTAGCATCCACCCTCTTTTTCAGTACATCATCGAGCACAGGGGCCTCAATGCACACACCAACCAAGCCCGGCCTCACCTCCCTTGGAGAAGCTCACGGAAACTCTGAAATATCATCTGGAATGAGTG
Source organism: Nocardiopsis sp. CNT312 (assembly GCF_000515115.1). Classification (GTDB taxonomy): domain Bacteria; phylum Actinomycetota; class Actinomycetes; order Streptosporangiales; family Streptosporangiaceae; genus Nocardiopsis. Next base: position 22,822 of record NZ_AZXF01000014.1, read on the forward strand.
CGCACATACATTCAGCAGAGAGAAACGGATCTGGAAAGCTCCTGTCTCTCACATGGAGCATTGAAAACGAGAGCGGCCGAGCGGATCTGATTACCTGGATCAGAAGCCGCCACTATACATACACCGGCCCGTACTACTCTGGAATTGCTCTCGTGGATGACAATTACAGACGCTTTCACCCTCTTAGGGACAGCGATGGCTCTTGCGTATGCTCTGGAGCTACTTCCAGCAACTTCAAGTCGTACGTCCGCCTCAACGAACAAGCCACATACTGGTCTCTCTACTCCATCCCTGAGGACATTGAAACAGTGACGGTCGAAATCACCGGCTTTGAGCCGATCGAGGACATTCCCATCTCCTGAGGCCCCCACGTGACGACTGGAGGCACCTTGCCCACCTCCCCCAGCCCGAGACTCGGGGACTCCCGTCGGCCGACCCCCACCAGGCCGTCGCGGAAGCCCGGCGACCGCACCAGGCCGCCGCGCGTGCGAAACCACCGGTCCCCCCTCCTCCGCCTCCTCGGTCGGCTGTGTCCCGCGCAGCGGTCCGACAGTGACAGCGGCGCGGCGTTCACCGAGATCGCCGCTGTCACCATCCTCGTCGGCATGATCCTCCTGGCCGTCTACCAGTCCCAGGTGGCCCAGATCTTCAACAACGCCGTCCGGGAGATGGTCTGCCTGGTCGAAGGCCCCGAGTGCGGCGGCGAGACCTGGACGGAGGTCGAGCGCCCACCGGAGCCTGAGGCCTACGAGTGGAATGCCCTGAACTCCAACACCGCCGACAACCAGGGCATCGGCATGGCCATCGCCCACGGCTACGGTTGGTCGGACCAGGAGTGGAACTGTCTGGACGACCTGTGGACCAGCACCTCCAACTGGGACCACACGCTCGTCGATCCCGACACCGGAGCGGTCGGCATCGTGGGCTTCGTCGCCGCCGACCACGGGGAGATGCCCGCCGGGTTCGCCGGGAGCGCTCGAACGCAGATCCACTGGGGTATCGACTACATCGACCAGACCTACGGGTCCCCCTGCGGCGCGTGGTCCCAGTGGCAGGCCACCCACACGTACTGACCGCTCCGGCACCGGGGGAGCACCGACACTCAGGCCCCCGCGGGCAGACGGCTCCCACTCGCGAACCGTGGCGACCCGGCCACCCCGTCCGGCTCTGCTGGGACGGCGGCGAGCGGCCTGGCGCTGTACTCCCGCCACGGCTCCAGGAGGGGCTCGTCGATGTGCCGTCCCCCGACGGGCCCGCTCCGTGTCACCGCCAGGCAGGACTGGGCCGCCTCCCCGAAGTACACGATGCATCCGGGGTGGCGAGCCTGGAGGGCGGCGGCCCGTGTGTGCTCACGCGCGGACTCGGCACGTCGGCCGCCGCTCAGGCGCTGCCGGGCCGCGCGGCGGGTCCGGCAGGAGGGGGCGCACAGGCCGGTCAGACCGGTTCGGTGAGCGGTCCGGCACTTGGAGTACACCGAATCCGCCGAACGTCTGCGGGCTCGCGGGGTGCGGGGATAGGGTGAGTCATCAGAATCCTGGTCCTTTCTTGATCACGGCTATGAGGTAGGGGTTCAGGGGGTGGACGGTGTCGGGCATCACCGTCCACCCCCGTCTTCCCAGCTCACGCGCGATCGGTGGTCGGTCTCGGTCGTGGTGCGCGGAGCCGGTCAGCCGTTCCACTGGCTCCTGGCGGGGCCGAGGGCCAGGCAGAACCAGACGCTCCGGTCACGAGCGGTGTTCACCGGCACCAACAACGTTCCCGGAAGAGCACATCCAGCGCCACGTCGACGGACGGGTGAAGCGCCAGGATCCTCGAACACCTCTGCCCACCGGCGTACGTCGCGATCGTCGACGAAGCCGCTCTACGCCGGTTCCCAGGAGAACCGGCCATGAGGAAAGAGCAGCCACAGCGGTCCTGGAGAAGACCGTGCCGTGGTGGCTGGCCTCTGCCTCGGCGCGGCTGTCCGCGACTCCAAGCGCCCCGGTGCCGGGCATCTCCCCTTCCCCGCCGCGGAGCGGACCGGCTTCCCTGCCACAGCCCTCTCCCCCACCGCCTCCTCACGCCGACCCACGGAGCCACGGTGCCCGGCCCGTGTCCCCAACGGGGGCCGCGGCCGGGCACCGGCGTTCGAGGAGCTGACGCGCAGCCTTCAGACGCCCAGGATCCCCAGCGGCGGCAGCGCGTCGAGGATGCCGAGTGTTTCCATGCCCAGCGTCCCTTCCAGCTGAGCGGGGTTCGCCGTGGGGCGAACCCCGGCGGTCGATTCCGTCGGGGGGCGAAGGCCGCCACCGACGTCCCCGGCCTCCCCTCAGTTTTCCTGGCCCGGGTCCACGGTGATGCTGCGTTTGAGGATCTTGCCGGTGGGGCCCTTGGGCAGCGCGTCGGTGGTCACCACCAGGCGGGGGTACTTGTAGGCCGCCACCCTGGCCTTGACGAAGTCGCGCAGTTCCTCCGGGGTGGCGTCCTCGCCGGGCTTGAAGGCGACCATCGCGCCGACCTCCTCGCCGAGTTCGGCGTGCGGCACGCCCACCACGGCGGCCTCGGCCACGGCGGGGTGCTCGTAGAGGACCTCCTCCACCTCCCGCGGGTAGACGTTGTAGCCGCCTCGGATGATCATGTCCTTCTTGCGGTCCACGATGAAGTAGAAGCCCTCCCCGTCCTTGCGGGCCAGGTCGCCGGTGTGGAACCAGCCGTCGCGGATCGCGCGGGCGGTCTCCTCGGGCCTGCCCCAGTAGCCCTTCATCACGTTGTGGCCCCGGACCGCGATCTCACCCACCTCGCCGGGCCCGAGATCCTCGCCCTCCAGGCCGACCAGGCGGAACTCCACCCCCTCGACGGGGGTGCCGATCGACCCGGGCCTCCGCTGGTCGGGGGTGTTGATGGAGGCCAGCGGCGAGGTCTCCGACAGACCGTAGCCCTCCAGGACCACGCATCCGAAGGCCTCCTCGAAGGCGGACATGACCTCGACCGGCATGGCCGCGCCGCCGGAGACGCACAGGCGCAGCGGGGAGAGGTCGTAGCCGCCGCGCGCGGGGTGGTTGACCAGTGCCACGTACATGGTGGGCACGCCCTCGAACACGGTGGCCCGGTCGCGCACCAGCACCTCCAGCGCGTCGGTGGGGTCGAAGCGCGGCAGCAGGGTGAGGCAGGCACCGACCGCGATCGCGGCGTTGAGCCCGGCGGTCTGGCCGAACACGTGGAACAGCGGCAGCCCGCCGAAAAGCACGTCCTCCTCGGTGAAGTCGAACATCCGCACCACGAGTTCGACGTTGCGGACGAGGTTGGCGTGGGTGAGTTCGGCGCCCTTGGGCTGCCCGGTGGTGCCGGAGGTGTACAGGATGACGGCGGTGTCCTCGTCGGCGCGCTCGGCCACGCCTTCCACCGGATCCGCCCCGGCCAGCAGCCCCGTGAACCCGGTGGGCTCGACCACCGTGCACGCGGTTCCGGCCCGTTCCGCGGCCGGTTCGGCCTCGTCCCGGAAGCCCTCCCAGACGAAGAGGGTCCCCGCGCCGGAGTCGCGCAGGTGGTACTCCACCTCGCGCCCCTTGAGCAGCGGGTTCATCGGCACCACGATCGCGCCGAGGCGCAGGGCGGCGTAGTACAGCACCGCGAAGTGCGGCACGTTCGGCAGCATGAGCGCCACCCGGTCGCCCGGCCGCACGCCCTGCCGGGTGAGCAGCCCGGCACCCTGTTCGGTGAGGGCGGCCAGCTGTGCGTAGGTCAGCACCGTGTCGTCGAGCTTGACCGCCGGCCGGCCGGCGTGCTCGGCGGCGGCGCGGGCGAGGTTCTGCGCGAGGTTCATGGTCGGCCTTCCTCCAGCGGGTCGCGGTGGGGCGTCCAACACCGGGTGCCTCCCGCCCCGACGCATGGTGTCCGGCCCGCGCGGGGCGGTCCAGCCCCCGCGCGGGCGCTTGGCACCCCTCTGACCCGCGCGCGGTCCTCCCTTGGGCGAACCCGGGCATGCGATCTCACCGTGGATCGAGACCTCGGCGTGCGGGGCGGCCGAGGACGGGGGACGGGGCGCGGCGGGCCGGACGGGTGCCTCCGGGGGGCCCGGAGGCGACCCGGGTACGGTATTGCCCACTGGTGCCTGCCGATCTCCGCCGATCGGGCGGGCCGGGCCGCCGCAACGGAGCGAGGGACAGGCATGGAACCCGCCTTCATCGTGGCCGCGTTCGCCGGAGGGCTCGTCGCCCTGGCACTGCGGCTGCCGCCCCTGGTCGGGTTCCTGGCCGCGGGGTTCGTCCTCAACGCCCTGGGCTACACGTCGACCCCGGCGCTGGAGACCGCGGCCGACCTGGGTGTCACCCTGCTGCTGTTCACCATCGGCCTGAAGCTGGACGTGCGGTCCCTGCTGCGCCACCAGGTGTGGGGTGCCGCCACCGTCCACATGGTCCTCTCCACGGTGTTCATCGCGCTGTTCCTAGGGGCGCTGAAGTTCACCGGGCTGGCGATGGCGGTGGAGGCCGGATGGTCGACGCTGCTCCTGCTGGGTTTCGCGCTGTCCTTCTCCAGCACGGTGTTCGCGGTCAAGGCCCTGGAGGCGCGCAGCGAGTCCGGGTCGTTCTACGGCCGTCTGGCGATCGGGGTGCTCATCGCCCAGGACGTGTTCGCGGTGGTGTTCCTGTCCGCCTCCTCCGGCCATCCGCCCAGCCCGTGGGCCGCGGGGCTGCTCCTGCTGATTCCGGCGGCTCCGCTGCTGCGGCTGCTGCTGGACCGGATCGGGTACGGGGAGATGCGGGTGCTCTTCGGTGTGGCCGCGGCGCTCGTGGCGGGCCACGCCCTGTTCGAACTGGTGGGGGTGAAGGGCGACCTGGGGGCTCTGGTCGTGGGGCTGCTGCTGGGGCCCTCCGCCAACGCCGCACCCCTGGCCAAGACGCTGCTTTCGGTGAAGGACCTGCTGCTGGTGGGGTTCTTCCTGAGTATCGGCCTCACGGCACTGCCCGATGCCGGGTCGCTGCTGGCGGGGCTGCTCCTGCTGCTCGTGCCGTTGAAGGGGGCTCTGTTCACGGCGTTGTTCCTGGGCCTGCGGCTGCGCGGGCGCACCTCCCTGCTGGCGGGGATGACTCTGAGCAACTTCTCCGAATTCGGGCTCATCGTCGCCGCCCTGGCGGCCTCGCAGGGGTGGCTCTCCGAAGACTGGCTGGTGGCGCTGGCACTGGCCGTGGCGTTCAGCTTCGCCGTGTCGGCGCCGCTGAACGCCGCCGGTGAGCGGGTGTACCGCAGGGTCGGTCCGTGGCTGGCCCGCCACGAGCGCACCGGCCAGCCGGAGGGTGACCGGCCCATCCATGTCGGCGAGGCCCGCGCGGTGGTACTGGGCATGGGCCGGGTGGGGCGGGGTGCCTACGAGCGGTTGGTGCAGGAGTACGCCGTGCCGACCGTGGGGGTGGAGCACGACCCGGTGACCGTGCAGCGGCTGCGGCTCCTGGGGTACCAGGTGGTGGAGGGCGACGCCACCGACCCCGATTTCTGGGAGCGGCTGAACCTGGACCCGAAGGTGTGGCTGGTGGTGCTGGCCATGCCCCACCAGCGAGGCAACCTGGCGGCGCTGGACCAACTGCACGGCGACGGCCTGCACGCCATGATCGCCGGGGTGGTCACCCGGGCGGAGGAGATCGGGGAGCTGCGGGAGCGGGGCGCCGACGTGGTATTCCACCTGTACGGCGAGGCGGGGCGTGCCCTGGTCGACGACGCGGTGGACCGCCTGGGCGACTGATCCGGGGCCCGTCCGCGCGGACGGGCCGGTCGCCTCAGGGGGTCCCCGAGCGCCAGCGGACGTGTTCGGGGACGACGTCGTCGACCCGCCAGGCCAGGTCGGAGTCGACGGCCACGACGCCCTCCAGGTCGTGGACCCTGCGGATCACGGCCTGGGCGTCACTGCGGCGCTCCACGGTCCCCGACAGCCGCACCACCCCGTCCTCGACGATCGCGGCGGGCTCCCGGGCGCGCGGTGCGCGCAGGGTGTCGGTGATCTCCTCCCTGGCGTCCGCGGCGATGTCCTCGTCCTCGCGCAGGAACACCGACAGCAGATCGCAGCGGCTCACGACGCCGACCAGCCTCCCCTGGCCGTCGACGACCGGCAGCCGCTTGATCCCGTGCTTCTCCATCAGCCGGGCCGCGCCGGCCACGGTCTCCTGCGGGGGCACCGTGACGGCGGGTGCGGTCATCAGCCCCGACGCCGCCCTGGCCCCCGCCTTGTCCTGGGCGTGTCCGCCTGCGCCGAGGCGGGCCCGCAGGCGGGTGCGCAGGGGTTGCCCGTACTCGTCCTCGCCGGTGAACTCCTCCTTGTGGAGCAGGTCTTCCTCGGAGACCACGCCCACCACCCGGTTCCGGTCGTCGACCACGGGCAGGGCGCTCACCCGGTTCTCGACGAGCAGGCGGACGATCTCCCGGTAGCCCGTCTCCCCGGTGGCCGTGACGACCCCGGTCGTCATGACGTCGCGAACGGTGTTCATCACGGGCCCCCTCGTGCTCTGCACCGGCGGCCGGTACGGCCTGCCCGGAACCTGCTGCTCCGCGTCTTCTTCCAGGATGGGCCGGTTGGCGCGCCCTGTCCAGCGGGAGGGCGTACGCGCGGGCCTCTCCTGTGGCGGCGCGGGCCCCGCCCGGCACGGAACGACGCACGGTCCGGCTACCAGGGGTTTTGCGCTCTGTCCCGCGGGCGTCTTCGGTGACCGGAGCGGGGGGAGGCCACCCGGCCCGGTGCGAGACGGGGTGCGGGTCCTCTGGAGGGCCGCAAAGGTCCCACAGGGGTCGGCAAACCTTTTCCCACCAGGCTCATATGTCGCATTTATACGTAAATACCCTCCTTAGCCTGAAGCTTCGTCCGTGACATCCCGACGGGGCGGGAGACGCAGCGCACGGAAAGCAGGGGGCAGTGTGAAGATCGCCTATCTCATCAACGACATGTACGGCATCGGGGGCACGGTCCGCACGGTCGCCAACCAGGCCGCGGCGCTGTCCGCGCGCCACGAGGTGGAGATCGTCTCGGTCTTCCAGCACCGCGCCGACCCGCTTCTGCCCGTACCCCCCCAGGTGAAACTGCGCTCCCTGGTCGACGTGCGCCGCGTCCCCGAGGGCACCAGCGCCGGCGTGGGCGGCAGGCCCCTCTACGAGGGCTCCCCGAAGGCCGGCCTGCCGCCCACCCTGTTCCCGGTGGAGGACACCCGCGGCGCCACGCACAGCCGTCTCACCGACGAACGGCTGGAAGAGTACCTCGCCACCACCGACGCCGACGTGGTCGTGGGCACCCGGCCCGGCCTGAACGTGGCCATCGCGCGCGCCGCCCCCGACCACGTCGTCGCGGTCGGACAGGAGCACCTCACCTTCGAGCAGCACTCCCTGCCCCTGCGCCGGGTCATGGAGATGGAGTACCCCAATCTGGACGCCTTCGTGACGGTGACCGAGGCCGACGCGCGCACCTACACCGCCCGCATGCCCCTGCCCGGGGTCGAGGTGCTGTCCATCCCGAACTCGGTCCCCGCGCCGGCCTTCACCGCTGACGGCCACGGCTCGCGCACCATCGTCTCCGCGGGCCGACTGGCCCCCAGCAAACGCCACGACCTGCTCATCCAGGCCTTCTCCATGGTGGCTGAGGAGTTTCCCGACTGGACCCTGCGCATCTACGGGCGCGGCAGCATGCGCGGAACGCTCGACCGGCTCGTGGGTTCACTGGGACTGGAGGACCGGGTGTGGCTCATGGGCCCGCACCCGCACGTGGAGGAGGCCTGGGCCCAGGGCGAGTTCGCGGCCGTGACCTCCAGCGAGGAGCCGTTCGGCATGACGATCGTGGAGGCGATGCGCTCGGGGCTGCCGGTGGTGAGCACCAACTGCCCGCACGGCCCCGCCTCGATCATCCGGCACGGCGAGGACGGGCTGCTCGTGCCCAACAAGTCCGCCAAGGGGATCGCCGAGGGGCTGGCCCTGCTCATGGCCGATGAACCCCTGCGGCAGCGGATGTCCGAGGCGGCGCTGGTCGACTCCGAGCGCTACGACCCCGCCACCGTGGTGCGCCAGCACGAACGGCTGTTCGCCGACCTGGCCGGGGCACGGGTGCCCGCCGTTCCGCCCGTGCCCGTCCCCCGTCCCGAACCGCCGCCCTCCTGCAAGGTGTGGGCGAGCGCGGAGGAGGGGCTGGCGGTGCTGTGGTTCCCCCACCCCCCGGACCGGATCGTGCTCGCGCACGGCGGGGAGCGCGTGGGGCTGGTGCCCGACCCGCGCGGCGAGGTGCCCGTGGACGCCCGGAGGCTGGACCTGGCGGCGCGGACGTGGGAGGTGCTGCGCGTGGACGGCGGTCGCGAACGCGCCGTCGCCGACGTGGAGATCCACCAGGAGGGGTACCCGCTGTCGACCGAGGCGGAGGTGCCGGCGGCGCTGGTGCTGCCCTCCCGTTCGACGCGGGGGCGGCTCGTGCTGCACGTGCGGCGTCTGGAGCGCCACGCCGAGGTGGAGCACGTGGAAGTCGCAGACGACCTGATCACCGTCCAGGGCCGGGTCCTGCGGCCTCCGGACGCCGACCCGAGGGCACGCCTGCTGGTACGGCACAAGGAGGTGCCGCGCCAGGTGCGCGGCTTCTCCGCCCCGGTCACGGCCGACGGGCACTTCACCGCGGTGGTCGACCCCGAGGACGTGGTCGGCGACCGGCCGGGCGACTCCGAGAAGTGGGAGCTGCGCCTAGGCCTGTCGAACGGATCGGAGCACCCGTTGGGCCGCCACTTGACGGGGGTGACGGGGTACAAGCGGATCATCGGGTACCCGTCGCTGCACGTGACGAGCGAGCGGGGCTACGGGGCCCGGCTGCGGCCCTACTACACGGTCAACGACCGGCTGGGGCTGTGCTCCGAGCCCGCCGCGCCGATCCTGGAGGTGAACGAGGCCCGGGCGGTCCTGCGCGGACGCCGCCGAGAACGGGTGCGGATCGACGTTCGGCTGGACACCAAGCCGCCCGAGAACATGGAGTACTCGGCGGAGGTGGTGTGGGGATCCGGCACGGGGCGGCGCTTCCCGCTGCACGAGGTGCCCCCGGTGGGGCTCGGCGGACGGCTGGTCGGGGAGCTGCCACTGCTCGAGTACGAGGATCAGGGGGGCCGCGGGACCGTACGGGCCACATGGCGGCTGCGGCTGCTGATGGGGCCGCCCGGGGGCCTGGGGCGGGTGGGTGCCGTGGCCGTCCCCCAGCACACCTCCCGCACGTGGCACCGAGGCCCCTACGTGCGGTCGGTGACCGTGGGGCCGTGGGCGGACGGGGACCTGAAGGTGACCGTGGCCGACGTGCACATGGCCGACGCGGTGCGGCGGCGCCTGGCCTGAGCCGCAGCGGTCGACGCCTTTGTCGCACAACCGCAGCGGTACGGCACTGTCGGGGCCCCGGCCCTCATCGAGTGGCTGCGCGCCGGCCGCCTGCTCGATCGTCTCGCGCGGTCCCTGGTGGGCGGCGGCACCGTATCCGAGGACCGTGCCGGGCCCAGGCCCGGGACCGGCACCCGATCCGGTCGCCACCGCCCTCCTGTGACCGCTCTCCCCCACTCCACACAGCGGTTGCTCCACGCATCAGAGCACCCACGAAAGGCCATGCGCGGCCCCGCGCGCTCCGGCCCCGTGTGGGCGGCCGGAGCGTTCGTCCACACCCACTACCGATCACGGTCCGGGGTGGATAAGCTACCGGAGGAGGAGGCCCCCGCCGCTCCTCCGCTCCCCCGGCCCCTCTCCCCCCGACGGAAAACGCTGCATGGGACTGCGACGGACCCCCCGGCGCGCGGCCACCCCCGCGCGACCGCGGCACCATCTCCTGGGCCGCAACGACCAAGGGCAGGCCAACATCCTGCTCATCTTCGGGCTGACCCTGGCCCTGCTGTCCCTCACCCTGCTCTTCGTGCGGATCGGCGCCGCGGGCGACATGCGCTCGCGGACCCAGACCGCGGCCGACGCGGCGGCGCTGGCGGCGGCGAGTGCGCTTCAGGAGGCCGCCGCCGAGGAACTCCTGGCCGGCAACTACCCCATGCCCTGGTTCGACGAGGAGGTCGCCGAGGCACGCGCCGCGGAGTACGCGCGCGCCAACGGGGCGGTGCTCACCGACATCCGCGCCAGCGACAACACCATGGGGCGCTCGGGCAACATCATCCGGGTGGAGGTGCGCGGGGCGGTCTGCCAAAGGGAGTTGGAGGCGGACGGTTCGCGGGCGTGGAACGACGTGGTCTGCGACGGCTCCGAGGAGGAGTCGGACACGACCGTGGGCAACGCCTCGGCGATCGCGATCGTGGAGCAGCCCTACGAGTGCTCGCGGACGGCCTTCAGGGTGGAGTGCGGCGGTCCCGTCACCAGTCTGGACCAGGCCCGGGACCTGCTGGACGTCCACCTGATCGACCAGGAGGGCCAGTACAGGTTCGACCCCACCGTGGTCTACGCCGGAGGAGCCATCGTGAACTGCGCGTCGCTGGGCCAGCTGCACCCCACCATGTGCGCGGTGCACCAGACGCTGCAGGAGGAGTTCGGCGGGTTCTACCTGACCGCCGGGGGCCAGCGCTACGAACCCGGCAGCGACCACCACGCGGGCATGGCGGTCGACTACATGATGGCCCCGCTCGGCGGCACACCGACCCCCCCGATGGACGCCACGGCTGTCACGGTCATCAACTGGGTGATCCAGAACGCCTCTCAGCTCGGCGTCAAGGGGCTCATCTACGACCACCACATCTGGAACGCCTCCCGGGACCCCGTCGGGCCGTGGGAGTCGGTCAAGCGCTTCCAGCAGGACACCGGGAACGCCACCCAGGACCACGTGGACCACATCCACCTGGCGGCGGGCCCCGGACCCATGCTCTGACCCCGCGCTCCGCAGGCCGCGACCGGGTCTTGTCCGCCCCACGACCATCACCCAACCTGGATACATGCCCGAAAGCGCTGACCGCACCGCCGAACGCGCCCTCCCGCTGCGCCCCGTCCCCGCCCTGCTCTCCGCCAACGCCTGCGACATCACCACCGTGGACGTGTGGGGCGTGAACGCCTACCCGCGCGGGGGGCCGGTCACCCGGCCTGGACTCCGCGAGGCGGCGGAGCGCCCGCGGTCCCGGCCACGGTTGGACCGGCTGCTGGGAGAGCTCACCGGCCGGGGGCGGAACTGCTCAGCCGAGCACAGGCGGCGGGTGGCGCACGCCATCCGCCCCCACGCGAAGAACCCCCCGGCACCGCTCTGACCCCGGCGGCGGGCGTGCCACCGCCCCCGTCCCGCGGTGGGAGGGCGGTACGTCCTACCTCCGTGCCACGATCGAACAAAGCGACGAGCGGCCCCGCCGGACCCCGGGGTACCGTCCGACGCCTGAGCGGCCCGACCGCCCTCCGAGCCCTCGGGCCGCACCCGCGAACCGTAGAAACGAGGCCGTACCCGTGTCGATGTCGATACCGGACACCTCAGCCGAGGGTGTCCCGGAACCGGAGCCGTCCCCGGGCGGACGGCTTCCGAACCCGTGGCTGTGTCTGACGGTGGCCCTGGTATGCCTGGCGGTGGCCACGACCGGGTGGCTCGTCGCCACCCTGGCGGTCGAGGACACCCGCTCGGACGGTGACGCCTCCCCCGAGGACGTCGCCGCCTTCGTCACCGCGGCCGTGGAGCGGTTGGAGGACGCCTCGGCGTTCCAGGTCGCCTTCACGGTGCACGGGCCCTCAACGGCGGAGGCGGGGCTCCCCGGGGAGGAACCGGGACCGCTCCTGGGTGAGGGGGAGGCGGTCTACGACTCCGGCCGCGATCCGGTCTTCTCCTACGCCTACCGCGCAACCGGCGGCCCGGAGGTACAGCGGTACCAGATGCGTTCGGAGCAACTGCTGATGACGGTGGACGGCTCCGGCCTGTCCGTCCTGGACGCCCCCACCAGAGCCGACCGCTATCTCGGTACCGCCGAGTTCGGGTCCGCCCAGCTTCGCGCGGTCCTGTCCACCTCCACCGACCTCGCGTTCGCCGGCGAACGCGAGGTGGTGCCCGCCCGGGGCGGGGAGGAGGCGGCGCACGGCGCTTACCTGTTCACCGGGACCTTCACGGCGCTGCGGGGCGACCACGGGTCGGTAGCGGGCGGTGGTGAACTGGTGTTCGCGGAGGAGGTCGAGTTCGCGCTGTGGATCGGTGAGGAGGGGTACCCGCTCAGGCTCTCGCTGCGTGCGGAGGACGGTACGGGGGAGACCGTGGAGTACCGCGACGTTCGGTGAACGGCCGTCCGCCGGGGCGGTCCAGGCCCGGGCCGTGATCGCCCGGGGCGGTGCGGACCCGCGGAGGGTGGACGGCGACTCCGGGAAACCCCGCAAGAACGGTCAGGCGCGGGTGCCGCCGGGCACAGCAGACTGAGGGCATGACCGGACGGGACCGCCTGCGCGAACTGCTCGACGCCGTGCTCAACGAGGACCACCGCACCCTGGCCGACATGGCGGGGGGTGCCCACAGCTCACCGTTCCACTTCACCCGCACGCTCTCACGCGACACCGGGGAAGCCCCGGTGGCGATGCGCCGCCGGGTGATGCTCGAACGGGCGGCCTGGCATCTCAAAGGGGGCGGCAGCGTCACCGACGCAGCGTGGGGCGCCGGGTACGGCTCCGTGGAGGGCTTCAGCCGCGCGTTCACCCGGGCGTTCGGCCGACCTCCCAGCACGGTGGATCCGGGCTGCGGCCACTGGCTGCCCGCGCCCAACGGCATCCACTTCCACCCGCCCGTGTCGCTGTGGTTCCACAGCGGGGAGCACTCCGCGAACCCCCTGACCGAGCAGATGGTCGAGCACGCGCTCGACGATACCCGTCACCTGCTCGAGGCGGCGGGGGACCTCACCGACGGGGAGTTGCGCGCCTGTCGGCGGCCCGGACTCACCGTCCTGTCCTGGGAGGGCCGCGAGGAGTCGGTCCAGGCGGTCCTGGAGCGGCTGGTGAACTCCGTGGAGGTGTGGCTGGCCTCGATCGAAGGCCGCGACCTGCCCGAACGCGACCCGGAAGCCGACGCGGCGGCGCTCCTGGAGCGGCACGGGGCGGTGGCGCCACGATGGCTGGCGATGGTGCGCGACACCGAACGCCGCGGCGCGTGGAACGACCGCCTGATCGACGCCCTGTGCGACCCGCCCGAGAGTTTCGTCCTGAGCGGGGTCGTGGCCCATGTACTCACCTACTCGGCCCACCGCCGCCAACTGGTCCGGCAGCTGCTGCGGGAGACGGGACGGCCGGTCGACGACGGCGACCCCCTCCTGTGGCTGCGTACCAGGCGCGGCGAGGAGGGTTCCGGGACGTGAACACTGCGAGACACACGAGAGGCGGCACATGCTGATCTACTACACGGCGACCACGCTTGACGGGTTCATCGCCGCCCCGGACGACTCCCTGGACTGGCTGCTGCGCCAGGAGGGCGAGCCGGACGGGGCCTTCGGCTTCGAGGCGTTCATGGCGCGCGTCGGCGCTGCGGTGATGGGCTCGACCACCTACGAGTGGATCCTCTCCCACGGGGTGGGCACCGACGAGCCGTGGCCCTACAGCGTACCTACATGGGTGATGAGCAGCCGGGACCTGCCCGGGGTGGAGGGGGCCGACGTGCGGTTCGCGTCGGGGGACGTGCGTCCGGTCCACGCCGCGATGCGCGGGGCGGCCGGGGACCGGGACCTGTGGCTGGTCGGCGGTGGCGAGCTCGCCGGGCGGTTCGCCGACGCCGGGCTGCTGGACGAGGTGGTCGTCTCGGTGGCACCGGTGACACTCGGTTCGGGGCGGCCTCTGTTGCCGCGCAGGCTCGACCTCGAACTGGTGGAGACGGCTCGGGGCGGCGCGTTCGTCAGTTCCCGCTTCCGGGTGTCCGGTCCGCTGGAGGAGGACCGCTGACGAGGCTGGAGCCCGTCTTCCGGCCGTGGTGCCGTATCCCGGGGGCCCGGGAGGGGGCGTAGGCGCGCCTGAGGGGCCGCAGGTTCCCGGGCACCCCGGTCGCTCGGCTCAGCCCCGGGTCCGGGCCCCGGCCTGTTCCTGGACGAGGTCGGGGACGCGGCCGGGGTCGTCCAGTTCGTAGGAGTAGGGCGGGTCGGGGACCTCGCCGCGCAGTTCGGGCTGGGCGGAGTCCACCAGCAGGTTGTCGCGGGTGAGCACGTTCCCGGGGGCCTCCTCCCCGTCGCCTCCGGAGACGGCCGAGAGCAGGGTGCCCTGGAAGTAGTTGCCCTCGGCCAGGAGCCGGGCGTCGAGTGCCGAACTCATCCCGTACTCCCCGTTGCCGCGGAAGTAGTTGTTGAACACGTGCACGTGCGCGGCACCCCGGGCGCGCGGGTTGCGGGCGGAGGTGCCGTCGAAGTAGTTGTGGTGCAGGGTGACGCGCAGCGCACCGGGCTCCTCGTCGGCCCCGCCGATGTCCACCGCGGCCGCGGAGTCCCGGAAGCGGTTCCAGGACAGGGTGACGCGGTCGGCCCCGCCGGTGACGCTCACCAGCGCGTCGCCGCCTCCGCCGCTGAAGGTGGACCCGTCGATCCACACGTGGTGCGCCCCGCCGCGGATGGCCACGGCGCTCCCCCCTGTGTCCATGGCCAGGTCGGCGATGACGACGTCGGAGGCGCCGTCGACGACCAGTCGGCCGCCGGTGAGCGCGCCCCCCTCCGGGGAGCCGACGAGGGTCTTGTCCGAACCGACGGCCACGTCGCCGCCCAGGTCGATGGTGCCGTGGACCTCGATGGTGAGGGGCCCTTCCCTGGCGAGCAGGTCGGTGAGCGTACCCGCGTCGGCGGCGGTGACCGTGTCCCCTCCGGAGCCGCCGTCGACGCCCGGGGACTTCTCACCGTCGGCCTCCAGGGGGTGGGCGGCCCAGCCCACGGCCTCCCAAGACCGTTCCCGCCCTCTGGCCCCGTCGGCCTCCTCGGCGGGTTCGTCCGTCGGCGGGGCCGGTTCGGCGGCCGCGGTGACCGGCGGCTCCGTCTCCTCCTGGGCCGTTCCGCCGTTGGAGCAGGAGGCGAGGGCAGCGCACAGCAGCACCGTCACACAGGAGGCTGCGAGCGGGTGAAGTCTCATCGACGGCTTTCCAACGAACGCGGACCAAGGGTGGGTGGATCGTCAGAAGAGTGTCATAACGACCGACGGAGCCCCAAACCGCAGCCCCCACGCACGAGGCCGTGCTCCCTCCCCCTCCACTAGCCCGAACTCGGGAAGTCCCCCCCGCCGCCGCGCGGCATTCGCCTTGACGTGACCCAATCGTTACATAAACTCGGGAGTCACATGCGTCACGCGTGATCGCGGGATCCTGGCACCGGATGCCGCCACCATCTCGCAGATTGCCCCCTTTTCGCAGATCAGAGGGGGCTATCCTGGCCAAAGCCAGGTCACCCGGGTCCCAGGGGAGGTACCAAGCGTATGCTGAGCGCGACTGCGCCCTCCAGTGTCGTAGGGCACACCGTCCACCGGACATGACCACCCGTCACGGCCGCCCCCGGCCCCTCCCCGTTTCCCAGTCCGACAGGGGCCCGCGCGGCTCCGCCGGACCCGACGTTCCGCGCCCCGTGGCACCAGACCACTTCCCTCCCCGTCCCCGAGGGCGTGACCCGTGTGTCTCCTACCGCGCCGTGACCCGCCCCTGCGGGCATGGACGCCACGAGGGCATGGCACCACCGCCCGCCCGCCGCGAACACACGTCCAGGGAAGTCCACCATGTGTGACACCGCAGCCCCGCGCAGTCTCCTCGGTTCCCGGCACGCGCACGCGCCACCGCCGGGCGCCATCCCCGCACGGCCCGCCCCGCTCCTCTCCCCCGAGTCCCGTCCGCCCCAACGACCGGCGAGTCCCATGGAAGAGCGCACCCAGCAGATCACCCAGACCGAGAGACCGGCCAGGCGCCGCTTCCCGGGGCTGCCGAGCCAGATCGCGCACGCACGCAGGTTCGTCGCCCGGCAACTGGCCGCCTCACCGGAGCTCACCACCGCGACGCTGCTGACCAGTGAGCTGGCCACGAACGCCATCACGCACAGCGCCTCCGGGCAGGAGGCCGGAAAGTTCGAGGTGTACGTGCTCCAGGCCCCCGGATGGGCCCGGGTGGAGGTCCGTGACCTGGGCAACATGGCCGAGTCGCCGCAACCCCAGCACCGTGCCCCCTACGACACCGAGGAGCACGGACGGGGCCTGGACCTGGTCGAGGCGCTCTCCAGCGCGTGGGGGACCGAGCCCCGGCGCGATGCGATGGGGCGCAGGGTGTGGTTCGAGCTGGTGTGGGACCGCGGCGGCGACCCGCTCTGACGGTACGCCGCCGCGCCGGTGCCGCGTCGCCGTCACTCCCCCGGCGGGGCCGGGTCCCGTGCGTCGTCGGCGGTGTCCGCCGTGTCGGCGCCACCGCCGTCCCCGGTCAGCCGGAAGCGCTCGTAGAGTTCGCGTGCGTAGTCCTTGGCCTCCTGTGACGGCTCCCCGCCCAGTTCGTCTCGGACGAGGTCGTCGAGGCTCTTGTTCGGTTCTTCCATGAAACGAACCCTGCCTTCCGTGCCCGGAGAGCACAAATCGACGCCCCGGGGAGCCGGTGAGACATCCCGTGCCAGGACCTCGGGAACCACCGGCCGGGCCACGGCGGGGCGCCCCGCAACGCGCGCGGAGCGCCCCTTGCCGGTGTTCGCCCGTCAGCGGCCGACCGGCTCTCCCGAGTGCTCCTGCGACGGGGTCAAGGAGTCCCCGGCGGCGTCCCCGGCCGTCCGCTGGGCGGCCCGGCGCTCCCGGCGCGCCGCACGCTTGGCCGCGCGGCGCTCCTTGCCGTGCTCCACCATCTGGTAGAGCACCGGCACCAGGATCAGCGTCAGCAGGGTGGACGAGATCAGACCGCCGATCACCACGATGGCGACCGGGCCGGAGATGAAGGCGCCTCCGCCGGCCAGCCCCGTCGCCAGCGGCACAAGGGCGGCGACGGTGCCCGCCGCCGTCATGAGGATCGGCCGCAGGCGGTGGCGTGCGCCCTCGACGATCGCCTCGCCGAGCGGCATGCCGTTGACCCGGTTCTGGTTGATCAGGTCCATCAGGACGATGGCGTTGGTGATCACGATGCCGATCAGCATGAGCATGCCGATGATGGCGGCCGCGCCGAGCGGGGTTCCGGTCAGCGCGAGCAGGGCCAGCGAACCGGTCGCCGCGAAGGGCACCGACACCAGCAGCAGGAGCGGCTGGATCAGGCTCTTGAACGTCGCCACCATGATCAGGTAGCAGATGACGACGGCGGCCAGCAGAGCCAGCCCGAGCTGGGCGAATCCCTCGGTCTGGTCCTGGCTGACCCCGCCCAGAGAGGCCTCGGACCCGGCGGGCAGGTCCAGGTCCTCCAGTGCCAGGGCGATCGCGGTGCTCACCGCTCCGAGGTCGGAGGCGGTGGGGCTGGCGGACACGGTCACACTGGAGACGCCGTCGACCCGGTTGAGCTCGGGCGGCTGCACGACCTCCTCCACGTCGGCGACCGTGTCCAGCTCCACTTCCTGGCCGGTCGGGGTGGTCAGCGGCAGCTCACGCAGTTCGGCGAGTGTCTCGGGCGCGTCTCCGGGGAGGATGACCACACTGCGGCGCACATCGTCGATCGTGGCGTTGCCGACGCCCCGGCCGTTGAAGGCCGAGGCGACCATCTGGCCGACCATGGCCTCGCTCAGCCCCCGCTCGGCGGCCTCCTCGGCGTCGACGCGGACCTCCAGGGACGCCTGGGACGGGGCCACGCCGTTGACGACGTCGTCGGCGCCCTCGACGTCCAGCAGCGCCTCCTCGACCAGGTTCGCGGCCTCCACGAGCGCGTCGTGGTCGTCAGCGGTCACCCGGACCTCGATACCCGCTCCCAGACCGCCCGAGGCGTCGAGCCGGGGCTCGTTCTCGGTGTCCAGGTCGGCGAGGGCGTCCCGCAGTACGTCGCGGTTGCTCAGCTGGTCGGTGTCGGGGTCGGCGGTGACGGTGTAGCTGATCTGGTCGTTGCCCGGCATCAGCGGGTTGCCGCCGACGCTCGTCTGGTAGCTGTCCACCCAGTCCAGGTCGGCGAGCACGGCCTCGACCTTGACGGCCTCGGCGTCGGCCACGTCGAGCGAGGTGCCCGGCTCCAGCTCCTGGACGACGGTGTAGGTGTTCTGCTCCGCCTGGCCGAGCCAGTCGGTCTCCATGGTGAAGTACAGGGCACCCGTGCCGACGGCGATGGCGGCGCTGGCCGCCAGGACGGTCGCGGTGGCGCTCTTGCGCTTGACGGTGATCCACCGGATGACCGGAACGTAGACCCGCTGGAGCGGTGAGCGCAGCTCCCGCTCGCTCTCGGCGCGCTCGATCTCCTCCTGGGAGGTGTCGCCGACGTCCTTGGGCCGCATGAACCAGTAGCACAAGACCGGGGTGAGCGTGAGAGCGACGATGAGCGAGGCGCCCAGGGCGATCGAGCTGGTCACGGCGAAGGGCACGAAGATCTCGCCGACCATCCCGCCGACGAGGGCCACCGGCAGGAACACGGCGATGGTGGCCAGCGAGGAGGAGGCCACGGCGGTGGCGACCTCGCGGACGCCGTCCTTGACCGCCGCCATGCGCTCCTTGCCGTAGCCCATGTGGCGGCGGATGTTCTCCAGGACCACGATCGAGTCGTCGACCACGCGGCCGATGGAGATGGTGATGGCCGCCAGGGTCAGCATGTTGAGGGTGAACCCGAAGATCTGCATCCCCAGGAAGCAGGCCAGGACGGACACCGGGATGGACACGGCGATGACCAGGGTGGACCGCAGCGACATCAGGAAGACCAGGATGACCAGGACCGCGGCGACCAGACCGTAGACGCCGGACTGGAACATGTCCTCGATCGACTCGTTGATGAAGGGCGCCTGGTCGAAGACCGTGGTCAGCTCGGTGTCCTCGCCGAGCAGGTCGGCCCGGTCGTCCAGGACCGACATGACCCCCTCGGAGATGTCGACGGTGTTGCCGTCGGGGGTGGGCAGCACCATGAGCATGATGCTCGGCTGGCCGTTGACCCGGGAGATGTCGGCGGCCTCCTGGGCGACCAGTTCCACGTCGGCCACCTCGGAGAGCTGGACCGGGGAGGGCGCGGGGCCGCCCGCGGCCGTCGCGGCGGAGACCGCGGCCTGGGAGGGCTGGATCCACACGTCCTCGACCTGTTCGAGGCTGGTGTGCTGCTGGCCGGTGGTGACGCTGAGTTGGCGGCCCTCCTCCACGAGGGAGCCGCCGCGCATGAGCAGGCCGCTGGACTGGAGGGCCTGGGCGACGTCCTCCGAGGACAGGCCGGCCGCGGCCAGTTCGTCCTCGTCGAGGGAGATCTCGACCCGCTCCTCCTCGACGCCGATGAGCACGGCCGAGCGCACGCCCTCGACCGCCTCGACCTCGGGGATGAGCACGCTCTCGACGGTGTCGGCCGTCTCCTGGTCGTTGCCGTCGGTGCTCACCGCCAGGACCAGGGACGGCAGCAGGTTGGTGCCCACGGAGGAGACGGTGGTCTCCACTCCGTCGGGCAGGAAGGAGGACATCTCCTCGACGGCGACCTGGGTCTCGCGGACCAGTGCGGTCTGGTCCTGGCCGTAGTCGAACTGCGCCATGATCTGGGCGGTGCCGGTGCTGCTGGTGGAGGTGACGGAGGTGACGCCCTCGACGCCCTGGACGACCTGCTCCAGGGGTTCGGCGACCTGCCCCTCCACGACGCGCGGTGAGGCGCCCTCGTAGGTCGCCTGGACGGTGACCACGGGGAGGCTGAACTGCGGGAAGAGTTCGCGCTTGGCTCCGACGGCGGCGAGGGCCCCGAAGAGCAGCACCGCGAGGATGATGAGGAGGACGAGCGCACGGTTGCCGAGGGAGATGTTCGACAGGCGGTTCACGCGTGCCCCCCATCCGCCGTCGGTGCGGAGGGCACGCGAAGGTGCGTGTCCGCGCCGGGGATCCATAGGGCCGATCTGGACATAAGGGGTTCTCGCTCCTTGTTCACTGCCGGGTGGAGGTCTGCGGCCTCCGGGACGCGCGATGCGCGGCGCACCGGCCCTCGGGGGCGTGCGGTGGCGGGAGCGTCACGGGGCTGCGGTGACAGCCCTCCGCCGACTCGCTGGTCCCCACTCGCGGGTAAGCCGGAACCGTGCGGGCGCTGTTGTCAGCGTACGTCGCGTTATATCGGAAGCCGTGCCCCTGTGGCCCGCTTCAGGGGACTTTCAGGGAGAGGTCAACCTTCTGTCAGGGTCGTCCCCGACCAAAGTCGCACGCCCGGGGCGACGACGGAACGCCCCGCCCTGACGTGGTGTTCCCCACGATCCGCGAAGCCGGAGCGCGGGCACGCCCCCCCCAGGGAGCGGCCACGTGTGAGACTCCTCACGGAGGCGGCGGCAGGGCTCAGGCGAGGGTGCCGCGCCGCCCCTCGGAGGGCGCGTGCGGCTGTGCCGTACCCCACACCACGCGCAGGAGGTCCTCCAGCGCGTGGGCGAGGGAGGCGTCGACGAGTTCGTAACTGACCCGCCGTCCGCGCGCGTGGGTACGGACCAGTCCGCAGTCCCGCAGGCAGGCCAGGTGGTTGGAGACGTTCTGCCGGGTGAGTCCGAGCTGGCCGGCGAGGGCGGCGGGGTAGTTCGGGCCCTCCAGGAGGGCGAGCAGGAGGCGGGAGCGGGTGGGGTCGGACAGGGCGCGCCCGAGGCGCTGGATGGCGGTGAGGCGCTGCTCGGAGGTCAACATGGGAATTATTGTACAGAGTTTGCTGTATAGACAGCACCGACTGTATAAACAGTGGAGGCTGAACCACCCCGGACGAGGGAGGCGGGCGATGGGCACCGGACACGGCCACACGCACGGCGCGGCCACCGCGGGGGCCGCGCACCGAAAGCACCTGGCCATCGCCCTGGGGCTGATGCTCACCGTCGCCGCCGTCCAGGTGGCGGGCGCCGCGTTCAGCTCAAGCCTCGCCCTGCTCGCCGACGCCGGACACACCGCCACCGACTCCTTCGGCGTGGGACTCGCCCTGGCCGCCGTGTGGATCGCCGCCCGGCCCGCCACCGGCCAGCGCACGTTCGGGTTCCAGCGGGCGGAGATCCTGGCCGCCGCCGTCAACGCGCTCGCGCTCTTCGTCCTGTGCGGGTTCATCGTGCTCGAAGCGGTCGAACGGCTGCGCTCCCCCGCCGAGGTGTCCGGCGCCGGCGTGGTGGCCGTCGCCGCCGTCGGCCTGGTCGCCAACGCCATCGCGCTGCTGGTCCTGCGCGCGGGCGCCCAGGAGAGCCTCAACGTCAAGGGCGCCTACACGGAGGTGCTGGGCGACGCGCTCGCCTCCGTCGGCGTCATCGCGGGCGGCGCCGTGCTGTGGCTGACCGGCTGGTCGCGCATCGACAGCCTCCTCTCCCTGGCCATCGCCGCGATCATCGTCCCCCGTGCCTGGTCCCTGCTGCGCGAGACCGTGCACATCCTGCTGGAGGCCGCCCCGCGCGGAATGGACCCGGGCGAGGTCCGCGAGCACCTCCTGCGCCACCGGGCCGTGATCGACGTCCACGACCTGCACGCCTGGACCATCACCTCCGGTCTGCCCGTACTCTCCGCGCACGTCGTGGTGGAGCCCGAGCGCCTGCACGACACCGGACCGATGCTGGACGAACTCCACGGGTGCCTGGCCCGGCACTTCGGCGTGGAGCACTGCACCCTGCAACTGGAACCCCCCGGCCACGCCGGCCACGAGGGCACCGACCACGTTTGAGGTCCGGTCCGGCGTGCGGTGGAACGGGCAATGACGTACACGGTCCGCGGCGGATGGCAGAATCGTTCGGGTCCGAAGACAGCCTCACCCGGAACTCGGTGGAACGTCGATCATGCAGTCGCTCACCGCGAGGGCGCGGGCCCGCGCCGCGCGGACGGCCGACAGGGTGCGGCGCTCCGCGGCCCGCCGCCTGGGCCTCGTCCCCTTCCTCCGGCGCTGGGCGCCGCGCAGATCCATGCACAGGCGCAACGCGTGGGAGAAACCCGCGCGCGCCTTCCTCCTCATGTTCCTCGTCACCGACCTGCTCGGCGCCGCACTGCTGATGACGCCCGCGGCCTCGACGGGGGACGAGGGGCTGACCGCGGTCCAGGCGCTGTTCACCGCGACGACCTCGCTCGCCGTCTGCGGGCTGAGCGTCGTCTCGATCGGCGGCGACCTGACGGTGTTCGGCCAACTGGTGGTGGCCGCCCTGATCCAGGTCGGCGGCATCGGCATCATGACCCTGGCCTCCCTGCTCGGCTCAGCCCTGGTACACCGGTTCAGCCTGCGCATGCAGCTCAACGTCCAGGCGGAGAACCGCGCCCCGGCCGTGGGCGAGGTCACCGGGATCGTGAGCCGGGTGGCGATCACCTGTCTGGTGATCGAGGGCGCGGTGTTCGCCGTCATCACCCCGGCCATGTGGCTGGGCCACGGCATGGGCCTCGGCGAGGCGCTGTACTCGGGGTTCTTCCACTCGGTGTCGGCGTTCAACAACGCGGGCCTGTCGCTGTACGACGACAGCCTGACGCGCTTCTCCGGGGACCCGGTCATCCTCGGCACCGTCGCGGCGGCGGTCGTGCTCGGCGGCATCGGCTTCCCCGTCCTCATCGAGATGCGCCGGGCCTGGCGCACCCCCCGCCTGTGGAGCCTGCACGCCCATCTCACCGTCGTCCCAAGTGCCGCGCTCTTCGCGGTGACCATCGTGCTGGTCACCGCGATGGAGTGGCACAACCCCGACACCCTGGGCGGACTGCACTGGTGGGCCAAGCTCACCGACGGGGCCTTCCACGGGGTGATGCCGCGCAGCGGGGGGTTCAACGTGGCCGACACCGGGGCGATGAACGACTCCACCCTGCTGCTCACGATCATGATGATGTTCGTGGGCAACGGCAGCGCCGGGACGGCCGGGGGCATCAAGGTGGCCACCCTGGCCGTGCTCTTCCTCGTCCTGTGGTCGGAGGTGCGGGCCCATGACCGGGTGCACGTCGCCGGCCGCCGCCTGCCGCCGGACGTCGTCCGCCAGGCCGTCAGCCTGACCTTCCTGTCGATGACCACGGTCGCGGTCACGACCGTCTTCCTGCTGTACACCACCCCCTTCACCTTCATGCAGACCCTGTTCGAGGTGGTCTCGGCGGTCGGCGTGGTGGGGCTCTCCACGGGTATCACCCCGGAACTGGACCCCTGGGCGCAGGTGCTGATGGTCGTGCTGATGATCGCCGGACGCATCGGCCCCGTCACGTTCGTCACGGCGATCGCCTTCCGTGAGCGCCGACGCCGCTACGACCTCGCTGAGGCCCGGCCCATGATCGGCTGAGGTCCACCGCACTCCCGTCCACGAAGGAAGATCCCCGTTGCCGCACGCCAAGAAGGAATCCGACAAGCGCATCCTCATCATCGGGCTGGGCCGGTTCGGCAGCTCGATGGCCCTGGAGCTGATCAGCCACGGCTGGGAGGTGCTGGGGATGGACTCCAGCCCCCGGCTGGTCCAGATGTTCGCCGACGCCCTGACGCACACCGTGATCGCGGACGCCACCGACGACGAGGCGCTCAGACAGATCGGCGCCGCGCAGTTCACGCACGCCGTGGTCGCCATCGGTTCGCACCTGGAGGAGAGCATCCTTGCCACGTCGCAACTGGTCGACCTGGGGGTGCCCGACATCTGGGCCAAGGCGATCAGCCGCCGCCACGGGCGCATCCTCGAACAGGTGGGGGCCCACCACGTGGTCCTGCCCGAGCACGACATGGGTGAGCGCGTCGCCCACCTGGTGTCAGGGCGCATGCTCGACTACGTGGAGCTGGAGGAGGGGTTCTCCCTGGGCAAGACCAAGGCCCCCAGGGAGCTCATCGGCATCCCGCTGGCCGAGACCAGGGTGCGCCAGAAGTACGGGATCACGGTCGTCTCGGTCAAGCACCGCGGCAAGGCGTTCACGTACGCGAGCCAGGAGACCGTCCTCAGCAAGGGCGACGTGATCGTGGTGGCGGGACGCACCGAGGACGTGGAGCGCTTCGCCGAGTCGCACTGAGCACGGCGGCGCCGGGACGCGCCAAGTGACAACCCTCTCTTTACCGACAAATTGACAATCATTTTCATTTTCACGCATGATGGACCCATGCGAACAGGGACTACCGTGCGGGCCGCAGCCGTCGGCGCCGCGACACTCATGTTGATCACGGCCTGCGGGGACGGCGGCGGAGCGGACGGCGGCACGCCGGACGCCGAGCTGAGCCTGGTCACCGGGGTCTACCCGCTGGAATGGCTGGCGGGACAGGTGGGCGGCGACCGGGTCTCGGTCACCCAGCTCACCGAGCCCGGCGCCGAGCCCCACGACCTCGAACTGACCGGCCGCCAGTTGGGCGAGGTCACCGACGCCGACCTGGCCTTCTACGTCTCGGGCCTCCAGCCGGCCGTGGACGAGGCCGTCGAGCAGCAGGCCCCGGACACGGCGCTGGACGTGGCCGACGTCATCGAACTCCACCCGGTGGCCGAGGGGGGCGGGCACGACCACTCCGACGACGAGCACGCCGAGGAGAGCCACGACCACTCGGAAGAGGGGCACGACCACGCCGAGGACGACCACTCCGACGACGAGGGCCACTCGGAGGAGGAGCACTCGGAGGAGGAGCACGGGCACTCCGACGACGAGCACGCCGAGGAGAGCCACTCCGACGAAACCCACGAGGAAGACCACGCAGAGGAGGGGGGCGACGGCCACGACCACGGCGAGTTCGACCCGCACTTCTGGCTGGACGTGGACCTGATGGCGGAGACCGCCCGCGCCCTCGCCGACCGGATGGCCGAGATCGACCCGGAGGGCGCCGCGACCTACACCGACAACGCCGAGGCCGTGGCGGCCGAGCTGGCGGCGATCGGCCAGGAGTACGACGAGGGGCTGGCCTCCTGCACGCACAGCGAGGTCGCGGTCGGGCACACCGCGTTCTCCTACCTCACCGAGGCCTACGGCCTGGAACAGATCGGTGTCAGCGGGATCGACCCCGACACCGACCCCTCCCCCTCGCAGATCGCGGCGATCGCCGACACCGTCGAGGAGCTGGGCATCGGGACGGTGTTCACCGAGCCGCTGATGCCGCCCGAGACCGCTGAGACCATCGCAGCCGAGAGCGGGGCCGAGGTCGCCGTACTCGACCCGCTGGAGGGTGTGACCGAGGATTCCCCCGGCGACGACTACCCCTCGATCATGCGGGGCAACCTGGAGGCGCTGACCGCCGCCCTGGAGTGCTCCTGACCCATACATCCCACGAGGCCCCTTGCCACCGCGCGTCCTGCGCGGCGGCAGGGGGCCTTTCCCGTGCCCGGCACTCCGGGGACGGGATCCCCAAAAGCGGAATTTCCGCAGCCAAAAGCCTTCTTGTCGGATGATTTCCCACCGCTCGGAAAACGAGTCGACCCCGCCAAGGTCACGCGGTGCTTACAAGGCTCCGAAGCTCAGGACAAGTGTCCTTGGTCACGCTATTCTTATGCATGCGACAGTGCCGATGCACTGCCAAATGCACATGCATTTGACAGTGCATCGGTGCCTCGCTCCCCCGTACGACACAAAGGAGCGCAGTTCACCATGACCGCACACAACGGGATCACCGCGACCGAGCTCACCGGCGCGGCCTGGCAGAAGGCCAAGCGCAGCAACTCACAAGGCGCCTGTGTGGAGATGGCCCGGCTCACCGACGGCTCGGTCGCCGTCCGCAACTCCCGCTTCCCCTCCGGGCCGGCTCTGGTCTACACGCAGGAAGAGATCGACTGCCTCATCCTCGGCGCCAAGGACGGCGACTTCGACAACCTGTTGAGCTGACCCCGCCGACGGCGACAGCAGCACGGACCCGGAGGCAACGGTGGCCGCCAGCGCCCCCTCGGCGCGACCGTCGCCCTCTCCGCCCCGGGCGCACCGCCGGGGGCCCAGCGACAGGGCCCCCGGCGGCACTCGAAGCCGAAACCTCGATGCCGCGGGCGGGGTGCGGCCCGCGCCGGGGAAAGGGCACAGGGCGCTCTGGGCCCTCTCAGGCCTTCTCGAAGTCCTCCAGGACCTGGTGGAGCATCTCCAGCGTCTCGTCCGGCGTGTAGGCCACGACGCTCAGCCGCGTCATCGCCTTGGTATAGGCCTCCACCACGTTGCGGCGGTCCACGATCTCACCGTCGGTGAGCTGTTCCAGGTAGAGCAGGTCGGCCAACTCGAATTCGGAGTAGCGCAGCAGTGTGAACGACCCGGCCTCGGCCGCGTGGGCACCGACCTCGAAGGGGACGATCTGGAGGGTGATGTTCGTGTAGTCCCGGCAGAACTCGATCAGGCGGCGGATCTGGCCGCACATGATCTCCTTGCCGCGCGGTTTGCCGCCGATCGGCCTGCGGACCGCGGACTCGTCGAGGATGACCCACATCCGCATGTCCTGGTCGGTCTCCAGCCGCTGCTGTCTTCGCAGCCTGGCCTCGATCCGCTGCTCGGTGACCATGTCGGTCTCCACACCGCCGGAGATGATCTCGCGCGCGTACTCCTCGGTCTGGAGCAGACCGGGCACGAACTGGGACTCGTAGATGCGGATGTGGTCGGCGGCCTCCTCGAATCCGACGTAGCGGACAAACCACTTGTGGAGGGAGTCGCCGTACTCTTTCCACCAGCCCGACTTGTTGGATTCGCGGGCCACGTCGACGAATTCCTTGACCACCTGCCGGTCGGTGATCCCGTACATCTTGAGCAGGTCCTCGATATCGCGGATCTTGAAACCGACCCGGCCGAGTTCCATCCGGCTGATCTTCGACGCGGACGCGCGAATCCTGTTCCCCGCGTCCTCGCGCGAGATACCGCGCTGTTCGCGATGCTTGCGCAACTCGTGCCCGAGGAGCATGCGACGCACAGTGGGGCCGCTCCCCTTGCGCAGTCGAGCGATATCCACCTTCGCCGCCTCTCTGTCACATTCCCCGGACAAGGGTATCCGGACCGCCGGCCCCGAGGCGGGCTGGTCCGGTTCGATACCGCAGGTACACGATATAGCCCCCCGTGTCCGCCCCTACCGCCCCTCCCCGGCACCCGGACAGGCGCGACGCGGGACGCCCGCCGGAGGCCACACACCGACCGGGGGGTGCGTCACACGAATTGCGCCCAAACGAACTTTCCACTCGGGGGGGTCGGAATCACTCCCCACTCTCGCGCGAAAGCACTCACCAGTGCAAGCCCGCGACCGCCTTCAAGTACCAGATCCGGCTTCCTTCTGCTCGGCCACCGATGCCCCCCGTCACGAACCGCACAGATGAATTCCCCACCGCTGCGCATCAGGGAGAGCTGAATACCGCCCTCACCCGGCCCGGGTACGGGGATCGGGCCGCCGTGCCGGACCGCATTGGTCACCAATTCGGAAACAACGACCGAGACGTCGCCGGACAAGTGATCCATCGCCCATTCCCTGAGAAGCGCGCTAGAAATCTCCCGCGCGGCCCCCACGGCGTACGGGCGGGGTTCGAGACCCCACGTGACGGCGTCATGACTGTCACCGCAGACAGGCGTGTTCCAGCGACTGGAACCGCACTCCAGAACCCTGAACCACCAGCCCCGGTCCGGCTCCGTCACCGCCTCCGCGCACTCCATGCCATCCACTCCTCACCGGTGCCCTGCTGTCGCGGAACGTCGGGCACCCAGGGTCCGGCCACGTGGCCCTCTTCCGCCGGAATCCCTGTGACACGCTGCGAAAACCGCGTGTCGGCCCGCTCGGCCCGTGCTTCTGCACGAGCCGAATGCACGTGCACCTTGGCTCTCCCGGCAATCGTAAGGCAAGCTCCGGCACCGCGCAGGGAAACTCCGACACCGATCGCCGACGAGCTCAACGGCGCATGGCATGCGCACCGCGCATAGTCGGATGGCCGAGACACGCCCCCCGCGCCCGTACCGACCGGTTGGCATGCCGATAGGATTCGTCCGCGCCCACCACCCGAACTCTTGGAGGTAACACCATGTCCCCTGCGCCCCGTGTGGCCATCGTGACCGGAGCCGCTCGCGGAATCGGCGCCGGCACCGCCGAGCGCCTGGCGCGTGAGGGCCGTGCCGTGGCCGTGCTGGACCTGAAGGAGGCCGACGCCCAGGAGGTCGTGGACCGCATCACGGCCTCGGGCGGCAAGGCCCTCGCCGTGGGCTGCGACGTCTCCGACGAGGAGCAGGTGCAGACCGCGGTGGACTCCGTCGCCGAGCGCCTCGGCTCCCCGGAGATCCTGGTGAACAACGCCGGCGTCCTGCGCGACAACCTGCTGTTCAAGATGTCGGCCTCCGACTGGGACATCGTGATGAACGTGCACCTGCGGGGCTCCTTCCTCATGAGCAAGGCCGTCCAGGCCTACATGGTCAAGACCAGGTGGGGCCGGATCGTCAACCTGTCCAGCTCCTCGGCGCTGGGCAACCGCGGCCAGGCCAACTACTCCGCGGCCAAGGCCGGCGTCCAGGGCCTCACCAAGACCCTGGCCATCGAGCTGGGCCAGTTCGGCGTCACCGCCAACGCGGTCGCCCCCGGCTTCATCGAGACCGACATGACCCGGGCCACCGCCGAGCGCATCGGCATCGACTACGAGGCCATGAAGGAGCACCAGGCCAAGCAGACCCCCGTGCGGCGCACCGGTGTCCCGGAGGACATCGCCAACGCCGTCGCGTTCTTCACCGGTGAGGACGCGGGGTTCGTCTCCGGCCAGGTCATCTACGTGGCCGGCGGCCCCCTGGACTAGCGGCCGCGGGGGAGGGCGCCCCGGGCGCCCTCCCGGGACACCCCGTCCGCACAAGTCGTCAGTAGGCGGGGTAGGGGACCTCGACGGGCACACCGCTGGGGGCCTCGATCTCCTCGATGACCATGGACACCAGCTCCTCGGTCAGTTCGACGCCCGAGAAGTAGTCCGGGTGGTCGTCGGTGAGGACCGCGATGAGGTACTCGCGGTCCTCACCGACGACATAGCCCACGCTGTTGACGTTCCACAGCCCGTCGTTGGCGTCGCGCGGGACCCAGCCGTTCTTCAGGCCGACGGTGTCGCCCCGCTCGGCCGCGACGCTGATCCCCCACGCCTGTTCGGGTGCGACGGCCTCCATCAGCTCGCACACGTAGGCGCGGCTCTCCTCCGAGAGCGGCCCCTCGTCGGTGTACAGGAAGCGCAGCAAGCGGAGCTGGTCGGCGGCGGTCGTCTCGGTCGCCCCCCACCTGCCGGTGGGCAGGGGCACGGTCTCCAGGTAGCCGATGCGTTCGGCGCCCTCCTCGAACCCGGCGGCGTAGCCCAGCCTGGCGTAGAGGGAGTCGGCCTTGCCGTTGTCGCTGTAGCGGATCATCTCCTCGGCCTGCGCCCGCTCGGCTGAGGTGAGGGAGCGCCCCTCCTCCTCGGCCCGCAGGAGCAGCATGGTGAGGATGGTCAGCTTGACGGTGCTGGCGGTGGTGAACCCCTCGTGTGCCGCGTAGCTGAAGGCCGTCCCGGTGCGCAGGTCCTGGACGGCGATGCCCACGCGCGCCCGGTGCTCCTCGGCCAGCCCGGCCACCCGGCCGGTGAGCTCCTCGCGCTCGCGCACCGTGAGGGTGGCCGATCCCGAGGGCCCGGGGTCGGGCGCGAAGAGCAGCGCCGGGGGGACCTCGGCGCCGGCCGACAGGTGCACCCGGGCCGACACGCTCTCGGGCTCGGGCAGCCGCACGGCCTGGGCACCGGCCATGGCACCCGGAAGCAGGGCGAGGACCGTGGCCGCGGCCACCGTGACCGCGGCGACGGAGCGCCGACGTCGTACGTCGGCCGGAGAACGCCCAAGCACGCGACCACCGGTCCGTTCACAGGGGAGTTTGGACTGTTTTGCCCAATTATCGGCTTGTGGACCGACGCCTCAAACATCCGAAACTGAATCGGTATACCGAAAATATCAGCTCATTCGAAAAGTGAAGCCCCGGTTACCCAACGAAAGACTCAGCGCTCTTCGGCGTCTCGGGAGTCCTCGTCGATCCCGCGTGCCACCAGGGCCTCCCCGGTTGCCTCGGCCATCCGCAGGAGCTGCACGATCACCGGGACCACGAGCATCCAGGGCCGCCCCGACAGCCCCCGCGCCTGGTAGCCCTCGCGCGCCATGCGCCACGCGTGGCCCACCATCGGGATCGAGCGGACGGTGAGCGCCAGGACCAGGGCCACCCTGCGGGAGTCGACCCCCACCCGGTGCAGGGGTCGACTCATGCGTTCAAAGAGGTCGAGCATCTCGCGTACCTGCGTGGTGAGCGTGACCGCGTTGGCCAGCAGGACGAGCGCCGCCAACTGCGCGGACAGCCGCAGGGCCGTGTGCCAGTCGCCGAACAGGAGCTGGAAGACCACGATGGCCAGCAGGAACGGCCACAGCACC
Organism: Nocardiopsis sp. CNT312; assembly: GCF_000515115.1. Classification (GTDB taxonomy): domain Bacteria; phylum Actinomycetota; class Actinomycetes; order Streptosporangiales; family Streptosporangiaceae; genus Nocardiopsis. Next base: position 53,050 of record NZ_AZXF01000014.1, read on the forward strand.
CGCAGGGCCCCGAACGCGCGGCGCGGGGCCAGGCCGACCAGCGGGTAGAGGAGGAGCGCCGCGACCAGGGCCGCCAGCGACACCCAGTGGTGGGCGGCGACGACGATCGCCGTGCCGGTGAGCAGCAGTGCCAGGAGTTTGGGGCCGGCGGGGACCCGGTGCAGCGGTCCGTCGCCGGGAACGTACAGGCCGATCGTGCTCACTGGCCGGCCCCGCCCCGCTCCCCTTCGGCCATGCGTGCGGTGTAGAAGGCGACGGCGTCGGCGGGCGCGCCGTCGAAGACCACCCGGCCCTCGTCGATCACCAGCACCCGGTCGAACCCGCCGAGCAGGTCGAGGTGGTGCGTGCACAGGACCACCTGCTGGTCGAGCCCGTCCAGGACACGGTGCACCATGCGGGTGTTGCGCAGGTCGAGCAGGGTGGTGGGCTCGTCGCACACCAGGACACGGGGTTCGGTGACCAGGACCGAGGCCAGTGCGAGGAGCTGCTTCTGACCGCCGGAGAGCAGGTGCCCGGGGTGGTCGCGGTGCCCGTCCAGCCCGAACCGGACGAGGACGTCGTCGACCCTGCGCGCGGTCTCCTCGCGGCCCAGGCGCAGCGAGCGCAGCCCGATCTCCACGTCCTCGGCCACCGTGGGCATGATGATCTGCTGGGAGGCGTCGGAGAAGACGAACCCGACCTCGCGGCGGATGCGTTTGGCGTTTCGCCGGGTGTCCCACTCCCCGAGCGACACACGGCCCCGGTCTGGGACGACCAGGCCGTTGAGGGTCCGGGCGAGCGTGGACTTGCCCGAGCCGTTGGCCCCGATCACGCCGATCCGGTGCTCGGCGAGGTCGAGGGTGACGTCGCGCAGCACGGTGCGACCGTCGTAGGCGTGGGACACCCCCTCAAGACGCAGCATCAGGCGCCGCCCCCGGTGCTCTCGGCGGGCTCCTCGGCCACCGGGCGGCCGGCCGGGGGCACGGGGTAGGCGCGGAAGACGGCGGCGGCGATGAGGGCGGTGACGACGGCCTTGGCGAGGTCTCCGGGCAGGTAGCCGAGCATCGCCAGGGCACTGGCGAGCACCCCGTCGCCGAGGACGGCGGCCATCCACGGCACGCCGATCGCGTAGACGACGAGGATGCCGCCGACGATGTTGATGAGCACGCCCCGCCAGAGGGAGTAGCGGCGGCCGCCTCGGAGCATGAGGTCGGTGAGCATGCCGATGACCAGGGCGGCGAGGGTCCAGCTGACGATGAACCCGGCGGAGGCCCCGGCGAGGACGGACAGCCCGCCGCGTCCGCCCGCGAAGAGGGGGAGCCCGGCCAGGCCGAGGGCGGTGAAGGTGGCGACGGCGAGGGTGCCGCGCTTCCAGCCCAGGAGGCTGGGGGCGAGCATGACGCCGAGGGTCTGGAGGGTGATCGGGGCGACCGCCGGAAGGAACGGGACGGGGATGGCCACCGCGACGCTCAGCGCGGCGATCAGCGCGGCGAACACCGCGATGAGTGAGAGGTCCCGGGCGGTGAGGCCCCTGTGTCGGACGGTCGTGGTCGAGCCTTGCGGCATGCGGATCCCCTCGGGAGGTAGACGGGAGTGAACCACCCCCTATTGTCCGTTATCCGCAGCTCAAAGCAGTAGGGCGAGCCCCACAGTTCCCGGCGGTCACGGGTTGTAGGGATCGCTACGAGACGGGGATCACCCCCCGGGGCCGGGCCGCCGCGGAAGGCACACCAGGGCCGGCGGGCAGGCCGAACGGCACCGCAAGGTCTGGCGAGACCTCCAGAAGTGCTCCCCGCAGCGCCCCTACCAGGCGATGTCTCCTCCGGTGCCGCCGCCGAGGGCGGGTGCCACCGGGACGGTGAACGCCCCGGTACCGGTCGTGATCGGGGTCTGTGCCGGTGCGGTGGTGCTCCCCTTCCTCACCGCCCGCCGCGACCCCTCCGACGGTGGCGGCGAGAGCACACCGCAGGCGTCGGAGACCTCGCACCGACGGCCAGCACCTGGACCGCGCCGCGGCAGGAGTCCGGCACCGTCCAGGACGACGGCGACCCCCAGGGCGCCCCGGCCCGGAGCTCGGGGACGCCAGCGGCGTGTGGGAGGGCCCCGCGCGGGGAGACCAGGACTGGCGCAGCGTCCGCCCCGGCTTGCGGTGGCGGCTGGTCGATCGGCATCGACTGCCCGGAGTCGGAGTGCGGCGGCACCATCGACCTGACCGGGTCCGGCGGTGACGTCCTGGCCGGTGTCGAACGGCTGGAGTACGGCCTTCTGAGGTGCACCGACGGCGGAGACGTCCGTGTCCAGCGCGACGAGGCCGGGGGCCGGTGCTGGGAGCGGGGGTGTTGCGCTCGAAGGGCTGGCCGACCGGGTCGGCGGCGCGGTGGTCGCGGCGGGCGGCTACACCGACTGATCCGGACCTGCTACCGCTCCCGCGCGGCCCCCTCGGGCCAGATCACGTCCACCGGGACCCCACGGGTGCGCGCCGCCTCGACGGCGTCGCCGGTGCCGCCCCTGCCTCCTGCGGGTTTTCCGTCCCAGACCGCGAAGAGCCGGTCGATCCCGCCGAGCACGGCCTCGTTGGCGTCGGCGTAAGCGGCTTTCCCGGCACTCCGGTGCGGCATGTACCGCACGAACGCCGAGCGCAGGAGAAGACGGTCGAACCGCTCCAGCTCGTCGGCCCTGACCTTGGCCTCCCGGTAGTCCGCCGACGGCAGGACGGCTTCGAGCCGCCCGCCCGCGTCGAGCACGGCCTCGGCGAAGAGCTGGTCCGCCCCGCGCGCCAGGCAGGAGAGGCCGACCAGGTCACCTTCGGCGGTGTGGGGCGCCAGGGCGGTGGCCAGCGCCGCGCGGATGAGGGGGACGGTGTCGGCCGTCAGGTTCGAGTGCCCGGTGATCCCGATACGCGCCACGCGGTCTCCTCACATCGTCGGGGGTGGTGGAACGGCAGCAGTGGCAGCGGCTCCGGAAAGAACACCCGGTTTCCATAACCTACGGGCTTCATAGGCCCCGAAACCCTTGCCGTTTTTCGTGGCCTCTGGCCTGCGACGACACACCCCTCCCGCACGCGACCACCCTTCAGCACCCCCAAGGTCACGTGGCCCACGCCGCACCGCACTCTCGCGTCCCGCTGGCCAGCACGGACGCTCTGCGCGCAAACCGGGGTTCTCGCGACCGAACCGGACTTGATGTACACGCTCCTCTGCGCTCCACCCGTCAGTGACCGGGCTTCACCCTTACCGCACCGGACGCGCCGCCACTAGCCCCGCGCCGGGACAGGGCGCTTCGAACCGCCTCACCCGGACCGCGGGACCAGAAGCGGGGGCGGTTGCCCGCTGCCGGACTCCGGCACGGTTAGGCTGGCGGACGTGCCTGCGACCTTGACCCCGTGTGTCCCCGAACAGCTCGTGCTCGACGGAGTGGTGTTCTCGGTACGCCCCTCCTCCAAGCGCCGGACGGTGGGGATCACCGTGGACCGCGACGGCTCGCTGCTCCTGCACGTCCCCGACGGCCTGGCCTGGGAGCGGGTCGAGGTGTGGGCGCGGAGCAAGCGGCACTGGGTACGCGACAAGCTCGCCGACAAGGACCTGCTGCTCTCCCGCCAGTCGACACGCGAGTTCGTGTCCGGCGAGGGGTTCGACTACCTCGGGCGCCGGTACCGGCTCAAAGTGACCGACGAGATCGAGGGTGTCCACTTCAACGGCGGCCGCATCCGCATGCACCCAAAACTGGCCTATGGCCCTGACCCGGCGGGCGCGATGGCCGCCTGGTATCGCGAGCGGGCCCGCCGGTGGCTGCCGGGGCGGCTGCGCCCGTGGCAGGCCCGCATGGCCCTGCACCCGGCAGGGGTGCACGTGCGCGGTCTCGGCCACCGCTGGGGGTCGCTGGGCGCGGGCGGCAGGCTGAACCTGCACTGGGCAGTCATGCAGCTGCCGCCGACGGTCGTCGACTACGTCCTGGTGCACGAGCTCGCCCACCTGGCGGTCCGGGACCACTCCCCCGCGTTCTGGGAGCTGGTGCGCACCGCAGTGCCGGACTACGGGCACCGCAGGGAGCGGCTCGCCCTCCTCGGCGGGCAGGTGTGGCTGGGCTGAGCGGGAGTCGGCCGACACACGTTCGCGGACCGGGGGCCGCCGCGGCCCGTCCAGTCACGGCCGCCCGCGGCGCTTCTCCGCGGTGGCCACCAGGCGGGAGGCCAGGTGGTCGGCGGCCTCATCGTCGAAGAGTTCGATCCCGTTCAAGTGGCAGTCGATCAGCGCGCGCACCACCTTCTTGTGCAGCTTGCGCGCCCCGACCGGGCCGTAGCTCGCCAGGGCGATCTCGCGGTGCATCAGGTCGGTGACCTGGACGGTGAGGCCTCGCAGCAACCGCCGCAGGTTCTCCTCCAGGGGCGATTCGTCCCCGGCGCGCACCGCTCCCGCCAGCAGGTCGTAGAACGGGGCCTGGGTGTGCGGGTCGAGTCCGCTGTCGTCGGCCTCCCGTTCGGCGGCCGCATCCGCCATGAAGTCGCGCAGCGCTTCGGCGAGGTCCGCCCAGTTCCCGTCGAGACTGGTGAGGATCTCGTCGAGCCGTTCGGAGAGCTTGCCGTAGCGTTCGGGGTCCCTGTCCAGGTTCTCGCTGATGTGGTGGCGCAGCGCGTGTTCCATCTCCGAGGCCTTGGCACGGTCGGAGGACAGCGCCTCGACCCTGGTGTGGAAGTCGGCCGCCGTGATGGCCGTGGGAGGGATCTTCGTGCGGATATCGTGCACGCGGATGTAGCGGTCGATGAGGTCGCGCACCTTGCCCCCGTACAGGGAGGGGTCGAAGCCGTCGGCCTCCCGGTAGCGGCCCCGGGCGATCTCGGCGATGGCGCCGAAGGCCTTGGCGTCGGGGACGAACTCGCGCGCCTCGGGGCGGGGCAGCACCGTCTCCAGGCTCCGGTTGAACTCCTTCAGGGCGTTGGAGAACTCCCGGCGGATGCGCTCGTCGGCCAGGACCTGGACGCACTCCTCCCGCGCCTGGTCGGTGCCGAAGTCCGTCAGGCCCCGGACGGTGAAGACCCGGCGGACGCGCTCGTGACGCTCGCGCAGCAGCGGCACCTCGTCGCGCACACTGCTGAGCGCGCCCTCGATGTCCTCGGCGGCGTAGGCGGCCAGCGCGGTCTTGAGGTGCTCGGCCACCCCGTAGTAGTCGATGACGTAGCCGACCCGCTTGCCCTTGGCGGTGCGGTTGACGCGGGCGATGGCCTGGAGGAGTTCGGCCTCCTTGATGTGCCGGTCCAGGTAGAGGATCTGCTCGTTCGGTGCGTCGAACCCGGTCAACAGCATGGAGTTGACCACGAGGAAGGCCAGCGGGCTGGTCTTGTCCGGGTCGGGTCCCGGCCCCGCCGGGGGCAGCGGTCTCTTGAACGCGCGGATCCGGTTGCGGTGCCCGGTCGCGTCGGTCCACTCCTTCCAGTCCCCGTTGTCGTTGTGGGACGGGGAGATGACGGCGGCGGCGTCGAGCCGGGCGATGAGGTCGCGGTAGCGCAGGGCGCGGATGAGCCGGGCGGTGGCGGCGTCGTAGGCGTCGCCGCTCTCCGCCTCCTCGGCCGCCTCGGGGGTGCGCAGCTCGGCGGGCAGGGCGTCGAGTTCGGCGACGAGTCCGTCCCGGGCCCGCAGCAGCGCGGCCCGGTAGCGGACGGCGGCCTTGCGCGAGACGGCCACGACCTGGGCCTTGAAGCCGTTGGGCAGGATGGTGTCGACGTAGTGCCGCAGCATGCTCGCGGCCTTCTCCGCGATCATCGCTTCGGCTTCGAGGACGTCGTTCTTGGTGGCGTAGCGCTTCTTGAGCTCCTCCAGCTGCTCGGGGGTGGCGTCGATCATGCTCACGAACAGCTCGTCCAGGCCGTTGCCGTCGCGCACGTGGGCCTTGGCGGTGCGCCCCTCGTAGAGGATGGGCACGGTGGCGCCGTCGGCCTCGGACTGCTTGATGGTGTAGGAGTCGATGAAGGCGCCGAACACCTTGCTGGTGAAGCGCTCCTTGTCGCCCATGATGATGGGCGTGCCGGTGAAGCCCACCCGGACCGCGTTGGGCAGGGCGCCCATGAGGTTGGCGTGCAGCTGGGAGGTCTGGGAGCGGTGCGCCTCGTCCACGAGGATGAGGATGTCGGTGGAATCGTCGATGACGTCCAGCTGGGGAACGGGCTCCTTCCCCTCGCCCCCGCCCTCGGCGTCAGCGCCCCCCTCGTCGGCGGTGTCGGTGTCGCCGGTCCCTGGGGCGGTGCCGCCGGCCTGGTACTTGTGGATCATCGCGAAGTACAGGCCCTTGCCGGGCACGGCGAGGGTAGGCGCGAGCTCCTCCACCTTGGGGATGGTCTCGCTGCTCTCCCCGGTGAGCGCCATGGTCTTGCTGAGCTGGTCCTGGAGCTGGGTGCGGTCGGTGACCACGACGATCTTGAACCCGGTCAGCCGGGGCTGCGAGCGCATGACCCGCACCAGGAACACCATGGTGAGGCTCTTGCCGGACCCCTGGGTGTGCCAGACGATGCCGCCCCGGCGGTCGAACTCCCCGTCCTGGGGGCGGGTGGGTTTGGTGAGCATGCGCCGGACGGAGCGGTGCACGGCACGGTACTGCTGGTAGCGGGCGACGACCTTGACCTTGCTGGTGCCGGTGTCCATGAACAGGGTGAAGTGCCGAACCAGGTCCAAGAGGACCTCGGGGCGCAGCATCCCCGCGACCAGGACGTGCTGGCCGTTCAGCGCCCCCGGGTCGGTGAGCCCCGCCTCGGCGGCGGCCCGCTCGCGGCCGTGGGGCTCGGTGGTCTTCCACTCGGCGTAGTGCTCGGGCTCGGCGGTGAACCCGGCGGCGCGGGCGTTGGTGCCGCAGGCTGCCACGACGAACTGGTTGGTGTGGAAGAGGCGTTCGTTGCCTTCGGCGGCGCTGACCTCGGAGCGCTGGTTGGCGTAGCGGCGCATCTGGTCGATCGCCTCGGCCATGGGTGCGTGGGTGTCGGGGCTCTTGGCCTCGATGACGACCAGGGGGATGCCGTTGACGAACAGGACCAGGTCGGGAATGATCCGGTCCCTGCCCGCGGCTCCGGGGCCGTCCACGGTGAACTGCCGGACGACGCGGAAGTCGTTGTTGCCGACGTCGTCGAAGTCGATGAAGCGGACCGTCTGGCGGCGCCCGCCATGCCATCCCTCGACCCCGTCCACCTGTGTCCCGGTCAGCAGGAGGGCGGTGAGCTCCTCGTTGATCTCGATCAGGGTGCGGGCCTGCGGGCGGGTGAGGGCGCTGACGGCCTGGCCGAGGCGGGCCTCGTCGAGCCACTCGCGGCCGTCGTCGTCGGTGTTGATGCGGCGCAGCGCGGTGCGCAGGGGCAGCTCCAGGAGGGTCTCCCGGCGGGAGGAGCGCCCGCTGCTCTCCGCCAGGGTCCACCCCATGGCGGTGAGCTGGTCAATGAGGGGCTTCTCGGTGAGTTCCCACTCCGGGCCGGTGGGCATCGTGCCGGAGGAGGAATGGGGGGAACGGCCCTCGGAAGCGCGCATGGGCACCTTTCACGGCGTGGGGTGGGATGGCGGGAGGCGTGTCCGTGTCCTCCCGATTCTGCCATCCGACACCGTCAGAAGCCGGTGTTTTCGGCGCTCCCGAAGGCCGTTGCCCGCTGGCCGGAACCGGCCAGCGCGACCGGGAACCCGTCAGCCCCGGCCGGAGCCGGTCCCCCCGCGCAGGGTGGACAGGAGCGCGGCCCAGTCCGAGGAGGGGAAGGAGAGGTGCCCCAGGGGCCGGTTCTGCGTGTCGCGGACGTGGACCCGGGAAGGAGTGTCCGCCACCTCGACGCACGTAGGCCCGTTGCCGCTGTAACTGGACTTGCGCCAGTTCAGAGGTGTGAACTTTGAGTCACGCATACCTGGATTCCTTTCACCGCCCTTGACGCCTCTCACCATCAGCCAGCTCCGTGATGAGTGCGGTGGACTCAGACGGACTGAGCGCCATCGAACAGAGCTGGTTGAAAGCGAGCACGTACCGGAACACTTCCGCTTCTTCTTCGACGTAGAGGCTACTGGTCATGGCCTCTACGTGGACCACATCGGTGTCGTCACTGTCCGGGAACTTGAGGATGGTGAACTCACCCGCGGTAGCCGGATGCTCCCCGGACGCACTCAGCAGCACACGAACGGTCAAGTTGGGTTGTTCGGCAAGACTCACAAGATGTCTGAGCTGCTCTTCCATCACCTTGGGGCCGCCCACGTGGCGTTGGAGAGCCGCCTCATCCAGCACCACGGAGAGAGTCCGCGCATGATCGCTCATCAGCCTCTCTTGTCGCTCCATGCGCACCTTCACACGACGAGCCACTTCCCCCGGCGGAGAGATCAGAAGAGCAGACTGCACGACCCGCTGCGCATACTCCTCGGTCTGTAGGACACCGCTCACGATCTGGGGCGAGTAGGTGAGGACCGAACACGCAGCGTTCTCAAGCTCGATGTAGTCCGCATAGTCCCGTGGGATCGCGTCGGCGTAAGCCTCCCACCAGCCCTTAATCTTGGCTCCTTTGGCCAGCTCAAAGCACCTGTCTCGTTTGTCTTGCGGCACCTGGTAGAGATCCAGCAGTGCCCGCAGATCCTTGTTGCTGACAGCGATCCGCCCGGTTTCGATACGGCTGACTTTGGACTGCGACCACTGCAAACGTGACGCAGCCTGCTCACCTGAGAGTCCAGCAGCCTCCCTCAACCGCTTGAGCTCCATGGACAGCCGTCGCCCACGGACGGTCTTTTTACGTCGCTGCGTCATGCACACCCTCTCTGAGCATGTGGGGCGACCATCTTCACGGAACCCCTGGCATTCAGCAACAGAGTGTAGTAGACATGAGTCAGTGCATAATGCACGGACTGATGCGATGCAGCTTGGCCTACCGCATCGGACCAAACACAAAGCGGCCCTGATCAGGTGCTGGCACACCTGGTCAGGGCCTTGGCCCACGACCTGAGACAACAGGTGAGGACCCATGTCCAACCGTATCTTCCCCAACAGTCCTGGACCCCGGCGGCGCCTGCCGTTGCGGCGCTGCTCCTTCCGGTTCATCGGACACCCGGAGAGCGTGAAGGAGGCCCGCGACTGGATGGCCCGCAAGCTGGTCTTCGCCGACGCCCCGGCGGAGACCGCCGAGAACACCCTGCTCCTGCTCTCGGAGCTGGCCACCAACAACATCCAGCACGCCCCGGCCGACGGCGCGGAACGCGGTGACTTCTACATCCGGGCGTTCTTCTTCTACGGGTGGCTGCGCGTGGAGGTGCTCGACGCCTACAAGCGGCCGCCCGCCTTCCGAGTCGCCGCCCCCGATGTCGACACCGACACCGACGCCTATGCCGAGGGCGGGCGCGGCCTGCTCCTGGTGAACGCCATCGCCTCCCGTTGGGGACGGTTCCGGTCCCCGCGTGGTCCGGGAATGTTCTTCGAGCTGTGTTGGAACGTCCCCGAGCCTCTGGCCCCGGTGGTTCCCCTCCCCAGGAAGAGCCGGTGATGGCGGTGGAGGGCTACCACGTACGGCCGAGCGCGGCCGTCCTGGCGCTGCGCGAGGAGTTCCCGGACTTCCTCATCTGCGAACTGCGCGGAGGGCAGGAACGGCCCACCTTCGTGGCGACGAGTACCCGGACCACCGCCAGCGGTCGTCCCGAACTGGTCGTGTGCGCGTGTGTCGGAGAGCTGAAGAAGGCGTTGAGGGTTCTGGAAGGCGGTACGGCATGAGCGCGGCCATGACTGCGGAGTCTGTGGGAGCGTCCACTGTCCAGGGGGTGAACCGCCTCCGCGCCGCCTACCGGCACCGGGGATGGACGGTGTGGCACGGCGACTCGACCGGCCAGTACTGGGCGGCGCACACCGGACGCATGGTGTTGCTGAGCGGTGGCAGCGTCTGGGAGTTGGCGGCGGAGATCGAGAAGGTACAGCCGAGCAGGTCCGCACCGGCGGTTCCGGCTCAGGCACGGCGGCGGCGCGCAGGGCTGCGGCTGCCGCCGAGGCCCAAGCCTCGCGGCTACTGGGGCCGCCCGGCACGGTGGCCGGTGGCAGGCCATAGGTAGAGGGGTGTAGCGACCGTGGCCCGGGGCTGGTGTTCCCGGGCCACATGTGTGTCCGAGGTGAGGTCAGACGGGAAGGTCCTTGAGCTGGTCCACGCGGACCCTGCCGGTCAACAGGTCGTCCATCAGCCCGGCCTTCAGCGTGCGCAGCTTCTCCAGCCGCGCCCGTTCGGCCGCGATCCGCTCGTCATGCGCTTCGATGATCGAAACGATCCGCCGCTGTTCCTCCAGCGAAGGAATGTTCATCTCCATCTGAGCAAAACGATCCGACCCCAGATGAGCAATGCTCGTTGTCTGGAAAGCGAACCGAGAAAAGTAGCCTAGCCTCAGCCAGGAACTGAACTTCAGCTGAGCAAATTCGGGCAACAGGGAGCCCACACACCTATATCGAATCAGCGTATTCTGATAGCAGTACCGCCCCGGAGGACCCTGGTATATTGCCGAACGCCCAACCAGTTCCAGACTCTGCCCTTCATTCAGAAGGATATCACCAGGCTTCAATCCGTAAATCTCTCTCTCCCGAAGAGAGAAATTCATGCTCAAAACATCAGAGTAGTCAATTCGACCATCAAAAACGTTTGCCACGCGCAGGTACGGAGTAAGCGAAGTTCCGCTTTCGTGCTTCGGTGACCTCTGCCGCCCCATCCTGACTTCACCGAAATCCGCAACCCTGCCCTGGACCCAGTCGTCAGCTGATGCGTACACAAGGTTCTCTTGCACAACAGCCCAGCGAGTCAGATCCAGCTTAGCGATGGCCGCTTCGCACGAGTGGGATGCCTCATCCAGAGCGTCCAGCACCTCAGCAATCTTCCGCTGCTCATACATCGGAAGCAGCGGAACTTTAAATATAGAAAAGAATCCAGCTGGAACTCGACGCTGGCCCGCTGAGCCGACCATAAAGGCCTCAGCTTTTTTCCGAAGAAGGCGGGACTGCGCCCAGTGGGCAACGAACCGACTATGGGATTTCCCAGTTGAACGAAGAACATGAAATTCCGTACTGCCAAACCCAAAACCGGAATTCAGATCCCCTACAAGAGCACCCTTCCCATTTTCCATACAAGGGGTAATTTTGGCAAAGAGTACATCTTGCTCACGAAAGGCAGTATAGCCAATCGAATCTTCAACACTCCTCACATGAGAGGACACCACCCTGCCATCATCTGAAACGTCAGACATACCCAGGAAGGAGCACTCACCCCCAAAAGGAAGATGCGTCTTCGGGTTGATTTCCGCCAGCACAGAAAATGGGACAATCCTCAAGGAATCATTCATAGCCGAGCTCCTTCAGGAACATGCTGAGCTTGAACTCAGCCCGCTCCCGCCGCGCCTCGATCTGCCCTAGCGAGGTCTGGTACTTGTCCCACCAGTTCTCCAGCGCGGCCACGACCTCGCGCTGTTGCCTGGCTGCGTAATCCTTCAGCTCCGCTGTCAGCATCAGCTCTGCGAAGTCCATCACGTAGCGGCGCTCCGCCTCATACTCCAGAGAGTGGCGGGCCATCCGCAGAGCCGCGGTCAGATCCCCGCGCAGTGCCTTGACCTTCTTCTTCGCTTCGGTGCGGTCCTTCTTCAACTGCTTCAGCTCGGCGTCGCTCAGCGCCGTCCCCGAGTCCTCGGCCCCGCCAGCCCCACCGCCCTCGTCTCCCTCAGCGGCCTCGCCATCCTCGCCGTCTTCACCCTCCACGGGCTCCACTGTCGCGGCCTTGACCCGGGCGTCCAGCTCCGAAGCCCTCTGCTCCGCCTCCGCAAGCTTCTCCAGGTGGTCCGGGATCAGCGCGGACACCAGCGGATGCTCGGCCGGGTCCTGTGGCGGCGTGGCCTCCAGACCGTCCTCGATCGTGGTGATCCAGCCGTCCAGCACCCCGCCGAAACCGTTCTCCGCCAGGGTCCGCAGGTCGTACTGGATATGGTCCCACCAGCGCACGACCACGCCCGTGGTCTCGAACCGGCCCAGCGACCCCACTGGTTCCAGTGCCTCGACGAAGCTGTTGATCAGTTCCCGGCGCACCTTCATCAGGTGCTTGGTCTCCGGTAGCGCCACCACCAGGCCGCCCTGGCGCTCCCACCAGTCGTCCAGGGCCTTGAACAGCTCCTCGCGCTTGGCGTGCACTCCCGGATCTTTCGACACCTGCGCCGCCAGGTCCGCCCGGGTCAGCCCTTCGGCGAAGTCGCGGTAGGGGCCGTGCTCCCGGTCCGCCCCCGGCGGGCGCGGGAGGAGCGTGCCGTCGGCGCTGAACCCGATCCGCGCGAAGGCCTGCGCACGCTCGGCGATCTCCGCCTCCGGCACACCCCCGTGCAGGTGCGCGTACACGTCCTGCGGCTCCGGCGGCGGGGCGTTGTCCACGTACCGCCGGATGTTGAAGTTGAAGTCGTTGTCGAGCAGCTCCTCGTGATCCACCACCCGGGAGTATCCGGGGATCTCCGCGAAGTTGGTGTAGGCGTAGAGGATCTTCTCGGTGTGCTCGGGCAGCAGGTGGTTCTGCGCCTTCCCCGCCTTGAACTCCCGGTCGGCGTTGATGAACAGCACCTTGTTCCTGCGCTCGGCCGGCTTGCTGCGCGGGGCGCGGAACACGATGACGCACGCGGGGATGCCCGTGCCGTAGAACAGGTTCGGGGCCAGGCCGATGACCGCCTCGATGCAGTCGTCGCGCAGCAGCTCGGTGCGGATCTGGCGTTCTTCGCCGCCCCGGAACAGCACGCCGTGCGGCATGACCGTGGCACCGCGCCCGCTGGTGTCCTTGAGCACCGCCACCATGTGCTGGAGGAACATGAGGTCGGCCTTCTTCGAGCCGTCCTTGACCCGCCCCCAGCGGTAGCGGGCGTCGGCGAACTCGGCCTCCTCCCCCTTGAAGACCTGGGAGAACGGGGGGTTGGACAGGACGACGTCGAACCGCTCCAGCTCGCCGTCGGCGACATGCATCGGGCGCAGGAGGGTGTCCTGGTTCTGGAGGTCGGCCTCGGGGATGCCGTGCAGCAGCAGGTTCATCTTGGAGATGGACCAGGAACCGCCGTTGAGCTCCTGACCGGCCAGGCGCAGGTCCCGGGGGTTGCGGCCCTGCTCCGCCATGTGCTGCTTGGCCATGATGAGCATCCCGCCCGACCCGGCGCAGGGGTCGTAGACGCTCTCCCCCTCCCGGGGGTCGGTGAGCTGGGCCATCATCCGCACCACCGCGCGCGGGGTGTAGAACTCGCCGCCGCGCTTGCCCGCCGAGTCGGCGAACCGCCCGATGAGGTACTCGTAGGCCGCGCCCAGGAGGTCGGGGAACTCAAAGTCGGAGTCGCGCAGACTGTGCTTGTTGAAGTGCTTGACCAGGTCCCGCAGCGATCGGTCCGACAGCCGGGTCTTGCCGATGGTGGCGTTGAAGTCGATGTGCTGGACCACGCCCTCTAGGTCCGGGTTGGCCTGCTCCAGCGCCTCAAGGGCCTTGTTCAGCTCACTTCCGACGTTGGTGTGCACCTCATCGCGCAGGCGCTCCCACCGGGCCGCCGCCGGTACGAAGAAGACATCGTCGTAGTAGATCTCCCTTTCCGACGCCGCCTCGGCCCGCTCCCGGCTGAACCCCTTGTCCTCGACCAGCTCCCGGACCACTTGGGCCTGCTGCTCCTCGAACTCGTCCGAAGCGCGCTTCAGGAACAGCATCCCGAAGATGTACTCCTTGTACTCGGAGGCGTCCATCCGCCCGCGCAGGATGTCCGCCGCCGAGAACAGGTGCCGTTCGAGCTGAGGCAGGGTGAGTTTGGAGTGCGTTGCCACCGGGTCCGGGTCCCCTCTCGACGTGTCCCACACCAAGATCCTTCAGGTGTGGGACACCACCCTAGAGGGCCGTACGGACAGGCTGGGCCGGGTCCGGGCAGTCCTCTGGGCCGAGGCTCATTCCGCCTCGGCCCGCCGAACCTGCTCGGCGAGCTCGACCAGCGACCCCTCCCCCGGCAGGAACCAGTGCTTGGGCCCCTGCACGGCCTTCCCCGCACGGTCCCCCATGGCCTCCCTGAGCATGTGCAGCGACAGGTTGCTCGGGGAGTAGCGCTGACCGTCCGCGCTCCACAGCAGCGGACGTGAACGGTCGTTGATCCACGTGGCCCAACGGCGATCCTGGTTCTCCGCCAACCAGGCGCGCATACCGGACTGCTGGGGCCGTGTCTGCGGCCGGAACTCCAGCGGGGTCCCGTCGGCGATCGTGTCCGCGTCCACCAGAACACCCACGGCTCGGGGCCTGCGCGCCTTCTTCGGCTTCCGGTAGACCGCCGGGGCACCGGGGGAACCGGCACCCGACTTCAGGTGGGCGCGGACGGCCTCGACGAGAACCTCGCAGCGCTCCGCGCTCTTGAAGGTGGTCAGCGGAAAACTCGTCGGACCGAAACGGCTGTCCACGTAGTGGGTCGTCAGGTCGAGCATCGCCTCCACCGAGTCGACGGCGTTGTCCAACTCGGTCTCCCAGTCGGCGTCCAGGTCCGCGATCTCGGCGGTATCGGTGTGCTGGAAGACCAGATGGGTGATGAGCAGCCTGCCCTGTTCGGCGATCGCCGCACCGCGCCCCTCGCGCTGCTCGGCGAGCTCCTTCAGCCGGTCCTGGACGACACGGAAGAGCCGGACGCTGTTCCAGACCCGCGCGCTCGTCGGCGAGGGGCCGAAGAACTCCTTGTACATCGGGTCGCCGACAGGTCCCCACAGCGCGTTCTCGTTCTCTTTGACCCTCGCCACCCAGTCAGGGCGCCGGTGCGCACACAACAAGGCCAGTGTGGCTTCGCGCACGGTGCACCCCACATCGGGTGAGGGAATGATCTGTTCCCCGCGCTTGAGTGCGTACGTCTTGCCGAGGGTCAGGGCGAGGTCGTCCCGCAGCTCGGCCTGTACAGGGTCGAGCGCCACGAAGTCGCGCCGCTCCACCTGGTTCTGTGTGTTGGTGGCGGTGGTCACCCGTTCCCCGAAGTTCCCGTTCTCGTCCTCCAGGGAGATGAAGCGCACACTGACATCGGCTTGTTCACCGACCCCGGGAACCTCGCGAACCGCCCGGTGGATGGCGGCGACGGTCTGGGCTCCGTTGACGATGCTGGCCCCTTCCACGGAGAGCTGGCCGCTGCCGCCTGCCCTGCCCCTGTACTTCACCCCCCGGCGTACCGAGTCCGCCAGCACCGTGATGCCGTTGTTGAAGTACCAGAAGTGCTGTGGCTCATTTTTCAGGGTGTCGATGAGCCCTTGGTTGATGCTGGTCACGCCGAGGGAACGACGAATATTACGGTCGAAGAGCCGATCACCATGCTCGTCGTACCAGTCCTTGATCTGCCCCGCCGGGACCGTACCGGAGAACGCCGGATACGGACCGTCGTGCTCACTACAGCGTTCGACCATGACGTCGAGGTCGACACGGGCACGGTTCACCCCCGCCCTGACGAACTTCTGGAAATCACTCAGGTGTACATACTCGATGCCGACCGTTTCAGCACCGTGCAGGGTGACATGCTCGTCGTTCTTCCGTTTGATGTCGGGGTGCACCGGTTCGTTGCCCATCAGAGCCATGACCACGGTGATCTTCACCGACGGGGTCTCGATGGCCTCACGAACCTCCGGCCACAGTTTGTGGAAACGGTCGTTGAAGCCCGCCACATTCATCGACAGGATCTCTCCCACCCCGTCCCAGAACTTGAGAGTGGCCTCCAGGTTCAGCGTCGCGTCACCCTTGTTCCTCCACTTGGACTGCACGAACCACAGGCGGGAGCGAGTGCTGTCCACATGGACGGCGTCGATACCCCCGTCATCGGTCCCGTCGATGATCGAGGATCCCGCCTCGCCGATGTCGCAGCCGGACAGACTCTTGACCGCGAGAGCGGCCAGTCCTCTGGTCAGGCTTTTGGAGGTGGGTTCCTCAACCGCCAGGGAATGCCCCGGAATGTCGCTGAAATCGATGACGTCCGCGAAGTGCTGGCGGATGGCGTTCTTCACGTGCCGAACGGCGATGGGGGTGGCCATGAATCCAGAGCCTATCGTCGCCGCACGACGGCATCACTGGATTTGTGCCCTACGCTCCGGTGCACTCGGCCCTGCGGATGTGGTCGATGGGCCCCTGGCCGGGAACGGCCCGGCTTCGCGGCGACGCGCACCCGGGCCAGCGCCGACGGTCGATACGGGCTGGCCGTGTGCACGGGCGCCGAGAAAGCCGGAGAAAGCACAGCCCAGCGGGTCCGTGCCGGTGGCCGCCGGCCCACACACGGCGGCGGCGCGCGGGGCTGAGGCTGCCGCCCAGGCCCGGGCCGCGCGGTTCCTGGAGCCGCCCCGGCGCGGTGGCCGGCTCCAGGCCGCAGACCGAGGACCGCAGCGGCCGTGACCCGGGGACCGGTAGCGGCCCCGGGCCGCTCATTACCAGACCATCACACGGATAAGTGTGACCAAAAAGGCGGCTTGGAAGCCAATTTGGCACGGTGGCCGTATGGACCTCCCGATCCAGCAACAGGTCTCGGCGACGATCACAGCGGTCATGACCGTCGCTGGGGACACCACGACCACCCTCGCCAGCGGCGTCGGCCAGCGGCGCGAGACCATCCACCGCAAGATCCACGGAAAACGCCAGTGGTCCCTGGAAGACCTGGCCGCCGTCGCCACCCACTACGGAATCACCCCTGCGGACCTGCTGGCGGGAGCGGACCACGCCATCGCCCAGGTCAGCGGACAGCGCACTGACACCACCTCCGCCTGACCCGGAAGGGACCGCCATGAGAACAACGCTGAACATCGACATCACCCTGGAACAGGGCGAAGACGGCCTGTGGTGCGCTCACGCCGACCTCGGCGAACTAGGCGATGCCTTGGGAGACGGCCCGACCCGCGAGGAGGCCATGGACAGCGTCCGGCAGGGAATCATCGCCGTCCTGAGCACGGTGACACTGCCCAGCGGCGGGGTGGCCGCTTAGATGCCGCCACTGCCCGCCGTCCCGTTCCGCAAGGTCCGCCAAGCACTCAAGAACCTCGGTTACGAGTACAGCCACGCCACCGGAAGCCATCACCCGTTCGCCCGGCCCAGCGGCAGCGGCCTGCTGTCCGTACCGAAGCCTCACGGGGACGCAGTCCCCGAGGGCACGCTCCGAAACGTGATCCGGTTGACCGGTCTGGCCGAGGAGGAGTTCCTCGAACTGCTCTGAACTCCCATACCGTGGCGGCGCGCGGGTCCGAGGTTCGTCCCAAGGCGCACCTCGGGCCCCGGGTTCTCCCTGGGGCGAACCTCGGCGGCAGGGCGGTCCGGTGGTGTCCCCGGGCCGCTCGGTACCGGACCGTCCTCACGCGGCGGTCCGGAGAGCCCGGAACACCCGGCAGAGCCGGGGAGCCGCACCGATCGGAATCGTGTTCTCCCAGGTGAGAACAGGTTCTGGAAACACGCGAGCGGACACCCTGCCGGGCGGGCCCGGAAACTTCGCGGTTTCACCGGACCGGCCTCGCCCACGAAGGTTAGGGTGATCGCACCTCGGGCGCATAGACCGCACGATCCCCCACACGTATGATCGAAAAGAGACGATAACGTGCGAAAACACCGCGCTGAAGCGCCCCGGAACGACCAGGAGGGAACGGCATGGCCGACGTGACCGACGTCGCCCGGTACATCCTCGACCGCCTGGGACCCATGAGCGCTATGAAGCTCCAGAAGCTGTGCTACTACTCCTACGGCTACCACCTGGCCTGGGAGGAGCGTCCGCTGTTCCCCGAGCGGTTCGAGGCATGGGCCAACGGCCCGGTCGCACCTGGCCTGTACACACGTCACCGCGGTCTGTTCTCCGTGGGTCCGGAGGACATCGGGGGCGATCCCGAAGCGCTGGACCCGGGGGAGCAGGAGTCCGTCGACCTCGTTCTGGGCTCCCTTCGGGGCTTCAGCGCGCACCAACTGTCGGCGATGACCCATCGCGAGGCGCCCTGGCTGCGCGCACGTGAGCGGGCCGGGGCCGAAGGACTCGAACGGAGCAACGAGCCCCTCGCCGAGGCGGACATCCACGAGTACTTCACCACGCTGACAGCGGCCGACAGTGCCCAAGGGTAAAGGCGGCAGGAAGAAGGCTCCGGTCCCCGCCGAACCCCCGGGCAAGAGCCCGCCCGACCCCGGTCGCCTTCCCCGTGCCGACAGCTCCCACGAGCGCATGTGCTGGCGCTTCGAGCACGTCGACCACGAGGGGCCGTGGGGGTTCGCGCGTGTCTCCGGCCAGGACCTCTGCGACCTGCTGAGAAAGCTTCGGGACTTCGAGCGGATGAGTGTCCGTGAACTCTTCCATCAGAGTGGGGGCCTGGCCAAGAGCTACGACGTGGAAGGGCTGCCGAACAAGCACGCCCGAGAGCGCCTCGAACACCTCCGGCTGGCCGATCAGACGAGGATCTCTCGGCTGAGGATGAGCGGACCCGGCAGACTCTACGGCTTCGTCGACGCCAACGTCTTCCACGTCGTGTTCTGGGACCCCGAACACCGCATCTGGCCGAGCCGGAAGAAGCACACCTGAACCGGTCCTCGGTCTCGGCCCTGACAGTCCACGGCCGTTATCCGCAGGCCCGCATGTCCTCGACCACGTCAGCGGTGAGCCTCTGGATGCCCTCGAACGCCTCGGAGCGGCCGTCGGCGAGCCAGGACAGGGAGGGGAACTCCGCGACCGTACCGAGGTACGCCCCGTCCTCGACCGACCAGCGCACCCGGCAGGCGTAGTGGCCGGTTCCGCTCATGCCTCCCCCTTTCCGTGAGAACCACCGTGGCCCCACCGACCTCCATGGTGGCGCCGACCGCGCGGCCCTGTCAGCCGTTTCCCACACCGATGCAGTGTCCGGGCGCGGGGCCTCAGCGCTCCCCGGCCCGGCGGATGCGGTTGATGGGCACCGGCAGCACGCACACCGGGTCGGGGATGGCCACCCGGTGCCCGGTGTCGGCGGGGACCCCGGTGGCCGGGTCGATGCGCAGCGAGGCCAGCTCGCCGCCGTTCTGCGCGGCCACCACCAGGTGGTCGGGCTCGCCGTTGTGCCCACGGACCACGGCGAAGTTGCGCGGCCACGCCCCCGACGGGGTGTTGGCCACGTGCTCCAGGCGCGCGCCGCCGTCGCGCACGGCGAAGGTCGAGATGGTGTCGGCGCCCCGGTTGGACACGTACACGTACTCCCCGTGCACGAGGATCTCGCCGGGGAAGCTCTTGCCCGCGGCCTCTTCCCCCGTGGCGTGCACCGAACCCAGGTGCTCGCCCGTGCCCGCTTCGGTGTCCCAGCGGACGGTGTGCACCCGCGAGTCCAGTTCACCCGCGACGTGGACGTACTCCCCCGCCACCGCCATGTGCCGGGGGCCGGTGCCGGGCGGCAGGGCGAGGGCTCCGGTCGGCTCGCCGTCGCGGACGGCACGCAGCTCGTCGGTGCCCAGGTCGGCCACGAGCAGGTGGCGCTCGTCCAGAGCCGCGGTGCTGTGGGCGTGCGGCCCCTCCTGGCGGTCGGTGACCGGGCCGCTGCCGGCGTGCGTGAGCGGCTCCGCCGCCGGGGAGCCGATCGTGCCGTCCGGTGCCAGCTCGTACAGGCCCACCACCCCGTCGGCGTAGTTGCTCACCGCGAGCGTGAACCCCGACACCAGGACGTGGCACGGCGATCCGCCCCGGCTGGGGGCGGAGCCCAGTTCGGTCAGCGAGGCGTCGCCGTGGACCTGGAAGGCGGCCACGGTGCCCTCGGCGCGCTCGCCCACGGCGTACACCGTGGGCGGGTGCTCGTGGAAGGCGAGGAAGGACGGCCCGGGGGTGCGCGCCGCGACCCCGGCGTCGGCCAGTTCCCCGGTGGCGGGGTCGAACCGCACCCGGTGGATGCCCGAGCCCCCGCCCGAGGGCTGGGAGTCGGGGGTGTAGGTGCCCACCAGAAGGAGCCGCCGTCTGTCCGCCGAGTCGCTCACTGGGTCCTCGTTTCCGTCGCGCGTGTACCGGCAGTGGTCTACACCACCGGGCGCATGCTACCGGCCCGGCCGCCGCGGACCGCGTCGACCCCTGCACCAGTACGGGGGGCAAACAGGTTCTCCCTAGATCTTCCGTACAAGTACCGTACAATGGATGCTGCCTACCCATCGATCGCGTGTACACGCGATGGCCGAAAGGCCAAAGGCATAAGGAGCACACCCACATGAGCACCGCCACCGAACGCATGGAAGTCAGAGTCAGCCCCGAGGACAAGACCCTGTTCCTCGAAGCGGCGCGGCTTAGTCACGAATCCGCCTCGAAGTTCGTCGTCCGAGCGGCCAGGGACGCTGCCCGGGAAGTCGTGGAACGCGAACAGACCACCACGGTCCCCGCAGCGTTCTTCGACGCGATGATCGAATCGCTGGAAGAGCCCGCCGAGCCCGTTGAGGAGCTGTCCTCCGCTGTGCGCAAGCACCGCTCGATAGTAAAGAAGAGGTAGCCCGGCCGTGTTCGTCTGCCAGCCCCTCAACCAGGAGCACGAGCTTGGTTCCTTCTCCTCTGGTAAGGGGGAGATCGATGTCTGGCTCCGCAGAAGCGCGTTGCACTCCCGCGCCAACAACACTGCCGCCACCTTCGTGTGGTGCGAGGAGGGCAGCAGAGAAGTCGTGGCCTACTACTCCTTCACATCCATGACTCTGGAGAAGGAGGAGCTGCCCAAGGCACTGGCTCGGGGCAGCATGCACAGAGTCCCGGCGGTCCTGCTGGCTCGGCTGGCACTGGATAGCCGTTTCCAGGGGCAGGGGCTCGGCCCTGTACTGCTGGTGGACACCTTCGAGCGTGCTCTCGCGGGAAACGAGATCTTCGCGGTCCGTTTCTTCGTGGTCGACGCTCTCGATGAGGATGCCTACACCTTCTATGGCAAACACGGGTTCCGGGGCCTCCCCGGAAGCATGCGCCTGTACCGCAAGATGAGCGACATCGCCAGAACACTTCAATGACAGGGCCGCCGGGACCGCGCCTACCTACTCCAGCCTGGCCGCCTTGACGGCCTCGACGGCCTTCATGATGCGCTTGTCGGAGACGGGGTAGGCGGTCCGCAGCTCCTGGGCGAACAGGCTGATCCGGTACTCCTCCAGCATCCACCGCAGCTCCACCGCGTCCGGGTCGGCGGCCCGCCCGGCGGGCAGCACGCCCACGGCCTTGCGCACCGCCTGGCGCATCTGCTCGACCTTGGCCATGTTCACCTGGTCGCGGCGCGGGTTGTCCGCCAGCTTGCCGAGCCGGTACTCCACCCCGCGCAGGTACCGGTGCACGTCGTCCAGGCGGGCCAGGCCGGTACTGGTGGCGAAGCCCTCCCCCACCAGGTCGCCGAGCTGGCCCTGCACGTCGTTGAGCGAGGGCAGCACCGCCAGGGACGTGGTGCCCTTGACCTTCTTGGCCACCTTGCGCCACAGCACGAGCACCCGTGCCGTCTTGTCGAGCACCTCGGCGAGGGTGTCCCCCAGGTCGGCGCGCACCCGGTCGGCGAGCTCGGCGAAGTCCTCGGCGTTCCACACCGGCCCGCCCGCGCGCACCAGCAGGTGGTCGACGGCGGCGGACTCGGCGTCGGCGAGCATCTTCTTCACCGAACCGTGCGGGTTGTCGGCCAGGGCGAGCTTGTCGGGGTTGTTGAGCCCCTTGCTGACCACGTGCGCCACCGAGGGCACGGTGAGCAGCAGGAGCCTGCGGGTGCCCGCGTGCATGGCGGCGCGCTGCTCGGGGCGGGTGTCGAAGATGCGGATGGCCACGGATTCGCCCTCGTCCACCAGGGCGGGGTAGCCCTTGACGGCGGGTCCGAGCGCCTTGCGCTCCAGGGTCCGCTCCAGCGGGCCGAAGTCCCAGGAGGTCAGGCCCTTCCGCTCCACGCCCTTGGCCTCGGTGGCGATGGCCTCCCGCAGGCGGGGTTTGAGCTTGGCGCGCAGGTGCTCCAGGTCCTTGGACTCGGCGACGGACCGGTTCCTGCCGTCCACGGCGCGGAAGGTGATGCGCAGGTGGTCGGGGACCCGGTCGAGCTGGAAGGCGCTGGCGGGCACCTTCTCCCCCGCCATGCGGGTGAGTTCGGCGGCCAGCGCCTCGGCCAGCGGCCCGGAGTAGGGCTCCAGCCCGGCGCGTGCCCGCGCCGCGTGGTCGGGCACGGGCACGAAGTTGCGCCGCAGCGGCTTGGGCAGGGAGCGGATCAGGGCGGTGATGAGCTCGTCGCGCAGCCCCGGGATCTGCCAGTCGAACCCGGTGTTCTCCACCTGGTTGAGCAGTTTGACGGGGACGTGGGCGGTGACGCCGTCGGAGTCGCTGCCCGGCTCGAACTGGTAGGTGAGCGGGAAGGCGAACCCGCCCTGGCGCCACACGTCGGGGTAGTCGTCCTCGCTGACGGCGTCCACGCCGTCGTTGATCAGCTCGTCGCGGGTGAAGTCGAGCAGGGTCGGATTGCTCCTGCGCTCCTTCTTCCACCAGGAGTCGAAGTGGGCGGCCGAGACCACCGTGTCCGGGACGCGGCGGTCGTAGAAGCCGAACAGGGTCTCGTCGTCGACGACGATGTCGCGGCGGCGGGCGCGGTGTTCGAGGTCGCCCACCTCGTCCAGCAGCTTGCGGTTGTCGTGGAAGAAGTGGTGGCGGGTGTCCCAGTCGCCCTCCACCAGGGCGCGGCGGATGAACAGCTCCCGGGAGAGCTCGGGGTCGATGCGCCCGTACTGCACCTTGCGCCCGGCCACCAGGGGCACGCCGTAGAGGGTGACGCGCTCGAAGGCCATGACCGCGCCGCGCTTGCGCTCCCAGTGCGGCTCGCTGTAGTTGCGCTTGACGATGTCCCCGGCGAGCTGCTCGGCCCACTCCGGTTCGATGCGGGCGACCATGCGGCCCCAGAGCTTGGAGGTCTCCACCAGCTCGGCGGCCATCACGTAGCGGGGCTGCTTCTTGAACAGCGCCGAACCGGGGAAGATCGCGAACCGGGCACCGCGTCCGCCCAGGTACTCGTGCTTCTCCGGGTCCTTGAGGCCCACGTGGGAGAGCAGACCCGACAGCAGGGACATGTGCACGCCGCGCGGGTCGGCGGCCTCCTCGCGGGGGCGGGGCACCTCCACGTCCATCTGGCGCAGCACCTGCCGGAGCTGGCCGTGGATGTCCTGCCACTCGCGGACGCGCAGGTAGTTGAGGAACTCGTCCCGGCACAGCCTGCGGAACTGGTTGCCCGACAGCTCGCGCTGGCGGTCCTTGAGGTGGTTCCACAGGTTGAGGAAGGCCAGGAAGTCCGACTCCTTGTCGTTGAACCTGGCGTGTGCGGCGCGGGCCTGCTCCTGCTTGTCGGCGGGGCGCTCGCGCGGGTCCTGGATGGACAGCGCGGCGGTGATGACCAGTACCTCACCGAGGCAGTCGCGCTGCTCGGCCTCCAGCACCATGCGGCCCAGGCGCGGGTCGATGGGCAGTTGGGCGAGGCGGCGGCCGAGCGGGGTGAGGCGGCGCGTGCCGCCGGAGGCGTCGGGGTGCAGGGCGCCGAGTTCGGTGAGGAGGGTGACGCCGTCCTTGATCTGGCGGTGGTCGGGGCCGTCCACGAAGGGAAAGGCGGCGATGTCGCCCAGGCCGAGGGAGGCCATCTGGAGGATGACCGAGGCGAGGTTGGTGCGCAGGATCTCCGGGTCGGTGAACTCGGGGCGGGACAGGAAGTCCTCCTCCGAGTACAGCCGGATGCAGATGCCCTCGGAGACACGGCCGCAGCGGCCCTTGCGCTGGTTGGCCGAGGCCTGGGAGACGGCTTCGATGGGCAGGCGCTGCACCTTGGTGCGGTGGCTGTAGCGGGAGATGCGCGCCGTGCCGGGGTCGATGACGTACTTGATGCCGGGCACCGTCAGGGAGGTCTCGGCGACGTTGGTGGCCAGCACGATGCGGCGGCCCCGGTGGGAGGCCCACACGCGTCTCTGCTCGGCGGTGGACAGGCGGGCGTAGAGCGGCAGGACCTCGGTGTTCGGCAGCTTCTGCTTCTCCAGGGCCTCGGCGGTGTCGCGGATCTCGCGCTCGCCGCTGAGGAAGACCAGGACGTCGCCGGGCGCCTCCCCGGCGAGTTCGCCGACGGCGTCGAGGATGGCCTGGGTCTGGTCGCGGTCGGTGCGCCCACCCGTCGGCCCGCCACCGCCCTCAAACGACGGCCTTCGGTCGCGGTCCCTTTCCTCGGGGTCGAGGATCTCCTCCGACAGCGGCCGGTAGCGGACCTCGACGGGGTAGGTGCGGCCGGACACCTCGACGATGGGGGCGTCGTCGAAGTGGCGGGAGAAGCGCTCGGGGTCGATGGTGGCCGAGGTGATGATCACTTTGAGGTCGGGGCGCTTGGGCAGGAGCTGTTTGAGGTAGCCCAGCAGGAAGTCGATGTTGAGGCTGCGCTCGTGCGCCTCGTCGATGATGAGGGTGTCGTAGGCGCGCAGCATGCGGTCGCGCTGGATCTCGGCGAGCAGGATGCCGTCGGTCATCAGCTTGACGAGGGTGCTGTCGCCGGAGGTGTCGGTGAAGCGCACCTTGTAGCCGATGGTCTCGCCCAGGGGGGTGCCGACCTCGTCGGCGATGCGCTCGGCGACGGTGCGTGCGGCCAGGCGGCGGGGCTGGGTGTGGCCGATGGTGCCCATGACGCCGCGGCCCAGTTCGAGGCAGATCTTGGGCAGCTGGGTGGTCTTGCCGGAGCCGGTCTCACCGGCGACGATGACGACCTGGTGGTCCCTGACCGCCTCGGCGATGTCCTCGCGGCGGGCGCTGACGGGCAGCGCCTCGGGGTAGGTGAGCTCGGGGACCGCCTCGCGGCGCAGGTCCACGCGCAGGGCGGCCTCGTCGAGGTCCCTGCCGATCTGCTCGGTCACGGAGGCGCGGCGGCGCTCGTCGCGGATCTTGGCCAGGCCGTCGATACGGCGGCGGATCCGGTGCCGGTCCGCGGGCATGAGGTCGCGGAGCCGGGAACGGAGTGTGTCGGCGCCGGGCGCGGGCGTGGTGGTGCTCATCAGGTCTCAAGGCTACGAGGGTCTGCAACCGGTTTTTCCACCGGGCGGGGGCGGGCCCCTCCAGTATCGGGTGTCCGGCCCTGCAACACGACCGGCGGGCCGGTTGTTCCGGGCGGTCCCCGCCCGGCCGGTGCGGCGGGGACCGCCCGGCTCACAGGCCCCGGGCGGTGAGATGGTCGTGGAAGAGGGAGCCGACCCTGTCCACGTCGTCCTCCAGCATGCTGAAGTGGTCGCCGGGCACACGCAGCACCTCGTGCTCGGCCGCCCAGGTGAACGGGGCGAGCGGCCGCCCGTCGCGGTCGATGGTGGGCTGCTGGGGGCGCAGTTGGAGCACGGGGGTGGCCAGCGGCCCGGGGCGCCAGTCGCGGAACAGGCGCACGTAGGCGCCCATCGCGGTGAGGCGGACCCCGTCCATGGTGCCGATCGCCTCGGCGCGCTCGACCACGCCCGCCTCGATGGTGGGCAGGCCGGAGGCCTCCAGGTCGGTGGTGTCGGGGCTGTCCATCAGCGCGGTCAGTTCGGGTGCCCGGCCGCGTCCCCGCTGGTGGAGCTCCTCCAGGCGGCGGGTCACCTCGTGGGCGACCCAGCCGCCGGAGGAGCGGCTGACCAGGACGTAGGGGTCCCCGTCCGCGCAGGAGGCGACCGCCTCGGCCAGCACGTCGGCGACGGCGTCGACGCTCGCCGGGAGCGGTTCGCCGTCACCGAACCCGGGCTGGGCGATGACGTCCACTCTGCGGTGGCCGCGGATGCGGCCGGCGAAGCGGGCGAACTCCTGGACCCCGGAGACCATGAGGATCGACGGCAAGCAGATGAGCCGGGTCGCCTCCCCCTCACGGGAGAGCCGGACCGGGGCGCGGGGCGGACCGGCGTCGGCGGTGCCGGTGAAGGCGGGGCGCATCCGCGAGGCCGACCACAGCAGGTCGAGTCCGTCGGCGATGCGCCGCCGGTGGCAGGCGTCCGTGAACAGGTCGACCAGCCCGTCGGCGGCCGTACGGTCGGCGGCCGGGCCCGGCTCCTCGTCCGGTCCGGAGGCTAGTTCGGCGAGCAGGTGGGCGGACAGGTCGCGCGGGTTCGGGTGGGCGAAGGCCAGTCCGGCGGGCAGGCGCAGGCCGGTGGCCGCGGCGAGCCGGTTGCGCAGTTCGACCGCGGTGAGCGAGTCGAAGCCCATCTCCATGAACGGGGTGTCGGCGTCGATCTCGGCGGTGCCGGCGTGTCCCAGTACTTCGGCCGTGTCGGCCAGGACGTGGGACAGGGCCATGGCGGGGCGCTGCTCGGCGGGAACGCGGGCGAGCCTGCCGCGCAGGGCCTCGGCGTCCGGGCCCGCTGTTCCGGCCCGGCGGCGCGGTGGGCGCACCAGGGCGGAAAGCATGGCGGAGACCGTGCCGGTGCGGGCCGCGCGGGCCCGGGCCCCGGCCAGGTCCAGGGGGACCGGCAGCAGGTGGGGGCGTCCGGTGGCCAGGGCGTCGTCGAGCAGGGCGAGCCCGTGCCCGGTGTCCACCGGACCGGCCATGCCCAGGCGGGTGTAGCGGCCCAGGTCCCGGTCGTCCAGGCGGGCGGTGCCGCCACCGCGCCGGGCCCACATGCCCCAGGACAGGGACACGGCGTGCAGGCCGCGGGATCGCCTGCGGTGGGCGAGTGCGTCGGTGTAGGCGTTGGCGGCGCTGTAGTGGGCCTGGCCGGGGCTTCCGAGGGTGCCCGCGGCGGAGGAGAACAGCACGAACGCCGCCGTGTCGGGGAGGAGTTCGTCCAGGTGGTGGGCGGCGTCGATCTTGGGGCGCAGCACGCGGTCGACGGACTCGGGGGTGATGGAGGTGAGCAGAGCGTCGTCCAGGACGGCGGCGGTGTGGACGAGTCCGGTGACGCGGTGCTCCGACAGCAGGTCGGCCAGACGGTCGCGGTCGGCGGTGTCGCAGGCGGCCAGAGCCACGCGGGCGCCCCGGGCGGTGAGGTCGGCCGCCAGGTCGTCGGCGCCCTTGGCTTCGGGGCCGCTGCGGCTGACCAGGAGGAGGTCGCGCACAGAGTACCGGTCCACCAGGTGGCGGGCGATCTCCCCGCCCAGGGTTCCGGTGGCGCCGGTGACCAGGACGGTGCCGTCGCCGAAGGAAAGGGGGGCCCCGGTGCGTTCGGTGCGGACCAGGCGGGGGGTGAGCACCTCCCCGGAGCGCAGGGCGGTCTGTTCGCCGTCACCGGTCAGCGCCGCGACCAGGGCGGGACCGCTGCGGCCGGGATCGTCGGTGTCCACGATCGCGAACCGGCCGGGGTGCTCCTGGGCGGCGGCGCGCACCAGCCCCCACAAGGGGGCGTGGACCGGGTCGGGCACGTCCTCGCCGTCGGCGGCGGCCACGGCCCGGTGGGTGAGCACGACCTGGCGGGCGTTCTCGGTGCGGGGGTCGGCGAGCAGCATCTGCACGGCCTCGACGGCGGCGGTGACGGCGGCGCGGGCGTCGGCCGGGCCTGGCTCCACCGGGGGGAGCAGGTGGGGCAGCAGGACACGGTCGGGGACGGGTGCTCCGGTGTCGAGGGCGGCGTGCAGGGCCGCGGCGTCGGCGTGGGCGCGGACGGTGTGTCCGGCGGCGGTGAGCGCGGCGGCGGTGTCGAACAGGTCCTCGCCGACCACCGCCCAGCTCTGCCTCTGGGCGGGGGCGGACGCGGGTGCGGGCTCCCAGGCGACGTGGAAGAGATCGTCGGCGGCCTCCACCGGCTCGGGGGCGTCGGCGGGAGCGCGCAGGACGAGGGAGTCGACGGTGGCGACGGGCGCACCGCCGGAGTCGGCGAGCAGGAGCGCCACCTCGTCGGTGCCGGTAGGGCGCACGTGGACGCGCAACCGGGTGGCCCCGCTGGCGTGCAGGGTGACACCGCTCCAGGCGAAGGGCAGCCGCACCCCGTCGCGGGGCGTCCAGGGGGCGCAGCCGAGAGCGTGCTGGGCGGCGTCTGCCAGTGCGGGGTGCAGTCCGAACCGGTCGGCGTCGGCGTGCAGGGCGGCGGGCAGTTCGACCTCCGCCCACACCTCGTCGCCGCACGTCCAGGCGGCGGTCAGTCCGCGGAAGGCGGGGCCGTAGGCGTAGCCGAGGGTCTCCAGTGCGGGATAGAGGTCGGCGGTGTCGACGGGGTCGGCCCCGGGGGGCGGCCACTGCGCGAGGTCGCGGGGTGTGGCGGCGGGCTCGGGGGCCAGGACGCCGGCGGCGTGCCGGACCCAGGGGCGGTCGCCCAGGTCGGGGGCTCCGGATGCCCCGGCGGGGCGGGCGTGGACGGTGACGGCCCGGTGCCCGTGTTCGTCGGCGCGCTCGACGGCGACCTGGAGCTGGACCGCGCCGGTGGCGGGCAGGGCCAGGGGCGCGTGCACGACGAGTTCGACCGCGTGGGGTGTGCCGAGCCGGTCTCCAGCGGTGAGGGCCAGGTCGAGGAAGGCGGTGCCGGGCAGCAGCACGGTGTCGTCCGCGGCGTGGTCGCCGAGCCAGGGCTGGGCGGTGCGGGAGAGGCGGCCGGTGAACACGACGGTGCCGGTGTCGGCGAGGGGCAGGGCCGCGCCGAGCAGCGGGTGCTCCTCGGACTCCAGCCCGGCGGAGGCCGCGTCGGAGCGGGTGCCGGCGGGGGCCATCCACAGACGGCGGCGCTGGAAGGCGTAGGTGGGCAGGTCCACGGGGCGGGCGCCGTCGTGGAACACGGTGGACCAGTCGGGGTCGGCGCCGTGGGAGAACGCCTCGGCCAGTGCGGTGCGCAGACGTTCGGTACCGCCCTGGTCGCGGCGCAGGGTGGCCACGGTGGCCGCGTCCCTGCCGGTGTGGGCGATGGTCTCGGCCAGGGGTGCGGTGAGCACGGGGTGGGCGCTGACCTCGATGAAGCGTGTGTGCCCGGCGGCGAGCAGGGCCTCGGTGGCGTCCTGGAAGAGGACCGGTCGGCTCAGGCCCGCGTACCAGTGGGCGGCGTCGGCGGGGCCCTCCAGGGGGCCGCCGGTGACCGACGTGTACAGGGGCAGGCTGGGGTCGGAGGGGGCGAGGCGGTCCAGGGATCCCAGGAGGTCGTCGCGGACGGCTTCGGCGTGCGGGGTGTGGGAGATGAGGCGCTCGGCGAACAGGCGGGCCTGCACGCCCTCGGCGGTACAGGTCTCGATGAGGCGGTCGATGGCAGCGCGGTCACCGCCCACGACGGTGGTGCCGGGGCTGTTGAGGACGGTGACGCGCAGGTCGCCGTCGGCCAGGTACGGTTCCAGCACGTCTATGCCCAGGGAGACGACGGCCATGGCGACGTCGCCGGTGATCCGCTCCAGCAGGCGGCTGCGCACGGCGATGACCTGGGCGGACTGTTCCAGGGTGAGGGCTCCGGCGATGTGCGCGGCGGCGACTTCGCCCTGGGAGTGGCCGACGACGGCGTCGGGGTGGACGCCGTGGGAGCGCCACACGGCGGTGAGGGCGATCATGACCGCCCACAGCAGTTGGGGGACGATGTCGGTGCGGTCGGGGTCGGGAGCTCCGGCGCGGCCGAGGAGGACGTCGGTGAGCCGCCAGTCGTTGTGGGGGGCCAGGGCGCGTTCGCAGTCGGCGATGCGCGCGGCGAACACGGGGGACTCGGCGAGCAGGGCGCGGGCCATGCCCTCCCACTGGGAGCCCTGGCCGGGGTAGACGAACACGGTCCGGCCCTGGCGGGCCCGGCCTCGCGCGAGACCGGGTTCGCGGGTGGCTCCGGCGGCGAGGGCGTCCAGGCGCTCCAGGAGGGTGGCGCGGTCGGTGCCGACGACGGCGGCGCGGTGGGGGTGCGCGGTGCGGGCGGTGGCCAGGGTGAGGCCGACGTCAGCGGGGTCGAGGGCGTGGTCGGCGGCGACCCGCTCACGCAGGCGGCGGGCCTGGTCGGCGAGGGCTTCAGGGGTGTGCCCCGACAGCACCCACGGGACGGGGGCGGCCGCGTCGACTCGCTCGGCGGTTTCGGGCTCGGGCTCGGGGGCCTGTTCGAGGACGGCGTGGACGTTGGTGCCGCTGGCTCCGAACGCGGAGACTCCGGCGCGGCGCGGTGTCCCGGTCCAGGGCCGCGGGCCGGTGAGCAGCCGGAGCGGGCCCGCGGACCAGTCGACGTGCGGGGTGGGCTCGTCGGCGTGCAGGGTGGGCGGCATCACCCCGTGGCGCAGTGCCTGGACGGCCTTGATGACACCCATGACCCCGGCCGCCGCGCCGGTGTGGCCGAGGTTGGACTTGAGCGAGCCCAGCCACAGCGGCCGGCCCGGGGCGCGTTCGCGCCCGTAGGCGGCGATGAGCGCACCGGCCTCGATGGGGTCGCCGAGCACGGTGCCGGTGCCGTGCGCCTCGACGAGGTCGACGTCGGCCGGGGACAGCCGGGCATCGGCCAGCGCCGCGCGGATCACCCGTTCCTGCGCGGGCCCGCTGGGCGCGGTCAGCCCGCTGGAGGCACCGTCCTGGTTCATGGCGACACCGCGCAGCACGGCCAGGACCCGGCGGCCGTGGCGTCGGGCGTCGGAGAGGCGTTCCAGGACGAGCATGCCCGCCGCCTCGCCCCAGCCGGTTCCGTCGGCCCCGGCCCCGAACGCCTTGCAGCGGCCGTCGGGGGACAGGGCTCCGTGCTCGCCGAAGGAGACCCAGGGGGACACACCGGTGTAGACGCTGGCGCCCCCGGCCAGGGCCAGGGAGGACTCACCCGAGCGCAGGGAGCGCACGGCCAGGGTGAGGGCGGTCAGGGAGGAGGAGCAGGCGGTGTCGACGGTGACGGCGGGGCCCTCCAGTCCCAGGGTGTAGGACACCCGTCCGGCTGCGACGGCGGGCATGCCGCCGATCATCCGGTATCCGATGAGTTCGGGAGGCGACTCCTGGACGGGCGGCCCGTACTCCTGGCCGACCAGGCCGACGAACACACCGGCGGGGGTGGCGCGCAGGGAGGCGGGGACGATCCCGGCGTGTTCCAGGGACTCCCAGGCGGTCTCCAGGACGAGCCGGTGCTGGGGGTCCATGGCCGTCGCCTCGCGGGGGCTGATCCCGAAGAAGGCGGGGTCGAAGTCGCCCGCGTCGGCGAGGAAGGAGCCGGAGCGTACCGGGGTGGTGCCCGGGGCGTCCGGGTCCGGTGACAGCATCCGGTCCAGGTCCCAGCCGCGGTCGTCGGGGAAGGGGCCGAGGGTCTCGCGTCCCCCGGCCACCAGGTCCCACAGCGCGTCGGGGCCCGCGGCTCCGGGTGCGCGGCAGCCGATGCCGACGATCGCGACCGGCTCGTGGCCGCGCTGCTCCAGCTCCTCGACCCGGGAGCGGGAACGGCGCAGGTCGAGGGCCATCTTCTTGACTGTTTCGCGGAACTTGCTGTTCTGGGTCATGTCTGCGCTCCCACAGCCGTGGTCGGGTATCCGGGGTCAGGAGATCCCGAACTCCTGGTCGATGAGGTCCAGGAGCTGGTCGTCGGTGGCCCCGTCCAGGTCGGGGCCGGTCTCCACGGTTGCCGTGTCGACGCGGCGCAGCAGGGCGCGCAGCCGGTCGGTCAGTTCCTCCCGGACGCCGTCGGGGACGGTGTCCGCGGACTCGGCGGCGGCCACGGCGCCCTCCAGACGGGCCAGTTCGTCCAGGAGCGGCAGCGGCGGGGGGGCCGACCGGGCGTCGATCAACCCGAGCAGGTGCTCTGCCAGGGCGGCGGGCGTGGAACGGTCCAGGGCCGCCGTGACGGGCAGGTCCACTCCGGTCAGTTCGACCAGCCGGTTGCGCAGCCGGACCGCGCCCAGGGAGGTGCCGCCGGCGTCGAGGAAGCCGCGCAGCGGTTCGACGGCCTCGGGGCCGTCGTGGCCCAGGACCGCGGCGGTCTCGGTGCGGACCAGGTCCAGGACGGCCCGGGAGCGCTCGGCGGGGGAGAGTCCGTCGGGCAGGCTCCACACCTCCTCGGCGGGCTCCCGTGACGCGGGGGCGGGCGCGGTGGAGGCGGTGTGGGCGGCGGCGCCCCGGGAACGCCAGTAGCGGCGGCGCTGGAAGGCGTAGGTGGGCAGGTCCACGGGGCGTGCGCCGTCGTGGAACACGGCGGACCAGTCGGGGTCGGCGCCGTAGGTGAACGCCTCGGCCAGGGCCAGCCGGAACCGGTCGGCACCGCCCTCGTCCCGGCGCAGGGTGGCCACGGCAGCGGCACCGCGCTCCCCCTCCGCCTCGAAGGTCTCCAGCAGGGCGGGCGAGAGCACCGGGTGCGGTGCCACCTCCACGAACAGGTCGTGGCCGTCGGAGGCCAGGGCGCGGACCGTGTCGTAGAAGCGGACCGGCTCGGCGAGGTTGCGGTACCAGTAGGAGGCGTCCAGGTCCCCCTCCCCCGCCGGCGCTCCGGTCACGCAGGAGTAGAAGGGGATCTCCCCGGCGCGGGAGGCGATCCCGGCCAGGTCGGCGTGGATCCGGTCGCGCAGCGGGGCCACACGGGGGGTGTGGGAGGCGTAGTCCACGTCGATGCGGCGGGCCCGCACCCCCCGCCCGTCGTAGTCCTTCAGCAGGCGTGCGACGGCCTCGGTCTCCCCCGCCACCACGGTGGAGGAGGGTCCGTTGACGACGGCGACGTGCAGGTCGGCGCCGCGTTCGGCGAGGTCGGCGCGGACCCGTTCCTCGGGCAGCGCCACGGAGGCCATCGCCCCGGTGCCGGACAGCTGCAGCAGGGCGCGGCCGCGCAGTGCCACCACCGCGGCGGCCTCCTCCAGGGACAGCAGCCCGGCGACGCAGGCGGCGGCGACCTCGCCCTGGGAGTGGCCGACGACGGCGTCGGGGCGGACGCCGTGGGAGCGCCACATCTCGGCGAGGGCGACCATGACCGCCCACAGCACCGGCTGGACCACGTCCACGCGCTCCAGGGAGGGCGCGCCGGGGTCGCGGCGCAGGACAGCCGTCAGTGACCAGTCGGTGTGCGGGGCCAGGGCGCGTTCGCAGTCGGCGACGCGCGCGGCGAACACGGGGGACTCGGCGAGCAGGTCCACGGCCATGTCCGCCCACTGGCCGCCCTGGCCGGGGAACACCCACACCACGCGGCGGTCGGGGCGGGCACGGCCGGTGACGGCGCGGGGGCGGGTGCGGCGCTCGGCCAGCGCCTCCAGGGATTCCAGCAGGGTGTCGCGGTCGCGGCCGCAGGCGACGGCGCGGTGCTCGAAGTGCGTGCGGGCGGTGGCCAGGGTGAGGCCGACGTCAGCGGGGTCGAGGGCGTGGTCGGCGGCGACCCGCTCACGCAGGCGGCGGGCCTGGTCGGCGAGGGCTTCGGGGCTGCGGGCCGACAGCGGCCACAGGTGCAGGGCCGGGACGGCACCGGCGCGCCCGGCGCGGGGGGCCGGTTCGGCGGGAGCCTGCTCCACGATGACGTGGGCGTTGGTGCCGCTGGCACCGAAGGAGGACACGGCGGCGCGGCGCGGCGCGGCGGCGTCGGGCCAGGCCCGGCCCCGGTCCAGCAGCCGGACGGCGTCCTGCGCCCAGTCCACGTGCGGGGTGGGCTCCTCGGCGTGCAGGGTGGGCGGCATCACCCCGTGGCGCAGTGCCAGCACCAGTTTGATCAGGCCGCAGATCCCGGCGGCAGCCTGCGCGTGGCCGAGGTTGGACTTGAGCGAGCCCAGCCACAGCGGCCGGCCCGGGGCGCGTTCGCGCCCGTAGGCGGCGATGAGCGCACCGGCCTCGATGGGGTCGCCGAGCACGGTGCCGGTGCCGTGCGCCTCGACGAGGTCGACGTCGGCNGGGGACAGCCGGGCATCGGCCAGCGCCGCGCGGATCACCCGTTCCTGCGCGGGCCCGCTGGGCGCGGTCAGCCCGTTGGAGGCACCGTCGGAGTTGACGGCACCGCCGCGGATCACGGCGAGCACCCGGCGGCCGGCCCGGCGCGCGTCGGAGAGCCGTTGCAGGGCGACCATCCCGACGCCCTCGGAGAACCCGGCGCCGTCGGCCCCGGCCCCGAACGCCTTGCAGCGGCCGTCGGCGGCGACGCCGCGCAGGTGGGTGAACTCGGTGAGGACACCGGGACGGGCCATGACGGTGGCCCCTCCCGCGAGTGCGAGGGAGCACTCCCCGGCGCGCAGTGCCCTCACGGCCAGGTGCACGGCCACCAGTGACGAGGAGCAGGCCGTGTCGACGGTGAGGGAGGGGCCGTGCAGGCCCAGGGTGTAGGAGAGGCGGCCGGAGGCGACGCTGGGGTTGGTGCCGCTGAGCGTGAACCCGTCGTCGGGAGCCTCGGTGGCCGAGGGGCCGTACTCCTGGGAGACGGCTCCGACGTAGACGCCGGTGTCGCTGCCCGCCAGGGAGGACGGGGCGGTCCCCGAGCGTTCCAGGGCCTCCCACGCCGTCTCCAGCAGCAGGCGCTGCTGGGGGTCCATGGCCTCCGCCTCGCGGGGGCTGATCCCGAAGAAGTCGGCGTCGAAGTCGCCGGCATCGTCCAGGAAGGCGCCCTGGGACATGGCGGAGAGGGGCGGGGCGGAGCCGTCGCCGAGCAGGGCGCCCAGGTCCCAGTCGCGGTCGTCGGGCAGCGGCCCCCGGACCTCGCCGCCGCGGTCGAGCAGGTCCCACAGGGCCTCGGGGGTGTCGATGCCGCCCGGCAGGCGGCAGGCCAGGCCGACGACGGCGACGGGTTCGCCGGTGCGCTCCAGTCGTTCCTGGAGGCGCTCGTTCTTCTTCAGTGCCGAGCGCAGCGCCGTGACGAGTTGGGCGTTCTGATCACTACCGGTAGTCATCAACGGTCTCCTGTTCACCTTCGGACCGGGGATCGCCGTGTCCTCCCAGGGCGAGTTCGAGGAGTCCCTCGACGTTCATGTCATCGATCGGGCTGTCGTCGGGGGCCTCGCCGTGGTCCTGGGCGGGGCCGCTGTCGGGGAAGAGCTCCTCCGCGACGTGGCGGGCCAGGGCACGCGGGGTGGGGTGGTCGAAGACCGCGGTGACGGGCAGCCGCAGGCCGCAGGCGGCCCCCAGGCGGTTGCGCAGTTCCACCCCGGTCAGGGAGTCCAGGCCCAGTTCCTTGAAGGGCCGGTCGGCGGGCACCCCGGCACCGCCCTCCTCCCCCCGGCCCAGGACGACGCCGGTGTGCTCGCGCACCGCGGCGACCAGGGTCCGCTCGCGATCGGCCTCGGAGAGCCCGGACAGGTGGTCGGCCGACAGCACCGGTTCGACCGCCTCCTCCCCTGCCGGTGCCTCCTCCCGGCCGTCGGCCAGCTCGCGCAGGACCGGCAGGCCGGGGGCGGCAGAGGGGTCGAGCAGGGCGGGGGCGAGGACGGCACGGTCCAGGTAGAGGGCGGCGTCCATGCGGGCCAGGGCGCGGTCGGGGGCCATGGGAAGCAGACCGGTCCGGCCGAGAACGCCCAGGTCGCCGCCGTCGAGGTGGCCGGTCATGCCGCTGGCCCCGTCCCACAGTCCCCAGGCCAGGGACAGTGCGGGCAGGCCGCGCTGTCGGCGGTGGTGGGCGAGCGCGTCGCAGAACACGTTGGCGGCCGCGTAGTTGGCCTGGCCCGCGTTACCCAGGGTTCCGGCGATCGAGGAGAACACCACGAACGCGCCCAGGTCGAGGTCTGCGGTGAGCTCGTGCAGGTTCCAGGCGGCGTCGGCCTTGGGCCGAAGGACCGCCTCGACCCGGTCGGCGTCCATGGAGAGCACGGTGGCGTCGTCCAGGACCCCGGCGGCGTGGACGACGGCGCCCAGCGGCCGGTCCAGGGACGCGAGCAGGCGTGTGAGGGCGGCACGGTCGGCGGTGTCGCACGCGTGGACGCCGACCCGGGCGCCCAAGGCACGCAGCTCCTCGGTCCGGCTGTCCTGGCCGTGGGCCCGTTCACCGCTCCGGCTGACCAGGACCAGGTCGCGGACCCCGTAGTGGACGGCCAGGTGGCGGGCCACCCGGTGGCCGAGGGTGCCCGTGCCGCCGGTGATGAGCACGGCGGAGCCCTCGGGGAAGGGCTCGGGCACGCGCAGGACGGTCTTGCCGGTGGTCTCGCCCCGCTGGAGAGAGCGCAGCGCCTCCCGGAAGCGGCGGATATCGTGGGCCGCCACCGGCAGCGGGTGCAGGGCCCCGGTGGAGAACAGCTCCATGACGCGTTCGAGCATCTGCCCGATCCGCTCCGCGGGGACGTCGGGAAGGACGAACGAGTGGTAGCCGCGGCCGGGGTGCTCGGCGGCGACCTCCGCCTCGTCCCGGACGTCGGTGCGGCCCAGCTCCACGAAGCGGCCGCCCGCACCCGCTCCGCCGCCGGGGGCGCGCAGCAGGCGCAGGGAGGCGTCGACGAAGTCGCCGCTCAGGGAGTTGAGGACCACGTCGAACCCCTGTCCGCCGTTGGCCTCGCGCAGGGACGCCTCGAAGTCCAGGGTGCGGGAGGAGGCCAGGTGCTCACGGGGCACCCCGTACTCCACGGCCGTGTCCCACTTGTGCGGGCTCGCGGTGCCGAACACCCGGGCCCCCATGTGGCGGGCGAGCTGGACGGCGGCCAGCCCCACTCCGCCGGCGGCGGCGTGGATCAGGACGCTCTCCCCCGGCCTGACCGCCGCAACGTCCACCAGGGCGTGGTAGGCGGTGAGGAAGACCACGGGAACGGCCGCGGCCTCCTCGAAACCCCATCCCTCCGGGATGCGGGCCAGACGGTGCCGGTCGGTGAGGGCCACCGGACCGAAGGCCGAGTCGAGCATGCCGGCGACCCGGTCTCCAGGGGCCAGGTCGGTGACCCCGGCCCCCACTTCGAGGACGGTCCCGGCGCCCTCCAGGCCGATACCGTAGTCGTCGGGGATCATCCCCAGGGCGACGACGACGTCGCGGAAGTTGACCCCGGCCGCGCGCACCGCGACACGGACCTGGTGCTCGCCCAGCGGCGCACCCGTACCGGGGGCGGGCAGCGGGACGACCCCGTCCAGGGAGCCCGGGGCGTCGGCGGCCAGATGCCACAGCGGGCCGGGCGGTACGAGCTCGCCCTCCTCGACGGCGGACACCAGGCGGGGTACCAGCACACGGCCCGAGCGCAGAGCCGCCTGGGGCTCACCGGTCCCGGCGACGAGCCCGAGCACCCGGTGGGATTCCTCCGAGCCGTCGGAGTCCACGATGACGAAGCGGTCGGGGTGCTCGCGCTGGACCGAGCGAAGCAGACCCCACACCGAGGAGGCGGCCAGCCCGCTGAGCCGGTCGTCGTCGTCGGTGGACACCGACCGCCAGGTGACGAGCACGAGCCGGGCGTGCGCGGTACGCGCGTCCTCCAGCCAGGCGCGTACCGAGGCCAGGGCGGAGAGCAGCCCTTCGCGCACGGCGGCGGGCAGCGACTCGTGGTCGGCGTAGACGGCGCAGGCGGGCAGTTCGGCGTAGACGGTGTCGGGCACGGGGCCGTCGGTCGGCAGGGCCTCCAGCGAGGGGAGGGGCACGGTGGCGGCGTCGCCGGGGGGCGGATCGTCCACCTCCTGCCAGCGCAGTCGGTAGAGTCCGGGTTCCTCGTCGGGCAGCGACGGCAGGGCGGCGGGGTCGATCGGGCGCAGGACCAGTTCGTCGACGGCCAGCACCGGGGCTCCGGAGGCGTCGGTGCAGGAGAGGCGGTACCGGTCGCCGTCGAGGTGCTCCACGAGGGTGCGCAGAAGGCGGGGCGGCGTACCGACCGTGGCGACGCGCACCCCGCTCCACGCGAACGGGACCAGGGGGGCCTCGGTGTCGCCGCCGGAGCCGCCGTGCAGGAGCACCGCGTGCAGGGCCGCGTCGAGCAGGGCCGGGTGCGGGCCGGTGAACGGTCCGGGCGCCTGCCCTTCGGGCAGGGCCGTCTCGGTGATCAGTGCCCCGTCGCCGCGCCGCCA
Source organism: Nocardiopsis sp. CNT312 (assembly GCF_000515115.1). Classification (GTDB taxonomy): domain Bacteria; phylum Actinomycetota; class Actinomycetes; order Streptosporangiales; family Streptosporangiaceae; genus Nocardiopsis. The sequence goes on from NZ_AZXF01000014.1 coordinate 90,673, forward strand.
TATCCGCCGCAGCCCCTGGAAGACCGGACCGTAGGTGTAGCCGCGTCGCGCCAGCCCGGCGTAGGCCTCGTCCCCGTCCAGCCCGGTGTCGGCGGCCTCGCCCGGCCAGTCCTCGGGCAGGTCCGGGACCGCTCCGGCCGGAGCCGCGAGTGCCCCGGAGGCGTTGCGCGTCCACTCACCGCCGGGAAGCCGGGAGTGGAGGGTGAAGGCGCGGTGGCCGTCGGGCCGGGGCGCCGAGACGGTGGCCTGGAGGTCGACCGTGCCGGCGCGCGGGAGCAGGACCGGGCTCTCCAGGGTGAGATCGGCGACGGCCGGGACACCCGTGCGGGCACCGGCGTGCAGGGCGAGTTCCACCAGGGCGGTACCGGGCAGCAGGGTGCGGCCGAGCAGCCGGTGGTCCGCGGCCCAGGCCGGGGCGTCCACGGCGGCGGCGCCGGTGAAGACGGTGTCGCCGCCGACCAGTTCCACCCCCTCACCCAGCAGCACGGAGGGGGTGGCCGCCGCCGGGACGGAGGCGGGTTCCGCCCAGTGGCGGCGGCGCTTGAACGGCAGGTCCGGCGGGGGGACCGGTGTGCCCTCGTCGACGACGCCCTCCAGGATCAGATGGGCGTTGGTGCCGCTGATCCCGAACGAGGACACCGCCGCCCGGCGGGGCCTGCCGGTGTCGGGCCAGGACTCCTCGTCGGTGAGCAGCCGCACACCGCTGCCCTCCCACTCCACGTGCGGGGTGGGCTCGTCGGCGTGCAGGGTCCTCGGCAGGCGGCCGTGGCGCAGCGCCTGCACGGTCTTGATGACCCCGGCCACCCCGGCGGCGGCCTGGGCATGGCCGATATTGGACTTGAGCGATCCCAGGCGCAGCGGCTCGTCGCGGCCGGGGCCGTAGACGGAGATGAGCGCGGACGCCTCGATCGGGTCGCCCAGCCTGGTGCCGGTGCCGTGCGCCTCGACGGCGTCCACCTCACCCGGTTCGAGTCCGGCCGTGGCCAGGGCCTGGCGGATCACCCGTTCCTGGGCCGGCCCGCTGGGGGCGGTGAGTCCGTTGGAGGTGCCGTCGGAGTTGACCGCTCCGCCGCGGAGCAGGGCCAGGACGGGACGGCCCGCCCGGCGTGCGTCGGAGAGGCGCTCCAGGACGAGCACGCCGACACCCTCGGCCCAGGCGGTGCCGTCGGCCCCGGCACCGAACGCCCGGCAGCGCCCGTCAGGGGACAGCCCGCGCTGGGCGGAGAACTCCAGGAACATACCCGGGCTGGACATCACGGTGACGCCCCCGGCCAGGGCCATGGAGCACTCGCCCCGGCGCAGCGCCTCGGCGGCCTGGAGGATCGCCACCAGGGAGGAGGAGCATGCGGTGTCGATGGTCAGCGCGGGGCCGTGCAGGCCCAGCACGTAGGAGACCCGGCCCGAGACGACGCTGGAGGTGGAACCGGTGAGCCGGTACCCCCCGTCGGCCTCTCCGGCCGGATCGGCCAGCCGGGGCCCGTAGTCGGAGGCCATCGCCCCCACGAACACGCCCACCGGCGACGCCCGCAGTTCCTCCACGGTGAGCCCGGCCCGGTGGACGGCCTCCCAGGAGGTCTCCAGCACCAAACGCTGCTGGGGGTCCATGGCGTCGGCCTCGCGGCGGGAGATCCCGAAGAAGTCGGCGTCGAACAGGTCGGCGTCGTAGAGGAACCCGCCGCGACGGGTGTAGGTGCGGCCGCGCTTGCCGGGTTCGGGGTGGTAGAGCCCGTCCAGGTCCCAGAAGCGGTTGTCGGGAAAGTCCCCGGTGGCGTCCGCCCCTTCCTCGACGAGCCGCCACAGCGCCTCCGGGGAGACCGTTCCCCCGGGCAGGCGGCAGGCCATCGCGGTGATGGCGATCGGGTCCCCGTCCCGGGCCGTCGGGGCCGGGACGGGGCGAGGCTTCGGGTCCGGTTCCGCGGGCTGCGAATGTCCGCTCACCACACTGACCTCGTCGCGGCCCAACTCCTCGGCGAGGAAACGGGCCAGCGCCGCCGGGGTGGGCTGCTCGAACAGCACGTTCTGGTCCAGGCGCACACCCGTGTGCCGGTGCAGGGCGTTGCGCAGTTCCAGCATCATGATCGAGTCGAAGCCGAGGTCGCGGAAGGCGCGTTCCTCCTCGCCCGGGTCGAGTGAGGCCCTGGAGAGGACCCGGGCGGCCTGTTCCGCCACCAGTTCCAGCACCGAGGCGGTGCGCTCGTGGACCGTTTCTGCCTCCTCCGGTGCGGCCGACCAGTCCACCCCTGTCCCGGTACGCGCCCCGGCGGCGATCCCGGGCCAGAAGCGGCGGCGCTGGAACGGGTAGGGGAACAGGTCGGTGCGGCGTGCCCCGGTGCCCTCGAACAGGCGCGGCCACTCGATGTCCACCCCGGCCGTGAAGGCGCGGGCCGCAGCGTTGAGCAGTTGCGCCTGGTCTCCCTCTCCCCTGCGCAGTGTCTTGAGGACGTGGCCGGACGCCCCGGCCCGTTCCAGCGCGTCCCGCACGCCGTGGGTGAGGACCGGGTGGGGGCTCGCCTCCAGGAAGACCCGGTGGCCGTCGGCGATCAGGGCGTCCACTGCGTCGGAGAACCGTACGGGGCTGCGCAGGCCCGCGTACCAGTAGTCGGCGTCCAGTGCCCGTTCGCCCAGTTCGGCGCCGGTGAGAGTGGAGTAGAAGGGCACCTCAGGGGCCTGCCACCGCACCCGCCCCAACCGCTCGGCGATCTGGCTCCGGATGCGCTCCACGTGCGGGGAGTGGGAGGCGTAGTCCACTTCGACGAGGGCCGCGTGCGCGCCGCGGTCGGCGCAGCGTTCGACCGCGGCGCGCACCGAGCGCGGAGAACCGGAGAGCACCACGGATTCGGGCCCGTTGACCACGGCAACGTGCAGGTCGGGCAGGACTCGGGTGAGCTCCTCGGCCTCCTCCACGGACACGCCCAGAGAGGCCATGCCGCCGGTCCCGGCGAGTCCGGCCACGGCCTGACTGCGCAGGGCCACGATGCGAGCGGCCTCCTCCAGCGTCAGGGCACCGGCCACACAGGCGGCGGCCAACTCGCCCTGGGAGTGGCCGACCACGGCGGCGGGACGCACGCCCAGCTCCTCCCAGGCCCGGGCCAGGGAGACCATGACGGCCCACAGCACCGGTTGGATGACGTCGACGCGGGCGAGGGTACCGGTCACCGCGGGGGCCTGCGGTTCACCGCGCAGCACCGATGCCAGGGACCAGTCCACGTAGGGGTCGAGGGCCCGTTCGCACTCGCGGACCCGCGCGGCGAACGCCTCGGCAGGGGGGCTGTCGGCTTCCAGGAGGTCGCGGCCCATACCGATCCACTGGCCGCCCTGTCCCGGGAAGACCAGGACCGTGCCGGGGCCGTCGACGGCGGCGACGCTTTCGGAGCGCACCGACTCCAGCTCACGGGTGCCGCCGTCGCCCGGGGCGAACACCACGGCGCGGTGCTCGAACACATCGCGCGTGGTGGCCAGGGAGAAGCCGATGTCCCGGGCCCTGGTCCCGGGCCGGGCGGACACATGCGCGTGCAGGGCGGAGGCCTGGGCGCGCAGCGCCTCCTCCGACCGTGCCGAGAGCACCCAGGGCACCGGATCCAGGAGGCGGGGGGCGGCCTCCTCCTCTCCCCCGGGTCCGTCGGCGGGGGCGGGCCCCAGGACGAGGTGGCAGTTGGTGCCGCCCATACCGAAGGAGGACACCCCGGCCAGCGGGGCGTGTCCGGGCCAGGGCTCGCGGCGGGTCTGCACCCTCAGTGCCAAGGCGTCCAGGTCGATACCGGGGGCGGGTTCGATGAAGTTGAGGGTGGGCGGGATCTGCTGGTGCTCCAGGGCCAGCACGGTCTTGACCAGGCCCGCGATTCCGGCAGCGCCTTCCAGGTGGCCGATGTTGGTCTTGACCGATCCAACCCTCAGGGGCTCCTCCCGACCCGCGGCGAAGACCTCGCCGAGGGCGGCGGCCTCCACCGGGTCTCCGGTGGGGGTCCCGGTGCCGTGCAGTTCGACGTAGCCGATCCGGCCGGCTTCCTTGCCCGCGTCGGTGTGGGCGGCCCGGATGGCCTCGACCTGGCCCCGGACGGTGGGCCGGGTGAGGAAGGAGTCGCCGCCGCCGTGGTTGACGGCTCCGCCGTGGATGACCGCGTGCACGCGGTCGCCGTCGGCCAGGGCGCGGCCGAGGGGTTTGAGGACGACGACGGCACCGCCCTCACCGCGCACGTAGCCGTTGGCTCCGGCGTCGAAGGCGCGGAGGCGGGCGTCGGGGGACAGCCCGCCGAAGCGCTCGACCTGCTCGGTGCTCTCGGGGACCAGGATGAGGTTGACCCCGCCGGCCAGGGCGAGGTCGCTCTCCCCGCGGCGCAGGCTCTCCACCGCGAGATGGACGCCGACCAGCCCTGAGGCCTGGCCGGCGTCGACGGTGAGGCTGGGGCCGCGCAGCCCGAGGGCGTGGGAGAGCCGGTTGGCGACCATGCTGCGGTGGGTGCCGGTGAGGGTGTGGTGGGTGATGGCCTCGGGGCCGCCCCGGTCGTGCAGGAGCGCGTAGTCGGAGCCGATGGCGGTGGCGAACACGCCGACCCGGGCGTCGCGCAGGGAGCCGGGGGCGGTGCGGGCGTTCTCCACTGCCTCCCAGCCCAGTTCGAGCATGAGGCGCTGCTGCGGATCCATCGCCAGGGCCTCGCGGGGGGAGATCCCGAAGAAGGCGGCGTCGAAGTACTCCGCGTCGTGGAGGTAGCCGCCCCAGTCGGGGCCGCGCTCGGGCGATCCGCCGCCGAGCCGGTCGGGCGGACCGGTGATGGCCTCGCGCCCTTCACCGATCAGGCGCCACAGGGCCTCGGGGGTTCCCGCACCCGGGAACCGGCAGGAGAGGCCGATGATCGCTACGGGCTCCCCACTGCCGGAGACGGGGGTTCCGGTCGGTCCGCCGTTCATCGTCGCCCTTCCCTTTCAACTGCCCTCGTCCGGCCCGACCGCGTTCACGTCCCGTGAAAATGCCCGTGTAGGTGCACAGGAACGGCGCTGGGGGCACAGCGAAGTTCGGACATGCGGCAATCCCAGTCCCCAGAATCCCAACGGGTGACTCAACCAACCCACAAAATGCCATTCTGGGCCAAATGGGAACCAACATGAAGGAGAGTAACGCTTACTCGCAAGCGCTGACAAGCATCCTTCTCTTTTCGGACAGAGGATTCGGACAAGACTTTATAGGTTTTTAGGGGACAGGAAAACCCGCTTCCCGTTGATCGTGAAACCGTGTGCCGCGTTTTCCCATGACAAGACCCGCTTCTCTCCATCACCAGAAAGACCTACCCGTATTCGGCGCGAACCACCGGGGTATGCGCACCGCGCCACGATCTTCGGGGAAGACCCGAGGACGGCCCCGCACGCCCCGCGGGGGTGAAGCACGCCACACACGCCCCAGGGACTGAATCACCCCTTCCGGCCTCTCCCGGAGAGGAGACCACGCGCACACGAAAGCCCGGCGCCCGCAGTGGGGCGCCGGGCTCCTGGGGAAGTGTCAGCCGGCGTTGTGCGCCCGCACATCGGCGATATAGCTTCGTGCGACCTCCGGATCGAACATCCAGTGCTTGAAGTCGGACGGGCAGTCCCAGCCCTGGATCCAGCGGTCGGCGACCTCCTGGTACTGGACCGCCGCCCCCACGACGTTCATGATGTGTTCGGGCAGGGCCTGTTCGACCATCGTGGAGGCGAACTCCGCCCATATCTGGTTGTCCCGCCCGAATTCCCAGAACCGGTCGAAGGCCCTGACCATGAACGCCTCGTCGAACGGCTTGTCGCCGTGCTCGATGATGCTCTCCAGGTAGGCCTCGGCGCAGCGGGTGGAATTGTTCCAGCTCTGCCCCACGAACGGGTCCATGGTCACGACCACGTCGGCCATACCGACGGCCAGTCCGCCGGAGGGCAGCCGCCCCACGGGGTTGCGCACCTGCGGCGTCAGGTCCTCGATGAGGGTGCTGCGCCCGTCCACCAGCCTCGCGTCCTTGGCCCGCTCGAAGAAGTCCGGCGCGTACTGGCGCATCAGGTCCTTCATCCTGCGCAGCTGCTCCTCCGGCCCCGGGCGGTCCGGCCAGGCGTCCATCGGGCCGCCCTTCTTGTCCACCAGCAGCAGGTTGTGGGCGGGCCCCTCCTGGGTGAGGATCGGCACGAGCATGACGTTGCCCGCCTCCTCCGTCACCCCGAACCAGCCGATGTTCTCCGACTCGCCCTCGTGGGGAGGCCAGAGGTCGTAGGCGTAGGCCTGGGCCAGGGCGCGCGGCCGGGTCCCGCTGAACCGGCTGGTGTCGTGGTCGAAGAGCTGCCCCAGCTCCCCGTGGCCGACAGCCACGATGATCAGCTCGAACATCCGGGAGAAGTAGTCGAGGTCGGTGACGGTGACCCCGTGGATCACCACCTTCCCGCCCCGGTCCTCGAAGAACTCCAGCCAGTCGGCCATCTTCACCCGGCGGTCCACCGCCACGGCGTAACCGTTGCCGGGGTGGGAACGGCCCCTGATGGAGGTGACCGGCGTCCCCTCCTGGAAGAGGGCCAGCTTCTGTTCACGGATCTGCGGGGAGAGCGCGCTCCAGAAGTCGAGTTCGAACTTGCGCTCGTACTCCAGGGCGGTGGGGAAGGTGAACTGGGAGATGGACGGCTTGCCGGAGCGGATCTCCATGGAGGACTGCCCGGTGATCACCGTGACGTCGTAGCCTTCGGTCAACAGCCCGTGGGCCAGGTGCAGACCGGCGTGGCCCGCACCGACGATCAGGATCTTGCGCATCTGTCGCTAACTTTCGAGGGAATGCGAAGGGGCGGTGTGGAGGGCAGGTCCGCCCCCCGGGGTTCAGGCGACCGTCTCTCCGGCTCGGTTGTGTTCCAGCGCGTACCGCAGCAGCGTCTTGAGAACCTCTCCTCCGGAGCCGCGGTGCCGCGCGTCGAAGTCGATGATCGGTACCTCGGGGCTGACCTCCAGTGCCTCCCGGACCTGCTCGGTCGTGTATTCGAGCCGCCCCTCGAACCTGTTCAGGGCCACGATGTAGGGAATGCGCTTGTTCGTCTCGAAGTAGTCGACCGCGTCGAAGGAGTCCGCGAGCCTGCGGCAGTCGACCACGACCACGGCACCGACCGCGCCCCGGACGAGATCGTCCCACATGAACCAGAACCGTGCCTGGCCCGGTGTGCCGAACATGTACATGACCAGCTCGTCGTCGATCGTGATGCGACCGAAGTCCATCGCGACGGTGGTCGTCTTCTTGTCGGGTGTGATGGATGTGTCGTCATGGCCGATACTCGCCTCAGTCATGACCGCTTCTGTGGTGACCGGCGGAATCTCCGAGACCGAGCTCACCAAGGTCGTCTTGCCGGCACCGAAGCCTCCGGCGATGACGATCTTGCTCGACATCTTCTTGCGATTCGACTTGCCGTCACTGGAAAAGTCGTTCGAGACCACGAAGAGCCCTCTCCAGAACCTGGTTTTCGGATGGACTGCTGCCGGTGATGGTCGGGTGAATGTACACCAGATCCTGCTCGGCCAGGTCACTGACCAGAACCTGGGTCACACCCAAGGGGATGTTCAGTTCCGCCGAAACCTCGGCGAGTGACCGCGTCTCCCGGCACAGTCGGTAGATCTTGATCGACTCCGGCATGAGGGTACCCGGCGGCTCCTGTCCCGGTTCGGACGTCGAAACCAGCGTCTGCACCATCAGCGGATGCCGCGACCGCGTCCGCCCGCCCGTGAAGGTGAACGGGCGGACGCGGTTACTCCTTCGCCTGCGGAAGCTCATGTCAGTGGCAACCTTCTCGTGATCCCTGTCGAACCGCTACGGGTCGCCGTGCTCAGCTCTGGATGACTTCGCGCAACTGCGACCGCAACTGGGGGGTGAGGACGTGCGCGACGTTCTCCACCAGCTTGGTCATCTGGAACCCGACGATCTTCAACTCGCTCCCCGGCGCGGTCAGCACCGCCATACACGAGCCGTCGCTGATGGCCATGATGAACAGGTGCCCCTTGTTGAACCGGACCAGGAGCTGTTCGCACTCGCCCCGCTGGAACAGCCCGGCACCACCGACGGCCAGGCTGTGCAGGCCGCTGGCGATCGCCGCCAACTGCTCGGCGTGCTCCTCGGGGAAGTCGCTGGAGTGTGTGAGAACCAGGCCGTCGGAGGAGACCACCACGGCGTGCTCGACTCCTCGAACGTCCCGGACGAACCGGTCGATCAGCCAGGAGAAGTTCTCAACGCTGTCAGTTGCGGGTTCGGTCATCGGTATACCTGCCTTGGCCGAGTGTCGTCTTCGTGGTTCCGGGGGGTGCACTCCGGCACCGTGGGTCCGGGTCGGGAGGGGAGGGGGATCACGAGGCCTCACCGTCCGGCCCGCCCTCGAGGGCCTCGCGTTCGCCGTCGAGGAAGTCTCCGAGTTCGTCGCGGATCTGCTCGGCGCGCGCCCGCCCTGTCAGCTTCGGCGGCGTCTTCTCCGACGCGCCGTTGGCGGACTGGCCGATCGGGGGCATCATCCGCAGCGGCGATCCGTGCGGTGTGGCACTGCGCCGGGGCAGGCCCGCGGAGGTGACGGCCGCGTCGCCTCCGCCGCGGGGCGCGGCTGTCGGGGCACCCTGGGACCCGTTGCCCTTGGTGAGCGGGGCCGGAGCCGACGCGGGCGGGGCCACCGAGCGGACCGCGGTGGTACGGGACTGGCCCGCCATGGGCGGTGTGACCACCCGCAGCAGGTGCTTGGGGATGATCGCGTAGGCGTTGACCCCGCGGAAGGAGCGCGACTCCAGCCGGGTCTCCAGCCCATGCTTGCGGGCGATCCGGCTCGCCACGTACAGCCCCAGGTGGCGCGGCACCTCGTCGTCGAGGACGGGATCGCCCTGGAGCCGCTGGTTGAGCGCGGCGATCTGCGCCTCGGGGATGCCCACCCCCTCGTCCTCGACCACGATCATGAGCCGGCCGTCGTCCAGCTCCCTGGCGCTGACCACGACCTGGGAGTGCTCGGGCGAGTTGGAGGTGGCGTTGTCCAGCAGCTCGGCCAGCAGGTGGCTGATGTCGTCGGCCGCCAAACCGGTGATGCAGGTCTGCGGGAGCTTGCCCAGCCGCACCCGCGGGTAGTCCTTGATCTCGGAGGTGGCCGCCCGGGCGACATCCAGCAGGGGGACGATCTCGTCGTGGGCGTCGGACTCGCCGCCGTCGTGGTCGGTCAGCACCAGGAAGTTCTCCCCGTTGCGCCGCATGCGGGTCGCGAAGTTGTCGATCTTGAAGAGCTTGTCGAGCAGGTCGGGGTCCTGGGTGTCGGTCTCCAGTTCCTCGACCATCTCAAGCAGCGAGTCCACCAGCGACAGGTCGCGCATGGCCAGGCCCGCGAGGGCCTCGTTGAGCAGGCTGGCGCGCTCACCCTCCCCGCTCCCGGAGGCCCGCTCTGCGGCGGTGTCCGGTACCGGGGCCTCGGCGGCTTTCTCCTCGGCGGCCGGGAGCTCCTGGGCCGGTTCGGGCGAGGACACCGCCTCCGGGGCGGCGCTCTTCTCCGGCTCGGGCGGGACCGTCGCCCGGGTTCCGCCGTCCGGCTCGGCAACCTCCCGCGCGTACCCGACGGGCGCGCCCGGCTCCGTGGTGATCACCTGCGGCGGCTGCCCGGCCGCGAGCACGATGATGTGCTGCACCGGCGGTCCGTAGGCGCCGTAGGGGGCCTGGTAGACCACCGGCTGCCCGGGGAAGGCGTAGCCGGGGGGCTGGAAGGGGAACGGATAGGCACCCGGGTAGGTCATCAGGGGGTGCGGCGGGGCGTAGGACGCCGGGTGGTAGTGAGCTGCGGGCTGCGGTGCGGGCCTCTGCTGGTCGGCGTAGGGGCGCTGGTCCGGCGCGGGGACGGCCCCCGACCAGCCGGCGTAGGGGTCGGGTCCATGCTGCTGGGGCGGCGCGGCCGGAGGGACCGGAGCCGGAGGGGCCTGGGGCGCGTAGCCCTGCGGCGCGTGTGCCGGAGGGACGGGGGGCACGGCCGGGCCCTGGTACGGGCCGTGCGGCGCGGGCGGATCCGCGGGTTCCCGGTGCGCCCGGGGCACCTCGTAGGGCCCGGCCGGGCCCGGCCCGGACGCGGCCGTCTCTGTGGTGCGGCCCGTGTCACGGGGCTCGGGGGCCCCGTACGGGTCCGGCTGGTCTTCCATGCGCGAACCTCCCTCCACGGGGTCGGCCCCGTGCTGCTTGGCCGGTGGTGTGTACGGCTCTCGCACACCCGCGTGCTCCGAAGCGGAACGTCTCCCGGCGTCTGCGGACGTCCCGGCACTGTCCCCAGCGCCCTCGAACGCCCCGCCACCGCTCCGGGGGAAGGACGAGGCATGGGGTTCGGGGGTCGCCACGGGGGTGGCCGGAGGGGCCTCGGCCGCCTCCTGCGGCCCCTCGAACGCGCCACCGCCATCGCGTACCGGAGCATCCGGGTCGGAAGCGGGTGCGAAGGGCCGGTGCCCGGCACCGCCCGGCGAACCCCCGAACACACCCTCACGGCTCCGGGCGGGGGGGACCGGGGGGTCGGGGTCCTTGACCGGGTCGGACGTCCGGGCCCCGGCCGCCTCCCGCCCGTCCTCCTCGACCGGGGCGTCCGGCCGGGACGAGGGAGCCGGGCGGTCCCGGGGGTCGGGCTGGTCCATCCCCACGCCGCGCCAGCGGCCGACCGCGCGCGCACCGGTGTCGACGTCCTCGATCTCCAGACGCCGGGTCGTGTAGGGGTTGGGAACGTTCCTGAGCGTGGCCGGGCGGTACCCCTGTTCAGCGGGTCCGGAGAAGGGGCCGACCGGCTTGTCCGCCGTGCCCTCCCTGGGTTCGGGGTCCGCGCCGCTCCGGCCCTCCTCCCGGTCCGTCGGGCGGTCGCCTGGCCGCGAGTGCGGATGCACGGGCTGATGCACGGGATGTCCTCGCTCGGTCTCCGGTGGGTTCTGGGACTTGACCATCCGGGAGATGGCCCGTCGGAGCCTGCCCTCCCGCCCCTCACCCGTCAGCCGGGTATCGGCCGACGGGCTGCCATCGCGTTCATGCGGCGACGGAGCCTGTGCCACGGTCTCGTCTCCTCGAATCGGGTGGGCGGATCGGTGGTAGCACCGCACCACCCCCGGTCCGGGGAAGTGCCTCCCCGAGCGACCGCACGGGGGTCCCGCGGGCCGGGGAACGTCTCGGTGGCGGCACGACCGCACCCGGACGGACGCTCGGATAGGAAGAATAACGCCCCACCCGTAGACATGCGTCCATGTTCGGCATCATTCCCGTACATCCACCGAGAACCATCGTTCGGGTGGTCAGACTAACAAAGGCCCCTCCAAGGGGGAGGCGATTCGAAAGATCGCTCGGGAACCCCCATCAGAACCCCGGATGACGTGCGATAACACGGACGTGATCCACCCAAACGAAAAGTCTTATATGCCTGTTTTTCCGGTCCAGTGACCTAAGTCCCGCCACGTGCGGTGCTCCAGGTCACATCAGGGATACGACATCTCAGCGCCCGATATCCCGCCGGGAGAATAGAAGAGGAGAAAGTCCCGAAAAGGACCTTTTCCCACAAAGCAGACCTCAGGGTGAAGCGTCCGCCCAGCCCAGAAGTTCGGCCCGCACCGTCCAGTGCACGGGGACGGTGCGGGCCGAGAAGAGAGGCGCTCAGCGCCAGGCGCCCTCCAGGGTGCCGGTGGCCTTCCCGCTGTCGTAGACGAGGCACAGCACCTCACGGTCGTAGGCCCTGGTCCATCCGTCCTCAGTGGGGAACAGCGAGGTGTAGTTGAGCTGGGACTCCAGATAGGGCAGGCCCACGAAGGACTCGAACTGCCCCAGGCACATCTCGTCGGCCAGCTCGTTGACCCGCTCCTGTCCGGGGTACTCGCCCCCCTCCAGATCACCGGAGTAATAGACCTCGTAGTCGTGGGGCTCGGAGCAGTCGATCAGCGGAACGTCGGAGATCCCCTCATCGCCTTCCCCCGTGTAGGCGTCGAGGCAGTCCCCCACCCCGATGGAGAACACGTTGACGTCCTCGGCCCCTCGGGGCCCGGGGGTCTCGACCGGCTCCGGTTCGGTGGCCGGCCCGGACTCGGCTGCGGGCACGACCGTCGACCCGTCCCCGCTGAGCGCGGGAGGGAGCAGGGGCAGCGGTCCGCACCCCGCCGTGGCCGCCGCAGCCGCGGCGGCCACGGGGAGCAGGATGAATCGGCCTGGTACCGAACGGCACGTCTCGGGCGACATGATCACTCCACAGGAATCGTCCCGCTCTCCACTGTCAGGAAAACGGCGGCACTGGTCCAGATGCGCCGCTCGGGCGAAATGTTCGGTGTCCTCCACCACGGAGACCCCGTTCCACGGCCCGCGCCCGCACGGCCGGTCCATGCTGGCGCGGGCAGGGGCCGACGCGGGCCGTTAGCGGCTGGCACCCTGGAGGGTGCCGGTGACCGTCTCGTCAAGGACGAGCAGGTAGCAGGTAATCCTGCGGTCGTCGAGGTTCTCCCAGGACTGCTGGGTCGGGACCAGCCAGCCAGCGTAGATCTCCGAGTCCACGTAGGGGACCCCGACGAAGTCGGTGAAGGCCTGACCGAGGCACGCCTCCTCCGCCTCCGTCTGGAGCGCCTCATCGCCGGGGAATGCGCCGCCCGCGACATCGTGGTTGAGAAAGACCTCGGAGTCGTGCGGCTCGGCGCAGTCGACCAGCGGAACATCGGTCACCTCCTGCTGGGCACTGCTGTCGAACACCTCCTCCTCGGTGAAGCAGTCGCCGACCTCGAGCTGGAAGGCACTGCCGCCGAGGAGGGGCATCAGCACGCCGCAGCCGGTCAGGCCGAGGGCGGCACCGACCGCGGCCGCCGACAGGGCCGCGCCGCGGACGGTGGGGGAAAGGAAAGCCATGGGGTACTCCGGTGATGAAGGGGACGCCCCGGAAAGGACGGCACAGGGGATGGGGGACGGCACTCACGGCCGGCGAGCGCGCCCGCACCACGCAAGGGGAATACGAAGAGCGATGAGAGGATCGCTATTCGCGCTTTTCCTGGGTGCTCACGGCACGGCTGAGCAGGCCGGAGTGTTCCATCACCCTAGAGCAATCCACCGACCGAACCCGGCGCCGTCCCTGCCCGCCCCGGGAGGCACACCCCCGCGGACGGCCCGGGGAGGCGGCTCAGGGCGCGAAAAAGCCCCGGCGCTAGCCGGGGCCTGGTTCTCGGTGCGTCATCAGGGACTCGAACCCCGGACCCGCTGATTAAGAGTCAGCTGCTCTGCCAACTGAGCTAATGACGCGCATTCCCTCGGGTGAACTCCTCGGTCCCCCTCGGCGACGGGGACAACTCTACCGGATGACCGAAGTCGCTCGAACCATCCCTCGGCGCGTCGTGGACCACACCACGACGCGAACGCCCCCGGCCACTCGGGCATGGAACCCGTCGGCCGGGGGCGGTCCACCGGTGCGTCATCAGGGACTCGAACCCCGGACCCGCTGATTAAGAGTCAGCTGCTCTGCCAACTGAGCTAATGACGCTCGCCGCCGAGCGCAGGGAAAGAGCCCCGCTGGCGACACCTACGACTTTAGCAGCAGCGGAGGGCGGCCGCGAACGCTGTCCCGGTCCGGACACCAGGCCCTGTCACCGTTCCCGGCGGCGGGCGCGCGGTCAGGTCAGAGTCACGAACAGCGCGACCGCCACGGCGACGGCGAGGAGCACCCCGACCGCGATGAGCACGATGGGCAGCACCGGGCGGCGCTCGGGCTCCTCGGCCGCGGGGTTCTCATCGACGAACCGGCGGAAGTGCTGGGTGTTCCCCGCCGGGTCGGTGTTGGGGTCATGGTTCTGAGTCATGTGTTCGACACTAGCGACTCACGCGCCCTGTGAGCACCCCCCGGCCCGGATCCAGCCGAATTCACGACCGACTCTTGGTGTCCTCCCGTGCTCCGCAACCGGCCCCCGGCCTCCGCCCCGCTCGGATCACTTGGAATCCTGGTTTCCCCGCTGTTTCCCTTCCACCCGTTGACGCCCGCCCTACGCCCGAAAGAAACTTTCGTCCATGGCGCACACTTCGCAGCCTCCGGCCGACCGCGCCTCCTGGGAGGTGGCCGGGTCCTCCGCGCCCGCCATCGTCCTGCGCATCCGGTCACTGCTGCCCTCCCTCGCCCCCGCCGAACGCAGGGTCGCCCAACGGGTCGTCGACGACCCCGAGCGGGCGGCCGCCTCCTCCATCACCCGGCTCGCCCAGGACTGCGCCATCTCCGAGGCCACCGTGATCCGGTTCTGCCGGACCATCGGCTTCCGCGGCTACCGCGCACTGCGCCTGGCCCTGGCCACCGAGGTCGGCCGGACCAGTGGCGCCCGTTCCGGCACCCCCGAACCCGTGGGCGACATCGACCCGGGCGACGGCCTGGCCACGGTGGTCCGCAAGATCACCGCCACCGACGCGCGCACCGTGCAGGAGACCGGTACCGTGCTGAACGTCGACGTCCTGCGCGCGGTCGTCGACGCGCTGGCCGCCGCCCGCCGGATCGACGTGTACGGGGTGGGGGCGAGCGGCTTCGTGGGAGCCGACCTCCAGCAGAAACTGCACCGGATCGGGCTGACCTCCTTCGCCTGGACGGACGGGCACGCCATGCTCACCAGCGCGGCCCTGCTCGACGGGCGCGATGTGGCCCTGGGCTTCTCCCACACGGGCACCACCCTGGACACCGTGCGCGCACTCGCCGAGGCGGGAAGGCGCGGCGCCCGGACGGTAGCGGTCACCAGCTTCCCCCGCTCCCCCATCGGCCACGCCGACCACGTGCTGACGACCGCGGCCCGGGAGACCACCTTCCGTTCGGGCGCGACCGCGAGCAGGATCGCACCGCTGACGGTCGTGGACTGCCTCTTCGTGGGGGTGGCGCAGAGCCGCCGGGCCGAGAGCCGCGGTGCTCTGGAGACCACCCGCGAAGCGGTCAGGGAACTGCGTACCACCAGGTGAGGGGGCGGCCGGTGCGGACCGGAGGAGAGGACGCCGTGCACGGGGACGGCTCCCGGGGCGCGGCCCCGGATCGGAACGGCGCGGAGGGCGGTGACGCCGTGGTCGTCCGCTCGCCGACCGAGGAGCGCAACGACCGGACCCGTGACATCGACCTGATCCCGGCCCTGGAGGTCCTGCGGCGGATCAACGCGGAGGACCAGGCCGTGCCGGGGGCCGTCGCGGCGGTCCTACCGGAGTTGGCCCGCGCCGTGGAACTGGCTGTGGCGGCGCTGGAGTCGGGCGCGGCCGTCCACTACTTCGGCGCGGGCACCTCGGGGCGGATCGCCGCCCAGGACGCGGCCGAGCTGCCGCCCACCTACGGTGTGCCGCCCGGATGGGTGGTGGCCCACCACGCGGGCGGCTGCGGTGCTCTGGCGCGCGCGGCGGAGGGGGCCGAGGACGACCGGGCCGCCGGCCGGGCCGACGCGGCGGGGCTGGCTCCGGGGTCGCTCGCCGTGGGGCTGACCGCGAGCGGGCGCACCCCGTACGTGGGCGGCGCGCTGGAGGCTGCCCGGGAGCACGCGGCGGCCACGGTGCTCATCAGCGCGAACCCGGACGCTCCGCTGGCCTCGGGCGTGGACGTGCACGTGGGGATGGACACGGGCGCGGAGGTGGTCGCGGGGTCCACCCGGATGAAGGCGGGCACGGCGCAGAAGCTGGCGCTGAACGCCTTCTCGACCGCCGTCATGGTGCGGATGGGACGCACGTACTCGAACCTGATGGTGGGGGTCGACGCCACCAACGGCAAGCTGCGCGGGCGGGTGGTGGCGATCCTGGGGGAGGCGACCGGGCTGGAGGAACACGTGTGCGTGCGGGCACTGGCCCGCTCCGGAGGCGACACCCGCGTGGCCCTGGTGTCGCTCCTGTCGGGAGCGGACACCGACCGGGCCGAGCGGGCGCTGGCGTCCGCCGGGGGCCGCGTGCGCGGGGCGCTCGCCGCGCTCGGCGTCGAGCACGGTCCGGGGTGAGCGGGGGGGGCGGCGGCTCCGGCGCGGGAACCCCTCGGCGGTGCGGCTCGTCTTCCCGAACGTGACGATCTCCGCTTCCTCCCCCCTGAAAGCCGTCCGTGCGGCCCTGGAACGGCTGGGGCCGCGGGGCATGGCCGCCCTGTGCGCCCTCGCCGTTGCGGCGGGCTGCGCCCCGTTCCTGTGGGCCCTCGCCTCCACCTCCGGCGACCGCCACCCCGCCGACACGGTGCCCGAGCGCCCCGTGGCCCTGGTCCTGGGGGCCGGGGTGCGCCCGGACGGGCTGCCGAGCAGGCTGCTGGCCCGCCGCCTGGACACCGCCGCAGCGCTCTACTCCGCGGGCCGGGTGCGGGCGATCCTGGTCAGCGGGGACAACAGCGTGGAGCACTACAACGAGCCCGACACGATGCGCGCGTACCTGATCGACGCCGGGGTGCCCGCCGACCGCGTGGTGGCCGACTACGCGGGCTTCGACACCTGGGACTCCTGCACCCGGGCGCACCGGGTGTTCGGGGTGGAGGCGGCCACGGTCGTCACCCAGGACTTCCACCTGCCGCGTGCGGTGCTGCTGTGCCGTTCGGCGGGCATCGACGCGGTGGGGGTGGCCGACTCCAGCCTCCGGGAGCGGACCTTCGCCACGGTCTACGGCTGGGTCCGGGAGGTGCCAGCGACCGCGGCGGCGGTGGTCGACGCGGTGTTCACGCCGGCCCCCCGGTTCCTCGGCCCCTACGAGACCGGGGTCGACGACGCCCTCTCCGCTTAGCGGCCGCCGAACAGGCGCCCGAACAGTCCGGGTTCGGGCGCGGTGGGCGCGGGTGCGGGCTCCTCGGCCTCCTCCGCCTCCCCGGGGCCGGTCTCCACACCGACCAGGGCACAGAACTCCTCGCGGTCGGTGGGCAGCGCCCACGCGCGCAGGGTGGCCGTGAACTCCTCGTCCTCCCACGCGGAGGCTGGGAGTTCGGCGACGGCCCACAGGACCTTGAGCGTGTCCTCGCCGTAGTCGGCCTCGACGTGCTCCTGGGCCGTGAAGCCCCGGGAACGGGGACCGAGCGCCGTCTCCAGCGCGACACCGGCCACCAGCGCGCGGGAGTCCTCCTCCTTCTCCAGGAGGCCGGGCAGCATGTCCAGGCGCAGGCGGCGGGCCCGCGTCCCGGCGCGGCCGAGCGCGAGGAACCCCAGGACCTGCGGAGACCGGGTTCCGCAGTGCGGCCACGACTCGTTGAACAGTCCCTCGTAGCCCGTGGACGTTCCGCCGCCCCGACCGATCCGGCGCAGGGCCTCGCGGGGGGTGTCCTCGCCGTGGAGGAGCACCATGGCCACGGAGGCGGCGAAGGAGTTGTAGAGGTTGCCCCCGGCCATCTGGTGGGCGAGGGCGACCGTGGTATCGGTGTCGCGGGGGTCGGCCAGCATGCCCAGGGCGAAGAGTTCGGCGGGCAGCGGCTCCCCGCCGTCCGTGCCGGCCATGGCCTCGCGCAGGTTGGCGGGGGGCCGGGGGGCGGAGCGCAGGTCCTTGGCGAGCAGGACCTGAGAGGCCCCAGTGATCTCGGCGGCGATGCGCTCGGCGTCGTCGTGCAGGAAGGCGAGCACGTAGCTCGCCCACTCGGCCGCGCGGTCCATGCCGCCCCGGTCGGCGGGGTCCTTGAGGAGGGCGGTCAGGTCGCCCGCTCGCGCGAGGACCGCCTCGTAGGTGTCGAGCGCGGCTCGCAGGACCTGGACCCCCTTCGGCCGCTCCAGGACGGCGAGCCGGTCGCTCAGGCGGTGGAACTCCTGCTCGTCGGCGGCCTCCGCGATCCATGCGCGGTACTGGTCGAGCGCCTTCTCGTGGTCGGTGGCGGCCACCCAGGCGACCTCGTCCCGCCACAGCGCGAGGTTCCGGGGCGCGGGCAGGCACTCCTCCGCACGGCCGCAGACCAGTTCGAGGAGGAGGCTGAGCGGCCGCCAGCGGTCGGCGGCCGGGGTCTGCGGGGAGCAGGCGGTGTCGACCAGGAAGCCGACCGCCGCGGGCGCGGCGAGGTGGCCGGGCTCCGGGTAGCGGATGATGTCGTGGAGGTCGGAGAGCGCCGCGTCGCTCCCGGCGAGCGAGGCCAGGAGGTCGGGGATGCGCTCACCGCCCTCGGGGGCCAGGGCGGCCCAGTCCACACTGTTCGCGTCGTTTCCCGTGGTCGCGTTCATGGGCCGATTATCGCGCCCGGCCACGGCCACGGCGAACCGGGTGCCGGTGCGGTGGGTCAGAGCCCGGCCTCGGCGGGGGCGGGGCGCAGGAGTGCGTCGCGCAGGGCCTTGGGTGCGGCCCCGGCCTCACGCGCGTAGCCGAGGACGGTGGGGCGCCGACGGGCGCCCAGGCTCGCGTCGCCGACACCGACGGCATCGATCCCGGCGGCCCTGGCGAGCGCGACGGTGCGCGGGAGGTGGAAGGCCTGGGTGACCATGGTGGCGGCGTCGACGCCGAAGAGTTCGCGCACGCGCACGCAGGTGTCCCAGGTGCGGTACCCGTGGGGGTCGGCCCGCACCCGGTGGGCGGGGACACCGCGGGCCACGAGGTAGCGGGTCATGGTGTCGGTCTCCCGGCACGAGACCTCGCGGTTGTCCCCGGAGACGATGACGGCGTCGACCCGGCGCTCGTCGTAGAGCCGGACGGCGAGGTCGAGTCGGCGGGCGAGCAGCGGTGAGGGCCCTTCGGGCCAGGCCGCGGCACCGAGGACGACGGCGACCGGCCGGTGCGGTACACGGTCGGCGCGCTTGCGGCGGCCCGCGCTGGCCAGGTAGGTCCATGCCAGTGGTACCAGTGCCAGGAACCCCGCACCGGCCCCGGCCCCGGCCACAGCGATCCACACGGCCACACCACCCCTTTTCCTCCGTCGGTACGGGCGCACCCATCATCGCGCACGCCGCGGGCCGGGCGGACGGGTGTCCGAGAGTTACCTGTGATGGCGGGCTCCAGAACTCCGCCGTTCTCCGCCGGACCCTCCCCTGGGGCACCCGGCGGGCACGGAGCGGGCTCACGTACTGCGGCCTTGCCGGAACCGGGTCCCGACCCACGGTGCGGTTGAGGGCTCTGCCGAGGCAGGACGGACCTCGGCAGAGCCCTGGACCGCGCGGAGCGGGCGCATCCGCCCACGATCTCGCGTCCGGGCCCTTCCGCACACCCGTGTGTCCTGATCCGGCCACGATCCCGCCCTCGCGTCCCGCACCGATCCGGGTTTCGGTCCTGCCGCATGTCCGGGTTCGCCCTCTGTGGCCCCGGCAGGGCATCCCTCACCGCGCACACCCGCGGAGCCGCTTCCGCCTCCCCGGTCCCCGGTCTGCGGCTCAGAGGCGCCCTCACGCCTCGCGTTTCGGACAGTCTATTAACCCGTTTTCGGACAGCAGAGCCGACGGGAGAACCCCAGGTCAGGCGGACCCCCGGAACCCGCTACGGAAGAGCCGCCCAGCTCCATCGAACGGGCTTCCGCAAAAACCGCTTCCACCTGCCCTGATGACGGAATGAACGCGGCTATCGCGAATGTCGCGGATCGCCCCTCGAACGGCGTTTGCCGGAATTCCACCGCGAGCATCCTTCCTGTACAGAGGCCACCGGCCGGCTTCCTCTGGATCCACACCGTCCGTTCCGACCGCACACGCACCGCCCCATTGGTCGAAGACCGGAGGACCACACGACGTGACCGCCCTTGCGATCGCCCCGACGTTTCTCAGCGACTTCACCCGCCTCACGCCCGAGGTTCAGCTACACACGCTGAGCGCGATGCGCGCCTGCCAGGCGGGCGACGACCCCGATCTGGAATCCGTCGAGGGTGCCGCCGATCCCCGTGTACGGGTCCTCGGCATCGCCCCCGACTGGTTCGGCGTCGTCCTGCCCGACTCCGCGGAGGACGGCCCGGAGGAGGCCGCGGCGGAGCCGCACTACCGCCTACTCGCCGTGCGCCCGCACGACGAGGCGCTCACCTTCGCCCGGGGCCTGCGCCCGGGCGCACCGGCCGCCGCAGGCGCCGACCCCACACCCGCCGGCCCGCCCGAACTCGCCGGAGCCCTGAGGGCGCCCTTCGACCAGTGGCGGATCAGCCTCCACCCGGACCAGCACGCCCTCGCCGAGGCCCGCTTCAACGGCTCCGTACAGATCACCGGCGGCCCCGGCACCGGGAAGACCGCCGTCGCCCTGCACCGCGCCGCCCGCCTGGCGGCGCGGGAGGCGGCCGCCCGCCCCGAGAGCACGCGCGCGTCGGTCCTGCTCACCACCGGCAACCGCACGCTCGCGCAGACCCTGTCCGAGCGCCTGGACCAACTGCTGCCCGATCCGGGTACCCGGGCGCGGGTCCGGGTGTCCACGATCGACGGCCTGGCCCGCTCCGTGGCCGCGGCCCGCTCCGGCGTCGCCCCCCGACTCATCGACGAGGAGGAGCTGGCCCAGCGCTGGCGTGCGCTGGCCGTCGCCGACGGCCTCCCCTTCTCCGGCCGGTTCCTGGCCGACGAGTGGGAGCAGGTCCTGCTCGCCCAGAACCTGGAGGAGCTCGCGCGGTACATCCGCTGCGACCGCAACGGCCGGGTACAGCACCTGGCACCCGAGCACCGCCGCCAGGTGTGGGAGACCGTGCGGCGCTACGTGGGCGCCATGCGCGTCGAGGGGCTGTGGTCCCGGCCCCAGTTGGCCGCCGAGGCGGCCCGGCTCCTGGAGCGCGGCGAGCCCTTGTTCCGGCACGCGGTGGTCGACGAGGCCCAGGACCTGCACCCGGCCCAGTGGCGGATGCTCAGGGCGGCGGTGCCCGAGGGGCCCGACGACCTGTTCATCGTCGGCGACCCGTACCAGCGCGTGTCCGACAACCGCGTCTCGCTGGCCTCGTTGGGGATCAACGTGCGCGGACGCGGGCGACGGCTCCGGGTCAGCTACCGCGTGACCCAGGAGATCCTGGACTGGAGCATCCCGATCCTGGGCAGGCGCGCCGCGCTCGGCATGGACGAGGACGCCGACACCCTGGCGGGCTTCCGGTCGCTGCTGCACGGACCGCGGCCGGTGGTCCGCGCGTGCGCCGACCGTGCCGAGGAGCTCTCCGCGCTCGGAAGCCGGATCCGGGTGTGGCTGGAGGCCGGGGTCGCGCCCGCCGACATCGCCGTGGCCGGGCGCAACCAGTGGGTGGTGCGCGCCGCCGCCAAGGAGTTGGAGGCCGGGGGCGTGCGCACCGCCCCGCTGGAGGGCCCCGGTGACGGCTCCGCGGTCCGGATCGGCACGATGCACCGGCTCAAGGGGCAGGAGTTCCGCTGCGTGGCCCTGCTGGGGGTCAGCGACCACCTGCTCCCGCCCAAGGCGGCGATCGAGGCGGCCGACGGTGACCAGGTGGCCCTGGAGCACGCCTACCAGCGGGAGCGGACGCTGTTGTTCGTGGCCGCCACCCGGGCCAGGGACGCGCTGTACGTGTCCCACGTGGGGCGGCCCAGCCGTCTGATCTCCGGACACTGACGGTGGCCGGGGGCGGGGCGCCGCCGCGGGTCGTCCGGCCGGGGCCGGGAAAGCGGTTCCTCCCGGCCGTGAACGGACCAGGATTCCTCGCTGGACGCCGTTGACGCCGTCGCCGCAGACCCCGAACGAGGCGGCCAGGAGCCCCCCGGGTCGTCCCAGCGCCCAGAACGGCGGCGGTGGGGCCCGGAACCGCGACGAGCGCGAAGCGGCGCCAGCGCGTTCCGCCCGTGCCGTGTCCGGCCACGTCCCGGGACCCCTCAGGCCTCGCGCCAGAAGCCATGGGATCCCTCCAGAGCTTCGCCGCGCGGAGCGGCGACGGGGGAAGCGAGGGGTTGCGCCGATGCGCGCCTCGCGTGTTGTATGAACACGCCTACTCGGCGGTAGTAACGAACGTTGCGATAGAAAATGTCACATTTCCAGTTGGCATCTTTGGCGTGGCGGACTCGCATCCGGCGCACGACGGGATCGCGACGCCTGAGCGAAGAAAGGTCCCACGTGTCCCCTCACCGCACGACCAACGCTGCCGCCCACCACCCCGAGACCACCTCCGAACAGCACGAATACGACGTCCTCGTGATCGGTTCCGGGTTCGGAGGGTCGGTCAGCGCCCTGCGCCTCACCGAGAAGGGGTACCGGGTCGGCGTCCTGGAGGCCGGACGCCGCTTCACCCCCGAGACACTGCCCTCCACCTCCTGGGACCTCAGGAACTTCCTGTGGGCGCCCCGGCTCGGCCTGTACGGCATCCAGCGCATCCACCTGCTCCGCGACGTGATGGTCCTCGGCGGGGCAGGCGTGGGCGGCGGTTCGCTCAACTACGCGAACACGCTCTACCACCCGCTGGACCCCTTCTTCGAGGACCCGCAGTGGCGGCACATCACCGACTGGAAGACCGAACTGGCACCCTTCTACGACCAGGCCCGACGCATGCTCGGGGTCCGCACCAACCCCACCCTCACCCCCTCTGACCGCGCGCTGAGGGCCGTCGGCGAGCAGATGGGCGTGGCGGACTCGTTCCGCCTCACACCCGTGGGCGTGTGCTTCGGCGACGGCCGGGACGGCGCGGGGAACCGGGGCGGGCCCGGAGCACCGGTCGGCGACCCCTACTTCGGCGGCGCCGGGCCCGACCGCAGGGCCTGCACCCAGTGCGGCGAGTGCATGACCGGCTGCCGCCACGGCGCCAAGAACACCCTCACCGAGAACTACCTGTACTTCGCCGAGCGGGACGGAGCGAGGATCCACCCGCTGACCACGGTCGAGCGCGTCCGCGCACTGCCCGGCGGCGGGTTCGCCGTCGACGCCGTCCCCACCGGACGGCGCAGGGGCGGCACCCGCACGTTCACCGCGGGCCAGGTCGTGGTGGCCGCCGGTACCTGGGGCACCCAGAACCTGCTGCACCGGATGCGCGAGTCCGGGACCCTGCCGCGCCTGTCCCCCAGGCTCGGCCACCTGACCAGGACCAACTCCGAGGCCCTCGTCGGCGCGATGAGCCGCCGCGTGCCGCCCCCGGAGGAGTCCCTCACCCAGGGCGTGGCCATCACCTCCTCCATCCACCCGGACGAGAACACCCACATCGAACCCGTCCGGTACGGCAAGGGCTCCAACGCGATGGGGCTGCTCACCACCGTCCAGGTCCCGGGCGGCGGCAGGGTGCCGCGCTGGCTGCGGTTCCTCGGGGAGGCGCTGCGCCACCCCTACGTCTTCGCCCGCAGCCTCTCCGCCCGGCGGTGGTCGGAGCGCACCGTCATCGCGCTGGTCATGCAGTCCCTGGACAACTCGCTGACCACCTCGCTGACGCGGGGCCTGTTCGGCCGCAGGCTCACCTCGCGGCAGGGCCACGGCGAGCCCAACCCCAGCTACATCCCGGCCGCTGAGGAGGCGGCCTCGCGGCTGGCGGCCGAGATCGACGGGTTCCCGGGCGGCAGTTGGGGGGAGGTCTTCGACATCCCGCTGACGGCCCACTTCCTGGGCGGCTGCCCGATCGGGGACAGCGCGGACAGCGGTGTGGTCGACCCCTACCACCGGGTCTACGGCTACCCGGGCCTGCACGTGGTGGACGGCTCCGCGGTGACCGCCAACCTGGGCGTGAACCCGTCGCTCACCATCACAGCGCAGGCCGAGCGCGCCATGTCGCTGTGGCCGAACCGGGGCGAGGAGGACCCGCGGCCCGCCCAGGGCACGGAGTACCGCCGCCTGAGGCCGGTGTACCCGCGCTCCCCCGCCGTGCCGGCCGGGGCCTTCGCCGAACTGCGCCACACCGTGCCGCTGCCGCTGTCCGTGGCCGAGGACCGCTCCGGGAACGGCGTAGGCTGACCGGGCGGGGGCGCCCCCGCCCGCGCGGCACGGGAGCGCTCCCCCCGCAGGTCAGACGAGTGCCTCGTGCTCCTGGGAGCGGTCGGCGGCACCGCGCAGGTGCTCCACGGCCGGGGCGCAGTGCCCGCCCCTCACGTCGTTGACGTTCTCCGCCATCGTCTGGACCAGGACCGCGTCGACGGCCTGCTGGGCGAGCGGGCGCACCCTGCGGGTCACCCCGGCGGTCCCGGTGACCTCCTCGCTGCCGCTGCGGACCAGCGTCTGGGGGGCGTACCGCTCCAGGACGTGCCCGGCGACCGGACGGACCACGTGCTCGGCGACATGGCCGACCTTGTCGCGCAGGTGCTCCGCGGTGTCGAGTGCCGTGTCCACGGGGAGGCCCACCGCGACGGGTTCGGCTCCGGCCGACAGCAGCCGCGGGCCCAGCACGCGGAAGCGCAGTCCGTCGCGTTCGAGGGCCCCGGTCGACGGCGCGCTCTATCGTCCGGGGCGTCACCCCCGTGCCGAACACGCCGCACAGGTCGGCGGGGGTGACGTCGGCGGCGCTCCCGGCGTCCCCGGTCGCCGATGCGAACCCGAGGATGCCGGAGAGGTCGCCGCCGCGCTCCCACACCCGGAACACCTCCCCGATGCTGGCGAAGGCGCAGCCCCGCCACAGCAGTTGGCCGATGAGCCGCAGACGTGCCGGGTGCGCCTCGGAGCAGATCCCCCCACGCCCCCGTCCGCGCGGAGGTGCGAGAAGACCCCGGCCCTGGTACACCCGGACGTTGCGTACCGTCGTGTCCGCGCGCCTTGCACGTTCGTCAATGCGGTATTGGGCCCCGCCTCCAGCCCAGGGACCGCGGCCCCTGCGGTGCGAGGCGGATCGCCTCGTTGCCGTAGCGCCTGCCGGACCCGCCGTCGGCGGGCAGGAGGGAACGGGCGGCCTCCCACCGCGCACGCCACCGCCCCTCGGTGAGCTGTGCCCCGGCCAGGGGCGGCGGGGGTCCGACAACCCGCGCCCCGCCCGGGGCAGGCGTGACGCAGCCCGGCCGGGGTACGACGGCCAGGAGCGGGGATCGCTCCCGGGCACCGGTGTGTGCTCGTGCCGCCTCGCCCACCAACGGTGCACCACCCCCACAACGACGAACTCCGGACGACGCGTGCCTCCCGCACGCGCGCCGCGCAGGCCTGAGGAGGCGGAGGCGATGAGCGGTTTCGGCAAGGAAGAGGAGTACCGGGGGCCGGTGAGGGCCGCCCCGGTTCTCCGCCCGCCCCGGTGTGGGCGCGGCCTTCGATAGGGTCGCGCGCCGTCCTGGTCCGGGCCCCGGACGGGCCCGAGGGCACCGGGGAGCCGGACGGGCCCGACCTGTGGGTCGGGCACCCGGCCACCGGTTCCGGAACCCCTCCTGTCCGGTCCCCGACATCACACCCGACGACTGAGAGGTCCCCATGGCCATCGAACACATGGACCGGGTCCAGGTCCGCAAGGTGCGTTCAGCCGACACCACCCGCCTGCACGTCGAGGTGCGCGGCCCCGAGGACGGGCCGACCGCCGTGTTCTCCCACTGCTGGTCGACCTCCCTGGCGTCGTGGAGCCCGGTGGTCCGCGCCCTGGACGCGGGGATGCGGGTGGTGCTCTACGACCAGCGCGGCCACGGCCGGAGCCAGACCCCCCTCACCAGAGCCGGGTACGGCACGGAGAAGCTGGCCGACGACCTGTGCGCCGTCCTGGCGGCCACGGTCCCCCGGGGCCGCACCGCGGTCGTGGTCGGCCACAGCATGGGCGGGATGTCCGTCCTGGCCGCCGCGCCGCGCCAGGAGTTCGCCGACCGCGCCGCCGCGGTCCTGCTCACCAACACCGGGTGCACCGATCTCGTCGCACGCTCCACCGCCCTCCCCCTGCCCGGGGCGCTCAGCCAGCTGGGCGCCCGGGCCCTCCTGCGCGCCACCCTGCCACTGGGCGCACACAACCCGGTGACCGCGGCCGCGCTGAGGTACCTGGTCCTGAGCCCGGAGGCCGACCGCCGCGCCGTCGAACTGACCTCCCGGCTCGTGCGCACCTGCGCCGGGGTCCCACGCGGCCGCTGGGGCGCGGTGCTCGCCGAACTGGAACTGTCCGGACCCGCCCGAGCGCTCACGGCGCCGACCGTGGTCGTGGCCGGCGGCGACGACGCGTTCACCCCGCCCTGGCACGCGCACCGCATCGGGTCGCTGGTGGGCCGCTGCGAGGAGGTACGGGAGATCCCGGGGACCGGTCACATGGGGCCGCTGGAGGCGCCCGAGGCGCTGGCCGGGCTCGTGGGACGGCTGGCCGCCGACCACCTGGGAGCCGAACCGGCCGCCGCGTGAGACGGCCCTACCTCAGGACGGATCGCGGGTGGGAGCCGGGACGACATGCTCGGAGACCTCCGAGTGGACGCGGTGCAGGCGGGCTTGGACGGCGCGGCGCAGCTTGGCCAGGCACTCCACCAGGGTGCCGTCGTCGCCGACCAGCCCGCCCTTGGCCACGAGCGGTGTACCGTCCAGCGGACCGCCGCTCAGGTGCCCGCGCACCGCCAGGGGGACCACCTCGCCCGCGATCTCGACGGCGTGCACGCCCAGTTCGTCCAGCAGGCTGGCCGCGAGGTCGGTCCCGGTCAGGTACAGGCCGCTGGGCAGGGACTGCGCGCCGCGGGTGTCGGCGAGCCCGGTGACCACGTCGGCCACCAGCCGCGCGACACGCCCCGGAAGGTCGGCCCTGGTCTGGGCGGGCAGCGCCCTGACCTCTTCGGGGGTGGTCACCACCCGCAGGACGCACAGGTCCGGGAAGCCCGACGACGACAGCCGGTCCGTCAACTCCCCGGCCACGGCGTCGGCGTGCCCGGAACCGGGGTCGCTCAGCGCGACGGCGTCGGTGTCGACGAAGCGCACGGCCCCGGTCCTGGCGACGTTGGCCAACTGGCGGCGGGTCAGGTCGGTGGTACTGCCCGCGACGCCAAGCAAGGGGCCACGCGACCCGGCCTGGCCGCGCAGCCGCAGGGCATAGGAGAGCAGGGCTCCGGTGGGCCCGGGGTCGGCCGACACCCACACGACACCGTGGTCGTGGTGGGCGGCGGCCGCGGCCTCGGCGATGTCGGTGAGGTGCTGTTCGGTGCTTGCGTCGCACACCACCACCGGCTCGTCCCCGGCCAGGAGTTCGGCGGTGAGGATCGTCCGGGTCACCTGGCGGACGGGGACGTGGCGCACCCGCAGGTCGGTCTGGGCCGCGAGGATGTCGGCCACCACGCTGGTGGTCATCGGGTTGAACGGGTCCGACGCCAGGTCGGTGCGCTCCAGGGGGAGCCCGTTGAGCAGGTGGATCCCGTTCTCGGTGGTGCGCCCCGACCCGGGAAAGGCGGGGGTGAACAGCACCCGCACCCGCGTCCCGGGGGGCACCCGCTCGCACACCGCGTCGTAGACCGCCTCCAGCTCCGCCCCGATGTTGCCGCGCAGGGTGCTGTCGGTGCGCTTGACCACCAGCCCCACCGGCCACACGGCCTCGACCACGTCGGTGACCAGGTCCGCGGCCTGCTCGGCGGGGACGTGGCGGCTGTCGAGGTTGGCCACGACCACGTCGTAGTCGCCCTCCACCCGGCTCACGTGCTCGGGCGTCACCGTGGCCACACGCATCCCGGTGCGGGCGAACCTGGCCCCGGTGGCGTTGGCTCCGGTGAGGTCGTCGGCGACCACGAGCACCTGGGCCACGGCAGGACTCCTTCGTTCGAAACGCTTCCCGGCCTCCCTCCAACATAGGCCCCGACGGGCGTGCGCGGGCCGGGACCTGCCTCGGCTTCCCGGACCGGCGTCCCCCGGTTGGCTACGCTGGCGGCATGCGCAACGCCACCCGCACCGAGACCACCCGCGCGCTCCTCCTCCAGGCGGCCCGGGACGAGTTCGCCGAACACGGCATCGCCGGTGCGCGCGTGGACCGCATCGCCGACCGGGCCGGGATCAACAAGCAGCGCATCTACGCCTACTTCGGCGACAAGGAACAACTGTTCCGGTACGTGGCGGTCCAGGCCCTCGACGAACTCTCCGCGGCCGTCACCCTGCCCGACGACAAGGACCCCGCCGCCTACGTCGCCCGCGTCTTCGACTACCACCGCTCCCATCCGGAGGTGCTGCGCCTGCTGCTGTGGGAGTCGCTGCACTACGGCAACACGCGGCTGCCCGCGGAGGAGGAGCGCACCGCCCTCTACGACGCCAAGGTCGCGTCCCTGTCCGAGGGTGCGGCCGAGGCCGGGTGCGCCGACACCCGGCGGCTGCTGCTCACCCTGATCGGTCTGGCGGTGTGGCCCCAGATCGCACCGCAGATCACCCGGCTCGTCCTCGGCTCCGACTCCGCGGTCGACGCCGAGCAGGAACGCCTGCGGGCCTTCCTCGTGGACTTCACGCGCCACGCCCTGCGCCGCTGAGCGGGACCACGGCACCGGCCGCGGCGCTGCGGCGCGCCGCCTCGATGACCTCCA
This sequence comes from Nocardiopsis sp. CNT312, assembly GCF_000515115.1. Lineage (GTDB taxonomy): Bacteria > Actinomycetota > Actinomycetes > Streptosporangiales > Streptosporangiaceae > Nocardiopsis. The sequence continues at coordinate 118,808 of NZ_AZXF01000014.1, forward strand.
GGCCGTGGATCACCTCGTGCGGGTCGACCGGGAGCGGCTCCCCCTCGCCCACGGCGTCCCGCAGCGCCGCGTAGAATTCCGGGTAGGCGCCGCGCTCGCTGGGAACCGGACGCACGTCCCCGCCGGAGCCGAACACGCCCCACGCCTCCTCGGGCACCGCGCCCCAGTCGGGGGCGTCGGGGCGCTCACCCGCGCCGAGCCGCGCCTCCTGGCCGTCCATGCCCTGGACGGTGAAGGCGCCCCGGTCGCCGAGAACCCGAAGCCGCGGCCCGTTCTGGGCGCTGAGCGCGCTCATCCACAGGTGGGAGCGGGTCCCCCGCGCGTGGGTGAGGGCCAGGAAGACGTCGTCGTCGGCGGATCCCTCCCGCAGTGCGTCCACCTCCGCGTAGACGGAGGCGACCGGGCCGAACAGGGTGACCGCCTGGTCGATGAGGTGCGGCCCCAGGTCGTAGAGGATTCCCGCGCCCGCCGCGGTGCCCCCGCTGTCGCGCCACGTGCCCCTGGCCTCGGGACGCCAGCGCTCGAACCGCGACTCGAACCGGTGCACCCGGCCCAGCGCCCCCTCCTCGACGAGGTTCCACAGGGTGAGGAAGTCCGCGTCCCAGCGGCGGTTCTGGTACACGGTGAGCACCTGGCCGCGTTCACCGGCCAGGCCGGTGAGCTCGCGCGCCTGGTGCGCGGTCAGGGCGAAGGGCTTGTCCACGACCACCGCGAGCCCGGCCTCCAGGGCGGCCCGGGCCAGGGGCGCGTGGGTATCGTTGGGCGTGGTCACGACCGCGATCTCGTACCGGTCGGCGTCGGCCCACAGCGCCTCGGCCGTGGGATAGACGGTGACGCCGGGATAGCGGGCCTCGGCTGCGGCACGGCGCTCGGGGCTGCCGGTGACCACGGCGGACAGCCGCAGGCCCGGGACGGCGTCGATGAGCGGGGCGTGGAAGACCTGGCCGCCCTTGCCGTAGCCGACAAGCGCGGTGTGCAGTTCGGGTCCGCCCCGGTCAGGGCCCTGGGATACGTCAGGCATGCCACCAATCTAGAACGCGGCCGCACCGGAGTGCCCGCAAGTGTGCGGTGTCAGGACCGGAGCCGGGGAGAGCAGCAAGAATTTTCCGGTTGCAACCAGAGGGTTTCGTCATTGTTACGAAAGATCTTGCGAAGAGTATGGACATTCCCTCCCAGAACAGCTTGCATCGTGAACGTTATGCCCTGGGTCACACCGGCCCCCGAGACAAGGGAGAGGTCCCCCATGCTGAGACCAGAGCACCGAGCCCGCCACCGATCACTGGCACTGGCGGCAGCGGCCGGAAGCGTCGTCCTCGCGGCCTCGGGCTGCGCCTTCCTCAGCGGTGAGGGCGGCGGCACGGACACGGGCGACGCCTCCGATGTCGACTGCGCCCCCTTCGAGCAGTGGAGCGGCACCGAGGGCACAGTCACCGTCTACTCGTCCATCCGCGACGAGGAGGCCGAGCGCATGGACCGCTCCTGGGCCGACTTCGAGGCGTGCACGGGGATCGACATCCAGCACGAGGGCAGCGGAGAGTTCGAGGCGCAACTGCCCATCCGCCTAGAGGGCGGCAACGCCCCCGACCTGGCGCTGATCCCCCAGCCGGGCCTGTTGGAGCGGGTCGTGGCGGACGGCCACGCGGTCCCCGTGGCCGACGGGGTCAGGGCCAACGTCGAGGAGGGCTGGGGCGAGGACTGGCGCGGCTACGCCACCTTCGACGGTGAACTGTACGGCTCCCCCTACGGCGCCAACATGAAGTCGATGGTGTGGTACTCGCCGGCCTACTTCTCGGAGAAGGGCTATGAGACCCCCGAGAGCTGGGACGACATGCTGGCCCTGAGCGACGAGATCGCCCAGTCCGGCACCGACCCCTGGTGCGTGGGCTTCGAGTCCGGCGACGCCACCGGCTGGCCCGGCACGGACTGGATCGAGAACGCGCTGCTGCGCACGTCGGGCACCGACGCCTACAACGACTGGATCTCCCACGACATCCCCTTCGACGACCCGCAGGTCGCCGAGGCCTTCGACCTGGCCGACGGCATCGTCCGCAACCCCGACTACGTCAACGGCACGTTCGGCGGGGTGGAGAGCATCGCCGTCACCTCCTTCCAGGAGGCGGGGCTGCCCCTGCTCGACGGCGAGTGCGCGATGTACCTGATGGGCTCCTTCTACTCCGCGCAGTTCGAGGAGGACGTCGTGGTGGCCGAGGACGGCGACGTCTACGGCTTCGTCCTGCCCCCGCTGGAGGCCGGCGCCGAGGTCCCGGTCATGGGCGGCGGCGAATTCGCCGTCCCCTTCGCCGACCGGCCCGAGGTCGCGGCGGTGCACGAGTACCTGTCCACCCCGGAGTACGCCGACAGCCGCGCGTCCCAGGGCGCCTGGATCTCGGCCAACCGGAACATGGACACGTCCGTGATCGAGGACCCCGCCTCCCAGTTCGCGGCCGACGTGCTGCTCGCGCCCGACACGGTCTTCCACTTCGACGCCAGCGACTCCATGCCCTCCTCCGTGGGGACAGACGTCTTCTGGAGCGGGATGGTCGACTGGGTCACCGGAAGCTCCACCGACGACGTCCTGGAGACCATCGAGTCCGCCTGGCCCTAGAGGCCCCTTCCCTGACACACGGGGGCCGGCCCGCGCGGGCCGGCCCCCGCCGCCCCTGTCGACCGACAAGAGGTCTCCATGGACTACTCGTTCCTGAACGAGCTTCCCAAGATCGTGTGGATGCTCATCGGGATCGCCGCCTTCCTGGCCGTCATCGGCCTGATGCTCACCGTGATGGATCTGCCGCGCACCCGGCGCGACCGCTGGCAGGCGTTCCTCTTCCTCGCCCCGGCCCTGGTCCTCCTCCTCGGCGGTCTCGTCTACCCGATGCTGCGCACGACCACGCTGTCCCTCTACGACCGCTCGGGCACCGAGTTCGTGGGGCTGGCCAACTACCTGTGGATGTTCCAGCGTCCGGAGATCCTGCTCGTCCTGCGCAACACCCTGTTGTGGGTGCTGTTCGCCCCCGTGCTCGCCACGGCCGTCGGCCTGCTCTACGCCGTCCTGATCGACCGGTCGCGGTTCGAATCGGTCGCCAAGTCGCTGGTGTTCATGCCGATGGCGATCTCCCTCGTCGGGGCGAGCATCATCTGGCGGTTCGTCTTCGCCTACCGTCCCGCCGACCAGGAGCAGTACGGGCTGTTCAACCAGGTCGTGGTCTGGCTCGGCGGAGAACCGCGCCTGTGGCTGCTCGAACAGCCGCTCAACACCTTCCTGCTGATCCTGGTGCTGATCTGGGTACAGGCCGGTTTCGCGATGGTCGTGCTCTCCGCCGCCATCAAGGCGATCCCCGCCGAGATCACCGAGGCCGCCCGCATCGACGGCGCGGGCGCCTGGCACCTGTTCACCCGGATCACTCTGCCCGCCGTGTGGCCGACGCTGCTGGTCGTGCTCATCACCATCACCGTGCAGACGCTGAAGGTGTTCGACATCGTCCGCACCATGACCGGCGGCAACTACGGGACCAGCGTGATCGCCAACGAAATGTACAGCCAGGCGTTCCAGCAGGGACAGGTGGGCCAGGGCTCCGCCCTCGCGGTGTTCCTGTTCGTCCTGGTCATCCCCCTGGTCATCGTGCAGATCCGCCGCAACCGCAAGTCGAGGGAACTGGTATGACGACCACTCAGACGGCCCCCGCCGCCGAGGCCACCGAAGGGCCCGCACCGAGGGCGCGGGAAGGGGCCGCCTCCCGCGTGCGCCGCAGGCTGAGCGGCTCGGCGGCGAGCCTGGCGGCACTGGCGATCGCCGTGCTGTGGACGATCCCCACCGCCGGACTGTTCGTCTCCTCGCTGCGGCCCGCCGAACAGATCCGTACCACCGGGTGGTGGACGTTCTTCTCCTCGCCCCAGGTGACCCTGGACAACTACCGGGACGTCCTGTTCGGCAGCGCCAGCGACGGACAGCTCATCGGCTACTTCGTCAACTCCGTCGTGATCACCCTGCCCTCGACGGTGTTCGTGCTGGGAGTGGGGGCGCTCGCCGCCTACGCCCTGTCCTGGATCGACTTCCGCGGCCGGGACTGGATCTTCCTGGGGATCTTCGCCCTCCAGATCGTCCCACTCCAGATGTCGCTGGTGCCGCTGCTGCGGTTCTTCTCTCAGGGCGTCTCCGTCGGCGGCGTGCAGGTCCTGCCCGCCTGGGAGCTGACGGGTGCCATGGCCTTCACCAACGTGTGGGTGGCGCACACGGTCTTCGGGCTGCCGCTGGCCGTCTTCCTGCTGCACAACTTCGTCTCGCAGCTACCGAAGTCGCTGTTCGAGGCTGCCAGGGTAGACGGGGCGGGCCACGGGAGGATCTTCACGAGGATCGTCCTGCCCCTCATCGTGCCGGCCCTCGTCTCCCTGGGGATCTTCCAGTTCCTGTGGGTGTGGAACGACCTGTTGGTGGCGCTGATCTTCACCGGGGGCGACGGCGGGACCGCTCCGCTGACCGTCCGGCTGGCCGAACTGGCCGGGACGCGCGGCGAGGCCTGGCACCGGCTGACCGCGGGGGCGTTCGTCTCGATGATCGTGCCGCTGGCGGTGTTCTTCCTGCTCCAGCGCTACTTCGTACGGGGCCTGCTCGCGGGCGGCGTCAAAGGGTGAGAGGGCCGCGCGGCCGTCAGGCGGGTCAGCCTCCGGACAGGGCCGCGCGGGCGGCCTCCAGAGCGGTGGTCCGGTAGGCCGCCCCGAACAGGCACACGTGCACCAGGAGCGGGTGGAGCTGGTGGAGCGCCACCCGCGACCGCCAGCCGTCCGCCAGCGGTGCCACCTCGTTGTAGGCGTCCCTGACCCGGTCCAGGTGGGGCAGGCCGAACAGGGCGAGCATGGCCAGGTCGGCCTCCCGGTGGCCGCCGTGCGCGGCGGGGTCCACCAGCACCGCGTCGTCGGCACGCCAGAGCACGTTGCCGCTCCACAGGTCGCCGTGGACGCGTGCGGGCGGTTCGGCCCAGCCCGCCAGTCCGGGGACGGCGTCGACGACCCGTTCGACGGTGCGCGCGTCGGAGGGGGTCAGCGCCCCCTGGTCCACGGCCCGGCGCAGGTAGGGGCGCAGCCGCTGCTCAGCGTAGAAGCACGGCCAGTCGTCGGAGGGGGTGTTGTCCAGGGGCAGCGGCCCGACGTAGCCGGCCCAGTCCGCCCCGAAGCGGTCCGTACCCGCCAGGTGCATGCCCGCCAGGCGGCGGCCGAAGTGCTCGGCGGCGGACGGGGAGGGCTCCTCCTGCCTGATCCAGGGCAGGACCAGGGTGCGCTCGTCCCAGGCCGTGACACCGATGGCGGGCGAGCCGAGGCCGTGGCCGAGCCAGTGGAGCCCCCGCGCCTCCGCCGCCAGCACACCGCTGGCCGGGGCTCCGCGCGGCAGGGACTTGACGAACAGGCGGGTCCCGTCGGCGAGTTCGGCGTAGGAGATCTCCCAGTCATGGCTGGTCCCGGCCCGGGCCGTGCGGCGGACCTCGCGACCCAGCAGCGCGGTGAGCCGTGCGTCCAGGTGGCCTGGGTCCCCTGCGGGGCCGTCCCAAGCGCGGGCGGGCGGGTCCTGGTCCACCGGGGCTATCCGCGCAGTCGGGTGACGAGTTCCCCGGTGAGCCCCTTGGCGGCGGCCTCCACCATGGTGAGGACCGCGGTGAAGCCGTCGTCACCGCCGTAGTAGGGATCGGGGACCTCCGGTCGGGCTCCGACCCCGGGAGCGAAGGAGCGGAACAGGCGCAGCCGGGAGGCGTCGAGGCCGTGCTCTCCGGCGGACCGGTGCAGTTCCTCCAGGTTGTCCAGGTCCATGGCCAGGACCAGGTCCCGCAGGGCGAGTTCACCGGGGGTGACCTGCCGGGCCGTGTGGCCGGTGAGGTAGCCGTGCACACGCAGGGTGGAGGCGGCGCGCGGGTCCATCCCCTCGCCCACGTGCCAGTGTCCGGTGCCGAAGCTGTCCACCCGGACAAGGGTGCCCAGCCCCGCACGCTCCAGGTCGGCGGCCAGGACCTTCTCCGCCATGGGCGAGCGGCAGATGTTGCCCAGGCAGACGAGGGCGATCCGGTAGGGACTGGAGGGATCGCGCGGTTCCGGCAAGCTCATACCCCTTACCGTAAACGAAAAAGCGCACAGCCCACATGCCCGGCATCCGCTGTCGGCGGTTTTTCCCGCGGCGCGGGCCCTACTGCTCGGGCAGGCGCACCACGGTGACGAAGAAGTCGTCGATCTGCCGGACCACCTTGATGAACTGCTCGAAGTCCACGGGCTTGGGCACGTAGGCGTTGGCGTGCAGCCGGTAGCTGCGCAGCACGTCCTCCTCGGCCTCGGAGGTGGTGAGCACGACGATGGGGATGTGCGCGAGCGCGTCGTCGGCCTTGACCTCCTCCAAGACCTCGCGGCCGTCCTTTCGGGGCAGGTTGAGGTCGAGCAGGATCAGGTGCGGCCGGGGCGCGTCGGCGTACTCCCCCTCGCGGCGCAGGAACCGCAGCGCCTGCACACCGTCGGAGACCACGTGCAGGCGGTTGCCCAGATCGTGTTCCTCGAACGCCTCCTTGGTCATCAGGACGTCCCCCGGATCGTCCTCGACCAGCAGCACCTCGATGGGATGCGCCAACCTGACCTCACTCACGCTTGCAGACCCCTGTCACCCGTGGCAGCGGGGACCGGGTCGGCGGACCCGGCCTCCGGTGCGTCCTCGCCCCCGCGTTCGGCGCCCTCGGCCCCCGCGGCGGACGCCGCGTCCTCGTCGTCGGGGTCCGCGGGCAACGACCAGCATATGCGCGTTCCGCCGCCTCCGGAGACAGGGGCGCCGCCGCCGTCACCGGTGTCCAGCCAGATGCGGCCACCGTGGAACTCCACGATTTTCTTGCACATCGCCAGACCGATACCGGTTCCGGTGTACTTGTCGCGCGTGTGCAGCCGCTGGAAGATCACGAAGACGCGCTCGGCGTACTGCGGTTCGATCCCGATGCCGTTGTCCGCGCAGCAGAAGACCCACTCGTCCCCCTGTCTGCGTGCGCTGATGCGGACACGCGGGTCCTCCTCGGCCCGAAACTTCACGGCGTTGCCGACGAGGTTGAAGAACACCTGGGTGAGCAGGGTGCGGTCGCCTTGGATCGTCGGCAGCGGGTCGCTGGTGACCCGTGCGTCGTCCTCCTCCAGCCTGGTGGACAGGCTGCTGAGGGCGTCCCGGAGCGCCGTGTCCAGGTCCACGGGCGCGAAGTTCCTGGTCCGGCCGACCCGGGAGAAGGCGAGGAGGTCGTTGATGAGGGTCTGCATGCGCTTGGCGCCCTCGACCGCGAAATCGATGTAGGAGTCCGCCCGCTCGTCCAGTTGGCCCTGGTAGCGGCGCTGGAGAAGCTGGCAGAAGCTCGCCACCTTGCGCAGCGGCTCCTGGAGGTCGTGGGAGGCGACGTAGGCGAACTGTTCGAGCTCGAGGTTGGAGCGACGCAGCTCCTCGGTCTGGGCCTCCAGGAGGGCGGACTGCTCCTGGAGCTTGCGGCGTGCGGAGCCCACCTCGTCCAGATCGTGGACGATGCGTTCGCGCATGGCGTCCACGTCCCTGCCCAGGCGGACGATCTCGGGCGGCCCCTGGAGGGTGATGCGGTGCGTGTAGTAGCCCTCGGAGACCTGCCGCATGTGCCAGGCGAGCTCCTCCAGGGGCCGCAGCATCCACTGCTGGAGCATCACCCACAGGAACACCGACAGGAAAACCACGACCAGCCCGATGAGCACCAGCAGGGCGACGACCTGCTGCGTGGCCATGGTCAGGCCACTGCGCGCGTCGAGGATGTCGCCCTGGAGCTGCTGGGCGACGGAGTCGCTGGCCCGGCTCAGCTCCAGGAAGAGCACACGGCCGCGCTGCATCTCCTCCTCCGAGGGGGTCTCCCCGTTGCTGACCTGTTCCAGGACCGGTTCGGCGTAGTCGTCCGTCCACCTCTGCCCCGCGCTGAGCAGCTCCTCGACCCCGTCCTTGACGATGGGGTACTCCTCGGCCAGACGGGTGAGCTCGGCGCGGTTGTCCAGGAGCGTCACCTTGTTCTCCAGGTAGGGCTCCAGGAGTTCGCGGTCCTGGCTGACCACGTAGCTGAGCAGCGCGTGGTCCTGGGCCAGGTAGGACGAGCGGGTCTGCTCGACGGCGGTGACCGCGGGGGTGAGCGAGTCGACCTGGAGGTTGAGCGAGTCGCGTGCGTTGAACGCGGCCAGGCTGATCACCGACACCGCGGTGACGAGGACGACCGCTACCACTGCCAGCAGGCTGGTGACCCGTCGGCGCAGGCTCCAGGAGCTGCGCGGACGCGGCGGCTCGGGCACGACCCCCTCCACGAAGGAGGCCCCGCTCCCGACCGGGACCGCTCTCGGCGCCTGTCCGCCGCCGGCCTCCGCCGCCGTGTCCTCGGAGCGGCTCACTGCTCCTCCTCGTTCCCGGCGTGCTCGATGAGCAGCATCGCCACGTCGTCCTGCAGGGGCCCGCCGTTGCTGCGCTCGGCCTCGTCCACCAGATACTCGGGCAGGCGGGACAGCGGCACACCGTGGTCGAGGAGCCCGGCGACCATGGCGCGCAGACCGGCGACCTCCAGACGCTCGGGCCCCCCGGCGTCGTAGGCGTCCACGAGCCCGTCGGTGTAGAAGAGCATGGTGGCGCCCGCGGGCAGTGCGACCTCGTCCACGTCGGTCTGTTCGACGGGCAGCACGCCGAGCGGTGGCTGGGGCACGGACCGTGTCTCCAGGACCGAGCCGTCCCGGACGACCATGGGCGGCGGGTGTCCCAGCACGCGGATGCGCACGCTCTCCGATCCGGTGTCCAGGCTGGCCATGCACAGGGTCGCGTACATCTCCTCCCGCGCGCGCTCGCTGACCAGGACCTCCTCCAGGTTGGGCAGGACCAGGTGCTCCTCGACCCCGCTCATGACCAGGGTGCGCCAGGCGATGCGCAGGCTCACGCCGAGGGCGGCCTCGTCCGGGCCGTGCCCGCTGACGTCGCCGATGACGATGTGGGTGGTCCCGTTCTTCTCAACGGCGTCGTAGAAGTCGCCGCCGACCAGGGCGCGCTTGCGGCCCGGGCGGTAGTAGGCGCGGTGGTTCAGCGGGGACCTGCCCAGCAGCACCTGGGGCAGCAGTCCGCGTTCGAGCCGCATGTTCTCGTGGGCGCGGATCCGGGCCTCGTGGAGCTGCCGGGCGTTGTCGTCGGCGCGGCGCCGCTCCAGCGAGTAGCGCAGGCTCCGGCCGAGGAGCGAGCCGTCGACCTGGCCCTTGACGAGGTAGTCCTGGGCGCCGGCGGCGACCGCGGCCAGCCCCTCCTCCTCGTCGTCGAGGCCGGTGAGGACCACGACCGCGGCCGAGGGCGCACTCTGGAGCACCTCGCGCAGCAGGTCCAGGCCGGCGGCGTCGGGCAGGTTGAGGTCGAGCAGGACGCAGCCCTGGAAGCCCTTCAGGTGGCCGCGCGCCTCGGCGAGGGTGGACGCCCAGGTGATACGGGCCGTGAGCGGGGTGTCGGCGAGCAACTCCTCCGCGATGAGGGCATCGCCCGGGTCGTCCTCGACGAGGAGGATGTCAACGGATTCGACGGGAGCCTCCACACGGTGGGTCGGAGTGGTGCCGTTGCCAAGGACGGCGCCGCCGGATACGGCGGAGCCGTGCAGGGGGGTGGTGCCACCCGCCCCCTCACCGATCACCGTCACGGGATCGCGTCCTGTTCTCTAGCCACTCATCGCTTGGGTCTGCGGGTCCGCGGGGGTACGCCGACGCGTCTGGTGACGCCGGGCGGACGCCTCGGTGCCTCCTGGTGGTGCGGACCGCGCGACACCCAAAACGATAAACGCCGTGGCGACCTCTTGACCAGCGTGGGTGACCAGGGGCATCCGTTCCCACCGACGGCCGCGCGGTGCGCGGGCCGTCCCCGCCGCGCCCGGCGGAGGCGTGAAGGACGTGCGCGCCGTCCCGCGTCCCCCGTGTCAGGAGCGGGTTCCCGACCACCCCCACCCCCGCGATGTGATATACGACACCGCCGGCGCGCCCTTCCGGCGGCACCGCCACCCCTTGACACGACTCGGGATCTAAATGACATCATGTCATAAAATAATCGACCAGAAGGCGGACAGCACCGATGAGCCCGACGGCACCCCCCACCGCGGCGGACGCCGACACACCCTTCTCCCAACGGCTCAAGACCGCCACCTGGAGCGACCACGAATCGGCCGAGTACCACGGCTTCACCCAGGCCCTCCTCGACGGCACCCTCCCCCTCGACGGGTACACCGCGATGGTCGCCCAGCACTACTTCGCCTACGCCGCCCTGGAGGAGGCAGGCCGCGCGCTGGCCGACGACCCCGTCGCGGGGCGCTTCTCCTATCCCGCCCTCCTGCGGGTCCCCGCGCTCGTCGCCGACCTGGAGCACCTGGTGGGCCCCGACTGGCGCGACCGCGTCTCCCCCACCCCGGCCACACGCACCTATGTGGCGCGCCTCCAACGGATGGCCGACAGCCCCGAGGGATTCGTCGCACACCACTACACCCGCTACATGGGCGACGTCTCCGGCGGGCAGTTCATCCGCCGCGTCGTGGCACAGGCCTACGGGCTCACCGGTGCGGGCCTGTCCTTCTACGTCTTCGACGGACTCGGCAGCCTGCCGCGCTTTCGCGCCGACTACCGCGCGCGGCTCGACTCCCTGGAGCTGGCCCCCGAGGCAGCCGAGCGGCTCATCGGCGAGGCCCGTCTGGCCTACCGGCTCAACACCGAGGTCCTCGCCGACCTCGGGCGCGTCCACACCCCCGGCCCCTCCGCCCGCCCCTGAGAGCGCCCGCCGCCCCCGTCCGCCTCCCCACGCGCGGAGCACACCGAGCGTGAGGGAGCGGCCCCGGGGGCGTGCGTCCTCCCCCAGATCCCGTGACACCATGGGGGGATGCCCAAGATCTCGGCACCGACCATCGCCGCGCACCGTGCCCGCACACGGGAGCGCATCATGGCGGCCGTCGACGAACTGATGCGGACCCAGGGGATCGACCGCCTCTCCATGACCCACGTGGCCAGCGCCGCGGGCATGACCCGCACCGCCCTGTACAACTACTTCCCGGACAAGGCCGCGCTGCTCCTGGCCTTCACCGAGGAGGTCAGCGGGGCCTTCGTCGACCAGTACAGGCGCGGCCTCCCCTCCGGGGTGTCGGCGGCGCGCCGCCTCTCCGCCTTCGTCCGTCTCCAGCTCGAAGGCATCGCCGCCCACCCCCATCCGCCCGCGGCCGAACTCGGAGCCAGCCTCGGCCCTGAGGCCTACAAGGCGCTCGCCGCGCACGTGGCCCCCATGCAGCAGTTGCTCACGGAGATCCTGGAGGAAGGCACCGCCGCGGGCGAGTTCGACCCGCTGCCCCCGGAGGCGGTCGCCCGCCTGACCCTGTCGATGGTCGGCTCCCAGCGCATCCCCCTGGTGAGCGGACAGGTCGACCTGGACGGGACCCACGCTCTGGTCACCCGCTTCGTCCTGCGGGCCCTGGGGGTGGCGACCGCGACCGTCGACACGATCCTCCTCGGCCCGGAGCAGAACCTAGCCCAGTGCCGCCCTTCGTGAACACGCGGAGATCAGGCCCGGTCCGCGCACCGCTCCGGCGGACCGGACCGGGGCACGACGATTCGCGACACGTCAACTCCTTCGGCGAGAATCGGACCGCACTCCCCCAAGCGAGGCATCCGCCCCACCGCGTCGTAAGGCCCCCACGTGTCCCTCGTGCTCATCCTGCTCGGCATCCCGCTGGTGTCGCTCGCCCTGTTCAACAGGGTGCCCGTCCTCGCCCGGGGTACCACCGCGACCGCCGGCCGCCCCCGGCTGCGGCTGCGGCTGCGCCCCGCACGCCTCACCGAACAGGGCCGTGCCCTGTGCACCGCCGTGGGCGGGAGCGCGCTCATCGTGGCGTTCTTCCTCAGCCTGTCCGGCCGGTGAGTCCTCCCCTGCCGGAGGCCCTGCGCACGACCAGCCCGCCGACCGCCGTCGCCGCCGCCAGAGCACCGGTGACGGCCGCCGCGGTGGCCAGCCCCGCGCGCAGGCGCGTGTCCCGGTGCGCGGCCGACTGCGCGGCGGCCCGCTCCCGGGCGCCGAAGGCCCCTCCGCACATCAGCGGGTCCAGCTCCACCGCGCGCCAGGCCGATCGCCAGGGCCGCACCGGGCCCATCCCCTGAGGGGCCGCGCCCGTGCGCGGCTTCCAGCGGACCGGCCCCCCGGGGCCCGAGGGGCTGGTGGGGGTGAGGGCCTTGGGCGGCGGACCGGTGTAGTGCAGCGTTCCGGGGGCGTTGGCGAGCAACTCCACGAGAAGCCCGGCACAGGCCCTGGCGTCGCCCAGCGCCGTGTGCTGGCCGGTCGGCCAGTCACCGCTGAGGTCGTGGGAGGCCCGGGCCAGCGAGTAGCGCGCCAGATCGAGCTGGGAGCGCAGGGTGCGCAGCGTGCACAGCCCGGACTGGCCGCGAGGCAGGCCCTGGGGAACGAACTCCGAGGCCAGGAAGCGCTCCTCGAAGTCCAGGTTGTGCCCGACCACCACGGCCCCGGAGAAAAGTTCGGCCAGCTTCGCCGCGAGCTGCGCCGCGGTGGGCGCTCCGACGGTGTCGCCGTCGCCGATGCCGTGGAACTCGCGCCCCCGGACCTCGGTGCGCGGGTCCACCAGGGTGCTGAACTCCTCGACCGGGGTGCCGTCGCCGCGGACCCGGACGACACCCACCTCGACCACGCGGGCACCCGTGCGCGGGTCCAGGCCGGTGGTCTCCACGTCGAGCACCGCGTACTCCAGGTCCGCCGCCCGCAGGCCGACCCGTCTGCGGGTCAGCGCGCCCCTTCGCAGCGTTCCCATCACGAGCACCGCTTCCTCTTCCTTGTCGCCGCACGTCCGCACCGACACTACTGCGCACCTGCGACGTATCCTCCGGGGCGGCAGCGCCGAGCAGACCCTACAAAGTGGTCAACAACATCACATAATTGGAAGAAAAGCTTATTCATTGGCGTTCTCTGCGATGCCCGCAAAAAGACCGACATATATCTCGCCCGAACGGTGCGAGACGCAGGAGAGCCCGCATGCCCCAGGTTCCCACGCTCCCGCCCCCGGAATACGTGCCCCTCGCGGAGGTGACGCGCTCCGGAATGCGGGAGAGCGTCCACTACGGAGCGGTCGTCGCGCTCTCCGCCACGGGTGGGATCGCCCACGCCCGCGGCCCCGTCCACCAGCCGATGTTCCCGCGCTCCGCGGCCAAGCCGTTCCAGGCGCTGGCCATGCTGCGCGCGGGCGCGCCCCTGGAGGGGGCCGATCTGGCGCTCGCCGCAGGCAGCCACAGTGGCGAGGACGTCCACGCGGACAGGGCACGGAGCATCCTGGAGCGGGCCGGCCTGACCCCCGACGCCCTGCACTGCCCCGAGGACGCCCCCCTGGGCCGGGCCGCACGGGAGGCGTTCCTGCGCGCGGGCCGCGCCCCCCACCGCCTGCTCATGAACTGCTCCGGCAAGCACGCGGGCATGCTCGCGGCGTGTAGGGCGCGGGGATGGGACACCGACACCTACACCTCCCCCGGACACCCCCTCCAGGTCCTCGTGCGCGAGACCACCGAGGAGATGGCCGGCGAACCTGTCGCGCACACCGCCGTGGACGGCTGCGGCGCACCCCAGTTCGCTCTCTCCCTGGCCGGACTCGCCCGCGGCCTGTGGCGCATGCGCTCCTCGCCCGAGGGCACCCCGCAGCGGCGCGTGGTCGACGCCATGAGCGCCCACCCCGGAGACGTGGCGGGTACCGACCGGACCGACACCGAACTCATGACCCTCATGCCCGGTATGGTGGCCAAGATCGGGGCCGAGGGCGTCCAGGTCCTCGTCGCCCCCACCGGGGAGGCCGCCGCCGTCAAGATCAGCGACGGCGACGCCGAGGGGCGGGCACGCGCCCTGGTCGCCCTCGACGCCCTGCGTACCGTCGGCGCGGACGTCTCCCCCGTCCGTGACAGGCTGCGCGCCCGCGTCCACGGGGGCGGAGCGCCCGTCGGCGCGGTCCGCCCCCTGTGAACCACCGACGCGACCCCCGGAAAGGGCACCACGACACGTGCGGCACACCCTCAACGACATCGTCATCGTCGGCGCCGGAATGGCGGGCCTCCACGCGGCCGAGGCCCTGCGCGAGAACGGCTTCGACGGGCGGATCACCCTGATCGGCGACGAGCCCCACCGCCCCTACTCGCGCCCGCCGCTGTCCAAGGAGGCACTGACCGGGGTCGGCATGGGCACCGCCGAGGACGGCCCCGCCCCTCTGGCCGGGCACCGCGCCCTGCGGCTGCGCGACGACGCCGCCGTGGACGCCCTCGGCCTGGACCTGCGCCTGGGCGCCCGGGCCACCGGGCTCGACACGCGAAGGCGCCGGGTCACCGTGACCGGCACCGGCGGCACCGCCGAGGAAGTGGGCTACGACGGGCTCATCGTGGCCAGCGGCGCCCGGGCCCGGCGGCCGGACACCGACCTCGACGGCGTCCACGTCCTACGCACCCTCGACGACGCCGAGGCCGTGCGGGCGGCCCTCGCCCCCGGCGGGCACGCCGTGGTCGTGGGCGCCGGGTTCGTCGGCGCGGAGGTGGCGGCCAGCGCCCGCGCCGTGGGCATGGAGGTGACCCTGGTCGAGGCGGCGGCCACACCGCTGACCCGGGTGGTCGATCCGCGGATCGGCCGGATCCTCACCGACCTGCACCGCGAGAACGGCGTGGACGTGCGACTGGGCACCGGCGTGACCGGGTTCGAGGGCCACCGGCGGGTCGAGCGCGTCCGACTGGCCGACGGCACCGCCATCGAGGCCTCGCTCGTGGTCGCCGGGATGGGCGTGCACCTGAACACGGAGTGGCTGCGCGGCTCCGGCGTGGACCTGCTCGCCGACGGATCGGTGGCCTGCGACGAGTACGCGGCCGCGTCGGTGCCGAACGTCTACGCAGCGGGAGACCTGGCCAATTGGCCGCACCCCCGCTACGGGGGCCGCCTCCGTTTGGAGCACTGGACCAACGCCAGTGAGCAGGCCGAGGCCGCGGCGCGCAACCTCCTCGCGGGCGAGGGGCGCACGCCCTTCGCCCCAGTGCCCTACTTCTGGTCGGACCAGTACGGCATGAAGGTCCAGTTGCTGGGCCAGGGGGCGCCCGCCGACCGGGCCGCGTTCGTGCACGGCCGCCCCGAGGACCGCAAGTTCGTCGCCTTCCTAGGCCGCGGCGGCCTCCTCACCGGGATCCTGGGGCTGCGCTCCACCCCGCGCACCATGCGTTACCGCCCCCTGCTGGAGCGGCCCACCCCCTGGGAAGAGGCCCTGGCCGCCGTCGGCGGCGCCCGCTGAGGCCCGGGCGCAGGGCCGTGGCGGCCCCTACTTCCCGGCGAAGCGGTCGGTCGCCTCGATGAGCCGGTCCAGGATGCCCGGTTCAGAGTAGGCGTGACCGGCGTCGCCGACGATGTGGAACTCCGCCTCCGGCCAGGCCCGGTGCAGCTCGTAGGCGGTCTGGACCGGGGTACACACGTCGTAGCGGCCCTGCACGATCACGCCGGGGATGTCCCGCAGACGCCCGGCGCCGTCGATGAGCTGATCCGGTTCGAGGAAGCCCCGGTGGGAGAAGTAGTGGTTCTCGATCCGGGCGAAGGCGAGCGCGTAGTCCTCTCCGGCGTGCTGGGACCGGATGCCCTCGTCCGGCAGCAAGGTGACCGTCGACCCCTCCCACACGCTCCACGCCCGGGCGGCGGCCAGCCGAACCCCGCGGTCGGGGTCGCCCAGACGGCGCGCGTAGGCGGCGATGAGGTCGCCCCGCTCCTCCTCGGGAATGGGAGCGAGGTAGGACTCCCACAGGTCGGGGAACATCATGGAGGCGCCGTGCTGGTAGAACCAGCGCAGCTCCTTCTCACGCAGGGTGAAGACGCCGCGCAGGACGAGTTCGGTGACCCGTTCGGGGTGCCGCTGGGCATAGGCCAGGGCCAGGCAGCTTCCCCAGGAGCCACCGAACACCTGCCAGCGCTCCACGCCGACCATCGCGCGCAGACGTTCGATGTCGGCCACCAGTGCCCACGTGGTGTTCGCGGACAGGTCGGTGTCCATCGCGCTCGCGTGGGGCGTGGACCGCCCGCAGTTGCGCTGGTCGAACAGTAGGATGCGGTACCGCTCGGGATCGAACAGCCGCCGGTGGGCCGGGGTGCAGCCGCCGCCGGGACCGCCGTGGAGGAAGACCACCGGCTTGCCCTCGGGGTTGCCGCTGAGCTCCCAGTAGACGCTGTCGCCGTCGCCGACGTCGAGCATCCCCGTCTCGTAGGGCTCGATGGGCGGGTACGGAGTGCGCAAGGCGTGCCACCTCTCCTGTCCTGGGTGTGGTTCCGGGCGGGTCCCGGCGGCTGTACGGGGGGTTCAGATCCGATCCGCGCCCGGGTCGCGTCGAACTCGGCCGTGCGCGTCTTGAGGGGCGTAGGGGCGACCAGCCCGAGGCGTACCGTGCGCGGATCGGGTTCGCGGCCGCCGCCCCGGGGACGGTTCGGCCCACGAACGGAGCCTGTCGGAGAAGCACTCGGCGAGGGGTTCCCCGTTGTCGGGGCCGGTGAGCACCGGGGGCGTGGTGTCGGACGCCCCCCGCGGCGGCCTGCGCGCAGGGGTCGACGCCCCCGGCCGGGCGCAGGCACCACCCGTGTTCGCGGTCGCCCCGGTCGAACCCGACCTCGCGCACCGCCTCCCAGGGGGGCGAGAAACCACCGGGCGCCCCGCACAGGTGCGGGACCCTCCTCCCGGAGCCGAACCGGGACCGGCCCCGTCCGCCCACCAGGTGCCCCGGTCTCCGCTCAGTTCCTCCTCCATGGCGACCATCCTAGGGGGCGGCGGGCCCGGCCGGAGGAGGCGTCGGCCGCGCCTTCAGCGGGTAGAACACACCAGGCACAACCGTTTCTCCCGTCCCGGCGGGACGGGGTACCCGGACGGCCCGGTTCACACCGCCGTCCCCGGACCGGAGGTCGCCGATGATGTCCAAGGACAGGGACGCCGAGGGCGCGGAGGAGTTCAGGGCCGCGCGCGACCTGCTGCTGCGCCACCGCGAGGACCGGGCACGGGCGCACCGGGAGTTCGCCTGGCCCTCATCCGACAGGTTCAACTGGGCCCTGGACTACTTCGACCCCCTGGGCGAGACCATTCCCGACCGGACGGCCCTGTGGATCGTGGAGGAGAACGGCGAGGAGGCCAAGTACACCTACCGGCACCTGTCCGAGCGCTCCTCCCAGGTGGCGAACTGGCTGATCGGCCAGGGGGTACGCCCCGGCGACCGGATCATGCTCATGCTCGGCAACCAGGTGGAGCTGTGGGAGACCCTGCTCGCCGCCGTGAAACTGGGCGCCGTGGTGACGCCCACCCCCCCGGCCCTGACCGACGGCGATCTGGCCGACCGCCTGGAGCGGGGCGCCGTCGCACACGTGGTGTGCACCCCCGACGACACGAAGCGGTTCGAGGCCTTCGAGGGGCACTGGACCCGTGTGTGCGTGGGCTACATGGACGGGTGGCTGAGTTACCCCGACTCCGAGCACGCCGCCCTGGATTTCGCGCCGCCGCACGCCACCGACCCCGACGACCCCCTGCTGCTGTACTTCACCTCCGGGACCACCGCCCTGCCCAAACCGGTGACGCACACGCAGCGGTCCTACCCCGTGGGACACCTGTCGACCATGTTCTGGCTGGGCGTCCAGCCTGCCGACATCCACCTGAACGTCTCCCCTCCGGGGTGGGCCAAGCACGCCTACGGCAGCATGTTCGCCCCCTGGAACGCCGAGGCGACCGTCCTCGTCGTCAACCAGAGCGGCCTGGACGCCGAACTGCTGCTGGACGAGATCGAGCGCTGCGGCGTGACCACGATGTGCGCTCCCCCGATGGTGTGGCGGGCGCTCGTCCGGACCGGTCTGGCGTCGCGGACGGTCCGTGTGCGCGAGGCGGTCGCGGCCGGCGAGCCGCTCCCCTCCGACCTGGTCGACCGGGTGCGCGACGCCTGGGGCGTCACGGTCCGCGACGGCTTCGGACAGACGGAGACGACCCTGCTCATCGGCAACGCCCCCGGGCAGCCGGTCACACCGGGATCGATGGGCCTGCCGATGCCCGGATACGACATCGAACTCCTCGAACAGGACAGCGGTGAGCCGACCGACTCCGGCGAGATCTGTGTGGACCTCTCGGGGGCCCCGGCCGGGATGATGGCCGGCTACGCCGACGGCTCGGACGCGCCGCGCAAGGAGGAGCAGGGCGACTTCTACCGCACCGGCGACATCGCCACACGCGGCCCCGACGGCCGCCTCACCTATGTCGGCCGAACCGACGACGTCTTCAAGGCGTCGAACTATCGCGTCTCACCATTCGAGATAGAGAACACACTCATCGAGCACGAGTACGTCCGCGAGGCGGCCGTCGTCCCCTCCCCCGACCCGCTGCGCCTGTCCGTCGCCAAGGCCTTCATCGTCCTCACCGACGGGGTGCCTCCGGACGCCGACACGGCCCGCACCATCCTCGCCTACGCCCGCGAGCACCTCTCGCCCCACATGAGGGTGCGCCGCCTGGAGTTCGCCGAACTCCCCAGAAGCTCCTCGGGTAAGATCAGCCGCACGAGGCTACGCCAGGCCGAGGCCGAGCGCGGCACCATGGCGGACGGCGCGCGCAACCCGTGCGAGTTCTGGGAGGAGGACCTCCCCGGTCTGAAGGGCTGACCCCGCTCCGCGGGGTACCGCCACCCGGAAGAAGCGCCTCTGACACGATGGGACGCCGGCATCCGGATGCGTGCCGGTCCGCCGCACGGTCCCGGTACGGGAAACCCGCGCCTCCCGTCGCGCCCCGGCCCGTCCGCACTACTGTTCTCCGTGGCGACATCCAGCACCGACAGACGGGACCTGAGGAAGCACGATGCCCAACACCAACGACACCCGGGTGGCCAGCTACCAACCGCTCATCGCGCCCCGTGACCTGATCGCCGAACTGCCGCTGAGCGCCGGGCAGGCCGCCCTCGTCTCGTCCTCCCGCGCCGAGGTCAAGCGCGTGATCGACGGCGAGGACGACCGGCTCCTGGTCGTCGTCGGCCCCTGCTCGGTGCACGACACCGCGTCGGCGATGGACTACGCCCACCGGCTGGTCGAACTCGTGCCCTCCGTACGCGACGACCTGTGCGTGGTCATGCGCGTGTACTTCGAGAAGCCGCGCACCACCGTGGGCTGGAAGGGCCTGATCAACGACCCGGCCCTGGACGACACCTACGACGTGCACCGCGGGCTGCGCACCGCCCGCAAGCTGCTGCTGGACATCAACGCGCTGGGGCTGCCGGCCGGCACCGAGTTCCTCGACCCGATCACCCCCCAGTACATCGCCGACGCCGTGACGTGGGGGGCCATCGGCGCCCGGACCACCGAGTCCCAGGTACACCGCCAACTGAGCAGCGGCCTGAGCACCCCGGTGGGCTTCAAGAACGGCACCGACGGCGACGTGCAGGTGGCGGTCGACGCCGTCGGTGCCGCAGCCGCCTCGCACACCTTCTTCGGGGTGGACCCGGCCGGGTCCGGGTCCGTCGTCGTCACCGACGGGAACCCGGACTGCCACGTCATCCTGCGCGGCGGCCGCAAGGGGCCCAACTTCGGGGCCGGTCCGGTCAACGAGGCCCTGGACGTCATCGCCGGAGCGGGGCTGGAGCGCCGCCTGATGATCGACGCCAGCCACGCCAACAGCGGCAAGGACCACACCCGCCAGCCAGGCGTGGCCGCCGCCATCGGTGCGCAGATCGCCGAGGGCCAGCGGGGCATCGTCGGCGTCATGCTGGAGAGCTTCCTCGTGGAGGGCGCCCAGAAGCTCGGCGACCCGGCCGCCCTCACCTACGGGCAGTCCATCACCGACAAGTGCATGGGCTGGGAGACCACCGAGCGGGTGCTCGCCGAACTGGCCGAGTCGGTGCAACAGCGCCGCAAGCAGGCATAGGAGCGGCCCCGGGGACCGGCCGCCTCGGCCGGTCCCCGGCCCTCACGCGGTGAGCGCCTCAGCGGGCAGGACCTCCAGCGCGACGAGTAGTTCGCGGCCGAGCGGCTCGCGCAGTTGCACGTCCGCGTCCTGCGCCACGTCGATGCGCAGTGCGAACGTGTGCAGCTCCGTGCCGCGTTCCACCCAGCCGACCCACCACCCGGGGGCCGGGTCCATGTCCGCGCCCCAACCGGTCTTGGCGACCAGTACGTAGTCGTCGGTTCTCTCGTGCACGGCGATCTCACGCACCGCACGCTGGTGCTCGACGTCCACCGGAAGCTCGGCGCGGGCCAGGCCGGCCAGAAACGCCACCTGATCCATCGCCGAGATCTCCAACGGCCCCTCCAGCCAGAAGCGGTCCACCGCGTCCGTGCCGCCCACGTCCCGGCCGCCGTAGCCGAACCGGTCCACCCAGGCGGCCATCCGGTCGTGGCCGATCCGGCGGGCGATCTCCTGGTACACGGGCACGTTGGAGGCCGGCAGCGCCTCGCGCATGCTCATGTCCCGCTCCCAGGCGGGGACCGGCTGGGGCCCGCCGCCGTAGGGGATCACCTCGTCGACGTCGGTGACCGCCCCCGTCTGAAGGGCGATCAGCGAGTTGACCAGCTTGAACGTCGAGGCGGGCACGGCACGGCGCTGGGCCTGTTCGGGGGCGACGACCGTAGCCCGGCTCCGTTCGGTGTCGTAGAGGACGAAGGTGCCCTCCACGCCCGCCCGCTCGAACATCGCCTCCAGATCCTCACGTTCGGCCGCGGGGACGTCCCCGCCCACGCGCTCGGCGGGGAGCGCCTCGGTGCGGACGCGGTCGGCCGCGCCGGTCTCGCTCGGCCCGCACGCGGTGGCGGTGGTCAGGACCAGGACGCACCCGGCGGTCAGTACGGCTGCACGGGGCACTGTTCTCCCACTTTCGAACGGCGGCTCCACGGCTCGTCTCGCCCACGATAACGCCCCCGAACCCGCCGTAGGCGCAAATCCACGGGCCGGTTGCCGCGACCGCTCCCGGGCACCGTCCGCGGCCGCTGCTAGGCTGAGGGCGTTGCCGGACCCGCGCGAAGCCGCGGACCACGCCGACCGCCGGGCGCACCGCCCCCTCCCGCGACTGCGGCGGACCGCTCCCGGAGAGCACCGGGGCGGGACCACGCCGACCGCGCGGTGAAACTCTCAGGCACCGGCGGCGGAGGGGGAGGATGGCAACGCCGCACACGACACCAAGCCCCTCCTCTCGGGAGTGCCCATGTCAGAACCCGCCTCCGCGCCGCGCGCCACGGCGCTGCGCGAGATCCACGAACAGGCAGGCGCCACCCTGGTCGACTTCGCCGGATGGCTGATGCCGCTGCGCTACGGCAGCGAGACCGCCGAGCACCGGGCGGTGCGCCGGGCGGCGGGCCTGTTCGACCTCTCGCACATGGGCGAGATCCGCGTAAGCGGCCCCGAGGCGGACCTGGCCCTGGACTACGCGCTGGTCGGCCACCTGTCCAAGGTGAAGGTCGGCCGTGCCCGCTACACCATGATCACCTCCGCCGACGGCGGTGTCCTGGACGACCTCATCGTCTACCGCCTGGGCGGCGAGGAGTACCTCGTCGTGGCCAACGCCGCCAACACCGCGACGGTTGCCGGTGCCCTGGCCGAACGCGCCGAGACCTTCGACGCACAGGTCACCGACGAGTCCGCCGACCACGCGCTGATCGCCGTGCAGGGGCCCCGCGCGGTGGACGTCCTCGCCCCGCTCACCGACGCCGAGCTCGGTGCAATCCGCTACTACGCGGGCTACGAGCACACCGTCGCCGACCACCCCGTCCTCCTCGCCCGCACCGGCTACACCGGCGAGGACGGGTTCGAGATCTTCGTGCGCCCCGCCGACGGGGCCCCCGCCCTCTGGCGCGCGCTCATGGAGTCGGGCGCCGGGCAGGGCCTGGTGCCGGCGGGCCTCTCCGCCCGCGACACCCTGCGCCTGGAGGCAGGCATGCCCCTGTACGGGCAGGAGCTCACTGCCGACCTCACCCCCTTCGACGCCGGCCTGGGCCGCGTCGTCACGTTCGACAAGCCCGGTGACTTCGTCGGCCGCGCCGCCCTGGAGGCAGCCGCGCTCACCTCCCGGGAGCGCCGCCTCATCGGCCTGGCCTCCCGCGGCCGCCGCCCCCTGCGCCGGGGCCAGGAGGTACTGCGCGACGGCACGGCCGTGGGCACCGTCACCAGCGGCGCCCCCTCCCCCACACTGAGCCGCCCCATCGCCATGGCCTACGTGGACGGTGACCTCGACACCGCCACCGGCACGTTCTCCGTGGACGTGCGGGGGCGCGCCGAGGAGGTCGACGTCGTCGAACTCCCGTTCTACAAGCGGTCGGCGTAGAGCGGCGCACCGCACGGACGACGCACAACACATTCCAAGGAGAGCCGAAGTGAGCGTTCCCACGAATCTGGGTTACACCGCCGACCACGAGTGGGTCCTGGTCGAGGGCGACATCGCCACGGTCGGGGTCACGGCCTACGCCGCCGACGCGCTGGGGGACGTCGTCTTCGTCGACCTCCCCGAACCGGGTACCGAGGTGACCGCAGGAGCGCCCTGCGGCGAGGTGGAGTCCACCAAGTCCGTCAGCGAGGTGTACTCGCCGGTGAGCGGCGAGATCACCGAGGTCAACGCGGCGCTGGAGAGCGCACCTGAGACGATCAACCAGGCCCCCTACGGAGACGGATGGCTGTTCCAGGCCCGTGTCTTCGCAGAACCCACCGACCTGCTCTCCGCACAGGAGTACGAGCAGATGACCAAGGACGAGGAGTAGGCCACCGATGGC
The DNA here is from genome assembly GCF_000515115.1 of Nocardiopsis sp. CNT312. Taxonomy (GTDB): domain Bacteria; phylum Actinomycetota; class Actinomycetes; order Streptosporangiales; family Streptosporangiaceae; genus Nocardiopsis. The sequence goes on from NZ_AZXF01000014.1 coordinate 141,567, forward strand.
TACCGACAATGCCCCGCTCAACCGGAGCCTGAGCGAGCTGGACCCGGAGGTGTCGGCCGCGGTCGACGCCGAGCTGGCGCGCCAGCGCGACACGCTCGAGATGATCGCCTCGGAGAACTTCGCCCCCCAGGCGGTCCTCGAGGCGCAGGGCACGGTCCTGACCAACAAGTACGCGGAGGGCTACCCCGGCCGCCGCTACTACGGCGGCTGCGAGCACGTCGACGTCGTCGAGCGCCTGGCGATCGAGCGCGCCAAGGACCTGTTCGGCGCCGAGCACGCCAACGTGCAGCCCCACTCGGGGGCCCAGGCCAACACCGCCGTGTACTTCGCCCTGCTCAAGCCCGGCGACACGGTCCTGGGCCTGGACCTGGCGCACGGCGGGCACTTGACCCACGGCATGCGCATCAACTACTCCGGCAAGATCCTCAACGCCGTCGCCTACCACGTGCGTGAGGAGGACGGCACGGTCGACTACGACGAGGTCGCGGCCCTGGCCAAGGAGCACCGGCCCAAGATGATCATCGCGGGCTGGTCGGCCTACCCGCGCCATCTGGACTTCGCCCGGTTCCGCGAGATCGCTGACGAGGCGGGCGCGCTGCTGATGGTGGACATGGCACACTTCGCCGGACTGGTCGCTGCGGGGCTACACCCCAACCCGGTACCGCTGGCGGACGTGGTCACCACCACCACCCACAAGACCCTGGGCGGCCCGCGCGGCGGCATGATCCTGTCCAAGGCCGCGCTGGGCAAGAAGATCAACTCGGCGGTGTTCCCGGGCATGCAGGGCGGCCCGCTGGAGCACGTGATCGCCGCCAAGGCCGTGGCGTTCAAGGTCGCCGCGGGCAAGGAGTTCGCCGAGCGCCAGCAGCGCACCGTGGCGGGCGCCCGCATCCTCGCCGACCGCCTCACCCGGCCCGACCTGGCCGAGGCGGGCGTCAAGGTGCTCACCGGCGGCACGGACGTACACCTGGTCCTGGTGGACCTGGTGAACTCCGAGATCAACGGCCAAGAGGCCGAGGACCGGCTGCACGGTGTGGGGATCACGGTCAACCGGAACGCGGTGCCCAACGACCCGCGGCCGCCCATGGTCACCTCGGGCCTGCGTATCGGCACACCCGCGCTGGCCACCCGCGGGTTCGGGGAGAAGGACTTCACCGAGGTCGCGGACATCATCGCCGAGGCGCTCAAGCCGGAGTTCGACGCCGAGTCCCTGCGCGGACGCGTCAAGGCGCTGACCGCCGAGCACCCGCTGTACCCGAACCTGTAGTCCCGCGCGGGGCGCACGAGCGTCCCGCGCCGCCGGACGGGTCCGGACAAAGCTGTGCCCCGGGTGGCGTGCGCTGTGCAGAGGCGGCCCGGGGCGTACGTCTCCGACGGTACCATGCGGTCTCCGACGCGAACAGCCCCGAACCGCGGACGAGACGCCAGGAGGCCCCGTTGAGCGACGGCATGCCGGGGTGGATGTACACCGTCTACTCGCGACCGCGCCTGGCCCCCTACATCGCCGTCTGCGACGGGGACACCACCCGGGCCGCCGAGCTGTACCACTGGAACGTCGCCGTCTCCTCCGCGTTCTACCAGCCCCTGCACGTCCTCGAACTGGCCCTGCGCAACTCCGTGCACGACCGGCTCTCCGAGCACTTCGACCGCGCCGACTGGTGGCGGGAGGCGCCGCTGCACCGCGAGAGCGCCCGGCTCGTGGCCAAGGCCGAGCGCAACTGCCGCAAACGGGGCTCCCCCGCCGCGCCGGACGACATCGTCACCGAACTGTCCTTCGGGTTCTGGGCCTTCCTCCTGGTCGCCCAGTACGACCGCACCCTGTGGCGCGCGGTCCTGCACCGCGCCTTCCCCCACTACCGCGGCCCGCGTGCCGACCTGCACCGGGAGCTGGACTACCTGCGCACGTTCCGCAACCGGATCATGCACCACGAGCCCATCCACCACCGCCACCTGAAGGCGGACCACGACACGATCTACCGGATCCTGTCCTGGATCAGCACCGAGGCGGCCTCCGGGGTCCGGTACCTGGACCGGGTCCCCGAGCTCCTCCTGGTCGAGGGGCAGGTCCGCGGCACCGCCCCGCCCCCCTGAGAGCACCGCGAGCCCCGGTGACCACGGCGGTTGCTGTCCACGGAAACGACGGAACCAGCCCTTCCGTCAGTCGTCGACGGTCGAACGATGGTCCACATGAACGACGACGATGACCAGACGCCCCCGTTCGACGGTGTAGACCACCCGGTAGTCCCCCACCCGGAGCCGGCGGTGCCCTGCGACCCCCACAAGTGCAGCGGTGCCGAACGCGAAGGGACCGGACTCCAGTTCTGCGAGCTTGCGCAGAATCGCCATGGCCTGTTCACGGGGGATCTTACGGAGTTCGGCCTGAGCCTCGACCTTGAAGACCGTGACGTACTTACTCATCACGTCCCAACGTCTCAGCCATCACCTCGGTCATGGGTACCGTCGGGGAGTCGCGGCGTTCCTCGATGAGCCGCCGCAACTCCCCTTCGTCGCGGCGTCTGGCCCGTTCGAGAACCTCCATCGGCACGAAGGCCCCCACAGCCCTGCCGTTTCTGGTGACCACAGTCGATTCACCCGCCTTGGCCCGATCGATGGCTTCGGCCAGGTGCGCCCGGAACTCACGGGAGGAAAGCGTCTCAGTCATGACTACAGAGCACCCAGAGTTCTCTGTGTACACAATGCAGAAAAGCTCGCGGTGAGGGAGACACGGCGCGCACACCCCGGCACGGCCTGAGGGTCAGGCCAGTTCGCGGCGCGGGGCCCGCACGGGGGCCGCCATCGACATCCGCACCACCGCGGGGATGCGCCCCAGCCCCAGGGCGTGGCGCAGGTTGGCCAGCGCCTCGGCGCTCACGCGCTCCCACACCGCCGTGACGTCGGCGTCCTCCTCCAGGGTCAGCGCCAGCCGCAGGTGGGGCGCGTTTCCGGACTCGGTCAGACGCGCCCGGGCCCGGCGCACGCCCGGATAGTCGGAGACCTCCCGTTCGAGGGCACCGCGCGCCACGCCCTCGCTCATCTCCACCCGCCCGTCGCCCCGGCCGTCGAGCACCACCCTGCCCACGGTGTCGTTCATCCCCTGCAACAGGAGCCACCGCAGCGCAAGGAAACCCGCGAGGAGCGCGACCGCGACCGCGGCGTAGGGCATCCACCGCTGTTCCAGCACACCCCCCGTCCACGCTCCGGCAAGGGTGTCCCGCGCGACCTCCGGCCCCAGGAGCCCGCGCCCGGCTGCCAGCGCGACCAGGCCCAAGGCGAGCAGGAGTCCGCCCACGACGACCAGACCCAGACGGTTGCCCCGGGCCGACCTGCGACTCATGTCCCGCCCCATGTCAGTCCTCCGCGTGCCGCACGTCCGTGGCGATCCGCATACTGCGCAGCGGTGCCAACTCCTCCAGACGGCGCTCCACGGCGGCCGTCACCTCTGCCGGGAGGCCGCCCCAGTCGGGCATCCGTGTGCGTACGTACACCCTGATCCGCTGCCCCCGGACCACGACGTCCGCACTGTCGACCCCGCCGACCTCCCGCGCCGCGGAGGCCACCGTCCGGCGCAGCGCCGACCGGGTCAGCCCGACCACCAGGGCCGGGTCGTCGGTGCGCAGCGCGGTCCACCGGCCGGTGCCGGGGGCCAGAGCCAGGGCGATCAGGGCCAGACCGATCAGGGCCAGCACCCCGGAGGCGACCTGTACCGACGGCTGCGACCACGTGGTGGCCGCGGCGTAGTCGGCCGCGGCCTCGACGGGCAGCACGCGCAACGGCGTGCCCGCAAGGGCGGAGATCACTTCGGCGGCCGACAGCACGGCCAGGAGCAGGACCACCGTCGCGGTGGCCACGGCGGGCCAAGACCGCCGGGGGCGGAACGTGTGGATCGCCACGCGCTTCGCCCGGCGGTCGGCCCCCTGGTCGGGACGGCCCAGCACCTCTTCCACGGTGGTCATCTCAGCGCACCAACTCCGCGATCTCGATGTCGACGTAGTGGACCCGGCCCCCGGTGACCCACTCGACCCGTTCCCTGACACGGGCGCGCACCCTGTCGGCGACCTCACCCGCCGGCACCGGGTAGCGCACCACGATCCTCAGCCGCACCGTGACGCCGCCGCCGCTCATCCGGGCCCGGGCCCCACGCGAACGGGCGGGTCCGGCGTCGGGCACCTCGCGAACCGCCTGGACGGCCACCTTCTCCACCACCCTCGGCTCGACGGTGATGCTCCCTCCGGGGTCGCGCGGGGGCTCGGCTCCACCCGCCGCCCACGGCGGCTCCGCGCTCCTCTGCCGGGGGAGCGATCCGATCCGTGTCGTCGTCACCGCCGCACCCCTACGCCGAGCGCCGGGTGAACACTTGGGCGAGGTCGATCTCGCCCTCCATCGCCCGGCCCGCGACGAAGCCCGCGGCCCCCAGGACCAGCACCAGCGCGAAGGCGACGAACCCCCCGAACGCCGCGGCCAGACCAAGGACCGTACCGAACGACAACCCCACGATGGACCACATGGCCTCCCCCTCTCGTGCCCAGTACCAACGAAGCCTCAACCGCCGCCCAGCCCGGCGACCACGTCCTCCACGAACACGTGGACCGGCTGGCCGCCGGCGAGCGGGGCCAGTCCGTAGCGGACGTCCTCGGCGATGGCCGGGATCGGCCGCCCGAAACGCACCACGAGCCCAACCTCCACACCGGCCTGGCGGACCGCGACGCCTCGCACGACGCCGCCCCTGGCCGGGGTGCTGATCGTCCCGAACGACCCCGCGGACAGTTCCACGACGTCGGGGAAGCCCGAGGCCGCCTCGGCCAGGCGCCGGGCGACCTCCTCTCGGGTGTCGTGGTCGGCCACCGCTACCGGACCCGCGGTGCCGACGTGTCCGCGCCCTCCGACTCGTCGCTCTCGTCGGGCAGGTGGATGTCGTCCACCCTGATGTTGATCTCGGTGACCTCCAGCCCGGTCATCCGCTCCACCGCTGTGGTGACGTTGCGGCGCACCGAGCCGGCCAGGTCCTGGATGGAGATGCCGTACTCGACGACGAGGTCGATGTCGACGGCGGCCTGGCGCTCACCCACCTCGACGGAGACCCCGCGTGTCACCGACCCGTCGGAGCCCCCCGTCATCGCGTCGCGCATGGCCCCGACCGCGCGCGCCTTCCCACCGCCCATGGCATGGACGCCGCCGATCTCGCGCGCTGCCATCCCGGCGATCTTGGCCACCACGCCATCGGCGATGTGCGTGTGGCCGCTCCCCGCCGAGGCCCCCTGTTCACCCCGTGACGCCTCGCGTGCGCCGGGCACCTTGCTCTCGGTTCTCGTCTCCGGCACGGGTCCCCCTTGTGTGCAGAAACCTATGATCGCGGCCCCGCCATGCGGTCGGACCGAAATCCGTTGTGGTGGGGTTCATCCCCACCACACCGTATACACACTCTTAGTAGTCATCAAGAAACTAAAAGTAATATTCCCAGGTGGAGACAGTCATAAAACTGCCATCCACCTCCAACTGGCACCGCCAACCACGGAAGAGCGGTACGACCAGGGTCTTTCCCCTCAAACACACTTGTATGTCCGAAACTCCCGGTCGACAGAGTCGGGGCCGGGGCGCCCGATGGCGCCCCGGCCCCGACGGCCCCACACGGACCTCAGTCGAAGACGACCGTCTTGTGCCCGTTCAGCAGGACCCGGCGCTGGGCGTGCCAGTTGACGGCGCGTGCCAGGGCCACCGACTCCAGGTCCCGGCCGATCGCCGTGAGCTGTTCCGGGCTGTGGGTGTGGTCGACCCGGGAGACCTGCTGGTCGATGATCGGCCCCTCGTCGAGGTCGGCGGTGACGTAGTGGGCGGTCGCCCCGATCAGCTTCACCCCGCGCTTGTGCGCCTGGTGGTAGGGGCGCGCACCCTTGAAACTCGGGAGGAAGGAGTGGTGGATGTTGATGATCCGGCCGGACATCTTGGCGCACAGCCGCTCGGTCAGCACCTGCATGTACCGCGCCAGCACGACCAGGTCCACGTCGTAGGAGCCCACCAGCTCCAGGAGACGGGCCTCCTGCTCCGGCTTGGTCTCGGCGGTCACCGGCAGGTGGTGGAAGTCCACACCGTAGGAGTCGGCCAGGAACTCCAGGTCGGGGTGGTTGGAGACGACCGCGGCGATGTCGATGTCGAGCAGCCCGCTGCGGTGCCGGTAGAGCAGGTCGTTCAGGCAGTGCCCGAACTTGGAGACCATGACGATCATGCGCGGGCGGACGTCGACGGCGTGCAGGGTCCACTCCACGACCTGGTCGGGGGAGCCCCCGAAGTCGCCCGCCAGAGCGGCGAAGGCACCGCGCAGAACGTCCTCACCCACGGCCCCGCCGGGCCCCTCCTCGACCACGAACTGCATCCGCAGGAAGAAACAGCCGGTGTAGTGGTCGCTGTACTGCTGACTCTCGGTGATGTTGCACCCGTGGTCGGACAGCAGGTTGGCCACCGCGGCGACGATACCCCGGCTGTCGGGGCACGAAAGGGTCAGGACGTACTCGCGCTCACTCATGAAGGGCCCACTCCAGGATCGGAACGGCTTGGACAGCCATGATGCCCAGGATATAGGCCGAGGCGGGACCAGGGGTCGGCCGCGGCAGCCCCGAAGGGCACCGCGCGCCACAGCCCCTGCCGCCCCGGCGATATGAACACTCTTCACGTTCTGGCATGCTCGGTCGCATGACCACTCAGCGCGCACGCCTGGAGTCCGCCACACGCGGCCTCCAGCCCCCCTTCGCCGTCGTGGACCTGGCCGCCTTCCGCGCCAACGCGGCCGCCCTCACCCGGCGCGCCCACGGTCGGCCCGTCCGGGTCGTCAGCAAGTCGCTGCGCAGCCGGGCCCTCCTGCGGACCGCCCTCGACCTGCCCGGATACGCCGGGATCATGGCCTTCACCCTCCCCGAGGCCCTCTGGCTGGCCACGGACGGGGAGCCGCTCAGCGACGACATCCTCGTGGCCTACCCGACCGCGGACACCGACGCCCTCGCCCGGCTGGCGCGCGCCCCGGCGGCGGCGCGCTCCATCACCCTCATGGTGGACTCCCCCGCTCACCTGGACATGATCGCCGCCGCGGCCGACGACGCCCCCGGCGCACCACCGATCCGGGTGTGCCTGGACATCGACACCAGTTGGCAGCCGCTCGGGCCGGGGCTGCGGATGGGCACCCGCCGCTCCCCCGTACGGACCCCGGCCCAGGCCGCCGCCCTCGCCCGCGCCACCGTCGACCGCCCCGGACTCGAACTCGACGGGATCATGGCCTACGAGGGCCAGATCGCCGGAGTCGGCGACGCGCCCCCCGGACGCCCCCTCTACGGGCGGCTCCTGCGCACAATCCAGCGGGCCTCCGCCCTCGAGCTGGCCCAACGGAGAGCCGCCGTCGTCCACGCCGTCCGGGAGGTCGCCGACATCCGCTTCGTCAACGGGGGCGGCACCGGCAGCCTGCACACCACGGGCAGGGAACGCGCCGTCACCGAACTGGCCGCGGGCTCAGGGCTGTACCACCCGCACCTGTTCGACCACTTCCGCGCCTTCGACGGCCGCCCCGCGGCCCTGTTCGCACTGCCCGTCGTACGCCGCCCCGCCCCGGGGACGGCCACGGTACTGGGCGGAGGCTACCCCGCCTCCGGCCCGGTGGACCGGTACCGCCCGCCCGTGCCCTACCTGCCCGAGAACCTGTCCTACAGCGCCGCCGAGGGTGCCGGCGAGGTCCAGACCCCGCTGACGGGCAAGGCCGCACGGGACCTGTCGGTCGGGGACCGGGTGTGGATGCGCCACGCCAAGGCGGGAGAGCTGTGCGAGCGCTTCGCCGTGCTGCACCTGATCGACTCCGACACGGGCACCTACGTGGAGGCCGTCCCGACCTACCGCGGCGAGGGCCGGACCTTCCTCTGATCCGGCCCCCGCACGCGTCGAACCGGGCTCACAGCCCCTGTCTGCGGCGCAGCGCCCACGCCACCACGCCGACGGCGACGACCGCGCCGACACCGGCGATGAGGATCAGCGCCTCCGGGGGAAGCCGCCGCTCCGACTCCTCGTAGGCGGCCACCAGCTCCTCGTCACTCCTGAGCAGCAGCCCCTCCCCGACCTCGGCGTGGAGGACCTCGTCGTGCTCCGGGCCCCTGCCCACGAGCGCACGCGCGCCGTCGGCCATCCGGGAGCCCCGCCGACGCACCCGGTCCATCTGGCGCCGCGCGACGGAGGACGGGCGGACCCGGTCGGTCAGCGCGTCGAGGGTCTCGGCCAGCAGCCGCTGCTCACGGTTGATCTCGTCCCGGACCTGGTCGGGGGTCTGGCGCGGTTCGGTGTCGCTTCCCGTCATTGGTTGCCTTCCTAGAAGTCAGGGGCGTTCCGTCGAAGCGTCCGGGCCCGTGTCCGGGCCGGTACCCGGGCCCGTCTCCTCCGCGCCGTCGGACGGACCGGAAAATCTCAACGCGCCGTCGATTCCGTCAACCACACGGAAGAAGTCCCGCGTGGACAACCACAGTTTATAGATGATGCCGATCTCGAACACGAGCAGCAAAACACCCGCCGTCACGGCGATCCACCCCAGGAAGGCGGGCATCCCGCTCACCGCCACGGCCACGGGCGCGACCACGAACATCGCGATCTGGAATTCGATGCCGCTGAACAGGTGGGTACGGACCCTGTGTCCGTTCAACGCCCACCAGAAACGCTGATACCAGGGAAAACGGGAGCGGAACTCCTGGTGCAGGTCCACTTTGGGCAGGGTCAGGTCGGGCTGTTTCCCCGACACCCTGTTGTCGCGCGCCTCCCGTTCGTTCTGGCTGCGCAGGATCTCCTCCAGGACACCGATACCGTGCCGCAGGACGGCCTGTTCCCCGCCGTCGCTCAGCGCACCGCCGGAGGGGCCGTCGCGCTCCTCAGGCTCCAGCATCGACAGCGTGGCGCGCGCCCGCTCCAGGGCCGCGGCCAGATGCGAGCGCATCTCCCGGCGCACCTTGTGGACCTGGAGCGCGTTCAGATAGCGCAGCATGTCCAGGAACACCACGACCAGCGCCAGCCAGGCCAGCACCACAGGCGCGGACTCGGGGTCCCGCTCCGTCATGAGAACGTACTGTCCGCCCATGAGGGCCACCGCGCACACCAGCACCCGGAAGCGGTCGGACACGTAGTCCATCCACGACCCGAAGATCGACTCGCTGTCGGTGAGCCTGGCCAGCTTGCCGTCCACACAGTCCACGAGGAAGCACAGGTAGTACAGGAACGCCCCCAGCAACAGCGCCTGCCAGTAGCCCAGCGCGAAGCAGACCGCGGCGCCCAGCCCCAGGAAGAGCGCGGCCACCGTCAGTTGGTTGGGGGTGAGCGACGTCCTGTTCGCCGCCAGGAGCACGAAGCGGATCGCGATCGGATCCACGAGATAGACCGTCCACCAGGAGTCGCGCTCCTTGAGCGTCCGGGTCCTGACCTCGTCGAGTGTGAATCCAGCCATCGTGGCCCATCGCTCCAAAGCACAAAGCGGGTGTGTTCCGGCTCTTTCTTCTTCCGGTCCGCCCGCCGTACGGGCCTACGCACGGTCGAAGAACACGGGTGCGCCCCAGCGTAGCGAACGAACGCCCTGGCTCCCGCGTCCCGGAGGAACCGAACCGCAATCGCAACCCAAACACGCCGCGCACACCGCCGACCGGACACCCGGTCGTTAGGGTGGGGCGCGAGGCGGCCGACCGCCCCCGTCAGTCAGAGTTAGGAACACCACGTGAGCGAGCCCATCCGTCTGGCCCCCGGCGACCAGGCACCCGACTTCACCCTCCCCGACGCCGACGGCAAGCCCGTCACCCTCAGCGAGGTACTGGCGGAGACCGGCAAGAACGTCGTCCTGTACTTCTACCCCGCCGCGATGACTCCGGGGTGCACCACGGAGTCCTGCGACTTCCGCGACAACCTCCGCGACTTCGACTCCGCGGGCTTCACCGTGCTGGGCCTCTCCCCCGACACCCCGGACCGGCTCGCCGCCTTCCGCGACAAGGAGGAGCTCACCTTCCCCCTGCTCGGCGACCCGGAGAAGGAGACACTGCGCGCCTACGGAGCCTTCGGAGATAAGAAGAACTACGGCCGCCTCGTGCAGGGCGTCATCCGTTCCACCGTCGTCGTCGGCACCGACCGCAGGGTGACCCGCGCCTTCTACAACGTGAAGGCCACCGGACACGTCGCCCGGATCAGGCGCGAACTGGGTGTCTGAGCGCCCCGCCATGGCCCGGGGCCGGACACCCGGCCCCGCGGTCCTGCGGTCCCGGTACAGTTGTCCCGATAGGGGCCGTAGTCCAATCGGCAGGAGACGGCAGCTTTAGGTGCTGTACAGTGCGGGTTCGAGTCCCGCCGGCCCCACTCGCCTCCAAGACGACCCTGTTCGCGCGCGAACGCGCTCACCGAGTCGCCTCGCCACCTCATTTCCGGGGGACGACCCCCAAACCCCCGCTGCGGGGCTTCACCCCACGGACTGCAGGGCCTCGAACACCCCCGCACTCCAAGACGACCCTGTTCGCGCGCGAACGCGCTCACCGAGTCGCCTCGCCACCTCATTTCCGGGGGACGACCCCCAAACCCCCGCTGCGGGGCTCAGCGGCCCATCAGGGCCCAGAGCACGATCGCCAGCGCCACCATGACCCCCACCAGCACCACGACGGTGCCGACCACCACCGGAAGACGACCGCTCTTCTCCACGTGTCGGCCCGCGTGGGTCAGCCCCAGGGTGTCGGTGGACTCGCGGACCGAACTCATGAACGAGTCCATGGCGTCGGGACGGTTGCGCAGCCGCTCGTTGATGGACTCGGCCAGGGCGTGGGCACCGGCGCGGAAGTGCTCCCGCGCCGATTCGCGTTCGGTCTCCCCTTCACCGGCGTCGTCGGCCTCCTCGGCCCCGGCGTCCTCCCGGGCACGGTCGGGGGCCCAGGGGGCCAGCGCCGCGATCCGCAGCATCTTGGCCGCGTGGCCGGCGCTGAGACGGGCGTCGGGGTCGACCTTGAGCAGGCCCGCCAGGACCGGGGCGAGCGGACCGGCGTTGGCCGCCTCGGCCGGCTCGTCCAACTGCTCCTGGCGCAGGATCTTGATGTAGCCCTTGCGGTCGTAGGGCGGGTGGCCCTCGACCGCCGCGTACAGGGTGGCGCCCAGGGACCACAGGTCCGACTCCGGACCGACCGGACCGGCCTTGGCCCGCTCCGGCGGGATGTAGGCCGGGGACCCGATGATGCGCCCGGACTGGCTCAGGGCGGACTCGCCGTTCCACGCCGCCAGCCCGAAGTCGGTCAGCACCACCCGGCCGGACTCGCTGATCATCACGTTGTCGGGCTTGACGTCGCGGTGGACGATGCCCTCGGCATGCGCCACCTGGAGTGCGTCGATCAGCTGGAGGCCGATCTCCGCCACCCGCTGATAGGGGAGCGGCCCTCCCAACTGGATGATCTCCTCCAGGGTCGAGGCCTCGACCAGCTCCATGATGATCCACGGGCGCGCGTCCTCGTCCACCACGTCCAGGACGGTGACGAGGCCGGGGTGGGTGAGCCGTCCGGCCACACGCGCCTCACGGGTGGTCCGCTGGAGGAGGGACTCCCGTTCGGCCTTGGTGAGGTCGTCGGGCAGGCGCAGCTCCTTGACGGCGACCTCGCGGTCGATGACGCGGTCGGTGGCACGCCAGACCGTGCCCACGCCGCCGCGGGCAATCTCCGACGTGAGCTGGTAGCGCCCCTGGAGCAGCCGTCCCTCAGGCTCTGGGGCAGCCATGACGGTCTCCTCCGGGCGCGCCGGACTCGGCGACTCGTCGGGCCGCCGGATGTGGGGGTCGTCTAGGGAGGACAAGGTTATCCACGGGTCCATTCACCGGCCATGGCGGCCTCCTGTGGAGCATTGCGGTTGCTGTCACCACGAAGGTACACGGATCATTGGTTATATCAGTCTCGCGCCGAGTACACGCAGGTAGATCCCGGAAGACGCGGAAACTGGGTCCGTTTTCGTTATGTCCGGCGCCCCGTGAGGGACCGGGGCACCGGACACGGAAGACCCGCTCAGGTCCAGAGGCTCTCGGGCGAGCGCACCTCCAGCGGGCCCGCCCCGATGGAGGAGAGGGGCTCGCGCAGGCGCTCGGCGTCGCCGACGACCACCACGACGGCCTCGTCCGGGCGCAGGTACTCCACGGCCGCGCTGTCGAGGTCGTCCTTGGTGAGCCGCTCGTACCCGGCGCGATTGCGGTCCACGTAGTCGTCGGGCAGGTCGTGGACGACGATGTCGACGAGCGCGCCCGCCACGGCCCGGGCCGTGGAGTAGGCCACGGGCAGCCCCACGGTGTTGGACTCGCGGACCGACTCCAGTTCCTCCTCGGTGACCCCGGAGGCGCGGAGCTTGGCGAACTGCTCCAGGGCCGAGGTGATCGAGTGCGCCGTGGTGTCCGCCTCCACCTGGGTGGAGGCGAGGAAGACACCGCTGTCGCGCCGCAGGTCGAACCGGGAACCCGCGCCGTAGGTGTAGCCCAGGCGCTCGCGCAGCTCCATGTTGAGGCGGGAGGTGAACATACCGCCCAGGACCTCGCTGACGCCGTCCGCACGCGGCATGTCCACCTGCGAGCGCGACGGGGCCCGGTGGGCGATGACCAGTGCCGACTGCACCGAACCGGGACGGTCCACCACCAGGACCCGGGGCAGCTCACCGGGCGGCGGGGCGGGCTCGGCGGTGTCCGGGGCGGGGGCCGCCTGCGCGTCCCCGAACACGGACGTGCCCAGGGCCTCCAGGTCCACCCCGGACAGGTCTCCGACGATCACGAGCGTCCCGGCGACCGAGCTGAGGGAATCAGCGTGGAAGCGCGCCACCGCCTCGGGGGTGACGTCGGCGAGCCGCACCGGCCCCCCGGCGAGCGGGGTGGCGTAGCGTCCGGTGAACAGTTGGCCGCCCAGGCTGCGCATGGCCAGGGTCGAGGCTGAGGCGGCCTCCAGCCAGAAGCGCTCCAGAAGCTGGTCGCGGCGGCGGACGACGTCGTCGGCGTTCAGTGCGGGGCGGCGCACGGCGTCGGCGAACAGGCGCACGGCCTCGTTCAGGCGGGCGACGGGCACGTCGACACCGGTGATGAAGGCGTCCCAGGTGACACGGGACATCCACTCCGCCCCGTGGCGCTCCAGCGCGGGGGCCAGGGAGCTGTTGCCCTCGGGGCCGTCCTCCAGGACCTCGCCGGTGAGCGCGCTGACGCCCATCGCGTCGAGGGGCTCGGCGGCGCCCCCGCGGGTGTGCACGAGGCGAAGGGAGACCAGCTGCTGGCCGGGGAGGTCGACGGCCACGATGCGGCCGCCCCCGACGGTGATCCGCTGGGGCTTGGGGAAGGAGTAGGACGCTGGGGCACCGAGGTCCGGGCGGGTCTGCGGCATGGCTCTGCGGCTCTTTCTGCGGCGTACGGAATCGGACTAGGGCGCGGCTGTCTCGGGAACCCCGCCGGCCGGCTCCCCGTCCGTCTCGGGGTCGAAGCGGACGATGAGGAGGTTGTCGTCGACGAGCAGGCGCTCGACCGCCGACCGGACCTCCTCGGCGGTGATGTCGGCCCAGCGCTCGGGCCAGGTGAAGACGAGCTCGGGGTCGCCCAGAAGCTGGGTGGCGCTGCCGAGGGCATCGGCCAGGCCAGCCGGTCCGGAGATGGACTGGAGGTGGTCGCGCTCCAGGACGGCGCGGGCGCGGTCGAGCTCCTCCTCGGTGATGCCCGAAGCGAGCTTGGCGATCTCCTCGCGCATGGCGGCCTCCAGCTCGTCGCCGCTCACGCCGTCCCGGGAGAGCATGTTCACCAGCAGCAGGCTGTCGGTGTAGCGGAAGGGCAGAAGGTCCGCGGCGGCGCCGCCGTCGTCGGCGGCGATGGGCCGGTCGACCACCAGGGAGCGGTAGAGGCGGCTGCCCTGCCCCTGCCCGAGCACCGCCGAGGCCAGGTGCATGACGTCGAACTCGCGCGTGCCGTAGGGGGCGACGCGGTACCCGGCGAACACGCCGGCGGCGGGAACCGTCTCGGTCACCGCGTCCCGCACCGGGCCGCCCAGGGGCGCGGAGAGGGAGGCGTCGGGTGCCTCGGGGGCGGACTCGCGTGCGGGGATCGGGCCGAAGTAGTGCTTGACGCGGGCCAGGACGTCCTCGGGGTCGAGGCCGCTGATCACGGTGAGGACGCAGTTGTCCGGACCGTAGTGCACCTTGTGGAAGGACTTCACGTAGTCCAGGTCGGCCGCGTCCAGGTCCGCCATGGAGCCGATGGTCGGGTGGTGGTAGGGGTGGCCCTCCGGGTAGGCCAGGCGCAGGATGCGCTCCAGGGCGGTGCCGTAGGGCTGGTTGTCGTAGCGCTGACGGCGCTCGTTCTTGACGACGTCGCGCTGGTTGTCGAGGACCTCCTGGGTCATCCCCTCGCGCAGGGTGGACAGGCGGTCCGCCTCCAGCCACAGGATGAGGTCGAGCGCGTGCTCGGGGACCGTCTCGTAGTAGTTGGTCCGGTCGGTGGAGGTGGAGGCGTTGATCTCGCCGCCCAGCCGCTCGACCACGTCGAAGTGCTCGCCCTTGACGACGTTGCCGCTGCCCTGGAACATCAGGTGCTCGAACAGGTGCGCGAAGCCCGTGCGTCCGGGCACCTCGTGGCGGGAACCGACCCCGTACCACAGGTTGACCGCGGCTACCTGTCCTGTGGAGGCCGGGACGGTCACCAGGCGCAATCCGTTGTCGAGCGTGTACTGCCCCACACGTCCCGCCGCTCCAATGGTGGTCACCAGTGCTGCACCCCGATCTGCGCCGTAGCCGAACGTCCAGCGCCACCCTGTGGCGCCCCACGACTACGACCCTACGGCCTCCACGGGGGTGTGCCGACATCCGATCCGGACAATCCGCCCGGACTTCCTCCGGCGGGCCGAGCGCGCCCCGGTCATTGGTAATTCGTGGTGTCCATGGACTCGGCGATCCGGTCGTAGACGGCTCCGTACTGGGCGTCGACCGACCACACGTACAGGAGCACGTCGCTCAGCGGCAGGAACCACATCCGCACCTCGAAGGTGTCGTCGTTGGCACAGGTCACCGTCCACACGGAGTGGTGCGAGGTGAGGGTGTCGGCGTGGTCGAAGAAACCGTGGGAGAGGCTCGCCTCCCGCACGCCGATACTGCCCGAGGCCGCCGTGTTGAGGCTGCGGCACCCGTCGGGGGCGGCGGCCCAGCCGTTCTCGTCGTTGAAGGACTCGTCCTTGCCCGGCCAGCCCTGGGGGTGGTTCTCCGCGGCGTGGGGCACCAACCGGATCGAACCGTAGGCGCAGTCGGGCTGCCCGGGCGGGATCACGCACAGCGCACCGCCCTCCTGGCGGGCCTCCCAGTCCTCCGGGACCCCCAGGGCGATGCCCGACACCTCGCTCGTGACGAGGACCTCCGTGTCGGAGGACGCGACCGGGGGCATCGAGCCGCTCTGCCCGAGCACCATCTCGGCGCCCCCCGCGGTCCCTCCCTCGGACCCGCCGCCGGCGCAGGCGCCGAGCACCAGGACCGCGGCGGCGACCACTCCGGCCCGAACCGCCCCGGTCACCCGTCCTCCGTGGACGGCCCCGTCCCTCGTGCCCGCCATGCGTCGTTCCTCTCAACCTGCGTCCCGCGGATCAGAACACTCCGACCTTAGGGCATAGACGGCAGACCTCGCGTAAACGCAGCTAGCGGCCGAATCACCGGAGAGCCGCGCCGGACGCGGGACCGGCTGGACCGCGGCCACTACTCTGGGGCCATGGTGGACCTCGCGAAGATCACGGAGCCCTTGTCCCTTTCCGGTCTGGTACCGCGCCCGCACGGGCCGCTGGTGCTGGAACTGGACCTGACCGAGGGGGTCGCCGACGAGGCCCCCGCCGACCCGATCAGCCAGATCATGAACCGTCGCCGACAGCACTTCCTCGACGTCGTCGAGGGGATCCGGCGGGGCGCGCGCGACCGGAGGGTCGCGGCGCTGGTCGCGAGAATCGACGCCCGCAGCCTCGGGTTCGCCAAGGTGCAGGAGCTGCGCGAGGCGGTCACGGACTTTCGCGCCTCGGGCAAGCCCGCGATCGCCTGGGCCGACTCCTTCGGCGAGGCCGGGGCGGGCAACCTCCCGTACTACCTGGCGTGCGCGTTCTCCCGGGTGGTCATGTCCCCCACCGGCGCCCTCGGCCTGACCGGGCTGATCATGCGGGGCACCTTCGTCAAGGGCGCCATCGACAGACTCGGGGTCACCTACGAGGTCGGCAAGCGGCACGAGTACAAGAACGCTCTGAACGGGGTCACCGAGACCGGGTTCACCGACGCCCACCGCGAGGCGGTGGACGGGATCGTCACCTCGCTCAGCGACCAGGTCACCGAGGCCGTCGCCCAGGCGCGCGGTCTGACGGTCGAGGCCGTGCGGGAAATGGTCGAACGCGGCCCGTTCATGCCCGGGGAAGCCCTCGACGCCGGCTTGGTCGACGCCCTGGCCTACCGCGACGAGGTGTACGGGGACGTGATGGAGCGCGTGCGCCGCGAGCACGGCGGGGACCGCGAGCCGCAGCTGCGGTTCGTGGCGCGCTACCACCGCAAGCACGTGCCCGCGCCCAGGCCGAGGGTGGCGGGCGGCCCCGGCTACATCGCGCTGATCTCGGCGTCCGGCCCGATCACCCTGGGCCGGTCGCGCCGCTCCCCGCTCGGCGGCGGCACCGTCATGGGGTCGGACACCGTAACGGCCGCCTTCCGCGCCGCCCGCAAGGATCCTCAGGTCAAGGCGGTGGTCTTCCGTGTCGACAGCCGGGGCGGATCCGCCACCGCCTCGGACGCGATCCGCCGCGAGAGCGAACTGACCAGCAAAGCGGGGATCCCCGTGGTGTCAGCCATGGGGGACATCGCCGGCTCGGGCGGATACTACGTGACCCTCGGCTCGGACGCCGTCGTGGCCCAGCCCGGCACCATCACCGGGTCCATCGGCGTCATCGTCGGCAAGCCGGTGCTGGGTGCGCTCATGGAGCGGTTCGGTGTCACCACGGACTCGGTGAGCAGCGGACCGCACGCGGGGATGTTCGACACCACCCGCCCCTTCAGCGCGTCGGAGTGGGAGCGGGTCAACGCGCTGCTGGACGACATCTACGACGACTTCGTCGGCAAGGTCGCCAAGGCACGCGGCATGACCCGCGAGCAGGTGCACGAGGTGGCGCGCGGACGGATCTGGACCGGCCGCGACGCCCACGGGCACGGCCTGGTGGACGAACTCGGCGGGCTGGCCACCGCGGTGCGCCTGGCCCGTGCCAGGGCAGGCTCCGGGCCACTGCCGCTGCGGCCGTTCCCGCACACACACCCGCTGGACCGGCTCCGCTCGCACGAGTCCAGTGAGGACTTGGCCGCCGCCCAGCCGCAGAGCACCCTGGGGGCCTGGGGTCCGCTGGAGCAGGCGGCCCTGGCCATGGGTCTGCCCGCCTCGGGCCCGCTGACGATGCCCGGCGGCTGGGAGGTCCGTTGACCGGCACGTTCCTGGACGCGATGGCACTTGTGGCCACCGGGGTGACCGTCGTGACCGTGGCCGACGGCCGCGACGACGTCGGCGCGACGGTCAGCGCGTTCGGATCGGTCTCGACCGCCCCCCCGATCGTGTCGGTGAGCGTGGGATCGGACGGCTACATGGCCGAGGTGATCGAGGAGGTCGGCGCCTTCGCGGTGAGCGTGCTCGGCGCCGGCCAGCGCGCCCTGGCTGGCCGCTTCTCCGCGGAGGGGCGGCCCAGCGCCCGTCTGCTCGTCTCGGGCCAGCCCCACCACCGGGGCGGGCACACGCGTGCCCTGGTCCTCGATGAGGCGCTGGCCGCTCTGGAGTGCTCGGTGCGGCAGCGGGTGGAGGTCGGCGACCACACGGTGTTCTTCGCCGACGTCGTCGACCTGCCCGCCGTCGTGGGCGAAGGCCCGGCCCTGGTGCGCCGGGCGGGCCGCTACCACGCGGTGGACTGAACCCAGGCAGCGAGCTGGTGGAGGTCGTCCACGACCGCGTCGGCCTCGGCGGCCTCCGGGGCCGCGGCGTGCCGGTAGCCGTACAGGCCCCGGCGGAGCAGGGCCGTGCGCATCCCGGCCCGACGGGCGGGCAGGACGTCGTTGTCGACCCGGTCTCCGACGTAGAGGATCTCGTCCGGGGTGATCGCCGGGCGGTCGGCGGCGGCGAGTGCGAGGACACGGTCGAAGAACGCGGGCTCGGGCTTGTGGACGCCCCAGGTGTCGGAGATGCCGATGCCGTCGACGCCCAGGTCCATGGCCTCCAGGGCCGGTCCGGCCTCGGGGGGCTGGTTCCCGGCGATCAACAGGGACAGTCCGGCTCCGCGCATCACGGCGAAGGCGGGGCGCACGTCGGGGTACAGGTCCGCCTCTCCGAAGTGCTCCCGCTCCCCCTCAGGTTCCTCCTCGCGCCAGCGCGCGCTCTCCAGCTCCAGGTCGAATCCCGGGACGACGAGTCGGAACGCCTCGGCGAGGGTCCCGCCGGTGGCGATGACCCCGCCGATGGTGCCGAAGAAGGCCATGCGCGGGACCCCCAGCCGGTCGGCCCAGCGCTCGAAGATCCGCGTCTCGTCGACCAGGGTCTCGCCGACGTCGAACACAGCAGTACGAATTGCCACGGTCAGGGAGTCTATCGGGGACCTCGTCCCCCCGGTCAGGCGCGTTCGGGCGGGCGCAGCACGGCGAAGGCGTCGGTGACCTCCAGTTCGCGCGCCCGGAATCGGAAGAGCGCGGCGGGGCGCCCGCCGGAACGGCCCGAGGGCACCGACCTCCCGGTCTCCTCGATCTGTCCGCGTCGCAGCAGGACCCGGCGCAGGTTGGTGGCGGTCACGTCGTGGCCGAGGGCGGCCCGGTAGTACCCCGACAGCTCCGACATCGTGAACTCGGGGGGCGCCAGCGCGAAGCCCACGTTCGTGTAGCTCAGTTTGGAGCGCAGGCGCTTGCGCCCGGAGCGGACGATGGAGGCGTGGTCGAAGGCCATCACCGGAAGGTCCGAGGCCGGGTGCCAGTCGGTGTCCTCGGGGACGACGGGGTCGATGCGGGCGGGGACCAGGCCGAGGTAGGCCGTGGCGAGTGTGCGGTCCCCGGGGCGCCGGTCGGGGTCGCTGCGGGTCTCCAGTTGCTCCAGGTGGGAGAGATCGCGCACATCGACCTTCTGGGCGAGCTGGCGCGCGACGGAGGCACCCAGGTTCTCGTCGGGCCGCAGGCGTCCACCGGGCAGGGACCACGCGCCCTCGCAGGGCGGCAGTGCGCGGCGCCAGAGCAGGACGCACAGGCGGCCCGCACGGATCTGCAGCACCACCGCCAGGGCCTCGTGCGCGGCGAGAGGCTCCGCGTGCCCTGCGGGATCCGCCATAACCTGTCCGTTTGCTGCGGGGATGTCCACCCCTGTCCCTTCTGTTGTACGTCATGTTAAGCTACACGAGGTTTGTGACTGACAGACAAAAACCAGCGGTCAGGAACAACCGCTCCCGGCGCGGTGCCCCGAGCGGCGCGCCCCAGCCTCAAGGAAGTAGTACACAATGGCACCGGTCACCGCCTCCGCGGACACCATGAGCAGGCAGGAATGGGCCGACGAGGTCCGTCGTCTGGCCGACGAGCGCGACGCCGTCATCCTCGCGCACAACTACCAGCGCCCGGAGATCCAGGACGTCGCCCACCACACGGGTGACTCCCTGGCCCTCTCCCGACTGGCCGCGAGCGTCGACGCCGGCACCATCGTCTTCTGCGGCGTGCACTTCATGGCCGAGACCGCGAAGATCCTCGCCCCGGAGAAGACCGTCCTGCTGCCCGACCCGAACGCCGGGTGCTCGCTGGCCGACACCATCACCGCCGCGGACGTGCGGGCCTGGAAGGCCGAGCACCCCGGCGCCGTCGTGGTCGCCTACGTGAACACCACGGCGGCGGTCAAGGCCGAGACCGACATCTGCTGCACCTCCTCCAACGCCGCCGACGTCATCCGCTCCATCCCCGAGGACCGGGAGATCCTCTTCCTCCCGGACCAGTTCCTGGGCGCGCATGTCAAGCGGGTCACCGGCAGGGAGAACATCCACGTGTGGATGGGCGAGTGCCACGTCCACGCCGGCATCGACGGCCACACCCTGCGCGAGCGGGTGGAGTCCGAACCGGACGCGGAGGTCTACGTCCACCCCGAGTGCGGCTGCGCCACCTCGGCCCTGTACCTCGTAGGCAGCGGCGCCGTCCCCCAGGACCGCGTCAAGATCCTCTCCACCGGCGGAATGCTCACCGCCGCGGAGAACACCAGCGCCAAGAAGGTGCTCATCGCCACCGAGACCGGCATGCTGCACCAACTGCGCAACAGCAACAGCGTCACCGAGTTCGAACCGGTGAACTCGCGCGCCGAGTGCCACTACATGAAGATGATCGACTCCCAGAAGCTGCTCGACTCGCTGCGTCTGGGCACCACCGAGATCACCGTCGACGCCGACACCTCCGAGCGCGCCCGCCGCTCGGTCGAGCGCATGATCGCCATCGGCTCCCCGTCACGGGGCGGTGAGTGAGGGGGCACTCCGGCGGCCCCCATCACCGAAAGGACAGACTCCTCTGTACCCGTGGTAACAGAAGTCTTACCTTCAGGCCACAGGTCATCGATTCTCCAGCAGTACGTGGCTCCCCTCGCTAGCGTCTCGGTTCGAGCGGGGGGAGAATCGTGACCAGAAGTACCGAAGGCACCGAAAGAGACGTACTGGCACAGGCCGAGGTGGAGGCGCTCTACGACGCCTTCGCCCCCGCCCTGTACCGGTACGCCTGGACCCTGTTGGGCGGCACCGCCGTACCCAGCCCCGGGCGAGGCGAGGGGAACGCTCCAGCCGACCGCGTGGCCGAAGCCGTACACGACGGCCTGGTCGCCGCCCTCGCCCTCGCTCCCGGCCGCGACGACCCCGACGACCGCGGGCCCCGCCTCTACGCACTGGTCCGCTCCGCCTGCCAACACCGGGGGTTCGCCCTCACCTGCCCCTACACGCAGCTGGCCACCGTCCCTGCGGAGGAACCGGTGGCACGCATGTTCTCCCGGCTGCCCGCAAGCCATCGGGAACTGGTCGAACTGAACCTGCGCCATGCCCTGCCGCCCGCCGCCATCGCGCGCATCCTCGGCCTGGAGGGGGCACTGTGCTCCGAACTGTCACGCTCGGCGATCCGCCGCGCCTTCGAGGGGCTGTCCGAACACGGCGCCTTCCAGGACCCCGAGGCCCTGTGGCGCACCCAGGTCCAACAGGTCTCCTCAGCCCTCGCCCTGCTCCGGCCGCCCGGCCCGCCCCCCGGCCTGCGCGACCTCGTGGTCAGCACCTGCCTGGACCCGTCCCTGGCCGGAACACGCGCACGGATCACCGACGCGATGCGCCCACTCACCGCCGAGGGGTACCCGGTGCACCGGGGCCGCGCGGGCGGCCCCGACGAGGAGCCCGAACCGGAGACGCCCGAGCTTGCCGCCGAGCCCCTGCCGCGCGCCCTGCCCGGGGACCGCGTCACCACCCGCGACCACCCGGTCCGCGAGGAGGTGACCACCGTCCTGGACGCCCCGGACGCCGTACACGCCCCCGAACAGCGGTTCCTGCCCCGGCACTGGCCGCTGTCGGCCGTCTCGGGCCTGGTCACGATCGCCCTGGCCGTCTCCCTCTGGTCGTGGGCCAGCGCGCTCGGCGCGCCCCCGACCGTGATCGGAGCCGAGTCGCCCGAGGCCGCGCGCAGCCCTCAGGCACACGACGTCCCCACGCCGCCCTCCCCCACCGACACGCACCCCGGTGGGGGGACGCCCGGCCACCAGTCCACCGCCGAACGCGCACAGAACACCGCCCCCGCCCCGGCGGACTCCCCCTCCAGCACACCTGAGCCCCCGTCGTTGGCGGACGCCGAGTCCACCGCCCTGGACTCCCCACCCGAAACCGCACCCTCCGCACCCTCCGCGCCGCCGCCCCCCGAGACCGCGACGGCTCCGCAGGAGAGCCCCAGCGGCGGTACGACGGACGGCGGGCAGGACCCCCCGGACGGGCTGATCGGCGGCCTGCTCGGCCTGCTCCTCGGCGGCGGGTGAGGGATCGCTCAGGAGGGGGCGAACAGGCGCTCCGCCACGGTGCGCAGGCGCCGCTCCACCCCGTCCGGGTCGCGGCGGCCCCGCAGAACCCCCACCAGTTCGAGGACCCACACGCTGGCCAGCGCCCCGGCCAGGACCTGCCCCGGTTCCTCCCGGTCGGCCGGCCCCCCGCGGCCGGGTTCCCCGGCGGCCCGCCGCACGAGGTCGCAGACACGCCTCCCGGGCCCGCCCTCGGCCGTCAGGAGCGACCGGACCAGCGCGTCAGCGAGTTCGGGCTCGCGCATCAACCACCGCGTGGCACGCATCAGGACGTCCACGGCACGCCCGGCCGGCGTCGGCGCCGTGGACGGGGTACGGGCGATCCCGCCCTCCATCCGGTCGACCTCCTCGGCGGCCACAGCCGCGACCAGGTCCATCTTGGAGGGGAAGTAACGGTAGAGGGTACCGAGCGCGACCCCGGACCGCTCGGCCACCGACCGCATCTGCATGGCGTCGACGCCACCGCGCGCGACCAGCACCGCGGCGGTTCGCACGATACGCTCGCGGCGCTGCTCCCGGTGTCGCACCGCGCTCTCGGCCGACGCCTGCGCCTCCACGGGTCCCCCTCACCCTACGGCCACCCCGGCCACCGCCTCCCGACGCTCCCGCGAAGGCCGAACGGCAACACGGTATCCAACAGCGCCCGGGCCCTCCGGGACGGCGCGCCCGGGAATGCCGCCGTCACCACCGTCA
Source organism: Nocardiopsis sp. CNT312 (assembly GCF_000515115.1). Lineage (GTDB taxonomy): Bacteria > Actinomycetota > Actinomycetes > Streptosporangiales > Streptosporangiaceae > Nocardiopsis. The sequence goes on from NZ_AZXF01000014.1 coordinate 164,317, forward strand.
CCGCGGGCGTCGCGTACGGTCGTCCGAGGCCGGGAACCCGCCGCCGGCGCCCCGGCACCCACGGTGCCCAGCGCCCCGGCCTAGAATCGAACACGATTCGGTTTCTCTTGGAGAGGTCGCCCCCGATGAACGACACCCCCCAGGTCGAGAGCCTCGGCAACGGCGTGGGGAGCCTGCCCGTGCCCATCCCCGGCCACCCGCTCGGCTTCACGTTCGTCTACCTGGTCGAGGGCCGCGAGGGTCCGGCGCTCATCGGCACCGGTTGGAACCACGACGACTCCTGGAAGGCGCTCACCGTCGGCCTCGCACAGACCGGGCACGCGGTCGGAGGCATCCGCGGCGCAGTCCTCACCCACTTCCACCCCGACCACACCGGCCTCGTCGGCCGCCTCCGGGAGGCCTCCGACATCTGGATCGCCATGCACCCCGCCGACACCGCCGTGGTCGAGCAACGACGTTCGACCGCCCCCGAGCGGCGTGCGGAGTCCATCGCCACGCAGTTGCGGGCCGCGGGCCTGCCCTCGGAGGACATCAACGCGTTCCCCGACGCCCCGCACGTGCTGGCACCCCCCGAACCGGCCGATCTCCCCCTCGACGACGGGGCCTCCGTGGAACTGGCCGGGCGCGACCTGTGGGCGGTGTGGACCCCGGGACACCCACCCGGGCACCTGTGCCTGCACCTGGCCGACGCGCACCTCCTCTTCACCGGGGACCACGTCCTTCCCGGTACCACCCCGCACGTGGGCCAGTTCCCCCTCCACGCCGCCGAGGGGGACCCGCTGGGCGACGTCCTCTCCTCCCAGGCCTCCCTCGGCCTGCTACCCGACGCCGACACGCTGACCTGCCTGCCCTCACAGCGGCCCTGCTCTCTGAGGGAACCGCCACGCCGTGGGAGATCACCTCCCGCCTTTCCTGGAAGCGTCCCTGGGAGACGATGGGCCCGTGGTCCCGCCGCATGGCCGCCTCCGAGACCGCCGCGCACCTGCGCACCCCGGAGGCGCGGGCACACGCCTCCCGGACCGGCCCCGCCAACCGGCCGCGCTGGAGCGCCACGCCCTGAACCCGCCCACCGGATGACGTTCAGCCCATCCCCACGCGAACCCCCACACAACTCCCGAGTAACATGTGGGCACCCGCACGGCCTCACCGGACGGCCCCACACTCACACCGACGGTGACCGCACCCGCGACCCCACGAGAGGTGGACTCTTGACCCAGCCGGGCGCCGGCACCGGACCCAGCCGCCCCCTCCGCGTCGCGCTGCTGTCCTACCGAAGCAAACAGCACGTCGGCGGCCAGGGCGTGTACGTCCGCCACCTGTCACGGGAACTCGCCGCCCTCGGACACGAGGTGACCGTCTTCTCCGGCCAGCCCTACCCCGTCCTCGATGAGGGCGTCACACTGGAGAAGATCCCCTCCCTCGACCTCTACAACGACGCGCACCCGTTCAAGGCCCCGCCCCCCACCCGGTGGCGCGACTGGATCGACGTCCTGGAAGTCGCCACCATGTGGACCGCCGGCTTCCCCGAACCCCTCACGTTCTCGCTGCGCGCGAACCGCGCCCTGCGCGAGCGCCTCACCGACTTCGACGTGGTCCACGACAACCAGACCCTCGGCTGGGGACTGCTGCGCATCGCCGCCACGGGACTGCCCCTCGTCACCACCATCCACCACCCCATCAGCGTGGACCGCCGCATCGAAATCGCCGAGGCCAAGGGGCTGCACAAACTCTCCAAACGGCGCTGGTACGGATTCGTCAAAATGCAGGCCAGGGTCGCCCGCAGACTCGACCCGATCCTCGTCCCCTCCCGCTCCTCCGCCGACGACATCGCCAGGGAGTTCGGCGTCGCCCCCTCCGCCATGGAGGTCACGCCCCTGGGCGTGGACACCCGCCACTTCCACCCCCGCACCGAGGTGGAGCGCGTCCCCGGGCGCATCGTGTGCACAGCCAGCGCCGACAGCCCCCTCAAGGGCGTGGCCACCCTCCTGCGCGCCGCCGCCAAGATCGCCACCGAACGCGACGTGTCCCTGACCATCGTCAGCAAGCCCCGCCCCGGCGGCCCCACCGACCGGCTCGTGGACGAACTGTCGCTCTCCGACCGCGTCACCTTCGTCAACGGCATCGACGACACGACGCTGGCCGAACTCATCGCCAGCGCCCAGATCGCCGTCGTCCCCTCCTTCTACGAGGGGTTCTCCCTCCCCGCCGTGGAGGCCATGGCGTGCGCCACACCGCTCGTGGCCAGCCACGCGGGGGCCCTCCCCGAGGTCGTGGGCACCGACGGCGACGCCGGACTCCTCATTCCCCCGGGAGACCCCGAGATCCTGGCGGGCGCGCTCACCGACCTGCTCGACGACGACCGGGAACGCGCCCGCATGGGCGCCGCCGCCTGGCGCCGCGTCCAGGAGCGGTTCACCTGGCGCGCCGTCGCCGAACTCACCGCCCGCCGCTACGCCTCCACCATCGACGCCGTCCGGGACACCCCCGGACCAGCGGCCCCCGCGCACGACGCCTGACCCGAGGAGCCTCCACTGATCACCGTCGACTTCGCCCTGTTCCCCGTCGGGCCGGGCCACCGCGTTCTCGACCTCGGCTGCGGCGGCGGCCGACACGCCTTCGAGATGTACCGCCGCGGCGCCGACGTCGTCGCCTTCGACCAGAACGTCTCCGACCTGGCCGAGGTCCAGGCGATGTTCTCGGCCATGCGCGCCGAGGGCGAGGCGCCCGAGAAAGCCACGGCCGAGACGGTCAAGGGCGACGCCCTCGACATGCCCTTCGACGACGACTCCTTCGACCGGGTCGTCGCGGCGGAGATCTTCGAGCACATCCCCCACGACACAGCCGCCATGCAGGAGCTGTACCGCGTACTGCGCCCGGGCGGGATCGCCGCGGTCACCGTGCCGAGCTTCCTGCCAGAACGGATCTGCTGGGCGCTCTCGGAGGAGTACCACACCAACGAGGGCGGCCACATCCGCATCTACACGCGCGCCGAACTGGAGGCCAAGCTCAAGGCCACCGGCTTCGAGATCGGCCCGCACCACCACGCCCACGCGCTGCACTCGCCCTACTGGTGGATCAAGTGCGCCGTCGGAACGGACCATGACGACCACCCGACGGCCCGGCGCTACCACGACCTGCTGGTGTGGGACATGCTCCAGGCACCGAAGGTGACCCGGGTAGCCGAACGCCTGCTCAACCCCCTCCTGGGCAAGAGCGTCGCCGTGTACGTACGCAAGCCCCTCGGCTCCTGATGGGTGCCCTCCTCAGCCTCCCTGGGGTACTGAGAGCCGAACAGATCGCACGCTCCGCCGAGTACCTGGTGCACAGCCAGGAGCCGGAAGGGGCGATCCCCTGGTTTCCCGGCGGCCACACCGATGTGTGGGACCACGTCGAGTGCGCCATGGCCCTGGCCGTCACCGGACGGTCCGTCCCCTCCCACGCCGCGGCCGCCCGCCGCGCCTATCTGTGGCTGGAGTCGGCCCGCCACCCCGACGGCGGCTGGCCCGCCAAGTTCCGCCAGGGGGTCCCGGTCACCGGGTTGCGCGAGGCCAACCACGCCGCCTACCCCGCGGTCGGGCTGCTGCACCACCTGCTGACCACCGGTGACACCGCGTTCGCCGAACGGATGTGGCCGCTCGTGGAGGAGGGACTGGAGTTCGCGCTGGCCCTGCGCGGCGCGCACGGGGAGATCCTGTGGGCACGCGCGGAGGACGGGTCCCCGGGCGACCACGCACTGCTCACCGTGTGTTCGAGCGTCCACCACGCGCTGCGCTGCGGTGCCGCTCTGGGCGTCCGCCTGGGCCAGGAACGCCCCGCGTGGGAGGCGGCCGCCGACCGTCTGGAGGAGCTCATCAACGGGCGCGAGGACCTGTTCGCGGACCGGAGCCGGTTCTCCATGGACTGGTTCTACCCGATCCTCGGCGGCGCCGTGACCGGTGTGGCCGCCAAGGAGCGCCTCAAGGAGCGCTGGGACCGGTTCGTCATCCCGGGCCTGGGGGTGCGCTGCGTGAGCGACCAGCCCTGGGTGACCGCGGCCGAGTCGTCCGAACTCGTCCTGGCCCTGACCGCCATGGGCGAGCGTGAGGCCGCGGTCCGGATCCTGGGGGACGTGCAGCACCTACGCGACCCCCACGACGGCGCCTACTGGACCGGCTACCAGTTCGCCGAGCAGACCCGCTGGCCAGTGGAGCGCAGCACCTGGACCTCAGCGGCCGTGATCCTGGCGGTGGACGCCCTGGCCGGGGCGACCGGCGGCTCCCGGGTGTTCCTGCACGCCTGGGACGAAGACTGACGGGGCACCCTCCGCGTCCGTCGACGCGGAGAGCGCCCCTCGTGCTCCCCGGCTACCTGGACTCCCCCGGTGCTCCGTCGAGTGTGTCCCCGCCACCCCAGGGGTCGGTCTCACCGCCGCCCGGGTCCACCGGTGTGCCGGTCCCGCCCGGGTCCACCGGATCGACGGGGTCGACCGGGTCGACGGGGGGATCGATCGGCAGCTCGGGGAACTCCGGAGGCTCCGGGAGAGTCGGTTCCTCGGGCTCGCCGGTGTCCTCCGCGGGCGGTTCGGTGATCACCGGTGCCCAGTTCTGGTTGGTCCCGCCGAACGCCGGCTCCGGGAAGGAGGCGGGCTCGTAGCCCTCCATCGCGACCGTCATGTAGTCGTTCCAGATCTGCGAGGGCAGCCCCGTGCTGGCGATGACCTGGCCGGGGATGGTGAAGCCGCGGTTGTTGTCGCTGTACACCCCGACGGACGTCGACAGTTGGGGCGTGTACCCGACGAACCAGGCGGCGGCGGTCCCACCGCTCTGCTCGTCCCGGACGGTCCCGGTCTTGCCCGCGGTGGGGTGGTCCGGGTCCCACAGGTTCGCGTTCCGGCCGGTGCCGCTGTTGGCCACACCCTCCAGGGCGTAGGTGAGGTCGGCGGCGGTGTCCTCGGACAGCACCCGGCCGCTCTCCACCTCCGGGCGCTCGTTCTCACCCTCCCGGTTGACGATCTCCCTGACCACGTGCCTCTCGACGTGCACACCGCCGTTGGCGAACGTGGCATACCCACTGGCCTGGTCGACCGGGCTGACGCTGTTCGCACCCAGGGGCATGACCGGGACCAGTTGCCTGTCGGGGATGCTCCCCTCGGGCAGTCCGGCCGCGTAGGCGGTCTCCCGGATCTCCTCGTAGCCCACCCGCTCGGCGAGTTCGATGTAGCCCAGGTTGTTGGACACCTGGGTCGCCTGGGTGAGCGTCATGATGCCGCCCGCCGAGTTGCCCGCGTTCTGGATGCGGGCACCGTTGATGTCCTTCGGGCCGCGCCCGTCCACCGTCGTGTACAGGCCGATGCCCTGTTCGAGCGCGGTCGCCAGCACGTACGGCTTGAACGCCGACCCTGCCTGCGCCGAACCCAGGAACGAGCTGTCGTACTGGTTGTCGTTGTAGTCGTGCCCGCCGAAGAAGGCCAGGACCTCACCGGTGGCCGGGTCCACACTGCTCAGGCCGATGTTGACACCCTCGGACAGGTCCTCCTGTTCGACGAGGGCGTCGACCGCGTCGTAGGCGGCCTGCATCATGTCCTGGTTGAACGTGGTGACGATCCGGTAGCCCTGCCGGTTGATCATGTCCTCGGTGAAGCCGAGCCGCTCCAGCTCGCTCATCGCCTCCTGGAGCATGTAGCCCCGGTACCCGCTGAGGTCGGAGCCCTGCCGGGTCGGCTCGGGCGCCGGGAACTCCATGGTGTCGGCCTCGGCCTGGGTGATGGCACCGGTGACGACCATGCCGTCGATGACGTACTGCCAGCGCTCCTCCATCGCCGGCGTGGTCTCCACGTCGGCCTCCCCGAACCGGGTGGGCTGCTGGATGGCGGCGGCCAGGAAGGCGGCCTCCTCAGGGGTGAGCTCCTGGACGTCCTTGCGGTAGTACGCCTCCGCGGCGGCCTGGACCCCGTACGCCTGGCGGCCGAAGTAGATGGTGTTGAGGTACTGCTCCATCACCCACTCCTTCGACTCGCTCCGGTCGATCTTGATGGCGATGACGATCTCCTGGACCTTCCGGCTGACCGTCTGCTCCAGGGAAACACCCTCGTAGTAGTTGCGGACCATCTGCTGGGTGATGGTGGAACCGCCCTGTACCTGCTGCCCGGTGGCGGTGTTCCAGACGGCGCGGGTCGTCCCGCTCACCGAGACGCCGGGCTCCTCCCAGAAGCCCCGGTCCTCAGCGGAGATGACCGCCTCCACCATGTGGTCCCCGCCCGCGATCATCTCCTCGTAGGAGAGGATCTCCCGGTCGACACCGCGCTCGGCGAACACGGTCTCACCGTCGGCGTAGTAGAAGGTGGAGCCCTCGGTGAAGACGTCGGCCTTGGCCGCGTCGGGGACCTCGACCGTGGAGTAGAAGTAGGCGAACACTCCGCAGCCGACCACGAGGATCAGTCCCAGGACGACGAGGGGGACCCGGACGAGCCGCCACCACAGAGGGCTGGTGCGCTTGCCGGTCGGGCGGCCCGGTCCCGTTCCCGCCGGCCCTGCCGGTCCCGTCGGAGGACCGCCCGGGATCGGGGGGCCCTCCGGCGGCGGCGCGGACGGGGGACCGAAATGCTCCGGAGGCGGTGTTCCGCCCGCGGCCGCCGCGGAGGCGGGTGCGGGGGCCGACTCGGCGGGGCGGGGCGCTCGGTCGGCGGTCTCCACCTCGGAGAGCCGCTGTCCGGTCGGCCACAGCCGTTCCGTGGCGTCGTCTGCCTCGGCACCGGTTCCGGCCTCGGCACCACCGTCCTCGGCCTGTGCTCCCGCATGAGTCGACACGCTCTCGGCCTCGGAGGACGACGCGTTGGTGCCGCAGTCACCCGTCTCCGAGTCAGCGGTCTCCGGCGCAACAGCGGCGGCAGCGGACACGGGCGGCGCCTCGAAGGGCTCCGTCCCCTCCTCCGGGTCCGTCGTGGCCCCGGCCGTCTTCCCGGAGACGGCCGCTTCGGCGGTGTCGAAGGCGGGGCGGACGGTCCCGCCGCCCTCCTCCGCTCCGGCGGCGCCTTCAGCGGTACGGCCCTGTTCGGGGATACCGGCCTCGGGGGCGTCGGCCCCACTCAGCTCGGGAAGGGGCGCCTCCCCGTCCGCTGCTCCGGTATCGGCGGCGGCGTCCACCGGCTGCGCTGACCGCTCCGTGTCCTCGGCCCCTTCGGAGGACACGGAATCCTCGTCCCTGTCCTGGCCCGCAGTGGATTCAGGAGTGGGCTCGTCGGTACCGAACCCCTGTTCCGCCAGAGCCTGGGCGACCCGCTCCCGAAAGAAGGACCCGCTGGTCTTGAACGAGACGGGATTGATGAACTGGGAAGCGGGGGAATCCCCTGCGTTCTCGGAGGGTTGCCCCCCGTCCGCAGTGGGAACACCGCTCTCAGGAGTCGTCTCGCTGGGCAGCTCTTCAGCAGAGGTGTTGGTGTTGTCCGGCGTATCGGTCTCAGGACGCTGCCCGTCCGCCCCACCGCCGCCGTGTGTGCTCTCGCTCAGTTCCCCGCCCCCATGACCAATCACGTGCCGGCACCGCTGTCTGCGACCTCGTCGACTTCGACGCGCGAGTACCCTGCTTCGGTTCAGTGGAAATCAGGACCAAAGCAATGGCTCGGGGAATAACGCCATGTCCGCCCGGTCCCCCGTCCACGATACCCGCGGAAAACAGCAGATCGTCGGGTGCCTTGCTCCCGGCTGGGGATCCGGCACCGACTTCGCCCGTTATACAAGCGATATCGAACTTCGGGGTGTTCTCCCGCACAGGTCACTCGACGTGTTCAAGAACCCGCATCGATCCGACCGCCCGCCTCTCCTCGAAGCGGCCGGAGTCGAGGGCCCTGCGGTAGATGTCATGGGGTGGCCGACCGCCGTCGGCGGGGTCGGGGAACACGTCGTGGATGACCAGCGCGCCGCCTGCGGCGATGTGCGGGCTCCATCCGGTGTAGTCGTTCTGGGCGGCCTCCTCGCTGTGGCCGCCGTCGATGAAGAGCATCCCGATCGGTGCGCCCCAGACACGGGCGAGATCCGCCGAGGGGCCGACCAGAGCGATCACTTCGTCGTCCAGCCCGGCCCGGGTGATCGTACGGCGAAAGTGCGGCAGGGTGTCGAACTTCCCGCTGACCCCGTCCACCAGGGTCTCGTCGTGGTACTCCCATCCCACCTGGTGCTCCTCGGAGCCCCGGTGGTGGTCCACCGTGTAGACCTTTCCCCCCGCCTGCCGGGCGGCCGCCCCCAGGAAGACGGTGGACTTGCCGCAGTAGGTCCCGATCTCCACGATGGGGCCGACGTGCGCGTAGTCGAGTGCGGTGGTGAAGAGAACAGCGCCCTCGTCCGTGGGCATGAATCCCTTGGCCGACTCGGCGACCGCCAGGAGTTCCTCGGGCATGTTCTTCGTCATAGGGGTCATAGGGACGATTCTCCCATGACCCGCTCTCGGCGGCCCTTCGGAGCCGCTCCACTGGCATTCACATGTTCACAAGCCCGCACACAAAAAAAACAGGGCCGGAGCCACCCCCAAAGGAACAACCCCGACCCCAACAAAAAACCGTGGCAGCGACCTACTCTCCCACCCCACCACAGGGCAGTACCATCAGCGCAAAGGGACTTAACG
>NZ_AZXF01000015.1 GCF_000515115.1 Nocardiopsis sp. CNT312
GGTCAACGATACGGCGGTGGTGGTGTCCGGTGGTGTGCTGGGTGGGTCGCCGGGGGGTGCGGGGCGGTGGTCGGGCCGGGTGGCGCTGGTGGATGCCGGTTCGGGTGAGTGCTGGGACTACGCGGGGTTCCGTGGGCGGGTGAACCGTCTGGCGCGGCTGCTGGTGGGGCGTGGTGTGGGTCCGGGGGACGTGGTGGCGGTGGCGCTGCCGCGTTCGCCGGACCTGGTGGTGGCGCTGCACGCGGTGGTGGTGGCGGGTGCGGCGTATCTGCCGCTGGATGTGGAGTACCCGGCCGAGCGTCTGGGCTTCGTCCTGTCCGACTCCCGGGCGCGATTGGTGGTCACCGACGGAGCTTCGGCGGCGGACCTGCCCGGGGACACCGGCGAGGTCCTGGTATTGGACGATCCTTTGGTCGTGGAGGAGCTGTCGGGGCTGCCTGGTGGTGAGGTGTCGGATGCCGAGCGGGTGCGGCCGCTGCACGGCGCGGATCTGGCCTATGTCATCTACACGTCGGGTTCGACGGGCCGTCCCAAGGGTGTGGGTGTCTCGCACGGCGCGATCGTCAACCGGCTGGAGTGGATGCAGGGGCGGTTCCCCCTCGGTTCCGAGGACCGGGTGCTGTTGAAGACGCCGTCGGCGTTCGACGTGTCGGTGTGGGAGTTGTTCTGGCCGCTGCGGGTGGGCGCTTCGCTGGTGGTGGCCTCTGCGGCAGGGCACCGCGATCCGGCCTATGTGGCGCGGACCGTCGCCGAGCACGGTGTGACGGTGTGCCACTTCGTGCCCTCGATGCTGCGCGTGTTCACGGAGGAGCCCTCGGCGGCCCGGTGCACCGGTCTGCGGTGGGTCTTCTCCTCCGGTGAGGCGCTGGGCTCGGACACGGCCGAGCGGTTCGCGCGGATCCTGCCCGGCACGGGGCTGTTCAACCTGTACGGGCCCACCGAGGCCGCGGTGGACGTGACGTGGTTCGACGCGGCCCGGGACGAGGGCGGCGGCTCGGTGCCGATCGGGGTGCCGGTGTGGAACACCCGGGTGTACGTGCTCGACGCGTTCCTGCGGCCGGTGCCCGAGGGCGTGTCCGGTGAGCTGTACCTGGCCGGGGGCCAGTTGGCGCGGGGGTATGAGCACCGGCCCGTGCTGACCGCTGGCTGCTTCGTCGCCGACCCTTTCGGTCCGTCCGGTTCGCGCATGTACCGCACCGGTGACGTGGTGCGTTTGCGCGGGGGTGTGCTGGAGTTCGTGGGGCGTGCCGACTTCCAGGTGAAGCTGCGGGGGCTGCGTATCGAACTGGGCGAGGTGGAGGCGGCTCTGGCCGGTGCCGGGGGTGTGGCCGACGCGGTCGCCGTGGTCGCCGACGGCAGCGCGGGCGAACCGGTCCTGGCCGGGTACGTGCGCTGGGAGGCGGGTGCGGACCGCTCGCACGAGCGGGTGCGCGGGGAGGCCGGGCGCACCCTGCCGGGGTACATGGTCCCGGCGGTGCTCGTCGACGTGGAGGCGTGGCCGTTGTCGCCGAACGGCAAGCTCGACCGCTCCGCGCTCCCCGCCGTGGAGTTCGGTGCGGAGGCCGGGCGGGGGAGCGTCCCCGTGACCGGGGTCGAGCGCGCGGTGTGCGCGGTGTTCGAGGAGGTCCTGGGGCTGTCCGGCGTGGGCACGGGCGACGATTTCTTCCGCCTGGGCGGAGACAGCATCAGCGCCCTGCGCCTGGTCTCCGGACTGGCCGAAGCGGGCGTCACCGTGGACGTCCACGACGTCTTCACCCGCCCCACCCCCGCCGCGCTCGCCGCACTGGCCGGCCAGACCCCGCAGCGGAAGGCCGACCCCGCGCCACAGGCGAGCACCGAGCCGCTGGTCGACCTCGGAGCCGACCAGATGGCGCTCCTGGAACGACTGGGCCTGGACCCCGAGTAGGCGCGCCCCGCGCCCGCCGGAGACCGCTCCCCAACACCACGATCCGCGACAAGCAGGAGCCGACCACCGTGACACAGACCCAAGCCCCGGCCCTCGAAGACGTCCTCCCCCTGGCCCCCCTCCAACAGGGGCTGCTCTTCCACGCCTTGGACGACGACCAGCACCTCGACGTCTACACCGTCCAGCACTTCTTCGAGTTCGACCGCCCCGTGGACGCCGCCGCGCTGCGCGCCAGCGCCGACGAGATGCTCCGCCGCCACCCCAACCTCCGGGCCGGGTTCGCCCACGAGGGCATGGAGCAGCCCGTCCAGTTCATCCGGGGCGCCATGCCCGCCAACTGGCGCGAGGTGGACCTGGGCCACCTGCCGCCGCAGGAGCGCGAACGCGAACTCACCCGCATCCGCAAGGAGGAGCGCGAGCGCCGCTTCGACCTCACCCGGCCCCCGCTCATCCGCAACGTGCTCGTACGGTGCGGCGAGGGGCGCACCGCCTTGGTGGAGACCCACCACCACATCCTCATGGACGGCTGGTCGGGCACCCTCTACATCGTCGAACTGCTCGAACTGTACCGGCGCGGCGGCGATCCCTCGGCCCTGCCCGCGCCCCGCCCCTACCGCGACTACCTCGTCTGGCTCTCCCGCCAGGACGCCGACAGGGCGGCCCAGGCGTGGAAGCGGGCCCTGTCGGGCCTGGAGTCGCCCACCCTGGTCACCCGGCCCGACCCCAAGCGCCGACCGGTCATGCCCCGCTCCCACGAGGCCGAGATCGACCCGGAGACCGCCCGGGCGCTGACCGCGCTCGCCCGAGAGCACGGCGTGACCCCGAACTCACTGCTCTACACGGCCTGGGCGCTCACCCTGCGCGCCCACACCGGGCGCGATGACATCGTCTTCGGCAGCACCGTCTCGGGACGCCCCCCGGAGATCCCCGACGTCTCCTCCATCATCGGCCTGTTCTTCAACACCATCCCCGTCCGGGTGGACGTGCGCCCCGCCGAACGCCTCATCGACCTGTTCACCCGCGTCCACCGCGAACAGGCCGAACTGCTGCCCTACCACCACGTCAACCTCGCCGACATCCAGCGCCACGCCGGGCTGGGCGGCCTCTTCGACACCCTCTACGTGCTGCGCAACACCCCCAAGGACACCGGCCGGGCCGAGGAACTGCGCGACGCCGCGGGCCTGGAGCGGGTGTCGGCGGCCGACGCCACCCACTACCCCCTCACCTTCGTCGTCGAACCCGGCGAGGGCTTCTCCCTCTCCCTCGCCTACCGCCCCGACCTGTTCGACGATGACACCGCACGCGGCCTGTTCGACCGGGCGCTCACGGCGATCCGAGCCCTGGTGGCCGACCCCGGCCGACGCGTGGCCGGCCTGGACCTGCTGACCGGGGCCGAGCGCGCCGCGGTCCTGGCCGCGCCGGACGACAACGAGCGCCCGCTGCCCGAGACCACCATCACCCGCCTGCTGGAGGACGCGGCGCGGCGGTTCCCCGACCGCACCGCCCTGGTCTTCCAGGGCCGCCGCACGTCCTTCGCCGAACTCAACGCCCGCGCCAACCGCATCGCCCGCCTGCTCATCGCGCGCAAGGCCGGGCCCGACACCGGCGTCGTCCTGGGCCTGCCCCGGACCGCCGACGCGGTCGCGGCCCTGTTCGGCATCCTCAAGGCGGGCGCCGCCTACATCCCCCTGGACCTGGCCCACCCCCGGGACCGGCTCGCCGACATGATCACCGACGCCGACCCCGTGGCCGTCCTGGTCTCGCGCGGGTCCGCCGACCGGGTCCCGGCACCGGAGGGGACCGGCCTCCTGGTGCTCGACTCCGACGGGACCGCCGCCGAACTCGACGCCCTGCCCTCCGGCGACCTCGACGACAGCGAACGGTCAGGCCCCCTCACCCCCGACCACCTCGCCTACACCATCTACACTTCCGGCTCCACCGGCCGCCCCAAGGGCGTGGCCGTGCCCCTGCGCGGCCTCACCAACATGCTCATCAACCACCAGGAACGCATCTTCGACCCCGTGGTGCGGGCCCAGGGCGGGCGCACCATGCGCATCGCCCACACCGTCTCCTTCGCCTTCGACATGTCCTGGGAGGAACTCCTCTGGCTGGTCGAGGGGCACGAGGTCCACCTCCTCGACGAGGACCTGCGCCGCGACTCCGACGCGCTCACCGACTACTGCGCGCGCCACCGCATCGACGTCATCAACGTGACCCCCTCCTACTGCGGGCAGCTCATCGAGGACGGGCTGCTGGCCGAGGACGGCCGCCACCGCCCCTGCCTGGTCCTGCTCGGCGGCGAGGCCGTCTCCGACACCGTGTGGCGCCGCCTCGCCGAGGCCCCCGGCGTGCTCGGCTACAACCTCTACGGCCCCACCGAGTACACGATCAACACCCTGGGCGGCGGCACCGGGGACAGCGACGCGCCCACCGTCGGCGCGCCCATCCACAATACCCGCGTCCACATCCTCGACTCGGGCCTGTCCCCGGTCCCGCCGGGCGTCCCCGGCGAGCTCTACGTCTCCGGCGCGGGCCTGGCCCGCGGCTACACCGGCCGCCCCGGCACCACCGCCGACCGGTTCGTCGCCGACCCCTTCGGCCCGCCCGGCTCGCGCATGTACCGCACCGGCGACCTGGTGCGCCGGGGCGCGGACGGCCTCATCGACTTCCTCGGCCGCACCGACGACCAGATCAAGATCCGCGGCCACCGCGTCGAACCGGGCGAGATCACCGCCGTCCTGGAATCCCACCCCGACGTCGCCCAGGCGGCGGTCACGGTCCGCGAGGACGCCCCCGGCGTGCGCAGGCTCGTGGGCTACCTGGTGCCCCGAGGGCAGGAGACGGACCACGCCGAGATCCTGGGCGCCCTGTCCGCGCGCCTGCCCGAACCCATGGTCCCCAGCGCGCTGGTGAGCGTTGACCGCCTGCCGCTCACCGTCAACGGCAAGCTCGACCGGGCCGCGCTGCCCGAGCCCGAGTGGTCCGCCGGCGGCGGGCGCGCACCCGCCAACGAGACCGAGCGCCGCCTGTGCGCGATCTTCGCCGACCTGCTCGGCCTGCCCTCGGTTGGCGTCGACGACGACTTCTTCGCCCTGGGCGGACACTCGCTGCTGGCCATGCGCCTGGTGGCCCGGGTCAGGAAGGAACTGGGCGCGCGCCTGCGCGTGGGCGAGGTCCTCACCACGGCCACCCCCGCCAGGATCGCCGCGCGCGTGCTGGGCAAGGAGGAGGGCGGTGACCCGCTGGCCACCGTGCTTCCCCTGCGCACGGGCGGCGACGTCCCACCCCTGTTCTGCCTGCACCCCGCGGCCGGGTTCAGCTGGTCCTTCGCCGGGCTCCTGCCCTACCTGCCGACGGACCGCCCCGTCTACGGCGTGCAGTCGCCCGGCCTGCGCGGCCGCTCCGGTGTCGCCGAGGACCTCGACGGCCTGGCACGCCACTACATCGAGCGGATCCGCGCGGTCCAGCCCCGCGGCCCCTACCACCTGCTCGGCTGGTCCTTCGGCGGCCAGGCGGCGCACGCCGCCGCCACGCTCCTCCAGGAAGCGGGCGAGGAGGTCGCCTTCCTCGGCATCATGGACACCTACCCCCTCGACGGGCGGCGGCGCTCGGCGGAGGCCGACGCCGACCCCGCCGCGATGGAGCAGGAGGCCCTGCACTTCCTGCTCTCCAGCTCCCTCACCGAGATCCCCCAGGGGCTGCGTCCCCCCTACGCGCGCGCCGAGGTCACCGAGTTCATCCGGGAGGGCGGCGGGATCTGGGCGGACCTGGAGGAGTCCGCGCTCAACGCCGTCGTGGACACCTACCGAGAGAACGCCGCCCTGATGACGCGCGCCACCTACCGCGTCTTCGACGGCGACCTCCTGTTCTTCACCGCCGAGGGGACGCCGCGCACGGGGGTCGACCACCGCGCGTGGGAGCCCTACACCAGCGGCTCCGTCACACGTGAGCGCGTCAACGCCACCCACGAGGCACTGACCGGACCGTCCGCACTGTCGGTGGTCGGCCCCGTCCTCGCCCGCTGGCTGGGGGAGCGGTGAGGGGGTGCCGCGCCGGGTGCGGACCACCCCGGGGAGCACGGGGCGGTCCGCACCCGAACCCCTCTGACCGCCCCTGTACGCACCAGCCACCCAAGAGATCAGGAGAGCCGTACATGTCCCAGGACCACAACGCCGGATCAGCCCGCGAGGGCGAACTCACCGCCGAACTCGTCCGGGAGCACGTCGCCACGACCCTCGGCGAGTCCCCCGAGAGCATCGGCGACACCGACAACCTGCTCGACCAGGGCATGGACTCGATCCGCCTCATGAGCCTGGTCGAGATCTGGCGCGGGTACGGAGTCGAGACCGACTTCATCGCCCTCGCCGAGGACGCCACCCTCCAGGCGTGGCAGCGCCTGCTGACGGGCCGGTAGACCCGCCGGTCCCCGGCGGGTCCGACGACGGACTGCGCTGGCGGGAGCCCTCCCTCTGACGGCCCGGCGACCAGCCGTGCGCGGCGCCGCACCACGCACGGCCCCACCCCACACAGAACACGGAAAGAGGCACCCATGGCCACCAACCCCTTCGACGACAGCGACGGCTCCTTCCTGGTGCTGGTCAACGACGAGGACCAGCACTCGCTCTGGCCGGAGTTCGCCCCCGTGCCCGAGGGATGGACGGTCGTGTACGGCCCCGACACGCGCGACCGGGCCGTGGACTACGTCGACACCCACTGGACCGACATGCGCCCGCGCAGCCTGCGCGAGGCCCTGTCCTGACACTGGTACGGCCCTGAGAACATGGCCGCACCGTACGTCCGCCACAGCGGTGGAGGGCGCCCCGCCCTCCACCGCCCGCGTCTACCCCCTTCGAGGAACCCGTGAAACTGTCCAGGATGGTGATCGACACCAGTCCGCTCTGCCTGAGCCGAGAGTTCAGGATCGTGTTCACCGCCCGCCTCATCTCCATCTTCGGTCTCGGGTTCACCACCGTCGCGCTCCCGCTCCAGGTCTACGGCCTGACGGGGTCGACCCTCCTGGTCGCCGCCGTGCAGGCCACCATCTCGATGAGCACCCTGCTGGGCACCCTCGTCGGAGGGATCCTCGCCGACCGCGGCGACCGGCGCCGCCTCATCGTGCTCGGCCGGTCCTCCGCCGTCCTCGGTTTCGGCGTGCTGGCGCTCAACACCGTGCTCCCCGAACAGCCCCTGCTGTGGGTGATCTTTATCGTGGCCGCCTTCAACGGCGGGTTCGGCTCGCTGAGCGCCGTCGCCCTCCAGGCGGCGGCACCCGGGTTCGTGCCCCGGGACCGGCTCCCCGCCGCCGGGGCCCTGCTCGCCCTCAACGGCCGCCTGGGATCGGCGTTCGCCCCCGCACTGGGCGGCGCCCTCATCGCCCTGCTGGGCATGGGCGCCAACTACACCGTCACCTGCCTGCTGTCCCTGGTCACCGCGGTCCTGGTGTGGCGGCTGCCCCCGCTCAACCCGCCCGCGGCCGCCACCGGAGACACAGTCCTCGCCGACCTGTGGGAGGGGGCGCTCTTCGCCGTCCGCCACAGGGTGGTCGGCCCCCTGCTCCTGCTCGGCGCGGTCCAGATGCTCTTCGCCGCGCCGATCGTCCTCATCCCCGCGTTCAACGACCAGGTCCTGGGCGGCGACGCCTCCGTGGCCGGACTGCTCTACACCGCCCCCGCCGTCGGCGCCCTCATCGGCTCCCTGACCAGTGGATGGACCTCCCGTGTGAACCGGATCGGGCCGCCCGTCCTGCTCGCCGTGGCCCTGTGCGGCGCGGCCTCCGCCGCCCTGGGGCTGGCTGCCTGGATCCCGGTGGCCCTCGCCGTCTTCGTCGTCCTGGGCTTCGGCGAGGTCATGGAGGAGATCCTGCGCTACAGCCTGTTGCAGTCGCACACCCCCGATCGGCTGCGCGGCCGCGTCAACGCCGTCTGGACCACCCAGCACACCCTGGGCAACTCCGCTGGCGCCCTCACCCTCGGCGGCGTGCTCGCTCCGCTCGTCGGCATCACCGGTGCGCTGTTCGTCGGCGGCGGCCTCACCGCGGCCTGCGTCGGAGTGCTCGCCCTGTGCGCCCCCGGACTGCGCACGTCCCGCCTGCGGACCGAGGAGCCCATCGCACCGGCGTCCTGAGGTGTGAGCGCACCTCGTCCGCATCGAGGGGACCTGGGCCGACACAGGTGCGGGAGCGCCCAGGCGCCCCCGTGCCGCCCTCAGTCCTCCTGGACGGTGATCGAGTCGATCGAGGCGAGCAACTGCTCGCGCAGCCGGTCGTTCACCGGTGCCGACCCGGTCTCCTCCGAGGCGTTGTCCTGCCCCTCCGGGCTGACGATGTAGCGCAGGAACGCCTGGACCTTCGCGGCCGTGTCGGCGTCGGGGTAGACCGAGCACACCACCTCGTAGCTCACCAGCACCATCGGGTAGGCGCCGGGCTCGGTCGTGCCGTAGTCCAGGTCCAGGGCCAGGTCGTGCTCACCGGTGCTGGTGTCGCTGAGGGGGGACCCCGCGACCACCTGGGCGGCGGCCTCTGGGGAGATCTCCACGAACTCGCCGCCCACACCGAGGTTCACTACCGACATGCCGTGCATGTGCGACATCTCCACATAGCCGATCGCACCCTCGGTGCGCTTGACGGTGTCGGCGATACCGCTGTTGCCCTGCGCCGACTCGCGCGGCCTGATCGGCCACTGCCCGTCGGGCTCGTGCGGCCACGCCTGAGGAGCCGCAGCCGACAGGTAGCGGGTGAAGTTCTCCGTGGTCCCGGAGTCGTCGGACCGGTTGACCGGCGTGATCTCCAGGTCCGGAAGGTCCACACCCGGGTTGGCCTCGGCGATCTCCGGGGCGTCCCAGCGCGTGACGTCCCGGTTGAAGATCCGCGCCAGGGTGTCCGGCGCCAGATTCAGCGAGTCGACGCCCTCCAACGTGAACACCGCAGCGATCGCCACCACGTAGGCGGGCAGGTTCAGCGTGTCCGAACCCGCGCAGCGCTCCCGTGCCTCGGCGTTCTCCTCCGGGCCCATCGCCGCGTCCGTGCCGGCGAAGTCCACGGCGTCGTCGATGAACTGGCTGCGCCCGCCGCCGGACCCGATCGAGTCGTAGTACACTCGCGCGCCCTCACACGCCGACTGGTATCCCGCGATCCACGTGATCATCGCGTTCTCCTGGGCACTCGACCCCGCCCCCGACAGGCTCCCGGTGAAACACTCCAGGCTGTCGGGGACCGCCAGGCCGGGACCCCCGGGCACGGCCTCGTCACTGCCGCAGGCGGTCGCCGACAGCAGCAGACCCGCCAGGGCGGCCGACGCCGCACCCCGGGCACCGGAGGAACGGGCGCGTTGCTTGGACACGGGCACGACTTCTCTCACCTCTTCGTCGGTTCCGGCACTCGCGCACACGTCGTGGCTGGTGGTGCGCGGCCCCCAAGGATTTAACCATTGCGTCACCGAGCGGCCGAACACACCCCGGCGCGGAGCGGGCACCACTCGCAGCCGCGGCCGTGCATGACTCGCGCACGGCGCGGGCACAGTCAAGCGTGATGAGCGTCCACGAGAGCACCCGAGAACCGGCCTCCACCTACCGCCTCCAGTTGCGGCCCGAGTTCGGCCTGGCCGACGCGGCGGCGCGGCTGGACCAGTTGAACCGCCTGGGTGCGGGCGCCGTCTACCTGTCCCCGATCCTGGCCGCCGTCCCCGGCTCACAACACGGCTACGACGTGGTCGACCCCACACGGGTCTCCCCGGCCCTGGGCGGCGACACCGCCCGCGAGGCCCTCGCCGTCAAGGCGCACGGCCTGGGCATGGGCGTGGTCGCCGACATCGTCCCCAACCACATGTGCGTCGCCGACCCGGCCGCCAACCCCTGGTGGTGGGACGTGCTCCGCCACGGCCGCGACTCCGCCTACGCACGCTGCTTCGACATCGACTTCAGCGCCGGGCCCGTGCTGATCCCCGTGCTGGCCGACGACGGCGACGGCGGCCGCTCCGCGCTGGAGGACCTCACGATCGTCGACGGCCTGATCGCCTACCACGACAGGCGCTACCCCCTCGCCCCCGGCACCCACACCCCCGGCGAGGACGTCGCCGCCGTGCACCGGCGCCAGCACTACCGGCTCGTCTCCTGGCGCCGCGGCGACAGTGAACTCACCTACCGCCGCTTCTTCGACGTCAGCGAACTCGCCGCCGTCCGGGTCGAGGAACCCGGCGTCTTCGACGCCTCCCACGCCGAGATCCTGCGCTGGGCCGCCCTGGGCCAGCTCGACGGCCTGCGCGTGGACCACGTGGACGGCCTCACCGACCCCGGCGGGTACCTGCGCCGCCTCACCGAGCGCTTCGACGGGTGGGTGGTGGTCGAGAAGATCCTCGCCCCAGACGAGTCCCTGCCCGCCTCCTGGCCCGTGGACGGCACCACCGGCTACGACGCCCTGCGCGAGGTGTGCGGCGTCTTCACCGACCCCGCAGGAGAGGACGCGCTCACCGCCCTGGCCGTCGAGGAGGGCGTGGACACCGACACCGACGCCATCGACGCCCGTGCCCGCCGCCAGGCCGCCACCGGCCTCCTGCGGGCCGAGGTGCGCCGCATCGCCGCCCTGCTGCCCGCCCAGCCCCCGGAGAACACCCCCCGCCCCTCCGGCATGGCCGTACGCCAGCGCGAGGACGCCGTCGCCGAACTCCTGTGCTCCTTCGACGTCTACCGCTCCTACCTCCCCGAGTCCGAGGACGCCTGGACCCGGGCCGTCCGCCGCGCCGCCGACCGCAGGCCCGACCTCGCCCACGACCTGCGCGCCATCGACCGGCGCGTACGCCGGGACCCCGGAGGCGAGGCCGCCCGCCGCATCCAGCAGACCAGCGGCATGGTGACCGCCATGGGCACCGAGAACACCGCCTTCTACCGCGGCACCCGCTTCACCGCGCTCAACGAGGTCGGCGGCGACCCCGCCCTGTTCTCCGTCCCGCCCGAGGAGTTCCACCTGCGTGCCGCCCACCGCGAGGCCACCGCACCCCGCACCATGACCGCGCTGTCCACCCACGACACCAAGCGCTCCGAGGACGTGCGGGCCCGGCTGGCCGCGCTCACCGAGATCGCCGACGACTTCACCGCCGCCGTGCGCCGCTGGACCCGGCGGTGCCCCCTCCCCGAGCCCTCCCTCAACCTCCTGGGCTGGCAGACCCTCGTCGGCGCCTGGCCCATCAGCGCCGAACGGCTGTCCGCCTACCTGCTCAAAGCCGCCAAGGAGGCCCGCCTTGGCACCTCCTGGACCGACCCCGACCCCGGGTTCGAGGACCGCGTCCGCCACTGGCCCGACCGGGTCCTGGGCGACCCCGCCCTGTACGGCGAGGTCGCCGCCCTCACCGACCGGGTCGAAGGCGCCGGGTGGAGCAACTCCCTGGGCCAGAAGGCCCTGCAGCTCCTCGGCCCCGGCGTCCCCGACGTCTACCAGGGCACCGAACTGTGGGACCTGTCCCTGGTCGACCCCGACAACCGCCGCCCCGTCGACTGGGACACCCGCGACGACCTCCTGAGCCGCGTCGAACGCGGCTGGTGCCCGCCCGTGGACGCCACCGGCGCCGCCAAACTCCACCTCGTCCGCGCCTGCCTGCACGCCCGCCGCGACCTGCGCCCCACCGGCTACCTTCCGCTCACCGCCGCCGGACCGGCCGCCGAGCACGCCGTGGCCTTCGCGCGCACCTCGAGGGGAGGGCGCTTCCCCGACCTGGCCGCCGTCGCCACCCGGCTGCCGCTGTCCTTGGCCGGGGCGGGCGGCTGGCGCGACACCCTGCTGCCGCTGCCCTCGGGCCCCGGCGTCTGGACCGACCGCCTCACCGGCCGCGCCGTCGCCCCCGTGCGCACCGACGGGTTCACCGCCGCGCCCCTGGCCGATCTGCTCGACCCCTACCCCGTCGCCGTCCTCGTCCGCGAGTAGGGGCCGGCCCCTTGGTTTTCGCGTGACCCGGGCCCGGGCATGGTGAGTCACACCGTGAACCGTCCCGAGCAGGGGAGATGAGGCCGGTGCCCGGCAGAAGCGAACTCCCGGCGACCCTCCAGCGGTCACCCAGGAAGGCCCGGGACACCTGGATCAAGGCCCACGACTCGGCCGTCGAACAGTACGGGGAGGGCGAACGCGCACACCGCGTCGCGTTCGCGGCGGTCAAACACGAGTTCGAGAAGCACGGCGACCGTTGGGTGCCCAAGCAACGCAGCGGCCCCTCCGACGCCCAGGCCGAGAACCCGGACGCGGGACGTGGCCGCGACCTGCCGACCGCCGGCGGTGTCGACGCCAACGCCACGAAGGAACACCTCTACGAACGGGCCAGGGATCTGGGGCTCCGGGGCCGCTCGTCCATGGGCAAGGACGAACTCGTGGAGGCCCTGCGCAAGGAGAGCGAGCGGCGCACCTCAGGCTCCGGAGGCGCGTCCTGAGACGGGAGGCAGAGATGAAGGTCGGCTACAAGCTCTTCGCGGAAGGGTACGGGCCCCGCGAGATCGTCGACCAGGCGATCCGCGCCGAGCAGGCGGGGTTCGACTTCGTCGAGGTCAGCGACCACTTCCACCCGTGGCTCTTCGACCACGGCCACTCCGGCTTCGTGTGGTCGATGCTCGCCGCCATGGCCGAGCGCACCGACACCGTCGGACTCGCCACCGGTGTGACCTGCCCGATCATGCGCGTGCACCCGGCGATCGTCGCGCAGGCCGCCGCGACCACGGCCCTCCTCTCCGAGGGGCGCTTCAGCCTCGGAGTGGGATCCGGCGAGCGGCTGAACGAACACGTGGTCGGCCAGGGATGGCCGAGCATCGCCACGCGCCACGAGATGCTGCGGGAGGCGATCGAGATCATCCGCCTCCTCTGGTCCGGCGGATACCACTCCTACCGGGGAAGGCACCTGGTACTGGAGGACGCCCGGGTGTTCGATCTCCCCGACGAGCCGCCGCCGATCCTGGTGGCCGCGGGCGGCCCCCGCGCCGCCGCGCTGGCCGCCGAACTCGGCGACGGCCTCTTCTGCACGGAACCCGAGCGCGAGTTCACCAGGGTGTACGAGGACGGCGGCGGCACCGGACCGCGCTACGCCGAAGTGCCCCTGGCCTGGGCCGACAGCGAGCAGGGCGCTCTGGAGTCGGCCCGTGCGATGTTCCGTTTCGGGGCCACCGGATGGAAGGTGCAGGCCGAACTGCCCAACCCCGTGAACTTCGAGGCCGCCACCGCCTTCGTGGGAGAGGAGGAGATGGCCGGCACCTTCGGTCACGGGCCCGACCCCGACCGCCACCTGGAGGCCGCCTCCCGGTTCGTCGACGCCGGCTTCGACCACCTGTGCCTGATCAACGCCGGTCCCGACCCGCAGGGGTTCTTCGCGTTCTTCGAGACCGAACTCGCCGAGCCCCTGCGGCGGATGGGCGCGCGCGTCTGACGTCGGGCCGTGCACGCGAACGGGGCCCGCACGAACCGTGCGGACCCCGCTCCGATCTGCCCCGGATCAGACCCGGTTGCCACCGATGGTCACCACGAGCCGGCCGTCACCGGTGAAGTACCAGTCCAGCCCGCCTCCGTAGGACGAGCAGCGCGACCCGTTCGACCCGTTCCAGAACTGGTTCGAGCCGTCGGCGTCACCGTAGTACCGGTCGGTGGAGCCGCCGTCGCAGGAGGTGTTGTCCCGGAAGTAGGACGACCCGCCGTCGAAGTTGAAGTTGCGCACCTCGTTGCCGAGGCTGACGTTGCCCGTCACCATCATCGGCCCCGGGTTGCGGTTGTAGGTGAACCCGTGCTTGCCGTTGCCGTAGGCCACGTTGTTCCTGATGACGTGCCGGACCGAGATGTCCTCGTCGCCGAGCTTGAGCCCGTTGCGGTCACCGCTGGCGTTCTGCGTCCCGTCGCTGAGCGTGCCGTTGCCGTAGGCCAGTGAGTCCTCGATGGTCACCGCGCCGATCGCACCGGTCTCGGTCTTGGTGTACAGGTCCCAGCCGTCGTCGATGTTGTGGTGGGCCACCGTGTTCCGGAAGACGTTGCCCTCACCGGAGGTCAGCTTCGCCGCGAACCCGTCCGCGTCCTCGCCGTCGGAGTCGGCGTTGTCGTGCGAGACCGAGGACACCACCAGGTTGTGCGCGGGCCACTGGCTGCGCGGGGTGCTGGAGGAGGCGCGGGAGATCTGCAGCCCGGTGTCGTGGTTGAAGCGGGTGGTGGTGCCCTCCACGATGTTGTGGCTGCCGCCGATGGCGATGCCGTTGTCCCCGGCGTGCTCCACGACCAGGCCGCGCAGGTGCCAGTAGGAGACGTTCAGCGACAGGCCCCGGTTGGAGGAGTTCTCGCTCTGCGCGGAGAAGTTCAGCACCGGCGTCTCACCCGGGTAGGCCGATAGCAGCGTGCGGCCGCTGGAGCTGCCGCCGTTGCCGTCGATGGCGACCGTCTGGGACAGGCGGTAGGTGCCGCCGCGCAGGTAGATGGTGCCGCCGGGGTCGACACGGTCGATCGCGGAGGTGAGCGTGGTCGGGTTCGACGCGGTCCCCGAGGCGCCGCTGCTGCCGCCGGGCGCGGCGTGGATCGCCGAGCCGTCCGGCGGATCGGTCGGCTCGGGCGGGTCCGTGGGATCGGGCGTACCGCCGTCGACCTCGATGAGGTCCCAGATCTGGCTGGCGCCGCCGTGCGGGTCCCACTGGGAGAGGCGGTCGCCCTGGCGGGTGCTCCAGGCCCACACCTCCAGCGCCATGCCGCTGTGGCGGTTGACGAACTGCACCCCGCCCGCGCGGTCGACGGGCATCCACTGCTGGTTGGCGCCGCCCAGGTCGTCGTACTGGCGGATCTCGGCGCCGCCCTGGGTGTTCCACTCCCACACGTCGACGGCCTTGCCGCTGCCCCGGTTGACGATGCGGTAGTAGCCCTCCCCGGAGGGCACGAAGCGGAACTGCTGGGCGGCGCTGCCGTTGCGCTCCCACTGCACGAGCTCGGTGCCGTTGGCGGTGGAGCCGTCGGGGACGTCGGCGACCAGGCCGCTGCGGTGGTTCTGGAGCAGGTAGTAGGCGTCGGTGTCGATCTGCACGGCCTGGGCGGGGGAGGCCGTGAGGGTGGTCAGGGCCAGAGTGGTGGCCAGGGCCGCGAGTACGGCCAGGGCCCGGCGGGCGGTGCCGGGTCCGGGCCGCGTGCGGGGGGTCGAAGGCGCACGGTGGCTCCTCGGGAGGGTGCGGCCCCCGGGCGGTAGCGGGTCCCGCCCGGGGATCTGGGGGGTTGGCGGGGCGCACCCGGACGGGCGCGCGCCGTGAACGTAACACGGCTCACACTCGATGACATCCGGGTAACCACCGGGCCACGAACACGACACGGT
This sequence comes from Nocardiopsis sp. CNT312, assembly GCF_000515115.1. Classification (GTDB taxonomy): domain Bacteria; phylum Actinomycetota; class Actinomycetes; order Streptosporangiales; family Streptosporangiaceae; genus Nocardiopsis. The sequence continues at coordinate 15,202 of NZ_AZXF01000015.1, forward strand.
AAGGAAGCGCCATGACCCAGAACCCCGAAGGGGCCCGCTTCTACGCGACCTCCTCCACCACCGTCCTCAATGATCTGCTCGCCGACACCGCCACCCGCCTCGGCGGCCGGCTCCTCGCCCGTACCGCCGCCACCGACACCCGCCGCCGACGGCTCCTCCACCGCATGTACGAGGCCGAGGACCACCGTGAGGCCACCGACCCCGACGACCGCGACGCGCTCACCGCCCGAGTCAGGGAGTGGAAGGCCCAGACCGCGATGCTCCCGCGACCGGCGGGGGAGGACAGCACCGACGCGTCACCACGCGAGGTCTGCGACCGGGACGTCGCCCCGTTCCTCTTCCGGGGCCGCCACCCCTCCGACCGGCCCGTCCTCGTCCTGCTCGGCGCCCAACCAGCGGCCGGCAAGACCAGGGCCCAGACCGCCCTCACCCGGACCCACCCCGACCTGGCCCCCCTCAGCGGCGACACCCTGCGCCGCTTCGACCCCCGCTACGACACCCTCATGGACCACGACCCCCTGGCCATGCCCAACGCCACCGCGCCGACCACCCTGCGCACCGCCCGCGCGTTCGCCGCCGCCGGATACCGCGTCCACCTGGTCGCCCTCGCCGTGAACGAACGCGTCAGCCGCCTGGACTCGGTCAACCGCTACCTCGCCCCCGGCCCGGCCAACCGGTGGACCCCCGCCACCGCCCACGACCTCGGCTACCGCATGACCCCGCACACCGTTCGCGAAGCCCAGAACAGCCCGCACGTCCACCGCGTCACCGTCACCGACCGCTCCGGCCGGGAACTGCCCACCGGCGACGGCCGGAGCGCCGCCGACACCCTCCTCGCCCACCGGGAGGCCCCCTGGACCCGGACCAGGCGCGGGCCTGGCCCTCCCGCCGCGACGACTGCACCGCCGCCCTGGCCCGGCGCGGCGAACTCGGTGCGACCACGCTGCCGACCCTGGAGCGGCTGCATACCGACGCCGACACCGTCGCCGCCCAGGCCCGCCTCAACCCCGAGGAGGCCCGGCGGGACCGGTCCCGTCAACGCGCCCACCGCCGCCTCCTGGATTCGGCCGCGGGTGGGGCGGTTCCCACCCAGGCCGTGGAACGGGGCGCTACCCCTCTTCGGACCCAGGGTTCCTGAGGGATTCGAGCACCTGCGGGGAGTTCTCCAGCCTTACTCGCGACGGGAGGTCCGGGACGCGGTACACCGACTTCCGGTGCGGTCACCGGATCCGAGCCCGGCCGGCGGGGACGGTCAGCGGACGGAAACCGCCCTGGCGGGTTCCCCGCTGACTCCCTCGGACCGTCCGGCCACCGTGAACCGCCACACCCCCGATCCGACCGTGTGGACCGCGTAGCCCCCGCGCTCCTCCGCGAACGCCGCCCCGGGGGAGGCCGCCACCCGTTCCACGCCGTGGCCGAGGAGGGGGACGTGGACCTCACCCGTGGCGTTGGGCGGGACCACCACCTCCATGGACAGGCCGCCCCCACCGTCGCGGCGCCAACTCGACGCCACTTCGCCCCGTACCGTCGAGGTACGGGCCTCAGCGTGGTCCAGGCCCTCGGGCGGGTGGGGCTTGAAGCGCACCGCGGAGTAGCCCGGCCCGGCCGGGGTGATCCCGGCCAGGTCGGCGTACAGCCAGTGGCCGATCGAGCCGAAGAAGTGGTGGTTCAGCGATCGGGTCCCGGCGTGCCAGTGCTCCTGGAGGGACGTGTTGCCGAGCTCGATCCAGTACCCCCAGCCGGGCTCCTCGGTCTGGGTGGCCACCGCGTAGGCCACGTCGGTCCGGCCGTGGTGGGACAGCACGGGGAGCAGGTAGCGGGCGCCCACCACCCCGGTGTTCAACCGGTCGCCGCGGCCCCGGATGTCGGCGACGAGGCGGTCCACGACCGCGTCGACGTGTTCTTCGGGCACCAGGCCGAAGGCCAACGGCAGGATGTTGGACGTCTGCCGGTACTCCTCGACCCCGGGTGTGCGGTACAGGCCCGCCTCCCCGTCGAGGAACGCGCGGTTGAAGTCCGCCCCGATCCGTTCGGCGCGGGACCGGTAGAGGTCCTCGTCGTCGGCTCGGCCGAGGACCCGGGCGATCCGGCTCAACTGCGTGGCCATGAGGTGGACGTGCGCCGTCGCGCTCAGCACCGGCCCTTCCGGCGGCTCTCCACCGGGAGGCAGCCAGTCGCCCAGACCGTAGGGGAAGAGACCGGACGCGTCCGCGCGGGACTCCACCCACGAGAAGTGCAGCCGCATGGCGTCGTAGCAGTCCTCCAGGACCCGCACGTCGCCTTCCGTCTCGTACAGGTTGAGGGCGAGCACGAACAGGGCGATGTCCCATTCGGGGGTGGGGCCGTGGACGGCGGTCCACCCGGGGGCGCCCTCATAGCTCCAGCCGGGGGTGGGAACGATCGTGGGCAGCTCCCCCGAGGGCAGTTGGGCGTCCAGGATGTCGTTCAGGTACTTGCGGTGGAACCGGCTCATGGCGAACTCATAGCTCACGGTCGTGGCCGTGAGCTGTGCGTCGCCCGTCCACCCGGCCTTCTCGTAGACGGGAGTGTCGGTGGGGATGTGCTGGTGGTTGTTGAGCAGGGCCCGGCGGGTGTTGCCGCGGATGGTGTCGAGCAGCTCCGAACCGCTGTGGAAGTGCCCGATGGAGGCGAAGTCGTTGTGCGTCCGCCTGCCCTGGAGGGTGCCGGCAGCGGGAGGCGAGGGCAGCCCGCGCACCTCGACGAACCGGAACCCCTTGTAGGTGTAGGAGGGCTCCCAGGTCTGCGGCCCCCCGGCACCGCCGAGGGTGTAGACGTCGGTCTGGGGCCGGGAGACGGTGTGGAAGTCGCCGTACTCGGGGATCGAGACGAGGCCGCCGTCGAGCCGCTCCCCGTAGTGCAGGGAGATCTCGGTGCCCGCCTCGCCCGCCACGGTCAGGCGGGCCCAGCCGGCGATCTGGACGCCGAGGTCGAACACGTACACACCGGGCTCGGGCTCGGTGACCGCCACGGGGTCGATGGTCTCGGTGACCCGGATCGGCTCGTGCGGCCGCACCCGCAGCCCGCCCTCGGGGCCCCGGGTCGCCTTGGCCCTGTCCCAGGCCGCCGCACCGCCGTAGCCGGGGGCGCTCCAACCGGACTGCTCCCTGCGGGCGTCGTAGACCTCTCCGATGAACACCTCGTCGTGACGGGTGGGGCCCTCCGAGGACGTGGACCAGTCCCCGCCGGAGGCGACGGTACTCGTGGTTCCGTCGGGGTGGGTGATGACCAGCAGGGCCCGCATCTCGGGGTCGGACCACCAAGGCGCGGTGTTCCAGTTCCAGGCGTTGTCGGTTCTGATGCCGTAGAAGCCGCGGCCGAGTTCCACGCCGATGGCGTTGGCCCCTTCGTCCACCAGGTCGGTGACGTCGTGGACCACGTAGAGGACGGTGCTGCGGTAGTCGGTCTGGCCGGGGTCCAGCACCGCGTTGCCCACACGCCGCCCGTTGATGTGCGCGACCGAGTAGCCCAGCCCGCTCAGGTACAGGCGCGCCCGCTCCACGGGGCCGCCGGAGTCGAATTCGCACCGGAACCGTGGCGCGGCCGTGTGGTCGGCGTGCGGGTCCCCCGGGCTGGCGGGGCCGCCGATCCACGCGGCGCCCCGCCAGTCGGCCTCGTCGAACAGGGCCGTCTCCCACCAGGAGGGGGAGCTCCACGCGGTCCATGTGCCGTCGGCGAGCCGGACACGCACACGCCAGTGGTAGCGGGTGGCCGACTCCAGGGCGGGTCCGGAGTAGGGCAGGTGCGCGCAGGAGCCGGATTCGACGGCGCCCGAATCCCACAGGTCGGCCTCGTCGGCGAGCAGCGCGGCCCGCGAGCCGGCCACCTGGATCCGGTAGCCGCTCTGGCGCACACCGCGTCCCACCGGTGCCAGCCGCCACGACAGGCGCGGTCGCGCGACGTCGATGCCCAGGGGGGCGGGGGCGTCCTCCACCCTCAGGTCGATGGGTGCTGTGTCGGTCGGGGGCGCGGCCTGGGGAGAGCTCATCGGAGCCACGGGTAGTCCTCTTCGGTGCGGGGTCGGTGCGGCGGGGCCCACCGGGGCGGCCGGAGCCGCCCCGGTGGGGGACGCCGCGGGGTCAGTCCTGCTGGTAGGCCTCGTCCAGGCGGGACAGGGCCTCGTCGACGTCGGTGTCACCGGCGAAGAGCTGCTGCACCACGGTGAAGTGCTCCTGCTGGACCTCGGGGTTGGGCCAGAGCTGGTCCATGAAGGGCACGGTCCGGCCCTGCGCCTGGTAGTCGATCAGGGTCTGCAGAGCGGGGTCGGCGTCGAACTCGACGTTGGGCAGGGCCGGCAGCGAACCGCCCTCGGCCGCGTAGATCTGCTGGCCCTCGTCCGAGCCCAGGAACTCCAGGAACTGCCGTGCCCCCTCGGGGTTCTCGGACTCGGCACCCATGCCGTAGGCCGCGCCCACCGCGCCGGGCATCAGGGTCTGGTCCGGGTCGCCGGTGGCGGGCAGGGCGAACATGCCCAGTTCGGCGTCGCCGGTGCCCTCCCTCAACTGGGCCAGGGTCGCGGTCACCTGGACCACGCCGACGGCGTTGCCTTCGGCCACGTCGCTGACCGAGGCCTCGAAGCTGGTGCCCAGGGGGCTGTCGGTGAAGCAGCCCTCCTCGTCCATCTCCAGGTAGGCCTCCAGGGCATCGCGCCACCCCGAGTCGCCGAAGGACGTCTGCCCGGCGGCCAGGTCCTCGTCGAAGCCGGGGGCGTCGGCGTAGACGAGGGTGGACACCAGCGAGTAGGTGACGAGCTGGGTCACCCAGTCGGTCTGGTTGCCCAGCGACAGCAGCACCTTGTCGTTGTCCCTGGCCTGCCCGCACAGGTCGATCAGCTCGTCCCAGGTCTGGGGCGTCTGGCCGCCGATCTCCTCCAGGGCCGCGGTGTCGTACAGCACCCCGATCCCGGCGTAGGTGACCGGAACGATGTAGGTGCTGCCGTCCACGTCGGTGACGGCCCGGTCGCCCTCGCCGATCCGCCCCGCGAACTCGGTGTCGCTCAGGTCCGCCAGGAACCCTGCGGGCTGCAGGACCTGGAGTGCGGCGGAGTTGCCGTTGCCGGGCCAGACGGTGAACACGTCCGGGCCGGTGCCCGCGCTGAGCTGCGTGCGCAGGGTGCTCTGGAGTTCGACAGTGTCGGCGTAGTTCGCCGTGACCTCGACGTCGTGGGAGTCCTCGAAGGCCGCGATCACGGCGTCCATGGAGGAGCGCTCGGTGGCGGCGGCGAACACGGTGATCTCGTTTCCGGCCGCGTCACCGCTGCCGCCGTCGCCGCCGCAGGCGGCGAGGAGGGGGAGGGTGAGCAGCGCTGCGGCCGTGGGGACGAGCGTTCGGCGTGGTCTCATGATCGGTGCTTCTCTCTCTGTGTGTGCGGGGATCGGGGGGCGTGTCCGGCCCGGGTCATCCCTTGAGGCCGCTGGCGAAGCCCTGGATGACGTGTTTCTGCAGCGCGAAGTAGGCGATGAGCACGGGGGCGGTGCCGATGATCAGCCCGGCGAACACCAGGGGCCACTGCGCCACGTACTGGCCCACGAAGCCGAACAGGGCCACCGGGATCGTCTGCTGCTCGGTGCCGCTGAGGTACATCAGCGGGGTGAGGAAGTCGTTCCACACGAAGATGGTGTTGATGATGATCACGGTCCCGGTCACCGGTCTCATCAGCGGGAAGACCACGCTCACGAAGGCGCGCAGGGGGCCGCAGCCGTCGATCTGGGCGGCCTGCTCGTAGCCCGGGTCCAGGGCCCGCAGGAAACCGGTGTAGAGGAACACCGACATCGGCATCTGCAGGCCGGTGTAGAAGATGATCAGCGCCAGTGGGTTGCCGAGCAGTTCCAGGTCGCGCATCGTCCAGTACAGCGGGATCATCGCGAGCTGGAAGGGCAGGAGCAGACCGAGCATGAACAGCGCGAACATGCCCTTGGACCACAGCCGGGTGGACCGGGCGATCGGGTAGGCCGCCAGGCTCGCCAGCGTGACCAGCAGGACGATGCTGCCGCCGGTGATCAGCAGGCTGTACAGGATCGCCGAACCCAGGTCCGCCTTCTCCCAGGCGTCGCCGAAGTTCACCAGGGTCGGGTTGGTCGGGAACGCCACGGGGGACGACGCCGTTCCCGCCGGCTCCAGGGCGATCGAGACCAGGATGTAGAGGGGGAAGACGAACACCGCGGCGGCGGCGATCATCACCGCCTCCAGTACGCCGGTGCGCCAGGTGTAGCGGTTGTTCATGCCGTCTTCCTCTCCTCACGGCGCAGGTAGCCGTACTGGACGGCACTGAGCACGATGACGAAACCGGTCAGGACCAGGGCGAGCGCCGTGGAGTAGGCGAACTGGTTGAACTGGAAGGCCTGCCGGTAGATGACGGTCGACAGGGTGTCGGTGGCCCCGCCCGGACCGCCGCCGGTCATGACCCACACCTGGTCGAAGAGTTTGAGCCCGCCGATGATCGAGAGCATCAGGTTGATGGTGATCGCCGGGGCCAGCATCGGGCGCGTTACGTTCCAGAAGCGCCGGAAGGGCCCCGCGCCGTCCACGGCCGCCGCCTCGTGCAGCTCCTTGGGCACGGTCTGCAGGCCGGCCAGGAAGATCACCATGGACATCCCGGAGAACTGCCAGATGATCACCACGACCACCGACCAGAGGGCGAGTGAGGAGTCCCCCAGCCAGTCCTGCTGGAGGAACTCCAGCCCGACGGCCTCCAGGAGCGTGTTGATCGCCCCGCGCGGTGCGTAGAGGTAGCGCCACAGGTAGGCCGCCACCACCGGGGTGATGACCGCGGGGGCGAAGAACAGCACCCGTAGGAGGTTGCGGGACTTCACGGCGCTGTGCAGTCCCAGCGCGAGCAGCAGGCCGATGAGGTTCTGGACCACGGTGACCGCGAGGGCGATCAGGAGCGTGTTGGCCACCGTTCCGCGGGCGTCCGGGTCGTCGAGGATCTCGCGGAACTGCTCCAGGCCCACGAACGCCCGGTCCCGGGCGAGGCCGTCCCAGTCGGTGAACGCGAACCACGCCCCCTGCAGGCTCGGCACCAGGATGACGAAGGTGAAGAAGGCCAGAGCGGGCAGGACGAACCACCACGGAACGGGTGTGCCCCGCCGGTCGCGTTCACCTTGTGTACGTCTCTTCGGGCCGGGCCGCGTTCGAGCCAGGGTGTCCGTCGGTGCGTCCGCGGCGGGCATGGCGGCTCCTCCGTCCTTTGCGTCCATGGCGTGCCCCAGCCCTTCGAACTGACCGGTGCGTACCGCCTGAGTTAAAACTTTGAAAGGTTTTAGTTGCTGATGTGAGAAGGTAGCTTCGCGAGTGTGGCGCCGTCAACCCGTATTCGTGACCGAAGTCACAGTCGGAGAACAAGCAGGACAATCGCCTGTTGCTGGGCACAAGCGCGTAGACGCGGCCTTTTGCGGGCCGGAGCGTGTGCCCGGGCTGTGATCCATGGCAAGGTGTCTGTTTAAAATTACTTAAAACGATTCGATCACGAAGGAGGGGCCGACCCGCCCAGGGCGCCCCGCAGCGTCGCCGAGGACGTGTTCCGAACCGGAACCGGTTGCCGCAGGGCAGATGTGCGACTGGAAGGATCGGTGACGGCCGGAGCTCTGGTATCCGCTTCGCCCTCGGCGGCGACGACGGGCGCACAGCACCACAGGCGTCGATGCCGCAACCGGCACGGGGAACAGAGGGAACGGACAGCGTGAAGACGGTCAGCATCAAAACAGTCGCGACCGAGGCCGGGGTCTCGATCGCGACCGTCTCCAACGTGATCAACCGCCCGGCAGTGGTCTCCGCCGCCACACGCGACCGGGTGCGGGCGGTCATCGACGCCCTGGGCTACGTCCCCAACTCCGCCGCGCGCCACCTGATCACCGGACGCAGCACCGCGGTCGGGCTGGTCCTCTTCGGAGTCCGCAACCCCTACTTCGCCAACATCGCCCGCGGTGCCGAGGACGTCCTGCGCCAGGCCGGCCACCTGTCGGTGCTCTGCAGCACCGACCTGGACACGGCGCGGGAGGAGGAGTACCTCGACCAGCTCGCCCACCAGCGGATACGCAACGTGATCATCGCCCCGGTCCAGGTGTCGCAGGGGTGGCTGGAACGGCTCAGGGAACGCGGGTTCAACTTCGTCCTCATCCACAACGCCGACGAGCACCCCGAGGTCTGCTCGGTGGCCGTGGACGACGCCCTGGGGGGCGAACAGGCGGCCACGCACCTGCTCGCCCGGGGCCATCAGAACATCGTCTTCGTCACCGGACCGATGAACATGCGCGCGCCCCGCGACCGGTACGAGGGGTGCCTGCGTGCCGTCCTGCGCTCCGGGCGCACGCAGGAGGCGCTCCGGGTGATCGAGGTGGACGACTTCACGATAGAACAGGGCCGCCGGGCCGGGGAGCGACTGCTGGTCGCCACCCAGCCCGGCACAGCGGTGTTCTGCGCCAACGACCTCCTCGCCCTGGGCATCATGCAGGCGGCCTTCCGCGCGGGCAAGCGCATCCCCGAGGACCTGGCGATCGTCGGCTACGACGACATCGAATCGGTCACCACCACCGGCGTCCCGCTGACCACCGTGCGCGTCGAGGGCCACGAACTGGGCCGCGCCGCCGCGCAGATGCTCCTGGACGAGGAACGCGACCCCGACGGGCACGCCCACCGGCGCAAGCTCTTCTCCCCCCGGCTCATCGAACGCCTCTCCACGTGAGGACCGGCGCACTACGGGCCTACAGCCGCCTCGCCGGGCGGGGAACGGACTTTCCCGAAACGGGGTCCGGATCCGAACAGCGCTGGTCACCCCCGAGGGGAGCGGTGGGAGGACCGCGGAGCCTGGCCGGAAGGCGAGGCCTCCCCGAGCCGGGCCGAGGGGTACATCGGCTCCCTGGACGACGACGTCTGGCTGGTCTGCCTCATGGTGCACTTCTGAGGGACGGTTCCGGGCTCCTGCGAGCCGGCCGCTCCGCGCCCCCGGCCCGGCGGAGGGCGGGGTTGTTGAGCGGCGCGGGTGCTCCGGCGCCCTCGTCCGCCGTTCGGCCCCGGACTTCGAGCAGGGCCGGACCGCTGTCGCGTGTCCCTGTGCCGTCTGGGCCGCCACTGGGACCGGGAGCGGGTATCGGTGCCGGCGGGCGGTGGATCCGCGCCGGTGTGCAGGTGGAACTCGATGCGTCCGACCTGGACGAGTGTGCCGTACACGTCCCCGTGCACCGTGTTCGCGTGTGCGGTCCCGGAACCTCCACCGCCCGGCGGCCCGTGGGAGGCCTCTCGGGCCGAGCCCGGCCATCTCCGCTCCAGCCGGTGTGCCAGAATCCGCACGGCCAGGTCAGCGAGGCCCGACGCGGCCCTGCACACGAACACCCCGACCGCGAGCACCACCAGGTAGTGCAGGAGCGCCGCCGGGTCCGGGGCCGGATCGCGGGCACGCTCGGCCAGAGGCAGGGCCTCCGGTAAGAGGGCTCAGAGCCGGAACCCGGTGATCCAGTGCCGTGCCCCCTTCGGTCGACGGGCGGTGTGCGCTGTGATCGCACACGAGCGCTCCGACAAGCGAACAAGCGGCAGGGGAGAGACGGAAGCGCGGAGAGGGCCGGTGCGCCCCGTGAGCGCACCGGCCCGGTGGTCGGCCGGAAAGGGGGAGGGAGGATGATTGGAGTGCTTCCCGCCCCGCTCTCCGGCCCGGCGGCGGCTGCGTCAGGAGGAGCGGCCGGCTACGATCGCGGCGGCGGACCCGCCACCCGTTATCACCAACTGGACTTGGTGATGCCGGGGAGCTCCCCCCGGTGGGCCATCTCGCGGAAACGGATCCGCGACAGGCCGAACTTGCGCAGGTGGCCGCGCGGACGCCCGTCGACGGAGTCGCGGTTGCGCACCCGGGTCGCGCTGGCGTCGCGGGGCTGGCGGCGCAGCTCGGCCACGGCCGCGGCGCGCGTCCCCTCGTCCGTGTGGGGGCTCTTGATGAGGCGCTTGAGTTCGGCGCGCCGCTCGGCGTAGCGGGCCACGACGGCCTTGCGCTGCTCGTTGCGGGCGATCTTGCTCTTCTTGGCCATGGTCAGACCCTCTCTCCCCGGGCGCGGATGTCGGCGACCACGCGCTCGATCCCGCGCGCGTCGATGACCTTCATGCCCTTCGTGCTCACCCGAAGCTTGACGAACCGCTGCTCACTGGGCAGCCAGTACCGCTTGCTCTGGATGTTGGGGTCGAACCTGCGCTTGGTGCGCCGGTGCGAGTGGGAGACGGCATTGCCGAAGGCGGGTGCCTTGCCAGTGACCTGGCAGACGCGCGACACGGCGGCTCCTTTCGTTCGCGGCCCGTGGGCCGGTGCTGGTCAGTGCTTGGCGGTCGGAGTGTTGGAGGGGTAGGGCAGCAGCGCCATCTCGCGGGCGTTCTTGATCGCCGCCGCGACCAGCCGCTGCTGGCGGGCGGTGACGCGCGTCACCCTGCGGCTGCGGATCTTGCCCTTCTCGGAGATGAAGGTGCGCAGCAGCGCGGTGTCCTTGTAGTCGACGTAGTCCGCGTCCCCCAGCGGGTTGGCGAATTTGCGCGGGGAGGGGCGCTTGGCGCCCCGGCGGGGTTTGCCGGTCATCTCTCAACGCTCCAGGAGTTCGGTGAAGGGGTCGCTCTGCCGCTGCGGGACCGGCTCCGCCTCGTCCACCAGGCAGGAGTCCAGCAGCGCGGTCAGGGCCGGCACGTCCAGGTCGATACCGGTGAAGGCGATGTGCTGGCGGCGGTCCCCGATCTCCGGCAGCCAGTCGGCCTGCGCGGACAGGCGCCGGGCCTGCGGCACGAGGTCGAGGGCCGCCTCGGGCAGGGAGCCCAGCCACGGCCCGGCGTTCTCCACCACCATCAGGTCTCCGTAGGACTCCCACACCAGGAGGGTGTCGTCCTGCCCGGCCAGCCAGAAGCGCCCGCGACCGCGCAGCCCGAAGGAGGTGATCCGCTCGAGCGCGTCGGCGAACCTCTGGGGGTGCAGGGGGCGGGTCCGCGTCCAGGCCAGGGTCCGCACTCGGCCCTCCGCGCGGTCGCCGTACTGGGCCCAGGCCGGGTTGCAGCGTGCGGCGGCGGAATCGGTGTCGAACCGCCCCCGGCACAGCTCGGCCAGCGCTGGACCGGCGGTGGTGAGGGCGGCGGCGGGGTTGAGCTGGCCGAGCAGGGCTTGGGTGCGCTCCAGGTCCGCGGTGCCCTGCACGGTGATCACCGAGGCGTACTCGACCTGCCGGGCGAGGACCTCCGAGACCGACCGCTCGTCGTCCTCGGCGATGTCCAGGCCCCGGTCGGCCAGTTCGTCGTCGCTGCGCAGGTCGTCGGTGGCCAGTTCGGCCTGGACCGCCGTGACGACCCCGGTCAGGCGCAGGGACGGCTGGTCCGCGATGGTCTCGGAGATCAGCTGCGGTTCGATCGTGTCCCAGGCCTCCACGACGCACAGGTCGTGTCTGCCCTGCGCGGCCAGGTCGACCAGGAGGGGGAGGAGGCTCTCGCGCAGGGTGCACGAGGCGCACGGGTGGGCGAGGCTCACCTCGCTGCTGTGGCTGGTGCCGTCGCCGTCCCAGGTGAGGCAGCGGACCGCGCCCTCTCCGATGTCGGACATGTCGTGGTGGACGGCGACCGATCCGGTCGACACCGCCAGCAGTGCGTCGACGGTGCGTCGGCGCGCCGCCGGGTGCATGCCCACGACCAGGACCACTCGCATGGGGATCCCCTTCCTGTGGCTGCGGCCAGTAGTGAAAACGGTTATCGTTTTCGAAGATACACCACAAGGAACCCAGGTACGGAACAGGGACGTCGACAGGGACGACGGAGCCCGCCGGGCACCCCGTCACAGACGGGGCGCCCGGCGGGCCGCGGGGGGTTCAGCCCACGGGGACGCCGCGCGGGTCGTGGCTGCGCAGCTCTCCGGCGTCGACGCCGAGCTTGAAGGCGTCCCACTCGGCCTGCGTGTAGACGAGGGCGGGGGAGTGCGGGTCGGCGGTGTCGGTGAGGGTGAAGCCGCCGCCGGGCGGGAACGCGGCGCGCAGGCGCGCGAAGCCGGTGGTGCCGCGTGCGACCTGGTCGAGGAAGTGGTCCCAGTCCCGGGCGGGGACGGTCAGGGTGGGGCCGTGGGGGTCCTTCGTGTCACCGATCTCGACCGCGCCCGCGCGCGGGACCCGTACCTGGACGCACGTCGCCCCGGTGCTGCTGTAGCTGGACTTGGTCCATCTCATCGGGTTTCCTCCAGAATCGCCGTGATGGCCTCGGCCGACTGTATCGGGGAGAGCGCGGCGGACTGGATGTGGTCGTAGGTCGCTTTGTAGGCGGCCAGTTCGGTCACGGATTCGACGTAGGTGTTCATGCCCCGGCTGTCGATGTAGACCACCGGCGGCAGATGGTTCCCGGCGTCGAGGATCGCGAAGCCGCCGTCCAAACCGGGGTGCGCACCTGCGGAGTCGGGAATGACCTGGATGTTGATGTTGGGCTTGTGCCCCATTGCGAGCAGATGGCGTAGCTGGTCGTCACGGATCTCTCTATCGCCGAGGATGCGGCGAAGCGCGTACTCCTCCACGATCGACCACAACTGGAGGGGTTCGTCTGTGCGGTGGAGTGCTTGTTGGCGCTTCAAGCGGAGCTGGACAAGGTGGTCGACCTGGTCGGGGAGCAGTAGCGGGTTGGCGGAGATCAGGGTGCGGGCGTACTCGGGGGTTTGGAGGAGCCCTGGAAGCAGGTAGGGGTGCCAGTCCTTGATGCCAAGCGCGATCTCCTCCAATCCCAGGTACTTCTCGAAATTCCTTCCGGGGAGCTCCTGCTCGAACGTGGTCGTGCGGTTGCGCCGCGGCCTGCGTGACTGAGATCCGAGCTCCAGCAGGGTGGGGCGTACGTCCTCGCTGACGTTCAGGACCTGGAAGAACAGGTGGAGGTCTGCCTTCGAGACACTTGTCTGGCCTCGCTCGATCTTCGACAGCTTGGCCGCTCCGAACCCCATTAGCTCGGCGACCTCGGCCCCGCTCATCCCGGCCTCGTCTCTGAGCTGCTGGAGAGCCCTACCCAGCAGTAGACGACTGGCGACAGGGCCGTGTTGCTCCTGAGGCATGTATGTCCCTCCGTGACCGTCTCGGACTCCCGCCAGTCCCCCAGTATCCCGTGAAGTCAGTTGCCTGGGGACATCTTCGACAGATGTCTTGGAAATTTCCAAGAACTGCTTGCATGGAAATTTCCTGTCGCGCATCATGGAGATCACCGAGAGTGCGCTCGCCTCTTGCCCAGAGTCACGGGTCTGCTTGCCGCGTGCGGATGGCCTGCCGGTTGCCAGCGTGGCTGGCGGGTCTCGTCCGCGCGTTCGAGGAGAGCCCACGGAGTTCGATCGCTGTCTGGAGGCCGCCATGCCTGATTTTGAGATCCCGCCACCGCGTCAGCCGCAAAACCAGGGGGCGCCTGTTCCCGCCGCTCTGCCCCGCAGGGTGCCTGGCCCGCGCCCGGGGGTGCGCGCCGCCTCCTTCGGCGGGACCTACGACCAGGTGGCCCGCGTCCGGAGCTGGTGCCAGCAGGGCACGCGCCTGCCCGCCCACCGGATGTTCCCTGTACTGCTGGTGGCCAGCGAACTGGTGACGAACGCGGTGCGGCACAGCGCCTCGGGCCAGCGGTGCGGGCGCGTGCGGATCACCGCGGAGACGATGCCCGCCCACATCGTGCTGCTGTCGGTGACCGACGACGGCCCCCGTCCGGGACGGGAGGCCACCGTGCCCGCCCTGGCCGGTGACCCGGCCGGGCCGCTTTCGGGCGGGCGCGGCCTGCACCTGGTGGCGGCTCTGTCGGAGCGGTGGTGGTGGACCGGCTTCCAAGGTGGCCCGCTGACGGTGTGGGCACTCATCGACCCCTACCGCGACCCCGACACCTGACTGTGACTGGGGCAGTAGGCTTTTGGTGCTCACGCGGGGGCTATGTCTCAAGAAGATAAAGCTCTGCGTTGTCCCAGTTCGTTTGCTGTGAGCCTCGCGCACGCGGGGATGGACCGAACGTGCTCGTTCCGGGACCTGACGCTCTGCAGTGAGCCCCGCGGACGCGGGGATGGGGCGGTCCAGGTTGGCTGGTGCGCCTCGCCGGTAGGGTGAGCCCCGCGGACGCGGGGATGGACCCGCTGGCAGGGATCCCCACTGGAACTCGCCGACCTGCTCCCTGCGCACATGGGGGACAGACCCGCTCATACCGGTGTTCTGACCGTGATGGAAATGTATCCCCTTGGGCGAGTGTGAGGGCCTGAGAAGCCATCTTCGTTTTCGGGTGGCTCGGAATGACGACAATGAACGCTGGGAGCTATGCACAAGCGCTTGCTGGAACTCGAAGTCCAGAACTTCCGGAGTCTGCGCCAGGCCAGCATTCCGCTTGGTCCGCTCAATGTCCTTGTGGGGCCGAACGGAGCAGGTAAGACCAACCTTCTGGACGTCTTCCGGTTCCTGGCCGACATCATCCAGACCGACATCGAACCGGCACTCGCGGCGCGCGGAGGTTTCGAGAGCACAGCGTTTCGTGGAGGCTCGCGCACGCCGGGACTCATCCGTATCCGGCTCAAGGCGACCTGGACCAGGCACAGCAGCCCCGGAGCTCCGGACGAGTACGAACTTGAGATTAAACGGAGAAAGAGGGACGAACGGTTCGTGCTCTCCCGGCAGGAGAGCTTCCAGTTCAAGCGGGTCAAGGGGCGAGGGCGGCGCATCACCATCCAGGGCAAGGAGGCCCAGGTCGTGGATATGCGCCAGGGCGGGAATGAGGACGTGCACTCCATCGGCCTGCAACGCTTCAGCAGTGGGTTGTCCACCCTTCCACGCCTGAGCGACGACGCCGGTGGCAACGAGGTCGCCGCAGTGGCCGAGGCGCTGGCCTCGTTCCGGGTATTCGACGTGGACGTGTCCTCGGCCCGTTTCCCCTCGCGCTTGTCCAGCGTTCTTCCGGGAACCACCCTTGAGGAGAACGCATCGAATCTCGCACTCTTCCTCTTCACCCTCAAAAGGAACGATCCGGATGTGTGGCGGCGGTTGGTGGCCGATGCCAGAGCCGTGCTGCCCCAACTCGAAGAGATCGACTTCGTGTTCCCCTCCGGGGCGGCGCGTGAGGTCATCGTGGTTCTCCATGAAGCCGGCCTCCGTGTACCCACCGAACTCGCCGACGCCTCGTACGGGACCATCCGCCTCCTCGGTCTCCTCGCGCTTCTGTACGACCCGAACCCGCCTGCCCTGACCTGTATCGAGGAGATCGACCACGGGCTCCACCCGCAGGCGCTGGAACTCCTGGTGGAACGGATGCGCGAGGCGAGCGAGCACACCCAGTTCCTCATAGCGACCCACTCGCCGGCCCTGGCCGACAGACTCAGGCCGGAAGAACTCATCATCTGTGAACGCGACGGTGACGGGGCCTCCCGGATTCCAGCCCTCACCCGTGACCGGTTGGAAGCCATCGTGGAGCGGAGCGAGGGCCTCCCCCTGGGCGAACTCTGGTTCTCAGGTGTCCTGGGCGGCGGTCTATGAGCGGTCGGTCCCAGAACCGGCGTAAGAGCCGTCCCCGCTCCGTCGTGGTCATCGCGGGTGAGGACCGCAACGACCGGGAGAGCCTGAAGACCCTCTTGGAGAAGGAAGAGCCCAGCCTGCGCGGCAGTATCGTGCAGATCCGCGACACCGTCCGCCTGCACAGGGCCACCGGAGACAACCTCGCCAAACGGGTCCGCGCTGTCCTCAACAAGGCCGAGGGTGTCGCGGAGAAGCAGGGGCCGGGGACTCGGGTCACCTGCCTCTACGTGCACGAGGACTTCGATGCTGTCGACGGCCCCGCCTACCGGGAGGCCCACCGGCGCGTCGAAGAGGAGATCCGCCGTCAGATGGGCCACGGGCACTACGTCTTGGCGGTCGCTGAGATGGAGGCGTGGATGCTGCTCTTCCCCGGTGCGCTGTCCTCGGTGGTGAGGGCATGGAAAGTGCCCTCCAAGTACCTGGGTAAGGACACCGGGCGTTTCTCTGACCCGAAGCGCATCCTCATGCGCGAGGTCTCGGGTACCGGGCGCAAATACACCGAGTCCGACGCACCCGAGGTCTTCCGTGCCGTCGTCGAGGGCGGCCACATGGGTTCCCCCCGGGGCACCAACAGTTCTTGGACGCGGTTTCGGTGGGATGTCGAACTGTGCGGACGGGAACACCTCTGAGAGGGCTGGCCCGCGTGCGTGCGGGAACGGAAGGTGTGGCATCGGGACTAACTGATGAGTTTCTCGAAGGAGAAGAAGGCAGCGCCTGCTGCGCCGAGAGCAAAGACGCCGGCTTTTGCCGGATGGTCACCTCCCCACCAGAGTAGGGCGAAGACGATACCGGCGGAGATGAGGGAGAGGGCCAGAATGATGGCTGTGCGGGAGGAGATGTGGCCATCGGGGGCGCTGAAGGACTTGGGGGGGCATGTGTTGTTGGCCTCCTGGCTCGATGAGCATCAATGGTGATGATCTTGCTAGGTGTTAACTGTTCAAGATCTTGAAGTGGACACCTCGGATCGTACACTGGTGCGTGTGATGTTGCGGAGCTCCGCGCACGCGGAGATGGACCAAGCTAACACCTAGCAAGGAAAGGTTACTCACAGTGCTCCCTGCGCACGCGGGGATGGGTCCGTCTTCCCAGATGAGAGCGTTGGGAGGGCGGACTTTGCTTTTGGTGGAAGCAGCGGAACATGGCCGGATCCGGCCATCTCCACGGTTTTCGGTACACGGTCCCCGGGGATCTGATGGGATGCCCCCGTGACCGAACCCCCCTCATCAACCCCCTGGCCAGGCACGTTGTCCGCTCCAGCCCGCTCGGTGTGGGCCAAGCACGACCGCCGGACCGACGGCTGGCTGCCGCTGTGGCGGCACATGGCCGACAGCGCCGCCGTCGCGGGCCGCCTCTGGGACCACTGGCTTCCCGACCAGGTGCGCCGCCGCATCGCCGACGCACTCCAGGGCGGGGCCGGCACCGCCCGGACCCTGACGGTGTTCCTCGCCTGCACCCACGACATCGGCAAGGCCACCCCCGCGTTCGCCTGCCAGGTCGAGCAGCTCGCGGACCCGATGCGGCGCCACGGTCTCGACGTCCCGCTGGAGAAGCGGATCAGACAGGACCGCAAACTCGCCCCCCACGGCCTGGCCGGGCAACTCCTGATCCAGGAGTGGCTCGTGGAGCGCCACGGCTGGGCCAAGCGCGCCACCCTGCCGTTCACCATCGTGGCCGGCGGACACCACGGGGTCCCGCCCGAGGCGGGCGCTATCGAGGCCCTGCGGAGCCACCCCCACATGCTGCGGACCCGTGGCAGCGAACCCGAGTGGAAGGCGGTCCAGTACGAACTCCTCGACCACGCGGCCGCCGCCACCGGAGCGGCGGATCACCTGGCGGAGTGGTCGGGCGTCAAACTCCCGCAGCCCGTCCAGGTGCTGCTCACCGCAGTGGTCATCGCCGCCGACTGGATCGCCTCCAACCCCGATCTCTTCCCCCTCTTCCCGGGCGACCGCCAGCACGACCCCGACCGCGCCGAGCACGCCTGGCGCCTCCTCGACCTGCCCGCCCCCTGGCGGCCCCGGGACCCCGGACCGGACACCGGCGACCTGTTCGAGGCCCGCTTCGACCTTCCCCCGGGGGCGAAGGTCCGCCCCGTCCAGGAGGCCGCCGTCACGGCCGCCCGCGACCTCGGCGGTGCGGGTCTGCTCATGGTGGAGGCGCCCATGGGCGAGGGCAAGACCGAGGCCGCCCTGGCCGCCGCCGAGATCCTCGCCGCGCACACCGGCGCGGGCGGCTGCTTCTTCGCGCTGCCCACCATGGCCACCGGCAACGCGATGTTCCCCCGGCTCCTCTCCTGGCTGGAACGCCTGCCCGTGCCCGAGGGGCACACGCGCCACTCGGTGCACCTGGCCCACTCCAAGGCCGCGCTCAACAGGGACTTCACCCGCCTGATGTGGTCGAGCGGCCGCAGCGCCCACATTGACCCGGACGGCGGTACCGACCACTGGGACCACCGCGCGGACGAGGTGCGCACCTCCGCCGAACTGGTCGCCCACCACTGGCTCCGCGGCCGTAAGAAGGGGATGCTCGCCTCCTTCGCGGTCGGCACCATCGACCAACTGCTGTTCGTCGGACTCAAGACCCGCCACCTGGCGCTGCGGCACCTGGCCGTGGCGGGCAAGGTCGTGGTGGTCGACGAGGCCCACGCCTACGACACCTACATGGGACGCTACCTGGACCGGTCCCTGTCGTGGCTGGGCGCCTACGGGGTGCCCGTGGTGGTGCTGTCGGCGACGCTTCCCGCGCGTCGGCGCCGGGCCCTCGCCGAGGCCTACGCGGGTGTGCGCTCCAGCGATGCGGACTTCGCCCCCCTGGCACAGGAGGACGCCTACCCCCTGGTCACCGCAGTGAAGAGGGGAGGGGCGCCGGCGCTGTACCGTCCGGCGGCCTCCGGGCGCTCGACCCGCGTGTCCCTGGAACGCCTCGGCGACGGCCTCGACGCCCTCGCCGAACGCCTGTCCGCCGAACTCGCCGACGGCGGCAACGCCCTGGTCATCCGCAACACCGTCGCCAGGGTCCACGACACCGCCGAAAGGCTCCGCGAGCGCTTCGGCCATGAGAGCGTCACCGTCGCCCACGCCCGCTTCCTGGACCTGGACCGGGCGGCCAACGACGAGGACCTGCTGCGGCGCTTCGGCAGCCCGGACGAGGTCGCCGAACTGGACGGAGGGAGGCCGACCGGCCCGCACGTGGTCGTCGCCAGCCAGGTCGCCGAGCAGTCCCTGGACATCGATTTCGACCTGCTCGTCACCGACCTCGCCCCGGTCGACCTCATGCTCCAGCGCATGGGCCGCCTCCACCGGCACATGCGGGGGAGCGGGCAGGGCGACCGTCCGCCGCGTCTGCGCACCGCCCGCTGCATCGTCACCGGAGCGGACTGGTCGTCCGGCGTCCCCACGCCCCTCAGCGGCGCGAAGATCTACGGGCCCTACCTGCTGTTGCGTACGGCGGCCGTGCTGGAGGGCCGTCTGGCCGCCGCCGACACCGGCGACGCCGCGGCCTCTGCCGTGTCCCTTCCCGACGACATCAGCCCGCTCGTGCAGGCGGTGTACGGGGACGCTCCTCTCGGGCCGCGAGGCTGGCACAGCGCGATCGATCGGCAGCGGGAGGGCTTCGAGGTCTCCCTGGCCGAACAGCGCCACAAGGCCGAGGGTTTCCTCCTCGGTGACGTGGGCAGGGACGGCCGGTCCCTGGTGGGCTGGGTGGCCGCCGGGGCGGGTGACGCCGACGACACCCGGGCCGGTCGGCAGCAGGTCCGTGACACCCCGGACACGATCGAGGTCCTCGTGCTACAGCGGCGCGTGGACGGCACCGTCGCCACCGTCCCCTGGCTGTCCGAGGGCCGGGGCGGCCGGGAACTGCCCACCGAGGCGGTCCCGCCCGACGAACTCGCCCGCACGGTCGCGGCGTGCGGACTGCGCCTTCCGTTCGAATTCACTTTCGAGCAAACCGCCATGAAAGCAATCGAAGAACTCGAAGATGACGTTTTCCCCGCTTGGCAGGCCAAGGAATGCCACTGGCTGGCGGGCGAACTCCTCCTGATCCTCGACGAGGAATGTCGTAGGCAATTGTCAGGATTCCTTCTCCACTACAGCCGCAGCGACGGGTTGAAGGTGAGCCGTGCCCAGTGAACCCCTGAACGACAACCCCGCCCCCGAGCGGCCCCCCTCGTTCGACCTGACCACACATCCATGGATCCGTGTCCTGCGCCCCAATGGCACCGAGGACGAACTCTCACTCCGCGAGGTGTTCCACCAGGCCCCGGACCTGGTCCGCCTGGTCGGCGACCTGTCCACCCAGGAGTTCGCGCTCTTCCGGCTCCTGCTCGCCATCCTCCACGACGCCGTGGACGGACCCCGCGACGCCGACGACTGGTGTGAGCTCTGGGAGGCCGACGCGCTCCCGTGCGAGCGGATCGACGACTACCTCGACCGCCACCGCGAGCGCTTCGACCTCCTCCACCCCGAGACACCGTTCTTCCAGGTCGCCGGGCTCCACACCGACAAGGGCGAACACTCCTCCCTGGACCGCATCGTCGCCGACGTCCCCAACGGCAACCGCTTCTTCACCATGCGCGCCCACGGAGCGCGGCGGCTCGGCTTCGCCGAGGCCGCCCGCTGGCTCGTCCACGCCCACGCCTTCGACACCTCCGGAATCAAGTCCGGCGCCGTCGGCGACCACCGGGTCAAGGGCGGCAAAGGCTACCCGCAGGGCGTCGCCTGGGCCGGAAACCTCGGCGGGGTCATGGTCCAAGCCGCCGACCTGCGCGAATCACTCCTGCTCAACCTCATGGCCTCCGAATACGACCAGATCCGCGCCGATGAGGCCGACGCCCCGGCCTGGCGCCACGACCCGCCGGGCCCCGGCCCCCTGAAACCCGTCGAGGCCGCCTACCGACCCCACGGTGTCCGCGACCTCTACACCTGGCAGAGCCGCCGCGTCCGCCTGCACTTCGACACCGACGGCGTCTACGGGGTCCTGCTCGCCTACGGCGACCGCCTCACCCCCCATGAGCACCGCCACCGCCAGGAACCCATGACCGGATGGCGGCGCAGCCAGGCCCAGGAGAAGAAGCACAAGATGCCCCTGGTGTACATGCCGCGCGAACACGATCCCGCGCGCAGCGCCTGGCGCGGCCTCGCCTCGCTCATCACCGACCGGGTCCAGGGCTCCTCCAGCGACTTCCTCCGACCGCGCCTCCTGGACTGGGTGGACTGGCTGGTGACCGAAGGCTTTCTCCAGGACAAGGACAAACGGGTCCGGGCCCGCCTGGTCGGCGCCCTCTACGGCACCCAGCAATCCGTCGTCGACGAGGTGGTCGACGACGACGTCACCATGGCTCTGGTCCTCCTCGACGACCGGTGCGAAGGACTGCGCCAACAGGCCGTCAACGCCGTGGACGACGCCCACAAGGCCGTGGAGATCCTCGGCGTCCTCGCCCAGGACCTCGCCCGGGCGGCCGGAAACGAACCGGCGCCCCGGCGCGACGCCGCACGCGACCGCGGCTACGGGCAGCTCGACGGCCACTACCGGCGCTGGCTGGCCTCACTCGACTCCGACACCGACCCCGACCGGGCACGGGAGCGGTGGCAGCACACACTGCGCGACCAGATCCGCCGTATCGGCGACGAACTCGCCGACACCGCCGGCCCCGCCGCCTGGGAAGGGCGTGTGGTCAAGACCGGCTCGGGAGAACTCTGGCTGAGCACCCCGCAGGCCAGGAGCCGATTCCGCCGTGAACTGGCGCGGCTGCTGCCCGCCACCGAACCCGCCGCCACGAACTGACACCGGATGGACATGACACAGACAGAGCAGGCCGAACGGGTCGAAGAAGCGCGACGACCGGAACCGGGGGAGAGGGGCCGCAGCGATCTCGGCCCGGTCGGCAACGCGGTCAGCGACCGTGTCGAGGACCTTTTGAGGGGCTACCTCGCCGACCGCTCCGAAGCGGTCGCCGCCCTCGCGCGACTGCGCGGCGGAGCGGGCAAGACCTTCGGGGAGTGCCCGCAACTGTGGGGGCTCACCGTCGACTCCCACGCCTACGCCGCCCCGGGGTGGAGCCGCGATCGGCAGGACCGGGCCGAAGAGGCGGTCCACGCCGCCC
The DNA here is from genome assembly GCF_000515115.1 of Nocardiopsis sp. CNT312. GTDB lineage: Bacteria > Actinomycetota > Actinomycetes > Streptosporangiales > Streptosporangiaceae > Nocardiopsis. Next base: position 36,820 of record NZ_AZXF01000015.1, read on the forward strand.
TCAGCCTGTTCGCCCTCCACCAGCAGTCCCTGCGCGGCGCCTCGGGAGGGGATGAGAACCGGATGCACCGCCGGGTCCGCTACCTCGACGGCGATCGCGGCCGCCGTCCCCACTACGGCCTGGGCTGGGCGGTGCGCGCCTGTATGGGGAGCGGTGAGATCGACACCGCCCTGCACAACCGGCTGAAGAAGGCCGCCCAGGCGAGTTCCCTGCGCACCCGGGTGGGTGAACTGCGCCAGATCGTCGCCCACCTGCGCCGCAACCGCGTAGCGCTCGACTACGGCCTGCTCGCCGACCAGCTCTTCCAAGCCCAGGAACCCCGAGGCATCACCCGGGTCCGCAACGAGTGGGGGCACGGATTCGTCTCCTACCGCCCCGCCAAGAACGACGGCACGGCCTCCGACGACACGACCACCGCCTCTGAGAAGGAACACCAGTGAGCCGAACCATCATCGACCTGCACGTCCTCCAGACCGTCCCGCCGAGCAACTTGAACAGGGACGACACGGGGAGCCCCAAGACCGCCGTGTACGGAGGGGTGCGCCGCGCCCGGGTTTCCAGCCAGGCGTGGAAGCGCGCCACCCGGGAGAGCTTCCAGGATCTGCTCGACCCCCAGGAGCTCGGCACCCGGACCAAGCGCGTCGCCGAGTTCGTCGCCAAGCGAATCGTCGAACTGGACCCCGGTATCGAGAGGACGCAGGCCTGGGACCTGGCCGCCCAGACCGTCCAGGCCGCCACCGGCGCCAAGGTCGAGGCCGTCGAGCGCAAGGTGAAGGCGGCCAAGAAGGCCGGTGAGCCCGCGCCCGCGCCCGAGTCCGGCTACCTGATGTTCCTCAGCGCCCGGCAGCGCGACGGCCTGGCTGCCCTGGCGGTGGAGGGCAGGGACGACATCAAGGCCTTCCTCAAGGACAAGGAGAACAAGGCCAGGGCCAAGAGCATCGCCGACACCGGGCACTCGGTGGACATCGCCCTGTTCGGCCGGATGGTCGCCGACGGAGCCGACATCAACGTCGACGCCGCCACCCAGGTGGCGCACGCCATCAGCGTCCACGAGGTCGACAGCGAGTCCGACTACTACACCGCCGTGGACGACGCCAACCCCGAGGAGGAGACCGGCGCCGGGATGATCGGCACCATCGACTTCAACTCCGCGACCCTGTACCGGTACGCGGCCGTGGACGTCGACCGCCTCGCCGAGAACCTGGGGCAGGGGATCAAGGAGGGCGCTGGTGACACCGAACCCGTGCGGCGCGCCGTCGAGGCGTTCGTCAGCGGCTTCGCCACCTCCATGCCCAGCGGAAAGGTGAACACCTTCGGCAACCACACCCTGCCCGACGCAGTGGTGGTGACGCTGCGCGACGCGCGGCCGATCAGCTACGTCGGGGCGTTTGAGAAACCCGTGGACAGCGACACCGGAGAGGGGTTCGTCGAGGGCGCATGCCGGGCCCTCGCCGCCTACGCCGCCGAGGTCGAGCGCGTCTACGGGGCGGGGGACGCGCCGGCGTGGGCCGTCCGGGTGGGGGAGCGGACCGCGCCCCTGGCCGACCTCGGTGCCCAGGAGGCCGCCTCGCTCAAGGACCTGGTGGCCGAGGTGGGCGCCGCCGTCTCCCAGCGGCTGGGCCGGGACGCATGAGCGTGCTCGCACTGCGTCTGGCGGGGCCGCTCCAGGCCTGGGGGGCCTCCGCGCGCTTCGCCCGGCGCACCACGGAGAACACCCCCACCAAGAGCGGTGTCGTCGGCCTCCTCGCAGCCGCCCTCGGCAGGCCGCGCACCGCCGACCCCGCCGACCTGGCAGGGCTCCGGTTCGGGGTGCGCGTCGACCAGCCCGGGACGCGAGTACGCGACTACCAGACCGCACGGCACCTGGTCACCGGTGACTCGATGCCAGTGTCGGAACGGTTCTACGTGGCCGACGCCGTGTTCGTCGCGGGGGTGGAGAGCGACGACGAGGACGTCCTGTCCGCCCTGGACCGGGCCGTGCGCTCCCCGCACTTCCTGCCCTACCTGGGGCGCCGCTCCTGCCCGCCCTCCCGCCCCGTCGACCTCGGGGTCCACCCGGGAGGGCTGGAGGACGTCCTGGGGGACACGGAAGTGCTGCCCTGGCAGGCATCCGCGTGGTACCGCGCGGAGTGGGAGGACCGGGAGACGGAGCTTCCCGTGTTCGTCGAGACAAGGGAGTCGGAGCAGGCGGACGAACTCCTGCGTGACCTCCCGGAGAGCTTCGATCCCCGCCACCGCCGCTACCGGATGCGCGGCGTCTCGGCCGGTCCCCCGGTGCGGGTCGGTGGCCCGCCCCCGGAACAGCCCGAGCACCATGACCCCCTCGCAGCCCTGGAGGGCTGATGTACCTGACCCGGTTCCGTTTCAACACCGCGCGTGCCGGTGCGCGGAAAGTCCTGTCTTCGCCCCAGGTCACCCACGCCGCCGTGATGTCGGCGTTCGCCGAGGAGGTGCCCAGCGCCCCCAGCGGCGCGCGCGTCCTCTGGCGGGTGGACCACAACGCCAAGGCGGAGGTGTACCTGTACGTGGTCAGTCCGGCCGAGCCCGACCTCACCCACCTGGTGGAGGAGGCGGGCTGGCCCACGACCGGCACCTGGCAGACGCGGGAGTACGCGCCGCTGCTGGAGCGGCTGGCCGAGGGGCAGAGGTGGGCGTTCCGGCTCACCGCCAACCCGGTCCACTCGGTGCGGGTCAAGGACGGCCAGCCCACCAAGCGCACCGCGCACGTCACGCCCCGGCACCAGATGCGGTGGCTTCTGGAACGCCAGGAGCGCCTGGGGTTCGAGGTGCCGCGCAGGGAGGATGAGAGCGTACCCAGGCCCGAGGACGCCTACGAGTTGGTGGTACGCGATCGCCAGGCGCACAGGTTCGACAAGGTCGAACGCGCCAGCGGTGCGCGTAACCGTGTGCCGCTGACACGCGCCACCTTCGACGGGCGCCTGCGCGTCACCGACCCCGAGGCCCTCCGGAACGCTCTGGTCTCCGGGATCGGCCGGGCCAAGGCCTACGGCTGCGGGTTGATGACGCTGGCTCCGGTGTGAGCACGCCCGGCAAGCGCGCGGCGCTGAGCCCCAGCGAGCTGACCAGGGTGGGCGATCGGAGTTCGTTCGTCTACCTGGAGCGCTGCACGGTGCACCGGGAGTCGAACGCGCTCACCGCCGAAGATGGCGAGGGCGTGCGCCACATCCCCTCGGCCACGATCGGCACCCTGCTCCTCGGTCCGGGCACACGTGTCACCCACCAGGCCATGGTCCTGCTGGGCGACAGTGGGACGGGTGTGGTGTGGGTGGGTGAGCACGGGGTCCGCTACTACTCCGGAGGGCGGGCGCTGACCCGGTCGTCCGTCCTCGTGCAGGCCCAGGCCACAGCATGGGCCAACCAGCGCACCCGGCTCGACGTGGCGCGGAACATGTATCGGATGCGGTTCCCGGGAGAGAACGTGGAGGGCAAGAGCCGCAGGCAGTTGCTTGGTCTGGAAGGGGACCGGGTCAAGGCGTGCTACCGGGAGCAGTCGGCTCGGAGCGGGGTGCCCTGGCACGGGCGGCGGTACACCCCTGGGGACTTCGACTCCGGCGATGCGCCGAACCAGGCGGTCACCGCCGCGGCGCAGTGCTTCTACGGCATCGCACAGTCTGTGGTGGCGGCGCTGGGCTGTACGCCCGGTCTGGGGTTCGTGCACTCCGGCCATGAGCAGTCGTTCGTCCTGGACATCGCCGACCTGTACAAGGTGGAGGTGGCCATCCCTGTCGCCTTCGACGTGGTCGCCGAGAGCGATGAGGAAGTGGGGCCGCGTACGCGGCGCGCACTCAGGGACCGCGTCCATGAGTTGAGGCTGCTCGACCGGTGCGTGAGTGATGTGAAGCGACTTCTGCTTCCTCCTGGCGTTGATATCGAGGAGCCTGATCGTATGGGTGTACAGACCGACGATGGTGTGGACATTCCCGGAGGCAGGAACTACGGGGTGATGTGGTGACGGTCATCGTCCTGACGACATGTTCGGCCGGTCTGCGTGGCCTGCTCACCCGTTGGCTGCTGGAGATCTCCCCCGGGGTCTTCGTCGGTGGGCCGTCCGCACGCGTTCGGGAGGTCCTGTGGGGGGAGGTGCAGGCGTACGCGGGCAACGGCCGAGCGCTGTTGGTCTACTCGACCAACAGCGAGCAAGGCTTCACTTTTGAGACTTTCGATCACAAATGGGAACCGGTGGACCATGAGGGGATGATGCTGATCCAGCGCCCGCGGGCGAAGAGCGCCGATGCCGCCCAGGTGAAGAAGGGGTGGAGCAAGGCATCGAAGCGTCGAAGGTTTGGTCGATGATGCGTTTTTGGGGGTAGTGGACTTTATGTTCCTTTTGTCTGTCTCTCGACAGTTTGCAAATTCGGCCCCTCTGCGAGTATAAAGACGCAGGTCAGCAAGACTGCTCCCCGCGCACGCGGGGATGGACCCTCTGTTCGTAGCATCAGTTCTAGCAGCTGGATCTGCTCCCCGCGCACGCGGGGATGGACCTACCCAAGCTACGCCAACGCCTGCAACGATGACCTGCTCCCCGCGCACGCGGGGATGGACCCGCCTGCAACGATGACAGCGATCCACCCCCAAACTGCTCCCCGCGCACGCGGGGATGGACCCCACATCGAAAAATGGGAGCCGGAGCGCGGTGACTGCTCCCCGCGCACGCGGGGATGGACCCCAGAGTTCGCCGTCGTGGTCGCGGGCGAGGTCCTGCTCCCCGCGCACGCGGGGATGGACCCACCTCCAGGGCGCGGGCCACCACGTCGGGCACCCTGCTCCCCGCGCACGCGGGGATGGACCCCTGCTCCTGGACGAACTCGCCCTCGACGCAGACTGCTCCCCGCGCACGCGGGGATGGACCCCTATTCGCTCATGGGTAGAGGACAGGCTGTAGCTGCTCCCCGCGCACGCGGGGATGGACCCTGGCCGCGACCGGAGGGGTCTACGTGCCGCGCCTGCTCCCCGCGCACGCGGGGATGGACCCCCTGTTCCTGAAGACGAACCGCCGGAACCTGGTCTGCTCCCCGCGCACGCGGGGATGGACCCACCTCTAGCCGTCTAGAGGTCGAAGGTAATTTCTGCTCCCCGCGCACGCGGGGATGGACCCGCCGCCCTGGCCGAGCTGATCGGCCGCACCGGCTGCTCCCCGCGCACGCGGGGATGGACCCGTGACGGTCTCGGAGTCGGGCAGCTCCACCGACTGCTCCCCGCGCACGCGGGGATGGACCCCGGCCGCCGATCGCAGCCGGACGGATGCCCTCCTGCTCCCCGCGCACGCGGGGATGGACCCCCTCCGGCCGCGCCGTCCCGTGGGGGGTGCACACTGCTCCCCGCGCACGCGGGGATGGACCTCACCGACGTGATCACCCAGGTCCGTCGTCTTGCTGCTCCCCGCGCACGCGGGGATGGACCCCGCGCCGGTGAACGGCTCGTCGGCCTGGACACCTGCTCCCCGCGCACGCGGGGATGGACCTGAACCGCCGGTTCGACCACCACCCGCCCAACGCTGCTCCCCGCGCACGCGGGGATGGACCTGAACCGCCGGTTCGACCACCACCCGCCCAACGCTGCTCCCCGCGCACGCGGGGATGGACCTTCATTTCAGGCATACTGGACACGTCATTACCTCTGCTCCCCGCGCACGCGGGGATGGACCCAACTTGTGGGTCAGCTTCTTTAAGATCACGGACTGCTCCCCGCGCACGCGGGGATGGACCGAAGCGGGTGCCGTGCGGGCGTCCACACAGATCCTGCTCCCCGCGCACGCGGGGATGGACCCCGGCCGTGCGGTGAGCGCCCAACAGCACCCTCCTGCTCCCCGCGCACGCGGGGATGGACCGGAGCGCGAGCTGGCCGCCACCAAGGCCCTGCTCTGCTCCCCGCGCACGCGGGGATGGACCCCCCGTTCCTGCGTGGCCGGCGTGTCCGCTATCCCAAGGTGGCGGGTCGCCGGGCCGAGCCCGGACCGGGCGGGGCGCCGGTGTCGTTGCCGAAGGCCCGAGCCCTCCCGTCGTCCACCCGCTGCCCTCGAACCCGCCTCCTGCTCTTGTGCGCTCTGTGCTCACCCGCTGCTGAGGACCATGTGGTTGCCTTCGCTGTCGCGGAACTCGGCGACCGTGGTGCCCGGCTGCCAGGGGGCCTCCTGCGGCTCGGTGGTGATCTCGACACCCTTGTCCCGGAGGCTCTCGACGGTGGCCCCGACGTTCTCGACCACCAGCACCATGACGGGCTCCTCGGAGGGCTTCTCGTCGGGGCGTCGGTTGAAGTGCAGGGTGGTCGTCGCCCCGGGAAGGCCGAGTTCGATCCACCGCCACCCGTCGTCGCCCATGGGGGCGTCGGCCGTCACCCGGCACCCGAGCCTGTCGGTGTAGAAGGCCTTGGCCCGCTCCTGGTCGAACACGGGAAGCTCGGCGAACTTGACGTACATGGCTGTTCCGTTCCTCCTGGGGCCGCTCGGCCCGATTCATACTGGACCGTCCAGTACTCTTTTTGCATCAAAACTAGACCGTACAGTACTGATAGGACAATCGGGGGAAGCAGCCCTGAACCGATGGCCACATAGAGGTGATGAGCAGCATGGGTCCGCCTGAGAAGGGGTTGAGCCGTTCGGCCCGCAAGCGCCGGGCCATCCTGGACGCCGCGGAGGAGGTCTTCCTCAGAGGCGGGTACCTCGGCACGAACATGGACGAGATCGCCGCGCTCTCGGAGGTCTCGAAGCAGACGGTCTACAAGCACTTCGGGAGCAAGGAGGGCCTGTTCGTCGAGATCGTCACCAGCATGACCTCCGGGGCGGGGGACGCCGTCCACGGCGAGGCGCCCGAGCCGGACCGGCCCGAGGACGTGGCGGCGTACCTGCGGGACTACGCCCGCCGCCAGCTCACGGTGGTGCTCACGCCCCGGTTGATGCGGTTGAGGCGGATGGTCATCGGTGAGGTCGCGCGGTTCCCGGAGCTGGCGCGGGTGCTGTACGAGTGCGGGCCCCAGCGGGCGATCGCGGCTCTGGCCGAGAGCTTCTCCCGGCTCGCTGACCGCGGCCTGCTCTCGGTGGAGGATCCCCAGCGCGCGGCGTCCCACTTCAACTGGCTGGTGATGTCGGAGCCGGTGAACCGGGTGATGCTGTTGGGGGACGAGGCCATTCCGGGGGAGGCCGAACTGCGCCGACACGTCGACGAGGGCGTGCGGGTGTTCCTCGCGGCGTACGGAGCCGGACGCTAGAGGACATGCGGCGCTTCCGTGCGGACGCCGCTGATCGGTTCGCGGTTCTCCGTCAGTGTGTTCCGTGCGCATGGTGGCGGGGCTCGGCGCCGAGCCGAGCCCCCGTCCCGCGAACGCCGCTAGGCAGGCGCGTAGGTCAGGCAGTCCGCCTGGTCCTGCACGTAGCCCACGGCGATGCCGGGGGCCTGGCATTCGAGCTGGACGTTGTGCTGGCAGTCGGCCATCTTGCAGGCCCCCACGTGCCCGGTGCTGACCGGGTCGCCGCCCTGGGCCGGGATGCTGATGTAGGTGTCGCACTGGGCGTGGTTCTCCTCGCCCACGGTGATGGCCAGGGCGTGGCAGGCGTGGTCGTCGTTGTAGGCGCAGGCGTCCACCCTGCACGAGTTCACCACGGGCATGTCCATAACGGTCTCCTTCTCGCGTTGGCTGTGGCGACGGCGCTCCCGAGCCTTCCATCTGCGACTCTTCGAATCCATGTCATCACGCCGTGTCATGTCGGCTTTGCGGGTCCGTTCCGACCCTCCTCCGCCAGCGAGCCTCCGTGCACTGGCTCCGGCACCGTGCGCACCCCCCCTACCACTCGGCGGCCGAGCGGGAGTTCACCTGGAACCGGGACGGCGTGCCACGGCACGTCCCGGCCCGCGTCGCGGGAACGCGGCGGACCCCGGCGAACGGATAGGCTGAGCGGCGATCATGAACACCCCGCACCGCACCGGCCCGGCCCTGCGCATGACCGGACCCGCCGCTGCCGCCCTGGCCTGCCCCGTATGCGGCGGCGGCCTGACCACCGCCGAACGCGGGCTCGCCTGCCCCGCCGGGCACACCTTCGACATCGCCCGCGAGGGCTACGCGAGCCTGCTCACCGGCGCCACCCCGCCCGGCACCGGCGACAGCAAGGAGATGGTCGCCGACCGGCTCCGCTTCCAGCGCGCCGGACACTACGACCCCATCGGCCGTGCCCTGGCCGACGCCCTCGCGCGCGAACTCCACGGCCGTGCGGTCCCTCTCATCGCCGACATCGGCGGTGGCACCGGCCACTACCTCGCCCAGATCCTGGACGCACTGCCCGACGCCGTCGGCCTCACCCTCGACGCCTCCAAGTTCGCCGCCCGCAGGGCCGCCAAGGCCCACCCGCGCGGCGGCGCCGCCACCGCCGACACCTGGCGCGGCCTGCCCCTGCGCACCGGCTCCGCCGATGCCCTCCTCAACGTCTTCGCCCCGCGCCGGGCCGCCGAGTTCCACCGTGTCCTGGCCCCCGGCGGGCTCCTGGCGGTCGTCACCCCCGACCCCGAGCACCTCGCCGAACTCCGGACGCGCCTGGGCCTGCTCGACGTCGACCCCCGCAAGGACGACCGCCTCGCCCAGGGGCTCCACGGACACTTCGCCCCGGCGGGCGACCGGCCGGTGCGCTTCACCCTGGACCTGGACCGCGACGCCGCCGCCACCGTCGTCGGCATGGGCCCCAGCGCCCGCCACCTCGACCCCGCCGAGCTGGGCGAGCGCATCGCCGCCCTGCCCGAACCGGTCGCCGTCACCGCCGCCGTCCGGCTGCGGCTCTACCGCCCCCGGACCGCGCCCGCCGACGCCTGAGCCCCTTCCGTGCGCCTGTGAGTGAGAGCCCTGCGACCGGGGTAGTCACCCCGCGTGAGTGAACGGCATCCCACCCCTGGCCTCGGCGTCCACGGCGACTTCTCCGTCTGGGCGCCCCGCGCCGACCGTGTGCGCCTGCGCGCCGACGGCACCGACCACCCCATGCGTTCAGACGCCGACGGCTGGTGGCACGCCCGGGTCGAGGGCGCCGGGCCCGGGACGGACTACGCCTACCTCCTCGACGACGACTCGACCCCCCTGCCCGACCCGCGCTCGCGGTGGCAGCCCCACGGCGTCCACGCCGCCAGCCGCGTCTACGACCACGCCGCCCACATCTGGACCGACGCCGCCTGGACCGGACGCCCCCTTGCCGGAGCCGTCGTCTACGAACTCCACGTCGGTACGTTCACCCCGGACGGCACTCTTGTCTCCGCGATCGACCGGCTCGACCACCTCGCCGACCTGGGCGTCACCCACGTCGAACTCATGCCCGTCAACGCCTTCGACGGCACCCACGGCTGGGGCTACGACGGTGTCCTGTGGTCGGCCGTCCACCAGCCCTACGGCGGCCCCGACGCGCTCAAGGCCTTCGTCGGCGCCTGCCACGCCCGCGGTCTGGCCGTCCTGCTCGACGTCGTGTACAACCACCTGGGCCCCTCCGGCGCCTACCTGCCCCGCTTCGGCCCCTACTTCTCCGGCGAGAACGCCTGGGGCCCCTCGCTCAACCTCGACGGCTCCGACTCCGACCCCGTCCGCCGCCTGGTCCTGGACAACGCCCTGGACTGGCTGCGCCGCTTCCACCTGGACGGCCTGCGCCTGGACGCCGTGCACGCCCTGCGCGACGACCGCGCCGTCCCGCTGCTCGCCGAACTCTCCGAGGAGGTCGACGCGCTGGCCGCCGCCCTGGGCCGCCCCCTGTCCCTCGTCGCCGAGTCCGACCGCAACGATCCCCGCACGGTGCTGCCCCGAGAGGCGGGCGGCCTGGGCCTGAGCGCCCAGTGGTCCGACGACCTCCACCACGCCCTGCACACGGCCCTCACCGGTGAGACGCACGGCTACTACGCCGACTTCACCGGGCCCGAGGTCCTGCCCGAGGTGCTGCGCCGCGTGTTCCACCACGCGGGCACCTACTCCTCCTTCCGCCGCCGCACCCACGGCGCCCCGGTCGACACCGCGCGTGTGCCGGGGAGCCGTTTCCTCGGCTACCTCGCCACCCACGACCAGATCGGCAACCGGGCGCGCGGCGACCGCATGGCCGAACACGTCTCCCCGGGGCTCCTCTTGTGCGGCGCGGCCCTCGTGCTGTGCTCGCCCTACACCCCGATGGTGTTCATGGGGGAGGAGTGGGCGGCCACCACCCCCTGGCCGTTCTTCGCGTCCTTCCCCGACCCCGGCCTGGCCGAGGGCGTGCGCCGGGGCAGGCGCCGCGAGTTCGCCGCCCTGGGCTGGGCCGAGGAGGAGATCCCCGACCCCGTGGACCCGGCCACGCGCGACTCCGCCGTCCTGGACTGGGACCAGCCCCGACGGGAGCCGCACCGCAGGGTCCTGGACACCTACCGGGCCCTGATCGCCCTGCGCCGCAACGAACCCGAACTCGCTGACCCGCGCCTGGACCGCTTCGGCGTCACCGCGAGCGCCGACGGGCGCCGGCTGGTCCTGGAACGCGGCCGCCTGCGGCTGGTCTGCAACCTGTCCGCGGAGGCCGCTGACGTCGAGGTGGACGCGCCGCCCCGAGAGGTCCTGCTCGCCACGGGCGCGCCCCGGGCCGGGGACGGCTCTGTCAAGGTGCCGGGGGAGTCCTTCGCGCTCCTGCGCCTGTGAGGGACGACCGGAGGACACCCGGCCGTCACCCCGCGCCGGTAGCATCCCGCTGTCGGGCGAAGGGACGGTCCGGGCCGGGTGCGGCTGCCGGATCCACGTGAAGGGCGGTTGCCATGCCGGGCACGGAGTGGACCCTGGACCGGCGGTTCGAGGCGCACAACGGCACGGTGCGCTGGACCGCCTTCGGCGAGGGCGAGCCCCTCGTCCTGGCACACGGAACCCCGTTCTCCTCCTACGTGTGGCGCCACGTGGCCAGGGCCCTGGCCACCCGCTACCGCGTCCACGTGTGGGACATGCCCGGCTACGGAGCCTCCGCCAAGTTCGTGGGGCAGGACGTGTCCCTGCCCGCCCAGCAGCGCACCTTCACCGCCCTGCTCGGCCACTGGGGGCTGGAGCGGCCTCGTGTCGTGGCCCACGACTACGGCGGGGCCGTGGCCCTGCGCTCGGCCGTCCTGGACGGGGCGGCCTACGACCGCCTGGCCCTGGTGGACGCGGTGAGCCTGCGCCCGTGGGGCAGTGACTTCTTCCGCCTGGTCGCCGCCAACGCCGGCGTCTTCGCGGCCCTGCCGCCCCACCTGCACGAGGCGCTCGTGCGCGCCTACATCACCTCGGCCCTGCACACGCCGCCGCGCGCCGACACCCTCTCCGCTCTGGCCGCGCCCTGGCTCGGCGAGGAGGGGCGCCCCGCCTTCTACCGCCAGATCGCTCAGGCCGACGAGCGGCACACCGCCGAGGTCGAGGACGCCTACGCCGCCCTCGACCTGCCGGTGCTGGTGGTGTGGGGCCGGGAGGACACCTGGCTGCCGATCGAGCGGGGCGAGCGGCTGGCCGCCGTGATCCCCCGGGCCCGACTGCACCCCCTGGACGGCGCGGGACACCTCGTCCAGGAGGACGCACCGGCCGAACTCACCGCGGCCCTCGCCGAGTTCCTGCGGTGACCCGGGCCTTACCGGGGCGGCCGATTGGCCCGGGAAGGCCCGGACGGAGGGAACCGGTCAGGAGACGGACCCGGCGAACACGACCGTCTCGGTGCCGTGCGTGACGGTGATGCCCAGGGACCCGGTTCCCGCGGGGACACCGCAGCTCCCGGGGAAGGTGTAGCTGCCCTGCTCGGCCTCGTAGGTGGTGATGGTGACCGACGCGGGCGTGGTCGACCCGCCCGCGTCGCACTCGGCGGACAGGTGCCCGAAACCGAGGACCCGCTCCAGGTGCGGCACGTCCACGGTCAGGCTGAAGTCCACCTGGCCCGAGGAGGGGGAGGTGACGCCGCCGAGGGTGTACACCACGTCGGCCGTGTTGCCCGGAACGTACTCGTGCTCGTAGGCGCCCACCGGGTAGGGCACGGCCACGGACGTACCGAAGGGGGCTCCGGACAGGACCGGCGGGGTGTCCGCGTCGGACCCCGGGGCGGGGGCCTCGTCGGTCTCGGCCGGTTCGGGGGCCGAGGTGTCGGTGGGTTCGGGGGAGGGGGAGAGGACCGTCTCGCTGGGGCTGGCGGAGGGGGAGGCCGACTCCTCGGCCGCGCCGGGCTCGACGGTCGTGCTCTCGCCGGGGCCGCAGCCGACCACGGCGAGGAGGAGCGCCGTACTGATCAGGGGGAGGGGGTTCACGGTAGAACGCATGGCCAAAAGCGTAGGGGAGTCGCCCTGAGTGGCGCCGTCCGGCACGGAACGCGAGCGGGACCGCGTGCTCTTCGCCGGAGGCGTCGCCGGGTGCGGCCGTCGCGAAAAAACGTTGGCTCCGGCCCTCCGTTTCGCGCCACACTTGTGCCCATGCCCGACTTCGCCGACTTCGACACCCGCCACTACCGCACCGTGGACGTGGCCACCGGATACGACCGGTGGTCGAGCACCTACGAGGACACCGTCCTCGACGCCATGGACCTGGACCTGCTCGACAGCCTCACCCGCCCCGACTGGGCCGCCGTCTCCCGCGCCGCCGACCTCGGCTGCGGGACGGGCCGTACCGGGGCCTGGCTGCGCGGCAGGGGCGTCCCCCGTGTGGACGGGGTCGACCTCAGCCCCGGAATGCTGGAACGGGCCCACAGGCGCGGCTGCCACACCACCCTCGCCCGGGGCGACGTGCGCGACACGGGCCTGCCCTCGGGCGCCTACGACCTCGTCGTCTCCTCCCTCATCGACGAACACCTGCCCGACCTGGCCCCCTACTACGCCGAGGCCCGCCGCCTGGCCGCGCCCGGCGGCTGCTGCGTCCTGGTCGCCTACCACCCGCAGTTCATGATGGTCTCGGGTATGCCCACCCACTTCACCGACGCCTCCGGTGAGGACGTGGCGATCAGCACCCACCTGCACCTGCTCAGCGACCACACGCGTGCGGCCATGGCCGCCGGGTGGGTGCTCGCCGAACTGCGTGAGGCCGTGGTCGACGACGGGTGGATCGCCGCCAAGCCGAAGTGGGAGCGCTTCCGCGGCCACCCGGTCTCCGCCGCCCTCGTGTGGACCGTGCCGGCCTGAACCGGCCGCTGGTCAGAGCCCGAGGGCCGCCAGCCACACGTTCCGGTGCTCCTCCACGTAGGCCGCCGCCGGCCCCCAGTGGTCGGCGTGGCCCTCGGCGTGTAGGCGCGCCCACGGCCGGCGGCCGGTTCGCGCCCCCTCCACCAGCAGGTCGTACATCCCGCGCACCTCGTGGCCGATCGCGTCGGGAAGCTCACGGCGCTGCGCGCCGTCGCACCCGTAGCCGTCGGCCAGCGCACGCAGCCGCCGCCTGTCCTCCCCGGGGACGCCGCCCGCGTGCAGAGGGACGAAACCGTGCGCCGCGTAGCCCAGGTCGCCCATCCGCGTTCCCGGACCGGCGCCGTCCCAGTCGATGAACGTCCACCTCGGCCCGTCGCGGACGAGGTTCCACGGTCCCAGGTCGTGGTGGCAGACGAGCTCGTCTCCGCGCGGGGCGACCGCCACCTCCCAAGCGGTCTCCCCCGGCGGTTCGTAGGCGGCGGCCAGGTCGTGCAGGGCGCGGATGAGCCGGCCGAGCCGGTACAGCTCCCGCTCCGTCATCGGCGCCATCCGGTCGGCGGTCGTTCCGGGCGCGTAGGACAGCACCTGGCGTCCCCGCGCGTCGCGGCCCAGCGTCCGCGGCGCGCCCTCGTACCCGTGCGCCTCCAGGTGCGCCAGCAGGGAGTGGACCCCGGGGGAGGAGCGCCGCCACGGTTTACGGACGGTGTCGCCCACCCGCACGACCGCTTCGGCGACGTTGCCGCCTTCCAGGACCTCCCCGTCGGCCTCCCGGCCGGCTCCCCCACCGCTCACAGTGCCCCAGCGTGGCCTCTTGCGGTGGCCCGCCGCCACCCGCTTTCACCTGTGCACCGGCACCCGGGGGCGGTGTAAGCGAACGCGAAGCACGGCGAAACCACCGCCTGCCACGGTGGACACCCGCCACTGACGCAGGAGGTCTCCGCCGTGCGCACGATCCACGACCACCCCGGGTGGCGGCCCGCCGGTGCCGGGCACCACCGCACGGTACGCACCGGCCACGACGTCTGGCGGGCGGTGGACGAGGGCCCCGTCCTGACCCTGCGCCGCCTCTCCACCAGCCGGGACCCCGAACCGGTCGTGGACACCTACACGCCCGCGGACCTAGACGGACCGGTCCCCGCCCCGCTGCGCGCCGCGCTGGAGGCGCGGGGACCCGTACGGCGGCTGCGCACCCCGGACCTGTGGGAGGCCCTGGCCACCGCTCTCATGCGCCGGACGGCCGGCGTGGGACATGCGGGACCGGTCTACCACCGCTACTGCGACGCCCACGGCTCCCCGGTCCCGGGCTCCCCTTCGGCCTTCCCCGGCCCCCACACCGTGCTCGCCCTGGACGAGTCGCACTTCACGGAGCTGGGTATGGCCGCGCAGCGGGGCCCCCTGACCGTCGCGGCTGAAGCCTTCGTCGCCTCCGGATCCGCGTGGCCCGACGCCTCCCCGCCGGAGCTGGTCGACCGTCTGCGCGAGGTACCCGGAGTCGGTGCGTGGACCGCCCGTGCCGCCGTCGCCGACACCACCGGTGACTTCTCGCTCTACCCCTACGGCGACCTGCGTGTGCGCACCCGGGCCGCCCACGCCGTCCCCGCCCTGGATTGGCCCGTCGGCGAGGCCGCCTTCGCGCGGCGCTGGCGCTCCCTCACCGCGACCCCCGCGGCCCTGTCCGCCCTGACGGTCCTCACCCTCGCCTTGGGCGGCGGCTGAGCCGCCGCGCGCGGCTCAGTCGTGGGAGACCTGACGCCCGCTCACCCGGCCGAGGGTGATACGCAGCACCTGGTCGCGTGGACCGCTCGCCCACGGCTGCGGCATACGCCCCCGGGGCAGCCGGGACAGCTCCCCCTGGTCGCGGATCCACCGGCAGCGCCCCGAGACCAGGACGCTCCACCCCTCGCGCAGCCCCTCGTCGAAGTGGTCGATCTGGAAGGAGGCGTATCCGCGCCCGTGTCGCATGATGGTGCCGGCCAGCGTCGACCGGAAGAGGATCGCGTCGCCCGCCAGCATGTAGTTCACCGGCAGGACCGTCGGCGCGGAGTCCCCCTCGATGGTGAAGGCCACCCGGCCGATGTCGTGTCTGCCCAGCAGGTTCAGACAGGTCTGCCGCTCCAGCACGGTGAAGCGCGCCCGCTCGTCCCCCTCGGCGAGGTCGGCCCCCTCCAGCAGCGTGTTCGCCTCGTCCAGGCGCGCGCTGCCCCGCATGATGTCGTCGCTGCTGTGCCGCTGTCCGGGGGGTGAGGCCGCCATGACCGCCGTCTCCCGGCTCTGCGTTCCCGACCCGCTCTTGTCCTCCATCGCCAACCCCCTGGCATGGTCGCTCCGCTCGCCCCGACGCAGTGCGTCCGGGCCGTGGGCCCGTCGGTGTGCCGACGGGCCCTTCCCCCTACCTTCCCCCTACCCCGCGGCGGCCCCGACACAACGGCGAGAGGGCGGTCCGCGGCTCGGCGGCGGGGGCGAGATGGGACACCCGGCTTCGGCCCGGCCGTCCCGCACCGGACTCCGTGCCACGGGACACACCTGCCGGTGTCACATCCGAGGCGGGCCGCGCCGTCTGTGGTGTGAAGGCCAACGAAGCGAACGAAAGGCCCGCCATGACACACCGCATCCTTGTCCTCGGAGCCGGATACGCCGGGCTCACCGCCGCGCGCAGGGCCGCCCGCCGCGGCACCGGTACCCGTGTCACCCTCGTCAACGCCGCCCCGGACTTCGTCGAACGCATCCGCCTCCACCAGGTCGCCGCGGGCCAGGAGACGGGCACGCGCCCGCTGGCCGAGATGGTGGGCGACGACGGCGTCGACCTGGTCGTCGGCCGCGCCGAGCGGTGGGACACCGCACGGCGTGAGGTCGACGTCCGTAGCGGCGCGGCCGTCCGCACCCTGACCTACGACACCCTCGTCCTCGCCCTGGGCAGCACCGCGGGGAGTTCCCCGGTCCCCGGGGCGGACGAGCACGCGCTCACCGTCGCCGGACTCGACGGCGCCCGCGCGGTCGCCGAACGCGTCGCCGCCGACCCGGCCGGGCGCGTCGCCGTGGTGGGCGGCGGCCTGACCGGGATCGAGACGGCCACCGAACTTGCCGAGTCCCACCCCGGTCTGGAGGTCGCACTGGTCACCCGGGGCGGGGCCGCCCCCGGCCTGGGCCCGAGGGGGCGTGTGCACGTGCGGCGCTCCCTCGCCCGGCTGGGCGTGGCCCTGCGCGAGTACGCCACGGTGGCGGAGGTGGACGCCGACGGGCTTCTCCTGGACGACGACGCCCGGATCCCCGCCGACCTCGTCGTCTGGAACGGCGGCTTCTCCGTCTCGGCGTTCGCCCGGGAGGCCGGTCTGGCCGTGGACGGTGACGGGCGCGCCGTCGTCGACGCCACCTTCCGCTCGGTGTCCCACCCCGAGGTGTACGTGATCGGCGACGCGGCCCGCGCTGACGACGCCTGGGGCCGCCCCCTGCGGATGTCGTGTGCGATGGGGCTGCCGATGGCGGTGGCCGCCGCCGACGCCCTCACCGGCCGGATCCAGGGGCGTGAGCCCGCGACCGCGCCGTTCGGGTACACGGCCCAGTGCGTGAGCCTGGGGCGCCGGGACGGCCTGGTCCAGCTCGTGCGCGGAGACGACTCCCCGCGCGGCGCGGTGCTCACCGGGCGGGGGGCGGCGCGGTTCAAGGAGGCCACCGTCGCCGGTGCCGTTGCCCTCCCCGCCGGGGGGATGGGGCAGATGGGCCTGTACCTGTCGGCGGCCCGCTTCATGGGGCGGCGCGGTCCCGCGCGCACCGTGTCCCCGGCTGGCGCGTGGGAGGCCGGTACCGTCCGGTCCGAGTGAGGGGAGCGGGGCCGCCCCGCGGGTCAAACCCGAGGCCGCCCGGCGGTGTCGGGCCCGGTCAGGAAGGGCCGCATCACCCGGGCGGCCAGGCGGGTGGAGGACAGGCGCAGCGCCTGGCGCCGCACCAGCAGCCGCGCCGCCGAGGCGGGCACGAACCACCGGGCCGTGCGCCGGCCGGCGGCCTGCTTGGCCTCGATCACCGGCTTGACCCGCTCCTCGTAGCGTGCCAGTGCGGCACCGATCCTCTCCGCGGAGGGGCCCGTCGCCGCCAGTTCCCGGCCCAGGACCTCGGCGGCGGCCACCGCCATGCTCGCTCCCTGGCCCGCCATCAGCGACACCGCATGGCAGGCGTCGCCCACCAGCACGACCCGTGGGCGCGACCACGCGGGCACGGTGATCTGCTCGACGGCGTCGTAGAACGGCCGGGGCGGGCAGGTCTCCAGGACCCGGGGCAGGTGCCAGCCCATCCCGGAGTAGACCTGGCGCAGCCGCGCCCGGGGGTCGGCGGGCAGCGCCCCGTCCGGGGCCAGGTGGCATAGGAAGGTCGCGCCCGTGGCCTCGGAGAGGCGGTACAGGCCCGCCTGCACCCCGGGCGCCTCCAGCATGTGCAGTTCGCGGCCCAGGGCCCGGGCCACCTCCGGGTCCTCGAACAGGAACGCCGCGGTGTGCGCGCCCAGGTAGCGGCGGTAGTCCTCCTCGGGGCCGAAGACGAGTGCGCGCACGCGCGAGTGCGTGCCGTCGGCCCCCACCAGCAGGTCGGCCCGCTCCACGGTGCCGTCGGTCAGCTCCACGGACACGCCGTCGCCGCCGGGGTCGACGCGGACGGGGCCCACCCCGTGGCGTACGTCGGCCTCCGGTCCCAGGGACGCGCGCAGCACCAGTTCCAGGTCGCCGCGCAGCAGGGAGACCAGCCGGTCCCCGCTGAGCCGCAGGAGCGCCTCGCCGCCCATCCGCGCGGTCGGGCGGCCCCGCGGCGTGCGGTACTGGACGCCCTCCAGCGCGAGGTCGTGGGCGCGTACCCGGTCAAGCAGCCCCATCCGCTCGACCGCGTCGTAGCCGGGGCCGAAGAAGTCGATGACGTAGCCGCCGGGGAGGGTGCCCGCCGTGGCCGCCTCGGTGCGGGCGGCACCGCCGCGCTCGGTCCGCTGCTCGAGGACCGTCGTCTCCCAGCCCGCCTCGCGCAGCCACCAGGCGGTGGCCAGTCCGGCGATGCCCGCGCCGACGACGATCGCCCTCATCGGGTCGCCTCCCCGTCTCCGGACGCCGCCAGGAGGCGGCGCAGCGGTTCGGCGTAGGCCTCCGGGCCGGGGACCGGCCCCAGGGCACGGTGCAGGACGAGGCCGTCGAGGAAGGCGCACAGCAGTTCGGCGACCGCCTCGGGCTGGGGGACGCGGTGCGTGCGCAGCCGCTTTTCGATGCCGGTGCGGACCTCTGCCATGAGCCGTGACATGGAGGCGCGCAGCACGGGGTCGCGGGTGGCGGCTAGGTAGGCCTCCGCGAACAGCACGGAGTCGGGGTCGTCGCCCTGGTAGGCGTCCATGGCGCGCAGGGCGGCCAGCAGCCCCTCCACGGGGTCGGGGGCGGCGGTCATCGCGGCCACGGGTCCGTCGAGGGCGCCGGAGACGGCCGTGTCCACGGCGGTGCGCAGCAGGGCCTCCAACGAGTCGAAGTGGTAGTGCACCAGGCCGGGCCGCACACCGGCCCTGGCTGCCACCAGGCGGGTGGTGACCGCGTTCCAGCCCACCTCGGGGATGAGTTCGGCGGCGGCGGACAGGAGCGCGGCGCGGCTGGCCCGCCCCCGTTCGGTGGAGGTGGCACCCGCCCTCACCGGTGTTTGGCCATTCGCCTTGGTCATATGACTAAACTAAGGGGGTGCGGGGCTGCGGTCAAGGGAACGGAAGTGGACGGGCCCGCTAGGGAGAGATGGGCAGGTCGCCGCGCACCACGCGTGTGCAATTGCCGCGTGAGCGCTTGACCAGCTCGCCGTTGGCCCGGTCGCTGCCCTCGACCCAGGCGCGCGCCGCCCCCTCGGCCAGCCCGCCCTCCCGCTGGCGGCCGTACAGCCGCTCCTCCCGTACCGTGTCGGGCACCTCCACGTACCACAGCTCGGTGAACAGGGCGCGGGCCCGCGGCCAGGGGTCGTCGTCGCCCGCCAGGTAGTTGCCCTCGGTCACGACCAGGCGGGTGTGCGGCGCGAACACGTGCCGGGCCGCCACCGGCTCGTGCAGGCGGCGGTCGTAGTCGGGCACGTACACCGGATGGCCGGTCTCCTCCAGCAGCCGCCGCACCAGCGCGACGTAGCCGTGCGCGTCGAAGGTGTCCGGAGCGCCCTTGCGCTCCAGCCGCCCCAGCCGCTCCAGTTGGGCGTTGGACAAGTGGAACCCGTCCAGGGGCAGGTACCCGGCGGTCCCCGGCGCCGTGGCGCGGTCGACCTCCGCCACCAGGCGGCGGGCGAGTGTGGACTTGCCCGCGCCGGGCGCACCGGCCAGGGCGAGGACGGCGCGGCCAGCCCCGGGGCGGGAGGCGTTCGAGGCCAGGGCGAGGGCGTCGGCGAGCGGAGAGGGGGACATGGGACGAGACTACGCCGGTGGGCCTGTACGTCCCTCATCCACCGCGCCCACTGAGTGCGGTCAAGCACACGTGGGAAACAAACAGAGTATCTCTGGAAAGGAAAAAAATATTAACGGATGAAATCATTCGGGGTTCTCGGTGGATTTCGAGTGTCTCCCTGGTTCGCAAGACGGTTTCTGATAGCGTCCCTGCTGTCTCTGTTTGTATTCATTTTCATTGGAGGACATGTGCCCGGACACGGCATCGTTTCCGGAAATAAATACTTTCTGACATGTCAGAATCGAGGAGTGAAGGCGCAGACCAGCTCCCGTTGGGACTGGCTCCGATTGACCGAGACGGAGGGGGATTTCGGGCAGGCCGTCATCTTCCACGAGAACCCGGACGGTCTCTTCACGATCGAAAACACCCACAGCAACTATGACGGTTACCGGTATTGGTCACTCGACCATGACGGCGTCTATCTCGACCGATGGGAATCTGCCACGCCCTGGGAGGTCCACGCGACCAACCACGGCATCGTGATCGGCAAGGGGACTCACACCCTGAACGCACTCAGGTTCGGCGAGCGCTGGCTCGGGGGGCCGGGATCAAAGTACGCCGACCATGACGACTTCACCTGGAAGCTCATCAAGAACGTCATGTTCCCCATCAAGGTCGCAGAGGTTCTCATCGGAAAGGGGCTTCACGACATGTCGGATGTCGAGTTCGCTCTCCAGCCGGTCTGACCACAGCACCCGCATCGCTCGTGCCGACACAGGGCATCCGACCGCCGTGCGCAGAGCCCCGTCCGGGTGCGGCTCTGCGCACGGGCGGGGTGGTGGATCCGGTCGGCGATGCGCTGCGAGGTGGCGTCGGGCGGGCGGCAGCGGTCGGCCCGCTTCTTGTCCTCGCGCGGGTCGGCGGGCACGAGCGGGGCGAGCAGGGCCCGCTCGGCATCGGTGGGGCCATGACGTCCGGGCACGTCATCCGCGATGCCGGAGCGGGTCCTGATCAGCACCCAGGTCTACGGAGCAGACCCTACGGCGCGTCGCCCACGTGTGCCAGCGCCTGGCGCACCAGTACCCCCTGGCCGCCGGTCATCTCCTCGCGCACGTGCGGGCTGGTCGCCTCCTCAGGGGTGAGCCACACCAGGTCCAGGGCGTCCTGGCGGGGCTGGCAGTCCCCGGAGACCGGAACGACGTAGGCCAGGGCCACGGCGTGCTGGCGCGGGTCGTGGTAGGGCGTGACCCCCGGAGTGGGGAAGTACTCCGCCACGGTGAAGGGCTGGGGCGAGGAGGGGATGCGGGGCAGGGCGACCGGCCCCAGGTCCTTCTCCAGGTGCCGCAGGAGCGCGTCGCGCACCCGCTCGTGGTAGAGCACGCGGCCGGAGACGACCGAGCGGCTGAAGCTGCCGTCCGGCGCGGCCCGCATGAGCAGCCCGATGTGGGTCACCTTCCCCGAGGCGTCCACGCGCACGGGGACGGCCTGGACGTAGAGCACGGGCATCCGGCCGCGGATGCTCTCCAACTCCTCGGAGGAGAACCAGCCGGTCTGGGTGTCTGCGGTCTCGGTCATGGGGTGCGTGGCGCGGCGCCACGGCGGACCGGGCGCGGGCGCCGCTCCCTCCCTTCGCTCTCTCGGTGTCCCGGGGCCGGACCGGTGGGTCCCGCCGGGCGGGGCGCGGGTTGCAGTACCGCTTCTATCGCACCGGCCGCGGGAAAGCACGGCGCGGTCGGGCTGTCGGGTGTGTCCGAGAGCCCCGTCACACGGATCTCGCGCGGTTTTCCCACGAAAAGCCGTACAGGACCGGGCCGTACAGGTTACGATCTCCTACGCGGTTGCGTAGTGGACACGTTACTTCTGGTGAGAGGTGGCCCCTTGTGGTGCGACAAGACCGGTTCTCCGCCCGGGAACGCTTTTCCTGTACGGGTGTGACGGTCGTCCCCGTGCACGGGGAGGTTGACCTCGCCACCGCCGACCTCATGCGCGACCGGCTCCTGGGCGCGGCGCAGCACTCGCGCTGCGCCTGCCTCGTGGTGGACATGTCCGGACTCCACTTCTTCGACGCCAGCGGTGTGCGCGCCCTGTTCTCGGTCTACCGGACACTGACCGCCGAGGGGCGCCACGTGGTCCTGGCCGAGCCCGCGCCCATCGCCGAGCGCGTGCTCGACGCGCTCGGGATGGGCGGCGTGTTCGAGATCTACCCGATGGTGGAGATGGCGCTCACCCACACCAGCGGACTGCGGGTGGACGGAGACCCCATCCCCGGCGGCTCCTGACCTGGCCGCGCTCAGGGGCGTGCCTCGCCGGGTTCGGCCCCTTCCCCGTCCCCATGAACCAGGAAGGGGGCCAGCAGGCCGGGAACCGCCTCGTCGGCCCAGGCCAGGCCCTGGCTCAGCCCCACGTCCGCAGCGGCGTACATCCCTTCGCCGGCCGCCGTGGTCGCCGCCACGTCGGCCAGGCCCAGCCTGCGCTGGAACGGGGAGCGGCTGATCCGCCAGCCGATCACGGCCGACCGCTCCAGGGCCACCGTGTCGCGCCCCGCCATGCCCCGGCGCACCACCAGGTAGCGCGGGTGCACGCCGTGGCCCAGGGCACGGTAGGAGCCCTGGGCGTACCAGAACGCGAGCACGGCGAAGAGCACCGCCAGGACACCCCACACCCACACGGGCGCCGATTCGACGGTCTGCGCCGCCATCGGGACCGGCACGATCTCGGCCTCCACCTCGTGGACGATCTCCCACCACGCGCGCTGGGCCAGGGTGTGCGCCCACATCAGCGCGGCCGCCACCGCGGCGCACAGCAGCGAGACGAACACGGCCCGGGTGCGGCGCCGCCGCAGCGCGGACCGCGGGTGGCGGGCCAGCGGCGTGTCCAGGGGGGAGCCTTCCTCGCGCATCAGCGCGGCGGCCAGGGAGCGCGCCCGCCCGGTGGGCATGTGCGGGGACAGACGGCTCTTGGC
The DNA here is from genome assembly GCF_000515115.1 of Nocardiopsis sp. CNT312. Lineage (GTDB taxonomy): Bacteria > Actinomycetota > Actinomycetes > Streptosporangiales > Streptosporangiaceae > Nocardiopsis. Next base: position 59,259 of record NZ_AZXF01000015.1, read on the forward strand.
GCTGGTCTTCTTCTCGTCGGCGCCCGACAGCCCGGTCGCCACGGCCCGCACGCACGCCCCGCCCACCGAGCGCAGCACGAACGGCTCGTAGAAGGAGACGCCGTTGAGGCGCCGCCCCTCCACCGACAGCGACACGCTGGTCAGCAGGCCCCGGCGCAACCGCACCGTCCCGTCCGCCTCGCGGGTGAGGCGGTAGTTCCACCAGGTCTCCACCGCCACGGCCGTCAGCACCACCACACCGGACACCAGCAGGCCCAGCAGCGACAGGGGCAGGACCAGGAGCAGCCGTGAGGCCGCGTAGGAGGCCATCTCCTGGCTGGAGGGCAGCCCCAGCCAGTCCGAGGTCCACCGCCACACCGACCCCTGTGTCTGGGCGTTGATGCCCAGCAGGGTGGCGATCGCACCCAGGCCGACACCGACGGTCGCGCCGGTGGCGGGGGCGTAGGCGAACCAGGCGGGGGAGAGGCGGGCGAGTTCGACCTCGTCGGGGGCCGTGCCGTCCGTGCCCTCCGGCATCTCGTCCCGCGCCTCGGCGGGCGCGGGGCCCCGGTTCAGCAGGTCGCGGCGCAGCCGCTCGCCCTGTCCGGCGCTGATGAACATGAGCTGGATCTGGTCGGCCCCCGAACCGATCTTCTCCCCGGTGCCGACCGTCACCATGCACAGGCCGAACAGGCGCAGGTGGATCTGGGCGTTGACGTCCACACTGCGCACCCGCTCGCGCGGGATGGACTTGTAGGACTTGGAGATGATCCCCGACCGCAGTTCCATGCGCTCGGCGGTCACCCGGTAGCGGGTGGCGCGCAGGCGCAGCAGGTCGATCCAGGCGAACAGCGCGACGAAGGCGACCGTCGCCGGTACGGGGACCAGGGCCCAGAGGGAGGCGCCGGTGACGAGCAGGACGACGGTGCCCACGACCGCCCCGACGCCCAGGACGAGGCCGGTGGCGGCGGCGCCGGCCCACACGGTGAGCGGGTGCAGCCGCTCCCAGGGGGTGTCCTCGTGGCCGGGGTTCGCGGGCGCCTCGGCGGGCTCGACCGGCTCGGCGGGGGTGTGCTCGTTGGGGGAGGTCATGTGGCGTCTCCCGGGGTCGCCTGGGTGATGTCGGTCAACTGGTCGGCCACCTCCGTGGCCGCCTCGTGGTCCAGGCCGGTGATCTCGATGGGACCGGCCGCCGAGGCGGTGGTCACCGTGACGCTGGAGAGCCCGAACGCGCGCTGGAGGGGGCCGCGCGCGGTGTCCACGGTCTGGATGCGCGACATCGGGGCCACGCGCCACTCCTGCCAGAACCAGCCGCTGGCGGTGTAGACCGCCGTGTCGGTGACCTCCCACCGGTGGACGCGGTAGCGCCACTGCGGCATCACGACGGTGATCAGCAGACCGAGGCCGCCGATGGCCGCCGCGGCGACCAGGAACCAGAGACGGACCGGTTCCCAAACCACGGCGGGGACCACGGGCACGGCCGTGAGGACCACGGTGACCGCGAGCGTGCGGGTGGTCCACCACGCGACGGCCCGGCGGTCGACACGGTGCCGGGGCGGGCGCAGGCGTGGAGCGTCGGTGCTCATGGTGTCCACGGACTCCTCTCGATCGGGCCCGGGGGAGGGCCGGTCAATAAAGTGATATCACAATGCTATTCTTGGCGTCATCAGGCCCAGCACCCGAGGAGGACGGCCGTGAGCGGACCGGAACCAGCAGTCCCCCGCCCCACCCCGCAGCACCGCCAAGACCAGGCCCCCAGCCGCGACGGACGGGCCCTCACCGTGGTCCTGACCGCGGCCCTGGACCTGCACGGCTCCCTCGTGGCCTGCGGCGCGCTCTCCGTCCTGGCCGGAGCCGGGATCGCCTCCGGCCTGACGGGGGCCGCCCCCAACGAGGCGCGGGTCGTCCGGCTCTTCGGTCGCTATGTCGGCACCATCCGAGCCGACGGCCTGCGCTGGGTCGGCCCCCTCGCCCGGCGCAACCGCATCTCCACCCGCATCCGCAACCACGAGACCTCCGTGACGAAGACCAACGACGCCTCCGGCAGTCCCGTCGAGACCGCCGCCGTCGCCTGGCAGGTCGAGGACTCCGCCCGTGCCACCTTCGAGGTGGACGACTGTCTGCAATTCGTCTCCGCTCAGACCGAGGCCGCCGGACGCCGCATCGCCGGACGCCACCCCTATGACTCCTACGACGACGGCGCCGTTCCCTCCCTGCGCGACGACGCCGAACCCATCACCCAGCAGTGGTCCAAGGAGGTCGGCGAGCGCGTGGACGCCGCGGGCGTCACCGTCGTCGAGACCCGCTTCACCCGCCTGGCCTACGCACCCGGGATCGCCCAGGCCGTGCTCCAGCGCCAGCAGGCCGGAGCCGTGACCGCCGCCCGCCAGGAGATCGCGGAGGGTGCCGTGGGCATGGTCGACCGCGCCTTGGAGCGCCTGCCGGAGGAGAACGTGGTGGAACTGGACGGGGAGCGCAAGGCCGCCATGGTCAGCAACCTGCCCGTGGTGCTGTGCTCCGACCGCCCCACCAGCCCCGTCGTCAACACAGGCACCCTGTGCCAGTCACCCGGCTGAGGTGACCGTGCCAGAGCGAAAGAAAGTGCTGCTGCGGCTCGACCCCGCGGTCCACGACGCCATCGCGCGGTGGGCCGGGCAGGAGCTGCGCAGTACCAACGCCCAGATCGAGTTCCTCCTGCGCCGCGCGCTCGGCGACGCGGGACGGATGCCGACGGACGCCCGCGACCTCCCCCGCCGGGGCAGCCCGGCCAAGACCCGGTGCAGACCCGAGGAGACCGAGGGCTGACGGGCCGGGGGCGACCAGCCACAGCGGCACGATCCGCACCGGGAAGGGCAGCTCCGCCTCGAACAGGTGCTCACCCGAGGTGCTGGACACCTACCGGTACTCGCCGCCGGACAGCCGCAGCTCGATGAGGCGGGGCGTCCCCGGTCCGGCGTGATGATCCAGTACGAGGGGATGCCGAGCTTCGCGTGCTCCTGCCGCTTCGTGCGGTGGTCGCGCAGGGAGCTCCCGGGGGAGGCCACCTCCACCGCGAGCAGCGGCGGGCGGACCAGCGGGCATGGGCCCGGGGCGCGGTCTCGCGCTGCCCCGGGCCGGGCCGCCTACAGCACGGCGGCGGCCGCCGCCCGTCCGGCGGTGCGGCCGGAGAAGAGGCAGCCGCCCAGGAAGGTGCCCTCCAGCGCCCGGTAGCCGTGCATGCCGCCGCCGCCGAACCCGGCGACCTCCCCGGCCGCGTACAGGCCCGGCAGCGGGCTGCCGTCCTCGCGCAGCACCCGCGCGTCCAGGTCGGTGTGCAGGCCGCCGAGCGTCTTGCGGGTGAGGATGTTCAGCCGCACCGCGATGAGCGGCCCCGCCTTCGGGTCGAGGATCCTGTGCGGGGAGGCCACCCGGATCAGCTTGTCGCCCCGGTACCGGCGGGCACCGTGGACCGCGGTCACCTGGAGGTCCTTGGTGAAGGGGTGGTCCATCTCCCGGTCGCGGGCCACCACCTCGCCGGTGACGGTGTCGGCGTCGAGCACCCCGTCGCCCGCCAGCTCCCGCATCCCGGCGATGAGGTCGGGCAGCTTGTCGGCGACGACGAAGTCCACACCCTTGTCCTTGAACGCCTCCACCGGACCGGTGGCGCCGGGCAGTACCCGTTTGAGGAGGAGTTTGAGGTCCTTGCCGGTCAGGTCCGGGTTCTGCTCCGACCCCGACAGCGTGAACTCCTTCTCGATGATCTTCTGTGAGAGCACGAACCACGTGTACTCGTGGCCGCTGCACATGATGTGCTCCAGGGTGCCCATGGTGTCGAACCCGGGGAAGCAGGGCGCGGGCATGCGTCTGCCGGTGGCGTCCAGCCACAGCGACGAGGGCCCCGGAAGGATGCGGATGCCGTGCCGGGCCCAGAGGGGGTTCCAGTTCTCGATGCCCTCGGTGTAGTGCCACATCCGGTCGGGGTTGATGACGTGCCCGCCCGCCTTCTCCGTGATGCCGAGCATGCGCCCGTCCACGTGTTCGGGCACGCCCGAGAGCATCCTCTTCGGTGCCGTGCCCAGCCGCCGGGGCCAGTTCTCGCGCACCAGGTCGTGGTTGCCGCCGATCCCGCCGGAGGTCACGATGACCGCCTGTGCGGACAGTTCGAACTCGCCCGCGGAGTCCCGGTTGCTGGCCTGGCCGCGCAGGGCGCCGTCGGGGGCCAGGACCGTGCCCCGGACCCCGGTCGCGGCGCCGCCCAGCAGCACCAGTTCGTCGACGCGGTGGCGCAAGCGCAGCGAGACCAGGCCGCGCTCGGCCGCCTCGCGCACGCGGCGTTCGAAGGGGGCGAGGACGCCCGGCCCGGTGCCCCAGGTGATGTGGAAGCGGGGCACCGAGTTGCCGTGCCCGCCGGCCAGGTGCCCGCCGCGCTCGGCCCAGCCCACGATCGGGAAGAACCGCAGACCCTGGGCGCGCAGCCAGGAGCGCTTCTCCCCGGCGGCGAAGTCGACGTAGGCCTCGGCCCACCTGCGCGGCCAGGCGTCCTCGGGGCGGTCGAACCCGGCCGTGCCCATCCAGTCCTGGAGGGCCAGTTCTGCCGAGTCCCGCACACCCATGCGGCGCTGTTCGGGGGAGCCGACGAGGAAGAGCCCGCCGAACGACCAGAACGCCTGTCCGCCCAGCGACGCCTCGGACTCCTGGTCCAACAGGAGGACCCTCTTCCCGGCGTCGGCCAGTTCGGCGGTGGCGGCCAGGCCCGCCAGGCCCGCTCCGACCACGATCACGTCGGCCTCGTCGTCTGCCTTGCTCATCCGGTTGCTTCCCCTCTGTCGCCGTGCGCCATGACGACGACTGTGCTCCCTCCGGCACGGCACGGCAAGAGGCCTTCGTGCTCCGTGACACATCGTTTGTCAGTCGGTGATGGGAAATGCGCCATTCGGGAGGAAAACCACGGATTGCTCATAAATGGCCATGAGATCTGCTGGAAAGGCTCCCGCAGACGTCTTCTCCCCCGGCCGTCGCCCCCGGTTCGGTAGCGACGGTGGTCGGCCGCGCCGCGACCGCCTGCACCCGGCTCTTCCCGCTCGCCATGCGGCGCGTGAACACGGGCAGTGGCTCTCCCCGCCGGGGCCCGGGGGCCCACGCCCCCGGCCCGCCTCAACGCGCTTCGCCTCGTGAACGGGCTGCTGTCGGCCGGGGCGGCGCTGGCCCCCGTGGTCGCCGCCACCGGGTTCACCGCCACCGGGTTCACACCGGCCCAGGCCGGCCTGGGGGCAGCCCTCCCGCAACGGCCTGTGGCGCTCCTCCTCCCCGGAGCGGCCCGGCCCGTCGGCGCGGGCCTCCCGGTGCTCGTGCAGATGATCGTGGCGGTTCTGGTCCCGTCCTCCGTGCCGCGCATCCAGCGCCCGGCCCTGGCCGAACGGCTGCTTACTCACGGCCGACCTCGGTTTTCCGCTCTGGGCGGTGCTGGGGTGCGTGGTGGCGCCGGAGGCCGTTCCGGCGCTCGCCCTGGGCAGGGAAGCGGCGGACCGGACCGCGGTCATCCCGGCCCTGGCCGCCTCCGGACACCTCTTCGTGGGAGGCCTGCCGGTCCTGCCCCTGCTGCTCTGGTCGTGCATCACGGCCGTCGGCCTCCAGCCCGTGTCCCTGCCGCGACGCGATCCGCGGACGGGGGCGACTGACCTGCTGCGGCGGGCCGAGCACCCCTGAGGACCTCAGGGGTCGAAGCGCACCAGCGACCGGCCTCCCCTGCCCCGGCGCATCCGCTCGAAGGCATCGGGCACGCCCTCAAGGGAGATCTCGTCGGTGATCATCGTCGCCAGGTCGAGTTCTCCCTTGCGCGCCAGGTCCGCCAGGACCGGCACGTCCCGTGCCGAGTCACTGGAGCCGTACACGCAGCCGCGGATCGTGCGCCCCTGGTGGAACAGCTCCAGGGCGTTGAACCGCACCTCGTCGTCCATCGCGCCGACCCCCACCACGGTGATCTGCCCGCCGCGGCGGGGTCGATCCCCTCGGGCAGCGGCACCAGGGCGCGCTCGGGGACGATGGTGGCCTCGGCGAAGGCGCCGGTGCTCAGACCCGGGTAGACGGGTGTGCCGTCGGTCAACTGGGCGTAGGTGGCCGCGGCGCCGTCCATGGCGTGCTGGCACAGGTGCGGCTCGCCCTGCTCGCAGAACCAGCAGTTCCGGCAGGGCGGCGCCCAGTTGAGGACCACCTGTCGGCCCGGGGAGACCGAGGTGACGCCCTCGCCGACGGCCTCGACGGTTCCGGCGCCCTCGTGGCCGAGGACGGCGGGCCAGGGCTGGGCCAGGGTGCCGTCGGACAGGGAGAGGTCGGAGTGGCACACCCCGGCCGCGGCGATGCGCACGCGTACCTGACCGGGGCCGGGGTCGGGCAGTACCAGGTCACGGATCTGAGGGGGTGCCAGTCTCGGCGAAGACGGCGGCCTTGACGGTCGTACTCATGCGGGATCTCCAATCACGGGCTGTGGTGACACTAGCAATACCGTCTGGTCGGTCGGAATAGGGGCGTCTTGGTCGCCCTCACCGGCACGCTTTTTGATTCCTCCTCTTGGAAACGGCCTGACCTGGGTATCTCCCTTGCACTCACCTCCGTGCGCGGGTCCGCGCCGCGTACGGGGCACCCGAGCGGGAGGTCCCATGGCGCCACACGTACCCGGGCGGCGGCACTACCTGATGTGCCGGCCCACCCACTTCGCCGTCGAGTACGCCATCAACCCCTGGATGGACCCCGGCGCGGGCGTCGACCGCGGCCGGGCGATCGCCCAGTGGGAGAACCTGCGCGCCCTCTACCTGGAGCTGGGCCACCGGGTGAGCCTGATCGAACCCATCGAGGGCCTGCCCGACATGGTCTTCGCGGCCAACGGCGCCCTGGCCGTGGACGGACGGGTCTACGGGGCGCGGTTCGCCAGCGCCGAACGCACCCCCGAGGGGCCCGCCTACCTCGACTGGTTCCGTGCCCGGGGGCCGGTCGAGACGCACGAGCCCAAGTACGTCAACGAGGGCGAGGGCGACTTCACCGTCCTCGACGACGTGGTGCTGGCCGCCACGGGCTTCCGGACCGAGGCCGCCGCCCACCAGGAGGCGGAGCGCTTCCTGGGCCGCCCCGTGGTCACACTCCAGTTGACCGACCCGCGCTTCTACCACCTGGACACCGCGCTGTTCGCGCTCTCGGGGAGCCGGGTGGCCTACTACCCCGGCGCCTTCTCCGAGGGCAGCCGCAGGGTCCTGCGCTCCCTGTACCCCGACGCCCTCCTGGCCACGGAGGAGGACGCCGCGGTGCTCGGCCTCAACGCGGTGAGCGACGGTCGCGACGTCGTGATCGCCGCGGAGGCCACCGCGCTCGCCCGCCGGCTGCGGGGACTCGGCTACAGGGTGCACCCCGTGGAGCTGGACGAGCTGCGCAAGGCAGGGGGAGGGGCCAAGTGCTGCACTCTGGAACTGCGCGGGTTGTGATCGGACCCGGCCATATTTCAGGCGAATCCGTGTTCGATAATCCGGCTCCGTAGTGGCATGGATGTGGGAAATGACACGTTGAGTCAGGGTGAACCCACAGGTGGTCACAGCTCAGGCCCGGTTCGTCCGTCCACTTCGGGGCTTTCGTCCTGATAGGCGGGTCTTGTAGCGGTCATAGGCTGGGAAAAGTGAAGACCAAACACCGTCGGCTCCCGCGCCATGTCCGGGAGCAGCAGATGATCGACGCCGCCGTCGCGGCCTTCTCCAGGGGGGACTACCACTCCGTGCGGGTGGAGGAGATCGCCGAGGCCGCCGGGAGCTCCAAACCCACCGTGTACCACTACCTGGGTTCGAAGGAGGGCGTCTTCGTCGCGTGCGTGCGCCGCGAGACCGACCGGCTCGTCGGCGCGATCCGCGGCGCGGTCCGCGACCCCGCGGCCCCCGCCGAGGAGGACCCCCTCCTCCGGGGCATGCGGGCCTTCTTCGTCTTCGTCACCGCCAACCGCGACAGTTGGACGGTGCTCTACCGCCGCGCCTCGGCCCAGACCGGCTCGCTCGCCCGCGAGGCCGACCGCGCCCGCGAGCGGGTGATCGCCGAGGTCGCCGGCCTGGTCGCCGAGTACACCCGTGCCGAGGGCGGAGCCGGATGCCGCCTGGAGGACAAGGACGCCCGGCTGCTGGCGCGCATCGCGGTCAGCACTGCCGACGCCTACACGGACTGGCTCCTGGAGCACCCGGAGGAGAGCCCCGAGTCCACCGCCGGGATCGTCACCGAACTCACCCGCTCCCACCTGCGCTCCCGGAAGACGGTGGCCGCCGGCTGACCGCTCCCACCGCGCGCCGGGAGCGCCGTGGCGCACTGCCGAGGTGCGCGGTAGAACGGAACGAGGGCCGGTGTTTTCCGGCGGCCTCGTGGCAGTGAAGCGAACACAACGGCGGCATTGACCCCAATCGACGTCTGAACCGTGCGCCTTTCCCTGTTCCGCATCCGGAAGCGGGGCGGGACGCTGGACACTGGTGCACTCCGCAACGCACATGAACACTGGGGTTCACATGTCGTTTTCCTCCCTGGACACGGCCCTCGCTGCCGGGGCCAACGCCCGAGAGCATGCCAGGCTGCTGCGCCGCATCCACGAGGCGTCGCTCAGCGGCCGATCGGCGCCCGTCCCGCCGCGCCCGGTCATCGAGGACTCCTGGCAGCGGACACGGCGCAGCGGAATCGACCCCGACCGCCTCCCCGCCCCCCGCGTGGTCGCCCCCGACGAGCTGTACCGGCGCAGGGCGTCCTCCCCCCTGGCCGAGGTGCTCCCCCTCATCCGCCACTCGCTGCTGCCGGTGGCTGAACAGGCCGAGCACATCATGGTCGTCACCGACACGGCGGGCCAAGTGCTGTGGCGGGAGGGCGCGCGGCGCCCGCGGCAGATCTGCGACCGCGTCGGGCTCGTGGAGGGCGCCTTCTGGAACGAGCGCAGCACCGGCACCAACGCCATCGGCACCGCCCTGGCCGTGGGGCGGCCGGTCCAGGTGTACTCGGCCGAGCACTACCTGCGGAGCCTGCACCCCCTCACCTGCGCCTGCGCACCCATCCGCGACCCCCGTGACGGCCGTCTGCTCGGCGCCATCGACGCCACCGGACCGGTCTCCACCATCCACCCCTCCACCCTGGCCCTGGTCTCGGCCGTCGCCCGCCTCGCCGAAGCGCACCTGCAGAGCGTGCACCACGTCCACCTGGAGCGGCTGCGCTCGGTGGCGGCCCCCCTGCTGGCGAAGCTGGGAGAGCCCTCCCTGGTCGTGGACTCCGCCGGGTGGACGGCCGCCGCGGTGCGGACCGGGTCCGTGCGCCGTGTCGCACTACCGGAGAGAGCCGAACCCGGCACCGTCTGGATCCCGGAACTGGGCCGGTGCGTGCTGGAGCCCCTGCCCGGCGGCTGGCTCGTGCGGCTGCGCTCCCCGGGCGAGGACGGAGGCGCCACCAGCCTCACCCTGGACCTGTCCCGTGCAGCTGAGCCCGTGGTCAGGGTCTCGGGGCCCACGGGGGAGTGGTCGCACCGGCTCACCCCCCGCCACGCCGAACTCCTCCTGCTCCTGGCCGCAGCCAGGGAGGGGCGCACGGCGGCGGAGCTGTCCCAGGACGTCTTCGGAACGGCGGGCAGCGCGGTGACGGTGCGCGCCGAACTCTCCCGCCTGCGCAAACACCTGGGCGGGGTCCTGTGCAACCGCCCCTACCGGTTCAGCGGCGAGGTCCGGGTGGGTGTCGAGTGGCCGAGGGAGGCCGCCAACCTCCTGCCCGCCTCCCTCGCCCCCGGAGTGCGGGCGCTGCGCACGCGGGTTCCCGAGCACACCGACCCCCTCTCCCTCGGTGACCTGTGCGCAACCTAGTGCAACCGTTGCCGTCTCCGGTCCCATGGTGTGGACTGCTCGTGCACGGCCCGGCAGGCCGGAGCGGGGGGCGGCACCGGATCGGGAGAGGGCCCGGTGCCGACGCTTCGGCGATGGTCGCGCTCATGAACTCTCGGCGTCAAGAGGGGAACCGAGGGAGGGGAGAGCGCGCAGCCGGGCCCGGGCGGTCCAGAGCGGGGGAGCTCTCTGCGGCCGCCGGCCCGCGGTGCGCCCCGGGGTCCGCCCCCGGGGCGCACCGCCGTGCGCTCCGGGCACTGAGGGGGAAAGAATCCGTGCTGCTTCCGCCATCACGGGTGGGGTGCGGGCACCCTCGCGGGTATCCCCTCCGGACCGGGCCGCGCACGGGGGGTGACGGACGCGGCGGCCCGTACGGGCGTGGTGAACAGCACGCAGACACGGAACGGCTGTACGGCTCCCACCGCACTCGGCTACACTCACTCCATTTACCGAACCGTGTTCGCCCACGGTCCGGCCGACCCCGCAGAGGGACGTCCCGGCACCGCACCGCCGCTCCCCTGTGAACCAGGAGGTCGTGCACGGCGTCGAACCCGGGACCGCGACGGGTCCGCTTCCTTCGCACCGTGCACCGCCCGACAGACCGTCCTTCACCCGGAGGTGGACCGTGTCCGCTGACCACCGAGAGCAGCAGCCCGGCCAACAGGGCTCGCGTATCGACCCCTACGTCGGCCGCTACGCACACCGAGCACAGGGCATGGTCGCCTCCGAGGTCCGGGCACTGTTCGCCGTGGCCTCCCGGCCCGAGGTCGTCTCCCTGGCGGGGGGCATGCCCAACGTCGGCGCGCTCCCGCTCGACCAGATCAGCGAACTCATCCGCGACGTCGTCGCCGAGGAGGGCCCCACCGCCCTCCAGTACGGTTCCGCGCAGGGCGACCCCGCCCTGCGCGAACTCTTGTGCGACTACATGACGCAGGAGGGGGTCGACGCCAGCCCCGACGACGTCATCGTCACCGTCGGCTCCCAGCAGGCGCTCGACCTCATCACCCGGGTCTTCGTCGACCCGGGCGACGTCGTCCTGTGCGAGGGCCCCACCTACGTCACCGCCATCAACACCTTCGCCGCCTTCCAGGCCGACATCCGGCACGTGAGCATGGACGAGCAGGGCGTGGTGCCCGAGGAGCTCGACGAGGCGCTCACCCGCGCCGCGCGCGAGGGCCGCCGCGTCAAGTTCTTCTACACCGTCCCCAACTTCCACAACCCCGGCGGCATCACCATGAGCGGGCAGCGGCGCGCCCGCGTGATCGAGGTCTGCGAGCGCCACGACGTGCTCATCGTCGAGGACAACCCCTACGGGCTGCTGCGCTACGAGGGCGAGGCCGAGGCCACCCTGTACTCGCAGGGCTCCGGCAACGTCATCTACCTCGGCTCGCTGTCCAAGACCCTGTCCCCGGGCCTGCGCATCGGCTGGGCCCTGGCCCCGGCGCCCGTACGCGCCAAACTCGTCCTGGCCGCCGAGTCGGCGATGCTCAGCCACTCCATGTTCAACCAGCTCGTCGTCCGCCGGTACCTGAAGACCTTCCCCTGGCGCGAGCAGATCAAGGTCTTCAACGCCATGTACGGCGAGCGCCGCGACGCCATGCTCAGCGCCCTGGAGGCGATGATGCCCCAGGGGTGCACCTGGACCCGGCCCCAGGGCGGCTTCTTCGTGTGGGCCACCATGCCCGAGGGCATCGACGTCAAGGCCATGCAGCCCCGCGCGCTCGCCGAGCGCGTTGCCTATGTCCCCGGTACCGGCTTCTACGCCGACGACCGCGGCCGCTCCGACATGCGGCTGAGCTTCTGCTTCCCCGCCCCCGAGGAGATCCGCGAGGGCGTGCGGCGCCTGTCCGGCGTCGTCGAGAACGAACTCGACCTGCGTGATACGTTCGGCTCCACTCTGGTCCCGCCCACAGCGGGCAGCCAGGCCCCCGCCCCCGACCTGTCCTGACACCCCGCCCGTCAGGGAAGCCGACACCATGAACGCAGCACAGAAGGAGGTCCGCGCCGTGGCAGACCTTGACCGGGTTCTCGTCCTGGCCGGGGGACTGTCCCCCGAACACGAGGTCAGCGTCCAGTCCGGACGCAGCGTCGCCGAGGCGCTGCGCCGCATGGACGTGGAGGTCCAGGTCGCCGACGTCGACTCCGCCCTGCTGGAGCGCCTGGCCGAGGACCCGCCCCAGGTGGTCTTCCCCGCCCTGCACGGCGCGGCCGGCGAGGACGGCGCGATCCGCGAGGTCCTGGAACTGGTGGGGGTGCCCTACGTGGGCGCCCGCCCCGACGCCTGCCGCCTCACCTACGCCAAGCCCACCGCCAAGGCGCTGCTGGCCGCCGAGGGCGTGGCCGTCCCGCGCGGCACCACCCTGCCCAAGTCGGCCTTCCACGATCTGGGTGCCCCGGCACTGCTGGAGCGGACCGTCGACCGCCTGGGCCTGCCCCTGTTCGTCAAGCCCGACCGGGGCGGCTCGGCGTTCGGCGCCACCCCCGTCACCTCGATGCCCGAGCTGTCGTCGGCCCTGATGTCCTGCCTGGGCTACAGCGACTCCGCGCTCATCGAGGAGCGGGTGCGCGGTACCGAACTGGCCGTGGGCGTCCTGGACACTGGAGCCGGCCCCGTCGCGCTGCCGCCCGTGGAGATCGTGCCCGACGGCGGCGTCTACGACTACGCGGCGCGTTACACCGCCGGGCGCACGGAGTTCTTCTGCCCGGCCCGCCTGGACGAGGAGGTCCTGGCCCGGGCCACCGGGGCCGCCCTGACCGCCCACCGGGTGCTGGGGCTGCGCGACCTCTCGCGCACCGACCTCATCGTCGCCGAGGACGGCCGGGTCGTCTTCCTGGAGGCCAACGTGACCCCGGGTCTGACCGAGACCTCCACCTTCCCCATGGCCGCGACCGCCGCCGGGCTGGACTTCGCGCTCATCTGCCGCGAACTCGCCCACCAGGCCTTCACCCGCGGCTGCTGAGACGCAACCGCCCTGTCGGTGCCCGGGCACCGACAGGGTGCCGCTGTGCACGGAGGCGGGTCGGACGCGGGGTCCCATCAAACCGACCGTTCGGTATGCGAGTGGGGCCCGGGAAACGGCACTGCGCGCCTGCCCCCTCTGCGAAGCCGCCCGCGGCCCGCCCCCGACCGTCGACGGCGGCAGGCGCACGGCGGCCCGCGGCGATCGCGAGGACGTGTTCAGCGCCGGGTTCGTCTGCCCCGAGGGTGCCACACTGCCCGCCCTGGACAACGACCCCGACCGGCTGCGCCGCCCCACGGTCCGCGGGGGCGGCCGTCGGCGCGAGGTCGACTGGCCCGAGGCCTTCGCCGCCGACCCCGCCCGGGTCGACCCGCTCTCCGGCAACGCCGTCCCCGTCCAGGTCCTGCCCTGCGGCTGAGTCGGCAGTGGGAACCGGGGCGGGCGGAGGGGCCCCTCCGCCCGCCCCGGGCTCACCCCTCCTCGGCCCCCAGCGCCCGCAGCAGCCCCGCCCGGACGGTCGAGGACAGCAGCGCCACCTTGTACCGGGTCCCCGGCAGCGGCGAGCACAGGTCCGCCAGCCCTTCCAGGGCCGCCACCACGGCGGGGGAGAGCCCGCCGCCCGGCACTGAGCCCGCCAGCGCGTCCTCCACGCCCGGCAGCCGCAGCGGCGTCCGCGCCACACCGCCCACCGCCACCGCGGCCGAGGCGACCGGCCCCGAGCCCCTGTCCTCGCAGGCCAGGCGTACCACCACCTCCACCAGCGGCCACTCGGCCCGAGAACGCCCCGTGGCCCGCAGGTAGGCACCCCGCTCACCGGGTACCGGCGCGGGCAGCGCCACCGACACCACCACCTCCGCCGGGTCCAGCACGTGGTCGCGGGTGGGGTCGGTGCCGTCGTACAACTCTGCCACCGGCACGGACCGGGACGATCCGCGGCCGGCCACCTCGATCGAGGCGTCGTAGGCCGCCAGCGCGGCGGCCAGTGACGACGGATGCGGTGCCACGCACGGCCCCTGGTCCACCACCACCCCGTACAGGTGGTCCCCGGTCCGGGCCGGACACGAGGAGCCGCCGCTCTGGTGGCAGTCGAAGGCCGGGTTGCGCAGGTACCAGCACCGGTTGCGCTGCAACAGGTTGCCGCCCAGAGTGGCGGTGCCCCGCACCTGCGGTGTGGCCAGGCCCCTCGCCGTGCGCGCCAGAGCCGGATAGGACCCGGCCAGGAGGGGCCCCTCGGCCAGCTCGGTGACGGTGGTGAGCGCACCCACCCGCACCGAACCGTCGTCCCGCCGGTCGGTCCCGGACATTCCGGCGACCCCCGTCAGGTCCACCACCGGTCCGCCGGGCAGCACCCCCTCGGCCACACAGGCCGTCAGGTCGGTGCCCCCGGCGCGCGCCAGCGCGCCCCCCTCGGCCAGCCCGGCCAGGGCACCGTCCAGGTCACTCGGTCGCGTCACGGTCATCGCAGGCCCTCCAGCAGTCGGTCCGGGCGGATCGGCAGGTCGGTGGGGCGCCACCCCGTGGCGTCGTGGACGGCGTTGGCCAGTGCGGCGGCCACCCCGACGGTGGAGACCTCGCCCAGCCCCACACCGCCCCCCGGCACGTGCTCGAACCCCTCCTCGTGGAAGTACACCTCGGTCTCGGGCACGTCCCCCGGGCCGGGGATCCGGTAGTCCTCCATGTTGGCGGTCAGCACCGCGCCCGTGGCGGGGTCGTCGCGCCGCCCCTCGAACAGGGCGTAGCCCACGCCCTGGACCACCGCGCCCTCGCACTGGTTGCGGGCGAGCCGCTCGGCGTAGATCCGCCCGGCGGCGATCCCCGCCCAGCAGCGCCTCGGGCGGACCCGCCCCAGCAGGGTGTCGACCTCCACCTCCATGACGTGGACGCCGCCGATGAGCCCCCGGCCCATCGCCATGTCCCCGCCGCCCGCCAGCAGCGAGGACATCCGCTCCCAGCGGTCCAGGGGCCGTCCGCCCACCACCCGCACGCCCTCGGCGGCGGCCAGCGCCTCCTTCAGCCCCACCTCGGGGACGGGGCCCTCTGCCGGGACCCGGTCCGAGCGCTCGCGCAGCGCCACGCGCAGGGCGTCGGCCGCCTCGGCCGCCGCCGGGCCCATCGAGTTGGTGCTGCGGCTGCCGGTGGCCCCGGCCCCGTGCACCGACGCACTGTCCCCGATCTCCACACGCAGCGCGTCCGCGGGTGTGCCCAGCCGTTCGGCGACCACGTCGCGCAGGACCGTGCGGATGCCGGTGCCGATGTCCTGGGTGGCCGAGCGCACCACGATCACGCCGTTTTCGACCACCAGCTCCACCTGGGAGCGCGGGCTGACGATGAACAGCCAGTTGCTCGCCGCCAGTCCCACGCCCCGGCGGAAGCGGCCGGTGCGCTCGCCGCGCGGGCGGGCGGTCCACAGCGGCAGGGCGGCCACCTTCTCGTACAGGGCCGCGCGCCTGGTGTTGCCGTCCCAGCGCCGCCGCAGGCTCAAGGGGTCCTCGCCCAGGCGCTCGGCCATCTCGTCCACCGCCTGTTCCAGGGCGAAGGCCATCGGCGGGCCGCCCGGAGCGCGGAACGGCGAGCCGGGCGGGTGGTGGGTGACCACGTCGTAGTCGCGGGTCCGGCGCGGGGTGCGCCCGTACATCAGCGCCGCGAGCACGGCCGTCATCGACCCGTGGGACACACCCCCGTAGCCGTGGGAGTCCACGCTCATCGCCGCCAGGTCGCCGCGTTGGTCGGCGAGCAGCGCCACCCGGGTGCGGGTGGCCGGCCGGTAGCCGGCGTCGGTCAGCTCCTCGGCGCGGGTGAGCGCCACACGCACCGGTGCCCCCGCGATCCGGGACAGCTCCACCGCGGCCACGGTCTCGGTCGACAGGATCCCCTTGGCGCCGAACCCGCCGCCCACGTACTCGGTGACTACGCGTACCCGCTCGCGGGGTAGGCCCCACCGCCCGGCCACCGTGTCGGCCGTCTCGCTGACCGCCTGGGTGGACACGTGCAGGGTCAGGTGACCGTCGTCCCAGTCGGCGACGCACGCGTGCGGCTCCAGAGCGGTGTGCAGTTGCGCGGAGGTGGTGTACTCCCGGGTGACCAGGCGGGGGTCGCCGGAGCGTTCGGCGGCGCGCAGCCGTCTCACGGCGGTGCCGCCGCGCCAGCCGAGCGTGAACGGGCCCCGCAGGTTGCCGTTCCACGCCGAGGGCAGTGCCACGCCCTCGGCGTAGGTGGGCGCGGCCCTGCGCTCGGCCCTGGTCGGGTAGAGCACCGGGGCGTCCGGCTCCAGCGCGGTGGCCGGGTCCAGGGCCGCGGGCAGCACCTCGTAGTCCACCCGCACCGCCTCGGCGGCGGCCCGTGCCCGCGCGGCGGTCGGCGCGGCCACGGCGGCGATCGGCTGGCCCGCGTAGCGCACGGTGCGGTCGCTTCCCAGCAGGTCGACCAGCACCGGAGCGGTGCCCGGCTCCGCCTGCGTGCGCGCCCCGCCCGCGTCGATCGAGCGCACCCGGGCGTGGGCGACGGTGGAGCGCACGATCACCCCCTCCCAGCAGCCCCGCGGCGTGTGGTCGACGGTGAACCGGGCGCGGCCGGTGACCTTGTCGGGGGCGTCGGCGCGCGGCGGGTCCTGCCCGGGATCGCCGTCGAAGTCGCCCGCGCACGCGGCGGCCACGGCGGCGAAGATCCCCTCGTAGGCGCCGCAGCGGCACAGGTGTCCGGCCAGCGCGTCGGCGATCGCCTCGCGGTCGGGCCGGACGTCGCCGTGCTCGGCGCGCCAGGCGTCGGTGAAGGCGGCGGCCTCCACGACGAACCCGGGGGTGCAGTAGCCGCACTGGAGGCCGTCGTGGGCGGCGAAGGCGCGCTGGACGGGGTGGGAACCGCCCAGGCCCTCCACCGTGGTGACCGAGCGTCCGGCGAGCCGGTCGGCGGGCAGCAGACAGGAGACGGTGGGGGAGCCGTCGACCAGGACCGTGCAGGCGCCGCACACCCCGGTGCCGCAGGCGGTCTTGGTGCCGGTCAGGCCGAGGCGGTCGCGGATGTACGCGGCAGCGGTCTCCTCCCCTTCGGCGGGTGCCGCCGAGGGGGAGCCGTTGACTTCCAGGTCCATGGGACCTCTCCTGACGGAAGATTGAAGTTGACACTGACAACTTAGGTGGGGTCGGGGGAGGTGTCAACGCGCCCTGTGGAGCCTGCAGGAGAATCTACGATGTAAAGGTGGGCTGCCTTTCGGCACTGGAACGCGTGCCGCATGCGGGGCAGGGGCGCACGGTGAACCGGCCGCTGGACGCGTCGAAGCCGATGACCATCCGGTACCGCTCCGAATCCGGGTCACCGACGCAGCGCTCGTCGCCGCACTTGGGGATCCGGGGCTCGGACACGGGTTCCCCCGGCGGGGCGACGGGACGGGGCTCGTCCATGGCCTCGCCGGGCACCGTGCGGCACCGGCGCCCGCACGCCACACACGACTCGCCCGGCGTGTTGTACAGGCCCGGGTGGTCCGGGCAGGTGCGCGGGGCCCTGCCCCGGGCATCCACGTCGAACCCGAGGGCGAACGCGTCCGGGATGCCCTTGGCCGGCCCCGCCGCCGCGTCGAGGGAGAGCCCGCCGAAGGGGCGGGAGGCGCGCGTTCGCGGCGGGGAAGCCCCGGCCCCGAGGGCGCGGCGGTGCCACGCCCGCACCGACTCGGCTGATTCCAGGCGTGCGCGCAGCGCCGGGAAGGGCCGACCCGCGCCCTCCCAGCCCCGCACCGCCCCTGCGAGGTCCCCGGCGGCCGGGCGCCTCCGGACGGAGGTCGGAGCGGGGGTCTTCGGGCGGGGGTCTGCAGGGGAGGGGTATGGGGCTCGATCTGACGCGGCGTCGGTGGCGGTCTGACGTGGGGCTGCCCCAGGTTGACGTGGCGTCCCTACCGGCCGGTAGGGACGGTTGGCCTCGGTGATCGGCTCCTCGCCCAGCTCGCGGCGCACGGCGTTGACCTCTTCCAGCGCGGGTTCGGGGAATGCCCGCGCGGGGATGAGCAGCTCCAGTACCTCGGGCAGGCGGTCGCTCCAGCGGCGCCCGGCGGCGAGGTCCTCGGCGAAGAACGCGCGCACCTGCTCCCGGGGCAGGCGGCGCACCAGGCCGGTCGTGACCAGGTCGGCGATGGCGCGGGTGACCGTGGAGGGGCTGAGGACGCCGCAGGTGCGGGCCGCGATCGTGTCGATGTGCAGGAAGCACCAGCGGCCGTCGGCGTCGGCCGCGTCGGCGATGACCGTGGCCACGATGCAGGCGCGCGAACTGGTGAAGAAACCCGACTTCAGGGCATCGGTGAGCCACAGGTCGGTGATGAAACCGATCCCTTTCATGACGCCCTGGGGGCGTTTGCGGGGTCCGGGGGAGGGGGCGTGCCCGGCCACCGGCGCGGGCCGGTGTGCGTTCCGGGTGCGCCGAACGATAGTATTCGGCATAGCCGTTCTTCCTGGGTTGGACAGGTCTTTCGGTCAGAGCCCGGCTCGGTGTTGGTAGCACCGGTCGGGCTTGTTTTTCGTGTGGCCAGTTTAGCGGAATGCGCGCGTACAAAGGATCGAGACAAACCCTCTGAAAAGCCTTTACGTCATTCTTCGCAATACTCCGAATATCCCCGAAACGGGCATGGGTTCACGGCGATGCGTCTCCTGCGGCCGCGGCCGCGACCACCCCGCCCCGGCGTACCGCTACGAGGCCGTGTTGCTCGACGTCGTCGAAGGGCGGGACGGGGTGTCGGTCTTACGTGCCGCCTGGCCGGAGGAGGGCCCGGCGGTGAGTGACTACGGCTGGAACGACCGCTGTCTCCTGGGCCTGTCTCCGGACGGCCGCGACCGTCGACCACGGGTGGGGCCGCGGGCGGAGAGGAGCGGTACCACCGCCTCCGGGTGGACACGCGCACGGGCGACGTGCCGTGGCCCCGGACACCTCGACCGCGCGGGGAGGGGCGGCTCCCTTCGAGAACTGTCCTGGCTGCCGAGGGGGACGGTGCTTGTTCCGTCGACCGGGCTGTCGGCCGCCCACACGCCGTCGTCGGCCTTGGCCTTCACGGTCAGATCTCCGGCTTCGGTGGTGCGCCACGCGCCGGGGACGCCCGGAAGGGTGCGTGGGCCGGGGCGGTGATCTTGGCGTTGCCGTTCGCTCCGGAGGTCCTGCGTTGTCGATGGGTCAAGCGATTCGGTCCCTGCGCCGCCCCGGCAGGAGAGCCGGGGCGGCCGGGTTCAGGTACGGCGGGCGGCCCAGACGGTGCGCTCGGTGCGTAGGGCGAGCTCCTCGTGGCGCAGCAGGCTGCGGGGGCTGTCGCTGTCGAGGAGCTCGTCGAGTGCGGTGAGGTCCTCGGGGCTGAGGGCGGGGGCGGCTGCGCCGCGGATGCGCTGGAGGCTGCTCAGTGCGTACCGGCCGACGGCCTCGCTGCGCTCGCCCTCGACGGCGACGGCGAGTGTGCGCTCGCCCTCGACGGCGAAGCCGGCGGCGGTCAGCATCGGGCCCCAGTCGGCGCCGCGGTGCGGAACGCGCTCGGCGTGGAAGCTGTCGATCGCGGCATGGGCGCGTTCTTCGAGGCCGGGCCGGTTCTCGGGGGCGTCGGCGGGCAGGAAGCGGGGGAAGCCCGCGAGCTCGACAACGGCGAACAGCCCCCCAGGGGCGAGCAGTTCGTGGACGCTCCGCAGAGCGCGGTCCGGGTCGGCCATGTGGTGCATCGCCGCTGAGGCCCACACCAGGTCCGGTGCGCCGAGGTCGGGCCACCGTGCGCCGTCGAGGTCGGCCTGCACGGTCCGTACGTGTTCCTCGACACCGCGGGCGCGCGCCTTCTCTCGCAGGATCTGGAGATGGCCGGCCGAAGAGTCGACGGCGGTGACGTACGCGTGGGGGAAGCGGTCGAGGAGTGCGAAGGCGCCGGCGCCGGTGCCGCAGCCCAGGTCCACGATCTGCCGCGGCTCTCCGGTCAGCGGCAGCCAGCCGGTAATGGCCGCTGTGTGCTCGGCGAGCACCTCGGCATCCAGTTCGAGGATCTCCGCCTGCCCGCTGTCGCTGTGCTCGTGGTGTCCGCCTTGGCACGGACGGGGGGTGTGCTGGTGATTTCGGGTCATGGCACCACCGTAAGCGCGATATGCGCATGCGGCACGACTATTTGCCTGAGGGGCAAGAAGGTCTGTGGGGATGCTGCCCGGCGCGCAAGATCCCCCATGGCGCAGAGGCTTTCCAGGCGGTGCCGGTCAGGGGCCTCCGCGGTCGGCTTCCGTGCCGTTGGCAGAGTCCCTCTGGTGGCCGCGGCGAGCGTCGCGGTCGAAGATCCCCATGATCTCGCACGGCCCGCCCTCGGCTCCGATGGCGTGCGGCATCATGGTGGGGAACTCGGCCGCCTGATTGGTCTCGACGCGAAAGCGCCGGTGGCCGAGCATGAGGACGGCGGTGCCAGACAGCACGACGAGCCATTCGCGGCCGGGGTGGGCGCGCATGCGGGCCGGGTTGTCGGGTGGCGGATCGGTCATCCGCTGGCGCATCACGCTCATCCCCGGGTCGCCCTTGATCGGCCAGCGCATCAGGCCGTGCGTTCCGTCGATCATCGGACTGATGACGACCTCGTCGGCGTCGTTCTCCACGAGCTGGTCCAGCGTGGTGTCCAGGGCTCGGGCGAGGGTGACGAGCTGGTCCAGTGCGAGGCGGCGCTGGCCGTTCTCGATACGGCTCAGCGAGGACTGGCTGAGGTTGGCCCGGGTGGCCAGTTCCTCCAGTGACCAGCCCTGTGCGACCCGCAGGGCCCGGATCCGTTTGCGTACGAGGCTGTCCAGCTGCCCATCTTCTTGCTTCATAGGCAACACAGTATGCCCTTGATGCAAGTCGGGTCTAACGTCGAATACGGATGGCCCAGCACGGGGCCCGCTACGA
Source organism: Nocardiopsis sp. CNT312 (assembly GCF_000515115.1). Lineage (GTDB taxonomy): Bacteria > Actinomycetota > Actinomycetes > Streptosporangiales > Streptosporangiaceae > Nocardiopsis. Next base: position 79,912 of record NZ_AZXF01000015.1, read on the forward strand.
CGAAAGGGCGCGACATGTCTGCGCGGGCTCCCCACAGCGAGAGCGACACACCGCCTGCCGGGACCGTGGGCGTGTGTGTCGGGCAACGACACCGATCCACCGCCCGGGGCGGTGGATCCGCTGCGGCCGGTGCCCACGCCAACGCCCGGCTGGTCACCGCGGATACCGGTGCCGTGTTTTCCGCCGCGCAGGAGTGCAGCGGTTGACGCCCGAGCGCCACGGCTGAACACCCGCGCGGGGCCGGGCCCCGGCGATCCGCGCAGTGAGCGGGCCCCCTCCGCGAAACCCCCTCTGACCGACCTGGCGACCGGCCCTGTTCCGGCGCCGACCCCGTAGACCCATTTCGGGAAGGAAACCATGAGTACGAACCAGTCTCCTCGGGCGGCAGACGCGCCGCCCAGCGGCACGGGTGCACCGGACGCGCGTCAGTTGCGCGCGATCCTGATCACCGTCTCGATGGCCCTGATGGCTGTCATCGCCTCGGTCTCCGGGCTGAACGTCGCCCAGACCCACATGGCCGTCGAATTCGGCGCCTCGCAGGCCACCGTCCTGTGGATCATCAACGTCTACACCCTCGCCCTGGCCGCGCTGCTGCTGCCGCTCGGCGCGATCGGTGACCGCCTGGGCCGCAAGCCCATGCTGACCACCGGGCTGATCGTCTTCGGAGTCGCCGGCGCCGTCGCCGGACTCGCCCCCTCCGCCGGAGTCATGATCGCCGCCCGTGTGGCCGCCGGAATCGGTGCCGCGATGATCATGCCGGTCACGCTGGCCGTCATCACCTCCACCTTCCCCGCGGAACAGCGCGGCAAGGCGGTCGGTGTATGGACCGGAATCGCCGGAGGCGGCGGCATCCTGGGCATGTTCCTCTCCGCGCTCCTCGTGGACGTCGCCGACTGGCGGTGGCTGTTCGTCCTGCCCGTGGTCCTGGGCGCCACCGCGCTGGCCATGACACTGAAGTCGGTGCCCAACTCCCGTGAACGCTCCGCCCATACGTTCGACACCATCGGCGCCCTGGCGTCCGCCATCGCCGTGACCGGCCTGATCTTCGTGCTGCAGGAGGGCCCCGAGCGCGGCTGGACCGATCCGGTCACCCTGATCAGCCTGGCCGTCGGTGTCATCGCCGCACTCGCCTTCGTGGCCTGGGAACTGCACCGCGGCGACGCCTCCCTGCTGGATGTACGCCTCTTCCGTGAGCGGGGCCTGGCCGGCGGCTCCATCACGCTGCTCGTCGTCTTCGGCGTCCAGGCTGGCGTCGCCGTCGTCCTCTTCCCCTTCTTCCAAGCCGTCCTGGGCTGGTCGGGCCTGCTGTCCACCGTGGCGATGATGCCCATGGCCGTCATGATGATGATGGCGTCCGTCCTGGCCCCGAAGGCGGTCGCCAGGATCGGGGCCCGCTCCACCATGGCCGTGGGCATCGCCCTGTCCGCCCTCGGCCTCGCGCTGATGGCGCTGTTCGTCTCCGTCGAGGGCGGCTACCCCTCCATCCTGGTCGGCATGCTCGCCATGGGTATCGGCATGGGCCTGTCCATGACGCCCTCGACCGAGGCCATCACCAGCTCCCTGCCCCGCGCCAAGCAGGGCGCGGCCTCGGCCCTCAACGACGTCACCCGCGAGTTGGGCACCGCTCTGGGCGTCGCCATGCTCGGCGCGCTCCTGGCAGGCGGCTACCGCAGTGCCATGGACGACAAGCTCGACGGCGTTCCGCGACAGGCCGCGGACACCGCCCGCGAAGGCATCGCCAACGCCGTCGAGGTCGCACCCGAGGCCGGCAGCGGTGCCCAGGACCTGATCCACGCCGCGCAGCAGTCCTTCGTCGAGGGCTGGCAGCAGTCCATGTGGGCCGGTGTCGCCGTCATGGTCGCACTGCTCGTCTACGTCGTCCTGCGCGGACCGAAGAACACCACCCCCACGGTGACCGAAGAGGAGGCGCTCCCGGAGGCCGGCGACGCGGAGAGCGCCGCCGCCCGCTGACATCACAGCAACACCCCGCGAACGGAGCCCGCCGCACGCACGGCAGGCAGCCGTCGGGCACTCCGCGCCACCGTGGAGTGCCCGACGGGCCCGTGACCTGGTGAGCGCAACCCCGCCCCCCGAACACACGGGGGCAGCACCCGTGAATACCGTCGGCCCGGCCACGGACAGCTTCAGCGGGGCCGTCTCCGCGAGCGACTACGTGATCCTGGCCGACGTCGCGGGCGGAACTGGCGGCGTGGTACTGCGCCTGGACGCCGGGGACGGTAGCGCCGGGAGCAGCTTCCTCCCTCAGCGGGCGGGGCTCACGCCCGCGCGCCCACCGCTCCTGTGAGTGGGTCTCGGCGGACGAGTCGGCCCTGCCGGGTGACGGCTCCCGGCTGACCTCGGACCCCGGCGGCCGTCCTGTCCGCCGGACCGATCGGCGGTGCCCGCCCGGAGATCCCCGCGCCCTGTCGGCGGCGTGCGGCATCATCGGTGGACCGGTGCGGCCAGGAGAAGAGGGACGAGCCATGGTGATTACGAACGAGCAGGTGGCACAGTACGCGTTTCTGCGGCAGCTCTACCGCGACGACTACTACCCCGACCACGTCGTCGACAGGGGCCGGGTGATCCTGATGCGCCTGTGCGAGCGCATCGAGACCGACCGGCCGTCCGACCTGGCCGCCCTGTACACCCTCACCCGGGCCGCGACGGAGGAGTTCAACCGGCTGGAGGCGGAGTTCCACGCGGCCGACAGTGAGATCGAGACGGTCGCCCGCGATGAGATCGCCGGCGACTTCTGGTTCGTCGCGTCGGCCTACGGCTTCGCGGACGCCGACGCGGAGGAGTTGATCGCGTCCCGGGAGTGGTGAGCCGGCCTTTGACCTACGCGGGGTTCGCCGCAGGGCGAGCCCCGGCGCTCGATCCCGCCGTGGAGTGAACCTCGGCGAAGCACCGAATCCCCGCCTACCCGGGGACCGAGGCCGGCAGCCGTGGTGACGCCGCCCGGCCAGAGCGCGGGCACGCCCCTCCTGCCGGGGCTCACACCGGGCGGCCCACCCCGTACACCCGCAGCAGCGCCGCCAGCGACGTGCCGCTGACGATCCCGCGCTCGGCGACCAGCTTCGGCACGTCCGCGAGCGGCACCCACTCGATCCGCTCCGCCTCCCAGTCCTCCGCCGGGTCGCCGACGCGCTCGGCCGAATCCGCGAAGAAGACATGGTGCTCGCTGTCGCTGATCCCCGGGGACGGGTGGAGGCACAGCAGCGGGCGCAGCGGCCCCGGCCGCCACCCCGTCTCCTCCTCCACCTCGCGCGCCGCCGCCTCCTCCGGCGACTCCCCGGACTCGACCCCGCCCATCGGGATCTCGTAGGCCCACGTGTCGGTGATGAACCGGTGCCGCCACTCCAGCAGAACCTCGTCGGAGCCGTTGAGCACCACGGCACCCGCAGCGGGGGAGGCGCGGATCAGCCGGTGGTCCAGGCGGCGGCCCCCGGAGATCTCCACGTCCGCCATCCGCACGTCCAGCCAGCGGTCGGTGTACAGCGGCTTCTCGGAGTGGACAGTCCAGCGCATCGTTTTCTCCCCCGGGTCGGTGTCGGCACCATCCGACCACAGGTGCGCCCCCAGCTCAGCCGGAGGCGGCACCGGACCACACCGGCAGGTGCCCCCCGGGCCCCGCGGCCTCGGGGGCTCCCCGCCCGTGACGGCCGCACCGCCGGGCCCCCGGCACACGGCCCACTGGTGGCCGCCGCCCCGCACCTGGAAGATCTACAACATAAAGGTGGCGGGTCCGAGATCCCACTCCGCACCCGCCACCCACGATCCCGCACCTAAACCCCGGGTTCGGGCCAGACCGGGTCGATCGGCTCAAGCGGGAAATCCGGCGGGATGACGAAGGTGGGGTTGACCTCCACACCCGGTGAGGGGTCCTCGGTCGGCTCCTCCGTGGGGTCCTCGGTGGGGGTGGGGTCCTCCGTCGGCCACGGGGACTCCGTACCGCAGTCCTCGTGGTGGGGATCGCACCCGGGGTCCTCGGTGGGCGCGCACCCCGGCGCCTCCGGGTGGGCCTCGCAGTCGGTCCAAGGACCCTCCGAGGACGTCTCGTGCACCTCGTCGTGCTCCCCGTCCCCGGTCGGCTCCTCCGTGGCCGGGTCGGTCACCGCGCCGCTGGAGGCGTCCACGGGCACGCCCTCCGGCGTGGAGCCGTTTCCGGTGGGGACCACCCCGATCAGACCGTCGCCGTAGTTCCACAGCAGCACCATCGCCAGCGCGGCCAAGACCACCAGTGCCCCAGCACCCGCCAGCGGACCGCCGCGGGACCGGCGCCCGCTGTGCCGCCCGACGGTGCCGTAGCCCTTTCGGACGCCCGCCGTGTCCGCCGGGCCGCCGCCACCCGCCACGGGCGGCACCCCCGCAGGCGGCCCCGCCGGGGGAGCGGCGGCCTTCCCGACCCCGGCCGTGGACGGCAGCGGACCAGCCCCGGTCCGCGCCACCGAACCCGGCGCGCCCCCGCCAGCGCCCGCGGCCTCGCCCGGACCGCCGCCGTACAGGAACTGCTCCGTCCGCTCCCACGCCTCCTGGGCCCGCGCAGCCTCCCGGCCGCCGTCCTCGGCCGGGAGCAGGGCGGTCCCGGCGACGGCCGACGCGCCCCACCCCGCGGCCACCGGGCTGATCACCGCGGTACCGTCGTCCACGGCCGTGGACGCCTGCTCCATCACGGTGGTGGCCTCCACCGGAGCCGGGCCCGTGCTGTGGCCCAGCAGCGCCGCCAGCACCTCCGCCGCCGAGGGCCGCGCCGCCGGGTCCTTGGCCAGGCACCGCTCCAGCACCGGCAGGAGCCGCTCGGGCACCCCCGTCAGGTTCGGCTCGGCCTCCACCACCTGGGAGACGACCTCCATCGTGGACTCACCGGGGAAGGCGCGGCTGCCCGTGGCCGCGAACACCATCACCGACGCCCATGCGAACAGGTCGCTGGCCGGACCCACCGCCGCGCCGTGCACCTGCTCCGGCGACATGTACGCCGGGGTCCCCACGATCCCGGTGGTGTGGCGGGTGGCGTCGTCCACGCGCGCGATACCGAAGTCGATCACCCGCGGCCCGTCCGGGCCCAGGATGACGTTGCCGGGCTTGAAGTCGCGGTGCACCACACCCGCCCCGTGCACCGCGGTCAGCGCCGTCACCGTGGCGATCGCCAGCCGGTCCAGGGCCGCGCCCTCACGCGGCCCCTCCTCGCGCACCGCCGCCAGCAGCGTCGGCCCGGGAACGTACTCACTGGCGATGTAGGGCACGTCCGCGTCCATGTCGGCGTCCAGCACCGCGGCCGTACAGAAGGGCGCCACCCGGCGCGCCGCCTCCAACTCCTGGGCGAACCGCGCCCGCTGGCGCGCGTCCTCGCCCCAGTCCGAGGACAGGACCTTGACGGCGGCGGGGGAGCCCTCCTCGGTCTCGCCGAGGTAGACCATCCCCTGACCGCCGCCGCTGATGCGTGCGGTGATCGTGTAGGGGCCGATACGTGTGGGATCCGAAGGGGACAGCGGAGTGGTCATGGTCGTGCCCAAGCGTCGAAGGCGTCGACCGCTCCTGCGGCGGTCCTTTCCCCCACTGTGACGCCGCCGGGCCGCGAGGCGACGCCGAACCGCTGGTCTCAGTCCGATTACTTTTCCTGCTGCGTCGGCGGTGTGGCCCCCGACACGCGCCCCGGGGGCCACACCGCTCGCACCCGTCTCACCGCTCGATGCCCAGGATGTCCTCCGGCCGGACCGGGACCCGCGCCAGCGCCCGCCCCGTGGCATCGCGCACCGCCGCCACCACCGCCGGCGTCGACGACAGCGTCGGCGGCTCACCCGCACCCCGCAGGCCGTAGGGGGCGTGCGGATCGGGGCGCTCCAGCACGTCGATGCGCATCGGAGGGGTGTCCAGGATGGTGGGGATCAGGTAGTCGGTGAACGAGGGGTTGACGATCTCCCCGTCGCGGACCTGGATCTCCTCCATCAGCGCCAGCCCCAGCCCCTGCGTCGAACCGCCCTGGATCTGCCCGGCCAACTGCTGGGGGTGCAGCACCCTGCCCACGTCCTGCACCGCGTCCAGCGCCACCACCCTCACCAGTCCCAGCTCCGTGTCCACGTCCACCACCGCCCGGTGCACGCACATCCCGAACTGGACATGGGAGGCGCCCTGGCCGCGCGTGGGGTCGAGCATCTCCGTGGGACGGTGGTGGAACTCGCGGGTCTCCTCCACCACCGTGCCGTCGGCCAGCAGGTCGGCCAGCGCCGCCAACACGCCCGCCGAGGCCGAGACCAGGTTCCCGCCCGTCAGCGACAGGTCCGCGTCGGCCGTGCCCTCGGGCACCGCGCCGCGCCCGCGGGCCAGCGCGAACACCGCCGCGCGCACCGCCGCGCACGCCTGGCGCACCGCCCCGCCCGTCATGTACGACTGACGCGACGCCGAGGAGGAGCCCGCCGAACCCACCCGGGTGTCTGCGGGGTGGACGACCACCGTCTCCACACCCAGTTCGGTGCGCACGATCTGGCCCTTGACGGTGACCAGCCCCTGCCCCACCTCAGCCGCGGCCGTGTGCACCAGCGCCACCGGCTCACCGGCCACCGCCTCCAGCCGCACGCGGGCCGTGGAGTAGTCGTCGAACCCCTCCGAGAAGCACAGGTTCTTCAACCCCACCCCGTAGCCCACACCGCGCACCACGCCCTCGCCGCGCGTGGTCCCGGACACCCCGCCCGGCAGGGTGCGCGGGTCGGCCCGCTCCAAACGCTCGGACGGCATCGGCAGAGCGCGGGCCCGCCGCAGCATCTCCGCCATCGGCAGCGGCGCGTCGACCTCCTGGCCGGTGATGATCCGCGAACCCTGCGCCATGGCGTTGCGGATCCGCAGCTCCACCGGGTCCAGCCCCAGCTTCTCGGCCAGCCTGTCCATCTGCGACTCGTAGCCGAAGCACGCCTGCACCGCGCCGAAGCCCCGCATCGCCCCGCACGGCGGGTTGGTGGTGTACACCCCGTAGGCGTCCACGAGCACGTTCGGCACCTCGTAGGGGCCGATCCCCAGCGAGGAGGCCACCCCCACCACCGCGGGCGTGGCCGAGGCGTAGGCGCCGCCGTCCACGATGATCTCCAGCGTCGCGTACAGCAGCGTGCCGTCGGCCCGCGCCCCGTGCTCGAAGCGCATCAGGGCCGGGTGCCGGTGCACGTGCCCGTGGAAGGACTCCTCGCGGTTGTAGACGAACTTGACCGGCTTGCCGGTGTGCAGTGCCAGCATGCACGCGTGGATCTGCATCGACAGGTCCTCGCGGGCGCCGAACGCCCCGCCCACCCCCGCCAGGGTCAGCCGTACCTTGTCCTCGGGCAGCCCCAGCGCCGGGGCGATCTGGCGCTGGTCCACGTGCAGCCACTGGGTGGCGATGTACAGGTCCACCCCGCCGTCCTCGGCCGGCACCGCCATCCCCGACTCCGGGCCCAGGAACGCCTGGTCCTGCATGCCCACCTCGTACTCGGCGGCCACGACGGCGTCGGCCTGCTCCCGCAGCTCCTCCAGGACCCGCCGTTCCCGGTCGGTGTCGCCCGCGGCCCCGGTGAAACCGCCGGTGCGGATGGGCTGGTGGCGCACCCGGTTGCCGCTCTGGCGGTAGTCCTCCCGCACCGGCAGGCCGCCCTCGTCGTGCACCAGCGGGCAGTGGGGGTCGTGGGCGGCGCGGCGCGCGTCGCCCACCGGCTCCAGCACCTCGTAGTCGACCCTGATCCGCTCCATGGCGCGGCGCGCCGTCTCCGGGTGGTCGGCCGCCACCACCGCCACGGGCTCGCCCTTGTAGCGCACCTTGCCGTAGGCCAGCACCGGCTGGTCCCGGTACTCCAGGCCGTAGCGCTTGGCGCCGGGCACGTCCTCGTGGGTGAGCACCGCCTCCACCCCGGGCACCTTCAGCGCCCCGGTGATGTCGATCCCCAGGATCCTGGCGTGCGGGTGGGGGCTGCGCAGGGTCGCCCCCCACAGCATGTCCTCCATCCACAGGTCCGAGGAGTAGGCGAACTCCCCGGTGGCCTTGAGCGTCCCGTCGGGGCGGCGCGGGCTGGCGCCCACCCCGTCGGCGGTGGTGCTGGACAGGCCCGTCAGGGTACGGGCGGTCGTCGCCGTCACAGGCGCGCCTCCTTCACGAGGGAACGGTGCGCGGCCCGGCCGCGCGCGACGGCCTCCCCGGCCGCCAGGGTGGTGAGGCTCCCCCGGTCGACCACGGTCCTTCCGCCGACCATGAGCCGCTCCAGCGGGGGAGTGGGGCCAAAGACCAGCGCCACCACCGGGTCGTCGATCACGTCGTGGCCGAAGCCGTCCACGCGCCACAGGGCGATGTCGGCGAGCCGTCCCACCGTCAGCGCCCCCAGTTCGCCGTCGCGGCCCAGCACACGCGCCCCGCCCAGCGTGGCCATCTCCAGCGCCCCGCGGGCGCTCAGCGCCCGCGGCCCCCGGCGGGCCCGCGCCATCAGCAGCGCCTGGCGCATCTCCCCGGCCAGCGGCGTCAGCTCGCTGGAGGCCGGGCCGTCCACGCCCAGGCCCACGGGCACGCCCGCCTCCAGCAGTTCGGTGGTCCGGCAGATGCCCGCGCCCAGGCGCGCGTTGGAGCTGGGGCAGTGCGCGACGCCGGTGCCGGTGGCCGCGATCCGCGCGATCTCGGCGTCCGACAGGTGCACGCCGTGCGCCAGCCACACGTCCGGGCCCAGCCAGCCCAACCGTTCGGCGTACTCCACGGGGGAGCACCCGAACTCGTCCCGGCACTGCTCCTGCTCGTCGAGGGTCTCCGCCAGGTGGGTGTGCAGCCGCACCCCCTTGGCGCGTGCCAGGGCCGCAGACTCCACCATCAGGTCGCGGCTCACCGAGAACGGCGAGCACGGCGCCACCGCCACCCGCACCATCGACTCCGGTGCCGGGTCGTGGTGGGCGTCGATGGCCGCCCCGGTGCCCTCCAGCGCCCCCTGGAGGGTCTCCACGACCTCGTCGGGGGGCAGACCGCCCGCGCTCTGGCCCCGGTCCATCGAACCGCGTGCCAGGTCCAGGCGCAGCCCCACCTCGCCGGCGGCGGCCACCTCGGCCGCCACGATGTCGCCCCGCCCCGCGGGGAAGATGTAGTGGTGGTCGGAGGCGGTGGTGCACCCCGACAGCGCCAGGTGGGCCAGCCCCGCGGCGGTGGTGTCGGCCACCACCTGCGCGTCCAGGCGGTGCCAGATCCGGTAGGAGCCCACCAGCCACTCGAAGAGCGTGCCGTCGGCGAACAGGCCCTGCGTGGCCCACTGGTAGAGGTGGTGGTGGGTGTTGACCAGGCCAGGGGTGGCCAGGCAGCCGCGGCCGTCCACGTGTTCGGCCCCCGGCACGTATGGCGCGGGCCCCGGGCCCACCGCGGTGATGCGCCCGCCCTCGGCCACCACGTGCCCGCCCGGGTGCTCGGTGCCCGACACCGTCACCACGTGCGCTCCCTCGACGACCACCGCCCCGCTCACGCGCCGCTCCCGGAGGCGGCGCGGCGCTCGGCGGCCAGGCGCACCGCGTCGACGATCATCCCGTAGCCGGTGCAGCGGCACAGGTTCCCGGCCAGCGCCTCGCGGATCTCGGCGTCCCCGGGCACCGGGCCGCCGCGGCCCACCGTGCGCTCGACCAGGTCGTGGGCCTGTACCACCAGGCCCGGCGTGCAGAACCCGCACTGGACCGCGCCGGCCGCCACGAACGCCTCCTGCACGTCGTCCAGCCGCCGCGGCCCGCCCCGCTCCGAGCCCTGGGACAGGCCCTCCACGGTGCGCACCCGGCGGCCTTGGGCCTGGCCGGCGGCGATCATGCACGCGCACGCCGTCACACCGTCGAAGTAGACCGTGCACGAACCGCACTCGCCCTGCTCACAGGCGTTCTTGCTGCCCGGCAGGCCCAGCCGCTCCCGCAGCACGTACAGCAGGCTCTCGCCCGGCCACACGTCCTCGGCGGTCACGTCCGCCCCGTTGACGTTGAAGCTCACGCGCATCACGTGGCCCCCTTCCTGTAGTCGGTCACCGACCAGGCCAGGGCGCGCCGCGCCATGACCGCCAGCGCGTGCCTGCGGTAGGCGGCGCTGCCCCGCTGGTCGTCGATGGGGCTGGCCGCGGCGGCCACGAGTTCGCCGAAACGGCGCACCACAGCCTCCGTCGGCGCAGTGGCGCCCTCCCAGTCCAACTCGGCGGCCAGGAACTCCTCGGCCCGCTCGGCGCGCACCGGCGTGGGTGCCACCGACCCCAGGCCGGTGCCCACGGTGCGCCGCTCGGCATCCAGGGCCAGCGAGAACGCCGCCACCGAGATGACCATCGCGTTGCGGGTGCCGATCTTGGCGAACTGCTGGGGCCCCTTCGGCTCGGGCAGCAGCACCGCGGTGACCAGTTCGTCCTGTCGCAGCGCCGTGGTGCGCAAGGAGGTGTAGAACTCGCGCACCGGTACGCGCCGCCGTCCCGCAGCCGAGGCCACCTCCACCACCGCGCCGGTCGCCAGCAGCGGCGGGTGGGCGTCGCCCGCGGGCGAGGCACTGGCGAGGTTGCCCCCGACCGTGCCGCGGTTGCGGATCTGCGGGGAGGCCACCGCGCGGGCGGCCCGGGCCAGCGCCGGGGCGCGTCCGGCCAGGTGCTCCACGATCGCGGTGTAGGGCACGGTGGCCCCCAGACGGGTGTACCCCCCGTCGGGGCCGTACTCGGCCAGTTCCGGCACCCTCGACAGGTCGATCAGGGCCTCGGGGCGGTGCCGGTCGAAGTTCAGCTCGACCATGACGTCGGTGCCGCCCGCGATCGGCACCCCGCCGGGGTGGGCGCTCCTGGCCTGGAGCGCCTCCTCCAGTGTGGAGGGACTCAGGAATTCCACAGTGTCCTCGCTCGTCTCGCCGGTCGCCGCAGTCGGTGCGCGCGTCGGAAGCGACGACGTCTGCCGTGGTTGCAGTGCTCGCCCTTGCAGTACAGCACCCGCCGGGCCCGGGAGGCCAGCACCGGATGCGCCGAAGTCGGCGCGCCGCGCACCGCTATTGTTGGAGGTTCCTCCAAGCACGCCCGTTCGCCGCCCCCGGGCGGCGGCCCTTGACCCACCAGCCACAGAGGGAACGCCCATGCGGATCAGCGAGCTCATCGCCGTCGAGCGTCTGCGCTTGCGGTTCCTGACCGGAGCCGAGCACGCCCACCGCACCGTGCGGTGGGTCTACACCACCGACCTGCTCGAACCCGCCCGCTACCTGCGCGGCGGGGAGTTCGTCCTCACCGGCATGATGTGGCGCACCCGCCCCGAGGACTCCGCCGCCTTCGTCGCCTCCGTCGCCGGAGCCGGAGCCGTCGCGCTCGGCGCGGGCACCGCCCTAGGCGAGGTCCCCGAGGACCTGGTCGCCGCCTGCCGCGCCCACGGCCTCCCCCTCGTGGAGGTCCCCACCGAGACCTCCTTCGGCTCGGTCACCGAGGAGGCCCAGCGCGTCCTGCTCCAGGAGCGGTTGGCGGCCCTGTCGCGCTCCCGCGAGGGGCTGCGCCGCGCCGTGGCCGAGGTCGCCGCCGGAGCCGACTTCCCCGAGGCGTTCGCCGACGCCGCCCGCCAGGCCTCGACCACCGCCTGGGTGCTCTCCTGTACCGGCCGCCACGTCGCTGCCACCGGGGCTCCGCTGCCCCCGCCCGCCGCCGAGCGCCTCGCAGCCCGGGCCCTGGCCCGGCCCGCCGCGCCCGACACCGCCCGCCTGTCCGAGGAGGGCCCCGCCATCACCGTCCACCCCGTCCGCACCAGGGACTACCACCCCCTGGCCTCCTGGCTGCTGGTGTGTGCCGCCCCTGCGGAGGAGGACGAAGAGACCCTCGCCGAACTGCTCTCCCTCACCGCCCTGGCGCGCAGCCGCGCCGAGGAGCGCACCGAGAGCGCCGCCCGCCACCTGGAGGGGCTGGAGCGGCTCCTGGACGCCCGGCGCGCGGACGAGGCCGCTGCCCTGCTCGACGGATCCGCTGTCGGAGGCCGCTTCCGCGAGCACCGCCACGCCGCCGTCAAGGCCGTCCTGCTGCCCGCCCCCCGCGATGGCGCACTCCTGGGACGGGTACTCGCCGAACTGGTCGCCGACCACACCGGAGCGGTCGTCGCCGGCGGCGACGACCCCCTGGCCCTGGTCCCCGTCCCCGGGGGCGACACCGCCGGGGACGGCGTCCGCGACGCGCTCGTCCACCGCGCCCGCATCCTGGAGGGCGGCCTGGCCGACCACCGCCTGGCCCTGGGGGTCAGCTCACCGGTGCGGGGCGCGGCCGACCTGCGCGGTGCCCTCACCGAGGCGCGGCACGCCCGCCGCCTGGCCGAGCTGCGCGGCGGCCGCTCCAGGGTCATCGCCGCGTCGGAGACCGACTCCCACGAACTGCTGCTCGCCTCCGTCCCCGAGGAGGTGCGGGCCTCCTACCGCGACCGGCTCCTGGGCCCGCTGCTCGCCTACGACCGCGACCACCGCTCCGACCTGGTCGCCACCCTGGAGCGGTTCCTGGCCCACTCGGGATCCTGGCAGCGCTGCGCCGCCGCCATGCACGTCCACGTCAACACCCTGCGCTACCGGATCGGCCGCGTGGAGGAGCTCACCGGCCGCGACCTGAGCAGTCTGGAGGACCGCGTCGACCTGTTCCTCGCCCTCAGGGTCCGCGGCTGAGGGCCCCGGAGGGCCCTGACCGTCGTCCCCGGCCGCTAGGGTGCGCGCTATGAGCGAGGCGCACACCAGCAGCGAGACCGTCGACGCCGACCTGCGCGGGGCCGCCCCGCCCACCGGACCGCACACCTTCGTGCGCTGCGACCTCACCGGGGCCGACCTGCGCGGGGCGGACCTGTACGAGTCGGTCTTCACCGACTGCCGCCTGGACGGCGCCCGGCTCGACGGCGCCGTCCTGGACGGGGCCCGCTTCTGCGGCGGCAGCGCCGCCGACGCCTCCTTTGCGGGCGCGTCCTGCTGCGAGACCCGCTTCGAGCGCCTGGACCTGGCCAACACCCGCTGGAAGGGGGCCCTGCTCACCGACGCCGCCTTCAGCGGCTGCCGCATGACCGGCGCCGCCCTGACCGGCCTGCGCGGGATCGGCTACGCCTTCGAGAGCTGCAACCTCATGCTCGCCCGCTGCCAGGGCATCGACCTGCGCGGCCGGGCCCTGCACGGCCTGCGCGCCGACGAGGCAGACCTGACCGGTGCCGACCTGCGGGGGACGGTGTGGACCGAGTCGCGGCTGCGCGGCGCCACCCTGGTCTCCGTCAGGCTCGACGGTGCCGATCTGCGCGGCGCGGACCTGGGCGAACCCACCCTGGAGGAGGCCCTGCACCTGCGCGGGGCCGTCATCACCCCCGCCCAGGCCGGAACGATCCTGGCCGCCCTGGGCATCACCGTCACCGACTGAGCGCCGCGGCGACCGCCACCGGCACCTGCGGCAGGCGGCCGGTACCGCTCTCCAGCTCCCACACGCACATCCGCATCACCCGCACCAGCGTCCACGCCCGCGCCCGGTCGCGGTCCACACACGCGGCCTCGGTCAGCAGGTCGAACCGGCGCCGCACCGCATGGCCCGCGTCACCGGTGGCCACCGCCTCGGCCCACCGGTTGCGCAGCGCGGGCAGCAGTTCGAAACCCGGGTCGCCCGCCAGCCACCGGCCCCGACCCGAGTCCGGCAGCGGTGCCAGCACGTTGCCGTAGTGCAGGTCCCAGTGCAGTAGCCGGTCGCCCGGATCGGCGGCCATCTCCCGCGCGCGGGAGGCCAGATCCGCCAGCAGGCGGCGGTCCGGCCCCGTCCGCGAGGCGGCCAGGGCCTTCGCCCGCTGCGCACCCTCCAGGGCGAGCGGAGCCAGGGAGCGCATCCCCGCCGGAGCGGGGGCCGCGTTCAGCCGCGCCAGCAGAGCGCCGATCGCGGCCAGCGCCTCGGGCACCCCCGCAGCAACCAGGGAGCGGGAGGGGTCCAGGGCCTCCAGCAGCCGTACCGCGCCCCCGCCGTCCCAGGCGCGCAGCGCCGCCGGTTCGCCCGCGGTCTCCCCGTCCACGGGCTGCACCTTCAGCGCCGCCGCCGAACCGTCACCGCGCCGTACCGGAACCACCAGCGCCACCTGCCCGTGCATGGGGGCGCCCGTGACCCGCAGCCCCCACTCCTCGCACCGGCGTACCACCAGACCCGGCAGGGCGGCCACCCACTCGGGGCCGAAGAACCCGCTGGCGCTCTCGGCCAGGGCCCGGGGCACGGCCACGGCGGGAACACGTCCGTCCAACACCCGCTCCTTCCCCGACCGGTGATGTCCCCCGAGAAGGGCCGTTGACGGCCCCCGCATACCAGGGAACGGCCCCGCCCCCGACCGCACCGCGCGCGGCGGGGGCGGGCCGGCTCACACGGCGGCGGCCCCGCGTATCGCCCCGCCCTGACGCGCCCGCCGGGCCAGCGCCTCCACCATCGCGGCCCGCGCCGGCTTGGCGTCGTAGTCGGCGTCGAAGGGGGTGGCGGCCGTGTACCCGGGGAACCAGTCGGGGATCCACGAGTGGCCGTCGTCGACACCCCACACCGTCACCCCCTGGCAGCCCTCCACCTCCAGGCAGGCCTCCACCACCCGCCGGTAGTCACGGGCCTGCTCCTGCAACCGGGCGTCCGTCACCGGCTCGGGGATGCGCACGTCCAACTCGGTGACGGCCACCTCCAGCCCCAGATCGGTGTAGCGCCGCATGTTCTCCGCCAAGTCCTCGGGCACCTGCCCGACGATGAAGTGGCTCTGGAAGCCGATCCCGTGCAGCGGCACCCCCCGCTCCATCAGGTCCGCGATCAGCGTGTAGAAGGCGTCCGCCTTCGTGCCGCCGCCCTCGATACCGAACTCGTTGACGTACAGGCGCGCTCGCGGATCGGCCTCGTGCGCCATCCACAGCGCCTCGGCGATGTAGTTCTCACCCAGGACCCGGTACCACAGGTTGTCTCGGATCGCGCCGCCCTCATCGGCCATCGGCTCGTTGATCACGTCCCAGGCGCCGATCCGCCCCTCGTACCGGCCCACCAGGGCGTCGGTGTGCGAGCGCACGATCTCGCGCAGCTCGTCGGCCCCGTAGGCGCCCTCCGACAGCCACTGGGGCTGCTGGTTGTGCCACAGCAGCGTGTGCCCGCGCATCCTGAGCCCGTTGCTCTCGGCGAAGTCCACCACCGTGTCCGGGCCGCCCCAGTCGAAGGCGCCGCGCCGGGGCTGCACCGAGTCCCACTTCATGGTGTTCTCCGCGCTCACCGACGTGTAGTTGCCGGTCACCACCTCCCGGTAGGCGGCGTCCTCCCGCAGCGGGGCCACGGCCACGGCCACCCCCAGGTCCACGCCCCGCGCGGAGGCCAGTTCGGGCAGGTCGCCCTCGGTGTGCTCCTGGCCGGGCACCGCCAGGACCAGCGCCGCCGTCACCACCAGCGCCACCGCCCCGCACAGAACGACGAGGGCCACGGCGCCCGCCGACGCCGGGGACCGCCCCCGCAGGGCCCTGTGACTCATTCCCGTCCCCCTCCGATACGAGCCCGCCTGACGTAGACGACCCTAGGCCCCAGGGCCCCGGCGGCGCACGCGAACTGCGGCAATGGCCACAGGCGGCCGACCGGGAACCCGCGGGCCCTCCCGGTCGTCTACGCCGGGCCGGACCCCGCGTGCGGCGGTGCACTACGATCGCTGGGGCGAGGACCGACGCCATCGGAGGTATGAGGACATTGGGCGCCTTGGACAGCAGCGATCCGCAGCGGGTCGGCCGCTACCGGCTGATCAACCGCCTGGGCGCCGGCGGGATGGGCCAGGTCTACCTCGGCCGCTCGGCCGCCGGCCGCGCCGTGGCCGTCAAGCGCATCCACCCCCACATGGCCGCCGACCCCTCCTTCCGGGCCCGCTTCGCCCGCGAGGTCACCGCCGCACGCCAGGTCAGTGGTGCCTTCACCGCCCCCGTCATCGACGCCGGACCCGACGACGAGGTGCCCTGGCTGGTCACCTCCTACGTCCCCTCCCTCGCCCTGGACGAGGCCGTCCAGAACCACGGCCCCCTCCCCGAGGCCAGTGTCCGCGTCCTCGCCGCCGGACTGGCCGAGGCGCTCGCCGAGATCCACCGGGTGGGCCTCATCCACCGCGACCTCAAACCCGGCAACGTGCTGCTGGCCGAGGACGGCCCCCGCGTCATCGACTTCGGCATCGCCCGCGCCACCGACGGCACCGCCGCCACCCAGTCGGTCATCGGCACCCCCGGCTTCATGAGCCCCGAACAGGTCCAGGGCGAGGCCCTCACCCCCGCCAGCGACCTGTTCGCCTACGGCGCCGTCCTCGCCTTCGCCGCGACCGGCACCGGGCCCTTCGGTGAGGGCGCCATGCCCACCATGGTCATGCGCATCATCAGCCGGGAACCGGACCTGGACGCCGTACCGGAGTCGCTGCGCCACCTGGTCGCCGCCTGCCTGTCCAAGAAGCCCTCCGGACGGCCCGGCCCCGGCGAGATCCTCGACTACCTCGGCGACGTCCACGGCGGCACGTCGTGGCTGCCGCCCGCGGTGATGGCGGGCGTGCGGGACCAGGTCACCCGCGTCGACCAGGCCCTGGCGGCCTCCGCCGGAGAGGCCCACGAGAGCGCCGACCAGCGCACCGAGGTGCTCGGAAACGCCGGGCCCGGCACGCGCGCGTTCGGCGACCGGGCCACCCGCGTCGCACCCGGCGACGGCGGGTCCCCCCGCACCCGGCGCATGCCCACCGAACCCCCGCCCGCCGCCGCCCACGGCCAGGGCCCCATCCCCGGCCCCGCTACGGGAGGCCCGGCCTTCCCCGGGACAGGGGCGCAGAGCCCGCCCACCGCCCGCTACGGACCCGCCACGGCCCACCCGCACGCTCCGGAACCCCCCGGGGTGCCCCTCCGCCAGGAGGACCCCTACGCCGACCTGTACGGCGGTCCGCGCGCCGCCGACCCCCGCGGCTACCAGGAGGCCGAGGAGCGCGCCCTGGCCGAGCGCCGCATGGCCCAGCAGCGCGAGGAGGACCAGCGCCGCCAGCACGAGGAACAGCTCAGACGCCAGGAGGAGCAGCGCCTGCGCCACGAGGAGCAGCAGCGCCGCCGCCAGGAGGACCGGCGCCAGCAGGAGGCCGAGCGCGTCCACCGCGAGCGCATGCGAGCCGAGCAGCAGGCCGCCCAGCGCGCCCAGAGCGAGGCCAGGATGGCCCACCAGCCCGGCGTGTGGGGGTTCGTCAAACTGCTCCCGCTGATGGTCCTGCCGCTGGTGCAGATCCCCCTCGGCTACGGCGCCGCGCTGGGGTGGTCGTGGCTGACCACCGACACCGGCCTGTGGACGGGCGAGCCCTACCACTTCGAGGCGCTGAACTGGGACTCCTTCTGGCACGCCACCATGCTCGGCTACTTCCTGTTCAACAACCTCGTCTCCGGCGAGTTCCTGGTCCGCTCGCTGCGCACCTCCTTCGTCACCGGCTCGGTGCTCGCCCTCGGTGCGATCGCGGCCACCAACGGCCTGCTCGCCACCTTCGGCTTCTGGTCCTGAGACGACGGGCGGCGGCCAGCCTTGACCTTCCCCCTGGGTGAAGGTGTCCGCTGGGGGAAGACCACCCGGGAGGCGGGTGGCGGCCGAAGGAGGAGACCATGGCGGAATGCACCGTCGAGGAGCGGGGCGAGCGCCCCTGGGTCGGCGTCCCGATGACGGCCGAACTCGCGCACTGGGACCGCGTGAACGCCTGGGTCCCGCGGATCTACGCGGCCCTGGCCCAGGCGGGCGGCGTGCCGCGGGGCGGGCCGATCTACCGCTACCACCGCCTGCGCACCGCCCAGGACCCGATGGACATCACCGTCTGCGTCCCCGTAGCCGAGCGTATGGAGATCGGCGACGGGTTCGGCACCGGCGCGATCCCGGCCGGGCGCTATCTCGTCGCGCGCCCGCCCGGCGGCCCGGACGCCCTGGCGCGGACCCACCGCGACATGTGGGAGTGGGCGGGCGTGCAGGGCCTGGAACCGGCGGTCGAGGAGCGGGCCGACGGCATCCACTGGCAGGCGCGCACCGAGCAGTTCCTCACCGATCCGCAGACCGAACCCGACCGCGCCAAGTGGGAGGTCGAGGTCGCCTACCTGCTGCGATGAGCGTGCCCGACGCCCCGCTGCCGATCGGCGAGTTCAGCCGACTCACGTGGCTCTCCCCGAAGGCGCTGCGCCTGTACGAGCGGCGCGGCCTGCTCGTGCCCGACACCGTCGACGCCTACACCGGCTATCGCTACTACCGCCGGTCCCAGGCCGAGCGTGCCCGCACGATCGCGCTGCTGCGCCGGGTGGGCATGCCGCTGGAGCGCATCGGCGCGGTCCTGGAGGCCGCCGGTGACGAGCGGCGCGCACTCCTGGACGCCTACCGGGCCGACGTGGTCCGTGCGCACCAGCGCGCGGTCGCGCTGCTCGACGGTCTGGCGGGCGGCCTCTCCGACGGCCGCCCGTCCCCCGAGGGGGACGCGCCGACGGTGTCGGGCCGCGACGTGGCGGCGCAGCCCTTCGTCTCGCGGACCGTGCGCACGACCGTGGCGGACCTGCCCTCGCACATCGAGCGCGCCGCGGCCGGGCTCTCCCAGAGTGCCGGTGCGGCCGCGGACCGGTCGCGGCCCCTGGTCGTCGTCTACCACGGCGAGGTGGGCTGGGAGTCCGACGGGCCGGTCGAGGTGTGCGTGCCCGTCACCGACGCGTCGCACGCCGACGGGGTCGAGCCCGCCGGATCGGAGCTGTTCGTCGACGTGCCCTACGGCGAGGTGCAGTTCCCCACGATCCTGCGCTCCTTCGACGCGGTCCGCGGCGCCGCCGCACGCGCCGGGCGCCGCCCGTCCGGGTCGCCGCGCGAGATCTACCTCGACGGTGACCCCTTCCGGTGCCAGGTCGCGCAGCGCTACGTCCGAGACCTGGACTGACGCGCCGGGTCCGCCCAACGGCCGGGGCCGCGGGCCGCGCCGCCGCGCACCTCGGAGATCTCCGTGACGCGGTGGTGCACCGGCCGCGAGACGTTCGTGCACGTGGTCGCGCACTCGGGCCCCTCGGTGCGGGCCACCGAGACCGTGTACAGGCCGCCGCCGTGGCCCAGCGTCACCCGCACGCTCTCGCCCCCGTCCTGCTCGTCCAGGTGGGTGAGCGCGTCCACGGCCACGGCCCCCAGCCGCGAGCGCAGCGCCGCCTCGGCCGCCTGGCCGGCGGGGGAGTCGGTGCACCGGCCGCGGAAGTGGTCGGGGAGCACTTCGCCGCGTTCGAGGGCTGCCACCGTGCGCACGGCCGAGTCGGGGTCCAGGCGGCCGAAGTAGGCACCGTGGGGGAGGGCCACCAGGTTGGCCGCGAACCGGTCGCCGCCCACGTGGGTGGTCTCCCACACCTCCGCCGCTCCGCCTCTCAGCGCGTCGGCCACCGGCCGGCCCAGCATCGCGCAGCACGGGTCGCGCTTGGCGTGGGTGCATACCAGGTACAGGGTGTGGTCGACGCGGGTGCCGAAGGTGGGCGGCTCGGGCCGCTCCACCGCGGTGAGGTCGTGCTCCAGCAGTTGGGCCGGGTCCTCGAACTCCACCGCGCGCACCCAGGGGGAGGTGCGGCTGACGTGGGCGAAGTAGGCGCGCAGCGGCCCCCGGGCGCTGCGCCTGCGGCCGGGCCGTTTGATGAGCTGCGTCTTGACGGCGCGGCCCGCGAGGCGCTCGGATAGAAGGGACACCGTCTCCGGGGCCAGGCCGGGGCTGGTGAGGGCGGGGTAGCGCCAGGGCCCCTCGTGTTCGATCAGCAGCCATCCCCGGCTCTGTCCGGCCGTACCGCTCATCGGCTCGTCGGCGTAGCGGGCCAGGGCGGCGCAGCCGCGGCTGCCGTCGGGCGCGGTGGGAAGACGCACGGGCGGGGGTCCAATCCGGACGCGGGCGTGGAGCGGGTGCACCCCGGCCGCAGAGCACGGCCAAGAGGGTAAAGGTTAGCCTAACCTATCAGTCTCCTGCGGTGTGCGTCACGAGGGTCCTCCGGCCACGCGGCACCCGGGTGCGTGTGATCTCGGTCATCGCCCGGGGTCGCCCCTCCCCTCCGGCCGCTGCGGATCGGCGCGGCGGGGTTTCGCTCCGGAGTCCCGGGCCGCCGCCTTTCCGGTGAAGGGGAGGGGGCCATAACGCATCCGCAACACCACGGACACGTGCACGGCCGCGCACTTGACCCCGTGAGCTGCATCACCTAGATTCACGAGCGTTCGCTAAATGAACAAGTGTTCGTCAATCGCACACCATGATTCGGCGGCACCCTCCCACCTCGGAACCACCTCCCTGGAGCGCCCCATGCGTCACCGTCTGCTCGCCCTGGCCGCGGGTACCGCCCTCCTGGCCACCACCGCCTGCGGAGGAGGAAGCCAGGACCCGCCTTCCTCCGAGGGGGGCGACGAGCTCACCCAGCTCACCGCCGGAGTCATCCCCATCGTCGACGTCGCCCCCGTCTACCTCGGCGTCCAGGAGGGCATCTTCGAGGAGCACGGCATCGACCTGGCCCTGGAGACCAGCGCCGGCGGTGCCGCCATCGTCCCCGGCGTGGTCAGCGGCGAGTTCGACCTGGGCTTCTCCAACGTGGTCTCCCTCATCGTCGCCCGCGAGCAGGGCCTGCCCCTTGCCACCCTCACCAACGGCGCCACCAGCACCGGTGAGCAGGGCGCTGACTTCGGCGGCGTCTTCGTCGCCGAGGGCAGCGACATCGAGAGCGCCGCCGACCTGGAGGGCACCACCGTCGCCATCAACACCCTCAGCAACATCGGCGACACCACCGTGCGCAACTCCGTGCGCGTGGCCGGCGGCGACCCCGCCGACATCGACTTCATCGAACTGCCCTTCCCCGACATGCCCGCAGCCCTGGAGACCGGCCAGGTCGACGCCGTCTGGGCAGTGGAGCCCTTCGGCACGGTCATCCGCCAGGCCGGAGGACAGCAGATCACCTCCAACTTCGTCGACACCGACCCCGACCTGAGCGTGGCCGCCTACTTCACCTCCGAGCAGCGCCTGGCCGAGGACCCCGAACTCTTCGACTCCCTCACCGCCGCCCTGCAGGAGTCCCTGACCTACGCCGAGGACAACCCCGACGCGGTCCGCGAGGTCCTCACCACCTACACCGAGATCGACCAGAGCGTCGTCGACGAGCTCGTCCTGCCCCGCTTCCCCGCCGAGATCGACCGCGACTCCGTCCAGGCGCTGGCCGACCTCATGCTCGAGGACGGACTCATCGACGCCGAGGCCGACCTGGACACCCTGATCCGCTAGCACCCGCCACCGCGGCGCGGGCGCCCCGCGCGCCCGCGCCCCACCCGACCAGGACACGCTGAAGCAGATGACCAAGACAGACACCACCGACGCGGGACCCCCGCCCGGTGCGCCCGCCCCGCGCGGCCGCACCCGCTCCGGCCTGGGCCGTGCCCTCCTCGGAGCCGCGGGCATCGCCGCCTTCCTCACGCTGTGGGAGGCCGTGCCGCGCCTGGGCCTGGTCTCCGACCGCTACCTGCCGCCCGCCACCGAGGTCCTGGGCGTCCTCGCCCAGCGCGCCACCACACCCGGCTTCTGGGCCGCCGTCGGCGACACCCTCCACGGGTGGGCCCTGGGCCTGGCCATCGCCTTCGCCGCCGCCGTGGTCCTGGGCTTCACCCTGGGCGCCCTGCCCCGCGTGCGCGCCTTCACCACCTCCACGGTCGACTTCCTGCGCCCCATCCCCTCGGTGGCCCTGATCCCGCTGGCCGTCCTGCTCTACGGCACCGACATCCGCTCCACGCTGCTCCTGGTCGTCTACGCCTGCTTCTGGCTCATCTACATCCAGGTGCTCTACGGCGTCGCCGACGTCGACCCCGTCGCCGAACAGACCGCCCGCTCCTACGGGCTGGGCCGCCTGGCCCGCATCAGGTACGTCGTGTGGCCCACGACCCTGCCCTACCTCATGACCGGCCTGCGCCTGGCCGCGGCCGTCGCCCTCATCCTGTCCATCACCGCCCAGCTCATCATCGGCACTCCCGGCATCGGCCAGGAGATCGCCATCGCCCAGTCCAGCAACGCCGTCGCCTACGTCTACGCCCTCATCGTCGCCACCGGCATCCTGGGCGTGCTCATCAACATGGGCGTGCGCGTCCTGGAGCGGCGCGTCCTGCGCTGGCACACGTCCGTCCGCGGGGAGGCCACCGCATGAGCCAGCCCACCCACACCACCGAGCGCCCCGCCGTCCAGGCACCGGCCCACCCGCCCAAGCCACGGCGTCCCATGCCGCTCGCGGCCCGGATCCTGCTGCGCACCGCCCACGTCCTGCTGCTGCCCGCGGTCCTCATCGGCCTCTACGCCTACTCCACCGCCACCTCCGGCAGCTACTACACGCCCACGCCCGGCCTCATCGCCGACGCCTTCGCCGAACTCTGGTTCTCCGAACGCCTGCTCGTCGACGTCATCCCCAGCCTCATCCGCCTGCTGACCGGCTTCACCATCGCCGCCGTCACCGGCGTCTGCCTGGGCGTCGTCCTGGGCGTGTCCAAGGGCGTGCGCGCCACCCTCGAACCCGTCCTGGAGTTCCTGCGCGCCATCCCGCCACCTGTCCTGATCCCTCTGATGATCCTCCTCGTGGGCATCGACGACTCCATGAAGATCCTGGTCATCGTCTCCGGCTGCGTGTGGCCCGTCCTGCTCAACACCGTCGAGGGCGTGCGCGCCGTCGACCCCGTCCTGGCCGACACCGCCCGCTGCTACGGACTGCGCACCACCACCCGCCTGCGCGTGCTCGTCCTGCGCTCGGCCAGCCCCCAGATCATGGCCGGCCTGCGCCTGGCCCTGGCCCTGGCCATCATCCTCATGGTCATCAGCGAGATGTTCGCCAGCTCCAGCGGCCTGGGCTTCGCCATCGTCCAGTTCCAGCGCACCTTCGCCATCCCCGAGATGTGGGCCGGCATGGTCCTGCTCGGACTCGTCGGCTTCGCCCTGACCGCCGTCTTCGGACTCGTCGAGGGACGCGTCCTTCGCTGGTACCGCGGCCTGCGCGCCGCCAACCGCGGAGAGTAAGCCAACCACCAAGGAGAACACGACCACCATGCTCAAGGTCACCGCACTTCAGAAGATCTACAACGGGGGAGCCAGCGCCGTCGAGGCCGTCCGCGACCTCACCTTCGAACTCGCCGAAGGCGAACTCGTCTGCCTCGTCGGCCCCTCCGGCTGCGGCAAGACCACCCTGCTCAAGTGCATCGCCGGACTCATGCCGCCCACCAGCGGCACCGTCGAACTCGCCGGCGACAGCGTCACCGCACCACCGCCCGACATGGCCGTCGTCTTCCAGGAGTACGGCCGCAGCCTCTTCGCCTGGATGAGCGTGCGCGCCAACGTCGAACTGCCGCTCAAGGAGAAGAAGCTCCCCAAGGAGCGCCGCCGGGAACTCGTCGCCCAGTCCCTGGAGGCGGTCGGACTCACCGCGTTCGCCGACTCCTACCCCTGGCAGCTCTCCGGCGGCATGCAGCAGCGCGTGGCCATCGCCCGCGCCGTCGCCTACGAGCCCAAAGTCCTGCTCATGGACGAGCCCTTCGCCGCCGTCGACGCCCAGACCCGCGCCGACCTCGAAGACCTCATCCGAAACATCTGGCAGCGCCTGGGCGTTACGGTCCTGTTCGTCACCCACGACATCGACGAGGCCGTCTACCTCGGCGAACGCGTCCTGGTCCTGTCCTCCTCGCCCACCGTGGTCCAGGACGACATCACCGTCGACCTGCCCGCCGAACGCGACCAGCTCACCACCCGCCAGGACGAGCGCTTCACCGAACTGCGCGCCCGCGTCTACGCCCAGATCCAGCAGGCCAAGAACAGCGCCGCCCCGGCCGCCGCCCACTAGACCAGAAGGAGACACCCACCGTGACCCTGCTCGCCGACCGGTTCACCTCGGCCATGTTCACCGGGCCCCCACCCGCACAGATAGTTTACTATGAAGATACTTTCTAGTATGAGTCCTTCCGGTCGTGACGGAGAGCAGGAACCATGGACGTGCGCCCCTCGGGCCTCCACCACGTAACCGCCATCGCCGACGACCCCCGCGCCAACGCCGACTTCTACCGCACCGTCCTGGGGCTGCGCCTGGTCAAGCGCACCGTCAACTTCGACCGGACCGACACCTACCACCTGTACTACGGCGACCGCGCCGGCAACCCCGGCACCGTCCTCACCTTCTTCTCCTGGCCCGGAGCCGCCCGCGGCCGCCGCGGCGCCGGACAGGCCACCACCACGACCCTCTCCGTCCCCGAGGGCTCCCTGGGCTGGTGGGCCGAGCACCTCGCCTCCCTGGGTGTGGCCGCCACCCGCCCCGCCGAACGCGGCGGGGAGGACGTCCTGTCCCTGCACGACCCCGACGGACTGGCCATCGAACTCGCCGCCAGCCCCGACCACCACGACACCGACCCCTGGGACGGGGGAGCGGTCCCCGCCCAGCACGCCGTCCGCGGCATCCGCTCCGTCACCCTGACCGAGAACGACGCCGAGACCACCGCCGCCATGCTCGGCGACCGCCTCGGCTTCCGCCTGGAGAGCGAGACCGCCGACCGCCTGCGCCTGCGCACGGGACCCGCCACCGCCGGCACCGGCACCATCGTCGACATCCTGGCCGACCCCAGGGCCGAGAGGGGCACCGTCGCCGCCGGCACCGTCCACCACGTCGCCTACCGCGCCCCCGACACCCCCGTCCAGGACGCCTGGCGCCGCACCCTGGAGGCCGACGGCGTGGACGTCACCGAGATCCGCGACCGCTCCTACTTCACCTCGATCTACTTCGACGAGCCCGGCGGCGCACTGCTGGAGATCGCCACCGACGGCCCCGGCTTCGACGTGGACGAGCCGCTCCTGGAACTGGGCCGGGCCCTGCGCCTGCCGCCGTGGATACGCCCCCGTCGCGAGGAGATCCTCCGGCACCTGCCTCCGCTCGACCTGGCCGACGAGCCGCGCTGAGCGACCCCCGCGAAAGCCGCACACCGCCTCATCTACACTCGAACACTATGCACCGACACCCCATCATCCCCCCTTTGCGGCCCGGCCAGGGCTGACCGTGGACCTCGACATCCTCGGACTGCTCCTCCTCGTGGCCTTCGCCGCCGGGTGGGTCGACGCCGTTGTCGGCGGGGGAGGGCTCCTCCTGCTCCCCGCACTGCTCATCACCAACCCCGCCACACCCCTGGCCACCCTCCTGGGCACCAACAAACTCGGCTCGGTCTTCGGCACCGCCTCCGCCGCCCTCGCCTACGCCCGCAAGGTCAAGATCGACCGCGCCATCGTCGTGCCCACCGCACTCCTGGCCCTGCTCGGCTCCGCCCTGGGCGCCGCCCTGGCCACCGCCCTGACCGCCGACGTCCTCACACCCGTCATCATGGCCGTCCTCGCCGGAGTCGCCCTCCTGGTGACCCTGCGCCCCAGCATGGGCACCACGCCCCACCCCCACCTGCGCACCCCAGCCCGCGTCCTGGCCGCCATCACCCTGGCCGGAGCCGCCATCAGCTTCTACGACGGCCTCATCGGCCCCGGAACCGGCGTCTTCCTCATCATCGCCCTCACCGCCGTCCTGGGCATGGACTTCGTTTCCGCCTCCGCCTCAGCCAAGATCGTCAACGCCTGCACCAACCTCGGCGCCCTCACCGTCTTCGCCGTCGGCGGCCACATCGACTGGTTCCTGGGGCTGGCTCTGGGCACCTGTACCGTCATCGGCGCCCAGGTCGGCGCCCGCATGGCCCTGGACCGCGGCGCCGGATTCGTCCGAGCCGTCCTGCTCGTGGTCGTCCTCGCCCTCCTCGCGCGCATGGGATGGGACGTCCTGGGTTCCGCGTGAGCCGCACTCCCGCGACGGCCGACCGGAAGCCCCCCACGCCTCCGACAGCTCCAACCGCAGCACCAACTCGATCTCCTTGGCCGAGTCCCGGCTGCGCGCGTCACACAACAGCAGCGGCACCGAATCCTCCACATCCAACGCCACCCGCACGTCCTTGGCATGGTGCGTGCGTTGGCCGTCGAAGCGGTTCACCGCCACCACGAACGGCCCCCGCCGCCCCTCGAAGAAGTCGATCGCGTCGAAGGAGTCCGTCAGACGCCGCGTGTCCGCCAGCACCACCGCACCCAGCGCCCCCTCGGTCAACTCCTCCCACATGAAGGAGAACCGTCGCTGCCCCGGTGTCCCGAACAGGTACACCCCCCGTCGACTCGTCCAGCGTGATCCGGCCGAAGTCCAGGGCCACCGTCGTGGTGACCTTCTCGGTCAGCGCGGCTGACGCACGCAGGTCCCGGAAGTCGGTCAGCGGGAGGCTGGCGGCTATGGCCCACAGAACCAGCAGGGCCGTGCTGGGCACCGGGAGGAGTCCGATCATCCTCGCGCGCAGTGATCGGCGTTTCCAGTCGAGCATGTTCCGCTTCCTGGGGGAGGGGGAGCGCGTGCGGGAGTGTCCGCGAGACGGGGGAACGCCCGAAGTATCAGAGAGTGAACCGTCCCACAGGTCGATGTGCAACATCAGAGGCAGTCCCACCAGGCAAAGAATCGCTATATGTGCAGTTCAGAGCAGGTCAGATCGTCTGTCACATATAAAAATCTACAATATAAAGGTGGCTGTTTCGTTCTACGAACACAACCAAAACAATCGCGCGGCTACGCCGCACCGAACACACAGAGGCCTTGTGGCAGCGTGAAATCGGTGCTGTGGAACGGTACGGTGCCCGAGGGCCCGCAACCGCAACCGTTCGGCCGCCGAGCACCACGCAATGACCCCATCGACCAGGGGAGAGGACCATGGAACTCACCGACGACCAGATCCGCGAAGGCCTGGACCGCCTCACCGACTGGGAACTCGCCCCCGGGACCCCCGCCATCCGCCGAACGGTACGCCTGCCCGACTTCCCCGCCGCCATCGCCCTGGTCGACCAGATCGCCCAGGCGGCAGAGCAGGCAGGCCACCACCCCGACATCGACATCCGCTACAACACGCTGCACCTGTCCCTGTGCACCCACGCCGTCGGAGCCCTCACCGACAAGGACATGGCCCTGGCCGCGCGCATCGACGAACTCGTCCCCACCGCCTGAGTCACACCAACCGGGCCCGCCGCATCTTGCCCGAGGCCGATCGCGGCAGCTCAGCCACGAAATCCACCGCACTCGGTGCCGCATGGGTCGCGTAGCGCTCACCCACCCAAGCCTGTAGCTCCTCGGCCAGCCCGGCATGCTCCTCCCACCCCGGAGACAGCACCACCCGGGCACCCACCCCTTGCCCGGCCGAGTCGTCACGGACCGCGTACACCCCGCACTCGGCCACCGCCGGATGCTCGTTCAGGACCGCCTCCACCTCCGCCGGGCCGATCCGGTACCCGTGCGAGCGGATCGCCCCGTCATCGCGCGTGGAGAAGTACAGCCACCCCTCGCGGTCCATGGTCCCGGTGTCACCCGTCAGGTAGTAGGTGCCCTCGGGCGTGAACCGTGCCTCCGCAGGCGCCGCCCCCTCCCAGTAGGAGCCGAACCAGGCCAGTGGACTGCGCTCCAGATCCACGGCCACCCGGCCGTAGGCCCCCGCGGGGGCCGGCTCGTCGGAGATCGCCTCCAGGACCCGCACCTCCCACCCTGGCAGGGCCGGACCGATCGCGCCGACCGCGTCCCCGCGCCCGACCACCCCCGCCTCTCCGTTGGGGATCCCCACACACCAGCCCAGCTCGGTCTGCCCGTAGTGGTCGCGCACGGGGACGCCGAACACGTCGGAGACCCAGTCCACCACGTCGGCGGCCAGAGGCTCCCCGGCACTGGTCAGACGCTGGACCACCACCTCCGGCGGCAGCGTCTTCGTGGCCGCCCGCAGCGTCCGGTAGGTGGTCGGGTCAGTGGCCAGGTTGGTGACCTGGTACAGGCCCAGAACGTCCAGGGTCAGCTCCGGATCAAAGAACCCCGCACGCAGCGCGAGGGAGCCGTGCCCGGCCAGCAGCGGTGAGATGACACCGTGGTAGAGGCCGTAGGCGGTACCGGGGTCGGCCGTGTTCCAGTACACGTCCTCGTCGTCCACACCCAGCCCGTAGTGGTGGTAGGCGTGCATCGAGGCCAGGGCCCGCACCGGGACCGGCACCCCGCGGGGGGCTCCCAGGGGTCCGGAGACGAACAGCAGGGCCATCGTGCCCGCGCCCCCGACGGCCGCCTCCCCGACGGGCCCGGTGGCACCGCGCGACAGCGAGTCCAGGGTGTGGTCGCCCTCCCGGAGCGGAGCGTCACCGACGGTGGCGATACTCCAGTCCGCGGCGGCTCCGCCGGGCGGGTCGAGTTTGCCCCGGTAGGGGGCGTCGCACACCACCAGGCGGGCCTGTGACTGAGTGAGGCGCTGGGCGATGGCCGAGGGCGCGAAGGAGGGCAGGAGGGGGACCAGGACGGCGCCCAGGCGCCAGGCAGCGACGGCGGTG
Source organism: Nocardiopsis sp. CNT312 (assembly GCF_000515115.1). Taxonomy (GTDB): domain Bacteria; phylum Actinomycetota; class Actinomycetes; order Streptosporangiales; family Streptosporangiaceae; genus Nocardiopsis. Next base: position 108,259 of record NZ_AZXF01000015.1, read on the forward strand.
ACGGTGAGGTCGATGCCTTTGGGGATGAGGGTGGCGATCCGGTCGCCCGCGGCCAGGCCGAGGTCGGCGAACCCGGCGGCCAGGGCGCGGGAGCGCTCGGCGAGCTCGCCGAAGGTGAGGACGGTGGCCTCGAGGGTGGGCCCGATCTCGGTGACGGCCACGGCGTCGGGGGCGTGGCGGTCGCACAGCAGGTGGGCCACGGCTGTGGCGGGGGTGTCGTAGGTGGCGAGCCAGTCCTGTATGCGGTGCGCCGGGTCGGGCATCGGTGGTCGTCCTCGGTCGTTTTGCTGTGTTGGCGGTGTACGTCAACACTATGCCCAGATGTGAGGTCGGCCTCACTGGTCGGGGAGGCGCGCGGTGCGTGATGATGTGCCGATGGACAGTGCTGCTGTGGTGAAGAGGTTTGGTCTGGGCGGGGACGTGTGCGCGTGGCTGGAGGAGGCCGGGGCGCTGCCGGAGCCGGCGCGGGCGCTGGACGTCCCTGTGGGGGAGCGGGCGGAGCGGGTGCTGGACCTGTTCGCTCTGGAACCGGTGGACCGTGCCGAGGTGGGGGAGCTGTGGCCGGACGGGCGGTGGCCGTTGGAGCTGTGGCACCTGGTGGAGTGCATGTACCGGCGGCTGTGCGCGGACGCCGGCCTGGCCGCGGGGGAGTGGCGGTCGTGGCCGTCGCTGGTGGAGGCGGAGGATCCGCGGGTGCGGGTGGCGTCGTTGTGGGCGTTCGCGGCGATGGTGGAGGCGCAGTTCGAGCGGCACGCCGAGTGGGGGATCGACCCGTCGGTGACGGCGGCGACGCTGGCGGACGTGGGTGTGCAGGTGGCGCGGGCGCGGCGGATGTTTGGCCGCTTGAGTCTGGAGTTGGCGGAGTGGGTGGCGACGCAGTTCCGGGGGCGGCTGTTCCGGGTGGGCGGTTTGCAGGTGGAGCCGGCCGTGCTGGGGGAGCAGGGGGAGGTGGAGTGGTACGCGCCGGGGCAGGCGCGGGCCCTGGGGGCGGGGATGGCGGTGGGTGATCCGTGTCTGCGGCTGCACGTCCCCACCGGGGGTTTGGATCCTGTGGGGGTGGAGGGGACGCTGGCGCGGGCGCGCGGGTTCGCGCGGGCGCACCTGGGGATCGATCCTGTGGTGGCCACGTGTACGTCGTGGCTGCTGGATCCGCGGTGGGGCGAGGTGTTGGGGGGCTCCTCCAACATCGTGCGGTTCCAGCGCCGGTTCGCGTTGGTGGGTGAGGGGTGTGCGGGGGACGCGGACGTGTTCCGGTTTGTGTTCGGGTTGCCGCGGGTGGATGTGTCGGCTGTGGCGCGGGGGACGCGGTTGGAGCGTGCGGTGGTGGAGCGTTTGGAGGCGGGGGGCGGGTGGACGGTGCGTACGGGCTGGTTGGCGTTGGAGTAGTCGGGTCAGATGGCCATGAGGGCGTGGGCCTGGGTGTCGGTGAGGTCGGCGCGGTTGCCGCTGTGGATGATGCGTCCGGCGTCCAGGACGGTGACGGTGTCGGCCAGGCGTAGGGCGACGTCGAGGTACTGCTCCACGAGCAGGACGGTGATGCCCTCGGCGGCGATGTCGGTGATGGCGGTCTCGATCTCTTCGACGATGGAGGGTTGGATGCCTTCGGTGGGTTCGTCGAGGATGAGCAGGGTGGGGCGGGCCACGAGGGCGCGGGCGATGGCGAGTTGTTGTGCTTGGCCGCCGGAGAGGAGGCCGGCGCGGCGGTTGAGGAGGGGTGTGAGGCGGGGGAAGCGGTCGAGGGCGTGGTCGATGAGGTGGGTGGGGCCGCGTTTGGTGGCGTGGTGGGCGAGGGCGAGGTTCTCGGCGACGGTGAGGGGGGCGAAGGTCTCGTGGCCTTGGGGGGCGTAGGCGATGCCGCCGTGGATGCGGGTGTGGGGTGGTTGTGTGGTGATGTCGGTGCCGTTGTGGGTGATGGTGCCGTGGGTGGGGGTGATGAGTCCGGCGATGGTGTTGAGGAGGGTGGTTTTGCCGACGCCGTTGCGTCCCATGACGCAGGCGATGGTGCCGGTGGTGATGGTGAGGTTGATGTCGAAGAGGACTTGGGCGCGGCCGTAGCCGGCGTTGAGGTTGGTGAGGGTCAGGTGGGGTGTGGTCATGGGGTGGCTTTCTGTGGGGTGCGGCCGAGGTAGACCTCTTGGACGCGGGGGTCGTTCTGGACGGTGGTGACGTCGCCGTGGGTGAGGATGCGTCCTTCGTGGAGGACGGTGACCTGGTCGGCGTAGCGGCGCAGGAAGTCCATGTCGTGTTCGATGACGATGATGGTGTGGTCGGCGGCGATCTCGGTGAGGAGTGCGCCGGTGCGGGTGCGTTCGTCGGCGCTCATGCCGGCGACGGGTTCGTCGAGCAGGAGCAGGCGTGGGTTCTGGGCCAGGAGCATGGCGATTTCGAGCCATTGGCGTTGGCCGTGGGAGAGGGTGGCGGCGGGGCGGTCGGCGTGGTCGGTGAGGCCGACGCGATCGAGGTGGCGGATGACGTCGGGTGGGAGGGTGCGGCGGCGTCGCAGGAGTTGCCAGGGGCGGAGGCGGGCGCTGGCGGCGAGGTCGACGTTGTCGGCGACGGTGAGTTCTTCGAAGACGGCGCTGGTCTGGAAGGTGCGGCCGATTCCGGCGCGCACGATCTGGTGTTCGCTGCGTTTGTTGAGGGTGTGGCCGTTGAAGGTGATGGTTCCGTGGGTGGGGCGTGTGCGGCCGGTGATGGTGTCGATGAGGGTGGTTTTGCCTGCGCCGTTGGGGCCGATGAGGAAGAGGAGTTGGCCTTCGTCGAGATGGAGGTCGACGTGGTCGAGGGCGGTGAAGTCGCCGAAGGTGACGGTGAGGGTGTCGATGGTGAGCAGGCTCATGCGGGGCTTCCTGTGGTGGTGTCCTGTGGCGCTGGTGGTGTGGTGCGGGTGCGTGGGCGGGTGAGTGCGGTGGCGGCTTGTCGGGTCAGGCCGGCGAGTCCGTGGGGGGCCAGGGCGATGACGAGGACGAACAGGGCGCCTTGGAGGTAGATCCAGCCGCTGGCGAAGGTTTCGGCGAAGGTGGTCTCGGCGGCGTTGATGAGGACGGCTCCGGTGGCGGCTCCGGCGAGGGAGTAGCGTCCGCCGATGGCGACGGCGAGGACCATCATGATCGAGGGGATGACGCCGATGAGGGAGGGGGAGATGATGCCCATGATGGGGACGAAGAGTGCTCCTCCGATGCCGGCGGCCATGGCGGAGAGGGCGTAGGCGAGGGTTTTGGCCCAGGTGGGGTTGTAGCCGAGGTAGCGGACGCGGTCTTCGGCGTCGCGGATGGCGATGAGGAGTTTGCCGTAGCGGCTGTTGTTGACGTGGCGGAAGAGGAGGTAGATGGCAGCGAGTGTGAGGACGGTGATGGTGTAGAGGGTGGTCTGGGCGGTGGGGGAGTAGAGGCTGTGTCCGGCGAAGACGGGGAAGTTGGTGAGTCCGTTGGTGCCGCCGGTGAGGTGTTGTTGGCCGATGAGGAAGATGACGAAGGCGGCGGCCAGAGCCTGGTTGAGGATGGCGAAGTAGGCGCCGCGTACGCGTTGGCGGAACACCGACCAGCCCAGGAGTGCGGCGGCGGCTCCGGGGACGAGGACGGCGGCGGCGATGGCGGTGGCGGGGTGGGTGAAGGGCTTCCAGAACCAGGGGAGTTCGGTGAGGCCGGACCAGACCATGAACTGGGGGAGGCCGGTGGTGTTGAGGGGGTCGGCGGCGGTGCTGGCCAGGGTCAGGTGCATGCCCATGGCGTAGGCGCCCAGGCCGAAGAAGACGCCGTGGCCGAGGGTGAGCATGCCGCCGCGTCCCCAGGCCAGGGAGATGCCCAGGGCGACGATGGCGTAGCACAGGTACTGGGCGAAGAGGTTGAGGCGGAAGGGTTCCAGCAGGAGGGGCAGGAGGAGGAGTGCGGCGGCGATGAGGGCGAGGAAGGTGAGGGGGCCGCGCAGGCGGGTGAGGAGTGCGGGGGCGGTGGTGGTCACGTGAGCGCCCTTGTCTTGACGGTGAACAGTCCTTGGGGTCGGGCCTGGAGGAGGGCGACGATGGCGGTGAAGGCGATGAGTTTGGCTAGGGAGGCGTCGGTCCAGGCTTCGACGGTGGCGTTGAGCATGCCCAGGGCGAAGGCGGCGATGACGGTGCCGCGGAGTTGGCCCAGGCCGCCGATGACGACGACGAGGAAGGCGTCGACGATGTAGTTGGTGCCTAGGGTGGGGCCAGTGGGGCCGGTGAGGGTGAGGGCGACCCCGGCGATGCCGGCGAGTCCGGAGCCGATGAAGAAGGTGGTGGCGTCGACTCTGCGGGTGTTGATGCCGGTGACGGCGGCGAGGTCGCGGTTGTGGATGACGGCGCGCATCTGGCGGCCCTGGCGGGAGCGGTTGAGGTAGTAGGCGATGGCGGCGACGGCGGTCAGGGCCAGGGTGAGGATGAACAGGCGTGCGTAGTGGATGCGGATGTCGCCGAGGGTGATGCCTTCGGTGAGCCAGGGGGGTGCGGGTACGTCGACGTTGGGTGCGCCGAAGGTGTCGCGGGCGGCCTGTTGGAGGATCATGCCGATGCCGAAGGTGAGCAGGAGGGTGTCGAGGGGGCGTCCGTAGAAGTGGCGGATGAGGCCGAGTTCGAGGAGCCAGCCCAGGGTGCCGGTGACGGCGAAGGCGACGGGGAGGGCGACGATGAGGGAGTAGGCGGGGTTGACGCCGATCCAGGCGTGCAGGACGTAGGCGGTGTAGGCGCCGATCATGATGAACTCGCCGTGGGCCATGTTGATGACGCCCATTTGGCCGAAGGTGAAGTTGAGGCCGAGCGCGGCGAGCAGGAGGACGGCGCCGATGGCCAGGCCGACGGGGAGTTGGGTGATGAGGGCGTCCACCGCGGCTCCTTTCCGGGGGTGGGGCGGCCGGGACTCCTGTCCCGGCCGCCGGGGTGAGGGCGGGGTCAGCCGGTGAGGTCGGCGGCCCAGTCGTAACCGGTCAGGTAGGGGTCGGGGGTGATGGGTTCGGGGGAGGTCCAGATCTCGTCGATGAGGCCGTCGTCGTTGATCTGTCCGATGCGTGCGGTCTTGATGACGTGCTGGGTGTCGCCGTCGAGGGTGATGGTGCCTTCGGGGGCGTCGATGGTGATGCCGTCGAGGGCGGCGCGGACGTCGTCGACCTCGAAGCTGTCGGCTTCCTCGACGGCGGCCTTCCAGAGGTAGACGGCGTTGTAGGCGGACTGCATGGGGTCGGAGGTGACGCGGTCGGCGCCGTAGGTGTCGGTGAAGGCTTCGACGAAACCGGTGTTGGCGTCGGTCTGGGTGCTCTGGTAGTAGTTCCAGGCTGTGAGGTGGCCGGCGATGTTGTCGGCGCCGATGCCCTCGACCTCTTCTTCGGCGATGCTGACGCTCAGGACGGGGGTGTCGTCGGGGGTGACGCCGGCTGAGCGCAACTGCTGGAAGAAGCTGACGTTGGAGTCGCCGTTGAGGGTGTTGAAGACGGCGTCGGGTTCGGTGCGGGCGATGTCGTTGGTGATGGTGGAGTATTCGGTGTGGCCGAGGGGGGTGTACTCCTCGGCGGTGATCTCCATGTCGTGGGCTTGGGCGTAGGCGTTGATGATCTGGTTGGCGGTGCGGGGGAAGACGTAGTCGCTGCCGACGAGGTAGAGGCTGGTGTGGCCCTGTTCGCGCAGGTAGTCCAGGGCGGGGATGATCTGCTGGTTGGTGGTGGCGCCGGTGTAGACGATGTTGTCGGAGGCTTCGAGGCCTTCGTATTGGACGGGGTACCAGAGCAGGCCGTTGTTGCGTTCGAAGACGGGGAGCATGGCCTTGCGGGAGGCGGAGGTCCAGCCGCCGAAGACGGTGACGGCGTCGTCGGACTGCAGGAGTTTCTCGGCGCGTTCGGCGAAGGTGGCCTCGTCGGAGGCGCCGTCTTCGATGACGGGTTCGATCTGGTGGCCGAGGACGCCTCCGTCGGCGTTGATCTCGTCGATGGCGAGTTGGACGGAGTCGCGGACGGTGACCTCGCTGATGGCCATGGTGCCGGACAGGGAGTGGAGCATGCCGACGGTGACGGTGTCGCCGTCGGTGCCGTCTGTGGTGGCGCCGCCGCAGGCGGTGGTGAGCAGGAGGAGTGCGGTGGTGGCCGCGGTGAGGGCGCCTCGGCGTGTGCGTGCCATGTGTGTCCGTCTCTGGGGTGGGGGTCAAGGGGTCTTGTAGGAGGCTGGTGGGGGGCTGTTTCGTGGGGTGTGTTGGTGGGTTTCGTATACATTCCGGTATCCGGTGCGGGTGTTAAAACGGTGCGGTGGGCTCCGCGCAGTGCTCTACTTGACATAATGTGCATTATCGGCTTTGTGGGAGTGCCTGCGGGGTAGGGGCTTGCGGGTCGGCGGCGGCCGGTCCGGACGTCGCCGCGTGTTGCCGTGGCTTCCGACTGCCGTCACGCCGGGTGGTTGCGGCGGGACCGTGGTTCTTCGGTGCCTTGTGCTTCGCCGACGGTGCCGCGGTGTGGTCGTGCGCGCGGCTGGCCTGCGCCGGGGTGCCTGGTCCGGGGCGGTTCTGTGCTTGGTCCCCCCGTGTGGGGCCTCGCTTCCGCTGCCCCGTTTGATGCATAAATGATGTTATGCATGATTTTGTGGGTCTTTGATGTCTTGTGCGTGTTGTGGCGCAGGGATCCCGAAGCTCCGGCGAGGGAGCAAGCAATCCGTGGGTGGCTCTTCCCAGGCAAAGACTCCGGCGCACCAGCCGGTAGCAGGACTGCTCCCCCTGGGCGCGGCCGGACTGGATGCCCGCGTGGACGCAAGGGTGGCCGTGCTCCCAGAACTGCTCATTTCTGAGAGCACGGAGCGCGGCGTGGGTGAGCGGCGACGACGCGGCGGAAGAGGGTCGGGGACTTAGTATGACCGTCGGTCATTCGATCTTGCCGAGTCCCTCCGGAGGCATCCTGTGGACGACACCGCCGCCCAGTACGGCACCGTGGCCATCGGCTGCGGTCCCGCCGACACCATCCACTTCGCCCGCCTGGCCTGACGGCCCCGACACCCCCACGGGAACACTCCGTGCCCGAACGAGACTTCACCGACTACATCGACCGCGTCGGCGGCCACTTCGGTTCCCGTGCCGCTCTCTACCAGGCCGTGGCCGCCCACACCGGGGCGCGCCGCGTCCTGTATCCCGGCAGCTACCTCGATCTCGCCCCCTCCCACATCTGGCCCGACGTTACCTACCTCGACGCCGACACCCGCGCCCGCAAGGCCTTCCAGGGCCCCAGCGCCCTCAGCCTGGCCACCCGGCACAAGCGCTACCCGGAGAAACCCCGCATCGCGTTCGTGCCGGGCGACTACACCCGTACCCTCGCGGAACTGCCCGCGGCCGAGTGGGATCTGGTGATCTCCCTGTATGCGGGCCCCGTCTCCGAACACGCCACCCGCTGCCTGCGCCCGGAGGGCTGGCTCCTGGCCAACAACAGCCACGCCGACGCTGGCCTCGCCCGCCTCGACCCCCGCTACCGGCTCGCCGCGGTCCTGCACCACAGCTCCGGCCGCTACCGCCTCACCACCGACGGCCTCGACCGCTACCTGCGGCCCAAGCGCCCGCCCCATCCGACCCGCGAACAGCTCCACGCCTCAGGCAGGGGCACCGCCTATACCCACCCGGCCGCCGCCTACCTCTTCCGTCTCCACCCGCGCGAACGGTAGGCACGCCCCGGGAGCCCGTCGGACCTCGGCGGGCGCCCGGGGCGGCCTGTACGTGTGACGACGGGAACGCCTGGGCTACCAGCGGGTTATCTGTCCTCTCACCGTGGTTTCGGCAGTCCCGGGCCGTGGTGTGGTTGCCGGTTCTCCCCGGCCCCGCTCCCCCGGCTCCCGCGCGCCCTTCCCGGGCCCCGCTCCCCCGGCCCGCGTGGTCCGCAGGTGGTGGTCGGGACACGAAGGCACGGGAAAGTCGCTCAAAGCAGTCATCCTTTGTCGCTGCGTGGTCGCGGCACGTCCTCTGGAACGCGCCCCGACCGGCGGCTACGGTGGCCGTTGGCGAGGCCTCCCCCGCGCAGCACCCGGTCCTGCCCCCGCGCCGCCGCACGGACGACGAACCATCGGGGAGGAGGGCCGCCATGGCCCTGGAACAGGATGAACTCGAACGCGTCGACGCCTACTGGCGGGCGGCGAACTACCTGTCGGTCGGGCAGATCTACCTGATGGACAACCCGCTGCTGCGTACGGAGCTGCTCCCCGAACACGTCAAGCCCCGGCTGCTGGGGCACTGGGGCACCTGTCCGGGGCTGAACTTCTGCTACGCCCACCTCAACCGGGTCATCCGGGAGCGCGGCACGGAGATGATGTACGTGATGGGGCCCGGCCACGGCGGTCCGGCGGCGGTGGCCAACGCCTGGCTGGAGGGCACCTACAGCGAGGTGTACCGGCAGGTGTCCCAGGACGAGGCGGGGATGCGGCGGCTGTTCCGCCAGTTCTCCTTCCCCGGCGGCGTGCCCAGCCATGCGGCCCCGGAGACGCCTGGATCGATCCACGAGGGCGGCGAGCTGGGGTACTCGCTGGCGCACGCGCACGGCGCGGCTCTGGACAACCCGGAGCTGGTGGTGGCGTGTGTGGTGGGCGACGGGGAGGCGGAGACGGGGCCGCTGGCGGCGAGCTGGCACGCCACCTCGTTCCTGGACCCGGTGCGCGACGGCGCGGTGCTGCCGATCCTGCACCTGAACGGGTACAAGATCTCCAACCCGACGGTGCTGGCGCGCATCCCCGAGCGGGAGCTGGAGCTGTTCTTCGAGGGGCTGGGGTACCGGCCGCTGACGGTGTCGGGGGACGATCCTGCGGTCATGCACGGGCGGATGGCGCGGGTGCTGGACGAGGCGATGGGCATGATCGCCGACATCCAGGGGGCGGCACGCTCGGGCCGGGCTTCGCGGCGCCCGGTGTGGCCGCTGGTGGTGCTGCGCTCCCCCAAGGGGTGGACGGGCCCGCGCGAGGTGGACGGTGTTCCGGTGGAGGGGACGTGGCGCGCGCACCAGGTGCCGTTGGCGGGGGTGCGCACCGAGGCCGCCCATCTGCGGATGCTGGAGCGGTGGATGCGTTCCTACCGGCCCGGGGAGCTGTTCGGCGGAGACGGGGCACCGGTGGCGGTGGTGCGGTCGGCGGTGCCGGGGGCCGGTCGGCGGATGAGTGCGTCGCCGCACGCCAACGGCGGTCTGCTGGTGCGGGACCTGGTGCTGCCGGACTTTCGCGACTACGCCGTGAAGGTGGGCGGTCCCGGTACGGGTGTCAGTGAGCCGACCCGGGTGCTGGGGGGTTTTCTGCGGGATGTGGCGCGGGCCAACGAGGGGTCGTTCCGTCTGGTGGGGCCGGACGAGACGGCCTCGAACCGGTTGGCGGCGGTGTTCGAGGCCACCGATCGGGTGTGGCAGGAGGGGTTGGAGGGCACCGATGAGCACTTGGGGCGGCACGGGCAGGTGATGGAGGTGCTCAGTGAGCACCTGTGCCAGGGCTGGCTGGAGGGGTATCTGCTGACGGGGCGGCACGGTCTGTTCAGTTGCTACGAGGCGTTCGTGCACATCGTGGACGCGATGTTCAACCAGCACGCTAAGTGGTTGAAGGCTTCGCGGGCGCTGCCGTGGCGGCGGCCGATCGCGTCGTTGAACTACTTGTTGACGTCGCATGTGTGGCGTCAGGACCACAACGGGTTCACGCACCAGGATCCGGGGTTTTTGGATGTGGTGATGAACAAGCCGGCGGAGCTGGTGCGGGTGTACCTGCCGCCGGACGCGAACACGCTGCTGTCGGTGGCCGACCACTGCCTGCGCTCGCGTGACTACGTGAACGTGGTGGTGGCGGGCAAGCAGCCGTCGCTGGACTACCTGTCGATGGAGGAGGCGGTGGCGCACTGCACGCGCGGGCTCGGGATCTGGGAGTGGGCCAGTACCGAGGGCGGCGGCGATCCGGACGTGGTGCTGGCGTGTGCGGGTGACGTGCCGACGCTGGAGACGGTGGCGGCCGCGGCTTTGCTGCGGGAGTTGTTTCCGAGTCTGCGGGTGCGGGTGGTGAATGTGGTGGACCTGATGCGGTTGCAGCCGGCCAGTGAGCACCCGCACGGGTTGAGCGATGCCGAGTACGAGGCGTTGTTCACCACGGACCGGCCGGTGGTCTTCGCCTTCCACGGGTACCCGTGGCTGGTGCACCGGCTGGCCTACCGGCGGCGGGGCCACGCGAACCTGCACGTGCGGGGGTACAAGGAGGAGGGCACCACGACGACGCCCTTCGACATGGTGATGCTCAACGACCTGGACCGGTACCACCTGGTGATCGACGTGATCGACCGGGTGGAGGCGCTGGCGCGCAGCGCGGGGCACGTGCGCCAGCGGATGGTGGACGCGCGTCTGCGGGCGCGGGCCCATACGCGCGAGTACGGCCAGGACCCCGAGGGGGTGCGGGAGTGGGTGTGGCCGTACTGATGCGGGTTCTGGTGGTCAACGCGGGGTCGAGCAGTGTGAAGCTGAGTGTGGTCGAGGGGCGCGAGGCCGTGGTGTGGGAGCGGTCGGTGCCGGTTCGGGCCGGTGGGTGGGACGAGGCGGCGGTGGAGGGGGCGCTGGCGTCTCTGCCGGAGGTGGACGCGGTGGGCCACCGGGTGGTGCACGGGGGCCCTGACCTGGTTCGTCCCGCGGTGGTGGACGGCGGGGTGGTGGAGTACCTGGAGTCTCTGGTGGGGTTGGCGCCGCTGCACCAGGAGGCGGCGCTGGCGGGGATCGCGTCGGTGGGGCGGCTGCTGCCGGGGGTGCCGGCGGTGGCGTGTTTCGACACGGCCTTCCATGCGACGCTGCCGCGGGAGGCGGCCACGTACGCGGTTCCGGAGCGGTGGGGGGTGCGCCGGTACGGGTTCCACGGGCTCTCGCACGCCTACGCTTCGCGTCGGGCGGCGGAGTGGGTGGGCGGTGGGCGTGTGGTGGTGGCGCATCTGGGGGCGGGTGCGTCGCTGGCGGCGGTGCTCGGGGGGCGGTGTGTGGATACCACGATGGGGTTCACGCCGGTGGAGGGTCTGGTGATGGCGACCCGGTCGGGCAGTGTGGATCCGGGGATGGTGGTGTGGCTGGTCGAGCACTGCGGGATGTCGGCCGAGCGGGTGGGGTGGGAGTTGGAGCACGCGTCGGGTCTGGTGGCGCTGGCGGGGACGGCGGACATGCGGCGGGTGGTGGAGCGCGAGGCGTCCGGTGACGGTGGGGCCGGGCTGGCGCTGGGGGTGTACGTGCACCGGTTGCGGGCGCAGGTGGCGGCGATGGCGGCGGCGCTGGGCGGGTTGGAGGTGCTGGTGTTCACCGGGGGTGTGGGTGAGGGGTCGGCGCGGGTGCGGGCGCTGGCCGCGGAGGGGTTGGGTTTTCTGGGTGTGGGCGTGGACGGGAGGGTCAACGCGCAGGTGGAGGGTGAGTGTGAGGTGAGTGCGGCGGGTGCGCGGGTGCGCACGTTGGTGGTGCGTGCGCGTGAGGACGTGGAGGTCGTTCGGGGGGTGCGGGAGGCTCTGGGCGGGTGAGGGGGTGTGTCCGGGGGCGGCTGGGCTCTGGGTGGTGGGGAGGACTGCGGGGCCCGGTCTTGCTCGGGCCCCGCAGTCCTCGGGGTGGGTGTGCCGCTTCTTTGGATACCCGTGGCCGGCCGGTCCGTGGTGAACGGCGCTTCGTGCTCGGCATCGCTCAGCCCGTGCGGGTGCTCGCTAGTGGAGGGTGTCGAGGGCGGCGATGATGTCGGTCGGTTCGGCGCGGGTGGTGTAGTCGGTGTCGGTGAAGGCCCAGCGGACGGTGCCGTTCCTGTCGATGACGTAGGTGGCGGGCAGGGGCAGGGTCCGGGGGTGGCCGTCGTTGACGCGCTGGAGGTCGAAGCCGAACTTGTCGTAGACGGCCGCGAGGTCGTCGGGAAGGTCGAAGGCCAGCCCGTACTGCCTGGCGGTGTCGGAGCCGATGTCGCTGAGGACGTCGAAGGCCAGGTCGTGTTTCTCGGTGAGGGTGAGGGACTCGTCGGGGATTTGCGGGGAGACGGCCACGAGGTGGGCGCCGCGTGCGGTGATGGCGTCGTGGTGCTGCTGGAGGGAGCGTAGGGCCATGTTGCAGTAGGGGCACCAGGCGCCGCGGTAGAAGGTCAGGACGACCGGCCCCTCGGCCAGGAGGCTGGTCAGGGAGACGGTGTGTCCGGTGGCGGAGGGAAGGCTGAAGGGTGGGGCCTGGGCTCCGACTGCCAGCGCGTGGTCTGCTTGGCCCGAGTCGGCGAGTTCTCGGTTGGCTCTGTGCATGATCTCGCGGATTTCGGCGGGGATGTCCTGCTGTCGTGCTTCGTAGAAGTTGCGCAGTTCGGTGTTGAGGGTGGTCATGGTGTTGGGTTCCTTCCCGGTGGTGTTCGCGCCCCCTATCTTGGAACGCTCATTCCAAGATAGGGTATGAGGCGGGCCCGTGCCAAGCCGTGCGGAGCGAAGAGCGGGAGGGGCGACTACACTGCCATGAGCCCGGGACCGGAACCCTCGTGTCCCGCGCGTGCCGTTCGTCGGCTTGTGGTGCCGCGGCGGGTGCGAATTACCGTGGAGTCCGCATCAAGTTGACGGGGGGCGAGCCGTGCCGGACGTCAAGCACTTCGATCCCGACGCCGTTCTGGAGACCGTGGCGCACCTGTTCTGGCGCCGGGGAGCGGATGCGACCGGGATCCAGGACGTGGTGGCCGCGACCGGGCTGAACCGGTCCAGTCTGTACGCGACGTTCGGCGGCAAGCAGGAGCTCTATCTCGCGGCCCTGCACCGCTATCTCGAACTGCGGTCCCAGCCGATGCTGCGCTCTCTCACCGGGGAGGGCTGCGGGCTGTCGAGCGTGGCCGAGTTCTTCTCCGGACTGGTCCAAGCGCGCTGCTCGGGTGAGTACGCCCGCTGGGGGTGCATGGTCTCCAACGCGCACCTGGGTGCCGAGAGCTCCGAGCCCGGGGTCCGCGCCGTCCTGGAACGGCATCACCAGGAGCTGTGGGAGGCGATGCACACAGCCTTGGCCGCGGCCGAGGAGCAGGGCCAGCTCGCTGCCGGGGTCGACCCCGGCGCCTACGCCGACGTGCTGGTGCTGCTCGCCTACGGCGTCAACCTGCGTTCGCGGGCGGGCGCTGCCGCCGAGACGCTGCACCGGGCCGTGGAGGCGGCCCTGGAGCCGATCACCGCCCGGTCGGCGGCCCCATCGGAGTCCGGTCGCTGAGGGGCGCTGTTTTTCGTGCGCGGCCCTGCCCCGCTGCCCCGGTGGTAGGGACGGGTCGGGGTTTCGGGGATGCTGTGGGCATGGGTGCTGAACTGGTGGCGTTGGAGGCGGTGGAGCGCTATCTGGTGGCGCGGGGGGCGGCCAAGCCCTCCGCGCACACGGTGGCTGCCTACCGGCGGGATCTGCGCGGGGTGCTGGAGTGTGTGGCGCGGGTGCTCGGGTGCGGTGTGCAGGAGGTGGCGGTGGGGGTGTTGGACGCGTCGGTGCTCCGGGCGGCGTTCGCGGAGTTCGCGGCGGATCGGGCGGCGTCGAGTGTGGTGCGTGCGTGGTCGACGTGGAACGGGTTCTTCGGGTTCTGGGTGTCGGAGGGTGTGGTGGGGGGCAATCCGATGCCTGCGGTGCCGCGGCCGCGGGTGCGGCCCTCGGGACCCAAGCCGTTGATGGGCGAGGACACGCCGGAGCGGTTGTTGGAGGCGTTGGCGCGGGGGGCGCGTCGGGGGCGTGATCCGTGGCCGGAGCGGGACCTGGCGGTGTTGGCGCTGGCGCTGCTGACGGGGATGCGTTCGGCGGAGATGTTGGCGCTGCGGGTGGATTCGGTGGGGGGCCGGCCCGGGGAGCGGCGGATCCGTGTGGTGGGCAAGGGCGGCGGGGAGCGGGTTCTGCCGATCGAGGTGCCGTTGGAGGCGCTGTTGGAGGCGTATCTGGTGTCGCGGCGGGAGCGGTTCGGTGCGGTGCGGGGCGAGGATCCGTTGTGGGTGGACCGGCGTGGGCAGGGGCTGCGCCGGGGCGGGTTGCAGTATCTGGTGCGCCAGTGCTATCGGCACGCGGGGGTGCACGACCGGGTGGTGCGGGGGACGTTGGTGCACGCGCTGCGGCACACGTTCGCGACGCGGTTGGCTGAGGACGGGGCGTCGGTGAGTGAGATCATGCGCTTGCTGGGGCACGCGTCGGTGGCCTCGTCGCAGGCCTATATCGAGGTGACGGCGCGGGCGCAGCGGGAGGCGGCGGGGGTGAACCGTACCTATGGGGTGGTGCGGCGGTTGGCGGGTGGAGGTGAGAGGGCTCCGGGGGCGGAGGGCGCTGGCTAGGCTGGGCGGGTGAGTGATGGTTTCGTGGTGTCGACGGTCAATGTGAACGGTTTGCGTGCCGCCGCGCGCAAGGATCCGGGGTTCGTGTCGTGGCTGGGGTCCACGAGCGCGGATGTGGTGTGTCTTCAGGAGACGCGGGCGGAGCGGGAGCAGTTGTCTCAGGAGGTGGTGGCTCCTGCGGGGTGGCATGTGGTGCTGGCTCCGGCGGCGGCGAAGGGCCGTGCGGGGGTGGCGGTGTATTCGCGTGCGGAGCCCGACGCGGTGCGGGTGGGGTTCGGTGCGGCGGAGTTCGCCGAGGCGGGCCGGTATGTGGAGGTGGATCTGGGGGCGGTGACGGTGGCGAGCCTGTATCTGCCCTCGGGTGAGGTGGGGACGCCGCGCCAGGAGGAGAAGGAGCGGTTCATGGACGCTTTCCTGCCGTATCTGGTGCAGCGCCGGGGGCAGGTGGAGGCGCGGGGGCGTGAGCTGGTGGTGTGCGGTGACTGGAACATTGCGCATCGGGAGGCGGACCTGCGGAACTGGCGTGGGAACCGGAGGAGTTCGGGTTTTCTGCCGCAGGAGCGTGCGTGGTTGTCGCGGGTGTTCGGTGAGGCGGGATATGTGGACGTCGTTCGTTCGCTGTTTCCCGATCGGGAGGGGCCGTACACGTGGTGGTCCTATCGTGGGCGTGCGTTCGACAATGACACGGGTTGGCGGATCGACTACCAGGTGGCGACGCCGGGGTTGGCGGCCCGTGCGGTGTCGGCCCGGGTAGAGCGGGCGGCCGCTCATGGTGAGCGGTGGTCGGATCATGCTCCGGTGACGGTGCGGTTCGGGGGGTGAGGGGTCTGTGATGGGTGTTCCGGTCGTGTTGGTGCACGGGCTGCGCGTGTCGGGCAGTATGTGGCGTCCGCAGGTGGAGGCGTTGCGCGCTCAGGGGCGGACGGCGGTGGCGCTGGATCTGCCGGGGCACGGGTCGCGTCGGGGTGAGGCGTTCTCGGTGGGTTCGGCGGTGGATGCGGTGCTGGCCGCGATCGACGGGGTGGGGGGCCGTGCCCTGTTGGTGGGGTTGAGTCTGGGGGGGTTCGTCTCGATCGCGGCGGCTGGGGCGGCGCCGGGGCGGGTGGCGGGTCTGGTGGCGGCCAGTTGTACGGCCAAGCCGGCGCAGTCGTTGGCGCAGGTGTACCGGATTCCGTCGGTGCTGATGGATCGGTTGCCGGACAAGGGTGCGGCGGTCAATGAGCGGTTTCACCGGTTGATGCTGCGTGAGGGTGCGGCGGAGGCGGTGTTGGACGGGGGCCTGGCCGTGGAGGCGGCGACGTCGGTGATCGATGAGATCTCGGAGCTGGACGCGTTGGCGGCGTTGCGGGCGTATCCGGGGCCGGTGTGGTTGATCAACGGTTCTCGGGACCATTTTCGGATCCATGAGAAGCAGTTCTTCGAGGCGTGCGCGGACGGGCGGTTGGTGAATGTGCCGAGGGCGGGGCACATGGTGAGTTTGGATCAACCGGAGAACTTCGCGGCGATCTTGGCGGATGCGGCTGATGTGGTGTCGGTGCGTGAGGCGCGGCGCGGGTTGGGTTCGGGTGGTGGTGCGCTGGTGGAGGGCGGGGACGGGTAGTGGTGGGCGGTTCGGTATAGGGGGCGGTGCGTGGCACCGCCCTTGGTGTTGTGCGGGGTCAGACGGTGCGGGTGGTGTGGGGGGCGGTGGTGGTGCGGTTCGGGGTGGGCTGGGGGGTGTGGAAGTAGATCATGGGGTTGCGCCCGGGGGTGTGTACGGGGGTGTGCAGGCCGAGTTCCTTTTTGAGGTCGGTGATGGCCTGGTGGTGGTGGGGTGCGCGAGCGGCGGAGGCGGTGAAGTAGTCGGTGGTGTGGGCGGTGAGCCAGTTGAGGACGACGGCGCCTTCGGTGAAGGGCAGGGTGCGGCGCTGGTGGAAGACGTCGTGGACGCTGACGGGGGTGCGGGGGGCGAGTGTGGGCAGGAGGTCGCGGGTGTACCAGCGGGCGAAGCGGCCGTTGTGGGCGGCGTCGATGAACAGGTAGTCGGTGGGTGAGGGCAGCAGGTGGGTGTTGGTGCGCACGTCGCCTTTGGTGAAGGTCCAGCGGGTGGCGGCCAGGTCGTGGGGGACGTGGCGGGGGGCGTGGTCGACGATGTCGAAGGAGTGGAGGTGTCCGGTGCCGTTGTCGCGCAGGGCAGAGAGGATCCAGGTGGTGGACCAGCCGTAGTAGGTGCCGATCTCGACGACGTTGCGGGGGGTGTGGTGGCGGATGAGGAGGTAGGTGATCTCGGCTTCGATGTCGTCGAGTTGGGGGGTCATGGCGGGGTCGGCGGTGCGGTGGTGGTGGCGTTGGGCCTGGCGTAGGCGGGCGAGGGCGTCGCGGTGGGTGCGGTAGAGGTCGAGAATGTGGTCGAGGGTGGTGGTCATGTCTGCTGTCCCCACGTGGGTGGTGTGTGCGTGTTGTGGGTGCAGAACGTAGCAGTGTTGCGACTTTATGTGCTGGCGGTGGGGTTTTGGTGGTGGTTCGGGTGTGTTGTGGGGGTGCTGCCGGTGAGTGGCCGGGGCCGCGGGAGGTGGCGTGCGGTGACGCGGTGGGCGCATCGGGTGGATTTGCGTGCTGTTGCGGCTTTTTGACGCTAGGGTGCACCCAACCGTTGAGAGGAGCACCCCCGTGCGACATGTTGTCGGCTTCCTATTCGGTCTGATTCTGGGCCCTGTGCTGGTGCTCGCCTGCGGGTGGGTCCTCCCCCGCCTCAAAGGCGTGTACGCCTCCGGTGCGCCGGTGTGGGAGGGGTCCGCTCCGGTGGCGCTGGTGGGCCTGGCCGGTGTGGGGCTGGTGGTGGCTCTGTTGGTGGTCCCCTCGCGGCTGACGCCGATGGCGGCGCTGGTCTCGGCCCTGGTGGTGGGCGGGATCAGTGCGCTGTCGCTGGTGCGGGCGGACCTGTTGGAGCGCCTGCCGGAGTCGCTTCCCGGTGTGGAGGGGGCTCTGGAGCTGCTTCCGCTGGGGGTGTTCGTCCCGCTGGTGGTGGTGCTGGTGGCACCGGTGTTCTCGGGTGCGCGCTGGCGGGGTGAGGAGGAGGACGAGGAGGTGACCACGGAGGAGTACTTCGAGGGCCTCTACGAGGAGGGCGACGGCGAGGGCCGCCGTTCCACGGGCGCGTCCTCCGTGCCGGGAGGGCGGCACGCGGTCGGATAGGTCCCGCTCGCTGCCTCGTCTGTGGGCCGCCGTACCCGTGGGGTGCGGCGGCCGCGTGCTGGGTGCGGGTTCAGCGCCAGGTGGGGCCCCAGGAGGAGCTGCGGGAGACGTCCTTGGGCATGGGCGGCAGGAACGTTGAGCCGTGGGGGTGGTGCCGACCGGGTTCGTCCTCGGCGGGCACCGCGGGGATGAGGGTGGTGTCCGGTTCGGGGACGGGGTGCGGTTCGGGGGCCGCTTCGGGCTCGGGCAGCGGTACGGGTGCGGCCGGTTCGGGCGCGGCGGTCCAGGCGACGGGTTCGGGCAGCGGGGTGGGGTCCTGGAAGGGGAGGGCGGGTTCGGAAGGGGCGATGCGCCGCCACCACTGGGCGGCCTCCTCGCCGGGAAGTTCCGATTCCACCTCCAGCCAGCCGTGCACGTGGCTGTGGCGGCGTCCGGCGTTCCAGGAGCGGGGGTAGGGCTGTTCGTCGAGGATGAGGACGCGTTCGCCCTCCAGTGAGGGGATCTCGGCGGGCATGCCCTCGTTCCACACCCACGTGCCGTCGTGGGCGACCAGGTTCCACCATCCGCGGACGGTGCGGGCCTGGGGGTGGACGTCGCCGTCGCGGTAGGCGGCGCTCCAGCGCGGGTCGGGGGGGTCTCCCTCCAGGCCCTGGCCGTCGGGGCCGATGAGGGCGTCGGCGAGCAGGGTGTGGAGTTGGAAGTTGTCGCCGATGCCGTCGAAGAGGACGCGGAAGGCACGGCGCGAGGCGCGGTCCAGGACCAGGGCGTTGGTGGCCTCGGCCATGCGCAGCAGGGCGCGGATGTCGTCGAATTCGGGCAGGTGGGCGCTGAGCTGGTTGGCGATGGCGACGAGTTCGGCGTGCAGGGCGGGGTCGCGTCTGATGTGGCTGCGCACGCTGGTGTGGCCGAGCATGGTGCGCGCGGCCAGGCCGTGGCGGCGGATGGTCCACCAGCACATGGTGGCTCCGGGGGCGTCGGTGCCCAGGTCGGCGGCGACGCGTTCCTCGGCCTGGGCGGTGACGCTGTCGGGGTCGGGGGGTGCGTCGGGGCCGGTGTGTTCCCAGGCGCGGGCGAAGACGATGGCGCCGCGGCCCATGGAGCGCAGGCGGTGGAGGATCTCGACGCCGGTGGGGCCGGGGTCGGTGCCCATTTCGACGAGGGCGCCGGCGATGACGGAGAGGTCGGCGAGGATGCCGGGGGCGGCGTGGTTGCCGGAGATGAGGGGGCTGAGGGCTTCGAGGGCGAGTTCGCGTTCGTCCACGGGGATCTGCGCGGCGAGGGTGTAGACCTTGCGTACCGCCGGGGGGAAGTGTTGGGGGTCGGTGGCGACGGAGGCGTCAATCAGCTCCTGGAATGCGGCGCGAAACTCGTCGACCATGAGACCGTCCCCTTTCTCGACACGAACAAACCTAATGTACTGGTCAGCGGTGGATCGAACGTTAACGTACTTTTTTGCGTTCGATCGGAGGTTTCGTTGGCGATCTGATATGCGGGTGTGGTCGCGGCGTGGCCCGCTGTGAGTGCTTGGCCCCTCACAGGCCCAGGCGGGTGACGGCGTTGTCGTCGAGGGGGTTGGCGGTGCGGATGTAGTCGTGGACGGTGCGCGGGTTGGTCCAGCGGCCCTGGCGCATGATCTCGCGGTCGGTGGCTCCGGACAGGGCGGCC
This sequence comes from Nocardiopsis sp. CNT312, assembly GCF_000515115.1. GTDB lineage: Bacteria > Actinomycetota > Actinomycetes > Streptosporangiales > Streptosporangiaceae > Nocardiopsis. The sequence goes on from NZ_AZXF01000015.1 coordinate 127,344, forward strand.
TGGGTGGCGAAGCCGGCGCGCAGGGAGTGGCCGCCGAAGGCGTCGGGGTCCAGGCCGGCGCGGCGGGCGTAGCGTTTGACGACTTCGCCGACGGCGCGTCCGGACATGGGGCGGGTGGAGACGCGGCCGTGGCGGTCGATGGTGGGCAGCAGGGGGCGGCCGGTGCCGTCGGCGAGGGGGACGGCGTCCAGGTCCTGGCAGCGGTGGGCGGTCGTGGGCGGCTGGTCGTGGGCGGTGTGGGTGAGCTGGTCGGTCCAGTCGGCGAGGGCGCACACGGGGCAGGTGGCGCGGTGGCGTCCCCGCGGCAGGGCGACGGTGGGTGCGTGGCGGCCGTCCTGGTCGGTCTTGGAGTGGGTGATGCGGACGAGCAGGGCGGGGGCGCCGGTGGTGGTGTCGGTGTGTATCCGCAGGTCGTCCAGGGTGAGGGCGGCCAGTTCGGTGCGGCGCAGAGCGCCGGCGAAGCCGGTCAGGAGCAGGACCGTGTCGCGTCGGCGTGCGGGGCGGGTGGGGTGGGTGTCGGGGGGGCGTACGGCCAGGAGGGCTTCGAGGGTGGGCAGGTCGACGGGGTTCTTGCGTGCGGGGCGGGCCTTGCGGGTACGGCGGATGCCGCGCAGGGTCATGCGTACGACGTCGGCGCGGGTGGGGGCGGGCAGGCCGTGGGCGGCGTGGACGGCAGCGATGGCGGCGCTGCGGCGTTCCAGGGTGGCCGGTGCCAGGGCCCAGCCGGTGTCGTCGGGGGTGCGTGCGGCGGCGCAGGTGGCGAGGTAGACGGCGACGTCGACGGGGTCGGCGGGCAGGGAGCGGCGGTTCTGGGTCAGGCACCAGGCGGTGAAGGTGGTCCAGTCGGTGCGGTAGGCGCGCAGGGTGTTGGGCGACTGGGCGCCGGCCAGGTAGCGGCCTAGGGTGTGGGCCTGTTCGGTGTCGAAGCGTTCGCGGACCTGGTGCAGGGTGCGGATGTCGATGAGGGCGGTGGCGCCGGTGTCCTCCAGGCGTTGGAGGACGGGGGCGGGCAGGTCGGTGGTCTCTGGGGTGTGCACGGGTTCAGGGGGTGAGGTCGGTGGTCAGGGCGGCCCACAGTTCGGCGGGGGCGACAGTGAGCAGGAGGGGGGTGGCGGTCAGGGCCAGGGCGGTGGTGAAGAGCAGGGCGGGGACCGGGCGGCGGAGGAGGGCGGCGGTGGCGGCGGCGCAGGCGGGCAGGGCCAGGCCGGTCAGGAGCAGGGCGGCCAGGGAGGTGCGTAGCGCGGTGAGGGAGTCGGCTGTGTCGAGGGCGGCGTCCATGGTGTGGAACAGTAGGGCGGCCAGGCTGGCGGGGGTGCCGACGAGCCAGGTCAGGCCCAGGAGGATCCACAGTGCGGTCAGGCGCCGGTCGGGCGGGTCCTTGATGACGAGGGGGGTGCGGCGCGGGCGGGTCGGGGCTGCCTCCTCGGCGCGGGAGGGGGGGTGGTCGGGCACGGGTGGTCCTCCTGGCCTGGGGCGGTGGTGGGCAGGTTACCGGCCCCAGCCGGTCAGGTGCAGGGCCGACACGAACACCACGGGCCAGGCCAGGAGGGTCAGGGACCACAGGGCGCCGCGGCGGTCTCCGGCGACGGTGGCGACGGCGGCGGCGAGGAAGGGCAGGCCGACGGCGGCGGCGAAGGCGAGGGTGAACCATTCGGCGGCCGAGCCGTCGTGGTCGACGGCGCGCAGTCCCATGAGGTAGCCGGTGGGTCCCAGGGCGAGTGCGGCCAGGGCCAGCAGGGCCAGGACGACGCGGATGCCGGTGGGGTGGCGGGTGTTGTGGCCGCCGCTGGGTGCGGGAGGACGGTCAGACACGGGGGCCGTTGGTGCCTTTCGGAGCGTGTGGCGGTCCGGGGTCGGGTGGGTGCGCCCGCGGCCGGGGCGCGTTGGTTAATTGGTTAAAACGTACTCCACCGGTGCCGGTGGGTGGGACCGGCCGGGGGTCAGGTGTGGGGCCAGGGTCGGGCGCCGGCGGTCAGGCGGGTGAAGCCGGCGAGCAGGCGCAGTTCGTCGACGGTGCGGGGTGTGGTGGCGAGCAGGTCGGGCGAGTAGGTGAGGACGGCCAGGAGGCGGGCGCGGGAGAGGGCGACGTTGAGGCGGTTGCGGTCCAGGACGAAGGCGGGGCCGCGGGTGGTGTCGGCGGCGTTGGAGGCGGTCATGGAGCAGATGACTGCGGCGGCCTCTTGGCCCTGGAAGCGGTCGACGGTGCCCACGCGGACGCCCTCCAACGCGGGGGTGGTGCGGGCGGCGTGGGCCAGGGCTCGGCGTAGGGCGCGTACTTGGAGGTTGTAGGGGGCGACGACGAGGATGTCGGCGCCGGTGAGGGGGCGCGGGGCGTGGTCGGGGCCGTCGGTGAGGCGGTGGGTGGTGAGGGTGCGGGCAAGGGCGACGACGGCGTCGGTCTCTTCGGGGCTGTGGGTGGTGCGGCCGGTGTGGGTGACGGGGTGGGTGTAGATGCCGGGTGGGGTGCCGGTGAGGGTGCGCTGGGCGGTGGTGGGGTGGGCGTGCAGGCGTCCTTGGTAGGACAGGTCGGAGACGGCCTGGCAGACGTCGGGGTGCATGCGGCGGGTCTGGTCGAGGAAGTAGCCGCGTGCGGGGTCGATGAGGGGTGCGGTGCCCATGAGGTGTTGAAGGGCTGAGGCGTCGGCGCCTTCGCCGTGGGTGCCCTGGACGACCTGCGGCAGTTGGCGGGGGTCGCCGAGCAGGACGAGGTTGTGGGCGGCTGCGGAGACGGCGAGGGTGTCGGCGAGGGCGAACTGTCCGGCTTCGTCGATGATGAGGACGTCGAGGGGGTCGGCGACCATGGCGGCGTTGGTCATGGCCCAGGCGGTGCCGCCGATGAGTGTGGGGTGGCCTTGGGCGGTGTGCTGGGTGCGCCAGCGGGCCAGGGCCTGGGGGGTGGCGGGCTGGTCCCAGGGCGGTGCGGGTTCGGTGGTGTCCTTCTTGGTGTTCTTGGCGCGTTTGGCGGCGGGCAGGTCGACGTGGGCGGCGGTGGCGGTGTCCAGGGCGGCGTGCATGAGGTTCTCGACGGCTTTGTGGCTGGTGGAGCAGACGCCGATGGTGCGGCCCTGACGGGCCAGGTGGGTGATGAGTTGGGCGGCCAGGTAGGTCTTGCCGGCGCCGGGCGGGCCCTGGACGGCGAGGTAGGAGTGGTCGAGGGCGTCGGCTGCGGCCAGGGCGGCGGCGATGGGGTCGCCGCCGTGGTCGGCGGCTGTGGGGAGGGGGCCGCCGTGGGTGAGGCGGGGCGGGGTGCGGCGCAGGAGGTCCAGGCCGGGGTGGTGGGGCCAGTCGGGGAGGGTGTCCACGGCGGCGCGCGCGGTGAGTTCGAGGGCGCCGTCCTTGGGGCGGGGGTTGACGGGGGCGCCGGGTAGCACGGCGGTGGGGGGCCGGGAGGTGGTGGTGTCGGGGTCGCCGGTCTCGGTGAGGGTGAGGGTGTCGGCGTCGGTGTCGGTGATGGTGGCCTGGGTGGTGGTGGCGTTCTGCCCGGGGGCGGCGGGGTAGAGCAGGTGGACGTCTTGGCCGGGGGTGAAGGGGTGGGGGCGGGCGGTGTCCAGGCGCATGGTGATCTCACGGCGGGCCTTGCGCTGGCGGCCGGCGGGTGGGATCCACTCCCCCGTGCGGACGTGCCAGGGGACGGCGCAGTCGGTGTCGGTCTCCAGGTCGGTCAGGGGTGCGCTGGTGCGGCGGTAGTGCTCGCGCCAGGGCGGGAGGTTCTCGCGCTGGTAGTAGCCCACAAGGGCGGCGAGTGTGGCGCGTGTGCGGGCGTCGTCGTCGCGGTCGGCCGGGGCGGCGGGGACGTCGGAGAGCAGGGGGCGGGTGAGGGCGTCCAGGCGGGCCTGTTTCTCGGCGCGGGTGCGGGCGCGTTCGGCGTCGTCCTCGGTGAGTTCGATCTGGGTCGGGGGACGGCCGGTGATGCCCTGGCGGGTGCGGTGCTCTTCGAGCCAGTCGCGCAGGCGGGCGGTGGAGTGGCAGTCGTCGCGGTTGTAGGCGGCGATGTCGTCCAGGATGCGGGTGGCGGTGCGGTGGTCGCCGCGGCGGTGGGCGGCCTGGTAGGCGGCGTAGGCGTCGATGGAGGAGGTGGCGGTGGTGACGCCGCCGCTGCGGGTGGCGGGCAGGTAGAGGGGTTCGAGGTATTTGATGGAGTAGGAGCGCTGGGAGACGCGCAGGCTCTTGCGGACGACGGTGTACAGGTCGATGAGGCGGTTCTCGCGCAGGAGGCGGTTGACCTCTTCCTCGCGGGTGGCGTATGCGGAGCTGAGGTGTTTGAGGCGGTCGGCCTCGTATGAGGCGTAGTGGTAGAGGTGGGCGTTCTCGTCAGTGTCGATGCGGCGGCATGCGAAGTCGACGAAGTCCTCCAGGGCCTGTTTCTCCTGGGCGCGGTCGTGGGCCCAGAAGGCGTGGAAGGTCTCGTGGCCGTGTTCGTCCTCGGTGGTGGCGCCGAAGAGGTATTCCAGGCCGCGGCTGTCGTCGCGTGAGTGGTAGGGGTAGCCCTCCATGTCGAAGAAGAGGTCGCCGGGGCTGGGGGCGGGCAGGCTCGCCAGGCCGTCGGGGGCGAACACTTCGGCGGTGACGGTGCCCTGGGGGTCGGCGGGGGTGCGGGTGGTGTCCTGGCGGACCTGGAGGGCGGCTTGGGCGCGCAGTTGGTCGAAGGTGCGCTGGGGCAGGGTGGCGGGGCGCTGGTCGTCGCGGGCTGCGGCCAGGGCGTCGATGGTGTGCACTCCGGCGGTGGTGAGTTTGGCGGCCTGGTCGGTGCGCAGGCCGGCGACCAGGGACAGGTGGCGGGCGGCGGTGCGCCCTTGGCCGCACCAGGCGGCGTAGCCGCAGCCCTCGCAGGCGGGTCGGGGCTGGCCCCAGGCGGGGGTGGGCAGCGCCGGGGGGCGGGCCAGGCGGGTGGTGAGGCGCTGGGTGAGGCGGTCCAGGACGGGGAGGAAGTCGTGGGTGGGCAGGGTGTGGGTGCGGCCGTCGCCGGTGAGCAGGTGCATGTGTGCGGGGGTGCGGCCGGTGGCGTGGCCGGTGGCGTGGGCGTAGGCGGTGAGTTGGACGACGGCGCCGGGGCCGGGGCGGTGGGCGAGTTTGGTGTCCCAGGGTTCGTAGGTGTGGGGGCCCTCGTGGTCGGGGCGGGGCCGTCCGGTGTCGGGGTCGAGGTCGGAGCGGATGAGGAAGTCGGCGCGGCCGTGGAAGGCGACGGTGTCAGTGAGGGGGTGGTGGAAGCAGCCCTGGTAGATGGCGGGGGCGCCAGCGTCCATGGCGGCGGTGGTGGCTTTGGCGGCTTGGGTCAGGGAGGCGTCGTCGGGTTCGGGTGGGCTGATGTGGACTAGGTCGGGGCCCAGCAACGAGGTGAGGCGGTCGAGTTCGGTGTGTTCGTGGTCGTGGCCGTGCTGGGCGATGAGGGGGTCGATGTCCTGGGGTGCGGGGGCTCCGGGGGTGTGGGTGGCCAGGGCAGCTTTGAGGGCGCTGCGGTGGTCGCACTCCAGGGTGTCGACGAGGTCGCTGGGTGAGACGACCCAGCCGGTGGTGGTGCGAAACAACGCGCAGGCCCTCCTGGTGGTGGTGTGGTGGGAGGGATTGTGCCACGTCGGGGCGACCGGTGCGGGGGTGTGGACGCAGTGCGGCGCCCCGCCTCTTCTCCCAAAGGCGGGGCGCCGCACTGCGGTGGCGGGTCCGGTCAGCCGACGACCTGCCAGTCGACGGTGCCCACCCCGGCGGAGATGGGGAAGATCTGTTCGAAGGCGGTGGTGGACAGGTCGAGGCAGCGTCCGCTGATGAAGGGGCCGCGGTCGTTGATGCGTACGGTGACGGAGGCGCCGGTGCCGGTGTTGGTGACCTGGACCATGGTGTTGAAGGGCAGGGTCTTGTGGGCGGCGGTCAGGTCGCTGGGGTCGAAGGTCTCGCCGTTGGCGGTGGCCGAGCCGGCGAGTTCGGCGCCGTAGTGGGAGGCCTGGCAGGTGCCGTCTTGGCCGGTGGGCTGGAGGTCCTCTCCCCCGCCGTCGGCGGCGGGGGCTGGGTCGGGTTCGGCGGGAGGCAGTGCGGGGCCTTGGGCGCTGGCGCTCTGGTGGGCCTGTTCGGTGGCCTGCCGTGCTTGTTGGGCGGTGTCGGTGTCGGGCGAGGCGGCGCTGGTGAGGGGGTCGGGGTCGGCCTCGGGGACCAGGGTGGCGCTGGTGGCCTGTCCGGGGTCGGTGAGGACGACGGCGGCGGTGGCGGTGCCGCCGAGTAGGAGGGCGGCGCCCGCTGCGGTGGCGGTGATGGCGGCGGTGCGTCTTCTGCGTTTGCGCGTGGCGGTCTGGCGGGGCCCGGGGGCGGGGCGGGGTTCGGCTGGCGGTTGTGCGGCGGTGTGGTGTGTGTCGGTGTGTGGGCCCACGGTGGTCCTCGCAGAAGGTGGCGACGGGGTGTGCGGCCGATGCTGTGGGCGCTCCTGCGGGTGGCGCGGCAGGGCGCGTTCGTGGTGCGGGCCCCGGGTGGGGCGAGGGCTCGGCCGTGACCGCCGGCGTCGGGTGTGTGCTCGCGCGGGGTGTGGCCGCTGAGCCTAAGGGGTCACGCTCAGGTAACGGTACCCGAAAGGGGAGGTTTGTGGAACTTCTTGCGCCGGTCGGCGGGACGGGGCCTCTCCCCCGCCCCGCCGACCGGCGCGCTCAGACCGGCTGGGGGATGGCGGCCCGGCGGTAGCGCTCGGCCACGGCGTGGGCGATGCCCGGGTCGGGGCACAGGGGGGCGGCCACGACGTCGGCTCCGCAGCGGGCGAGGCGGTCGTGGAACAGGCCGGGGGCGAGCAGCCAGGAGGCGATGGCCACGCGCTGGTGGCCCTGGGCGCGCAGGCGCTGGACCTGGTCGGCGACGGTGGGGGTGCCGGTGGCGATGTAGCTGCAGGTGACGGGGGTGCCCAGGCGGGTGGCCAGGGCGCGTGCCGCGGTGTGCAGCTCGGCCTTGGCCCGGGGGTCGGAGGTGCCGGCGCAGGCCAGGACGACGGCGTCGCCGGGGCGGTACCCGGCCTGGGTGAGGCGGCGCACGGCTGCGTCGGTGAGGGCGGGGTGGTGGCCCAGGGCGGGGGTGAGGACGGCGTCGGCGCGCCCTGCGTGGGCGAGCTGTTCGGGGAGGTCGGTGCGCACGTGGTAGCCGCTGGCCAGGAAGGCGGGGACGACCACGAGGGGGCCGGGGGTGGCGGCCGCGACGTCGCCGACGGTGGGGGTGAGGACGTCGGCGAAGGCCAGGTGGGTGGGCTGGCGGGTGATCTCGGCGACGCGCAGGGCCAGGGAGTGGGCGATGGCGGTGCCGTGGGGGCGGCGGGTGCCGTGCACGGCCAGGATGAGGGCGGGGTGTCGGTTCATCGGCTGCACTCGTCGGTGTCCAGGGCCAGGCGGTAGCCGCGCTTGACGACGGTCTGGATGATCTTGGCGTCGCCCAGGGCGGTGCGCAGGCGGGCCACGGCGGTCTCCACGGCGTGGGCGTCGGCGTCCTCGCCCAGGCAGGTGAGCAGGTGGGTGCGGTCGCGGACCTGGCCGGGGCGGCGGGCGAGTTCGCGCATGAGGCGCATGAGGGTGGGTGAGAGGGCGTGGACGGCGCCGTCGACGAGGACGGCGTGTCCGCGCAGGCGCAGGCGGTGTCCGGCGACGTGGAGCGTGGGGAAGCGGGCGGGAAGCTCTTCGGCGAGTTTGCGGACCTGGGCTCCGATGCGGGCGCGTTGGGGCCACACGGTGGGGATGTCGTGGGCCATGAGGGGGCGGGCGGTGACCGGGCCCACGCACATGGCCAGGACGTTGCCGCGCAGGGCGTTGACCAGGGTGCCGTGCTGTTCGAGGGTGTGGGCGCGCTGGAGGAGCCCGGCGGCGGCGGGTGCGCTGGTAAAGGTGACGGCGTCGACGCCGCCGCCGGTGATGGTGTCGATGAGGCGGTCCAGGGGGGCGGTGTCGGCTGGTTGGGTCCAGCGGTAGACGGGGACCTCGACGACCTCGGCTCCGGCCAGGCGCAGTGCGGCGGTGAAGTCGGGCAGGGGTTCGCCGTGGAGCTGGATGGCCACGCGCAGTCCTTCAACGCCTTTGTCGAGGAGGTAGTCGAGGACTTCGGCGGAGGATTCGGAAGGGGGCGACCACTCCTCGTTGAGGCCGGCGGCGCGGATGGCGCCCTTGGCCTTGGGGCCGCGGGCCAGGACGCGGGAGCCGCGCATGGAGGCCAGGAGGGGTTCGGCCATGCCCCAGGTCTCGCAGGCCTCGATCCAGCCGCGGAAGCCGATGCCGGTGGTGGCGATGACGACGTCGGCGGGTCGGCGGGTGAGTTCGGTGGAGACCGCGGCCAGGCGCTGGTCGTCGCTGAGGGGGACGATGCGCAGTGCGGGTGCGGCGACGACCTCGGCGCCTTTGCGGCGCAGCAGTGCGGTGAGTTCGTCGGCGCGGCGGGCGGCGGTGACGGCGATGGTGAACCCGGCCAGGGGCGCGGTGGTGGGCGGTGCGGGTGCGGTCGGCACACTGCTGGTCACGGTGTTTCCTCTTCGCTGGCGCGGGTGCGGATCTGGATGGTGTCGCCGGTGGTGCGTACGGGCCAGGTGGTCAGGCGGGTGTCGGGGTCGTCCAGGCTCTGTCCGGTGCGCAGGGAGAAGACGTTCTTGAGCATGGGTGAGGCGATGGTGGGTTCTCCGGCGCGGTCGCCGACGATACCGCGTGAGAGGACGGCCGCGTGGGTGAAGGGGTCGATGTTGTCGACCGCGTACAGTTCGTCGTCGCGGGTGCGGAAGAGGGCGGCCTGGCGGCCGTCGGGCAGTAGGACGGCGACGCCGTCGGCGGGTGCCAGGCGCGGGGCGGGGCAGGCGTTGATCCAGGTGTCGGTGGCTGTGGCGGTGGTCATCGGTTGGCCTCCTGGGGTCGGGTGGCGGGCATGCCGAGGTCGAGGGGTGTGCCGGGGATGGGCTGGTCGCGTTCGGTGGTGAAGGTGATGGTGGGGTCGGGCGTGTCGGGGGCGTTGGCGAAGGAGACGAAGCGGGAGAGCTTGTCGGGGTCGGTGAGGACGTCGGCCCATTCGTCGCTGTAGCTGGCGACGTGGCGCTCCATGGCCTGTTCGAGCTCTTCGCCGATGCCGAGGGAGTCGTTGACGACGACGTCGTGGAGGTGGTCGAGGCCGCCTTCGAGGGCTTCGATCCAGGGTGCGGTGCGCTGGAGGCGGTCGGCGGTGCGGATGTAGAACATCAGGAACCGGTCGATGTAGCGGATGAGGGTTTCCTCGTCCAGGTCCGAGGCGAGGAGTTCGGCGTGGCGGGGGGTGAAGCCGCCGTTGCCGCCGACGTAGAGGTTCCAGCCGTTGTCGGTGGCGATGACGCCGAAGTCCTTGCCGCGTGCCTCGGCGCATTCGCGGGCGCATCCGGAGACGGCGGACTTGAGTTTGTGGGGTGAGCGCAGGCCGCGGTAGCGCTCTTCGAGGCGGATGGCCAGGCCGACGGAGTCCTGGACGCCGTAGCGGCACCAGGTGGTGCCCACGCAGGACTTGACGGTGCGCAGGGACTTGCCGTAGGCGTGGCCGGATTCGAAGCCGGCGTGGACGAGGCGGGCCCAGATGGCGGGCAGTTGTTCGAGGCGGGCGCCGAAGAGGTCGATGCGTTGGCCGCCGGTGATCTTGGTGTAGAGGTTGAAGTCGCGGGCGACTTCGCCGATGACGATGAGCTTGTCGGGGGTGATCTCGCCGCCGGGGATGCGGGGCACGACGGAGTAGGTGCCGTTGCGCTGCATGTTGGCGAGGTAGCGGTCGTTGGTGTCCTGGAGGGTGGCCTGTTCGCCGTCGAGGATGTGGCCGTTGCCCAGGGAGGCGAGGATAGAGGCGACGGCGGGCTTGCAGATGTCGCAGCCGTGGCCGGTGCCGTAGGCCTCGATGAGGGCGGAGAAGGTCGTGGTGTTGGTGGCCCGGATGATCTCGACGAGTTCGGCGCGTGCCTGGGGGAAGTGTTCGCACAGGGCCTTGGACTGTTCGATTCCGGCCTGGTCCAGGAGTTGCTTGAGCATGGGCACGCACGAGCCGCAACTGGTGCCGGCCTTGGTGCAGGCCTTGAGGGCGGGCACGTCGTGGTGGCCCCCGTCGATGGCTGAGCAGATGGTGCCCTTGGTGACGGCGTTGCAGGAGCAGACCTGGGCGTCCTCGGGCAGGGCGTCGGCGCCCAGGGCGGGGCCGCCGTCGGGGGTGATGAGGGTGAGGGGGTCGCCGGGCAGGGGGGAGCCGACCAGGGGGCGCAGAGTGGCGTAGGCGGAGGCGTCGCCGACGAGAACGCCGCCCAGGAGGGTGGCGGCGTCGTCGGAGATGACGAGCTTGGCGTAGCGGCCGCTGGCGGCGTCGTTGACGACGACGTCGAGGGCGCCTTCGGTGCGGCCGTGGGCGTCGCCGAAGCTGGCCACGTCCACGCCCAGGAGCTTGAGCTTGGTGGAGGTGTCGGCTCCGGTGAAGGTGGCTCTGCCGCCCAGGAGGCGGTCGGCGACGACCTCGGCCATGGCGTTGCCGGGGGCGATGAGGCCGTAGACGGTGCCGTTGTGGTTGGCGGCCTCGCCGATGGCGTAGATGCGGGGGTCGCTGGTGGTGCAGGTGTTGTCGATGGCGATGCCGCCGCGTTGGCCCAGGGCGAGGCCGCTGGAGCGGGCGAGGTCGTCACGGGGGCGGATGCCGACGGAGAAGACGACCATGTCGGCGTCCAGGCGGGTGCCGTTGTCCAGGAGCAGGCGGGTGGCGCGGCCGTCGGGGCCCGCTTCGATGGCGGTGGTGGCGGCGCCGGTGTGGACGGTGACGCCCAGGTCGCTGACCAGGTTCTTGAGCAGGGCGCCGGCACCTTCGTCGATCTGGGCGGGCATGAGGTGGGGGGCGAGTTCGACGACGTGGGCGTTGAGGCCGAGCAGGCGCAGGGCGTTGGCCGCTTCCAGGCCCAGCAGTCCGCCGCCGATGACGACGCCGGTGGCGGCGTCCTTGGCGGAGGCGGTGATGGCGTCGAGGTCTTCGATGGTGCGGTAGACGTGGCAGCCGGGCAGGTCGTGGCCGGGGATGGGCGGGACGAAGGGGGTGGACCCGGTGGCCAGGACGAGGCGGTCGTAGGGCAGGGTGCGGCCGCTGTCGGTGGTGACGGTGCGCGCGGTGCGGTCGATGGCGCTGGCGCGTTCGGACACGTGCACGTCGAGGTGGTCGCCGGTCTGCTCGCCCAGGGAGAGGTCGGCGGCGGTGGCGCCGTCGAAGTAGGAGGACAGGGCGACGCGGTCGTAGGCGGTGCGGGGTTCCTCGCCGACGATGGTGGTGTGCCACTGGTGGTCGGTGTCGCGGTCGCGGAGGGCCTCCAGGAGTCGGTGGCCGACCATGCCGTTGCCGATGACGACGAGTTCTTCCATGGGGTGCGGGCTCCTGACGGGTGCGGGCCGGTGTCTGTTTTTCAGGCAACCGGGAGGGTGTTACCCGCGCGTCAGGCGATTGTGACGGCCGCGTTTCGTTGTGCTGTCACCGCAGGTGAGAGATGTGTGATCGGTCGGGTGGCGCGGGTTGCTGGGGCGGGCGTCGGGAGCTGCTGGCCGGGGTCGACGCGCAGCGGCTCGTCCGGATCCGCGAGGAGCGTGGTCTGACCCGGGCTGATGTCGCCGGGAGGATGGGTGCGGCCAAGGGGCGTGTCAGCCAGATCGAACAGGGCGAGGTGTTCACCGTCGAGGCGATCGCGCGCTATGTGGGTGCGCTCGGAGGCGGGCTCAGGCTCACCGCGGACTTCGACGGGTGCAGTTACACCGTGAGTACGGACCGGCTGGAGGCCTGCTGACGGTGTGAGCGGGTTGCCGCTCCCCCGCCCGGTGCCCGCCCCCGTGGGCGCGGAGCCCCTGCGAATCGGGGCATCGGGGCCTCCCTCGGGGGGAGAAACCCCTACCGTTGGGTATGTCGAGCGCGGATGCGGTAGGAACGGAAAGGCTCCTGTGGACGCTGTGGTGTTTCTCGCCTTGTTGGCGGGGTTCGTACTGTTGATCGTCGGAGGGGAGTCGCTCGTCCGGGGGGCCGGCTCCCTGGCCCGGAGCCTGGGCATGTCCTCCCTGGTCGTGGGGTTGACCGTGGTGTCCTTCACCACGTCGGCGCCGGAGCTGGCCGTCAGCACCGGTGCCGCGCTGTCGGGCTATCCGGGTCTGGCCGTGGGCAACGTTGTGGGCAGCAACATCGCCAACGTCCTGTTCGTCCTGGGGGCGGCGGCGCTGTTCGTGCCGCTGCTGGTGCGCTCCCAGGTGGTGCGCACCGACATCCCGGTGATGGTACTGCTGTCGGTGGTGGTGCTGGTGATGGCGCTGGACGGCACGGTGGGGCGCCTGGACGGCGCGGTGCTGGTCGCGGCCCTGGTGGTCTACATCACGGTCACGGTGGTGGTCTCCCGTCGGCGCGCCGCTGCCGCCCCCGAGGAGGAGGGCGTCGGTGGGGCCGACGGCGGTCCCGGGACGGCGCGCTCCGGGGGGCGGGCGCGGCGGGTCCTGGTGGATGTGGGGCTGGTGCTGCTGGGCACGGCCCTGTTGGTGGTCGGCGCGCGGCTGTTGGTGTACGGGGCCAGCGAGATCGCCGCGGCGCTGGGAGTGAGCGACCTGCTCATCGGGCTGACCGTGGTCGCCATCGGTACGTCCCTGCCGGAACTGGTGACGTGTGTGGTGGCGGTGGTGCGGGGTGAGCGCGACATGGCGGTGGGCAACGTCGTGGGCAGCAACCTGTTCAACATCGGTGCGGTGCTCGGGCTGACGGCGGTGGTGGCCCCCTCGGGGATCGCGGTGGCACCCGAGGCGCTGCGCTTCGACCTGCCGATCATGGTGGCGGTGGCGCTGGTGCTGCTGCCGCTCTCCCTGACCCGGCTGGGTGTGGCGCGCTGGGAGGGCGCCCTGCTGGTGGGGTTCTACGCCGCCTACATCGCCTACCTGGTGCTGGAGGCCACCGACCACGCGGCGCTGCTGCCCTACAGTGCAGCGATGCTGTGGTTCGTCCTCCCGATCACTGTGCTGTGGCTGGTGTCGGTGGCCGTGTACGAGTGGACGACCCGGCAGCGGGGAGGAGACCGGTCCGAGTTCTCCTCGCCTGTGGCGGTGAACAAGGACTGAGGGGGCGGGGCGGCCAAGGCCCGCCTGGCCTGGGGTAGGGCTGCGCCGTGGGAGGCGGCCCCGCCCCCTTTCTGGGGAGAGCGCGGCGGCGGTGCCGGTCAGCCGGTGGGCGCGGGGTTGGCCGAGTTCAGGTCGGCGAGCAGGGCGTTGACGTCGCGCACGCATCCGCCGCAGCCGGTGGTGGCGCGGGTGGAGCAGGCGACGGCCTCGCGGTCGCGGGCGCCGTCCAGCCAGGCCTGTTCGATGTCGGTGCGGGTGACGGCGTTGCAGCGGCACACGAGGCTTTCTCCGCTGTCGGCGGGGTCGTCCTGGGGTGCGGCGGTGGGCAGGCCCTGGACGAGGGCGAGGCGGTCGGCGGGCACGGGCGCGCCGGTGTCGTGGAGTTGGGAGACGGTGGCGGCGGCCTCGGGGAAGCCCAGCAGGACGGCGCCGACGACGCGTTCGTCGCGGACCACGAGTTTGGCGTAGCGGCCGCCGTGGGGGTCGCTGACGGTGACGGTGTCCAGGTCGGGGTGGTCGTCGTCTTCGTGGACGGTGCCGAAGGAGGTGAGTTCGATGCCTTCGGCCTTGAGGCGGGTGACGGGTGTGCTGCCGCGGTAGGCGGCGCTGGGGTCGGTGCCGATGAGGCGCTTGGCCAGGACGGCGGCCTGTTCCCATCCGGGCTGGACCAGTCCGGCGCCGCCGCCGGGGTGCTGGGCGCAGTCGCCGATGGCGTGGACGCGCGGGTCGGAGGTGGACAGGTGGTCGTCGATGACGATGCCGTGGTCGGTCTCGATGCCGGCGCTCTGGGCCAGTTCGATGTTGCCGCGCACGCCGGCGGTGACGACGAGGACGTCGCCGGGCAGGATGCGGCCGTCGTCCAGTTCCAGGCCGGTGCCGGGGATCCAGCGGGAGGCGACCCTCCAGGAGTGGACGGTCACGCCCAGCTCCCCGTAGAGGCGGCCCAGGATCTTGGCGGCGGGCTTGTCGATCTGGCGGCGCATGATCCAGGGCGAGGACTCCACGACGGAGACGCGGGCACCGCGGCTGGTGAGTCCGCGGGCAGCTTCCAGGCCCAGGACGCCGCCGCCCAGGACGACGACGGGGGCGCCGGGGCGCACCAGGGACAGCAGGCGCTGGCAGTCGGCGAGGTCGCGCAGGGCGGTGACGCCCTCTCCGGGGGTGCCGTCGGGGTGGGCGACGCCGGTGATGGGGGGGAAGGATGCGCGGGCGCCGGTGGCCAGGACGAGTTCGTCGTAGGTCAGGTGGGTGCCGTCGTCCAGGGCCAGGGTGTGCTGTTGGGTGTCGATGGCGGTGGCGGCGGTGCCGGTGCGGATGGTGACGCCGGGTGTGTCGGGCACGGGCAGGCGGATCTGGTCGGGTGTGTAGTCGTCGGCGACGATGCCTGAGAGCAGGACGCGGTTGTAGGCGGGTTCGCTCTCCTGGCCGACGACGGTGATGTGGGCGCGTTCGCCCGCGGGGTCCAGGCGTGCGGCCTCCCCGGCGAAGCGGGCGCCGACCATGCCGTTGCCGACGACCACGATCTGGCGCGCGGGTGCGCTGGTCATGGTGTTCAACTGTGCCTCCTGGTGTGGGATGGGGTGTCCCGGGCGGCGTCGGCCGGGCGGCGGTCGGTTGCGGTGGGTGTTCAGGGTGCGGGGTCGGGTTCCAGGCGCACGGCGGCGACCTTGAACTCGGGCATGCGGCTGGTGGGGTCCAGTGCGGGGTTGGTGAGGTTGTTGGCGCTCTGTTCGCCCGCGTAGTGGAAGGGGACGAAGACGGTGTCCAGGCGGGCGGTGGGGGTGAGCCTGACGCGGGCGCGGGTGTGGCCGCGGCGGGAGGTGAGGCGGGCCCACTGGCCGTGGGTGAGTCCGGCGCGGGCGGCGGTGTCGGGGTGGACCTCGACGTAGGCGTCGGGTTCGGCGGCGGTGAGTTCGTCGACGCGGCGGGTTTGGGCGCCGGACTGGTAGTGGCCCATGAGGCGTCCGGTGGTGGCCAGGAGCGGGTAGTCGGGGTCGGTGTCCTCGGCCGGGGGGCGGTGTTCGACGCTGTGGAAGCGGGCGCGCCCGTCTGGGTGGGCGAAGGAGTCCAGGAACAGGCGGGGGGTGGGGGCGGAGTCGGCGCGTACGGGCCAGTAGAGGGCTTCGCCGTCGTCGAGGCGCTGGGGGGTGGCGCCGGAGTAGTCGGCGACGCCGCCGGAGGAGGCGCGGCCGAGTTCGGCCAGGACGGTGTCGGGGTCGGTGGGGAAGCGTTGGGCGGGCTGTCCCAGGCGGGTGGCCAGCGCGGAGAGGATCTCCAGGTCGGTGCGCACGCCTGCGGGGGGCGCTGTGGCGCGGCTGCGGCGCAGGATGCGCCCTTCGAGGTTGGTCATGGTGCCCGATTCCTCGGCCCACTGGGCGGTGGGCAGGACGACGTCGGCCATGGCGGCGGTCTCGGACAGGACGAAGTCGGCGGCGACGAGGAAGTCCAGGGAGGCGATGCGGGCGCGGACGCGGTCGGTGTCGGGTGCGGAGACGACGGGGTTGGAGCCGAACAGGAGCATGGCGCGGGGCCCGCCGCCGTCGCCGAGGGCGTCGAGGAGTTCGAAGGCGGAGCGTCCGGGGCCGGGCAGGGTGTCGGGGTCCACGCCCCACACGCCGGCGACGTGGGCGCGGGCGGCGGGATCGTCGATCTTGCGGTAGCCGGGGAGCTGGTCGGCCTTCTGGCCGTGTTCGCGGCCGCCCTGGCCGTTGCCCTGGCCGGTGATGCAGCCGTATCCGCTGCCCTGGCGGCCGGGCAGGCCCAGGGCCAGGGCGAGGTTGATCCAGGCGGAGACGGTGTCGGTGCCCTTGGAGTGCTGTTCGGTGCCGCGGCCGGTGAGGATGTAGGCGGAGCGGTGGGCCGCGGCCTGGCCGAGCAGGTCGGCGGCGGCGCGGATCTGGGTGGCGGGGACGCCGGTGACCTGCTCGGTGCGTTCGGGCCACCAGGCGGCGGCGTGTTCCCAGGTGTGGTCGAAGCCGGTGGTGCGGGCGGCGACGTAGTCGCGGTCGGTGTGGCCGCCGATGTGGGCGGCGTGCAGCAGGCCCAGGGCCAAGGCGAGGTCGGTGCCGGGTCGGGGGGCCAGGTGCATGCCGCCGCCTGCGAGGGCGGCCTGGGCGGTGGCGGAGCGGCGGGGGTCGATGACGATGAGGGTGGGTGCGGACAGGTGGCCCATCATCGGGGGCATGGTCTCGGCGGGGTTGGCGCCGGCCAGCAGGACGACCTCGCAGGTGCCGACGTCGGTGAGGGGGAAGGGCATGCCCCGGTCCAGGCCGAAGGCCTTGACGCTGCCGGCGGCGGCCGAGGACATGCAGAAGCGGCCGTTGTAGTCGATCTGGGAGGTGCCCAGTGCCAGGCGGGCGAACTTGCCCAGGGCGTAGGACTTCTCGTTGGTGAGGCCGCCGCTGCCGAACACCGACACCGTGTCGGGACCCGACTCCGCCCGGAGGGTGAGCAGGCGTTCGGCGATGTGGTCCAGGGCGGTGTTCCAGTCCACCTCGACCAGGTCCGCGTTGCGGTCTTTGCGCATCAGGGGCCTGGTGAGGCGGTCGGGGACGGTGAGCACCTCGGCGGAGGTCCACCCCTTGCGGCACAGGCCTCCCCGGTTGGTGGGGAAGTCGGCCGGGCGGGCGGTGAGGGTGCCGTCGTCTGCCGGCTGCAGGTGCATGGCGCACTGCAGGGCGCAGTAGGGGCAGTGGGTCCGGGTGCTCGGGGCCTGGGTCATCGTGCAGCCGTCTCCGTGGTGGTGGCCTGGGCGGTGGCGGTCAGGGCAGGGGTGCGCATGTAGACGAGGTAGGTCAGGGCGGCGCACACCAGGTAGTACATCAGGAAGGCGATGAAGCCGGGTGCGGCGGAGCCGGTGGAGGCGAAGGACTCGCGGAAGACGAGGTTGATGCCGACGCCGCCCAGGGCTCCCATGGCGCCGATGAGGCCGAGCATGGAGCTGGAGACGCGCTTGTTGAAGGCCAGGGTGTCCTCGCGGGGCGCGCCTTCGGCGATGGCGTTCTGGGCCTTGGCGGCGTAGATGGAGGGGATCATCTTGTAGGTGGAGCCGTTGCCGACACCGGTGAGGACGAACACCACGATGAACGCGGAGACGAACAGGGCGAGGTGGTCGGCGTTGATGGAGAAGATGACGACTCCGGTGCCGGCGACCATGGCCAGGAAGTTGAGCAGGGTGACGCGGGCGCCGCCGAAGCGGTCGGCCATCTTGCCGCCGATGGGGCGGATGAGGGAGCCGATGGCCGGGCCGAGGAAGGTGACCATGGCGGCCTGGAGCGGCTGGAGGCCGAACTGGTTCTGCAGCAGCAGGCCGAAGGCGAAGCCGAAGCCGATGAAGGAGCCGAACGTGCCGATGTAGAGCACCGACATCATCCAGAAGTGGCGGTCCTTGGTGGCGGCCAGTTGGGCGCTGATGTCGGGCTTGGCGCTGGTGAGGTTGTGCATGCCGCGAGAGGCCACCCAGATGGCCAGCAGGATGAAGGGCACGTAGAACAGTGGGACGAGCGCTCCGCCTTCGACGGTGAAGACGGCGATGATGGCTAGGCCGACGAGCTGGACGGTGGCGACGCCGATGTTGCCGCCGCCGGCGTTCATGCCCAGGGCCCAGCCCTTCTCCTTCTCGGGGAAGAAGAAGTTGATGTTGGCCATGGAGGAGGAGAAGTTGCCTCCGCCTACGCCCGCGGTGGCGGCCAGGGCCACGAACACCCAGTAGGGCGTCTCGGGGTGCTGGATGAGGTAGACGGCCAGCAGGGTGGGCACGAGCAGGGTGATCGAGGAGATGATCGTCCAGTTGCGCCCGCCGAACATGGGCACGGCCAGGGTGTAGGGGATGCGCAGGACGGCACCGACGAGGGAGACGATCGACACGAGCAGGAACTTCTGCTCGGGCGCCCAGTCGAATCCGGCGTCGGGCGTCATGAACAGGGCGAGCACCGACCAGAAGCTCCAGACGGAGAAGCCGATGTGCTCGGAGAAGATGGACGCCCACAGGTTGCGCTTGGCGATGGGTCGGCCGGTGGTGTTCCAGAACCTGTCGTTCTCCGGATCCCAGTCGCTGATCCAGTGCTTGCCCGTGCGTGTTCCGGCTTCGGGGGTCACGGCCGGCCCTTCCTACTCGGTGGTGTTGACGAAACCGAAGGTAGGAAGGGCGCGTTGCCTGGAGGTGTCCGGCCGTAACACGCGAGAAACAGTCGTCTCACCCGACGGTCATCGAGGCGGTGAGAACCCCGCCCTCACGGCGTGTTTTGGAGTGCGCACGGTACGGATGCGGTGTTGGCCGCGGTCACCCGCACCACTCCTGGCCAGAGCCTTCGGGGCGGTGGGGGCCGATGGTCGGCACCGCTCTGCCCGAAGGCGGCTTGCCGGGATAAAATCCCAGTTCACAAACGGTGTGAGATGGGCTGGGCCCGCATGATGGCGAGGGCTGTGGGTAGTGGCCCTGCCATGAGACTCGGAGAACGCGTACGCACGATCGAGCGCGAGGAACGACTCGATCCGGCGGCGGACCGGCTCCAGGAGCTGGCCGACACGGTACCCGACGGACCCGTGCGGGACCTGGTGAACGGTGTCCACCTCGGGCATCCGGTGCATCCGCTCGCGGTACATCTGCCCCTGGGCGCGTGGCTGTCGGCGACACTGTTGGACCTGTTGCCCGGTGACCACCGGGCCGGAGCGCACGCCCTGATCAACGTCGGGCTGCTGAGCTCGCTGCCGGCCGCGTTCAGCGGACTGGTCGACCTGTCCAGCGAGCACAGGCGGCACAAGCGCGTCGGCGTGGTCCACGCCGCGGCCAATGGCTGCGGGATGCTGCTTTTCGGGGCCTCCTCGCTGGCGCGTACTCGCGGCCGGGACGGGTGGGGCCTCGCCCTGGCCCTGGCAGGCCTCGGCGCGGTCGGTGAGGGTGGATCCCTCGGCGGCCACCTCGCCTACTACCGGGCGGTGGGCGCCAACCACGCGGACCACCTGCTCGACCGCATACCGGCGCAGTGGAGCGACCTCGGCGCCCTCGACGGCTTCGCCGACGGCGAGTTGGGGCAGGCGTGGGTGAACGGTACGCCGATCGTGGTCGTGCGGTCGGGTGCGACCGTGCGCGCCCTGATCGGGACGTGCCCCCATAGGGGCGCGCCGCTGGCGGAGGGCACCCTGGCGCACGGGTGCCTGCGGTGCCCGTGGCACGGCAGTGAGTTCCGTGTCGACGACGGTTCGGTCGTCCACGGGCCCGCAACGGCGGCGCTGGAGAGCCTGGAGGCAGCGGTGGTCGGCGGTCGCGTCCGGGTCCGGCTCAGGGGGGTCCCTCCGCGCCGCGGAGACGGAGGGCGAGCGGGGGGAGAGGGAGATGGGTGACAGACAGCCGCCGGCCCAGAGCCAGGACCACCCCGGACGGACCGGCCCCATGGAGCCTCAGCCCCGTGACGAGATGCGCGGATACGAAGGCGGGGAGCTGCTGCGGGGCAGCCGGGCGCTGATCACGGGGGGCGACTCCGGGATCGGCCGTGCCGTGGCGGTGGCGTTCGCCAAGGAGGGTGCGGACGTGGTCTTCGGTTACCTGAGTGAGGACGAGGAGGCCCGGCACACGGTTGGCCTGGTGGAGAGGGAGGGACGCCGCGCGGTTGCGGTCCGGGGCGATGTGGCCGATGAGTCCCACTGCTCTGAGCTGGTGCGCCGGGCCGCCGAGGAGTTGGGCGGCATCGATGTGCTGGTGGAGCACGCTGCCACCCAGAGCCCGGTCGACGACTTCACGGACCTGAGCACGGAGGTTCTGCGCCGGACGTTCGACGTCAACGTGATGGGGGTGTTCTGGACGATCCGCGAGGCGCTCCCGTACATGTCCGAGGGGGGAGCCATCATCATCACCGGCTCGGTCAACGGTCTGCGGGGCAAATGACTCGCTGATCGACTACGCGGCGAGCAAGTCCGCGGTCATGAACCTGTCCCTGTCACTGTCCAAGGCCCTGCGGGGGCGGGGCATCCGAGTGAACTGTGTGGCCCCGGGGCCGGTGTGGACGCCGCTGATCCCCGCAACGCTGGGCGAGCGCGGTACCGAGGGCTTCGGTGCGCAGGCGCCCATGGGCCGGGCCGCCGATCCAGACGAGATCGCCCCTTCGTACGTGTTCTTCGCGAGCGGGCGCCTCTCGTCCTACTACACGGGTGAGACCCTCGCCCCGACCGGCGGGGAGATCCAGCCGAGCTGAAACGCGGACGGCGGCGCGTGGTGTCCGTGCGCCGCCGCCGGAGCCCCTCCCGTGTGTGGGAGGGGCGGGTATCAGGCGCCGACGCCGTCGGTGGGCCGGTCCCAGTGGCGGTGCAGGCCGATCAGCCGGGCGAACTCCTCGGTGAGTTCGTGGTCGGCGTCGGGCGACCGCACCACGCCGTGGGTGCTGTCCGTTCCCTGGACGGGGCGCGACAGCGACTCGGGCACCCCGGGGCCGTTGAGCAGTGCGGCTCCGGCACCGATCGCAGCGATCGCTTTGTGGTGCTTGTACGCCTCCAGGACGAAGTGCCGGGCCGCGCCGTCCACGGTGAGCGCCTCGACCTCGCCGCCCGGAACCGCCACGGCGTCGTAGAGCACCGAGGACACGGTGGTGTGGGCGCGGTCTACCTGCAGGGTTGCGCCGTCGCGGGTACGTACCTCCCCGTCCAGTGGCGCGAGCATCTCCACGACAGCCCCCCTGGCCGTGAGGGAGTCGCGCAGCGCCTCGGCGGCCGTGCTGTCCACCCCGTGAGCGACCAGGACCGCGACCTGGCGTCCGGTCAGGGCGCCGAAGGCGGTGTTGGCCTGGCTGAGAGCGGGTGAGGCGGGGGCGGGACCGGTGGCGGTCTCGGGTTCCTGGGGCGGTTCCACCCCTATGCCCTCGGCGACGTCAGCGGCAAGGGCGTAGTCGACGTTGACCAGGTTGGCGACCACGCGTCGGCGCACCCCGAGCTCCTCGCACTTGCCGAGTTCGAAGCGGAAGGCGGCGACGAGGTGGTCCCGCTCCCAGTGGGAGAGGCTGTTGAGGAACAGCCGCGCCTGGGAGTAGTGGTCCTTGAAGCTCTCCGCACGCTGCCGGACCTTGCGGCCTTCCAACTTCTCCGTGTAGTGCCGGTAGACGCTCTCGTCGGCCAGGGCCGGGCAGCCGCCGCCCAGGGAGTTCGGGAAGTACGAGGTCCGCCCGCGGTGCACTCGGTGCTGGGCGAACCCGTCGCGCTGGTTGTTGCTCACCTGCGCCACTGGTCGGTTGACCGGTATTTGCTGGAAGTTGGAGCCGCCCAGGCGCAGCAACTGCGTGTCCAGATAGGAGAAGTTGCGGGCTTGGAGCAGGGGGTCGTTGGTGAAGTCGATGCCCGGGACCACGTTGGCCGTGTGGAAGGCGACCTGCTCGGTCTCGGCGAAGAAGTTGTCCGGGTTGCGGTTCAGGACCAGTCTTCCGATCGGCCTGACCGGGACTTCCTCTTCGGGGATAATCTTCGTGGCGTCCAGCAGATCGAAGGCGAAGCGGTGCTCGTCCTCCTCGGGCACCAGTTGCACACCCAGCTCCCATTCGGGGTACTGGCCGCGTTCGATGGCCTCCCACAGGTCGCGGCGGTTGTAGTCGGGGTCCTTGCCCTGGATGCGCTGGGCCTCGTCCCAGACCAGCGAGTGCGTGCCGAGCAGGGGCGTCCAGTGGAACTTGACGAAGGTGCCCCGGCCCTGGGCGTTGACGAACCGGAAGGTGTGGACTCCGAAGCCCTGCATGGTCCGGTAGCTGCGCGGGATCGCGCGGTCGGACATCAGCCACATCATCATGTGGGTGGTCTCCGGTTGCAGGCCCACGAAGTCCCACAGGGTGTCGTGGGCGGACTGGGCCTGCGGGATCTCGTTGTGGGGCTCCGGTTTGACCGCGTGCACGAAGTCCGGGAACTTGATGCCGTCCTGGATGAAGAAGACCGGCATGTTGTTGCCGACCAGGTCGTAGTTGCCCTGCGTGGTGTAGAACTTGACCGCGAAGCCCCGGACGTCGCGCACTGTGTCCGCCGACCCGCGGGAGCCCGCCACGGTGGAGAAGCGGACGAAGACCGGTGTGGTGACGTCGGGGCCGCTCAGAAAGTGCGCGGACGTCACGTCGGACAGGTCCTCGTAGGGCGTGAAGTGGCCGTAGGCGCCCGCACCCCTGGCGTGCACGACCCTCTCCGGGATGCGCTCGTGGTCGAAGTGGGTGATCTTCTCCCGGGCGTGGAAGTCCTCCAGCAGGGTCGGACCGCGCTCGCCGACGCTCAACGCGTTGTCGGTGTCCTCGACACGGACACCGGTATCGGTGGTGAGGGGGCCCGCCGAGTCGGTCCGGGATGCTTCCAGGAGCCGGTTCTTGGCGTCCTGTTCTTTGTCGTCGGTCATGGGTGAGCCTCCGAATCACGGAAAGCAAGGTTTGATGACTCTCGGTGTTCACACTGACCGCTTGGGAACGACTGCAAACCTGGTGCACCGAGAATTGACCCGCTCTGGCCCTGATCGGCCCCCGGCGGCGTTCGCCCTGGTCTTTGGCCGCGGGCGAGCGGCCTGCCCTCCCGCGGCGCCCCCGTTCCCTCAGCGCGGCGGGGTGGAGCGCGTGCCAGGTCAAGGACCTCATCGAAGGACGATACGTGTCGGCGCTGGTCCTCGGTGTACCGGTTGATGAGGGCGCGGGGCCGCGCGGGTCAGTGGCGGCAGGAGCACGCGTCGGTGCCGGGGGTGACGGCCAGGGCGATTCCGGTCGGGGCGCAGCAGCCCTCGCCCTTCCAGGCCCGGCGGCCCTCCCTGAGGGCCAGGGCCGCGATGAACAGGGCGGCGGCCGGGTCGGCCCACGCCCATCCGAGCAGTGCGTTGGCGAGCAGGCCCACGAGCAGGGCCGCGGACAGGTAGGCGCACAGCAGGGTCTGCTTGGAGTCGGCCACCGCCGAGGCCGAGCCGAGTGCGGTCCCGGTGCGGCGCTGGGCCAGGGACAGCGCGGGCATGATCACCACCGACAGCGCGGCGACGGCGATGCCCACGGCTGAGGGGGCGGCCTCGGTGCCGCCGAGGAGGAGGGTGTGCAGGGCGTCGAAGGTGACGTAGGCGGCCAGTGCGAAGAACGACACGGCGATGACGCGCAGCGCCCGGCGTTCGCGGGCCTGGCGTACCTCGGGTCGGCGTGCGGAGAACTGCCAGGCCACGGCGGCGGCCGAGGACACCTCGATGAGGGAGTCCAGGCCGAATCCGATGAGGGCGGTGGAAGAGGCGAGGGCGCCGGCGGACAGGGCGACGACGGCTTCGACGAGGTTGTAGGCGATGGTGGCGGCGACCAGGAGGCGGATGCGTCGGGTCAGGGCCGCGCGGCGCTGGTCGGTGGGTGGTGGGGCGGTCATCAGCACGTTCTCTGGTCGTCGGTGCAGGCCTGGTCGGTGTTCACGGCCAGGACGGCGGCGCGCAGGTCGTCCAGGGCGTGGGCCAGGCGGGGATCGGCGAGTTCGTAGCGGGAGCGGCGGCCCACGGGGACGGCGACGACCAGGCCGCAGTCGCGCAGGCAGGCCAGGTGGTTGGACAGGCGGGTACGGCTGACGTCCAGCTGCTCGGCGAGGTCGGCGGGGTGTGCGGGGCTTTCCCGCAGGGCGAGCAGGATGCGGCAGCGCAGGGGGTCGGCCAGGGCGCGGCCGAAGCGGGCCAGCGCGTCGATTCCGGTGGCGAGGGCGAGCATGCCACTAGAGTACACGTTCTCGTGAATTCACGAAAACATGGATCTTTGGTGGTCCGCACCGTACCCGTGCGGCGCGGACCACCGCCGTGCGGTGCCGGGAGAGGCGGTTCAGGGCTCGCGGCGGTCGGCGTTGGCGGCGAAGGCCGCGCACAGGTAGGCGGACAGCCCACGGCCGTAGGTGTCCAGTGCGGCGGTGAAACGCGGGTCCTCCACGTACATCCGGCCCAGCCCCCGGTGGACCTCGGGCGCGCAGTCGTAGAACCAGCGGGTGATGTGGTCGCGGTGGGCCTGGGCCAGGTCCGTGGCGACGGGGCCGTCGGGGGGTGCGCCCCCGTCCATGGCATGGGCCAGGGCACGGTAGATCCGGTCGGACTCGTCCTTGATGCGCTGCCAGTCCTGGGCGGTGCGGGATCCGGTGCGGCGGCAGGACTGCTCCCATGCGGGGGTGGACCCCCAGCGGCGTCTGGCCTGTTCGGTGTGGGTGTCCACGTCGAAGTCGCCGAAGAGTTCGAGTCGCTGGGCGGCGGTCAGGTCCAGTTCCACGGTGTCGGCCTCCAAGAGGTGTTCCAGGGCGCGTGCGACGGTGCGCAGGCGGTCGATGCGTTCGGTGGCCAGGCGGTGCTGGCGCTCCAGGTCGGTGTCGCTGCAGTCGCGGTAGCCGGAGGGGGTGCGCCCGGCCGGTGTGAGCAGGCCGATGCGGTCGTAGTGGTGGAGGGCGTGCACGGTCTGGCCGCTCAGGCGGGCGGCCTCGCCCGCGGCGTGCCCCATCGGTGCCTTCCCCTCCCCCGGTCCGGCCGCCCGCGGCTGCGCGGGTACGACGCTAGGGGCTGACGCGGCGTCGGGGTCAAGGCGGGCCGTTCGGGCGTCGTGGGACGCCTGACATTCTGACCGGTCGGTAATATACATTCATGAGCCTTGACCCCACCGCCGCCGGCTTCGAGTTCGACCGCGACACCCGCGTCGAGAAGGACACCGACGGCGTCTTCACAGCCGTGCTCACCGATGGCTGGACCACGTTCACCACCCACCCCAACGGCGGGTACGTGCTCGCCACCGCGCTGAACGCCCTGCGCCAGAGCCTCAGCCAGCCCGACCCGCTGGTGGTGTCGGCGTTCTACCTGCGGCCGGCCGCCCCGGGACCGGCCGAGATCCGCACCGAGACCGTCCGCGAGGGCCGCCGCACCGCTACCGGCCAGGCGTCCCTGTCCCAGGGCGGCAAGGAGGTCGTGCGCGCCACCGCCACCTACGGCGACCTCTCCCCCGCCCAGGGGCCGCGGCTGCACACGCAGGGGCCGCCAGGGCTGCCCGACCCGCAGGAGTGCGCACACGTGCGGGAGTTCGCCGACGTGGGGCCCAACACCATCGGACTGCGGGTCGAGTACCGCTACTCGGAGCGCCCCGCCTTCCTGGACGGGCGCACCGACGGCGATCCGCAGATGGAGTTTTGGATGCGCT
The DNA here is from genome assembly GCF_000515115.1 of Nocardiopsis sp. CNT312. Classification (GTDB taxonomy): domain Bacteria; phylum Actinomycetota; class Actinomycetes; order Streptosporangiales; family Streptosporangiaceae; genus Nocardiopsis. The sequence continues at coordinate 152,518 of NZ_AZXF01000015.1, forward strand.
TCGCTGACGGCCGCCAGGCCGACGTACACGCCCTGCCCGCGATGGCGGACTTCGCTGTCCCCGCGGTCACCCAGATCGGGGCGTACAACACCGTGACCGTGGAGCTGACCACACACGTGCGGGCCCGACCCGCTCCGGGGTGGCTGGCCTGCCGGGCCTTCACGCGGCACGTGGACGGCGGGTTCCACGAGGAGGACATGGAGATCTGGGACAGCACGGGCGTACTGGTGGCCCAGGCCCGTCAACTGGCGATCCTGCTGTAGGCGGACCGTGGCCCCTGCCGCGGTCCGCTCCCCGCGCCCTACCGGGCCGGGGACAGGGCCTCGACCCAGGCGGGCAGGTCCGCACACGCCTGCCGCCAGCCCTGCGGGACGCCCGCGACGCCGGAGCGGGCCGCAGCCACTCCCCCGGCGATCGCACTGGCAGCGTCGGGGAACCGCGTCCCGGCCACCGCGCGGCGCAGCGTACCCCCCGTGTCGTCCAGGCCCTCGGCGGCGCACCACAGGGCGAAGGGGACGGTGCCGGGCGCCGACAGGTCCGCGCCCCCGCCCAGCGCCCGGGCGGCCTGCTCGGGCGCGGTGCTGGCGGGCAGGCGCGCGGCGCGACGCAGCCCCGAGCGCACCTCGGAGGGTTCGAGCCGCTCGGAGACCTGGTCGAGGAAGGACGGGCGGCCGGGCGCGGTGCGGTCGCCTCCGGCCGCGGCCAGGGCGGCGGCCAGCGCGACGGCGACCGCACCGGCCACGGCCTCGGGGCGGGTGTGGGTGACCACCGCGCAGCGGGCGGCCTCGGCGGGGACCCGGCCGAGGTCGTCGGCGAAGTAGGCGCCCAGCGGGGCGACGCGCACCGCTGCCCCGCTGCTGTGGGGCTCCTCGCCGTCCTGGCCGTCAGCGGCGAGGTCGGCGGCCAGGTGCTCTTGGTCGGTGCGGCCGTGTTCGGCCAGACAGGAGAGTACCGACAGCGCCGTCGCGGTGCCGTCGCCCCAGGGCCAGGACCCCTCCTGCGGCCGGGGCCCGGCGTCGGCCCCCCGCTCCCCGTCGCCGGTGCGAGAGCGCCGACGCCCGTAGGCCTCGCCTAGGGCGAGGCCGCGCAGACTGCGCACCGCCTGTTCGATCCGTTCCTTCACCCGGTCCCCTTTCCTTGCCTCGGATGAGCACGCGGGGCAGGGCGTGGAGTGCGAAGGACACAAGGGTAGTACCGCCCGGCGGCGGGATCGGTCGCCGTCACGGACGCGGCGGGCTCAGCGGACGGTGCGGGCCGGGCGCCGTCTCCGCCAGAGCACTCCCTGGCGGGGGGAGAACAGGTAGGCGAGGGCGAACGCCGACGCCTGGGCGAGCACGATGGACCCGCCGGTGGAGACGTTGAGGTGGAAGCTGGCGTAGACACCGGCCACCGCGGCGGCCGCGGCCACGGCGGCGGCCAGGGCGAGCATGCGCTCGAACCTGTCGGTGAGCAGGTAGGCGGTGGCGCCGGGGATGATGACCATGGCCACGACCAGGATGATGCCGACCGCCTGGAGGGCGACGACGACGGTGACCGAGAGCATCCCCAGCAGGAGGGTCTCCATCAGGCGCGGGCTGATGCCCAGGGCGTGGGCGTGGACGGGGTCGAAGGCGTACAGGGTGAGATCGCGGTGCTTGTACCAGGCCACGGCGAGCACGGCCGCCGCCAGGACGAGGATCTGGAGGATGTCGGTGTCGGAGACGCCCAGGACGTTGCCGAAGAGGATGTGGGACAGGTCGGTCTGGCTGGGGACGCGGGAGACCAGGACGAGGCCGAGGGCGAACATGGCGGTGAACACCACGCCGATGACGGCGTCCTCTTTGACGCGTGAGGTGCGGTTGACGGTGCCGATGAGGGCGACCGACCCGGAGCCGAAGACCAGGGCTCCGACGGCGAAGGGCAGCCCGAACAGGTAGGACAGGACCACGCCGGGCAGGACGGCGTGGGAGACGGCGTCGCCCATGAGGGACCAGCCGACCAGGGTGAGCCAGCAGGAGAGGACGGCGCAGGCCACGCCGGCGACGACGGCCACGAGCAGGGCGCGCCGCATGAACTCGAACTGCAGGGGCTGGGCGAACCACTGGGCGAGCACGGTGAGGGTGTCCATCAGGCGGCTTCCGGCGCGGTGCGGACTCCGAAGGCCTCCATGAGGACCTCGGGGCGCAGGACGTGGGCGGGGGTGCCGTGGGCCAGGACGCGCCGCTGCAGGAGGAGCGCGTCGTCGCACAGGCGGGGGACCTGGGCAAGGTCGTGGGTGGACACCAGCAGGGTGGTGTCCTCGGCGGGCAGGGAGCGCAACAGGTCGACGATGGTCTCCTCCGAGCGGCGGTCGACGCCGGCGAAGGGTTCGTCGAGCAGCAGGACGTCGGCCTCCTGGGCTAGGGCGCGGGCGACGAAGGCGCGTTTGCGCTGGCCGCCGGAGAGGGCGCCGATACGGCGTTCGGCCAGTTCGGCCAGGCCGGTGCGCTCCAGGGCGGCCTCGACGGCGCGGCGGTCGTCGGGACGGGGGCGGCGGCGTGGCCCCATGCGGCCGTAGCGGCCCATCATGACGACGTCGTGCACGCGTACGGGGAAGGCCCAGTCGACCTGTTCGGACTGGGGGACGTAGCCGATGAGGCCGGCGCGGCGGGCGGCGGCGCTGGTGCGGCCCAGGACGTGGACGCGGCCGCGGTCGGTGCGCACTAGGCCCAGGACGGTCTTGAACAGGGTGGACTTGCCCGAGCCGTTGGTGCCGAGCAGGCCGCAGACCCGGCCCCGGGGGACGGTGAGGCTGACGCCGTCCAGGGCGAGGACGTCGCCGTAGCGGACGGTGGCGTCGGTGACCTCGATGGCGGGTGTCATGGGCGACTCCTTGTCAGGGGGTGCCGGTGAGGCCGTCGACGATGGCTTCGGCGTCGTGTCGGATCAGGTCGAGGTAGGTGGGGACGGGGCCGTCGGGGTCGGAGAGGGAGTCGACGTAGAGGGTCTGGCCCATCCGGGCACCGCTCTCGCGGGCCACCGAGCGCTGGGTGGAGTCGTTGACGGTGGACTCGCAGAAGAGGGCGGGCACCTCGTTGTCGCGGACGAACTCGGTGACGGCGGCGGTCTGCTGGGGGGTGGCCTCGCCCTCGGAGTTGACCGGCCACAGGTACATCTCGGTCAGGTCGGCGTCGCGCGCCAGGTAGGAGAAGGCACCCTCGCAGGTGACCAGGGCGCGGCTGGTGTCGGGGACGTCGGCCAGGCGGGTGTCGAGGTAGGTGCCGACCTCCTCGATCCGCTCCCGGTAGTCGGCGGCGGCCTGCGCGTAGGCGTCGCGGCCCTCGGGGTCGAGTTCGGTGAGGGCGTCGCGGATGTTGTCGACGTAGACCAGGGCGTTGTCGGGTGACATCCAGGCGTGGGGGTTGGGCTCGCCCTCGTAGTCGCCGGAGGTGATGGGCAGGGGGTCGATGCCGTCGCTGATGCGTGCGGTGGGGGCGTCCAGGCGTTCGGTGAACTGGCGGAACCAGGCCTCCAGGCCCATGCCGTTCTCGATGATGAGGTCGGCGTCCTGGCCGCGGACGAGGTCGTCGGGGGTGGGTTCGTAGAGGTGGATGTCGGCACCGGGGCGGGTGATGGAGGCGACCTGGACGCGGTCGTCGGCGACGTTGCGGACCATGTCGGCGATGACGGTGAAGGTGGTCAGGACCAGGGGGCGGTCATCGTCGGCCGCGGGGGCGGCGGAAGTGGCGCAGGCGGTGAGGGCGAGGGCGGCGGATCCCAGCACCACCGGACCGGCATGTGAGGAGTGGTTACCTCTGAAGTTCGACATGCCTAACTTTTTATCACATGTACCCCTAACTTGAGGTCCGTTTGCGGGGAACCGGACGTCCGGGCGTTCGCGGAGCGGTAGTCTGCGACGGGTTCCCGTCCGCGAACGACGCACAGGAGGTGCTCGGTGCCGCGCACCTGGACCGCGATCGACTTCGAGACCGCCAACCAGGACCGGGGCAGCGCCTGCGCGGTCGGGCTCGTGCGCGTGGCCGACGGCGCGCCGGTGGAGCGCTTCTCCACGCTGATCCGCCCGCCCGAACCGGTCTCGCGCTTCTCCGCCCGCAACACCGCGGTCCACGGGATCACCGCCGCCGACGTCACCGGCGCCCCTGGCTGGGAGCAGGTGTGGCACAGCGTCCTGGACTTCGTCGACGGCGGTGTGCTGGTGGCGCACAACGCCGCCTTCGACATGGGGGTGGTGCGCAGTGCGTGCGCTCACACGGGTGCGGGGCGGCCGGAGCTGGAGTACGTGTGCACGCTCGCGTTGGCGCGCCGTACCTGGCCGGAACTGGGCGACCACCGCCTGCCGACGGTGTGCTCCCACATCGGGCACCGGATGCGCCACCACCACCGTGCCGACCACGACGCCGAGGCGTGCGCCCGCATCGTGGTCGCGGCCCTGGGCCGCCACGGCACCGGTTGCCTGGAGGAGCTGGCCCGTGCCACCGGGACACCGGTGGCACGCCTGGAGGCGGCGGCCCCGACCGCGCCCGCACCGGTGACGGCCGCACCCCTCGCCCCGGCCGGGGACTTCGAGCGCTGGCAGAGCCACGCCCGCGCCGTGCTGCCCGATCCCTGCCCCGAGGCCGACCCCCGCGGCCCCCTGTTCGGCAGGGTCGTGTGCGTGTCCGGGGACCTGGCCGCCATGGACAAGCCACAGGTGTGGCGGCGCGTGGCCGAAGCGGGCGGGCGGCCCGCCAAGAACGTCACGAGGACGACCGACGTGCTCGTGGTGGGAGCCCACAGCGGCCCGGGAAAGACGGCCAAGCACCTGCGGGCGCAGGCCTACCGCGAGCGCGGGCAGCGCATCGACATCATCACCGAGGCCGAACTGCTGGTCCGCCTGGGCCTGGGCCGCGGCTGAGCGCCGGAGCCGTTCACCCCTGCTCCGGCGCGGTGGACAACTCGGTCAGGTGCCGCGTCAGGCCCTGCTCGGCCCAGGTGCGCCAGCGCCGCACGCTCCAGCCGCAGTGGCGGGTGTAGAGGATGAACACCTCCGGGCTGAGCAGGGCCAGGCAGGTGTCGGCGGCCTCGTCGGCCGACAGCTCCGGCCGGAGCGCCCCGCGTTCGCGGAGCCGTTCGGTGAAGGTGCGCTGCACGGTCCGGCGCTGGTCGACGCTGGCGTGCCACAGCGCGCGCAGCTCGTCGTCGGAGTCGGCCGCGCCCCGCAGGACCTCCGACAGGGGAGAGAGGCGCTCCATCACCGAGGCGGTGCCGACGGTGTGCAGCCGGATCTGACCGCGGGCGTCGGGCGCCTCCAGGGCCCGGCGCACCCAGGGCCGATCCAGCGTCGCCACGGGTGCGGCGTCCCCCGCCACGGCGTGGTCCAAGGCGTGCTTGAGGACCGCCGACTTGGTACCGAAGGCGTAGTAGACGGTCTGGGCGGCCACCCCGGCCTCGGCCGCGATGCTCTGGATGCTGGTGGCGGCGTAGCCGCGTTCGGTGAACAGCCGTGCGGCGGCGGTGGCCACCCGGGCGCGGGTGGCCCGGGACCGGGCGGTGCGTCCGTCGACGGTGTGTGCGTCCATGCCCGCATCCTACGGCTTGACTGGAGTGGCACTACAGATACCTTGGTGGAGTTCTACTGCAAAAACTTTCAAGGGTCGTCGTGCGCGGCTCCGCGCGGGGAGGAGCGGGAGGGAAGCCCCGCTCCCGGACGGTTGCTACGGGGCGGGGGGAGCACCGGTCGCCGAGCGGCTGTGCGCGTTCGGCCGCACCCGCCCGGAACCGCCAGGCGCTGGGCGGGTGCGGGCGGGCTCAGGACGCGGCGGCGCGCCGGGCACGGACAGCGGCCCGGGCGTCCTGGGCGACCAGGTCGGCGTTGATCGCCGCGGCGGCGGCCACCCCGGCCCCGGTCGAGACGGAGACCATCGCCGACAGGTCGGCGGCGTTGCCCGCTGCCCAGACCCCCTCCACGTCCGTGCGGCCCATCGGACCCGTGGCGATGAACGAGCCCATCGGGTGGTCGGCCGCTGCTCCGCCGAGCTGTTCGTACAGGTCCGTGCGGGCGGTGAAGCGGGGGGCGACGGCCACCGCGTCCACGGGGAACGCGTGCCCCTCGGCCAAGACGACGGCTCGGAGGCGCCCGCCCTCGGTGCTCAGCATCCGCACGGGGCCCTCCACGACCTGGACGTCCAGCGCCGCCATCTGCTCCCACGCCTGGTCCTCGGGGCTGCCCATGGTGTGGGTGAAGAGCGTGACGTGTTCGCTGAGCTGGCGGAACATCAGCGCCTGGTGGAGGCTGAGCTCACTGGTGCCCAAGACACCGATGCGCCGGCCGCGCACCTCCCAGCCGTGGCAGTAGGGGCAGTGCAGTACGTCGGTGCCCCACAGGTCCCGGACCCCGGGGACGTCGGGCAGTTCGTCGACCAGGCCCGTGGCCAGCAGGATCCGCCGTGCCCGCAGGGTTCCTCCGTCGTCCAGGTCCACCTCGAAGGCGCCCTCGCAGTGCCGGGCGGCCACGGCGCGGCCGTCGTGGAAGCGCGCTCCGTAGCGGTCCGCCTCCGCGCGGCCGGCCGTGAGCAGGTCGCGCGGGGCGATCCCCTCATGGCCCAGGACGTTGTGTGCTCCCGCTGCGGGTGCGTTGCGCGGCTCGCCGCCGTCCACGACGACCACCGATCGCAGGGACCGTGCCAGTGTGACGGCCGCGCTCAGCCCGGCCGCTCCGCCTCCGATGACCGCGACGTCCACCCCGTGACGTGTACTCACCGTGCATCACCTTCCTCGTGGGTTCGGCCCGCACGCTAGCCGCGGACCCTCCCCCGCGCACGGATTCTTGCCCATACGGCAACAGTGTTGCCGGGGCGGCGCACCGGGGCGATGTTTCTCAGGAGGGGTCGGCGAAGCGCAGGATGGCGCCGCTGTCGGTGGTGGGCTCGCCGTCCTCGAGCAGTTCGGTGAAGTCGGAGTCGGTCATGACCGCCGAGCGCAGCATGAGCGCGCTGGCCGGGGCGCGGAAGGCGGCCTCGGGGCGGTCCAAGTCGGTGCGCTGGGCAGCGACCAGGACGGGCTCGGTACGTGAGCCCCACAAGTGGGGCTCGGCGTCGCGTTCGGCCCCCATGAGCAGGGTGCGCACGCGAGCCTCCGAGAGCATGGGCAGGGTCGGCTCGGTTCCGGCCACGGCCTGCTCGTGGGCGAGCTTGCTCCGGAAGTCGGCGGCCACGCGCTCCTGGTCGCTGGTGACGAACTGGTGCAGGGCCTCAGCGGCGGCCTGGTGCAGGCGTTCCTCGGCGTCGGTTCCACCGCGTCCGCCGGGCAGGACCACGATCGGCAGTTCGGTCCTGCGCTCGCCGAGGTTGTCGCGCAGGTAGGCGATGGCCTCGTCGTCGCCGCCGACGAACACGACGTCGGCGGCGACGTCGGCGACGGCCTCGCGGACGTGGTGGGCGACCTTGGCGGTGTTCTCGCGCCACAGTTCCTGGGCGACGTGCTTGCCGGGGAAGCGTCCGTTGTAGCCGCCGAGGTTGCCGGGGCCGCCGCGGCTGGTGACGTCCAGGCCCCGCAGGGAGGCACCGGTCAGGTCCTGCTCGGAGGCGGGGCCTTCGGCGGGGTAGGCGGGGTAGGCGGTGATGTGGGCGTTGACGCGGTCCAGCGCCACCACGACGTAGGGCAGGTGGCGGCCGCGGTCGATGGCCACGGGCAGGGCGTCGGGCACCGGCAGCCAGGTAGCGCGGTCCTGGTCCGGGGGCTCGGTGAGCGTGTAGGCGGAGATGAGTTCGCCCTGGGAGGCGAACAGGGCCTGTCCGTGCGTGCCGAAGGAGCGGGAGTTGTGCTCCACGATGGCTGTCTCCAGGGCGTTGAGCGTGGCCTGGTCGGCACCGAGTGCGTCCAGTGTGGCGCGCAGGTGGCGCCAGCGCAGTTCGATCTTCTTGTCGGCGTCCCTGGACTCGCGGCTGGTGTCCAGGTGCACCGAGGCGATCGGGGCGTCGCTTTCGTAGAGAGGTCGCAGAAAGCCAAGGTCCATGATCCGCGGAGCGGTGTGCCCCCGCTCCGCCCACCTCCTTCTCAAGGGTCGGCCTCTGGGCCATGGTGGTTCCCATGGTGGCCCCCTGTCATGGCCGCCGCGCCGAACAAGAGGGGCTTCTTGCTGCGATATGTCCTTGTTTTGCTTGGTGTGAGTGTTGTGGGAGTCAGCGTTCCGAGGAACAGGTGCGGTCGCGCAGGAAGCGGTGCACCGCCCGGTTGAAGGCCTGGGGCCGTTCCAGGTTGGGCAGGTGGGCGGCGCCCTCGATGATCTCCACGACCGAGTCGGGCACCAGCACGTGCATCGCCTCGGTGAGCCCGGGGGAAGTGAGGGTGTCGTGCTGTCCGGCCACGAGCAGGGTCGGGCAGGACACCCGTTTGAGCAGGGGCACGTAGTCGGGACGCAGGGCGCGGCCCAGCAGGGCCGCGGCGGCCCCCTCGGGGTCGGTGCCGCGCATCATGGTGTGCACGTGCCGGGCCGTGTCGGGGCTGCGGCGGACGTTGTCGGCGCTCATCATGCCCACGAGCATCCGGTCGGCGTAGCCTGCCATGCCCTCGGCCCTGAGCAGGGCGGCCAGGCGGCGGCGCTCCAGGCGGCGGCGCTCGGCCTCGGGGTGGGGGTCGGTGGCGGCCAGGACCAGGGAGTCGACGCGGTCGGGGAAGAGCCGGTACAGCTCCAGGGCGACCTGGCCGCCCATGGACAGGCCCACCACGCCCACGGTGTCCGCGCCCGCGTGGTCGAGCAGGGCGGCCAGGTCGCGGGCGAAGACCTCCAGCGTGGTGGTTCCGGGAACGACGGTGCTCGTGCCGTAGCCGCGCAGGTCGGGGGCGATGACCCGGTATCCGTGTGCGGACATGAACTCCGTCTGGGGGGTCCACATGGTGCGGTCGAAGGGGTGGCCGTGGATCATCAGCAGGGGGTATCCGGTGCCGCGGTCGCTGTAGCCGACGTTGATTCCGCGTACGGGTGCGGTGTTCGGGCGATCGCTGCCCGCGGCGTTCGTCGTCAGAGGTGCCACGGCACACGATGCTATTGCCTGTCGCACGAACTGTCTCGGTTCGGTCGATACCGGGCGGAGTGTGCGGGGCCGCAGGCGGCCCCTCGTCGCCTGCGGCCCCGGTACGAGGTAGAGACGCACGGAAGCGCGTCCGGGTTCGGTTCCCGGCGGGATTGGCTTCCGGCCCCCGGTCGGCGCTGCGGACTTTCGGCCGCGTGCCGTCGGCCGCCCCGCGGCGGGGGACCGAGGTCGTTCGCGTCCGGCTCCAGGCCGTGGTTCGGGGCGGTGGCCGGCCGCGCCGAGAGGAGCGGGGTTCGGGGACGATGGTTTTCCGTTTTTCGGTGATCCGCATGCCGACGAAAAATCCGGATTGACCGATTTTATCTAATTTCCAAGGGAATATGAAATACCTTTTCTTGTCCACAGAGGCGACCTGGCCATTGCCGATCCCGTGCGGGCACTGTTAGTTTTCTTTGTGCCGAGAAGGAACGAGGAAAGTCGACCGCCGCCGCGGATTCCCGCGGAAGGAGTGCCGGCCGTCCCCCTCAATTCCGGACAGTCCTTTGAACGCGAACGGAGCAACAGTGTCCGCCACCTTCAAGCGCATCCTCTCCGCCCTCCTGCTCACCGCCATCGCCATCGGCGCCACGACGACCGCGGCCGCCGCACTGACCACCCGCTACGTGGGCGGCGGCACCTGGCGCTACGGAACCGAGAGCAACTACGCCCACTCCCGCTACTACCACCCCACCGAGTGCCACTCGGCGACCGTCCAGCGCACCGTCAGGCAGGTCGGAACGGTGGTGGCCGCCGACCGGGACGTACGCGGCCCCAAGTCGTGGGCCAGGGCCGGCCTGCTCAACACCGGCGACTACCTCGAACAGGCCTACTGGAACGACGAGGCCTCGTGCTGAGGCCCACGCCTCCCGCGAGGTCCGCCTGAACACAGCCAGGAGGGCCGTGCCCGGCAGGGCCCTCCGCCACCTTCTCCGGGACCATGCACAGGATCATCGTCTTCGCCCACGCCACCGCCATCACCATGGCGCTCCTGCTGGGGTTCCTCGTGGTGTTCGCCATGCACCAGAGGTTCGACACCCCACCCATGGGAAGCCATTACGTCAGAATCGAACACGACAGCAATTCCGTGAGTTGGGTCGAGGTATCCCAAGCGCTGGAGGAAACCGCCAGGGAAAACAGCCTTTCGATCGCGGCGGTGGAGATCGACAGAGACGACATCAACGGGCGCCGCACCTATTACGCCACCTCGTTCGATCCCTCCCACCCACTACACACATGGCTGCTCGAAGGCTACCCCGGATTCAGCGCGCAACCCCTCATCGAGGTCCGCCCCTGGCAGGAATGGCAGACCGAGGACCTGCGTACCGGTTTCGCCGGAATGGGCTCGCCCCAGGAGGCCGAACACGTACAACAGGCACTCAGGGAGCTGGGCCTGGAGACCGCCGCCGGCAGGGCACCCGCCCCGCTCCCGTGGACAGACCACCTGTTGCGGGGCGAGACCGCACTGACGGCCGCGGTCACCGCGGTTCTGGTGGCCACCTCGGCCGGCGCCGGAGTCCTGCTCAACGCCCGCTCCTACGCGGTCGCACGCCTGGCGGGCCACTCCTACCCGCGGATCCTCGGCAAGGACCTGGCGGCGATCGGCCGGTGGTGGGCCCTGCTGCTGCCCTGCCTCACCGCCTGCGCGGCTCTCGCCCTGCTGCTCTACAACGGGCTCGCCCAGTACCAGCGCCTGGCCGCGGTGTCAGCGTGGATCCTGGCGGCGCTGGCCCTGGTGGCCCTGGCCGCTCACGCTCTGGCCCTGGGACTCCTGCACCGGAGCCCGCTGACCACCGCACTCAAAGGACACATGCCGATCCGCGGCGTGGCCGCCGCCGTGTACACCGTGCGCCTGAGCGCGCTGGTCCTGGCCGTGGCCGCGGCCACGGCCACCGTCACCGCCCTGGAGAGGGTGCACGCCCATACCGTGGGCGCCGACGACATCACCCGCGTCCAGGGAGCGGCCCGGCTCTACATCGGCGGCACCGGCGACTACGGAGCACTCGTGGAGACCGACCGCGACCTCCTCGGCCCCTGGCTGCGCCGGGCCGACGCACAGGGCCGCACCGTCCTAGTGCTCCAGGAGCCCCTGGAGACCCTCCTCCCCGAAGGCCGGCACAGCGCCCGCTCGGCGGTGCTGGTCGTCAACGAGACCTACCTGGAACGCGAAGGCGTCCTCGCCGACGTCGACGGCCGCGGCGGGGTACCGAGGGTGTTCACCCCCTCCCCCAGCACACACACCGCACGGGAACTGGCCGAGGGGGCCACCGCCTGGGTCGGGTTCCGTTCCCCGGACCCGGCGCCGGAACGGGTTCCCGTCATCGGCTACCCGCCGGGCCGCACCTTCTTCACCTACGGCACCTACGACCCCCTGACCGCGAACCTGCGCCCGACCGTGGAGGATCCGGTCGTCCTGGCCGTCCCCAACGGCCTGCTGGAGGAGGAGTGGTACGCCATCAGCGCCAGGAGCGGGGGCCTGCTGTTCCTGGACCGCCGCGTCGCCGAACACGCCGTCGCCGAACGCGGCCTGTCGTTCCACGTCACCGCCGTCGAATCCGTCTCCACCTCGATGGCCACCGCCAACCGGCAGGCCACCACGGAACTGCGCATCAACGCGGTCACCCTGGCCGTGGCCGCAGCCGTCCTCGTCATGACCAGCACCGCCGCGTGCCTGGTCTACGCGCGTGCGCGCTCCCAGCACGTCTTCGCCCGCCACATCAGCGGATGGTCGTTCGCGGCCACGCACCGGCTGATGCTCTCGGTGGAGGCGGCGCTGGCGAGCGTGCTCGTCGGCTGGGCGGCCGCGGACCTGGCCGCCACCCTGCACGCGTTCGCCGACCCCGCCGGAGCGGTGTTCGGGTTCGACGTGCTGGGGGCCTACAGGGCCCTGGCGGTCTCCTGTAGCATCGCTGCGGCCATGGCCGTCATCGTCACCGTCGTACTCGCACACTTCCACCGCCGTATCGTCCGTGAGGGCGCCGCCCAGGCCTGAAAGGGATCTGCCGTGATCACCGTCCGCGACCTGTCCAAGTCCTTCGGCGCCCGCACCCTGTGGCGGGGCCTGGACCTCGACCTGCCCCCCGGGCGGATGCTCGCCCTGACCGGCCCCTCCGGGGCGGGCAAGACCACCCTGCTCAACTGCCTGGGCCTGCTGGAGGCCCCCACCGGCGGCAGCATCAGCCACGGCGGACGCGACCTCACCCGCCTGCGGGCCGGCGGGCGGCGCCGCTTCCGCCGCGACCACCTGGGCTACCTCTTCCAGAACTACGCGCTGATGGAGAACGCCACGGTGCGCGAGAACCTGGACGTGGCCCGCCGCGACCGGCCCGCCCAGGCCGAGGCCCTGGAGCGGGTGGGGCTGGCCGGCCGCTCCCGTGAGCGGGTGCACCACCTCTCGGGCGGCGAACAGCAGCGGGTGGCCCTGGCCCGCCTGCTGGTCAAGCAACCGTCCCTGGTGCTGGCCGACGAGCCCACCGGCGCCCTGGACGAGGGCAACGGCCAGATGGTGGTCGACACCCTGCGCGCCATGGCCGCCGAAGGGTGTTCGGTGGTCATCGCCACCCACAACAGCGCCGTGCGCGAGGCCTGCGACACCGTCCTCGACGTCTCCACCCGGCAACCGGCCACCGAACGGGCCTGACCCCGGGCGGGACCCTGCCCGG